>CBDUPA010000022.1:0-106549 GCA_965368975.1 uncultured bacterium | reverse complement strand
CGACCGAGGTGGTCTCGAGGGCCGTCGGGCTCTCACCGCGCACCACGATGGTCTCTTCCACCGCGCTGACCTGCAGCTCGGCGTTGGAACGCGACGTGCGGCCCAGTTCGACGGTGGCGGTACGCTCGACGGTGGTCATGCCTTCGAGCTCGAAGATGACGGTGTAGGCACCCGGCGGTAGGCCGCGCAGCACGAAGTCACCGTTGGAGCCGGTGAACGCGGTGCGCTCGCCCAACAGGGACGCGGAGGTTGCGGTAACCGTGACACCCGGCAGGGCCTCACCGTTGGAATCGGTAACAGTTCCGGTAAGGGTACCGGTCTGCGTTCCCTGTGCCCAGGCAGTGCCGGTGGTAGCCACCAGCGCCAGAGCGAGGATCGCGATAAACAGACGCCTCTTGCTCAATTCAATCTCCTTCGTGGGTTGTGTTCTGGTAGTCGTGAGGACAAACACTCGAGTACGGCGGAAACCGGACCCCTAACGCCGTCGGCAGCAAGGGGCGTGCCAGGTCGCCGACGAGTCCTCAGGAGTGCAAAGCCCCCCGTGTCTCAAGGCTCACCGTGCCGCCACGCTTGCCACAAAAGTGGGTCTGATCCAAAAATATGGACAGCGACTCGGAATCTTGAAGATCTGTAGGCAGACGAGAGGGAAGGGCACGGGGGAGGGCCAGACCGACATGACCAGGGGTTGCGATCCTGCTGGATCGCCGACAAGGCTGGTTCAGGTATCGACGATGTCCGCGGATTCGCCGTTGCGGACCATATCCATGGCGACGTAGATCACTCGGTCCAGACGGCCTTCCAGGCGCACGACGTTCAACTCTTCGTGCTCCAGGTGGATGACCAGCGCGCTGTGCATGTGGTCGAACTGCCCCTGATAGAGCACCCAGGCCAGCGCGCCGTCCGGTTGGTGGATGCGGGCCAAGGTACGCCAGCCCTCGTGCCGAAAGGCGTCTTCCAGCTCACGGGGCCAGGCGGAGGGTTCATCCCCCTCGAGGCCGTAGCTCGCCACTTCCACTCGCCGCAGTTCGCGTAGCATGCGCGATGCCGTCTCGACCTCGGGATCCTCGTCCTGGTCGGCGGCGAAGGCGGTCAGCCGTCCGGCCAGGCCGAGTGACATACGACCAAGTTTGACGCCCTCGCGCGCTTCGAAACGCACTCCGGGCATGGAGGCTTCGAGCTGACGGGCAACGCGGTCCGTGCGCGGCGTGTGCAGCACGCAGCCGGTGGCTCCGACGAGCAGAAGTAGGGCCAGCAAGGACTGAGTCAGCCTGAGCACATGGTGTTCGCGCGTCACGGCTCGGACTCCTCCGGCGCTGCCGGCGCCGATTCCGCGTCACTGGCGCCTCCGTCACTGGCGCCTCCGTCACTGGCGCCTCCGTCACTGGCACCAGCGGCGTCGCCCTCGTGCATCGACTCCCCGAGCTGCTGCAGCGGATCGAGCCCGAGACGCTGACCGATGCGGCCGATCTGCACCGGGTCGAGATCTCCGACGATATTGACCAGCCCCAGCTGCGTGGTGTCGCGGAACAGTGCGGTGAGTCCCGCGATGCGGTCGCCACGCATCTTGATCGCGACGTAGATGTGATCGCCGTCGTCGCGCACTTGCACGACCGGTAGCCAGCCCTCTTCTTGCAAGACACCCAGCATGGCACGCGTGCGGCGGTCGAGGCGTTCGATGTCGACATCGGTCTCGTCTTCGCCTTCCAGGTTGAAGATGTTGACGCGCACCAACTGCAAACCGGCCACCAGGTCGGCGAACTCGGGATCTTCCTCGCGCGTCGCCTCACCGATCATCTTGATCAGCGGTCCTGTGAGATGAATGTCGACGACTTGCCGCTCCGAGTTCAGGCCGACGTCCAGGCTCTCCAGATCGACAAAACCAGGCTCGCTGCGCAGCGCCTCCAGGAGGTCTTGCGCCTGGACGGCCGGCACCGGAACAACAAGCCACGATAGCGCGACGATCAGCAGCGCAGCGGTGACAGAAACCGGGGAGGCGAATCTCGAGCTTGGCATGGACAGTCTCGCTTCTGCAGGGATTGAGTCAGGAACTACTGGGCGTATCGATCAACGACAACCGTTGCAAGCTCCGATAGGGTGCCGCCGCCACATGTTCGCGCATCTGGTCGCGCAGCGCCAGCGCGGCCTGCCGGTGGATACCATTGATGTACGCCAGGGCGAAGCGCATCTCGTCTTCGGCCTGCGCCAGTGCCTGCGCGTCGAGCGCTGCGGCGGCGGGCACGGCGCCGCCCGGAACAGCGGCAGGCCCGAGAGGCGAGACCCTGGGCACGGTGTCCAGCGCGAACGGATCGGCCGGCGACGCCGTCGACTCGAGCACTTCGACACCTGCCGCAGCCACCTCGGCCATGGACACTCCAGCCGTGGCAGCATCGGCGCCCTGCGTCGTTGCGTCCGTCGGCGCTCCCGGCCCGCTGAGCCCGGGTACCCACAGCAGCGTCAGGGCGACAGCCAACCCTCCGATGGCAGCGGCCAGCAGCGGACGCCACGCACGGACGTCTCGACGAACAGCCACCGTCTCGGGCACAGCAGATCGGGGCCGCCGCGACGCCAGGGACACGACGTCGGCGAGCGGCTCGCTCGTCGACGCGGCGGAATTGCCGGTAGCAGCCGCGGTCTCTAGCAGTCCCGGCGGGCAGGTCAGCCGCGGCAACCCGCGCAGGCCACCGCGAACTTGACGCGCCCAGGCCAGTTCGTCCGCACAGGCGGCGCAGATACGCAGGTGACGCGTCATCGCAGCCAGGCGCGTCGGCGCCAACTCACCATCGAGGTGCGCTTCGAGCTGGTCGAGCACGTCGCAGCAGGTCAGCTCGGCCACGTGCGTTTCAGAGTGCGGTGACGGCAAGAGGTCGTCCTTCATCTCGTTCTTCATGGTCGTACACCTCCCGCAGCAACTCGCGCAACTGGCGGCGGCCGCGGTGCAGGTAGGTCTTGACGGTGTTCAGCGGCATCTCCAGACGGCCGGCGATCTCACCGTACTTCAGATCTTGGATCTCGCGCAGGATGACCACCGAGCGGTAGGGCTCGGGCACGGCGGTCAGAGCGCGCTTCAGGTGACGCTGAAAGTCGTTGCCGGTCGCCTGGCGCTCCGGGTCGAGGCCCGGGGATGGAGCACGCTCGGTCTTGGCGTCACCGTCTTGGTCGAGCACCGCGCGCCGCGTCTTGCGCCGACGCAGCTGGTCGAAGCAAGCGTTGCGGGTCACCCGGTTGAGCCAGGCCGGGGTACCGTCCGGGTCGAGCTGTGCGCGGTGGTTCCAGTAGCGGATCAACACCTCCTGCGCCACGTCCTCGGCGTCCTCGCGGTTGCCCAGGTAGTAGTAGGCGAACGAGTACACCTTGTCCATGTGCGCGCGCAGCTTCTCGCCGTCGCCTGTAGCGCCGGCTGTGGCTGGACTTGTCGAATTGGATGTCGAAGGTGGCTGCATGCTTTCCATCCCACTGTACTCAACGCACGGGGAGGAGAAAAGGTTACAGGCGACGACACGACGCCAAGCTCGCCGGAGGGGGGCTACTGCTATAGTCCTGACTTCCGCCTTCCCCGTTTCCCGCCCTCCCGTCTTCACGTTCCGGAGAGACGCCAGCATGATTCAGCAGATTTCGCTTTCGAAACCTCCTACCTCGAACAGTCGCACACTTTCCTGGTCGACCTGTGGCTGGGTTCTGGGCCTGCTTCTCGGCTTTGGCGCCACCACGCTTGGTGCTCAGCAAGAGCCTGCAGCGCAGGAAGAGGCTACAGCCGCACCAGACGCCAAGCCTGAGCCAAGCGTCCCCGGCCCCAGCTTCGAGGACGTGATCGACCTGCGGCGCGCCGGCGGCGCGCGCATCTCGCCGGACGGCAGCCACGTCGCCTTCACCCTGCGCACCACGGATTGGGAGAACAACCGGTTCGACACGGAAATCTGGCTCGCTCCGAGCGATGGCGCCACTCCGTTCCAGCTGACGCGTACCGAGGACGGCTCGAGCGGCAACGCGACGTGGTCGCCGGACAGCCAGTGGCTCGCCTTTCAGGCACGCCGTGGCGGCGAGGGACAGCTCCACCTGATCCACGTCAGCGGCGGTGAGGCCTTCGCGCTCACGTCGGTCGATGGCGGCATCGGCGACTTCGCCTTCTCGCCCGACGGCAAGCGACTAGCCTACACGCGCGCCGACGACGACGAAGCTCGCGAAGCCCAGTCCAAGAAATACGGCGACTTCGCCATCGAAGATCAAGAGTACCGGCTCAGCCACCTGTGGTTGCAAGACCTACCACCACGCCTGGCGGCGTCTCCCGAAGCAGCGGCGTGCGACCTGCCAGAGCCGGTACGCCTGACCGGCGGTGAGTTCCATATCGGCGACTTCGACTGGTCCCCCGATGGCACCCGCATCGCCGTTCAGCGTGCCGACAATCCGACGATCCTCGGCTATGTGACGACCGACATCGGCGTGCTGGACGTACCAGCTCTGACGGCTCCGGTCCCCTGCCGGCAAGAGGACAAACCCGAGGACGGAGACAGCGAGAGCGAGAGCGAGAGCGAGAGCGAAGCAGACCTACCGCAGCTTCGGATGGTCGTCGAACGCCCAGGTGTCGACGGAGTCCCTATGTGGCTGCCCGACGGCGAGCGATTGCTGTTCTTCACCGCCAACGGCAACACCACGTCGAACTTCTACGTCAACGAACAACTCGGCCTGGTGACGGTCGGCGCGGACACCGAGACCGCCGGCGCGCCGCGCATCATCCCCGTGCAGCTCGACGAGAACCCACAGGGCGTCACCGTGACACCAGCAGGAGTCTTCTTCACCGCCTACCAGGGGACACGGCGCGGGCTCTACGAGTTGGACGTCGACAACGGTGCCGTCGCGGCGCTGTCGACCGCACGCCCGGACCTGCGCATCCACGGCTTCACGACCAGCAAGGACGGCGAGATCATGGCGCTGTCGGTGCAGACGCCGGATGCCATGCAAGAGATCTACCGCCTGGATGTCACCCAGGCCCAGGCCGGTACCTTCGAGCCGGTACGCGTCACCCACACCAACCACCAGCTGGAGGGATGGACGCTGGGTCAGGCCGAAGTGATCCAGTGGACCAGCCACGACGGCGCTACCATCGAGGGCGTGCTGCACAAGCCAGCGGATTGGCAAGCAGGTGAAGCGCGGCCGCTGATGGTGATCATCCACGGCGGACCGGCGGCGATCAGCCTGCCCGGCCCGACGCCCGGCTACGTCTACCCGGCGTTGCAGTGGCTAGCCAAGGGGGCGCTGGTGCTGGAACCCAACTACCGCGGCTCGACCGGCTACGGCGCCGACTTCCGGGCGCTCAACGTGCGCAACCTGGGGGTCGGCGACGCCTGGGACGTGCTCTCTGGCGTCGATCACCTGGTCGAGCTGGGGCTCGCCGACCCCGAGCGACTCGGCGCCATGGGCTGGAGCCAGGGCGGTTATATTTCGGCCTTCTTGACCACCACCAGCGGCCGCTTCCGTGCCATCTCGGTGGGTGCCGGGATCTCCGATTGGGAGACCTACTACGTCAACACCGACATCCACCCCTTCACCCGCCAGTACCTGAAGGCCAATCCTTGGGACGATCCCGAGATCTACGCCAAGACATCACCCATGACGTACATCCAGCAGGCCACCACGCCGACCCTGATCCAGCACGGCGAGAACGACCAGCGCGTGCCGATCCCGAATGCCTACAAGCTGTACCAGGGTCTGCAGGACCAGGGCGTCGACGTGCGGCTGGTCGTCTACCAGGATTTCGGACACGGCATCTCGCGCCCCAAAGAGCAGCTTGCCGCGCTGTGGCACAACTGGCAGTGGTTCGCGCGCTACGTGTGGGGGGAAGAAGTCGACCTGCCCTGAGCGACCACCAACCACCTTCACCTTGTATGCCAGAGTGTCTTTGCCCAACCAGGTTTTCTCGCCCAGGCCTTGCCAGCCCAGGCTCCTAATGCCCCAGGAGATGCCATGAGTGACGCCCCAACAGCCGGAGCCGACAGTGATCCACGCTACCCCATCGGTCCCTTCGAACTGGACTCAGACATCACCCCCGCCAAGTACCGACAGTGGTTGCAGCAGTTGCGCCAGACGCCGCAGGCGCTACGCCAAGCCGTCGAGGGGCTGAGCGAGGAACAGCTCGACACCCCCTACCGCGAAGGTGGCTGGACCGTGCGGCAAGTAGTCCACCACATGGCCGACAGCCACCTCAACGGCTACCAGCGCAGCAAGCTGGCGCTCACTGAAACGCACCCGCGCATCGCGCCGTACAACGAGAAAGCGTGGGCCAACCTCCCCGACGTCGAACAAACGCCGATCGAGGTCTCCCTGCAGTTGCTCGCGGCAGTCCACGAGCGCTGGGTCAATCTGCTGGGCACCCTCGACGAGGACGACCTGACGCGGACCTACGATCATCCGGAAGAAGGCGAGAAGACCGTCGGCGGTTCCGTCCAGACCTACGCCTGGCATGGCCGGCACCACGTCGCCCACATCACCACCCTGCGCCACCGCCAGGGCTGGGATCATCACGACAGAGAATGAGCGCTCGGTGTGGCTCACGCCGCGCCGAACCCTGGAGCTTCGATGTTCAAATCACCTGCCCTCGCCTCCCTCCTCTTCCTCCTGCTGCTGCCCCTGATTCAGCCGCCCGCACCGGCACACGCTGCACCCTCGGACCCCAAGCCGCCGGTCGCGCCGGGGGTCGTCACGGAAGTCGCCCCTCCGTTCGACGTCACTCTCGGCCGCCTCGAACTCGAACTCCAGCGCACCATGGAGGGCTTGGCTGACCAGCCGGAGCCGCCCTACTTCCTCTCCTACGAGGTGCTGGAGCGGCGCGAGATCGAGCTGCAAGCGCTCTTCGGCCAACTCGCCGAGAGCTATGACCAGCGCTATCGCCAGCTCGACATCGACCTGCGCGTCGGAGATCCACAGCTCGACAACACGCACCCGCTGCGCGGCGGCCCGCTGGCCAACCTGGGCGAGGGCGGTCGCAGCTTCATCGAACTGCCGGTCGAGGCGGGTCCGTCGCTGCGCAGCATCCTGTGGTACCACACGGATCGCGCCTACAAGCGGGCCCTGGAGCGCCTGACCCAGGTGCGCACCAACGTGCAGGTCGCGGTCGAGCGCGAAGATCCATCCGCCGACTTCGCCGGTGCGCCCGCCGTCCAGCACAGCGAGCATCTCGCCGACCTGCGCCTGGATCGTCAGCTGTGGGAGCAGCGGCTGCGCCGAGCCACCGCACCGTTCGCCAGCATCGAGCACGTGTACGAGGCACGCGCCACGCTGGAAGCGGCGGTCGAGCACCGCTGGTACGTCAACAGCGAAGGCTCGCAGGTGCAGACCTCCCGCCTCAGCTATCAACTGTGGCTGACCGCCTACACCAAGGCCGACGACGGCATGGAACTGCCGCGCTACCAGAGCTACTTCGCCTACGACCCCGAAGACCTGCCCGACGACGCCGAACTGGCCGCCGCCGCCGAGAAGATGATCGGTGAACTGCAGGCACTGCGTCAGGCACCGGTGGTCGAGCCCTTCTCCGGCCCGGCGATTCTCTCCGGCAGCGCTGCCGGCGTCTTCTTCCACGAGGTCTTCGGCCACCGCGTCGAGGGGCATCGCCTGAAGCGCGAAGACGACAGCCAGACCTTCAAGCAGAAGGTCGGCGAGCAGATCCTGCCGCCCGCCTTCGACCTCCACTACGACCCCACCCTCGACCAGCTCGGCGATACGGATCTGGCTGGTTTCTATCGCTTCGACAACGAGGGTGTCGCCGCACGGCGCGTGACGGTTGTCGACGACGGCGTGCTGCGCGGCTTCCTGCTGTCCCGTTCACCGATCGAAGGCTTCCCCGAGTCCAACGGCCACGGCCGCCGCGCGCCTGGCTTCCAAGCTGTCGCCCGCCAATCCAACCTGCTGGTCGAAGCCGAGGACGGCGTGGCACCCGACCGTCTCACTCAGATGCTGATAGAACGCATCCGCGCCGAGGGCAAGCCGTTCGGCCTGCGCTTCGCCGAGGTCCAGGGCGGCTTCACGCTCACCGGCCGGCGCATCGCCAATGCGTTCAACGTGCTGCCGACCCTGGTCTACAAGGTCTACCCGGACGGCCACGAAGAACTGGTGCGCGGTGTCGACCTGATCGGCACCCCCCTGGCTGCCTTCCGCAACATCGTCGCAGCCGACAATCAACCCGGTGTCTTCAACGGCATCTGCGGTGCCGAGTCCGGCGGCGTGCCGGTGGCAGCGATCTCCCCCGGCATCCTGGTGTCGACCATCGAGGTGCAAAAGCAGGACAAGTCGCAGGAACGGCTGCCCATCCTGCCGGCCCCTTCGGCAGCGGACCCCGAGGTCTCGGCGACCGAGACCGACGGCACGCCGAACAAGGGCGAGCTTGCCCTGCCGCCCGCGGTGGTCGGTGACCCGATCTTCGAAGCCATGGGTACCGAGCTGAGCCGCTCCCTGCGCGATCTGCGCTTGGAACAGCTGCAGAGCCCCTACTACATGGCCTACCGTGTCGACGACTATCAAGGCTTGCGGGTCACCGGGCACCTCGGCCAGTTGTTCGGCGACCTGAACGACCGAGGCCGCCGGTTCAGCTCCGAGATTCGCGTCGGCAGCCCCGAGTTCGACAACACCAACTTCTTCAGCCTGTCCTCGGCCGCGGGCCTGCTCGGTCGCAGCGGCAGCGCGATACTGCCGCTCGAAGACGACGAGATCGAATTGCGCCGGCAGATGTGGCTGGCCACGGATGGCGCCTACAAGCAAGCGGTCGAAACCCTGGCGCGCAAGCAAGCCGCGCTCCAGAACCGCACCCGCAGCAGCAACCTGCTCGACTTCGCACCCGCCGACCTCAACTTCATCGTCGAGACGCGGCCCGGCCTGGAATTCGACCGCAAGGCGGCACAGGACCTGGTGCGCACGCTCTCGGCCGAGTTCCTCGACATGCCGGGGATCGAAAACTCGAGCGTACGCCTCGACCTCGACCGCAGCCGCAGCCGCTATCTCAACTCCGGCGGCGGCGGCTTCGACCAGGGCGCGACCAGCATCAGCGTCGTGGTCACCGCCTCGACACGCGCCGAAGATGGCCGCTACCTGTCCGATGCCTTCCTGCTCATCGCGCGCGACTGGAACGAGTTGCCGGCGATCAGCGAACTCAAGCAGCGCGTCCGTCAACTCGGCTCACGCCTGCTCGACCTGCGCACGGCGCCACCGGCACCGCGCTACAACGGCCCGGTACTGGTCGAGGACCAGGCAGCAGCCGAGCTGTTCCTGCAGCTCTTCGCACCGCAGCTACCAGCCTTCCGCCGACCGGTGACCGACAACCCGCAACTCGACCAGTACTTCGCCGCCGCCCAGACACCCTTCATGGATCGCGTCGGCGGCCGAGTTCTGCCGCGCGCCTTCCGCTTGGTGGACGATCCGCTGCGCCGGAGCTACGAGGGCCTGTCCCTGTTCGGTGACGCCCGCATCGACGACGAAGGCGTCGCGACGAGCACCACCACTCTGGTGGAGCGCGGCATCCTCAAGCACCTGCTCACCGACCGCACCCCGGTACCCGTCCAGACCCGCTCCACGGGAAGTCGCCGCGGCGCCGGTCCGCTGCCCAGCAACCTGATCCTGAGCAGCGAGCAACCACAGGACAGGGACACCCTGCAGCGCGAACTCCTGGCGCTGGCCGCCGAGCGCGACCTCGAATACGCCATCGTCATCCGGCGCGTCGACAACCCTCTGGTCACACCGGCGCCGGACCAGGGCAGCAGCACCGCCCGCATGGCGCAGCGCATCCAGGGCAGCGGTAACGTCAACGTCGTCGAGGCTTACAAGCTCTACCCCGATGGCCGTACCGAGCTGCTGCGCAACGGACAGCTGACCGGCATCAACCACAACACCTTCAAAGAGATCGTCGGTGCCGCGGGCGAGCCGATTGCCTACAGCGTGCCCTTCCTGTCGCCCGGTGCCGCACTGCGCTCCAGTTTCGGCGGAGCACCCGGCTTGCCCGTGGTCAGCGCCGCGGTACCGCGCCAGCTGCTGTTCGACGACCTGTCTCTGAAGCTGCCGGACAGCGAGATTCCACGACCGCCGGTGCTGCCCCATCCGCTGACGGAACTCGATTGAGCCAGGGCCTCCATGGCCGCTGCCGTGCCCTGTAGTAGACTTCCGCCACAACTCTGTACCAGATCGCGATTCTCGGGCGCCACGAGCGCGCCGAGCCAGGAGGAAGCCATGAGCGAACAGCAGTGGTACTACTACAAGGACGGCCAGCAACTCGGCCCCGCCGACTTCAGTGTCTTGCAAGGAATGGCGGCAGCTGGCGAGCTACCACCCACCACCTACGTCTCCCAACCCGGCATGAGCGAGTGGGTAGAGCTGCAAACCCTCGAGGGCATCAGCTTTCCCACCGGCAGTCCGCTGCCGCCCCCGCCGCCACCGGGTGGCATGGCGAGCGGTAGCAGGGCAGGTGTCGCCAGTGCCGGTCCCGGCCCCTGGGAACGCGCCCGCACCCTGGCCAGCAGTGACGACAGCTCGGCCCTGACACCGCACTTGACCCTGCTCGACCGCCTCCTCGGTGGCCTGCGCGGGATGTTGTCGGAGAATCTGCTACACGGCGTCAACAGCCTGCTGAGCAACCTCGGGCACATCGCCTTCGCCCTGGCGGTGATCGTCCTGGTGCTGACCCAGATCATCTTCGCCATCAAGGTCGAGACCTTCGAAGCCGTGGTGATGGCCATCTTCCTCACCTTGCCGCTGGGCTTCGTTCTGCATTTCGCTGCCGCCCGCTTCCTGCACAGCGGTGCCAGCCTCATCAGCGGGTCGCCGAGCAGGCTCAGTTCCCGCAGCTTCCTGGACGTCTTCGCCCTGCTCTCGGTCAGTGGCGGCATCGCGGCCCTCGTGGTCCTGAGCTACGCTGGCTTCAAGCAACGAGAGGTCACCGACAGCATCGACTTCGCGATGATCGGTACCGCCTTCGGCCTCTTCCTGTTCTTGCTCTTCGTCTGCGGCTGCGCGCTGCAACCACGCACCGTCAACGTCGAGGTCAGCGGTGACACCAGCGCCGGTGACGAAGCGCTCGGCATCATCGCCTTCCTGGCCAAGTTGGGTCTACGCCTGGTACCTGTCGGCTTCGGCGTCGGATCCGCGATCGCGCTGTTCACGGCCGTCAAGCTGATGCTGCAGGTATTCGATGGTGAGTACTTCGCCTTCATGGGACAGGCTTTCGGTGTCCTCCCGATGCCCGGTGGCGATCTGCTCAACATCGGCCTGATGCCCCTCTTCGCCTACCTGACCTTCCTCACCGTCTACCTGGTCCTCGACCTCTACCGCGCGATCCTCGCGACGCCGCGGCGCATCGAAGACCTGGGAGACCGCCTGGCACCGGCGCGCGTCGACGACTCGTCGACCGACGTCTGAGATCCCGTTACCTTGCCGCCGGAGTGAACCTCCGGCGGCTCTCTCGACATCCAGGGAGTTCGCGCGCATGTTCCATCTGGCCCCTTCACCACCGGAACCGCCAGCACCGGGGACACCCCGGATCCTCACGCCTCGGAGGGGCACTCTGCATCCTTCGACCCTCAGCCTGCTCGCTTTGTTGGTCTCGACTGGGCTGGCTGTGCTGCTGGCAGCGCTTCTAGCAGCAGCACCGGCAGCGGCGCAGATCCAGGTGGCGGTCGTCGAGATCGTCAACGCTTCCGGGGAGAGCTTGTCCGACCTCGAAGAGCACAGCGAGGCAGCGCTGCACAGCACCTTGTCGCAGCTCGACAGCATGGTGCCAGCGAGTCGGACCGCGGTCCGCAGCGCGTTGGCGGAACTGGGCATCCCGGCCGAGCGCGTGGCCGTCGATCCCAGCCTGGGCGCACGCCTGGGCCAGCGGCTGGGCGTGCCCTACGTGCTCACCGGCATCGTGCGCGGCTACCGTCACCAGCGGCGGGAGCAGCGCATGACCCTGGAGATCCTGGTTATCGAGACCGCCAGCGCTGACTACATCTTCCGTCGCCGCTACGAACGGACCTGGAACCGTGACGACCGCGACGAGAGCCGCAGCGAGGCCCTCGACAACCCTCTCGATTCCGACAGCGTCTTCTCGGCCTTCCGCCGCAAGCGCCACCGGGAACTGCTCGACCGCATCCTGGAAGAAGCCGCGCCCGACCTCGAAGCCTTCGCCGCCACGGCCAGCCGTGATCGCCGGCAGGGAACGACGTCTTCGTCCGGGTCCGGGACTGCCCAACCACCCGCGCGTCGACCGAACCGCTCGGAATCTCAGCCGTCACCGCCGCCGGTCACTGTGCCACCCGCGAGCCCACCTCCCCCGAACCGTCGAGCTCCGCGCAGCTCACCACCCCCACCGACAATCCCCCCGGCAGAACCGCCGACCATCCGCGTGATGCCGGACACGATCCGCCGCGTCCCTGATCCAGATGGAAGCGTGACGGGGAGCGAAGACGGCACGACTACCGACGGCACCACCGACCCAGCCGGCTCCGAGGCGGAGGCGCTCGATCCGGCGACACCTCAAGCGGGTGGAGACCCAGCCGGAGAGAGGACGCCCGACAACGGCACCGGCCAACCCCCCGGCGCGGACTCCGCGGCCGACACCGGCCTGCTGGCCAAGCTCGGCGGCAAGCAAGGACTCCTGATCGGTGGCGTTGTAGCCCTGGTGCTGTTGATCGTCGTCATCGTCCTACTCACCCGCCGCCGTCCGGCTGGGCCCCGCCCGAGTCCAGCCCGCCTGGGTCCGCCGCCGGTTGCACCGCCAGCGGCACGGCCAGTTGCACCGCCTCCAGTTGCACCGCCTCCTGCGGCACCGCCTCCTGCGGCACCACCTCCTGCGGCACCGATCCCAGCGGCACCGGCGCCACCACCTCCCCCTCCGATGGCGCCTCCACCAGCCGCCCCGGCGGCGCCAGAGCTTCCGCCACCGCCAGCGGCGAGCGAAGCAGACGACCTACCACCGCCACCGAAGCTGCCGCCACCGCCCCCGCGCTCGGGGTCGTAACCCCTCCCCGCTCTCAGCTCTCCTCGGAGCGCAGAGCGCACAGAGGGTCCAGACGCGCAGCACGCCACGCGGGGACCACAGCCGCCAGAACGGCGACGGCGAGAACGCACAAGGCTGCGCCGCCAAGCGCAGCGAGCCAGTCATCGTCGAAGACGACCAGGCTTCCGAGTCCACGGAAGACGGCGCCGCACAGAGGTAGTCCGACCACAATGGCGGCCAGCGTCCGTCCGAGGACTGTACCCAGAACGAGGCGGAGCACACTGTTCTCACAGGCCCCAATGGCCTTACGTACTCCGAACTCCCGGGTGCGCAGGACCACGTCAGCATGGGTGACCCCGAAGATGCCCAGCGACGACAGCGACAGTCCCAAAAAGCCGAACAAGACTGCTAGCAGGGCATGGAGCCGGTGCCCGCTCAGGGCTCCCTGCACCACCTCAGCCATACCGCGATGGGCGGTGAGCGCCTGCCAGGGTTCCACGTCGCGGACCAGGGCCCGCACGCGGCGAGGATCGAGGGTGCGCTCGTTCTCGAGACGGACCACAAACGAGACTGGGAAAGCCTGATCGATCAGCTCCTGGAGGGCCTCTGGCAGCTGCGGCCGAGGCACATAGACAATCGCCGGCACTGGCACGGCCGGGCCAGCGGTACGGACGTCCGCCGCGATGCCCACGACCTCCCGCGGCGCGTCGCTGAGAGGCCCCAGACCTCGCGCCAACCGCAGACGCTGACCGACAGCACTGGGCGCGTCCCTCTCCGGCCCCCGGCCCCAGAAGCGCCGCTGGAAGGCTTCGTTGACCACGGCGACCGGCGATGTCCCTGCCTGGTCGAGGGGATCCAGTCCACGGCCCTGCTCGATGCGAATACTCAAGGCTCGGAAGTAGTCCGGACTCACGGCCCGTAACTCGACGGAAGCCGCGTCGAGCACCTGCCCGCTCTCGACTTCCGCGGGAATGTTGAGCCCGAGTTCTGTCGGCAGACTGGTCGTCGTGGCCACCGCCGTGACTCCCGGCAGGAGCTGCAAGCGCTCGATCACCGCCTCGGTGAAGCGTTGGTTGCCGGCCGTCGACGCCACCGCCTCTCGTGGAGCCTGAAAGGTCCAGACACCTGCCGTATCGAACCCCAGATCGACTCGGCCGAGACGCTGCAGGTTGCCATAGAACAAGAAAGTCGTGAAGAGAACGGCCAACGAGCACGCGACCTGGATAGCCACCAGTCTGCGAGCCAGCGGCCGCCCGACGATGCGAGTACAGGAGCGGTGCGCGGCTTCTGGACGCAAGGCGGAGGAGCTCTCGCGTCGAGCCATGCGCACAACCAAGACCGTGACCACCAAGCCCATGCACAGAACCGTGATCCAGGCAGCGAAGGCAAATTCGACCCACCCCAACGACACCACCGCGACCGCTGAGAGTGCCAGAGCGCCCGTCTTCGAGACCCACGCCAGGACCGCGGATGCGAGGACCAGCCCGAGCCCGATCCCGGTCAGCGTCGGCAGCGTCAGTTCGGCGAGAATCCCGGTCCCGATGCGCGTCCAAGGAGCTCCGAGCACCCGCCGCAGGCTGAGGGACTGCTGGCGGCACCCGACGTACGCCACCAAGAGATGCGACAGATTGAGCAGGCAAACGAACAGCACCAGCCCTCCAGCGAGGGCCAACGGCCACAGACGAGCGCGCCCTGCACCGCGCAAGCGCTCCTCGAGACTGAGCAGACGGATTCGCTCCGTCTCGGCCACCCGCGGCTCGCTGGCCGCAACGGCTCTCCCCATCGCATTGACTGCATTTTCTGCCTGGCGTCGGTCGAACCCCTCGGCCAGCCGTCCCAGAACGGCATAGAGGTTGGCCCCGCTCTCGCTCCTACCCCCCGCACGCTGCGGTACCCAAAGCTGCGCCGCGGGAGCAAAGCGGAAGTCCGTGGGCATGACGCCGACCACTTGGCAGTGCTCGCCACCCACCCGCACCTCGGCAGGCCATTGTTCAGCGAGATCATGGCGCCAAAAGTCATGAGCCACCACGACCGAGCAGGACGCCCCGGCATAGCCATCGTTCGGCAAGAACACCCGGCCCAAGAAAGGTGCCACTGCCAAGGTCTCGAAGAAGCTCGTCGAGACCTTCAGCGTCTGGACATAGCGTGGCTCCCCTCCTGGATCTCCAACGGTCTGCCCCGCGCTCTTGAGCTGGTGCGCGGCCAGCGCGGCGAACGGCGACGGCTGCGCCTGCCAGGCGCGGAAGCGCCCCTCGCTGGTGGCATAGGAAGCCCCCCCTCCAGGCCCTTGCCACTGGAACAAGACGAGCTCGCCGGACCGAGGGTACGGCAACGGCCGCAGCGCGGCGCCGTAGAGCACGGCGAAGAAAGCCGTGACCCCACCGACGCCCAGTGCCAGTGTGAGGATCAAGGCAGTGGCGAAACCTCGCTGCCGAGTCATCAGACGTAGTCCGGTGCGCAAGCCTTGCTCAAGCATCGCCAGGTACCTTTCTGTGTGCTGGCAAGTCCAGGAGAAAGCGATGCCGTGGCCGTAAACAACGCTCCAAGAACATGCCGATACCGGCGCTACCTGTGGCGAAGTCCGTGCTCAAGCGGATCAACTCCTCACCCGGAAACGAGATGCCATGAGGAGTCTCGACCCGAAAGTGCAGCACACTTCGCACCAGGTCCCAGGCCTGGTGGTGATAGCGTGAATCGCCGGTGGCGAGAAACAAGTCGAGTAGGAACTCGCCCATGCCGGCGAGGCCCAAGAGCTGGCCTGGGTAGACCGAGTAGCGGGAGGCGGCATAGACGGCGGCCTCCTCGGCCAGACGCAAGGTGCGCTCGTCGCCCAAGGCTTGGTAGTAGCGGATCAACACGCTACCGACTCCCGCGGCCCCGTAGCGCCAGTACGGAGACAGCAGAGGGTGGTCCGGCGCGCGCCACCAGCCTGCCTGCCCCTCACGCCGCACCGCCGCCGACATCTCGTGCTCCAGCGCCCGACGGCCGAGCGCGAGCGGCATCACGTCGCCGGTCGCTTCGTGCAAGCGCAGCAGGAAGAGCGCGACACCACTGCCACCGTGGGCATAGCCGTAGTACTGGTGACCATCGACGTTGGTCCAGTAACAACCGATGTCCGCCTGGACCGCGGCCTGCTCGAGCCGCTGCGCCGCGTACCGAGCGCGAGCCAGGAAGCGCGGTTCCCGATAGGTGTGCCAGAAGTACAGATGCGCCAGCCCCAAGCCCGCGAGACCATAGAAGAGGTCGAAACCTTCGTCGCGCAACGGCGACTGCCAGGCCCCCTCCAGGACATCACGGGCTGCGTCTGGCAGTCCGAGCTCGGTCAAGCCACAGGCAATGCCCGCCATGCCCACGAACAAGCCCGGCGGGCAGGTCCTGGACGACGGTAGGTGCTGCAACAACCAGCCCCTGACGCGTTCGTCGAGCCGGCCAGTGACGGCATGCTGGAACAGGGCGATACCGGTAGCACCGTACGCCAGGTTGAGCGGATTGGTGGTGAAGACGCGGTAGTCCGCCGGCCACAGGCGATCGTCGCGCTCGAAGTCGGCGCACGCCTGCAGGTCGCGGACGATCGCTTGCAGGGTGCACTCGGCTTGCTGCTGCAGGGCCGCGTCCGGTGGCGTCAGCGGTCGTGGGCACCAGGCCGTCGGCCGCGGCGGCAGTCGCAGGAGCGCTTCCAGGTGATCACGCGCCCGCTCCGGCTCACCGTCCAGCAGCGCGAAGAGCCCCGCCCCGACCTCCGCCGGGAGGTCGAGATCGTGCTCGATCGCCTGGTACATCGTCCGCTGCGCCTCCGGCTGCAAGGGGAAGAAGGCCTGGATCGGCAGGATCAGACTGTAGAGGACGGACCCGAGCGAGTAGTAGTCGTCCTCGGGCACCGGTGCCTGCCCCTGAATCCGGCGCGGCGACACGAACCCGCCGGTCACCGCCGCCATCTCCTGGCCACGGTGGTCGCCGTCCAGGAAGGCGCCTTCGAAATCGATCAGCGTCACATCCAGGGTTTCCAGGTCGACCAGCACGTTCGATGGCGAAAGATCCCCCAGGAGCACACCGAGATCGTGACACGCGCGCACAGCCCGCAACAGATTGAGACCGAGCCGCGCGAAGCGGCGACAGAAGCTTGCGACCCGCTGAGCTGTCAGGCGCGGCTGCACCAGCAGGCCGACATCGTCGAGGGCTCGGTACGAGGACAGGGTTCGGCCCTCGATGTACTCCTCGACCAGGAAGGAGTGCTCCCAATGTTCAAAGCGATCGAGCAAGCGAGGCACGCACAACAGTGGTTGCAAGCGCTCCAGAACCCGCGCTTCCTTGTCCAGGATCGCCACGGCGTCCAGATCCGAGCCGCGACGCACGCTGACGTAGGGCCGCGCCTCTTTGATCACGACCTTCTGCCCCGTCGTAACGTCGATCCCGGCGTAGACTCCCCCGGAGTTCGCGAACTGCAGTGCCTCGAGCACCCGGTAGCGTCCCCGCAGCAGATCGGTGTCGTCCGCGGCTTCCGATCTCGTGACCTGCGGCGGCTGAAACGGATCCTCGATGCCCGGTGGACAGCTGAACACAGGGGCCCGCTCGTCGAGGACCTGGCTGCCGTCCGGTAGGCGCAGCAGTGGCTCCTTCTCACCGAAGAGATTGAGCCGGAAGTGCGGTCGGATGCCGCCGTAGCGATAGAAGACCGCCCGACTGTCCCCGTAGCGCCGGTCGGTCAAGATGTACGGCGCCGCCGCCTCGCCAACCTCCTGCTCCAGTCGAGGCAACAAGTCCAGTCCGATCTCCGCCTCGGGCAAGTAAATGGTGATGAACTTGCCGGAGGAGGATCGAGAGCCGTTCTTGGAATTCAAGAAGTCGAGCAGAAAATCGTCGGCCACGACTTTGAAAGCCAGTTCGCCTTCCAGCAGCAGGGGCAGTACCCGCCCCAGAGTGTCTCGGCTGGAACGCGAGGTGGCCGAGAGGTGAATCTTGAACCCCTGTGCCGGCAGCGGCCGCTCCGGCGGAACCACCTTGAGCCAGATCTCCTCCCGCCGGCAGCTCCAAGCTGGCGGCAGATGAGCCTCGATCAGGTCTTGAAACGTGCGATCGGCCGGTTGATAACGTGCGAGATCTTCAAAGTATCTTCGATCGACGACTGTGAAGGCGAACATGCCGCGCTTCAGTCGCCGCTCTATCGCGAGTGCCATGGTGCATCCAAAAGGTCAGTGCCCAGCGCCAGCGGGCTGTTGTGCTATCGAGAAAGAATACTGCTCCGGGCGCGACGCGGACGCGAAGCGCCCGAAGCTGTCTTTGCGTAAGATCAAGCCGGTGCTGAGCTCAGCAACAATTCAGGCTGATCAGCGACGACAGCTGCTGCGTGTCATCGCGACCATCACTCAGATCCTGCAACGCCAAAACCGTGTTCATTCGCGCTCACCTCCTTTCGCCCGAGCGGGAGAGCGTGCGCTTGAAGTACTTGCGGCACGACGGCTCCGACTCGATGTCTCTCTATATGAAGACGCGCTAAGTGGCAAAAAAGGGGGCCAAGCAGGAGATCAGGCAGACGGCGTGCTCAGCTCCTGCAACCGCTCTTCTCCCACCACGTCCTTGACCGTGTCGCAGAAGCGGACGATCTGCTCTTCGCTCTGGTTGGCGCGCAGCATGGCGCGGAGGCCTGCCTGGCCGCGAGCGACGATCGGGAAGAAGACGGCGGAGCAGTAGAAGCCACGACGCAGCAATTCACCGGAGATCTCGGCGGCTTCCTCGGCGGCACCGATACGAATGACGCGCACCGGGAACGGACCGCCCTGTTGCGGTGTGCCGATCTGACGATCGAAGAGTTCGATGTTGCGACGCAGCTTCTGCTGCAACTCAGCTAGCTCGGGCGTGCGGTGGACCTCGATCGAACCAACGATGGCGCCCAATGACGGAACATTGAGGCTCTGCGACCAGACCACCGGGCCGCCATAAGGTGTCAAGAGGGCCTGGGCGTGACGCTGGTGCATCAGAATGGCCCCACCCGAGGCACCGAAACCCTTGCCGAGGGACGCAGCGATGATGGTGCGCTCGTGCAGGTCCTCGGTGCGGGCACGCACGAAGCCTTCGCCGAACTCACCGTAGAGGGACACGGAGTGGGTGTCGTCGAAGTAGAGGTAGAGACCGTACTTGTCCTGCAAGCGCAGCAATTCATCGAGCGCCGAGGCACCGCCCATGCTGTAGACGCCGTCCCCGACGTAGGCGACGTGCTCGTGCTTCTTGCACACGTCTTCCAGAAAATCGAAGTCGTTGTGCGGGCAGGTGAGCACCTCGGTCTCGTCGGCGCACACGGGCTTGGCCAGGTTCATGCAGAAGTGGCTGTGCCCGTCGAACACCATCACGGGCGCTTCGCCCTCACCAATCAGGCCGGCGGCCATCAGCGGCAGGACCCCGAGCGCGGCGTTGCTGGCCGACGAGGTGAGTACCAGGTTACAGCGCCACAGCTCGGAGAGGTCAGCCTCGATCTGCTCAACGAGGTCGAAGTTGGCGCGCATGCGTGACATCGGCATGCGGAACATACCGACGCGACGCAAAGCGTCGATAGCACCCTCGATGACCTTCGGGTGGTTCTCCAACCCGAGGTAGGAGTAGAACGAGAAGCTGGTGAACTCGGTGCCGTCGGCGCCGCGCAGAAGGTCACCACCGAGGTTCTCGACGCTCAGGCCGACGAGACCGTGGTCACGGACCTGCTGAAACGACGGCGCGGTCAGCGCCATAGCCTTGGCACTATTGCGAAAACGATGCAAGCCACTCATGGTCCGGCCTCACTCCATCACGAATCGGAATTGACGAGATGCAAACTCCGAGTTCCGGGTCAGTCGACAGTCAGCACGATCTTGCCGAAGTGCCGGTGCGACTCCAGGTGGCGGTGCGCACCCGCGGCGTCTTCGAGCGGGAAGGTGGAGTCGACCACCGGCCGGATCTCGCCGGCAGCAAAACGCGGCAATACCTGGTCACGGAAACGACGCACGATCTGACGCTTGTCGTCGTTGGACTGGCCACGCATGGCCCAGCCGCGGACGATCAGACGGTTCATGACCAGCAGCAGCAGATCCAGCTCGCCCGGATCGTAGCCCTCGAGCAGACCGATCTGGATCAACCGACCATCGGGCTTGAGCGCCTGCAGGTTCTTGCCCAGGTAGCGCTGGCCGACCATGTCGAGCACCAGGTCGACGCCGGCACCGTCGGTGAACTCCCGGACAGCTTCCAGGTAGTCCTGGTTCTTGTAGTCGATAACCAGGTCGGCACCGAGCTCCTCGAGGCGGGCACGCTTTTCCGGGCTGCCCGAGGTGGTCAGCACGGTGATGCCTTTGACGTGCGCCAGCTGCAGCAAGCCGGTTCCCATGCCACTGCTGCCGGCATGGATCAGCGCGCTGTCACCGCGCTGCAGGCCACCGACGTGAAAGAGCGTCTCGTTGGCCACGTAGAAGGCTTCCGGTGCCGCGGCGGCCTCGGGATAGTCCCAGTTCTCGGGCATGCGCTGGGTCAGCGCCGCCTCTGTCAGCGCGTATTCGGCATAGGCACCGGCGGTGATGATGGCGAACACCCGCTCCCCCACCTTCCAGGCGCCGCCGTCGACGTCCGTGGCACCGTCCCCGATGGCGTCGATGGTGCCGGCCAGCTCGATCCCCAGGCGCTGGTTGTCGCCCGGCGCACTGAGCAGCCCCTTGCGCTGCAAGGTGTCAGCGTAGTTGAGCGCTGCCGCTCGAATACGTACGCGCAGCTGGCCGGGGCCGGGCTCCGGCATCGGCACATCCTGGATCTGCAGAACCTCCGGCCCCCCGGGTTCGGTGACTTCGATCGCTCGCATCAACTCCCCCATCAATAACCAGCCTTGGACTCGACGGTCTCACTGCCGCGCACTGGCACCAGGAACGTGCGCTCGAAGTGCATGATCTCGCTGCCGTCCTGCTTCAGGCCACGCGTGCGCACGGTGACAATGCCCTGGCCGGGACGCGATTTGGACTCGCGCTTGCTCAGCACTTCGGACTCGGCGTACAACGTGTCACCCGCGAAGACCGGCCCGGTCAAGCGTACCTTGTCCCAGCCCAGGTTGGCGATCGCCTTGAAGCTGGTGCTGGTGACAGTCATGGCATTGACGATCGAGAACGTGACCAGGCTGGACACCAGCAGCTCGCCGAACTCGGTGTGCTCACAGTAGGCCGCGTCGATGTGCAGCGGGTGCGGGTTCATCGCCAGCAGCGAGCCCCAGATGTTGTCGGTATTGGTGACGGTACGCCCGGGACGATGTTCGAACACGTCGCCGACCTCGAAGTCGTCGAAGTAGAGGCCGGACACCTCGCGGTAGCGCTTGTCGCCCACCTGCTTGTGAGCGGCGACGGGGTTCTTCATGCTGTCTCTCCCTGCGGGGTATCTCCCTGCTGAGTAGGGGGGATCGGCTCGCCGGCCGCCGCCAGCACCCGTCGAGCATTGGCGACGAAGGGGCGGCCGACCATCTGACCGTCGACCACCGCGATGCCACCGCGGCGCTCTTCGCACGCGGCCACGACTCGCTTGGCGAAGTCGATGGCGCGCGACGAGGGCTTGAACTCTTCTTCGATGATCTTGCAGTGGCTCGGGTGGATCGTCGTCTTGCCGGTGAAACCGAAGGCCCGGGCGCGCCGACACTCCTCTCGCAGACCGTCGAGATCCTGGTAGTGGAAGTAGGGCGCATCCCAGCAGGCAATGCCGGCGCTGGCCGCCGCCATACCCATGCGGGCTCGGATGGGAGCCAGGCTCTCCGGATTGACGTCGACGCCAAGGTTGTTGGCGTAGTCGGCCGCACCGAGGACCAGCCCAGCAACGCTGGGGGCCGCGTGCACGATCTCGTGCAGTGCCCAGACACCGCGCAGCGACTCGACGATCATGCCCAGGCGCAGCGGCTGGATCACCGGCGACAACATCTCGTGGACGATGCGGATCTCCTCCGGATCTTCCACCTTGGCCATCAGGATGTATTCGGGTCTGGCGCCGCTCTCTTGCAACGCCAGCACGTCCTGGAAGCCAAAGCGCGTGCGCAGGCAGTTGATCATGATGCCGTACGGTGGCTCCTCGTGTTCTTGCTGGAGCCACTCGAGCGACACCTTGCGGGCGCGCGCCTTGTCCTCTTCGAATTGGGGAATCGGGTCTTCGCAGTTGACCAGGCAGAGGTCGGGTTTGACCTCCTTGGCCTTGACGAAACGCTCAGGCGTCTGTGCGGACGTCAGAAGGATGTCGCGGTACAACAACATGGCAGGTCTCCTCGGGACCCTTCTGCAGAACCCTCCTCCAGGAGGGGATTGACAAACAAGGGAAAGTGAAAACGAAAAGGGGCCGGGCGCGAGAGGTTCAGTTCACGGCGCCGCGGCCCTCGAGCTGCTGGCGAATCGCGGTTCTGGTGGACCGCCGTCAGCGCGCGCTCAGGCGGCGCTGACGATCTCGTCGCCGACCACGTCCTTGACGGTTTCGACGAAGCGGATGATGTCCTCAGTCTTGTTGTTGGCGCGCAGCATGGCACGCAGACCGGCCTTGCCACGGGCAACGATCGGGAAGAACACGGCCGACGTGTAGAAGCCGCGGCGCAGCAACTCACCGGACAGCTCGGCCGCCCGCTCGCCGTCACCAATCTGGATCACGCGCACTGGGAACGGCGTGCCCTTGCCCGGGGTCTCGATATGGTCGTCGAAGGTCTTGAGGTTGGCCTGCAACTTGCCCTGCAGCTCCTGCAGCTCCGGAGAACGGTGCACCTCGAGCGAGCCCAGAACGGCACCGCAACTCGGCACATTCAGCTGCGTCGACCAGACGCTCGGACCACCGAACGGCGTCATCAACTTGGGCACCCACTTCTTGTGGATCATCACCACGCCGCCGGAAGCGCCGAAGCCCTTGGCCAGCGAGCCGACGATCACCGTACGTTCGTCCTCTTCCTTCAGGTGAGCGCGCACGAAGCCTTCGCCGTTCTCGCCGTACAGCGACAAGGCATGCGAATCGTCCAGATACAGCCACAGGCCGTACTTGTCTTGCAGCTCCTTGAGCTTCTCGAGCACGGTCCGACCGCCCATGCTATAGACGCCGTCACCGACATAGACCACGTTCTTGTGCTTCTTGCACACGTCCTCGAGGAAGTCGAAGTCGTTGTGCGGGCAGGTCAGCACCTCGGTCTCGTCAGCGCACACCGGCTTGGTGAGGTTCATGCAGAAGTGGCTGTGCTTGTCGTAGACCATCACCGGCGGCTCGCCGGTGCCGATCACGCCGGCCGCCATCATCGGCAGCACCGCCAGCGCCGCAACACTGGCCGACTGCACCAGCAGGCAGTTGCAGCCGAAGACCTCCGACATTTCGCGCTCGGCGCGGTCGAGGTGGCTCAGACGGATGCGCATGCGGGAAAAGCCGAGCGTCAGAGTGTTCGACTCCTGCACGGCCTTGATGGTGGATTCCAGCACCTTCGGGTGATTGTGCAGGCCGAGATAGTTGCAGCACGACAGATTGATGAAATCGAGGCCATCGTCCGACAGCATGTGATCGTTGCCCAGGTCGCGGGCAACGATGTCCATCAGGCCGTTGCGGGTTGCTTCCTCGAAGGAAGGGCCAAGCAACTTCATGCCCTTGGCACTGTTGCGGAAGCGGTGCAATTCAGTCATGGGTCTTCCCCTCGCGAACGTATCGACAGCGGAATCCGCGGGGATTCCACCATGAATGTGGTTACTGCTTCGACGGGCTGCGCAGGCGCAGTCCGCTGGTCAACTCACTCATCGGCAAGGCCGGATTGGCGATGGCCCGGTTCATCAGATCCTGGTAGTCGTCGCGAATCGCCTCCGCGGTCTCTTTGTCGAAGAGAGCGGCGGCGGTGGACAGACTGAGCGCAATGACCGAGGGCGATTCCATGCAGGTGAAGGTGAGGTCGAACTTCGCCTGCTCCTGGGCACCCAAACCCACCATCTCCATGGTGACGTCCAGGTCCATCGGCGTGCCCGCACCGACCGAACCTGGCGGCGGTGCGAACGACAGCATGTTGAAGACCACCGGAGTCAGCAGCGTACGCGCCAGCTTGCGGTCCGGGAACAACTCCTGGAGCAGCGTGACGTAGGGCATCTCTTGGTGGTCGTAAGCGGCCAGCGACGCCTTGCGCACACGCACCGCCAGATCTTCGAACGTGGGGTCGCCGCCGATGTCGGCGCGTACCGCCACGGTGTTCATGAACAGGCCAATCATGCCGGCCAGCTCGGGACGGTTGCGCGCCGCCGTCACCCAGGCGACGATGACGTCCTCCTGGCCGCTGTAGCCGTTGAGCAAGGCATGCACACCGGACAGCAACGTGATCGGCACCGTGCAGCCGAGCTTGCGACTGAAGGTGCGGATGTCGTTCGCCGTGTCGGGATCGAACTGCAGCGACGTGCTGTGCACCTGGGCACCGATGTCGTCGGTCCGCGGGCGGTCGTAGGGCAAGCGCGGCCATTCGCGCTCGCCACTCAGGTTCTCGTGCCAGAACTTGCGGTGCGGGTCCAGCTTGCCTTCGTCCATGCGCCGGCGCAGCCAGGCCGCGTAGTCGGCGAATTGCAAACGCGGCGGTGCCAGCGGCGACGGCCGGCCCTTGGACAGCGCGCGATAGATGGTCACCAGCTCCTGGTTGAGCACGGTCATCGACCATCCGTCGCCGAACGCGTGGTGCAAGTTCATCAGCACCAGCACCTTGTTGGGACCAGGACTGCCCCCCGGAGCTGCCGCGTCCTGACCGAGCAGGATGGCAGTGGTGATGAACAGCGGCCCGGTGTGCAGGTTCATCGGGAAACCGGCGAAGGCCGCGCTCAGGCGCTGGCGCTCCTGTTCGCGCACTTCCTGCGGCAGGGCGCTGATGTCGATCACCGGCAGGTAGTAGCTGCCGCGGTCCTCCAGCTTCTGTAGCAACGGCCCGCTCTCCTGCGGCTCGAAGTGGCAGCGCAGGGACTCGTGGCGCCGGATCATCTCCGCGAAGGTGCCTTCCAGCGCCCGCAGATTGACCTGCCCCCCGAGAATCGCCCCCTGCGGCATGTTCAGCACATTGCTGACCGGATCACCCTGCAGAATGTAGGCGAACTCTTGATAGAAGCTAGCCGGCAGCGGTTGCTCGCGAGGAACCGGCTGGATCGGCGATTTAACGGCACGCTTGAGTCTACGGATGGCCAACGGTCTGGTACTCCTCTTCCCTAGCACACGGGTGCTGCAAATGACGGGGTTCGGCGGAACCCAACAACAAAAAGCTTGCCGAGAGGGCAGGCCGTTGTCGATTGTACTGTACGCTGGCGAGGCATACCAGCGCTTCTTACCACCTCACCAAGTTTGTGCGCCAACAGCTCTCTACCGGGACACTTGCCTGCGGTTCGCCGCTCAGCCCTTGCTCTTGCTCTTACGGAACGCGGCACGCAGCGTGCGCTTGCGCAGCCGGAAAGAGGTCGGCGTCACCTCGACCAACTCGTCGTCCTCGATCAGCTCCAGCGCCTGCTCCAGGCTGAGTACCGTCGGCGGCGTCAAGCGCACCAACTCGTCTGCGCTCGAGGCACGCATGTTGGTCAGTCGCTTCTCTTTGGTGATATTGACGTCGAGGTCGCTCGGACGGTTGTGTTCGCCGACGATCATGCCCTCATACACTTCGGTGCCGGGTCCGGCGAAGAGAACACCTCGCGGCTGCAAGTTCTCCACCGCGTAGGCCGTCACCTTGCCGGCACGGTCGGAGATCAGGGCCCCCGAGGCCCGGCGTACGATGTCACCCTGCCACGGGTCGAAGCCGTCGAACAGCTGGTGCATCAGGCCGGTGCCCCTGGTGTCGGTGAGGAACTCGTTGCGGAAGCCGATCAGGCCGCGCGACGGCAGCCGAAACTCGATGCGCACGCGCCCCGAGCCATGGTTGCTCATCTTGGTCATGCGACCGCGGCGCGTGCCCAGTTTCTGGGTCACCGCGCCGATAAACTCCTCCGGGCAGTCGACCACCAGCAATTCCATCGGCTCGTGGAGCTTGCCGTCGATGCGCCGAGTCAGGATCTCCGGCTTGCCGACGCTCATCTCGAAACCTTCGCGCCGCATCATCTCGATCAGGATCGCCAGCTGCAGCTCGCCGCGGCCGGAGACCTTGAAGGTGTCTGGCGAATCGGTGTCTTCGACCTTGATCGCGACGTTGCCCAGCGTTTCCTTGATCAGCCGCTCGCGCAGCTTGCGCGACGTCACGTGCTGGCCGTCCCGGCCGGACAGCGGCGAGTCATTGATGCCGATGTGGACGGCGATGGTCGGTTCGTCGACCCGGATCACCGGCAGCGGCCGCGGATCGTCGAGGTCGGCCAGCGTCTCGCCAATAAAGATGTCATCGAGTCCGGTCACTGCCACGATATCGCCGGGGCCCG
This sequence comes from uncultured bacterium, assembly GCA_965368975.1. Lineage (GTDB taxonomy): Bacteria > Acidobacteriota > Thermoanaerobaculia > Multivoradales > JAHZIX01 > CBDUPA01. The sequence goes on along the minus strand of CBDUPA010000022.1, from coordinate 80,248 downwards.
CCGTCTCCACCGCCACGCGCTTGAGTCCCTGGTGGCCAAACAGGCCAGTCACCTTCACCCGCTCCACCTCGCCGTCCAGACGGCAGCGCGCTACCTCCTGGCCGCGCTTGAGGTTGCCGCTGACCACGCGTCCCACCGCCAGGCGGCCGACATAGTCGTCGTAGTCGAGCGTCGTCACCAGCATTTGCAGTGGTATCTCCGGATCGTAGGTCGGCGCCGGCACGGTGCGCAGGATTTCCTCCATCAACGGCTCCAGCGTCGTCTCCTCGCCGTCCGCCGTCAGCCGGCACTTGCCCTCACGAGCATTGGTGAAGAGCACAGGGAAGTCGAGCTGGTCCTCGTGCGCGTCGAGGTCGATGAACAAGTCGTAGACCTCGTCCAGCACCTCCGCCGGACGCGCGTCGGGCCGGTCGATCTTGTTGACCACGACGATCGGCGGCAGCCCGAGCTCCAGCGCTTTGCGCAGCACGAAGCGAGTCTGCGGCAGCGGCCCTTCACTGGAGTCGACAAGCAGCAGCACGCCGTCGACCAGCTTCAGCGTCCGCTCCACCTCGCCGCCGAAGTCGGCGTGCCCCGGAGTATCGACGATGTTGATCAGGCTGTCGCGGTAACGGATGGACGTATTCTTGGCCATGATCGTGATGCCGCGCTCGCGCTCCAGGTCGATCGAGTCCATCACTCGCTCGGCCACCTCCTGGTTGTCGCGAAAAATACCGCTCTGCCACAGCAGGGCGTCCACCAGCGTCGTTTTGCCGTGATCGACGTGGGCGATGATGGCGAGATTGCGAAGGTCTTCGCGCCTTTCGAGAGCCATGAGTACAGTCTCCGGAGTGCATTGGGCAGGGTCAGCCATCACGTCGTCGGGCGAGGGCTGGTCGAGTCTTCAGGAAGGTTGAGTCGGGCGAGAGCGGAGGCGGGACGATGTAGCCCGGCAGCGCACCATAGCACGCACGAAGGCACCACGGAAGCACCCTTGCGTCGCAGGTCTCAAGCAGTTCGCAACCGCGGACAAGTCCACACCGTATGGTAGAGTGAGAAATGCGCAGTTGACTGTTTACGCCCTCCTGACGAACGCTCCACCATGAAGATCAACAAGCGAAATCTGCTGGTCGTCGGTGTCGACACCACGACCTTCGACAAGGTCTCCCCACTCTTCGAACCCGCGGAATGGGAGGTCGACCGCTTCCCGCGCGGCACCGCCGCCCTCGAACTGCTGACGCTAGTCCCCTTCAGCGCTCTGATCGTCCGCTACCCCTTGCCGGACACGTCGCTGCAGGAGTTCCTCGACGCCTTGCGTTCCGAGGCTTCGAAGTGCCGCCAGACGCCGCTTGTCGTGCTCACCGAGGACGAGCTGATCGACGAGGCCCGCTTCTATATCGGCAAGGGCGCGAACCGCGCGCTGTCGATCAACCAGACCGCGGAGCGGCTGCAAAAAGAGGTTGCCAGCCTGCTGCGCGTCGCTCCCCGCCTTGCGATGCGCTTCATGGCCAACCTGCAGGTCCAGCTCGCGGACGGTCCGAGCATGGCAATGGTGCAGACGGAGAACCTCTCCACCACCGGTATGCTGGTGCGCAGCACCGAGTTCTTCCCCCTCGGCTCGCAGGTCAACTTCGAGTTCAGTCTGCCCGGCGACAACCAGCCGGTCCGTGGCGAAGCCCGCGTCGTGCGGCACACCACCGGCGGTCGAGAGTCCGTGCGCGGCGTCGGCATGGTGTTCGTCGAGTTTCAGGCCGACGGCGAGGCCCGATTCCACGACTACCTGGAAGGCCAGGTCCACACTGGAGCCGCCGAAGGCCTGAGTTGAGGATCGGTTCCGAGGAGCCCCATGTCCGAAGCCCCCATCACGTTCGATCCCAGCAAGACCCTCCAGCACCCCAAAGCCGCCAAGACCCGCAAGGGCCTGCTCAGTCCCGTCCTGATCCGCCTCTTCTTCCTGACCAAACTCCCCGCCGCCCTCTTCGCCGGCCTGCGCGTGCGCACCCTGGACGAAAACCGCTGCGAAGCGACCGTCCCCTACGGCTGGCGGACCAAGAACCCGTTCCAGTCCATGTACTTCGCCGTCCAGGCCATGGCCGCCGAGCTGTCGACGGGAGCCATCGCCGGAATCCTGGTCGATGCCGCACCGCAGAAGGTGGGCATGCTGATCGTCAACGTCGAGGCGACGTTCGGCAAGAAGGGTACGTCGACGGTCACGTTCACCTGTGAAGACGGACCGAAGCTGGCAGCGGCGATTCAGGAAACTTTACGGACTGGGGAGAAGGCGAAGGCCTCGGCGGTGTCCGTCGGGCGGATGGCGGATGGGACGGAGGTGTCGCGGTTTGTGTTTACCTGGTCGTTCAAGCGTCGGGGCGGGTGAGGGATAGCTCCGCTGAACCCCTCACTTAGCTATCGCTCGTCTAGCCTTGAAGCTTTCAAATTTCGGGGTCAAATCATACAGATTTTCCAGAATCGCTCTAAGGAAATCGATTGCTTCTTTAGCATCCTTCTCATCAACATCAACATCTGTTGCATGAGCCCCGATGTTTCGAAGGATGCGCAGTTCATCAGCCCAAGACTTCAATTGCTCACTGATCAGACCTTCCTTGAATAGAAGCTCAATACCCTTGAAGATAGTAAGCCCCTTCTCCTGCGAAAAGTGCTCTTGACACACAGCTTCAAGAGTCCTACCTACCATAACCACCGCAGCTAGCCACGCCTTGGCTTCTTCACAGCGCATAGCTTCGTTGAAGGACTGCTCTGCAATCTTAGGAAGCGCGCATGCCAGAGAAGCCCGGTGCCGAGGAAAAACACGATGGAGCGCTAGATCCTCTTCATCGTAGCCCTCAGCGTGCTCAGCCCAGAAAACGGCAGGACCGCTGCACCTATCACATGATGCAAACCGGTACACATAAGGAACTCCACGCAAATCAAAATGGTCGCTACGATAAAGAAAGAATGACGACGGGCTTTCGCAATGAATGCAATACCCACCCAGTCGCTCAGTCTCATTCTCAGCTTTGTTCTTGCCCATAATCTCTCCCTTCCAACATCCAGTCTCTCAGAAACTCTAACCACGGATATGTACTGTCATCGCAGCCTTCTTTAAGCCTGCTCAACCTTCCGCGAAGTAGTCTGAGTCGACGCTCTTGAGCTCGTATGTCTGGACAGTCGTTACTCCAACTCCGAAGTCGATCATCAACTCCGTCAGCCGCCGACCATCGATCAGAATGATCTTGGAATCCAGGTGCCTTACATAGTCCTGAGCCCCTTGAGTGAATCTGGAAGTCGTCAAGAAGACACCCTTCTTGGCTTTCTGTCCTTGAAGCGCACCTGCAAACTTCTGGACCTCGGGCCTACCAACAGCCCCCTCCCAACGCTTAGCTTGTAAATAGATGACATCTAATCCCAGCCGATCCTCCTTGATAGTTCCATCGATACCCTCGTCATCATTGCCGCCGATAGCTTCACCGGCGTCTTTTCGGGTTCCGCCGTAGCCCATCTTTACCAAGAGATCGACAACCAAAGACTCGAAGAACGCTGGAGATCCATCCTTGACAGCCTGCAGCAAGTCTGCCGCCAGCCCTTCACGAAGGGATTGAAATGCAGCCTCCATTTCCTCCTCCGGAGTTTGGGTCTCAGATCTCGTAACCTCGGAAGTACCTGCATTGGGGTCCACATCTGAATTGCGAGACATGAACGCACGATACTCAGGAAACTGACTCAGTAATTGGTTGTCGACTTTCTTCGGATCCTTGGCGAGCACTTTCCGGCCACGATCGGTGATTACCAACTGACCTTGAGCAGGATAAGCAAGAAGCCCTGCATTCTTGAGGTGGGTTCGGGCCCAACCTGCCCGGTTCCCAAGAACTGTCTTCTCACCACTCGGTAGACGCAGTCGACGCTCTTCCGGAGAAAGCGCGAACTCGTTTGCGAGCCAGATGATTGCGTCTCGGAGCCCATGAACTTTGCCATCTCCTGACAGACGCAACAGAGGCAGCATCAACTCTTGATACGTAGGAATCGCCATCACCAGAATCTCCTCGGTCTTAGCTCCGCAACTTTGTCCGCAGCTTCTGGTACACCTCTCGACGGTGCCCCACCGTGACAATCAAAATTCGAAGCACATGATCTTGAACGGAATACACAATCCGAAAATCCCCGGTTCGCCAAGAGCGCAGCCCCTTGAACTCGAACTGTAGTGGCTTTCCGCGCAGCGGCTCGACCTGTAGCTGTTCTATACCTTTTCGAACTCTCCGGCGAATCTGTGGATCGAGCTTGCGGATGGCTCGAACCGCCTCTGGCGAATAGTCAACCCTCCAGCTCACGCCACAGATCCTCGTGCGAGATCACCTCGCCCGCTTCGGCCTGCGCAATGCCTCGGCGGACACTCTGCGCGAGTTCTGGATCCGACAGGATCTCCAGCGTTTCGATCAATCCCTCGTACTCATCCACGGACAAGATGACACCTGCTGGTCGACCCGAGCGGGTAACCAAAATCCCTTCTCCGAAGGACTCGACTTCGTTGAGAATCTGTGGCAAGTGCGTCTTGACGTCGGACAAAGGCTTGGTGACCATGGATAGCTCTCCTCGACCAAATTATAGACCAGAAAAAAGACCGTCGAAATCCCAATCCGGTAACTACTCAGCCACTGCCCTTAGCTGCAGCACCAACACCACTCCCACCACCCCGCACACCGGCGACGTCCACAACCCCGGAAAGTACCCCTCAACCGCCACCGCCATTCCCGGATGCGCCACCGCATTGACTACTGACGCCAGTGCCAGGAACCAGATCGGTACGAGCGCAACACGCATCTCTCGCTGCAAGCCTGCCACGGCCAAGCACCAAATCGCGATCCAGCCAAGATTGAAGGCGACGAAGAAGGACGGGGTCCACGGGTCGAGGCCGAGGAGTCGCGGGTAGTGGACGTAGAAGCCGGTCACGAACTCCTCGACGAAGTGGAGGCACTGCACCGCGACGGCGAGTAGAGCCCAGACAATCAACCGCTCATGGCTACTGGTTTTCCATGCGCGGGGCGGCCGACCGTAGACCAAGAGTCCGGAAATCAGCAGGATCCCCGCCAAGGGAACCAGTGCAACCACGGATCCGGGATTCACGCTCGACCTCTCATTCTGGCCCCTAACCTATCGAAGCCGGGGCACGAAGAGCAAAGCACCCGGAACCTCGGCTTCAAGCGCTGGACGGGACTGACTCCGCGGTCGTACCGTTGCGGCGAGCTTTGACGACGACCTGCCGAGACAGCAGCACCAAACCGAGCCCCGCCACGACCAACTCGATCACGGCTGCTGCAACGACACCGCTGGCGGGAATGCCGTCGAGAGCCATGCCGAGCAGGCGTGCGAGGCCGAAGGAACCGTAGACCAGGACCGTGAGCCGAAGCGCGAGCAGTCGTACATCCTCTCGCGCCGGGCGGAAAGCCGCAAAGAGGAGGACCAGAGCGCAGGCGGTGAGCATGCCACCGGGAGCCCGCACTTCTGACAGCAGGCTGGGATCCTCGGCAAGGGTGATGCCGTTGCTGGCAAAGAAGGCCTGGGGCATGACCAAGATACCGACCCCGATTCCCAGGAGCAAAAGTCCCGCCAGTAGAAGGTAGACGAAGACGGATCGAGGTCTCATGCGACGTTCCTCCAGGCTCCGGTGGTTACGGCTGTCTGGGTGGTTCATGGCTTGCTCCTTTCGAGAGTTGTTGAAAGCAAGCTCAGTGTGCCGAAACCCCATGCCCACGTCTTGACGGTCAACGCCATTGTTTTGACCCGTCACGACAATCCGCCTGGTAGGGACGGAACCCAGCAAGAGGACTCCCTGGGCTCCGCCCCAATTCAACCGGCCTTCGTTCGAGACTCAGGGCGCGGTCAGCAACTGGATCGCGACGGGACCACGATTCCAGGTGGCACCACTGGGCGTGATGACGCTCGTGGTCGCGGTACCGGTGGTCGAGGCGCTGCCGGCGATCTGCAGCTGCACGCTGCCCGCGGGTACACTCGCCGGTGGCGTCGTGCCCCCGCCGGTGCAGGATGGGCAAAGACCCGTGCCGGTGCGCCAGGACAGCGGCACCGTAACGTCCGAACCAGCCGCCGCACTGCCACTGACCCAGCGCGGCTGGCCGCCTTCATAGAAGGTGACCGCGGCTCCGAGGGTACCGCTCTGCTCGGCGACCTCGATCCCCCAACCGGGTTCTGACGGTGCGTACCAGGCTCCGTCGCGACCACCACCGCCGAAAAGGAACTCAAGGCGTTCTCCGCCAGACTCGCCATTGAGCGTCCAGGAGAACCAGGCTTCGTTGGGATTCGAGAGATCGAGACGGACGGAACCGACGGCAGTCAGGGTGGCGGAGGTGCCATCCCACGTGGCCTGCTTGAGTGTCGCCTGCCAGCTCACGGCGGTCTTGGCGACCACATCACTCTGGTACCAGATCGGTGTGCCATCGACCTCATAGGTGTACCAGGCAAGTCCGTAGCGACCGTCACTGGTACGCCACACATCAATGCCGTTACCGTTGCGCTGTGGGTTGTACCAGTTGCCGATCTTGGGATCGATGGTCCCCGTCGGCGGCGTCACCGTCACGGTATCGGTGGACGAACCCGCCTGACCGGCAGCATCGACGACATCGACGGTCACGCTATAGGTGCCGTAGCCCGGGAAGAAGAAGCTCGGGTTGGCACCGGAGGCGGTCGCACCGCCGGGGAAGGTCCAAGTGAAGCCGGTGACTGTGGAAGTTCCGCCGGTTTGGGCCGTGGTGAAGGCACAGGTCAAGCCCGTGCAACTGGCCTGGAAGCTGACGGTCGGGGGCTCGGCATCCGTCGCACATCCGGGAACACCGACGGCACACCAGGCGTCGTGCACGGCCTCGACCTGCGGACTGCCAGTACCGAAGAGATCTTCGGCTGCCTGGGCCGTGGCGAAGCGTGCATCCTCGAAGGTCGACGACGGGGCAAGGTAGGTGGTCTGGGCACGGTAGAAGATGCGCGCCGCGGTGGTCATGGACAACGCCGGCACCTGCACCGCACTCTTGCCTCGCGGATGGGATCCCCCCTCCGCCAGCAGGTAGAAGGCGAGATTGGAGATGCCGGAGTTGAAGTGGACGCCACCATTGTCGCCAGCTCCCTGGAAGCGATCTGGATAGAAGTCACGCGAGTAGTTCTCGCTCTCGGGATCGGCGAGGAAGTTGAAACGATCCAGCTCCGGATCACTCATGTAACGCAGAGCATCTCCGGAGATCGGAGGCGTGAAGACATCCTCAGCCAGGAGGTAGATCGTCGGGTTGCCACCTTCGTCCCAGGCCTCGATGCTCGCCGCGAAGATGTCCGACAGACTCTCGTTGAGCGCACCGGACTCACCGAAGTAGATCAAGGCCGACTCGTTCTCGGTCACCGCGTGGGTCAGTTCGTGGGCCACGATATCGAGCGCTAGGCCAAAGGGATTCCACAGAGTGTGCACGGGCGAATCACCGTCTCCGAACACGACCTGCTGCAAGTCTGGACGCCAGAAAGCAGCAAACGGGTCAAACCCGAACCCGACACTGAACCGGATCGTGGCACCAGCATTGTCGTAGGAATCACGACCGTGCACCTGGTAGTAGTAGTCGTAAGAGGTACTGACGTTGTCGTGCGTCGCCTGTGCGATAGCGTCACTGCACGACTGATCGTCCGTGCACAACAGCTGCCCCGGCAGCAACCAGGGACCGAATGGGTCCGGGAAATCATCCGCCGACTCGCGGAAGGATCGGTAAGTCTGCCAGCTCTTGACGTCGTGAAATAGTGGGTGGATCGCCAGCAGGGCGCCGCTGGAGGCGTCGGCGAAGATGTCGTCCAGACTCTGGGTGCCTTCGGCCTCAGTACCGGACGTGAACAGGTAGCGTCCACGCCAGGCGAGACGCCAGGAATTGGAAGTCGTATGAACGTAGACCAGCTCGGGCGTACCCTGCAACTCTCCACCGCTCAGGCCCGCCTTCTCGAGCGCACGGCCCAAGGCATCGGTGGCCATGAGCTTGGCGTTGGCGCTCTGATCGCCGGAGGAGGCGAAGTGGCCGTTCACCGCGTAGACTTCGCCGGTCACGGCATCCGCGTGCACGATCAGCTGAGCGCCGACGGCTCGCAACCCATGCAGGCGCTGGTCGTAGCGCAGATGAACGAGGCCTTCGGCGTCCTGCACTTCCTTACGCAACTGGTAGCTCTCGATGCCGGTCGCGCCGAGCATCTCCTGCGAATAGGCTTGTAGGAAGGCCTCGCCTTCGACGGCGCGCTGACCAGCCGGGTCCAGTAAGCCGAGCGCGCCGCGGACGAAGGTTGGAACACCGTTGGCGTCCTCGCTGAGGATCTCGTGGGTACTGGCCGGCGGCTCCTTGCTCAGAGATCGCTCTGCGGCCGGTGCAGTGCTGACCACCAGCAGTCCCGTTGCCAGCACCAAGGTTGAAATGAGGTTTCGAACGGACATAGAGATTCCTTTCGGCTCACCAGGAGCCAGGTATTTCGAAGTGTCGATGTTTTGGAAATGGAAGTGGTGACCTGGTCAGGTCACCACGGGGGCGGGCATTCAGCCTTGTGGCTTCAGCGTTTCCGGCGCAGCGTCGCGGATCTTCGGCCAGTTGCCGTCGGCCTTGCCGATAGCGCCGGCGACGTCAGCATTCCAGGCCTGCTGGATGTCGTTGTTGAGGTTCAGGTAGAGCTTGCCATCGACCACCCGCCAGACGAGGGGATCACCGTCGAACTTGGCACCGACCGACACGCCATAGGCACAGAAGCCGCCGTACTGCGGCAAGTAGCGCTCAGGGCTCTGCTCGAAGCGGCGCAGGTTCTCCCTGGATGCGAAGCGGTAGGTGGCACCTTGGTACTGCACGGAGTGGTCAGCGGTACCGAGCTGCGGCTCCTGGTGAACGAAGTACGAGACGGGGTCATACCCGCGCAGCGCTAGTGGCGCTCCTTTGGCGGTGAGGCCCGCTGACAGGTTGAGCGCGTGCTGCGGACCGGCAGCGTGGACGGCCGGGGCGGAACCCAGGACACCCGCACATAGCAAGACAAGCACGATGAACGATCCGACGAGGTTCTTGGACATGCTTCTGTTCTCCTTGGAACGGCCTGCTGTAGCACCAGCCGGCCTGGTTTCTGGGCCGGAACCTGTGCGGCCCCGGCGAAGAGAACTATCCCGCACTCATTCAGAATGATGAATGCTCATGAATGCAGTATTCTTGCTTCACCGTTCAGTTTCTCACTCCGAATTGGAATGGTATAGAATCTCGACCATGGACGTTCTGAGTGACATTCTCGACCACCTCGAAATGCAGGGAAGCCTCTACTTCTGCACCGTCTATGGTGCACCCTGGTCGATCGACGTCCCAGCGGACAGCAACGTCTGTCGCTTCCACGTCATCGTCCAGGGCCCGTGCCACGTCACCGTGCCGGACACCGGCGACACGGACGTGCTGAGCAAGGGAGACCTGGTTCTGATCCCTCACGGTAACGGCCACTGGCTGAGGTCCCATGTCGATGCGCCACCGCGACCGCTGTCAGAGGTTCTCGACGAGGGCACGCTGAGTGACGACGGCTGCTTGCGTTGGGGAGGCGAAGGTCCGGCTACGCGGATGGTGTGCGGGTACTTTGGATTCGACAAGGACGCGACGCACCCGTTACTGCAGGCACTGCCGGGCCTGATCACGGTCAGAGCAACCTCCAGCTACGACTTCAGCTGGATCGACAACCTGACGCGCTTCATCAGCCAAGAGGCTGGCTCTGGGCGACCTGGTTCGAACGCCATCTCCCGCCGCCTGTCGGAGATTCTCTTCATCCAGGTGATCCGTCACTATGCCGATCACGCCGGTGCCGCGGTACCCGTCCTCTCCGCGATCGCGCACCCGCAAGTCGGCCGTGGCCTACAGGCCATGCACAAGGACCCCGGGAACGCCTGGACAGTCGAGGCACTGGCCCAAGAAGCCGCGATGTCGCGCACAGCCTTTGCCATGAAGTTCCACGAACTCATGACGTCCACGCCCATGCAGTACCTGACACAGCTGCGGATGCGCCACGCCCGGGAGCTGCTGCGTAGCGATCAGAGTACGGGCATGATCGCCGCCACAGTGGGGTATCACAGTGAAGCCGCCTTCCACCGCGCGTTCAAGAAGACGTACGGCGTCGGGCCCGGCGCCTACCGCCGCTCCGCCTGACGGCGCTGCTCAATGACGGGCAAGATGGGCAAGCGAGCTGGACAGAATCCGTCCAGCCCGCAGTCAAGCGGCTTCGGGCTCGCTCTCGCCGGAACTCGGCTTGCCCAGGATGCGCACCACCGCGACGATCACCACGATGCCGATCAGCAGTGAGATCCAGGGGCTGAGACCGAAGGCGGCCGGCAGATCGCCGATCAGCATGCCGAGCACGCCGACGCTGAGGGCATACGGTAGCTGGGTTCGGACATGGGCGATGTGGTCGCAGCCGGAGCCCATGCTGGAGAGGATGGTGGTGTCCGAGATGGGCGAGCAGTGATCGCCCCAGACACTACCCGCGAGCACTGACGAAACAGTGCCGAGCAGCAGGTTCATGTAGCCGGCCTCGCCGACCACATAACCAGCGTCGAGGGCCAGCGCGTGCAGCATCGGGATCACCAGCGGGATCAGGATGCTCATGGTGGCCCAGCTGGTGCCGGTGGCGAAGGCGACGGCGGCCGAGATCAGGAAGACGAGGATCGGTAGCGCGACCGGAGACAGAACGCCGCGGGTGAGGTCGACCAGGAAGTCGGCGGTGTGCAACTGGTCGCAGACGTCGCCGATCGACCAGGCGAGCAGCAGCACGACGACGGCCAGCAACATCGACTTGAAGCCTTCGACCAACGCGTCGAGACCCTGCTTGAGGCTGAGCACCTTGCCGAACAGCGGCAGCAGCAATGCCACCAGGGCGCCGCTCAGGCTGGCCCACAGCAGGACATCGTAGCTGCTGGAGTTGGAGAAAACATCACTGACCCAGCGGAAGGTGCTCTTGTCGGCGTAGTCGGCCGGATCGAGCGCGGCGGCGCCGGTGCGATAGAGGCCGAGCAGGGTGACGCCGATGACGGTGAGGATCGGCACCAAGGCGTTGCGCGCCAGGTGGGGCTTGCCGTCGGGTGGCTCCAAGACGTCACCGCTGTAGGAGGCCAAGGGCGTGTCACCGTCGCCGATCACCTTGCCGTGCCGGGCGGCACGACGCTCGGCGTGCAGCATGGGACCGAAGTCACGACGGCTGGCGGCGATGGTGAAGCCGAGCACGAGCGCCAGGATGGGATAGAAGCGGTAGGGGATCGACTCCAGGAAGATCCCGTAGGCGTCGAAGCTGAGATCGAGCGTCGCGAAAGCACCCGCGATCAGGCCGACTTCGAAGCCGATCCAGGTGGAGATCGGAAAGACGCTAGCAACCGGGGCAGCGGTGGAGTCGACGATGTAGGCGAGCTTTTCGCGGCTGATCTTGAGGCGGTCGGTCACCGGCCGCATGGTGTTGCCGACGATCAGGGTGTTGGCGTAGTCGTCGAAGAAGATCATCACGCCCATCGCCCAGGTGGCCAGTTGCCCGCGTTGTGGGTTGGTGGCCAGCGGTCGCAGCAACTCGACGATGCCGCGGGTGCCACCACTACGGCTCATGACGGCCGCCATGCCACCGAGCAACGTCGAGAAGATCAGGATCTTGGCGTGGTCCCCGTCGGCCAGCGCGTTACTGACGAAGAGGTCGACGAGACGGCCGAAGGCGGCGAAGGGGTCCCAACCGAAGAGCGCCAGTGCGCCCAGAAACACCCCGGCGAAGAGCGCGACCAGCACTTCCTTGAAGATCAGCGCCAGCGCGATGGCGACCAGCGGCGGCAGGATGGAGATCCAGCCGGGCAGGGTGCTGACGGTGGTCAACGCCTCCGTGCTACCACCCGCCGAAGCCACGGATCGCACGACGATTTCGTGCTCACCGGCACTCGGCCGCGCGTCCTCGACCTGCAGGTCGTTGGCACCGGCGGCGAGCGAGAAGGTGCCCTTGGGCGTGCCGTCAACCAGCACTTCGACCTCGGCCGGGCGGCTGGCGCTGACGGTGAGGTGCAGCTGTGCTCCGGCGAGGACAGCGCCCTTGGCTTCGACGCCGAGGTCGAGGGGCTGGGTAGGCTGGCTGGCCTGGGGGGACTGGCTGGCCTGGGTGGGCTGGGGAGGCTCGAAGGACTGGGCGGGCTGGGCCAGCGCAGGAAGCGTGAGAAGTACGGCACCCAGCAGGGCGAGGAAGCAACGCGCTCGAAGGTTTCTCATGATGTGCCGGGGATTCTAGCAGGTCGAGCGCCCCTCTTCCGTTGCACGGAAGAGGGGACCGGGAGAGGGCTTCTCAGCCTCCGCAACTACTTCTTCTTCCCCTTGCCCTTCTCTTCCGCCTCGACGCTGTCCTCAGCGCCCTCGATCATGCCCAGGTTCTTGCGGATCCCGTGCTCGATCTCGTCGGCCAGGTCAGGATTGTCGCGCAGGAACTGCTTGGCGTTCTCGCGCCCTTGGCCCAGACGGATCTCGCCGTAGCTGTACCAGGCACCACTCTTGATCACCAGCTTGTGATCGACACCCAGGTCGACGAGTTCACCAACGCGCGACAGACCTTCGGTGTAATCGATGTCGAACTCGGCGATCCGGAAGGGCGCAGCCGTCTTGTTCTTGACCACCTTCACCTTGGCACGGCTGCCGACGATCTGGTCGCCGTCCTTGAGCGAGGCGATACGGCGAATGTCGATACGCACCGAAGAGTAGAACTTGAGCGCGCGACCGCCGGTGGTGGTTTCGGGGTTACCGAACATGACGCCGATCTTCTCGCGGATCTGGTTGATGAATACCAGGCACGTCTTGGACTTGGCAACGATGGCGGTGAGCTTGCGCAGCGCCTGCGACATCAGACGTGCGTGCAGGCCCATCTGATGATCACCCATCTCACCTTCGATCTCGGCCTTGGGCACCAGCGCGGCCACCGAGTCGATGACCACCAGGTCGACGGCATTGCTGCGCACCAGCATCTCGGCGATCTCGAGCGCCTGCTCACCGTTGTCGGGTTGCGACACCAGCATGTTGTCGATATCGACACCGATGCGGCGGGCGTATTGGGCGTCGAGGGCGTGCTCGGCGTCAATGAAGGCAGCGACGCCGCCGGCTTTCTGCGCCTGCGCGGTAACGGACAGCGCCAGGGTCGTCTTACCCGAACTTTCCGGGCCATAGACTTCAACCACGCGGCCGCGCGGGAAGCCTCCGATGCCGATGGCATGGTCGACGGCGATAGAACCCGTGGAGATGGCGGGGATATCGACCACTTCGCGCTGGCCCAGACGCATGATCGCGCCCTTGCCGAACTGCCGCTCGATTTGACTGAGCGCGCCTTCCACGGCCTTGAGTTTCTCTTGCTTCAGGTCCGAATCTGCCATGAGAGTGGGGACTCCTTCAGAATGGTGCTGTCTCGTCCGCGGAAGGCCTCTCGACGCCGGGGCCGGAGGGGCGGGAACAAGACGGGAATGCCTTGGAGGCTAGCCCAAACATCCGGCACCGTCAAGCAGGCGTCTCAGTGTTTGTTCACAGGGCGTCACGGCCGCCGCTGCCGGTACTGAATAGGTACTGAGTACGGTTTGACTTCGCTCGGAGGCGTCAGTAGCATCCGGCCACGTCCCCGGTAAATTCATTATGTCCAAGCTGTCCATCGTCATCCCGGTCTACAACGAGCGCGACACCGTCGAAGAGATCCTCGAGCGTGTGCGACAAGCCCCCATGCCCAAGGGTTGGCAACAAGAGCTGATCCTGGTCGACGATGGTTCCGTGGACGGCACACGCGACCTGCTGCGCCGGCTGCAGGAGCAGGGCGACATCGCCTTCACCTACATCGAGCACGAGGTCAACCAGGGCAAGGGCGCGGCGCTGCGCACCGGCTTCACGGCCGCCACCGGCGAAGTGGTGTTGATCCAGGACGCCGACCTGGAATACGACCCGTGCGAGTACCTGGTGCTGCTGCAGCCGATCGACGACAACATCGCGGACGTAGTCTTCGGCTCGCGCTTCCTCGGTGGGCCGCACCGGGTGCTCTACTTCTGGCACTACTTGGGCAACCGCTTCCTGACCACGCTGTCCAACATGTTCACCAATCTGAACCTGTCGGACATGGAGACCTGCTACAAGGTGTTCCGTCGTGAGTTGCTCGATGGCGTGACGCTGGTCTCCAATCGCTTCGGCATCGAGCCCGAGCTCACCGCCCGCTTCGCGCAGCGCCGGGCGCGCATCTACGAGGTCCCCATCTCGTACCACGGACGCACCTACGCCGAGGGCAAGAAGATCGGCTGGAAGGACGGTTTCGCGGCGATCTGGTCGATCCTGCGTTTCAACGTCTGGTTCCGCGGCGGCGCTTAGACGGTGCTGTCCAGACGGTGTTGTCCAGACGGTGTTGACTAGACTGAGCTGGCTCGTCGGCCTGGTGATCCTGCTGGCGAGCTGCGGCGCGCCAACTCCCAACTTGGCAAGCGACGCCACGCTGAGCGTTTTCGCCGCCGCCAGCTTGCGCGACGCACTGACCGAGGCAGCGGCCGAATGGCCTGGTCCCGAGCGACTCGAGTTCAACTTCGCCGGTTCCAACGTCTTGGCGCGCCAGCTGCAAGCCCGGCCGGCAGCGGCGGACGTGATCATCTCGGCGCATCCACGCTGGCTCGACGAACTCGACACCGAGGCGCTGCTGGTCCCGGGCTCGCGACGCGCGCTGCTGGGCAACCGCCTGGTAGTGGTGGCACACGTGGACGCCCCCTGGCGGCTGGAGCGACTCGACGAACTGGCCGGGCTCGACTTCGAGTTCCTGGCGCTCGGCCATCCAGACGCTGTGCCGGCGGGTATCTACGCCCGCGAGACGCTGCAGGCGGTCCGACACGGCGAAGCGTCACTCTGGCGGGCGGTCGAAGCGCGCGTGCTACCCATGGCCGATGTCCGCGCGGCCCTGGCACAGGTGGTTGCGCAACCCAAGATCCTCGGCATCGTGTACCGCACGGACGCGGTCGCGACGCATCGTGGTGACCAGCGCGTGCGCGTTTTGCTGGAGATCCCGCCCGAGCTGACGCCGGAGATCCGCTACGATGTCGCCGTCCTCGCGCGCAGTCCGCGAGCGGATCTGGCAGCGACCTTCCTCGACTTCCTACACCACGACGCGGCCTCGATCCTGCGCGCCCACGGCTTCGAAGTGCTGCCACCCCAGTAGCGCGGCAAGATCCGGGGCAGGTAGCCCCAGGTGGCTACCCTGCGGATAGACTCGGCTTCCATGCCTTCGACCACCCTCCTTTGTGCCAGCGTGTTCGCCGCCCTCGGCCTGTCAGCTGAGATATGGCCCGCCCTGGCTATGACGCTGCGCATCGCCACCGTCGCGACGCTGCTGGTGGTGCCGCCCGGAACGCTGCTCGCCTACGCGCTGGCGCGCTACCGGTTCCGCGGCAAGGCGCTGGTGTCGGCGCTGGTGGGCCTGCCGCTGGTGTTGCCCCCGACTGCGGTCGGCTACCTGCTGCTGTCGCTGCTGGCTGCCGATGGCCCCTTGGGCGAGCGCCGCCTGGGTTTCGACCTCGGCCTGCTGCTGACCTGGAAGGCCGCGGTGCTGGCGTCGGCGATCATGGCGACGCCGCTGGTGGTGCGCACCGCGCGCGTCGCCTTCGAGGGCGTCGACCCGCGGCTCGAGAGTATGGCGCGCACGCTCGGCCACGGACCGCTGCGCGTCTTCCTGCGCTTCACCCTGCCGCTGGCCACGCCCGGTCTGCTGGCCGCCGCCATCCTCGGCTTCACGCGCGCGGTCGGCGAGTTCGGCGCCACCATGATCGTCGCGGGCAACATCCCCGGCCGCACGCAGACGCTGGCCTCGGGCATCTACACCGCCCAGCAGGTAGGCGACGAGCGGCAGGCGGCGGTGCTGTTGATCGTGTCCTTGGTTCTCGGCCTGGTGGCGATCCTGTCGTCCGAGTACCTGGTCCGCCGCCAGCGAGCGACCTTGTTGCAAGCAGGCTCTCAGAAGGCCGCCTCTCAGAAGACTGAAGAGTCGAGACATCTATGACGCCTTCGTCCACAGAGATACCGGCCATTGAGGTGTTGTCGAACGACGTGCCCGTGCTCGACGTGCGGCTGCGGCGACCCCTCGACCGCTTCGAGCTGCATCTCGACTTCCGTGCCGAGCGGCAGGTCACGGCACTGTTCGGTGCGTCGGGCTGCGGCAAAACCACCGCGTTGCGTGCGGTCGCCGGCCTCGACGCGGCAGCGCGCGGACACATCTTGCTGGGTACCGACGTTTGGCTCGACACCCAAGCCCCCTCTCCCGTGCGCCTGCCGCCCGAACACCGCGGCATCGGCTATGTTCCGCAGGACGGCCTGCTCTTCCCGCACCTGGACGTGCGCCGCAACCTGCTCAGCGGCGCCCGCCGCGCCCGCGCGCGCGGTCTCGACCCGGCCGCGCAGCTGCGGACGGTGTGTGGCTTGCTGGAGCTGGAGCCCTTGCTGGACCGTAGCGTCACGACCCTCTCTGGCGGTGAGCGCCAGCGCGTCGCCCTCGGCCGCGCGCTGTGCTCCGGCCCGCGCCTGCTGCTGCTCGACGAACCCCTGGCCTCCATAGACCACCCCCTGCGCCGGCGCCTGCTGCCGCTGATCCAGCGCGTGCGCCACGAGCTGTCGATCCCGATGCTGTGGGTGTCGCACGATCCGGACGAGGTGCGCGAGCTATGCGACGAAGTTCTGTGCCTGGACCGCGGGCGGCTGGTGGCGCGCGGGACCCCGGAAGAGGTCCTGGACAGGCACTGATATAGTTTGCCTAGTTCTCCGGCACCCGACGGGTTCCGGCTCCCCCCACCCACCCTGGTTCTGTCATCCCGGGGCTTTCTGCCCAAGAAAGCTTGCCAAGAAGGAGATCGCTATGCCCAAGCTTGCGAAGATCACCCACCGTTCGACTCTCTGGACTCTGGCCCTGCTGCTGCTGCTTCCGCTGACCGCCTGCCAGCCGGAAGACCCGGTGCAGCGCGTCGCCAAGATGCGCGCCAAATACGTGGTCCAGGTCAACCCGAGCGGCCTGGTCGCGATGCCGCACGAGGAGCCGCAGCCGGACCCGACCGAACTGGACGCCGCCGACATGGAGGTCACCGACGGTGAAGCCGGGGACGAGATGGTCGTCGAAGGTGAGACCCAGGACACCGCGGACGAACTGCCCACCGACGCGGCCCCCGAGGGCGACGCCGCAGCGATGCCCGAGGCAACAATGGCCGAGCCGACCGGCTACGACGTGCTGCTCGACATCCTGCTGCAGAACACCAACAACGAGGCGCTGCCACAGCTGACCCTCGACATCGTACAGACGGACCGCGCAGAGAACGAGATCGCCCGCTTCCACCACACCGTCGACACCTCGCAGTTGCTCAAGGGCATGGATACCCAGCTCAGCCACAAGCTCGAGAACATCGCCTACGACCCGGCCAACCACATGTTCTACGTCGAGGTGCGCGGCAACGTGCCGGCCAGCGACTACCCGCTGTATCCGGAGTTCCCCGCCACCGCCGGCAGCGAATAAGACGTCCCTTTCGACAAACTCTGGCGCCCCGGCGTCCGTACACTCAGGACATGAAGCCGACGATGACTCTCGCCAAGACGGACCGCCTCGACGCCTCTGCTGTCGACACACCTGTTCTCGATACCAGCACGCCAGCCGCCGCTCCAGCACCAGCAGCCGTACCGACGCTGGAGGAAGCCATCACCCGCATACGCCGCCTGGAAGACCAGGTGGCGCGGGTGCTGCGCGGCAAGCCGGAAGTGATCCGCCTGGCGGTGGTGTCGCTGCTGGCGCGGGGCCACGCGCTGATCGAAGACGTGCCCGGCGTCGGCAAGACGACTTTGGCGCAGGCGCTGGCGCGCTCGCTGGGTGTCAGCTTCAAGCGCATCCAGTTCACCTCCGACCTACTGCCGTCGGACATCATCGGCGTCTCGGTGTACTCACAGAAAAGCGAGACCTTTGAGTTCCGTCCCGGGCCGCTGTTCGCCAACGTACTGCTGGCCGACGAAATCAACCGCGCGACGCCAAAGACACAGTCGGCACTGCTGGAGGCGATGAGTGAACGGCAGGTGTCGGTGGATCGACGGCGCTACACGCTCAACCAGCCGTTTCTGGTCCTGGCGACCCAGAACCCCCTCGACTACCAAGGCACCTTCCCGCTGCCCGACTCGCAGCTCGACCGCTTTCTGATGTCGCTGCAGGTCGGCTACCCGCCGCGCCAGCACGAACGGGACCTGCTGGCTGGCGGTGGTGTCGAGGCAACGCTGGAGCAGCTGCAGCCTGTGCTCGAGCGCGACGAATTGCTCGGCCTGCAGCAACTGGCGTCCACGGTGCGCGTGGCCGACAAGCTCACGGACTACATGCTGGACCTGGCTTCCGACACCCGCGAGGGCGGCGACTTCCTGCTCGGCGTCTCGACCCGCGGCGTCCAGGGCCTGTACCGCGCCGTCCAGGCCTATGCCCTGTGCGATGGCCGCGAGTACGCGGTGCCGGACGATGTCCAGCAATTGGCCGTGCCCGTCCTCGCCCACCGGGTGGTGCTGCGCCGCGGCGCCTCCGAGGCTGGCGCCGCGCGCCAGGCGATCGATCAACTGGTGCGGCGCACGGCGGTGCCGGTCTGAGGCCGGTCAGGAGCCGGCCGTGACCCAGTTCAGACTTCGTCTTCCGGACCTCCGGCGACGCCGCTTTCGGTCGCGGCCCTCGGCGATCCGAGGCACGCGCTTCGGCATCATCTATATCGGCCTGATCTTCCTGGTCGCCTTGGCGGCCACCAACACCGGCAACAACACCCTGTTCATGGTGCTGGCTCTGCTGCTCGGCCTGCTCGCCGTCTCCGGCTTCGTGTCGCGCAGCAACGTGCGCGGCTTGCAGGTGGAGGTGGAAGCCCCGGTCGAGCTGTTCGCCAACCGCCCCTTCCGGCTCGGCCTGCACCTGCACAACCGTGCCCGCTGGTGGCCACGCTGGTTCCTGCTGCTGCAGGCGGTCAGTGAATCGACGGCAACCAGCGCAAAAACCAAGAGATCGAGCAAGACGGGCAAGCCCGCGACGAAGAAGCGCTCCTTCGACGACGACAGCAGCAGCAGTTCCCCCTGGTTCGTCTCACGGCTAGCCACGCGCACGGAGCTTCAAGGCTCGGTGCCCTGCGTCTTCCGGCGGCGCGGCCGGCAGCGGCTGCGCGGCGTGCGCGTCACCAGTCTGTTCCCCTTCGGCCTGTTCCAGAAGGGGCAGCTCTACCGCACCGAGACCGAACTGCTGGTCTATCCGGAACTGTTCCCGGCCGGCACCGAAGCGCGCCCCCAAGACACGGACGTCGGCCCCAGCAGCCGCCAACAGCGGGGTTGGGGGCACGACCTGCACGAGCTACGCGGCTTCCGCGAGGGCGACGATCCGCGCAACATCCACTGGAAGCGGAGCGCTCGCACCGGCGACCTGGTGTACCAGGAAAGGGAAGCCGAGGAAGGCCGGCGCATCGCCATCCTGTTCGACAACCACGTCGATCCCACCTTGTTCGACAACCACGGCCGCTGGTGCGACGGCGACGACCTGCAGCGCTTCGAGCGCCTGGTGAGCGAGGCCGCAACCGCCGCAGACGCCTACCTGGATGCTGGCTTCGAGCTGGAGCTGGTGACCCGCCGTGTGCGCCTACCCTTCTCTGCTGGCACGCGTCAACGGATGGCCGTGCTGGAAGCCCTGGCGCTGGTGGAACCAGACACCGAGGCCGGCGAGGCACCGCGCAGCAGCGACGAGCGATCCCCGGTACTGCGCCTCGGCCTCGATAGGGCGACGCGGGAGGCGGCATGAGCCGTGAGCCGAAGATCGAGCCGACGACCGCCGCGACTGCGCTCCAGAGTCTGCGCCAGGAGCGCTACCTGCTGCTCGGCATCCTGGCGCTGCTGGCTCCCTTGCCGCTGCCACTCAACAGCGTACTCCTGTGGCCGCTGCTCGGGCTCTATCTGATCCTGGTCGCCGTCTTCCTGCAGCGCTCCCGGCACGGCATTTACAGCCAGCTGCCCACCTGGGTGCTCAACGTGCTCGGCCTGGCGTACCTGCCGGTGCTGGGCATCGACCTGCTGTTCTCCGCCTTCCGCGGCCAACTGGTGCAGTCGATGGTGCACGTGTGCATGTTCACCGTTATCGTCAAACTGTTCGCGCTCGGCAAGCGGCGCGACGAGTCCTTCACCCTGCTGCCGGTCTTCTTCCTGTTCTTGGCCGGCGTCGGCACCAGCGTCCACCCGAGCATCGTCCTGTACCTGCTGATATTCGCGGCCATCGGCCTGGTCCTGCTGACCCGCCACGCGCAGGCGCGCACCCTCGAAAGCCTCGACGCCGACGCACCCGTGACCGTCACCGGGCCACCGCGACTGGCAACCGCACTCAGCGCCTGGCTGATCGTCGCCTCGATCCTCTCGGTGCCACTGTTCACGCTGTTCCCACGCATCAGCAACCCCTACGTCGGCATGCGTACCGGCACCGGCACGCAGATTCGCTCGACGGGCTTCAGCGACGAGGTGACGCTCAACTCGATCGGTGGCCTGCGCGACAACCCGGAAGTCGTGATGCGCCTGGAGTTCGACGAGAACCGACCCGAGAACGCCGACATCCGGTTCAAAGGCGGTACGCACGACATCTACCACCCCGGCCAGCGGCGCTGGCAGCGCGCCGAAGTACGCGACACTACGCTGACCAACTACCGTGGCCAGTTCCAGCTCACCAGCGACCTGCGGCTCGGCGATGTCGACGAAGGCCCCTGGGTCAACGTCTGGCTGCTGCCGATCCGCAGCCGCGCCGTGCCGGTACCGGTCAAAGCCACGCGCATGGAACTGCTAATGCCGATCCTGGCGCAGGATGAAGGCGGCGCCATTTACAAGTGGACCAACTATCGAGGGCCGCTCAACTACCGCGTGTGGCTGCAAGACGAGGTCAACCTCACCGCCGTCATGCCGAAGCTCGACGACCCCGACGAGCCGACGCTCGATCTCACGGGCCTGACCCCGGCGATGGCCGAGCTGGCCGCCGAGGTGATGGGCGAGGGCAGCGCCGCCCAGCAAGCCTTCGACCTCGAAACGCACCTGATCCAGAACTACAACTACAGCACGGACTTCGTCGGCGACATCAACGACAACCCGATCGAAGACTTCCTCTTCACCTACCGCACCGGCCACTGCGAGCTGTTCGCCTCGTCGATGGTCCTGATGCTGCGATCCGAGGGCATCCCGGCCCGCCTGATCAGCGGCTTCCTGGGCGCCGAGTACAACCGCCTGACGCGCGACTACACCGTGCGCCAGCGCAACGCCCACGCCTGGGTCGAGGCGTACCTGCCGGGTGTCGGCTGGCAGCAGTACGATCCGACCCCGCCCGGCGGTCGACCCACCGGCGTCAGCCAGATCCAGCTGACGATGCTGCGCCAGATCACCGAGTACCTCAACTTCCACTGGGATCGCTACATCCTCACCTTCGGCCTGCAGGACCAGATCTCGTTCCTCTGGGGATTGCGCAACTGGTTCCTGGAACTCACCGCCTCCCTGCGTAGCGACGACGCATCCACCGACAGCCAAGAGACAGCCGCGGCGCAGGATCCGACGCCGGTGGAGAAAGGCGGTGAAGCGCTCTCGCCATGGCTGCTGGTCGGCGGCTTCGCACTGGTGACCGCGATCATCTTGCTGGCTCTGTGGCTGCAGCGGCGTGGCAGCGGCGACGCGACCCGCGCTTTCCAGGAGTTGCGCCGCCTGCTGCAACGGCGCGGCCTCGAGATCAGCGATGCGACCGCTCCGCTCGATTTGCAGCAACGGACAGGCGAGCGGTTTCCGCAAGCCCATGAACCGGCCGCGCGGGTGATCCGCTTCTACCTGCGCGAGAGCTTCGGCGGCGATACGCTGAGCGACGAGGAACGCGCGGCGATGCACGCGGCGCTCGATCAGACCCGGCGAGCCCTCCAGCAGCGCGAAACCGAGACCGGAAGAGAGAAGCGCCCGGCAGCCTGAGTCAAGTCATCGTAGTTCGTCAGTACTGTAGAAAGGGCGCGCGTGATAGGCTTCCTGCCACCCTGACGAGCCGGACCTCCACGTAGGGAGTGCGCGTGCGGCACTTCGGGGAGCTTCCCACCTGCAACGGCTTCTCCATCGCGACTCAACATGGCGTCACCTATGGACAGTGCCCATCAGGCTCCGAGTCCCGTCCCGGTCCCAAGTCCCGACCAGGGATCGAGCCACCACCAGGGATCAGCTGAGCCTCCCGTGCAACGCATTGCCGAGCTGCAGAAGTACATCGGCTACAGCGCCGAGGATGCGCAGCGGGTGCACAGTGCGTACCAGCTCCTGCAACCGCACATCCCGGACCTGATCGACGATTTCTATGCCGAGATCGAGCGGCATACCGCCACGCGTCAGGTGCTGACCGGCGGCGCGGTGCAGATCGAGCGACTCAAAGGCTCCCTGCGCGTGTGGCTCGACGAATTGCTGGGCAGCGGCGATAGCGACGACTACATCCGCCGACGCTGGCGCGTCGGGCTGCGCCACAGCGAGATCGGCCTCGACCAGATCTACGCCCTGGCTGCCCTGGCCCGCCTGCGCCAGGGGCTGTGCCAGCGACTGCACGCAGCGTGGCAAGCCAGCCCCGACGATCTGTCTTCAACCGTCGTGTCGCTGAACAAGCGGCTGGATCTGGACCTGATCATCATCGAAACCAGTTATCAGTGGGCGCGCGCGGCGCAACAACAACGAACCGAGCGGCTGGCGGCCATCGGTCAGATGGCCGGTGGACTGGCGCACGAGCTGCGCAATCCGCTCAACGTGATCAAGACGTCGGCCTATTACCTACGCCGTGCGCGCGAGCCAGCAGCAGCCAAGGTGGAAGAGCACCTGGAACGCATCGAGCGCCAAGTGCGCGCTGCCGACGAGGTGATCACCGCGCTGTCCAACTTCGCGCGTATGCCGATGCCGAGCCTTGAGCCCGTCCAGCTACACCACCTGCTCAACCAGGTGCTCGGACAGGAAGGCCTGCTGCCCGAGTCCGACACGCCGCCCACGAACGGCCTGCAGCTGACCCTCGACCTACCACCCGACCTCCCCGCGGTGAAGGCCGATCCGGCTCAGCTGGTGATCGTCTTCGCCAACTTGATCCGCAACGCTCGGGAAGCCATGACCGCGGGCGGCCACCTACAAGTGCGTGCGCGGGTTCCGGGCGGCGATACCGGGACCAGCGTCGAGGTGCAGGTCATCGATGACGGCCCCGGCATCCCGGAGCCAGAACTCCCGCGCATTCTCGAACCACTCTTCACCACCAAGGCGCGCGGTATCGGCTTGGGACTGGCACTGTGCCGCGGCATCCTGGAGAAACACCAAGGTCAGCTGCAGGTCACCAGCGTGCCCGGTCAGGGCGCCACCTTCACGGTACGCTTGCCGGCCACAGCCGCGCTCGACCCCACGCCGGCACCTGACAGGAATCGGTCTCGCCATGACGCGTGATCCGGCTGCCCGCTCGCGCTCCTCCTCGCGTGGCTGCGACCGTCAGCCGCACATCCTGATCGTCGATGACGAGCCGGACGCGTGTGCCAACCTGAGCGACATCCTGCTCGAACTCGACTACCGGGTCGACACCGCTGGCGATGGCTTCGAGGCGCTAGAGCTGGCCAGCCGCACCACGTATGACGTGGCACTGCTCGACTTCAAGATGCCACACATGGACGGACTGACCCTCTTCCACCGACTCAAGCAACTGAGTCCCGGCACCGCCGCGGTCATCGTCACCGCGTATGGCGTCGAAGCACGACTGCCGACACTCGGCGGTGGCATCGACGCGGTGTGCTACAAACCCGTGGATATGGAAGATCTCTTGAGCACCGTCTACCAGCTGAGCCGCCGGACCGGCCACGAGCACCGCAGCGGCACTCCGGATACCTGAGGCAAGCCATGGACACGACCCTGCGCCCCGCTGCCCTACCCGATCGAATCCTGGTCATCGAAGACGACGCCGATGCCCGCGCCAACTTCCGCGACATCCTGGAGCTCGACGACTACAAGGTCGAGACCGCCGGCAGCGTCGACGAAGTGCACCAGCGCCAGGACTGGTCGGCCATCGCCACCATCTTGCTCGATCGCCGTCTGCCCGATGGTCGCGCCGAAGACCTGCTGCCCTGGCTACGCCGGCGCGCGCCGCAGGCGGATGTCGTCATCATCACCGGCTACACCGACCTCGACGGCGCCCTCGTCGCCCTGCGTCAAGGCGCCGCCGACTACTTGCTCAAGCCGGTCCACCCCGACGCCCTGCGCGCCACCCTCGACCGCCTCGCCGAGCACCGTCGCCTGCTTCTCGCCAAACAGAGCAGCGACGCCGTCTTCCAGGCGCTGGTCGAAGCGGCGCCGTGCATGATCGCCATTCTCAAGCCTGGCTACCAGATCCACTACCTCAATCCGCACGCCCGCAAGGTCACCGGCTACAGCGTCGAAGAAGCGGTGAACCAAGACCTGGTCGAGTTGCTGCTACCCAAAGACCTGGCCGAATCCGATCGCCAGGATCTGCGCTACGTACTCGAAGAGCTACCAGCCCATGGCTACCAGGGGCCGATCCAGCGCCGCGACGGATCACGCGCCTGGCTGCTCTGGCAGAGCCTGCGCCTACCAGACCTGGAGAACGGTTCGGCGCTGCTCGTGGTCGGCCACGACATCACCAGCCTCAAGGGGGCCCAGGATCGCGCCCTGCGCGCCGAACGGCTGGCGACCATCGGCCAGATGCTCACCGTGCTGGCGCACGAGAGTCGTAGCGATCTGCAGGCTATGCGCTGGTACCTCGACCTGCTCAAAGCCAAGGTCGAGGACCCCGAGGCACGGCAGCTGGTCGAGCGCATCGGTCAGGCCGGCAATCACCTGGAGCAGCTCTACGGCGACGTGCGCAACTACGCTGCTCCGATCACGCTCGAACGCAGCGACCAGCTGCTTCCGGAGTTGCTGCTCGAAGCCTGGGACCAGCTCGCGGCGCGCCGTCAAGACCGCTGCTGCCGTCTCGATATCACCGGCAGCGCCTGCGACGCTCCCTTCCCGGTCGACCGCGGCCGCCTCACCCAGGTGCTACGCAACATTCTGGAGAACGCCCTCGACGCCTGCGAAGACGACGTCGAGCTGCAGGCCGACTGCCAACGCAGCGAGCTCGAAGGCCGCGCCGCCATCCAGCTAAGACTGCGCGACAACGGCCCCGGCCTCAACGGCGCGCAGCGCGACCACCTCTTCGAGCCGTTCTACACCACCAAGACGCAAGGCACCGGCCTTGGCTTGGCCATCGCGCGACGCATCGCCGAAGCGCACGGCGGCCGTCTGTTCGTCGGTGACAGCGGACCACGAGGTACCACGCTCGTGCTGGTGCTACCCCTGAGCTATAGTTCCGAAGATTCACCCGGAGGCGAGGCCTCCGGCGACGCCTAGCGCATCGTTCTGGCTTCATCTGCCGTCTCGGCGATCCAATTCGAGGAGAAGACCCTGATGACTCAACTACAAATGGCCCGCAAAGGGTTGATCAGCCCTGAAATGCTCCGCGTTGCGCAGCGCGAGAACGTCTCTCCCGAGTTCATCCGTGACGAGGTAGCGCGTGGACGCCTGGTCATCCCAGCCAACATCCGCCACCTGGCCGGTGCCGGCGGGCAGACTCCGGCGCTACGCCCGCTGGCCGAGACCGACGTCGCCGCCCTACCGGCCAACGCCGGAGCGCGCAACGGCAGCGGTGACCTGTCCGTCGTCGACGTGCGCTACCCGGACCAGCTCGAAGGCCACCCCGGAAGCCGAGGCGACGCCAAGTACTGGGTCAACCAGAGCGTACGCCAACGCGCCACCTGGATCGACGACCCCGAGTACTGCCGCGGCCAGAAGGCGCCCAAGCGGCTCGACCCGATGGGCATCGGCCGTATGGTGAGCACCAAGATCAACGCCAACATCGGCGCCAGCCCGGTCAGCTCGGGTACCGAAGAGGAAGTCGAGAAGCTCCTGTTCGCGCAGCGCTACGGTGCCGATACCCTGATGGACCTGTCGACCGGCGGCGACCTGGTGGCCTGCCGGCAAGCGATCATCGACCACTCGACCATCCCGATCGGTACCGTGCCGATCTACAGCATGATCCTCGGCAAGCGCCTGGAAGACCTCGACTACGACACCATCCTCGAGGAAGTCGAGCGCCAAGCACAGCAGGGCGTCGACTACTTCACCATCCACGCCGGCGTGCTGCGCGAGCACCTGCCGCTGGTCAACGGTCGCATCACCGGCATCGTCAGCCGTGGCGGCTCCCTGCTCGCCAAGTGGATGCTGCACCACGGCAAGCAGAATCCGATGTACGAGCTGTTCGACGACATCACCGCCATCATGCGCGACTACGACGTCACCTACTCGCTCGGTGACGGTCTGCGTCCCGGTTGCCTGGCCGACGCCTCCGACGCCGCCCAGATCGCCGAGCTGCAGACCCTCGGCGAGCTGACCCGGCGCGCCCGCGACATGGGTGTGCAGGTGATGGTCGAAGGCCCCGGCCACGTGCCCCTGCACGAGATCGCATGGAACATGCAGGTGCAGCAGAAGGTGTGCGACGACGCCCCCTTCTATGTCCTCGGCCCCCTGGTCACCGACGTCTTCCCCGGCTACGACCACATCACCAGCGCCATCGGCGCCACCGAGGCCGCGCGCGCCGGTGCCGCCATGCTGTGCTACGTCACGCCCAAGGAACACGTCGGCCTCCCCAAGGCCGACGACGTCAAGGCCGGCTGCATCGCCTACAAGATCGCCGCCCACGCCGGTGACATCGCGCGTGGCATCCCCGGCGCCCGCCAATGGGACGACGACCTGAGCAAGGCCCGCGCCGCCCTCAACTGGCCCAAGCACTTCGAGCTCGCCTTCGACGGCGACACCGCGCGTGCCCTGCACGACGAAGACCTCGACGTCGACACCGACTTCTGCGCCATGTGCGGTCACGACTGGTGTTCGATGCGCATCAGCAAGGAGATCCAGGAGTTCTACAGCGGCAAGGCTGAAGGCTACGAGCCCGAAAAGAAAGCCGCCCAGAGCCCCGGCCTGACTCCTGAAGCCGCCGAGATCCTGAAGCAGCGCGGCCACCTGCCGCCCGAAGAGGTCCACCGCCTGATGGCCGCCGCCAAGGGCACGAAACTCGCTTGCCACAGCGACGAGGTCGACGATGTCGACCAAGCGCAAGCGGTGCAGAAGGAACAGCTGGTACAGCTCGGGGGGGGCGTGCGTTGACCCCAGCCAGCGCGGAAAGCGAGGCCGAGCCGACCTCCTCCTCATCGCACCGGCGCCTGTCCGTCGAGCTGGCCGACCTGGTCGACTCCCTCGACGGACAAGACGTCACCCTCGGTGATCTCGTCGACCGCATCGGCGAGCGCGGCTTCGGTCTGCTGCTCGCCATCCTCGCCCTGCCCGCCGCCCTACCCCTGCCGGCTCCGGGCTACGCCACACCCTTCGGCCTGATGATGATCGTCCTCGGCGTGCAGATGGTCCTGCACCGCAGCACCCCGTCCCTACCCGAGTGGTCGCGCCGCCGCAAACTCGGCGGCAAGACTCTCAAGACGACCCTCGGCGCTGCCGGCAGCCTCTTCCGCTTCACCGAAGTCCTCGTCCGCCCCCGCTTGACCCGCATGGCCCAGCACCGTACCTTTCATGCCCTGATCGGCATCGTGGTGATCCTGATGGCCTGCTCCATGAGCCTGCCCATCCCGCTCACCAACACCGCCCCCAGCTTCGTCATCTTCGTGCTCGCCTGTGGCTTGCTGGAAGAAGACGGCTTGGTCCTGCTTGGCGGCCTGCTGATCGCTCCCCTGGCTGGCGGCATCGCCGTGCTGGCTTTGTACGTGGCGTGGAAGTACGGAGCCGAGGCGCTGGAAGGTGGCTTGCGGGCAACTTGGGAGCGGGTCTTCGGATGAGAAGAGGCGGTACGCGGGTAGCCTAGTTCTCGAGTCACAACACTCCCGGCAATCACATCCAGCGAAGAAATCCGGAAGACAAAAGATCCCGACGTCCGCTACGCTCCGTGCATGAACTTGACGCGGGAACACATGTTGGAGCGGGCCTACGCCCGCGACGCCAGCTACGACGGGCGCTTCATCGTGGGGGTCCTGTCCACCGGCATCTACTGCTTACCCTCGTGCCCGGCGCGCAATCCAAAGCCGGAGAACGTGCAGTTCTTCGACGCCGAGGACACAGCCAAGGACGCGGGACTGCGACCGTGCAAGCGCTGCCGGCCACATTACTTCTACCGCGACTTCGACCCGGACCTCGAACGTCTGCGCGACCTGTGGGACACGGCACGCGCGGCGCCGGAGATCTTTGCCGACGTGCAAGCACTGGCGAAGATGGCAGGCATGGGCAATACCAAGCTGAGCGCCGAGTTCCGCCGCTGCGGACACACGACGCCGGCAGCCTTCCTGCAACGCGTGCGTATCGACGCGGCACGCAGACGGTTGCTCGACTCTGACGAGTCTCTGCTCGATGTCGCCGCGGCGGTGGGCTTCGAGAGCAGTTCGACCTTCCACGCCAACTTCCGGCGCCTGACGGGCCTGTCGCCGGGGGACTACCGGCGCCTGCGTCGTGACGAAGGCGAGCCACCCGGGTCGCACAGCTTCGTCCTTGAACTTCCGGACGGCTATGTCGAGTACGACCCGCTGACGCTCATCGGTCGCGATCCCGAGAGTCCCACGGAGTGGGCGGACGGACGGTCGGCGCGGCGGATTGTCTGGCTTCGTTCGGACTCCGCCAGGGCTCGCCCGGCCTTGCTCGGTCTCGACTTCGAGGGCGACGCCGCGCACGGACTGCGCCTACGCGTCACGGTGACGCCGGGCTGGCTCAGCGGTAGCGACCCCCGACCGCTCAGCACCCACGAGATGGCCTCGGCGCATCGCTGCGCCTGGCGCATGCTCGGCCTCGACTTCGACGCTGAAGCCTTCGCCGCGCAGCTGAGCCGCAAACCGAAGCTGCGCCGTCTGTTCGAGCGGCACACGGGATTGCGCATCCCGCAGACGCCGGACGTCTTCGAAGGCATGGTGTGGTCGATCGTCGGCCAGCAGCTCAACGTCGGCTTCGCCAGCCTGCTGCGTCGACGCCTGATCGAGCTGGCAGGGCCGGTCGTCCACGTGGACGCCCAAGGCGCCGGCACCCTGCCCGGCCGTGACACTCCGCCACGCGCTCATCCGACACCCGCCGAGGTCGCCCAGCTGGACGTCGACGACTTGCGACCGCTGCAGTTCTCGCAGCGCAAGGCGGAATACCTGATCGACCTGGCCCGTGCCGTTGTGGCCGGCGAACTGAACCCGGAAGGCCTCGCCGAGCGCCCCCCGCTGGAAGCCGAACGCACGCTGCTCGCCCGGCGCGGCTTCGGCCCCTGGTCGACCCACTACGTCATGCTGCGCGCCTGCGCTTTCGCCGACTGCGTGCCGGTGGGTGACAGCGGCCTACACGAAGCCCTGCGCCGCTTCTTCGACCTCGAGGAGCGGCCGGACAAGGACGAGACCTTGCGCCTCATGGAACCCTTCAGCCCCTACCGAAGCCTCGCCACCTACCACCTCTGGAGAACCCTCGGAGACCCTGCATGAACGCCCGAACCGTCAAGAACGCACCGCCCAAGCAGGGCGCCCAGCCCGAGACCTTGTACTCGCACGTCATGCCTTCACCCGTGGGCGACCTGTTCCTGGTCGTCGACGAGCACGGCGCCGTCGTCCAGCTGCGTTTCCTGAACCAGGATCGCACGCTCGAAGGCATGGTCGAGGACGCGGAGACGCAGTACCGGGTCAGCCTGGTCCCGGACGCCGAGCGCTGCGCCCACGTGGTCGCGCAGCTGGACGAGTACTTCCGCAAACAACGCCGCGACTTCGATCTACCGCTGGCGGCGCGCGGCACTGAGTTCCAGAAGGCGGTCTGGGATCAGCTCAGCCGCATTCCCTACGGCACCACGGTCAGCTACCAGGACATCGCCGCGGGCGTCGCGGGTACGCTCGGTCGTCCCACCGCGGCGCGCGCCGTCGGGGGTGCCAACGGCGCCAACCCGATCTCGATCATCGTCCCCTGCCACCGTGTGATCGGTGCCGACGGTAGTCTGACCGGTTTCGGCGGCGGCTTGGATGTGAAGCAGCAGTTGTTGGTGTTGGAGGGCGTGTTGTTGGTGTGAGCCGGGACCGGAGGGTCGCGTTACAATACGATGTCGTTGTAGATCGGCTATCGTGACCTGACGCTCTCTCCGGGAGGATGCATGCCCCAACGCCGTGCGCGCGTTCGGCTGACTGTGCTGTGGACCTTGTCCGTAGTTGTCTCGTTCACCGTGCTCTTGTGTTCGAGCTGGCCCGTCTCACCTGTAGCCGCGGCAACCCTCGCCGAAGTAGAGGGGCCGACATCCGCCTTCAGTGCTCTCTCGACGCCGGTGCACTATCCACCGGACCGTGATTGGGACCTACATCACGTGGCCTTGCGGGTGCGCTTCGAGCATGAGACCCGCACCGTCCACGGCGACGTCACCCTCAGCGTCGAGGCCTTATCCGACGAGCTGACGACCCTGGAACTCGATGCGGTGGATCTCGAGATCCTCGCCACCACGATCGAGGGCCTACCAGCACCGCCTGGCATCCGCAACGACGGGCAGCGCCTGCGCCTCGACTGGGCGGACCCCGTCGACCGCGGTACATGGCTGGACGTGCGCATCCGCTACCGCGCCCGGCCGCGGCTCGGCATCTACTTCCGCGACGAACCCCGACAGGTGTGGTCGCAGGGGGCGGCCGAGCAGACGCGCCATTGGATCCCGCTCCACGACTATCCCAACGACCGCACCAGCAGCGAAATGTGGATCACCGTCGACGATGGCGAGGTGGCCCTGGCGGCTGGAGAGTTGCGCACGGTGCTTCCACTGGAACCCGAAATCACCGCGGAACCCGGCCCGCCAGATGCGACAATATCGAGCCTCGCAAGGAGCGCTGCCGCCATCGGCCAACGGTACATCTTCCACTGGCGCCAAGAAGAACCACATCCGACCTATCTCCTCACCGTCGCGGTCGGCCGCTTCCAAGTCCAGCGGGAGATCCTCGAGCATCGAGGACGGCGCCTTCCCTTCAGCTACTACCTACCTCTTGGCCACCCTTGGTTCGACGCCAGCAACCCCACCGCGGCTGAAGAGGGCTGGCGACGCAACTTCGGCGCCATGCCCGAGATGCTGAGCTTCCTGAGCGACTACCTCGACGCCCCCTACCCCTTCGCCAAGTACGCTCAGATCCTGGTCAGCGACTTTCCCTGGGGCGGCATGGAGAACATCTCCGCCACGACCCTCACCGACCGTGCCCTGCACACAGAGCGCTCACTGCTCGACCACCGAATCAGTCACGAAACCCTGCTGGTACACGAGCTGGCTCACCAGTGGCTCGGCAACTGGGTCAGCTGCCGCGAATGGTCCGAGGTGTGGCTGAACGAAGGCTTTACCACCTACCTGGCGGCGCTCTACATCGAGGATCGCTTTGGCACCGCCGCCTTCGACCTGCATCGGCGCCAGCTGCTGGAAGGCTACCTGGCCGAAGCCGCCAATGCCTACCAACGGCCGGTGATCAGCCGTCGCTACCCCCATCCGGAAGACCTGTACGACCGGCACACCTACTTCAAGGGTGCGCTGGTGTTGCACGTACTGCGGCAGCAGTTGGGCGCCGATCGGTTCCGCCGGGTTCTGCGTCGCTACGTCGTGCGCTACGCCGCTGAGTCGGTCGATACGCAAGACTTCCTCGACGTCCTCGAAGCCGAGACGGGCAAGCGGCACGCCGCTCTCTTCGATCGCTGGATCTACCGCGCCGGTCATCCCGAGCTGGAAGTGCGCGCCGAGTTCCGAGCCTCGACCTCCGAGGCCGACCCGGACGCCGGTGAGTCCAGCTCGGCCGGTACCATCATCTGGACCGTTCGTCAGCTTCAAGCCGGAGCAGCCGACGCGCCCTTCCCCATCGAGACACACCTCGAGGCTCATACCGGCGGCCGGGTGGTACGCCGGCCCTTGCGCTTCGCCGATGCCGTCACCACCGTCTCGATGGAGGTGCCCGCACCTCCCGAGATGCTGCTGTTCGACCCCGGCCGTCACCTGCTGGCCAGCGTCACCTTCGACAAAGACACCAACCTGCTGCTGCACCAGCTTCGTCACGCCACCGGCACCCTCGACCGTCTCGATGCCGCCGAAGCGTTGGTGCTGGTCGAACCCAACCCCGCTGTGCTGGCCGCCCTCACCACAGCCGTCGACAGCGACCCCGTTTCCGGCGTCCGCGCCGCCGCCGCCCGTACGCTGGGGCAGCTCGCCGAAGCGTCCACCCTGCCCGTCCTGACCACTGCCCTGGAACAGGAGCACCCCA
Organism: uncultured bacterium; assembly: GCA_965368975.1. Classification (GTDB taxonomy): domain Bacteria; phylum Acidobacteriota; class Thermoanaerobaculia; order Multivoradales; family JAHZIX01; genus CBDUPA01. The sequence goes on along the minus strand of CBDUPA010000022.1, from coordinate 47,907 downwards.
AGGTCCGCGCCGCCGCTGCCACGGCTCTGAGCGGCTTCCCCGCCGACTCCCAAGCCACCGCCCTGCTGCAAGCCCTCATCGCCCCGGCCACCACGGCCGACGCCAGCTTCGAGGTGCAGAAGGAAGCCATGCTCAGCCTGGCCATGGTGCTCGGCGAAGCCGCCCTACCCACCCTCAACGCCGCCCTGGAGGTCGACAGCTGGCACGACGAGATCCGCGTCGGCGCGCTGCACGCGCTCACCTCGCTGGTGCGCTCCGGCGCCCTCGAGTCTGAAACGCGCACCGCTGTCGTCGAGCTGGCTCTGCAGCGGGCGGGCACACGGACCAGGTCCCCCGAACGACCCTTCGAACAACAAGCCGCCTTCTCCCTGCTCGCCGTGCTCGGCCGGCAGAAAGAAGACCCGCGCATCCTCGACCTCCTCGTCGACGCCGCCCAAGCCGGCCACCTACAAGTCCGCACCGCCGCCATCCGCGCCCTCGGCCTGCTCGGCGACCTCGACGCCCTGCCGACCCTGCGCCAACTCGCCGCCGACGAACCCCAGCGCCGCCTGCAGCGCACCGCCATCCTGTCCCTGCGTCGACTCCAGCCGAGACCCGACGACGACGACGAGAAACTGCGCGAGCACGAAGAGGAGCTGGAGCAGACTCTCCGCGACGTGCGCCGGCGGCTCCGCACGGCAGAGCGGCGCCAGGAACGCGAGAACTGACGCACGGAAGGTAAGCTGCACCTCATGGAGATCCGCGAAGACACCCTCCTGCCCACCGACCCCGCCGCCGGCCACGCCGTCGATGTCGGTTGGCCCGCGGCCACCGGCAGCCGTCCCCACGGCGTCACCTGGCACTGGACGGCGACGGAAGATCTCGCCGAATGTCGACGACTCATCGGTGGTCCCGAGCCGGAGCGCAAGGGCCAAGCGAGCGCCCACTACGGCGTCGGCCGGACGTGGCACGAAGGCATCGATCGATACGTACGGCTCGAGGATCGCTCGTGGCACGCCGGCAAGCAGCAGCGCCTGCGCTGGGATGGACGAGCGTACACGGGAGCCGCTGACAAGGGTGCACGCACGTGCATCGGCATCGAAACCGTGCACATCGGCTACGCGCGTCGCGGCTACCCGTCCGAAGAGGATTGGATCCGTGTCGCGACCCCGAACGGCAAGTGGATCCTGCGCGTCCCGCCGTGGCCGGAAGAGCAGATCGAAATGATGATCGAAGTCGGCAAAGAGATCGTCGCGGCGTTTCCCCACATCCGGCCGGAGCATCACCACGGGCACAGCGATCTCTGCCCGACCTACAAGCAGGATGTGTTGGGGTTTCCCTTCGCGCGGGTGCTGTCGGGGATCTATGGGCGGGAGGTGCCGGACGTGTGGACACCGTACCTGACTGTCAAGGGGCGGCAGCGAGCACTGGTGGGCGTCGGGGTGCTGCGGGGGGAGGAGGACGAGGTGCGTCGAGGGGTTTGGGGGGAAGCGAGTGATGCGGCATTGAGGCGGTTTCAGCGGGAGTGGGGGCTGGTGGAGGATGGGTTGTGGACGGGGTTTGTGGGGAGGGAGCTGCCATGAACTCTCGAGCCAAGTTCCTCGCCATCTTCGGCATGATCCTCCTGTTGGTGGTCATGGTGCTGAAGGCCGTGAGAATAGACTTTCCTTTTAATTTGGACTGGATATTGATGGCGGTTGGCGCGTATCTGGTCCGTCAAGAGAAGAGAAGGGAGAGAGAGCAGGATGCTCATGAGGCTGCTCAGTCGAAGCCAGCGAAGCCACTACCGCAAGGGACCACCCACACCGCCGACTGACGAGCCTTGAGTCCAACGGACCGGCCATCTGCGGCACATAACCTCACTCCTAGTCCTCTTTAGCGTCCCACTATGACCCTCGATCCAGCCTCCGGATCGGGGGTTTCGGCGTTTCGGCAGCTCGATTCCTCGGCGGCATCCTCAGCGGCATTCTCAGAAGAGGCAGGTGTATTACTTGACAAATACACCCGGCTTACAGATACTCATGGTGCATTACATGAATGATGCACCCTCACGCAGCGCGAACTCGCACCCTGTGCCGGACGCGGCACCGACATCGAGAGGACCCATGAGGCATCCATCCAACCCAGTTCGAGACAGGCGGCGGCAATGTTGATCGTGGTCGACGCCCACTCGGGCATTCCCGTCTACAGGCAAGTCATGGACCAGATCAAGTTCCACATCGATACAGGAAAGCTGCCGGAAGGCAGCGAGATTCCTTCCACGCGCTCGCTGTCCGCCGAGTTGAAGGTCAACCCGATGACGCTGAGCAAGGCGTACAGCCTGCTCGAAGAGGAGGGCTACATCGAACGGCGCAAGGGGCTGCCCTCCGTGGTGGCGAAGCGCTCGGACGACGACCGGCGTGGACAGCAGATCGAGCGGTTGCGCGGCAGCCTCGAGCCGGCGGTGCAGTTGGTGGCAGAACTCGACCTGGGCGGCGATGAGGCCCTGGGCGTGTTCGGGGCGATGTTGGCGGATGCCGGGTCGAAAGGAGAGTCGCGATGAGCACTCCCGTCGAGACCGTCATGCTGACGAAGAAGTTTCAAGAAACGACCGCGCTGCACGAAGTCACCTTGTCGCTGCCCAAAGGATCGATCGTCGGTCTGATCGGGGCCAACGGTGCCGGCAAGACGACGCTCCTGCGCTCGATCACCGGCATGCTAATCCCTACATTCGGTGAAGTGACAACGCTCGGTGTACCGGCTTCCGGTCTCGACGCGGCTCGACTGAATCGAATCGGCGCGCTGGACCAGGAGATCCGACTGCTGGATTTCCTGACCGTCGAGCAGCACTTGCGCTACGTCGCCGGCTTCTACGACCATTGGGACCGCGACCTGGAAGCTCAGCTGCTGGAGCGCTTCGAACTCAGCCAGGTGGCCAACGTGGACTCGCTCTCGGGCGGCAACCGGCAAAAGCTGGCGTTGCTGCTGGCGCTGTGCCATCGCCCGGAGTTGATCCTGCTCGACGAGCCGGTCAGCGCGATGGATCCGATTGTGCGAGAAAGGATCCTGGAGTACCTGCTGGAAGCTGTGCGCGAACAGGAAACGACGATCGTCATCTCGTCTCACGTGCTGCGCGACGTCGAGAAGGTAGTGGACCACGTCGTCTGCATGGCCTTCGGACGCATCACGCTCAACAGCCCGGTCCACGAGCTGCAGGAGCAGTATCGCGAGTGGGTCGTGGCCCCGGCGGCGGGCACAGAGTCGGAGCTGCCTGAAGTCTTCACGGAGCCGTACGTCGAGCACATCACGCGAGCGAACAACCGAGCCAGCCTGATCGTGCGCACGGGTGCCGAGCCACAAGCTTTCCGCGAGCGGTATCGAGTCGATGTGATCGAGCGGCATCTGAGTCTCGAGCGGACTCTCCTGCACCTGCTGGAGAAGATCTGATGATGCCAACGCGGAAATCAGTCCTCATCCCCTTGATCATAGCGCTCTGCCTCCAGGTTCTGACCTGGCTGCTACTGCTGCGGGGCTTCTTCTCTCTGGGAGTCCAGGTGAGTTTGTTGGTCAGCGCCTACTTGCTAGGCGATGCACTGGGAGCGGCAACAACTACCGTACGTCGCGCTTACTTCTCGTGGCTGCTGCCGCGCGCCGAGCGTCGCATCTGGCGGCAGGCCGTCCTGGGCAGTTGCGCTTTCCTGCTGCCCAGCTTTGTCTTGATCGCCTTGATGCAGGGAGTCGGCACGGCCTTTTGGCTGGTCAGCTTCGAATGGCTGGCGCTGGTGTGCGGCATGACGATCGCTTCCTGGCTGCGGCAAGCCGAGAAGCGCATCGTCGTCGCAATGATCCCGGCGATCTTCATCGATCCGGAGCGCCCGCCGCTCGAAGCGGTCCCGGGGACACCTTGGCAACAGGGAGCGCTGGCATTGCTCTTTTCTATCCCAGTGCTGGTGTTGTTCTTTTGGACCTTGCGACGCACCAAACTCCGTGAAGAGATCGAAGCAGGCCGCTCTCGAAACTCGCGCCGGAAAACCGAGCTGCCCTACCATCGAGTTCCGATGCTGTGCACACCGCGCCCTTCCAAGGCCACGTGGCGCCACTGGCTGCGCCTGGCATTTTTCGAGTTTGGCTCCTCGTTTTGGTGGCTACCGTTCGCCGTCGCACCGTTTATCTTCGCCGGCTTGCTCCTGCTCCTCAATCGGGGTTCCGGCTGGGCGGCTCACAGTAACTCGAGTTGGGAGCTCTTGCTCCCGCTCGCCATCGGCTCTATCAATACTCTCGCGGGCCTCAGATTCCCCAAGCTGATGCTGAGCCTACGCTACCCAGTCGCCCGCGAGACCCACGACGCGATGGACGCGGCGGCGAGCATTTCGCTCGTGCTGTCGGCCCTGCTCTCCAACCTGACGTTCTTGGGCCTCCTATGGCTAGGACAAGAAGGCCTGGGCTGGACAGCCTTTCCCGTCGGCCTCCTGGTCTTCGTGATCCTGACCAGCGCGACGATACCTCTACTCCAGGAGTTGGCGAAGACGTACTCCGCGGACAGCCTCAGCCTGGCGTGGCTCGCCCTCCATCTCTTCTTCTACGTAAATCCCGAGAGTTTCTTCTTCGGGCAAGCGTTGTTCTACATGAGAGTTGGGGCCTATCTCTTTCTCTTTTGGTTCGACAGGATCAGCTTCTTCATCCTGGCTTTTCTCCCTTTCATCCTGGCTCTGTACCTACTGATACGAAGCTCCCGCTTGCTCCTGCGCAACGGCTGGCGCCTGGCGGCGGCTTCTCTCCGGCGGAACCCTACTCTGCCCGAGGAGGTTGGCAATGCATCGTGAACCCGTGGTCGAAATGGAATTCGCCGTCAAGTGCTTTGGCAGCAAGGTGGCGCTAAACGATGTCAACCTCTCGCTACCGCGCGGTTCCGTGATCGGCCTAGTCGGGGCCAACGGCGCGGGAAAGACGACGCTACTGCGCCTCATGTCGGGCGTGCTCGTACCGGACGGTGGGTCTGCGCACACGCTGGGCAAGCCCGTACAGGACCTCGGCGCCGAGCAGCTGCGGCGCATTGGTGCGCTGGATCAGAAGATCCAGCTGCTGGGCTGGCTGACGGTAGAGCAGCACTTGGACTATGTGGCCGGCTTCTACAACACGTGGGATCGCGAGCTGGAAGAGAAGCTGCGCGCCAAGCTTCAACTCGACCTGTTCGCGAAGGTCGAGACGCTGTCCGGCGGCAATCAACAGAAGCTGGCACTGATGCTGGCGCTGTGCCACCGTCCAGAACTCATCTTGCTCGACGAACCGGTGAGCCACATGGACCCGGTTGTGCGCGAACGGACGCTGGAGTATCTGCTCGAGACGGTACGCGAGCAGGAAACGACGGTGGTCATCTCGTCACATGGCCTGCACGACATCGAGAAGATCATCGATCGTGTCGTTTGCCTGAAGCACGGCTACGTTCGCGAGGACGCGCCGGTGGACGAACTTCAGGAGCGCTACGTGGAATGGGTCGTGGCGCGATCCGCGTCTTCGAACAAACCGATACAGAGATTTCGGGAGCCGTATGTCGTGCACCAGGACGGCGTAGACACAAGGGTCCAGTTGTTGGTGCAACGCGAGAAGGCGGATCTGGAGAGGTTCCAGAAGACCTATCGGGTTGACGTCGTCGAACGTCCTGCCTCGCTCGAACGGATCTTGCTGGGTCTGATCGATTCTCCGCTGAGGTATCGAGACGACGTCGAGAACGCAACGCCTGTCGACTTGCCGGGATCGCCATGAAGCGACAAGCCCTGTTTTGGCGCCTGTACCTTCCGGATCTGGGCGTCATCTTGATCTGGCCAATCTTCATAATTCTTCTTGGACTAAGCGACAAAGTAGCGAGTCTCGTTCTTGTCCTGGGCGCCTCTCTCTATGGGATCTTCCTGGCAGAAAGCCTCCGAACGGTGTTCCAATCCAGCTTCACCTTGGTGTTGCCGACCTCGGAACGGTTCTTCATCTGGCAAGTGCTGCGGGTGTCCAGTCTCTTGCTTCTGATCGCGACGCTGCCGCTCTTTCTCCTGGCAGACCTGCTAACCGCGCTCTACATATACGTCGCCCAACTCTGCGCTTTCTGGCTCGGCTTCAGCTCGAACATCACCCCCAGACACAGATTCCAACGCACCCTGAAGACCGCAAACTTCGGCCTGCTCGTAGTTCTCGTACTCGCGGCAGAAGTGCAACTCTGGCAGGCGGACTGGATGAACATGTTGTGGCTCAGTTTGTTCTGCTGCTACCTCGCCATGTTCAGCTATTTCACTGCCGCAACGACACCACCGCGGCGCATCTTGACCGCGACCGAGCATTCAGTCACGACCTTGAATCGAGCCAACCGTCGCCACCGGACCACGGAAACACCCGAGAGATTGCGCCACTGGTTGAGCATTCTCCGCTTCGAGAATCAGCGCTCAGGACGCTGGCAGGGCTACTTTCTCATGCCCTTCCTGACCCCGCTCATCTTCTTGGGCCTGGCCAGTCTGATCGACGACACAGAGCCCGCTTCCTGGCAGAGGGCGGCACGCTTGTGTTTCCAGGAGCCACCGCAGCCCTTGCAGGTCGTTTTTCTCGTGGCAGTCTTGCTGGGAAGCTTGGCTTCGGTAGGGCGGCTCGAGTTCAAGACGAGCTTGCTCTATCCGCTCACACGACGCGAGCGGGCAAACTGCGCATTTGTGGACGGACTGTGGCTAACATCAATGAACGCGCTTGGCGCACTGCTGTCGCTGTTGTTCTTCTGGGCAGCCTTTCTGCTGCTTGCCGGGCAAGAGTTGCAGGTGGACCTGCTCTTGCCCTACCTTCGGGCGCTCGCTTTGAGCCTACTCTTGCTTCCGGTCTGGAAAGCAGCCGTGCTCGGGAGCCGCAGCCCTTGGGTACGGGACCTGGCAGAAAGTGCCTTCCCGCTGATCATCTTGGTGGGCGGTTTTCATGCGCATGGTCTGCAGTTGCCGGATGTTGGCTCCTGGAGGCCGGTCGTCTGGCTTCTGCTACTCAGTATCCCGGCGCAGGCGATGTGCTGGCTCGGGCACCACCGCTACTTCCAGCGCGCTAACCTAACCAAAGCATCCAACGAGGAACCGGACAAAGCCGAGAAAGCAGAGAACCGACTTTGGGCGAAGGTAGAAGAGTGGTCGAAGGGAGGCCCCTGATGTCGAGCTGCTCGCTCTTCTGGCCGATGGCGCAAGGTCGAGCGCTGACATTCGGACTTCGCGACCTACTTGACCGCCGGTGTCAATTTCTCGATGGCCAGGATGATGTTATCTTCTCCTCCTGGAAGAAATGTCAACCGCACGAAGCAGTTGCTTGCTGCAGTGAACTCACACCGAACGCCAGCAGAATCTTCTCGACTCAGGACGAGAAATCTTCTGGTGGGCTCGGAAGGACGCACCGGGAATGCGGGTCTTGCACGCCAATTGGTCTCTCAGACTCGGAGAGTTGCTGCTCTGGGGTGAGGATTCACAGCTGCCGTTCACTGGGCCGTCAACTCCTGGCGAACGCTCCGGCGCCGTCGCACCACGGCCGCATCCCTTTGCCTGCGGCACGGATACCCTGGAAGAAGCCCTGCGAGCTCTGGATTTCCCACCACAACCGGAAGATCTACTAGCTGAGGCGACCCTGCTGCTACCAGCACACCAGGCGGGGCCGTGCTCTTCTCCTCGTCTCCTGCGCGGTGACGGCAGCGCGCAGGCAGAAGCCATCGGCTTGGCGCCCTGGACGGTGCCAGCGCTCGCCCTGCGGCCAGACCGGGCACTCGCGTTCCTGCTCGCCCTGCCGGTGGAGAATCCGTCTCCGCAGGGGCTAGAAGTCTCAAGGCTCGGCGCTGAGTTGGGGGTGCTGGCGGAGGTGGCGCTGTTGGCGCTGGAGGGAGTGGCCCAAGGCCAGGTGGCCCCGACGCTCGAGCTACGGGGTGAAGACTGGATGGCCTGCTGGCGTCCCTGGCAGTGGCAGGAAAACTGTCTGGATCGCCTGGACCGATTGTCCCAAGCCTTGCCGGCGTTGGGCCGAGCGTTGCTAGAACCCGACCTTTCGCAGCCGGAGCAGCAGATACGCGCGGCGGGTTGGGGCGAGATACCGCTGCCTGTCGCTACCAAGATCCTGGAAGACCTCCTGGCGGCGCTGGTCGACGGCCTGGCGCGCGAGGGATTGACCGGACAACGACTGGCGCCCGCGCGCCGTGGCAGGCGGCCCAAGACTGTGCCCGCCGTGGAAGCCTGGCTGGAAGCGCTGGTGACGCCGGACGGCATTCTGGAAGACGGCGAGGACGCGGATCTCGAGCGCCTGCACCGGCAGCTGGACACCTGGCTGAACCCGGCACCGCTACGTGCGAGTGGTCCTTTCCGTTGCTGCTTCCGGCTCAGTCCACCGGACGAAGACCACGACGAAGCGAGTGCGACAGACGTCCACTGGCAGGTGGACTTCCTGTTGCAGGCACGGCACGACCCGAGCCTGGTGGTTCCGGTAGAGCGGGTCTGGGAAACCAGCCGCGGAGCCCTGACCATCCTCGAACGCCAGTTGCACAATCCTCAGGAGTACCTGCTCGCAGAGCTGGGGCGGGCAAGTCGACTGTATCCGGAGCTGGAAACCGCGTTGCACACTGCACAGCCATCCGCGCTGACCCTTGCCACACAGGAGGCATGGCGCTTTCTGAGCGAGGGCGCGCCGCTGCTCGAACAGGCGGGCTTCGGCGTGCTGGTGCCGCCATGGTGGAAGAAGCCGGACGCCCGCCTGGGCATGAAGGTGCGGGCTCAGTCGAGCAGTGACAGCAGCACCTCCTCTGGGCTGCTCACCGAGCAAGGGATATGTACTTTCGAGTGGTCCGTGGCGCTCGGCGACGAGGAGCTGTCCCTGGATGAGCTGCGACACCTCGCGGCTCTCAAGGTACCGCTGGTCAGGACACGTGGGCATTGGGTCGAGGTGAAACCCGACGAAATCGGGCAGGCACTGCGCTTCCTGGAGCAGCAGGCCGGCGGAGGACAGGCGACCACGGTGGACTTGCTGCGCCTGGGCTTGGGCGCCGCCCCCTCGCCGGCCGGCCTGCCGGTGGTGGCGCTAGAGGCCGAGGGCCAGCTCGGTGAGCTGCTGACCGGGCGGTCCCGCCCACGAGCGTGCAAGACGCCGGCGGGGTTCAAGGGCAAGCTGCGGCCCTACCAACAACGCGGCCTGTCGTGGCTGGCCTTCCTGGGAGACCACGGACTCGGCGCCTGCCTGGCGGACGACATGGGCCTGGGCAAGACCATTCAGCTTCTCGCGCTGCTGGTCCGCGAGCGGCTGCCGGCGCAGCGCAAGCACGCACCCGTGGGGCCGACGCTCCTGGTCTGTCCGATGTCCGTGGCCGGCAACTGGCAGCGGGAGGCCGCCCGCTTCGCTCCTCACCTGGTCGTCTACGTGCACCACGGCTCCGGCCGACTGAACGACCGCGATCTCGCGGACCAGGTCGCGAAGACGGACCTGGTGATCACCACGTACGCGCTGGTGGCTCGCGACCGTGACCATCTCGCGGAACTGACGTGGCACCGGCTGGTGCTCGACGAAGCCCAGAACATCAAGAACAGCGCCGCGCGCCAGACCCAAGCGGTGCGCAGCTTCCGCGCGTCCCGGCGAGTGGCTCTGACCGGCACTCCGGTCGAGAACCGGCTGAGCGAGCTGTGGTCGATCATGCAATTCCTGAACCCGGGACTGCTCGGTTCGCAGCGAGACTTCCGCCAGCGTTTCGCCGTGCCGGTGGAGCGCTACCACGACCCCGACCGGGCGGCGTTGTTGCGGCGACTCTGTGGTCCCTTCATCTTGCGGCGGCTGAAGACGGACAAGCGCATCCTCCGTGATCTGCCAGAAAAACTGGAGATCAAGGTGCCCTGCAACCTGACGCGCGAGCAGGCAACGCTCTACCAGGCGGTGGTGGACGACATGCTGGAGAAGATCGCATCCGCCAGCGGTATGGAACGCAGGGGGCTCGTGCTGGCCACCATGCTCAAGCTCAAGCAGGTATGCAACCATCCTGCCCAACTGCTGCAGGACCGCTCCGCCCTCGACGGCCGCTCCTTCAAGCTGACCCGACTGGAAGAGATTCTGGAGGAAGTGCTGGCGGAAGGCGACCGTGCCTTGGTGTTCACACAGTTCGCACAAATGGGGCACCTGCTGCGCGAGCACTTGCAGCAGCGCTTCGGGCGCGAGGTGCTCTTCCTCTACGGCGGCACCAGCAAGAAAGAGCGCGACCGGATGGTGGAACGATTCCAGGGCGAGGACGGACCGCCGATCTTCCTGCTCTCGATCAAGGCCGGGGGCACTGGTCTCAATCTCACGGCAGCGAGCCACGTCATCCACTTCGACCGCTGGTGGAATCCCGCGGTCGAAGACCAGGCAACCGACCGCGCCTTCCGGATCGGGCAGAAACAGACCGTACAAGTGCGCAAGCTGGTGTGCATGGGCACCCTGGAAGAACGGATCGACCAGATGATCGAGACCAAGAAGGCCCTGGCCGAGCAGGTTGTCGGTGCCGGCGAAGGTTGGCTGACCGAGCTGTCCACGGAGGAGCTGCGCACCGTGATCGAGCTCTCCGCCGACACACTGGCCGAGGAGGAAGCATGAGCCGCCGCCGCAGACGATCTGCCAGCTACTATCCCAAGACACGTCCGCGCCCGGCTCCAGGGGGCATTTCGGCAAGGAGCCAGCGGGGAGTTATCGGCGAAACCTGGTGGTCTCAGCGCTTCGTGGAGGTACTGGAATCGTTCGACATGGGCTCCCGCCTGGGACGGGGGCGCACGTACGCCCGCAAGGGACAGGTCATAGACCTTCAGGTACAGCCGGGCATGGTGACCGCGGCGGTCCAGGGCTCGAGGTCCAGGCCCTACGAGGTCGAGATCCACCTCTGGCCACTGCGTTCGAAAGACTGGACCAGGGTGGAAACAGTCCTGGCGCAGCAAGCCTTGTTCCTAGCCAAACTCCTCGTCGGAGAGATGCCACAGGAGATCGAAGAGGCCTTCGAGATCTGTGGCCTCGACCTCTTCCCCGGCTCCAACGCGGATCTGGATACCGAGTGCTCCTGCCCGGACTGGGCCAACCCCTGCAAGCACATCGCCGCCACCTACTACATCCTGGCGGAGGCCTTCGACGAGAACCCCTTCCTGATCTTCACTTGGCGCGGCCGCACTCAGGAACAACTGCTGGCCAACCTGAGGAAGCTGCGGGGCAGCACCGGCGAGCCGGCACAGGAAGCCGTGGCCACAGCCGAGCCTCTATCTCAATGTGCCTCGGTGGCAACCTTCTTCGAAGGGTCCGAGCCTCTCTCCGATCGCCCTGCCGCCGAGTGGCAAGAATCCACCGTGCCGGACGCCGTCCTGCGCCAGCTGGGACCTGGCCCCGTCGAGCTGAAGGGTATCAACTTGGCAACCTTGCTGGCCCCCGCCTACCCAGCGTTGAGCCGGGAGGCGCGGGACTGGCTGTACCAATGGCTGCAGCCATGGGACTCGCCGCAGCACGACGGTAGCAAGAGCCGTGAAATCGAATAGCTGTTCGAACCAGCGATTGGGCCCTCATCTTCGACCCATCTCGGACAGTTTCTCGGACAACAACCCGGCAATGACCGCACACCGTGGATCTGCAATCCTTGCAGGGCCTCCTGCAAACTCTGCAGTTCCGCAGCTACTGCCAGCAAGAGACCTATCTCCATCCTCCCGTAAGTCCATAAGAAAAAAGAGCTTCCGCCTACAACCCTCAAGAACTCATCTGGCACGATTGCTGCTCTCTAGACAGTTGGCCGCGAGATGGGCTCGCCGGCTCGATTGAAACGGAGACCCGCCATGTCACGCATCTTCATCGTCCCAGCGATCCTCGCACTGCTCGTGCTGCCCGTCACCGCTCAGCAGGGTTCCGGCCCCGGCCCCAACTGCGACAACCCGCCGTGCGCCGACAACCCGCAGCGCGGCCCTGGTAACGGTCCGGGCCCGGGCAATGGCCCCGGCACGGGCGACTGTCCGAACAACCCGACGGGGACACCGGGTGACGGCACGGGGGAGTGCCCCAACGCCCCGGGAACCTGCCCCAATTGCCCGAACCCGAATCCGAACGGCAGTGACCCGACGGGCAACGGCCCGAATGCCGGCCCGGGTACGAATGCTCCTGGCGTTCGCCAGTTCCGCGGACCGGGCCGCGGCCCAGGCGTCGGAGGCGGTGGCGGACGAGGCGGCTGCACCCGGACCGTCCTGAGCGAACTCGCCGAGCTGCCGATCGGCACCCCGGACGTCACGGAAACGGCAGCGGTTCTGCGCAACCGGGAAGAAGAGAAGCTGGCCCGCGACGTGTACCGCGAACTCGGACGCACCTGGAACCTGCGAGTCTTCCACCGCATCGCCGGCTCTGAAGTCCATCACATGGAACTGGTCGGCCTGCTGGTCGAGCGCTACGGCCTGGTCGACCCGATCGTCGACGATACCGAGGGTGTCTTCCAGGATCCTGAACTCGCGGCGCTCTACACCGACCTGGTGGCCCGCGGCAAAGTCTCCCCGACCGAGGCGCTGAAAGTCGGCGTGGTGATCGAGGAGATGGATCTCGCGGACCTGCGGTCATCTCACACCTACACGGACGACGCGGACTTCAGAGCCGTCTTCGACCGCTTGATCTTCGCCACGCAGAACCACCTGGCAGCCTTCCAGCGACAGCTGGGTGACTAGCGGATTCCGTACTGGCGCAGCCGGTTGTAGAGGGTCCGCACGGAGATCCCGAGCAACTCGGCGGCGCGCTCACGGTGACCGGAGGTTCGGTCGAGAGCATCGAGAATGGCACGCCGCTCGCGTTCCTGTAGCGCGAGCGGCGCTTCGCTGCTCTCTTCGACGACGCCCGGCGCCAGAGCTGGCAAATCGGCCGCCTCGATCACGTCGCCCACGGCAGCGATCGAGGCTCGCTCCAGGGCATTGCGCAGCTCCCGGACGTTGCCCGGCCAGCCGTGGCTCTGCAGCTGGAGCACCGCGCTGGGGGCCAAGGGACGCACGGGCAGGCTGAGAGCGGTCGCCAGGCGTTCCAGGAAGTGCTCGGCCAGCAGCGGGATGTCCCCCGGACGCTCGCGCAGCGGTGGCAGACGCAGAGCGACGACGTTGAGTCGGTAGTAGAGATCGGCGCGGAAGCGACCTTCAGCGACGTCTCGGGCCAAATCGCGGTGCGTCGCGGCGATCAGGCGCAGGTCGATGTCGATCGAGCGCTCGCTGCCGACCCGCTCGATCGAGCGCTGCTCCAGGGCGCGCAAGAGCTTGGCCTGCACGGCCTCGGAGAGCTCGCCGATCTCGTCCAGGAACAAGGTGCCGCCGTGCGCCAGCTCGAAGCGCCCGCGGTGACGACCAGCGGCCCCGGTGAAGGCGCCCTTCTCGTGGCCGAAGAGCTCACTTTCGGCCAGGGCTTCGGGCAACGCGGCGGCATTGACCGCGATGAACGGGCCCGCGGCGCGCGGCGAGCGGCGGTGCAGACGCTGCGCCAGGAGTTCTTTGCCGGTGCCGGACTCGCCGAGGATCAGCACGGTAGCGTCGGTGGCCGCCGCGCGATCAGCGAGGGCGAGGACTTCGAGCGTCGCTGGATCGCGGGTTAGGAAGCCATCAAACCCAGCAGCTTCTGGCGCGAGCGGACGGCTGGCCCCGAGCGCTCGACGAATGGCGGCGCGCAGGACTTGCGGGCTCTCGAGCGGCTTGGTGAGGTAGTCGCAGGCGCCGGAGCGCACGGCTTCGACCGCCTGCGGAATCGTGCCGTACGCGGTCATCAGCAGAATGGCCGGCGGCGTCGCCGAGGCGCGCAGGCGCCGCACCAGCTCGAGTCCGTCCATGCCGGGCATGCGCTGGTCGGTGAGGACCAGGTCGACCTGCCCCTGGGCACTCAGCTCCAATGCCTCTTCCGCTGAGGCTACCGCCTGCAGCCGGTAGCCCTCGCGACTCAGCATGTCGACCACGGACTCACGGAAAGCGTCATCGTCGTCCACCACGAGGACCCGCGGTAGAGGCCGGGAATCGACCGTGCCCGGCATCACGCCTCTCCCGCCGGCAGCATCAGCACGGCCACGGTGCCACCTTCTTCCCGAGACTGCAGATGCAGACTGCCACCGTTCGCCTCGGCCAGGGCCCGCGCGATCGGTAGGCCGAGCCCTGTGCCGGCAGCGCGCCCGGTGACGTAGGGCTCGAAGAGATGTTCGGGGTCGTCCCCCGGCCCGTCGCCCGCGTCCGCGATACGAATCTCGACCCCTCCCGCCACCCGCCGTGCCGCCAGCTCGACTCCGCGAGTCCCCCTCGTCGAAGCCATCGAGGCACGCAGAGCCACCGCCTGCATCGCATTCTGCAGCAAGTTGTCCAGAATCTGCCGCACATGCTGCGGATCCGCGCACACCTGCAAGCCCGCGGGCACGTCGACCCTCACAGTCTCACCGTCGAGTTCCGCCTCGACGATCCGGTCGCACAGAGGCTTCAGCTCGAAGTCGCGCGCTTCGGGTGCTGGAGGCCGAGCGTAGTCGAGCAACTGACCGAGCAGCGCTTCCATGCGATCCACTTCCCCCAGGACACGCTGTAGGCGAAGCTCCTGACGCTCGGTATCGACCTCCTGGAGATCTTCGGCGAGCAATTGGCAGGTCCCCTTCAGGGTCGCCAGGGGTGTGCGCAGCTGGTGCGCCAGTCCGGCGCCAGCGCGTCCGAGCCCTTCCAGCCGCCGTCGGGATGCTTCCTGCCGTGCAACCTCTTGTTGGCGTCGCAGCAGCCGCCCCCCAAGGACGGCGAGAGCCAGGACCGCGGCACTGGCCACCGCGGCAGCCGGCAGCAGCAACAGTTCACTGAGCGGGCGTCCGCGGGCCGCTGCCGTCTCGATCACGCGCAGGGTACGCACAGCCGGGTGGCCAAGCTGAACCAGCCCTCCTTGCCCCAGTCCACGTCTGGCCGGCGGCAGGAGTTGATGTCCCTCGCTGGCACCCTGGCCGAGTCGTTCCAGAGCCCACAAGCGCCCCAGAAACAACAGGATGTCGCGCCCGGGCTCGTCGTGCCGGGTTGCGGCTGCGTCCAGAGGGCCTGCCCTGTGCGTCGCGAGTCCTTGGCCGTCCAGCAGAGCCAGGGCCTGTACCAGGTTGTACGTCGGCGCTTCGGCGTCTTCCTGCGACTCTCGGAGAAAGCGATCGAGCACGGGACTAGCCTCGGCGGGCGGTGTCTCACGCAACTCGATCTCCAGGCGGTGCGCGAGGCGCAGGAAGGCGCCATCGAGGGCGAGGTCTCGACGCTGCCGCAACGCCTGATCCGCCAGCACCGCCAGCACCAACAACGCAACGGTGATCAGCGCACCGGCCAGCGGCAACCACAGGTCCCAACGAGCCGCCGGCTGCCGCCGAGCCAAGGCACGGGAAACACGGTCCATATCTTGGACTGTACCGCAATTGGTGTGGACCCAGGCGATTGGCTATACTTCTGCGTCAGCCTTGCTCAAATTGAACCTACCTAACTCTGGGGACTCGTATGCCTGAAATCCAGCCCTATGTTCCGGCGGAGAAGAATCTGCCCGAGTTGACGTTCCAAGCGATCTTCTTGGGCCTCGTGCTCAGCCTGATCATGTGTGCGGCCAACATCTATGTCGGCCTGTACGCCGGCATGACCGTATCGGCCGCCATCCCTGCGTCGGTGATCTCGATGGGCGTCCTGCGCGGCATCCTGAAGCGCGGCACGATTCTCGAGAACAACATTGTGCACACCATCGCCAGTTCCGGCGAGTCCCTGGCCGCCGGCATCATCTTCACGGTGCCGGCGATCGTCCTGCTCAACCTGTGGGACACGTTCAACTACTGGGAAACGACGCTGATCGCCGCCGCCGGCGGCGTGATGGGCGTGGTGATGATGATCCCGCTACGGCGGCCGATGATCATCGAGCAGAAAGAGCTGCGCTACCCCGAGGGCGTCGCGTGCGCCGAGGTGCTGAAGGCCGGCGACCGCGGCGGTGCCGAGATGATGGGCATCTTCACCGCGCTCGGCATCGGCTTCGGGTTCAAGCTACTGCAGAGCCTGGTCGGCTTGTTCAAGGGTAGCGTCGAGGCCGCGACGCGGTTCGGCAAGACGGGTGTCTACGCCGGCATGGACATCTCCCCCATGCTGATGGCGGTCGGCTTCATCGTCGGCTGGGAGGTGTCACTGCTGATCTTCCTCGGCGGCGCCATCTCCTTCCTCGGCGCCATTCCGGTGCTGGCCTGGGGCGCCGACCTGGGCAACGCCTCGATGATCGACGGGCTGATGGGTATCTGGGACAGCAAGATCCGCTTCTTCGGCATCGGCGCCATGGTGGTCGGCGGTATCTACTCGATCTTCAAGATTTCCGGTTCGATGGGCCAGGCGATCCGCACCGCCGCGCGCGGCATCCGCGGACACGAGGACGAGACCAACGTGCCGCGCACTGAGCAGGGTATTTCCGGCAAGCTGCTGTTCGGCCTGCTGGCCGCCACCCTGCTGATGAGCGGCGGCGTCTACTACATGATGACCGGCAGCATCGTGACGACGGTGATCACCGCGATCTTGCTGTTCATCCTCGCCTTCTTCTTCGTCGCCGTCGCCGCCTACATCGTGGGTCTGGTGGGGTCCTCGAACTCACCGGTGTCCGGCATGACGATCTGCACCGTGCTGATCACCGCCGGCCTGCTGCTGATGCTCGGCTACACCGGTGCTGGTGGCATGCTGGCGACGCTCGGCGTCGCCGGTGTCGTCTGCTGCGCCGCCTGTACCTCGGGCGACATCTGTCAGGACCTCAAGATCGGTCAGATCGTCGGCGCCACGCCCAAAAAGCTGCAGATCGGCGAGCTGTTCGGCACCATCGTGCCGGCCTTCATCATTGCGCCAGTGATGGTGTTGCTGCACAAGGCCTACGGCATCGGTGAATCGGTGCGCGAGGGTGTCGAGCCGTTGCAGGCGCCGCAGGGCGTGATGTTCGAGAAGCTGGTCGGCGGTATCTTCGGTCACGGTGAGGCGATCCCGTGGAACCTGGTGGGCTGGGGCGCCCTGGTCGGCGTCCTCGCCATCGCCATCGACCTGATCTTCCTCGCCCCCAAGGGCTCGAAGTTCCGCCTGCATGCCATGCCACTGGCCGTCGGCATGTACCTGCCGTGGACCGTGACCACGCCGATCCTGCTCGGCGGCATCGTCTACCTGCTGGTCGAGCGTCGACTGCAGAAGGACCAGGCCGACGAAGAGGACAAGCAGAAGGCGATCCACCGAGGTCTGCTCTTCTCCTCCGGCCTGGTGGCCGGTGAAGCCATCGCCGGCATTGCCGTCGCCGGCCTGCTGGTCACCAACCTGAACCTGCCGATCTTCGCGGATTGGTTGCAGGGCGGACTGATCGTCGACATTGTGTCGCTAGCCGGCCTGGGCGTGGTCGTCTGGATGCTGATGCGCAAGGCCCTCCGACCCGCCGAAGCCTGACGCGCCCCGTCGGTCGAACCGTGAATAGCGCTCAGGCAGGGTAGCCGACCCTGCCTGAGCGCTAGAATGGTGTTTGTGAGCAAGGAAGACGCGAACGGCACACAACACATCCGGCTGATTCTGAACGGCAAAGTCGCGGACCAGCCCCAGGTTCGGTCCGCCGTCGAGCGACTGCGCGGCGAGGGACACCGCATCGAGGTACGCGTCACCTGGGAGCAGGGAGACGCCGCCCGCTTTGCGCGTCAGGCCGAAGCCGAGGGCATCGCCAAAGTGGTCGCAGGCGGCGGCGATGGCACGCTGAACGAAGTCGTGAGCGGTCTGTACGAGGCACAGCGCAAAGAGCCTCCGGCGCGGCCGCGCTGCTCGGTCGGCCTCCTGCCCCTGGGTAGCGCCAACGACTTCGCCCACGGCTGCGGAATACCCACGGACGACGTCGAAGCCGCGCTGCGCCTGGTGATCGAAACAGAAGCACATCCGATCGACATCGGTTTGCTCGATGGACGCGTCTTCGTCAACGTGGCGTCGGGTGGCTTTGGCACCCGCATCACCGCCGAGACGGCCCCCGAGTTCAAGCGCGTCTTCGGCGGCACGGCATACCTGCTCACCGGTCTGGCGCGCCTGGGTGAGCTGCAGCCCGTGCGCGGACGGCTGCAGGGTCCGGACCTCGACTGGCACGGCTCCTTCTGGGGTCTGGCGGTAGGTAACGGACGCCTGGCCGGCGGTGGCATGGCTCCCTGTCCACAGGCGCTGCTCGACGATGGCTTGCTGGACGTGACCATCCTGCCGGATGAGCCTGAACAGCCGAAAGCCGAGAAGGTGACGGCATTCCTGCTCGAAGGTACCGCAGCGCTCGAGAAGGACGTACTCCGCTGGCAGGTCGAGCGCCTGGACATCGAGGTGCCGGAAGGTCTGCACGTCAACCTGGACGGCGAGCCGGTCTTCGAGCGCAACCTGCACTTCCGGGTGTGTCCGCGCTGGTTGCGCTTTCACCTGCCGTCCGACGCGCCCCTGGCGAAGTGAGTCGAACCCGTGCGCGTAAGCGCGAACTGCAGTACAGAAGCTCCTACAGTTTGCCTTCGTTCCCAGGGAGAACCCATGAAGTGCAGAATTGCCCACCTCGTTGCGCTGGCGGCTTCGCTGGCGCTCTGCTGGACTCCGCCACCGTGTGCCGGCCAAAGCCAAGCCCTCAACATCACCGGCTTCGAGACCGGTGAGACCGGCGACTTCCAGCGCGTCTTCGGCCTCGGCGCCAGTTGCCTCGAAGGCCCCGTGATCACCAGCGCCCTGGACGGCAGTCCGGGCGCGGTGCCGGCCGGCTCGTTCCAGGAGCTGGCCTGCCTGGAAGTGTTCAACGACAGGCCGCGAGCGCGCGGTCGTGAACTCGCCTGGTCGGCGATCCCGATCGCCCGCGACCTGGGGCTGACCTCGACGGACGCCTTGATCGTCGCCGGCAGCGGTCAACGCCGCCTCGAGGCGCAATTCGACGTTCTTGCGCGCTGGGGCGGTCCGGTGGACGACACCAGCTTGCCAATCCGTTGGCTACAGGTGGTCTTCCCCGCACACGTCGGTGCCGGTAGTGCGAACAATCCGGCGTTCGTGCGAGTCGCCCTGCGGCGCATGGAAACACCCGCTTCGAGCGCGACGCCTTTCGCCGCCAGCATCACGCCGGTTCCGGCAACGAGCCGCTTTATGGCCGACACCGGCCTGGCGACCTTCGAACTGGATGCCGCCAATCCCGCCCTGTTCCACGCCATCGGCGTCAACCCCAACGACATCGACAGCGCCACGCGCATTCCGGTCTACAGTCATGTCGCCGGCGCCGGTCCGTACCTGAGTTTCGACAACGGTGGAACTCCGCTGACCCTGAGCACCGCGACGCCCGGGCAGGTGACCGTCGATGCCGGCAGCTTCCGCATCCTGGAGAACGGCCCGGCCAAGGTGACCGTGGCACTCGACGGGCACTTCTCCTCCGGTACCGGCGCCAGCCTGTGCACCAGCGGCCCCACCGACTACGAACGCTTCGGCTACACCCTCGTCGCCACCTTCCAGCGCGCCAGCCGTCACGTGCTGCTGGAATTCCACCTGCGCAACGAGTGTAGCGACGCCAACTCCGGTCCCTGGACCGACGACGCCGTCACCGTGCACCGAGCGTCCTGGGAGTTGCCCCTCGGCTGGACCCAGGTCAGCGCCCATGCCGGCGGCGCCGGTGCGGTCACGACTTTCGGTGCCGGCACCGTGGACGTCGAGCAGCGCAAGGGCACCGGCTCGCCGTGGCAGCGTCGCGCGCGCATCCGCCTGAACAGCGTCGACCAGCAGACCGCGCAGGCTTTCGATCGCCCGGTGCTGGCGATCCAGGGTCAGACTGCTGGCCCCCTGGGCGGCAACCACCTACTCGCCGCGCTCAACCTCGCCTGGATGCGCTACCGAGAGCCACAAGCGATCGTGGCCCAGGGCTCGACGCTGTCGCTGCGCGTGATCAGCGAGAGCCTGGTCGTCGGCGAAGGCAAGGGCCTGTGGAATCAAGCCCGCCTGAGCCTGCTACCCGGCCCCTCCGGAGGCCCTTTCGCGAACGCGATTGCGGACGTCGAGGCGCTGCGCACCGAGGCTGTCGACGAACTCGAACGCGGTCTGCTGGTGCGCACCTACCGCAGTCGCTTCGACCGCGCCAGCGTCCTGCCCACGTTGGGCGCCGGTACCGGCACGCCGTCCGCCACCGAGACCACCTACCTCCAGCTGCTCGGCGAGCTGCACGGGCAGACCGTCGGCGCCGCCCCGAACGGACAGTGGCACCGTGCCAAGACCTTCGGCTCGCAGCTGTGGCCCGACGTGCAGCGCGACCTGTGGCTGATCGACAATCCCGACCCGGCGAGCAACAGCGGCGCGATGAACTACTGGAATCCCAGCGGCACCGAGTTGCTCGAGTTCCTGCGCAGCGGCCACCCACGCTGGGCCTGGGATTTCGCCTTGCCGCAGAGCTGGCTGCAAACGCACACCGCCTATCTCAACATCGGCAACCAGAGTCACGGCAACCGCGCCGGCGTCGCGGTGACCTCCGGTGGCAGCGGCGAGGGTCAGTGGCACCGCAGCGCCTTCGGCTCGGACGACTACAGCTACAACCAAGGCCTGCAACTCGCCTACCTGCTGCGCCCCAGTCCCGCGCTGCGCGACCGGTTCCGTCAAGCTGGCATCACCATGACCAATCGCTACAGCCTGCCGCAAGCTCAGCAAGGCTTGCGCGAGGCGTTCGTCGATCAGGTCGACATCACGCGTCAGGTGATCCAGCACTTCGAGATGCTGGCCAACTGTGCCGAGTTCGTCCCCGGCGCGGCGGGCCAAGCCTGCCACGATCGTCTGCAAGAGATTCTCGCTGAGCTAGGGCAAGACAACCTGCGTGCCGGACTACTCTGCCAGGGCGACATTCCCAACGCCAACACCTGCGACCAGCCCCAGCAGTTCATGCAGAACGCCATGCACTTCCTCTTCTTCCACCGCATGCTGCGCAACTACGGGGATTTCGGCGGCCTACAACGGTCGCTGATCGAAGCGCCGTTGGTCTATTACCAGCAGGGCATGATGCAAGGTCCCGGCGGCGCCATCGACGTCAATGCCGACTGGGCGGCGCTCATGAGCTGTAGTCTGACCGGGGGTGGAACGCAGGTGAACAGCTGTACCTGGTTCGACAACGGCGATGGTCTCAGCATCCTCGGCCCCAACCGTCCCCACACGATCGCCTGGCTGCTGCAAGCCCACGAGCTGGACCCCACTGCCACTCCAGCCATCGACCTGTGCACCCTCGGCCGCGCCGCCTTCGATAATCCCAGCCTGGCCGGCTGGTGGGCCGACTACCTGGGCAACGCGTCCGGTTGGTGGAAGGGTGCCGACCAGATGTTCCAGGGACTGGCGTTCGGTTTCGGGGCCTACGAGCGATGCGGTCTGGCCCGCGTGCTACGAACAGGAGACTAGATGATGGAAGGCTGGCTGTACGGAATAGGAGCTTATGTTGTCTACGCGGCACTCGTCCTCCTGGGCGGTTACAACCTGCGAACCTCCACGGAGCTGATGAACCAGCACCTCCAACCCGAACAACTGCGCGACTTGCAGCGCGCCAACAACATCGCCCTGGCTGGTCTGCTCGCCTTCCCCCTCCTGTTCGCACTCGCCGTCTGGGGCACAAACCGAGACCTCAACGACCTGTGGTTCGCGCCCCTCCTTCTCAGCTTCGTCGCGTGCGGCATCGGCTTCGCCTACTTCCGCAACCGCTCGTCGATTCCCAGCACCCTGCCGCAAGCTCGGGACGCGAAACTGCAGGGCATGCTGCGTCAGCTGAACAGATCGCAGCCTCACGACTCGACGAAGCCCGATTCGCTCTTCGCCGAGTTCCTGGACCACTACCTGGTCACCGATCGCGAGTCGCAGGACGCCGCCGAACGCTTCCTACTCCAGCGCCCTCACCTGGCTCAGCGCATCTCCGCCTATGCCTTCGGGCTCACGCGCACTGGCGAAGAGTTACCCGAAGTCGCGTTGCGACGAGCGCTGACGGCCGCCGCGGTCAAAGCCCAAGATCTACCCGGAATGCTGATGGCACTCGACACGCTCCGTGACTTCGCCGCCAGCCAGCATCTCGAGTTCGACACCACCTGCCGCAAAGTCGCCGCCTGCACGTCGCCGGAGTACTTCGAGTTCGTCGAACGGTATCTGGCGGAACGGAGTTGCCCGGCTGGCACGAATCGAGGCAGGTGACTGCGTGGTATACCCTTGGTGAGTAATATTCACTTCACACCTCCGGAGCGAACTCAGTAATAAGGATTCTCCGGCAGCGCCAAGCTCAGATACCGCCCGTCCAGGTGGATCATCAAGTCCATGCCGCACAGCTCCGCAAGCATCGCCTGGACCCAGGCTTCATCGCCCTCGAAGTGCCGCACCACCGACGCCAGCCCCTTGGGCTCATGGCAGAACTCGTAGAGGTCCGCGGCGCGGTTCTGTAGGGTGACGCGGGTGGGAAGGCCCGGCAATCCGCGTTGATCGGAAAGCACCAGGGTCTTCCAGCTCTTGGAGTACGTTAGCGATGGCCGCGGACGCGAGTGCCAGCGGGCTTGCCACTCGTAGACGGCGTTGAAGGTCTGCTCATAGACCTCCTTGGGCAGCTCACCGTCCAGCTCGTGATCGAAGTAATACGAGACCTTCGCCAGGTCGTAGCGATCCGGGGGGTAGATGTGCTGGTAGCACCAGCTGGGGTGTAGGTTGAGGATGCCGTGCTGGTCGGGCTCGGTGTACATGGGAGAGCCGCGATCGGCACGGGCACGGGCGACGCCGTAGGGGGCTTGGAAGTGGGGGATCTTGGCGATGACTTCCAGCTGCTGCTCGTAGTCTTCGACCGTCTCGCCCGGAAAACCCATCAGCAGGTTGTAGAGATTGTTGATGCCGAAGTAGGTGCACCACTTCATGAAACTGAGGTTGTTGACGCCGGTGCTGTGCTTGCGCATCAGTTTCAGCACGTGGGTGTTCAGGCTCTCGATGCCAGGCTGCACTGAATAGAGGCCGCCGCGCTTGAGTTCGCGCAGTTGATCGCGGCTGAGGTAGGGCCGCACTTCGTAGTGGATCTGGACGTCGGTGTGAGCGTCCGCGAGCTGGCCGAAGAGCTGCTCTAGGTACTCCGGGGCCATGATGTTGTCGATGGCGTCGAAGTGCAGGATGCCGTACTTGCGGCTCAGGTCGGCCAGCATGTCGAGCACGCCGTCGACGCTCTTGGCGCGGAAGTGCATGCCAGAGCGGTTGAGGCCGCAGAAAGTGCAGTGCTGCTTCATGCCCCACCAGCAGCCGCGTGCGGTTTCGATGGGGATCATGGAGCCCTTGGCCTGGGTGTAGGCGTCATAGCCGCTCTGACGGCGGGCGAAGAAGTACTCGTCGTAGGACGGCACCGGGGTCTGGTCGAGATTGTGCAGGTTGGGGGCACGGCCAGCGAATTGAGGCACTCCATCCTGGTCACGCCAGCGGATGCCGGTCATGCCGTCCATCGACTCACCTGCTTTGAGGCGTCGCACCAGCTCGGGGAAGGTGTCGTCAGCGTCGCCGC
The DNA here is from genome assembly GCA_965368975.1 of uncultured bacterium. Lineage (GTDB taxonomy): Bacteria > Acidobacteriota > Thermoanaerobaculia > Multivoradales > JAHZIX01 > CBDUPA01. The sequence goes on along the minus strand of CBDUPA010000022.1, from coordinate 24,456 downwards.
AGTGGATGTAGTCGATCCAGGGGCTGGCGTCGAAGATGCCTTCGGCGATGTCGTCTTCGAAGGTGGCCCCGCCGAAGATGATCGGAATGTCAGGGTGGCGCTCTTTGAGGCGGCGGGCGAAGGCGAGGCTGGCGACCATCTGCTGGAAGACGACGGTGAAACCGATCAGCTGGAAGCGGCTCCAGTCGACGGCATCGAGCATGGCGTCCAGGAAGGTGAAGGTCTGCTCGTCGCGCACGCGGTGCAGGTCGTCGAGGGTGCAGCCGGCGCCCTGGCAGATCTGGGCGAAGTTGCGGGCGTAGTGCTGCAGGTATTCGTCGGCATCCGAGAACTCGCCGAAGGCGGCTTTGGACCAGATCCACTCGCCGGCCATACACGGACGCACGGCGGACAGGGCGTCGTTGAGGGACCAGCCGATGTGGGCACCGAAGTAGAGGAAGAGACTGAAGGGCTGGACGGCGATGCCGGCGCGTTCGAGGGTGGGTTGGAGCAAGCCCAGCTGGAAGCTCGGGAAGTGCGGCGCCAGGGTGGGCATGCTGATCAGGGCAACGGGGAAGCTGGCGTCGACATCCGGCTGCGACGCATCGCCGTCCTGCGGGCGCAGTTCGAGCAGGGGCCCGTGGCGCTGTATGGGGGGCGCGGTCATGAGGACTCCTGGGGTGCGGGATGGGACCACAGCAGCGCGGACAGTGAGTGGCTGACGAAGTCGATGCGGATCTCGTCGTAGTAGGGATCTTGACGCACGCCACCGTACGCCCACTCGGGAGCCGGCAGCAATGGCAGCATGGGCTCTTGCAGCGTCAAGGTATCGAGAAAGCGGACGCCGAGGTGGTAAGCGCGGCGGTAGCGCTCGTCGACTTCGCTCTCGAGGCTCAGGCTCATGGCGGCGGCGAGTACCTCCAAGAAAAGCACGCTGGTGAAGCCGGGGCCCTGCTGCAAGGGAGTGAGGAAAGCACCGACGTCTCTCTGCTCTGGCGCTTGCACCTGGTGCTCCAGAGCATGATCGACGATCTGGTGGACGAAGGCGGCGTAGGCGTCCCGGTTCTCGCCACTGCTCCGCGCCCAGGCAGCCCAGGCCTGCGCCAGCCACGACGCCTGGCCGAAGTGGTGCTGGTGCCGGTAGCGATGACGGTACCGCCGGAAGGCAGCGGCAAGGCGCCGCGGGTCAGGTACGTGGATCTCGAGTTCGGCGGCGCGGGCGAGGGCGAGCAGCGCCTGGCCGGGATAGAAGTTCTGGTACGCCTCGAGGTCGTCCCTGGACAGGCTGCCCGGGCCGCCGTGGTCGATACGGTGGGTGCTGATGTAGCCGAGACGGTCGATCGACGCCCACAGCGTTCCGGCCAGGCGCGGCGCCATGCGGACCTCTTCCGGTGCCGGGGGCTGGCCCGCATCGTCGGCGCGTTCGCACAGCGCCAGCAGCAGGAACGCGACTTCGGCGATGGCCGCGTGCGGCTGCTCGCCCTCACGCTCGAGCCACCAGCCGCCATGCGCATCGTCGCTGGGGTCGAAACAGCGGCACAGGGCCAGCAGGTGCACGACGGTACGATCCGTGGCCTGGCGCAGGTCGTCTCGATCGAGCAGGCGGGCGGCGCGCGCGAGGGTCCAGGCGGTGTGCGCCAGACGCGGCACGTCGATGCCGTCGACCAGCACGTTCGGATGCGGCTTGTAGCGGAAATAGAAGCTGCCGGCGTCCTCCTCATCGGTCTTCTGGTGACGCAGCAGGTAGCGCGCGTAGAGGTCGGTGAGACGCTGCACACGCTGTGCAGGCGAGTCGTCGCCGGGCGGAATGGGTGGAAACGTCCCGCGCAGCTGGCGGGGTGTTCCGTGCATTCTTTCTTCGGAAGCACCGTGAAACGCGTCCGCCAGCCAGGTGGCGCATTCCCAACGGTGCCAGGTGTAGGGCGGCCGGGTGACGCCGGCTTTGTCGATGACCTCGGCGGCGAAGTCGTGCGCCAGCGGGTGCCGCGAGCTGGCGACGAAGGGCAGCAGCAGACCTTCACGTGTGCCCTGCGACACCTTGAGCGCCTGTTCGCCCAGGCGGATGCGTGGCATGACGTCTGCCGGCGACATGACGCCGAGGGTCAAGGGCTGGTGCAGCAAGGACACGGTGACGGCGAGTTCTTGCGCCGAGCCGGGACGTAGGTCGTCGTCGAAGCGTCCGTCTTCGAGGGCCAGGGGCACGAGCTGCTGCAGCGTCGCCTCCAGCTCGTCCGGGCTGGCTCCCGCGTCCGCCCCACACGAGCTACCGACACACCCGCGCAGCCGGCCGCGCACGTAGACGGAAACGAACACTGAGTCGAAGGTCTCGGGCAAGCTGGGCAGCTCTACGGAGCTGGCTGTCGATTCACCGAGCATCTCGCTCAACGCCACTTGCCGTACCCTCAAAGCCACGCGGCCGGCGATGTCGGCGTCTTCGAACCAGGGTGTCTCAGCGGACCTGGGCACACCGGTGGGCTGCCAGTGGGCGCCCGGCTCGACGAGCTTGGTGACGTCGTGACGCAGGACTTCGTAGGGCTCGAAGGAGATCAGCTTGCCGTTCTTGATGCGCGCGTGCTGGAACTGGCCCCAGCTGTCGCGCAGGCCGGGCATGCGAGGCAAGGCACCGCCCATGACGCCGGTGCGCTCGCGGCTGCGCACGACGATGCCGTAGCGCTGGTTGTCGAGCTGGCCTACGGTGCAGCTCTCGAGCGCCGAGAAGAGGGTGACGGCGAGCAGGCTGCGGTCGAGCGTCGCCAGGCCTTCCTCGCCTTCGGGCAGCAGGGCGAGGGTCTTGTGCGCGGCGAGAACGACGTCGCGCGGCGCGGAAGGGGGGAGTTCTTGAAAGACCGGGGAGATGGCGTCCTTGGGCGGAGCCGCTGATAACTCTTCAGGAAAGTGCCAAAAACCCTCGCGGCCGTAGCGCTGGTAGATCTGCTCGCGGTCGCGTACGCTGACGTAGGCACCACCGCTGGAATCATAATTGGTGTCGAGGGTCGCGGGAGGGCGTAGCAGCTCGCCGGTCCGCAAGCGGTGCTCCATGACACGGCGCGCCAGGTGCGCGGGGTGCAGGCCCTCAGGAGCCGACTCGGCGCTCCAGCAAATCGCCGGCAACACCTTGGTGGGATTGGCCAGCGGGTCGGGCTCGGCGTCCATGCCGGCCATGACGTCGTCGTAGATGTCGAAGACGGCTTCCATGTGCAGGCCGTCTTGCATCATGCGCGCGATGCCGCGGTCCCAGCCGAAGCGCACCAGGCAGACACCGCCCTCGACCCACAGGCCGGCTTTCTCCAGGTGGTGCCGCCCGTCGGTCATGGCGGTGCCGGAACTCACCGAGTCGTCGAGCAGGATGACCGGCTCGTCGCGCTCGATGCGGCCCTCGATGCGCTTGGAAGAGCCGTGCGGCTTACGCTCTTTGCGCACCAGCAACCCGTGGTAGCGGCCCTCCGAGGCCGCGACACAGGCGGCGACCAGCGGGATGGCGGTGGTGCCAAAGGTGGCGATCTGCCGGCCTTCGAAACGAGCGAGCAGGGGCAGCAGGCACCGCGCGGCCAGCTGCAGCCCCTCTCCCTCCAACGTGACGCCGAGAGAATCGAGCATCCAACGCGCCGGCGTTCCGTCGCGGGAACGCACCGGCTGCGTCGGCGATGCATGGAGAATGCCCTGGCGGAGCAAGAGCCGCAGCAGCCGCTCTCGGTCCCCCGCCATGGAGTTACTTGGTCTCCGGCGCTACCTCGACGATCACTTCCTTGGCGATCTTCTTGACCTTCTCGTGGGACAGCTCGGGCGCCACTTCGACGATCACTTCGGGCCTGCGCTTGATCTCCTTGGACACTTCCGGTGCCACCTCGGTGATGATCTCGCCCTTCACCTCGGGTGCAACCTCGGTGATGATCTCCGGCTTCACTTCCGGAGCCACCTCGGTGATCACTTCCGGCTTGGCTGTCTTGGCACCATCGTAGGCGGCGCGGTAGGAGGGGATGACCGGGTTCGGGGTCTCAGGCTGTACGGAGGGGGCTTGGTTCCAGCTCATGGCGATCTCTCCAGGACGGCGATCGAGACACGGCGAGCCGTGGAACTCGACACAGGTTGGGTGATCAGAGTTTGCCATTCAGTTTCACCACGATGACGCCTGCTGTCAAGCGTAAAGGTGAGAAAGCTTCGATACGGACACGTAACGTAGCGAAGGCACCGATCACTGCCAGGCACCGGTCACTGACGTAGCTTGCGCACGACTGCCGCCACCCCCGGGATGCGCTCGTAAACGGCATTGAGGTCCCAATGATCCGCCTCGAAGAGAATGCGGCCCTCGGCGTCGAAACGCACGTGCGAGACGCCGGGAGAGGTCAGGGGTGGGTCGTCCTCGTTGCCACGCAGGCGGAACGACATGGTCCAGCGGAAGTAGTAGTCGATGTCGTTGTGCGCCACTCCCTCGACGACGAAGGACGCGTCGACGAAGTCCTCCGCGACCTGGCTCAGGTAGGCGGCGACAGCCTCACGGCCATGCGCTTCGTGCAGGTAGTCGTTGAGGTAGGCATCCGGCGCGAACACCTCGGGCACGTTGCGGCGCACGGCCTCGGGGGTGAACTCGGCATAGAAGGCAGCGAAGCGCTGGCGCGCGGCCTCGGCGTCCAGGTGACCGGAAGCCGAGGCGACGCTGGCGTCGAGAGCTTGACGATAGCCGTCGAGACGTTCGGGACCCCGCACGGTGGCGCAGCCGAACTGCAAGACGGCGACGCTGCCCACGAACACGGTCACGGCGAGCAGGAGGAGGGACGGGCTTTTGATCTGGAACATGGCGTCATATTATCGTCCATCGCCGGCTGCTAAACTGGCGCCGGAGATCCAGATGCGCGCTACCCCCTCTCAACAAGTTCTGTTCCGCGAGCTCGACGGCGAGTCTGTGCTGCTCGACCTGCGCAGCCAGAAGTACTTCGGCCTCGACGAAGTGGGCACGCGCATCTGGCAGTTGCTCGACGAGTTGCGGGATGTCGAAGCCGTCCAGGCCGCGCTGCTGGACGAATTCGAGGTGGCACCGGAGCGCCTGCGCCGCGACCTGCGATCCTTGCTCGACCAACTCGCCGCCGATCAGTTGATCGAGCTGGAGACCCCATGAGTCCGCTGGAACGCCGGTGATCGGCAAGCTGCTGCGCCTGCCGCCGGACGAGCGGCGGCCCCTGGTCGCGGCGGTTCTGATACTGCCCCTCGTGCGCTGGGGTCTGGTATGGTTCGGCTTCCGGCGCTGCTGGTCCTGGCTGCGCCGGACGGTCCCGGAAGCGCTCAGCGCGCCGTACCCCGATGCACCACGAGAGGCCGTCGGTCAGGTAGCCGAGGGTGCAGTCCTGGCGGTGCAGCGGGCCGCGACCCATCTCCCCGGAACCTACGTCTGCCTGCCACGCGCGATGACCTTGTGGTGGCTGCTGCGACGGCGCGGATTCGAGGCACGGCTGCGCCTGGGGGTGAACCTGCGCGGAACTGAGCCCAGAGTGCCACAAACCACGCGTCTGGATGCACACGCCTGGATCGAACTGGACGGACAGCCGCTGGGTGAGGCCGCGGATGTCGACAAGACATTCACCGTGATGGAACCGGACCTGGAAAGGAAGATCGAATGAAGCAAGGGCCCCTTCCGCAAGAGTCCCTGCAGTCACGACCGAGCGTCAGCGTGATCATGGGCAGCACCTCGGATTGGGACACCATGCGCGGTGCCCACGAGCTGCTCGACGACTTCGGTGTCGGCCACGAATGCCTGGTGGTGTCGGCGCACCGGACGCCGCAGTGGTTGACCGAGTTCGCCGAAACCGCCGAAGAGCGCGGCGTCCAGGTGGTGATCGCCGGCGCTGGCGGCGCCGCGCACCTGCCCGGCATGGTGGCCGCCCAGACCTTGTTGCCGGTGCTCGGCGTGCCGGTCAAGAGCCGCGCACTCCACGGCGTCGACTCCCTGCTGTCGATCGTCCAGATGCCGGCCGGCGTGCCCGTCGCGACGCTGGCGATCGGCGATGCCGGCGCCAAGAATGCAGCGCTGCTGGCGGTATCGATCCTGGCGCGTCAAGACCCCGAGCTACGCGCCAAGCTGCACACCTTCCGCAACGCTCAAACCGCCAAAGTGAGGGCGCAGACTTTGCCCCCTGCCGAGGAGTCGACCCGATCATGACGACACACAGCCCAATCCTGCCCGGCGCCACCATTGGCGTCTTCGGCAGTGGCCAGCTCGGCCGCATGCTGGCACTCGAAGCCCGCCGCATGGGCTACCGCGTACACACCTTCTCACCGCAGAGCGATACCCCGACCGGCCATGTCGCCGACGTCGAAGTGTCTGCGCCCTATGAAGATCTCGACGCCGCGCGCGCCTTCGGTGAGAAGGTCGACGTCATCACCTTCGAGTTCGAGAACGTCCCCGCCGCCACCATCGCGGCGGCGGCTGAGAACGCGCCGTGCCGGCCGCGTGCCGAGGTCCTGTACGTGACGCAGAACCGGCTGCGCGAGAAGGCCTTCCTGCGCGATGCCGGCTTCCCCGTCACCCCTTACGCGGAGGTCACCACCGTCACCGACCTGCACCAGGCCCTCGAAGAACTCGGCAGCCCAACGGTGCTCAAAACTGGCGGCTTCGGGTACGACGGCAAGGGCCAGGCCAAGATCGCCGGGCCAGGTGAAGCCGACGATGCCTGGCTGGCGCTCGGCACCAACCAGGCGGTGCTCGAACGCTTCATCGATTTCGAGCAAGAGATCTCGGTGGTCGCGGTGCGCGGACTCGACGGCAAGTGCAAGCACTACGGCCCGGTCAGCAATCGCCACAGCCGCCACATTCTCGACGTCACCATCGCCCCCGCCGACCTGCCCGAAGCGGTCGCCAACGAGGCGGTCGAGCTGGCGCACGGCGTCCTCGAGCAGCTCGAGGTGGTCGGCGTCATGTGCGTCGAGATGTTCGTCACCCGCGACGGCGGACTGCTGATCAACGAGCTGGCGCCACGCCCGCACAACTCCGGCCACTACACCGTCGACGCCTGCGTCACCAGCCAGTTCGAGCAGCAATTGCGCGCCGCCTGCGGCCTGCCGCTGGGCAGCACCCAGCAGCACCGGCCCGCCGCCATGGCCAATCTACTGGGTGACGTTTGGAAGGGCGGCGAGCCGAATTGGGAAGCCGTCTGCCGCTTTCCCGAAGTCAAGCTGCACCTCTACGGCAAACACAAGCCGCGTCAGGGCCGCAAGATGGGCCACTTGACCGCACTCGGCGACAGCGCCAACGACGCCGTCAAGTCCGTGACCGAGGCGCGCAAGGCGTTGCGAACTCGGGTTTGAAGGCCTATCGGAGGGCGGCCACATGGGGTCGCCCCTACATCGGAACGGAATTCACTGGCGTAGCAACCAGCCCTCGACATCCTCGGCTGCCAGTCGCTCGACCTCCCACAGCGCCGCCAGCAACTCGCCGCGCTGACCGCCGCGGTGCGGGTTGACGAACTCCCACACCACCTCACCGCTCGCCGTCACTTCGAAGGCGCGGCCTTCGATCGACGAACTGATCAGCGTATTGCCGTTGGGCAAGCGCGCGCAGGCGCCGCCCTCGAAGGAGTCGAAGCTCTCGTGCTCGAAGGTCCAGACGATCTCACTGCTCGCCGGATCGAATTCGATGACCCGCGAGCGGCCGTCGGAGCCACCCTGGTTGTCGAACAGCAGCACACGACCGTTGACCGAATCGCCCCATTCGCTCGCCGCACCCGAGCCTAGCGGCCGCGGATCATGCTGGCGTCGCCAGGGACCCCGCCGCGCCCACTCGACGCGCTGGGTCTCCAGGTCGAGGACGCCGATGGTATCGATGTTGCGCGCCGAGAACAGGATGCGGCGCGGTGGTCCAGCAACGTCTAGAACCTCGACGGTGTTGGCGTGCAGCAGGTCCGGCTCGCCGGTGAAGCGCACTAGGCCAGGGTCATGGTCGAGCAGCACCCGCAAGAGGGACACCTCGCGCAGCGGCACACCACCCGCGCTCAACACCAGGACCTGATCTTCGAGCACCGGCTGTAGCGGGTCGATCCACGGCAGCTGCCGCGCGTCCTTGGTGATCGTGACGATCGAGCCATCCGCGGCGACGCGCACGTCGTTGTAGACGCCACGGTCGAGACGCCATTGCAAGCGCGAGCGCTGGTCGATTCGGATCAGACCACCGCTCTGGAACAGCGCCACCAAACCACCGTCCGGCAACAAGCGCACGCGCCGCCAGTAGCTGGTCCAGGAGTCGACTTCGCGCTCGGGAAAGGCGGCGGCGTAGGGGAAACGCCAGCGGTGCACGACATTGCCGTCCATGTCGACCAGGAAAGCCTCCGGCCCGTGCCCGGCGCTGTAGAGGTTGTATTTCCCCCAGGTACGAGACGCATCGTGGAAGACCACACCGCTATCACCACTCGCGGCCTCGCCGGTGCCCGAGTAGGGCAAGGACAGCAAGCGCGCGAGCTCGTCTGACGAAGCATCCGGGGACGGTGCGGAGGAGCCGTCGAACAGCCAATAGCCCTGGGGACCCCCCGCTTCCTCCGGTGCCACCTCGCTGCCGGACGGCCAGCGCGCGAGTCCCCAGCTCAACCCAAGTGCCGCCAACGCCAGGGCAAGGAGAGCATAGAAGCGCCTGCGTGAAGGTCGATCCAGACGAGTCATCGGCGAATCCTATGCTCCTCGTCTGGACGCTCGGCGTCCGGCCACAACTCGGTGTGCGGATAGAAGCCGTACCAGCCGAACCAGAAGGCGACATGCCCAGCCAATCGCGGCAACTCGTGCGACAGTTCACGCGGTTGTACGGACGGTGCGTCCTCGGGCAGCATGTCCTCGGGCAGCATGTCCTCGGGCGGTGCATCCGTCGACGCGGCACATCCCTCGACACAGCGCAGCGCGTCCTCGTCCGCTCTCCAGATCGCCCCCGCGCCATCGAGCAGCTCCAAGCCCGGCTCCAAGCCCGAAGCGCGCGCCGTGAAAGTCTGCGCCGTGGAAGCACGTGCATAGGCCCGCACGGCACCGCTGCCTTCGTCCGCCACCAACACCAGCGGCTGGCCGCCCAGCTCGTCGTGCAACACACCCACCTCGAGCAAAGCATCCAGCTCGTAGGCCTTCACCGACTCCTCCCCGTCGACCGCAGCGTCTAGCTGTGTCAGGCGCAGCGTGTAAACCTCGTCCTCACGCGCCAGACGATCGTCGCGCTGCCAGACCGGGAACTCGACGCCGCGACGCGCCAGGCGAGCCGCGCCGGGACGGTAGCGAAAACCCGTCCGGCGCTCCAGCTCACGATCGAGCGCCAACACCGTGGTGTCCGGGAAGCGCTGGTGCCACGCTTCCCAGGTGGTGCGCGTCACCGGCAGCTGCCGCAGCCGCACGCTGCCGCGCGCCCGCCGGCCGATGACCGGTTCGCCGGTGAGGTTGCTCCACAGACTGTAGGTCTGACGATCGAACATCAACTTGTTACTGCGATACAGCAGGCCCGAGGTGCCGAACGTGTAGGGCGCACCGCGCGTGCGCGTCGAGTACAGGACAGCCGAGCCGCACAGCGTGCAGTAGCTCAAGCTCACCGGCTCCCCACCGACCACGTCGTTGAGCAGCTCGTGCCAGTCGAGCATGCGCAGCGGATACGCGCGCGCTTCGCCACCGATCGCCACACCGAACACCGCCTCGTCGTCGCGCAGATAGTCCGCCTCGGCAGCCGGAATGTGGGCCGGCTGCTCCAGCGTCGGGATACCGTCCAGTGGCACGCCCCCCCACACCACCTCTTCCAGCCGGATACGCAACGGTGCACCAGGGTAGAAGATCTTGGCGTAGCTCGGGTCGATGCGCTGCAGCAACTCCAGCTTGAAGGCGGCGTAGCCGGGCGGCGGTTCGAGGTCGCGACGCCGGCCGACGACTTCCACCCAATCCATGTAGCGGCCACCCGGCCGTTCCCCGCTCAGCGCCTCCAGGACCTCCAGAGCTTCGCGCCGCCGGTCACGCGGCAAGAAGAAGAGTGCGTCGACAAGCGGTGGCACCAACGCCAGGTCGCCGGCACGCTGCAACTCTTCGGCAGCCGCTCGGCGCGTCTGCCGGTCCGCTGTCGACAACAGCTGCCGGATCGGTTCGAAGACATCCGCCGCCGGCGGCTCCTGCGCCGCGCTGGCGGTCACGCTGGCATACACCAGCAAAGCACCGCACAGCAGTACGCGCATCGGTCGCTTCCTACAGCCCAACGTCATCGAACACCTCCGCACAGACCTTACCCCAACGCCACGCGCACATGGTATGCTTCTAAAGCTCATTACGATTCAATTTCTTGGTCCACGCCTTGGAGAGATCCAAATTCTTGAACTGAAGCCCACTTTGGCTTGGATTCGGCGTCTGGGCACAACCACGCCAAGACTCCGCACACAGGTGGCATTTGCGAGCACCGTGCCGGGAAGACGCAGCACACGAAAGTTGGCACGACATTGGCACATACCAAGGAACGGACCCAACCAAACCCCAGGGAACCCAAGGGAGGATCAGATCTGATGCAAGGACAAGGAATCAGGCGCAGTCTCTGGCTGCTCGCCCTCGTCGCGATACTGGCTTTCTCAGCCGGCACCGCCCAGGCGCAGCTACAAACCGGCGACCTCTTCGGCACCGCCGTCGACAATCAGGGCGAGCCCCTGCCGGGCGTCACCGTGACGCTTTCCGGCCTCGGAGCTCCGCGTGTCACCATCACCAACGCGGAAGGCCAGTTCCGCTTCCTCGGCTTGTCGCCGGGCAACTACCAGCTCGTCGTGGAGCTGGAAGGGTTCTCGACCGTCGAGTACCCGAACATCAACATTCGCGTTGGCCGCACCACGACAGTCGAGGTGACGCTGTCGCCAGCGATCGAGGAAACCATCACGGTCACCTCCGCCAGCCCGCTGCTCGACGAGCGCAAGCTGGTCACCGGTACCAGCATCAGCTCGGTGGAGCTCGAAAAGCTCCCCACCTCGCGCGATCCCTGGAGCATCCTGAACCAAGCCCCGGGCGTGCAGGTCGACCGCAACAACGTCGGCGGTAACGAGAGTGGTCAGCAGAGCGTGTTCACGGGCCCTGGTTCCGACAGCGGCCAGAACGTATTCGCCGTCGACGGCGTCGTGATCACCGACATGTCGGCCATCGGCGCCTCGCCCACCTACTACGACTTCGACGCCTTCGAAGAGGTGCAGCTGTCGACCGGTGGTGTCGACGTCGCCAACGCCACGCCGGGCGTCACGGTCAACCTGGTGACTCGCCGTGGTTCCAACCAGTTGCGCGGCTCGGCACGCTACTTCAACGCTGATTCCGAGTTCCAGAGCAGCTCGGACTTCAACACCAACCAGCTCCCCGCTGGCCAGACCAACTTCCAGGGCAACGAGATCAACACGCTGGAAGAGAAGGGCCTCGAGGTCGGCGGCCCGATCTGGCGCGACCATCTCTGGTTCTGGGGCGCCTACGGCGAACAGAACGTCCGCAACATCGTGGCCAGCGGTGCCCGCGACGATACGATCCTGGAGAACAGCAACCTCAAACTGAACGCCCAGGCGACCGACAACAACTCGGCGGTCTTCCAGTTCAGTCGTGGTGACAAGATCAAGGACGGCCGCGGTGCCGGCAACACGCGCCCGCCGGAAACCACCTGGAACCAGAGTGGCCCGACCGAGATCTTCAAGTTCGAAGACACCCACATCTTCAACTCGGACTTCTACCTGACCGGCCTGTGGTCCTACGTCGATGGTGGCTTCGGCCTGATCGCCAAGGGGCGTGAGGACCAGGTGCTCAACAGCGGCGGTGTCTGGGGTCGTACCTATCTCGACTTCGGTTCCGACCGTGACGTCGACCAGTACCGCGTCGATGGCTCGTACTTCTTCAACACCAGCAACATGGCCCACGAACTGAAGTTCGGCACCAGCCTGCGCGAGGCCGACACCGGCACCGGCACCACCTGGGGCGGCGAGAATGTGATCGTGTTCGAGAACGGCGCCAACACTGCCGGCCGCGACCACCGCGCCCGCGTCTACCGCGCCGAGCTGCCGGCGTTCAAGAACACCACCGAGTACACGGCTATCTGGGCCCAGGACACCATCACGCGCGACAACCTGACGGTCAACGTCGGTTTCCGCTACGACGAGCAGACCGGTGACAACCCGGCCTTCACCCTGGCCGGCAACGACCTGCTGCCCGGCCTGCTGCCCGACCTGGACTTCCAGGGCAACGACGCCGACGGTATCGAGTTCACCGACTTCTCGCCCCGTATCGGTGTCACCTACGCCCTGGGCCCGGAGCGCAAGACCCTCCTGCGTGCCAGCTACTCGCGCTTTGTGCAGCAGATGCAGCAGGGCCTGATCTCGCGTACCAACCCGCTGGACAGCGCCTTCGCGATCATCGACTTCACGGACGCCAACGGCAACCTGGAATTCGACGCCGGTGAAGACTACGACTTCCTCAACGCCATCGGCTTCGACCCGGCCAACCCGGCCGCCCTGTCGAGCCCGAACCGCAACGATCCGGGCCTGGAAGCCGAGAAGACCGACGAGATCAACCTGAGCATCGAGCACGCCTTCCGGCCCGAGCTCGTAGGCGGCTTCATCTTGACCCACCGCATCGTCTCGGACCTGCACGAGCGTGCCTACCTGGTGCGTGACGCCAGCGGCAACGTGCGCCCCGCCGGCCCCGGCGACTTCGTCTTCGACGGCACCCTGAGCGGCCCGATTCCGGGTGGCGGCACCTACTCCGTGCCCAGCTTCGCGCTCAGCCCGGCGGTTGCCTTCACCGGCGGCTACCTGCTGCGCAACGGTGACCGCGAGCAGGAGTACACCGGCTATACCGCGACCCTGACCAAGCGTCTCGCCGATCAGTGGATGCTGCGTGGTCAGTTCACCTACTACGACTGGAAGTGGGACATCCCGGGTAGCTACTTCTTCGACCCGAACGACCTCGCTCCCGGCCAGCGTCCGGAGACCGACATCGACGAGTGGAAGGACTTCGACAACAACGGCGCCCCGGTTGCTCAGCAGTCCGACGGCTCCGGTGACAAGGACGACATCCTGCTGAACAGCCGCTGGTCATTCAACATCAACGGCATGTACCAGGTCGCTCCGAGCGAGCCGTGGGGCTTCAACGTCGCGGTCAACATCAGCGGCCGTGAAGGCTACCCGCGCCCCTACTACCTGGGCAACTCGACGGTCTCGACCTCGGACGGCCTGCCGCGTGACCTTCAGGTGACGTCGACCGGTAGCGAGCGCAACGACGAGCTGTACCTGGTCGATCTGCGCATCGACAAGGAGATCTCGTTCAGCGACTTCAAGGCCACCTTGAGCGCCGACATCTTCAACCTGTTCAACGATGACACCATCCTGCAGCGCGAGCGCGACATCAGCGGCTCGAACGGCTTCTTCGTCGACGAAGTGGTCAGCCCGCGGGTGATCCGCTTCGGTGTGCGTCTGAACTTCCGTTGATCACGGCGCCTTCTGCCGCAGGGCAGAGGCGTAAGAGGAACACGGCCGGGGTGACCCGGCCGTTTTTCTTTGTGGAAACCCTCAGGTTTCCTGGCACCAGAGCAGAAGCTCTCTCAGACCCGAGTGTGTCTCCGGGCGTGCTCCAGGTGCAGAGTCACTCTTTCGAGGAGCTTCGCTCCAACCCGCCCGCGCTGCACCGCGCTTTCCAACGCGGACAGCAGCTCCAGCGTCTCCGGAGCCAGCTCATAGCGAGCGAAGACCGGCAGGATCTCTTCCACCACCCGTAAGACCTCCGCAAAACGCTGCTCACTGACATAGAGCCGCAGAAGGTCCAGCCCCACGAGGGCCGCCTCGTAGTCCTTCGCCGACTGCTCGAAGATGCCGCGCGTCTGATGAAAGAGGGCTTCCGCCTGCTCGTTGTTTCCGAGAGCCGAAGCAGCCCGCCCGGAGAGCCAGAAGAAGAAGGTGTTCCACCTGGGTGCAGTGACGGAGAGCTTCCTGTAGAGCGGCAAATCCTCGACCAGCATCGTCGCCACCTCTTCGGCAGCACCATCCGCCAACAAGTAGACACCTAGGTTGTGCCTGGCCGAGAGATAGAGTTCGCTCTCCTCATCGGCTACGAGACGTAGCGCCTCCCTGGTGACCAGCACTGCTTCACGGAGGTGCCCGGCGTAGTAAGCGGCAGAACCGAGATTCAAGAGGTTGCGGGCCTCACCTTCGGTATCGCGCACCAGGCGGTAGAGACTGATCGCCCGGTTGAATCGCGCCTCGGCGTCCGTGAACAGCCGGTGATCCAAGGCCATGGAGCCTTCGAAACTCGCCACTTCCGCGATGGTTCGGGTATCGGTCACGAGATCCATGCAGCCCCGGAGCCCCTTGAAGAGGTGTTCCGCTTCATCCACGTTACCCAGCACTCGATGCGCATTCGCCTGGTAGGCCAAGGCCAGGATGTGAACCTCCCGGTAGTCCTCCTCGAGAATCGTCGCCACCTGGGCGATCCTGGCCAGATGTAGAGCTGCAGCCGGATCATCCGGCATCGCCGCCCGTGCCATCTCCAGCATCAGATTGCCGAAGACAGGACCGCGAAACCGCGTGCGGGCCCGCTGGACCTTTTCGAGCTGCGCGGATCTCGGCAGACCCGCCAGCTCCCGCTGCCAGCGGCGCGCTTGCGGTTCGAGCACCTTGAACTCCTCACTTCCCAGGAGTTCGCGTCTTCGGTCGAAGGTCAGCAATGCCGTGTCTTCCGGTTCCTCTACTTGCTCGAGCAGCTTGACGAAGGCGGTGAATTCCTGCCGGCAGAAGCGGCAGCGGTCCAACAGATGTTCCTGAGCCAGTCGGAGCAACTCCTCTGATGAGATCTCTCCACGGAAAAGGGCCATCAGAAGATCACGGTTGATATGCATCCTTGCTCCTCCTCATTGGATTCTGGGTGCGCTGACGGAGATCTTGCCGCAGCACTCGTATAGTGCACGCTAAGTTGCCGAGTGTGACAAAACTACGGCCATTGATACAAGAAAGATCTCGCAGCCCAAGGCGGGAGGGTAGGCGGGCGCCCCAGGGATGCCCGCCTACCCTCAGGTTCGACGTTCTAGCTCTCTGCTCCTGACCTTCCGTTTGGATCGACGGTCACGCCACGGTGCTGTGCATCCTCGAGCTGAGGAACCAGTCCCAGCAAGGGCATGAGACCCAGGCTGAGAACCAGGACGACAGAACATTGCTTCTTCGACATTACGTCTCCTCATTTCAGGGAACCACCACAAGGCCGCACCATGCGGCCCGTGGGACTCTCCTGAAAAGAAGTGTGCGACTCATGCGTCGAAGCAGGAAGAGTTCAAGCCGAGAATCACAAGAAATTCAGTGAGAGAACCAAAAAAGATGGAGAGCGGGCGGAACTCAGCGCTCCGCAAGTACGACGGGTAGACCATCTGGATCGTAGGTGGCGCCACGGCTCCAGGTGGACAGAGTCGAGACGACGAGCTGAGTGGTGGACATAGTTCTTCCTTCCGGAAACCTCCGCGGAGCCGCTCCATGCGGTCGGTTGGATTTCCTGAAGGAAGTATGACGTGTGTCTTGGGTACAATTCGCCAAACTACTTGGTCTGCAATTCTCGAACACGACGATGCCCAACCACCGCCCCCGAGCTACGGCGCTCGATCCACCAGCAGTTACCCGAGAGGTCGGAGACAGGGCTGGAGAGGACCCACACTCAACAACATCGCGGCCGTCTACTCACACCTCGGACAGAAACAGGTGGCACTCGAGAAATACAACGAAGCTCTCAACGTTCGAAGAGAGGTCGGGGACCGCTGGGCCCGTCCTCCGCGACCTCGACCGCCTACCCGAAGCCATGGAGACCCTGGAAGCCTGCATCGCCCAGGAGGCGAAACTCGGCCACCCCGATCTCGAAGCCGACTCCGCCGCCCTCGAACAGCTCCGCCAGCAACTCGCCACCAAGAACTAGGCGCCCCTACCGCCGCCGCCGTTTCTTCTTCAACCGCGCCAACGACTTCTTCCGCGCCTTCCCTCGATCCTGCACCGCCTCCAACGCCTCTGACTTCTCCTCCGCCTCTCCTTCCCCCTTCCCGAACCGCTCCCCCATCGCCCGCACCGTCGGATACTGGAACAGCTCGACCAGCGGGATCTGGCGTCCTAGCGCTTCCTGCAGACGGCTGCGCAGCTGGACGATCAACAGGGAACTACCACCGATCTCGAAGAAATTGTCCTCGACGCCGACCTGCTCCAGGTGCAGAACCTCCTTCCACACCCCCGCGATCACCGTCTCAACTTCGTTCTCCGGCGCCACATACGCCGCCCCCGTCTTGACCAGCGTCGGCGCTGGCAACGCCTTGCGGTCCACCTTGCCGCTCGGCAGCAAGGGCAGGGTCTCCAGCGGCATCAGGACGGACGGCAGCATGTGCTCTGGCAACTCGACGCTCAGCTGGTCTTTCAGCTGGGCGACGGTCGCCGGATCTTCCAGGTCGACGCCTGCGGCAGCGAGCAGGTAGGCCACCAGGCGCTTGTCGCCGGGAACATCTTCGCGCGCCACGACGACCGCGTCGCGCAGTTGTGGCAGGCGACTCAGGACCGCCTCGATCTCCCCCAACTCGACGCGGAAGCCACGCACCTTGACCTGGTGGTCAGCACGGCCGAGGAAGTCGAGGCGGCCATCGGGGCGGGTGCGGGCGAGGTCGCCGCTGCGGTAGATGCGGGCGCCGGGATCTTCGCTGAAGGGGTCCGGCACGAAGACACGGGCGGTGGCGGCGGGGCGGCGCAGGTAGCCGAATCCGGGGGCTTGACCAGCCAGGCACATCTCACCGGCGACACCGGGCGGCACGGGTTCGCGGCTGGGGGCGGTGGACGGAGGCAGCAGGTAGACGGTGGTGGCGTCGATGGGGCGACCGATGGCGGGGAGGTCGTCCCAGGCTTGGGGATCGTCGACCAGCAGCTCGGTGGTGACCACGTGCGTCTCGGAAGGGCCGTAGTGGTTCCACAAGCGGCAGCCGGGCAGGCGACGGAAGAGGCCGCGCAGCTGCGGGGTGACGCGCAGCTGCTCGCCCGCGGTGACGACTTCGCGCAGCTGGGTGGGCAACTCGTGACGGTGGACACCGGCGTGGACGAGCTCGGCCAGCTGTTGCAGCGCGACGAAGGGCAGGAACAGACGCTCGACGCCGGCTTCGGCGAGACGGCGCAGGACTTGGGTGGGGTCGCGGCGCTCGCCGTGGCCGAGCAGGACGAGAGTGCCGCCGGCTTGCCAGGTGGCGAAGATCTCCTGCTGGGCGACATCGAAGCTGGGCGAGCTGAACTGCAGGGTGCGCAGGGGGCGATCCTTCTGCGCCGCACCGTGCAGCTCCCGCGTGCGCCGGTGCTGCCAGTGCAGCAGGTTGCCGAGGGTGTGGTGGCCAACGACGGTACCTTTCGGACGACCGGTGGAGCCGGAGGTATAGATGACGTAGGCCGGCGTGTCGACACTGGGTGGATTCGCTGCAGTAGCACGCCCGGTGGCGCGGGCAGCGGCGCGCGCGGCGGCGCGGGCAGTGGCGGCAGCGAGGATGGCGTCGGCTTCACCACGGGTCGAGACCAGGGCGGCCTGGATGTCGCGCTGGGTCAGCACGATGGTGGCGCCGCTATCTTCGAGCATGAAGTCACGCCGCGCTTGCGGGTAGGTGGGGTCGACGGGCAGGAAGGCGGCGCCGGCTTCGAGGGTGGCGAGCAGGGCGATGAAGAGTTCCGGGCAGCGTCCGCAGACGACGGCGACGACATGCCCCAAGCCAACACGCGCGGAACCGACACCCGCAGGACTGACGCCGGCAGGTCCCGCTTTGGGACGTTGCAGCCAGGCGGCCAGACGGCGCACGTAGCGCGCCAGTTCGCCGTAGCTGAGGGTGCCCGGATAGGGAGCTCCGGCGAAGCCGGCGTAGAACAGCAGGGCGGTGGCGTCCGGGGTAGCGTCGGCGAAGTCGAGGACGGCACGCTGGACGGGACGGTAGGAAGGGCGCGCTGTCCGGGCCAGGGGCAAGCCTTGCCACTCGCGCAGCAGTTGCTGACGCTGACTCGCCGACAGCAGCGACAGTGCGTCGATCGGCACCTCGGGCCGCTGCAGCAGGGCGCGCAGGAAGGACTCGGTGTGGTGGCGCAGGCGTTCGATCGTGCTGCGGTCGAAGAGGGCCAGGTTGAACTCGAAGCCACCGGCGAAGCTGGCCCTCTCCTCCTGGCGCAAGAAGAGAGCGATGTC
Source organism: uncultured bacterium (assembly GCA_965368975.1). Taxonomy (GTDB): domain Bacteria; phylum Acidobacteriota; class Thermoanaerobaculia; order Multivoradales; family JAHZIX01; genus CBDUPA01. The sequence continues at coordinate 6,318 of CBDUPA010000022.1, read as the reverse complement.
GAACTTGGCGCTGCCACGGTCGACATCGAGAACCTCGACATCGAGGCCGGGCAAGCTCGCGGCAAGGCCCCCAAAACTCGAAGCCTGCAACGAGACGAGCACCTGGAACAGCGGCTGGTGGCTGAGGGCACGGGCCGGCTGGAGCTCGTCGACCAAGCGCTCGAAGGGAATGTCCTGGTGGTCGTAGGCTGCGAGCGCGGCGGTGCGTTGCCGGCGCAGCAGCTCGTCACCGCGCAGGCCGGGGTCGAGCCGTGCGCGTAGCACCAGGGTGTTGGTGAAGAAGCCGATCAGCCCTTCCGTCTCGCGCCGACCCCGGCCGGCGATCGGCATGCCGGTGCACACGTCCCGGGCGTTGGCGTAGCGTCCGAGCACGGCCTGGAAGGCGGCGCTCAGCAGCATGAAGGGGGTGTAGCCATGACGGCGCCCGAAGGTGTCGAGATCCCGGCACAAGGACGCCGGCAACGCCCACGGTACTGCACTACCGGCCCAGGTCTGCACGGCCGGCCGTGGATGGTCGAACGGCAGATCCAACGCCTCTGGAACGCCCGCCAGCTGCCGGCGCCAGTAGTCGAGCTGGCGGTCGAAGAGCTGCTCTCGGACCTCGTCGCGGCGCTGCCAGGTGGCGAAGTCGGCATATTGGACCGGCAGCGGCGGCAGCTCCTGCTCGCGGAGGTGGGCGGCGACTTCGGCTAGCAGGATGTCGAAGGACCAGGCGTCAGAAACCAGGTGGTGCAGGGTGAGCAGGAGAAGGCCGGTACCGGCTGCGGCTGTGCTACAGGGCCTTCTGACCACCACCCCACGCACCAACGGCCCCGCTTGCAGGTCGAACACACGCCGCGCCTCCCGGGTGGCCAGGCGGCGGCTTTCCGGCCCCAGCACGTCGGCCGGCAACCGCTCCAGGTCGACGCAGGGCAAGGCCAGGTGTAGAGGCACGGACGAGGCCGGGGCAATCACTTGCCGCGGCCGGCCGTTGACCTCGGCGAAGGTGGTACGCAGGGCTTCGTGACGGCGGCACACGGACGCCAGCGCGGCGGCGAGTCGTTCGACGCGCAGCGCTCCCGCTGCACGCTCCGTCAGGACCAGCGCCAGCGGCACATTGTAGGCAAAGTTGCCGGGCTGCAACTGCTCGATGAACCAAAGGCGTTCCTGCGCGAAACTGAGCGGCGCGGTGCGATCGCCGCCGCCGGGATCGCCGTCTGCGCCTGGGACGAGCGGTGGTACTGCGACCCCGCTCCCGGCCGAGCGCAGCGCCTCGACGCGAGCGGCCAACTCGGCCAGGGTGGGCGCGGCGAAGACCTCGGCCAGCGGCAGCACGACGTCGAGCTGTTCGCGCACGCGGTTGGCGACACGGGTGGCAAGCAGGGAGTGGCCGCCAAGATCGAAGAAGTTGGAGGCGCGGTGCACCGGCGTCGCGACGGGCAAGCTCAGCGTCGCGCGCCACAGGGACGCCAGCAGCTCCTCGACGGGGCCCTCCGGCGGCACGGCGGCCTCACCGTCGGGAACGCCCGTGCCGTCTTCGCCCCCGGTTGCTTCTTCCCACAAGAGAGCCGCCAGCGCGCGACGATCGGTCTTGCCGTTGGGCGTCAGCGGCATGGCGTCCAGCCAGCGCCAGCGCGCCGGCACCAGGTGAGCGGGCAAGGTCTCGGCCAAGAAAGCGCGCAGTTCGGCGACGCTTGGCCGTGCGACCCCAGCATGGGCAACGACGTAGGCGACCAGCTGATCTCCGGACGGCCAGCGACGCACGCCGGCAGCAGCCGAGGCGAGGGCAGGATGGCGGTCGAGGCGGGCTTCGATCTCGCCCAGCTCGATGCGGAAGCCCCGTACCTTGACCTGGTGGTCGATGCGTCCCAGGAAGCTCAGGCTGCCGTCCGTGCGCCAGCGCACCAGGTCGCCCGTGCGGTAGAGGCGGCTGCCGATCTCACGGCTGTGGGCATCCGGTACGTAGCGCGAGGCGGTGAGCGAGGGCCGGCCGATGTAGCCGCGACTGACGCCCAGTCCGCCCACGAGAAGCTCGCCGGCCACACCGATGGGCACCGGTTGGTCAACGCGGTCCAGGACCCAACCGCTGCCGCCGTCGAGCATGCGACCGATGCTGACGGACGAGGTATCGTCCAGGGTGCTCAGTACGCCGCGCGCCGGGTCCGAGACGACGGCCCAGGTGGAGAAGGTGGTGTCCTCGGACGGCCCGTAGAGGTTGATGGCGCGCGGCCCTATACCGGCTTCCAACCGTCGCAACAGGTCCCGCGACACGGTCTCGCCCGCCAGGTTGACGGTGAGCACGCCAGCCGGTAGGCCGCGCGGGTGGCCGCCGGCATCGGCATCCGCCCCGCGCAACAGCTCCGCCACCGCCGACGGCACCGTGTCGACCAGGCGCACCGCCGAGGCCGCCGGCAGCGACGGCAACGCCAGCGCGTTCTCAGCCAGGACGATGCGGCCGCCCAGGCTGAGGGTGACGAAGAGTTCGAACACCGAGATGTCGAAGCACACCGACGTCGCGGCCAACACGCCCTGCAGTTCGGCGGTGGAGTACGTGCGCGCCGTCCACTCCACCAGCCCGGCGGTGCTGGCGTGCACGATCGCCACGCCCTTGGGCCGGCCCGTGGAACCGGAGGTGTAGATGGTGTAGGCCAGGTTGGCGGGTGCGGCTGGGCAGGTCGACGAGCCTGGTTCGCGGTTGCTGGCTTCAGAATCGAGAGAATCCAGATCGAGCCGCGGTACGTCGAGGTCGGCGGTCAAGGTGTCCAGGCGCCGCTCGGTGAGCAACAGCACGGCGCCGGCGTCGTCGAGCGTGAAACGCAGTCGCTCTGACGGATAGGTAGGATCGAGCGGCACGTAGAAGCCGCCTGATTCGAGCACCGCCAGCAGGGTGACGAGCAAACGCGGCGCGCGCCGCAAGCAGACGGCGACCGGCACTTCCGGCCCCACACCTCGGCGGCGCAGGTCGGCGGCCAGCGACGTGGCACGGCGCCAGATCTCGCGGTAGCTGAGGTGATGCGTCTCGTGCACCAGGGCGACGGCGTCCGGCTGCGCCCTGACCTGGGCGGCGATGCGGTGGGGGAAGAGATCCTGCGTGTTGGGGACACTCGCCATGGCGGGCCACTCGTGGGCGACAGTCTGCTGCTCGGCCGGCGACAGCAGCGACAGGGCCGCCAGTGGGGTCGACGGGGCCCGCGCGGCGGCGAGCAGCAGCCGCTGCAGCTGGGCCGTCCAGCGCCGGATGGTGGTGGCGTCGAAGAGGTCGGTGGCGTACTCGAGGGCACCCCACAGGTCGCCCGGTGGGGCGCCGTCCCGTCCGTCTTGCTGCACCAGCCCCAGGGTGAGGTCGAACTTGCTGCTGCCGGGATCGATCTCGCGCACCCGCACCTCGACACCCGGTAGCTCGGGCGCGGCCAGCGGTGCGTTCTGCAACGCCAGCATGACCTGGAACAGCGGCGTGTGGGCCGTCGCCCGCTCAGGGCTCAGCGCCTCGACCAAGCGTTCGAAGGGCAAGGCTCGATGCGAGACGTCCGCCAGCGTCGCGGTCTGCAGGTGGCCCAGGAACTGTTCGAAGGTCGGAGTGCCGCTCGGCTCGCCGCTCAGGTCGCCGCGGAGTACCAGAGTGTTGACGAAGAAGCCGATCAGCGGCTCGACGTCCACCGGGTCGCGGCCTGCCACCGGAGTACCGACGGCGACGTCGCGAGCCCCGGTGAGGCGGCCGAGCCAGGCCATGAAGCCGGCGAGCAGGACGGAGAAGAGGGTGGCGCCGTGCGCGCGGGCCAGCTGCTGCAGGGTCTCGACCTGCGGCGGCGTGAAGCGCACGGCGACGCGTGCACCCGCGTCGCGCCGCACCGCCGGGCGTGGCCGGTCGGTGGGCAGTTCGAGCAGCGGTGGCAAGCCGGCGAGCCGCTGGCGCCAGTAGGTCAACTCGGCGGCCTCGACTTCGTGCAGCGCGGCTCGCTGCCAGCGCGCGAAGTCCGCGTACTGCAACGGCAGCGGTGGCAGCACTAGCCCGCGATAGGCGGCGCCCAGCTCGCGCAGCAGCACTCCCAGGGACCAGCCATCCGCAGCGATGTGGTGCAGCACGAGCACCAGCAGGTGGCGCTCCCGCGGTCCCGCCGGCAAGCGCAGCAGCGACGCACGCAACGGCCCGGCTTGCTCACCAGTGTGCTCCAGATCGAAGGGCTGCCGGATCGCCCAGCGCACCCAGGCGTCCACCGCTTCGGCCTCGAGGTCGCAGGGGAGTACACAGACGGGCAGCGGTAGCGGGGACGGCAGGTCGATGTGCTGCACCGGCTCGCCGTCCGCGCTTGTCTGGAAGCGGGTACGCAGCACCGCGTGCCGGGCCACCAGGGTGTCGAGGGCGTGCTGAAGCGCGGCGATGTCGAGAGCGCCCCGCAGTTCCAGCACCAGCGGCACGTGGTAGGCGCTGGACGCCGGGTCGAGCTGGTGGAGCAACCACAGTCGCTGCTGCGCGAAGGACAGCGGTGCCGTGCCGGAGGTCGTGGCCGGGTGGTCGAGCGGTAGCAAGGGCGGTAGCGCGAGAGAATCCGCGGTCACCGTACGCCGCTCGGCGATGTTGGAAGCTCCTCGCCGCTCGGCGATGTAGAAAGCCAGACCCGCCACTGTCGGAGTCTCGAAGAGACGCGCCAGCGGTACCTCGACGTCCAGCTCGCGCCGCATGCGTCCGAGCAATTGCAAGGCCAGCAGCGAATGGCCACCGAGGGCGAAGAAATCATCGTACACCCCGACCTCGCCGACACCCAGAACCTCGCTCCACAGCGCCGCGATGCGCGCTTCGAGGTCGTCGCGCGGTGGCACACGCTCGACCAAGGCCGGCACTTCGACGTCGAGCGCCCGCAACGCCTTGCGGTCTAGCTTGCCGTTGGGGGTCAGCGGCAGGCGGTCGAGCGGCACGAAGAGCGCCGGCACCATGTGGTCGGGAAGGTGTTCGAGCAGGCCTTGGCGCAGTTCGGTTGGGTCGAAACTGTCGCCGACCACGAACGCGACGAGCCGAGAGTCGCCACCGAGTTCCTGCACCAGGACCGCCGCCTCGCGCACGCTCTCGAGCGCCGCGAGGGCCGCTTCGATCTCGCCCAGCTCGATGCGGAAACCACGTACCTTGACCTGATGGTCGGCACGGCCGAGGTATTCGAGGTCACCGTCGCCGCGGTGGCGCACGAGGTCTCCGGAACGGTATAGGCGGGGGCCGCCCGGGGCGGGGGTACGGTCGGCGAACGGATCCGGCACGAAGCGCTGTGCCGTCAGGGCCGGACGCCCATGGTAGCCGCGTGCCAGGCCGGCGTCGTGTCCGGGCTCGGAACCCACGTACAGCTCACCGACGACCCCGATGGGCACCGGCTGCGCGTGGCGGTCGAGCACGTAGAGGCGCAAGTCCGGGATCGCCCGTCCTATCAGGCTAGCGGGGCCTATCAGGCTAGCCGGTGCTTTGCCTTCCACGTCGCGACGGTGCAGACGCCGGTGCGTGACGTGCACGGTGGTCTCGGTGATGCCGTACATGTTGACCAGCTGCGGCTGCTCGTCGCCGTAGCGCTCGACCCACGGCCGCAGCGCCGCCGGCTCCAGCGCCTCACCGCCGAAGATCACCCGTCGCAGCGGCAGGCGCGGGGCCCCCTCGGCAGCCACCCCGGCGTCCGCCTCGATCAGCGGCCGGAAGGCGGACGGCGTCTGGTTGAGCACGGTGACGCGTTGTTCAGCCAAGAGACGGTGGAAGCGTGCCGGTTCGCGGCTCACCAGGTAGGGCACGATGACCAGGCGTCCGCCGTAGGCCAGGGCACCCCAGAGTTCCCACACGCTGAAGTCGAACGCGTAGGAGTGGAAGAGCGTCCAGGTGTCGTCGGGCCCGAAGTGGAACCAGGGGTCGGTGGCGTCGAGTAGGCGCAGGACGTTCGATTGGGGGATCAGCACGCCTTTGGGACGGCCGGTGGAGCCAGAGGTGTAGAGGAGGTATGCGAGGCCGCCCTCTCTGCTCTGATGTAGGGGCACCCCCGTGTGGGTGCCCTGCGGCGCAGCCGCATCGGAAATCGAAAGGTAGCCTTCTTCCATCTCCACCACCGCTACCGCTCCCCCATCCGCCAAACTAAACTGCCGCCGCTCCTCCGGATACGCCGGGTCGAGCGGCAGGTACGCCGCGCCCGCCTGCAGCGTGCCCAAGATCGCCACCACCAACTCGACGCTCCTCGGCAGACACAGGCCGACGACGCGTTCCGGGCCGGCGCCGTGCTGGCGCAGCTCGACGGCCAGCGCTTCGGCACGGCGACACAGTTCGCTGTAGCTGAGGTGCTGGCGTCCATGGACGAGGGCGATGCGCTCTCCGTTGCC
>CBDUPA010000021.1:0-114351 GCA_965368975.1 uncultured bacterium | reverse complement strand
GCCGGATGCGGACTACTGCAACACGCCGATTCCTCCGGGTAGCGCGGATACCTTCACCTACACGATCACGGGTGGGGACACTGCGACGGTGAGCGTGACGGTGACCTGCGCCGACGATCCGGCTGATGCCATCGACGACACGGCGACGGTGACCGAGGATGATCCGGCGACGACGATCGACGTGCTGAACAATGACAGCGATCTGGAAGGTGACGCGTTCCTGGTCACGAGTGTGACGCAGCCCGCCAACGGCACGGTGGTGATCACGAATGGCGGCGCTGACCTGACGTACGCGCCGGATGCGGACTACTGCAACACGCCGATTCCTCCGGGTAGCGCGGATACCTTCACCTACACGATCACGGGTGGGGACACTGCGACGGTGAGCGTGACGGTGACCTGCGTCACCGATCCGCCGGACGCGGTCGACGACACTACTTACGAGACCATCGGCAACACCGAACTGGTCGTGGCCGGAGCTACGCCGACCAGCCTCGCGCGCCTCACCAACACCACCAGCCTGCTGGCCAACGACACGGATCCCGAGATGTCGGGCATCCAGGTGTCGGCTGTCGGCGCCGACATCACGGCGCCGTTCACGGGGCCGACCACGCTCGGTGGTCTCGTGACCGTCAACGCCAACGGCAGCTTCGTCTACCTGCCGCCGCGCGGCGTGCTCAACATGGCCGACAGCTTCATGTACACGATCACCAGCGGTGCTGGTGGCATGGACACGGCAACCGCGACGATCAACATCCGCAACGCGCGCGCCTGGTACGTGCACAACGATCCAGCCGGCGAGGCGCTCAACCCGGTTGACGGTGCTGCCTTCGGCCGTTCCGACGATCCCTTCGACACCCTGGCCGCGGCCCAAGCCGCGCACGGCGCGGGGGACCTGATCTGTGTCTTCGAGGGCACTGGCACCAATGCGGGCATGAACGCTGGCATCACGCTGGCGGCGAGCAATGTGCGCTTGCATGGTGAGCACCACGGCTGTGACGTGAACCTGGCGCTCAACGGCAACGCGGCACCGGCGGTGCTGCTGGCGCCTACCGCTACCCGTCACGCGCGCATCGGGCACACCGCGGGCAATGCCATCACGGTCGATGCGACAGCCGCCAACGTCACCGGCATCGAAATTCGGGGCGTCGAGCTGGATGCCACCGGCGGCAATGCCCTCGACGTCACCACTGCTGGTGCCAACAACGTCGGTGTCACCTTCGAGAACTCTCGCGTCACTGGCGCCAGCAGCGAAGGGGTCGACGTCAACCATGCCGGCTCCGGCCTGGCAACAGTGACCGTTGGCACGGTGAACAGCCTGGCGACCACCGGCAACGGCTTCGATGCCCGTGCTAGCGGAGCCGGTGACCTGCGGGTGGCCTTCAACAACAACACCGGCATCACCTCGGCCAACGGCGCCGGCTCAGCGGTCCACGTCGAGGACACTGGCGGCGCTGGTTCGGTCTTCGTGACCGGCTTTGCCAACAACGTCGTGCTTGGTACCTCGGCGGGGGAGGGCGTGCGCATGCTGGGCGTGATCTTCGACGGTGATCCCTCGGATGCGGACTTCGACCTGGTCACCGGCGGCACGCTGAGCGTCGGCATCGTGAGCGACCGCGTTGCGCGCGGTGTGACGCTGGGAACCGCGGCCAACCCGGTCAGCGGTAACCTGGGCTTTGGCACCGTCAACATCTTTGCCTTCAACGGCGCCGCGTTGGTCGCCTCCGGCACCGGCCTATCGACCGGCGGACCGCCGCCTACAGCCGGTTTCCTGCTTGCCACCACGGGCGGCACAGCGGACGCCATCAATGGTCCGGCGGTGGCGCTCGATCCGCTGACCGCCAACGTGCAACTCGGCAACATCTCGTCGAGCGGCAGTCCCACGTCCGGTGTTCTGCTCGACTCGATCAGCGGTAGCTTCACTGCCAACATGGGCGCCATCATCACCAGCATCGGCCCGGGCTTCTCGATCATTGGCGGTACCGTCTCGTCGACCTTCGGCGGTAGCCTTACACAGTCGACCAACGCACCGGCGGTGTCCGTAACCGGCGGCCACAATACCGGCACGGTGGTTTTCCAGACCGGCACCATCAATGCGACTGCCGGTACTGGTCTGCAATTCAATAACGCCGACGGTGACTACGACTTCAACGGCACCACGACCCTCAACGGCGGCGATGCTGGAGTCGACATCGAAAACGGTTCCAGTGGTACCTTCGACTTCGCTGCCGGCACCGCGATCACCCATGCCGGCGCCGGGCCTGGTTTCCGTATCGATGGCAGTGCTGCCACGGTCGATCACAACGGCACGATCAACGATGCCAGCGGCTTCGCGGTCGACATCGCCAACCTACTCGCTGGCAGTTCCGTCCGCTTCGATGGTCAGGTGACGGCCAGCGGTAGCGGTGTCCGGATCAACGGCGCCGCCAGTACGGTGAGCTTCGCGAACGCCGACCTGAGCAGCAGCGCCACGGTCGACATCGACAACAACACGGCCGCGATCACCTTCAGCGACCTGGACCTGAACCAGACCGCCGGAACGGTCAACGCCTTCGATGTCAACCTGGGAACCGCCAATGTGTCCGCGGCCTTGACTGGCAACGGCCTCAACAGCTCGACCGCCAACCGCCTGGTCAACGTTACCGGGCGCGGTGGCGGTACCATCAGCTTCACGGGTACGGCGACGCTGCAGGGCACCGGCGGAAACACGGGTATCAACTTCTCCGGCTCGGCGGCTCCGAGCACGCTGAGTTTCACTGCGCCCGTGGACCTGGGAACCAGCGCCGCCAGTCGCATCACGGGCGGCGGCGTCAACATGTCGGGCAACGTGGCCAACTCGCTGCTCAGCTTCAACAGCCTGGACATCTTCACCAGCAATGTGCCCGGCATTGTGGCCACGGGCAGTGGTGTTCTGGACACGGCGACGCAAGCGGGAACGGTGAACATCAACACCACCGGAGCAGGTGCTGCCGGGTTGGATCTGGACGGCATCGTCTCGAACACCATCTTCGACGGCGTCACCTGTAGCAACAACAGCAATTGCGTCGACCTGACGAGCCTGGCCGCGACCAGTATCACGCGCCTGGCGGGACTGGGCTTGACCTGCTCCGCGGGCACTTGCATCAACGCCAACTCGGCGCGCACCGTCGAGGTGACAGGCACGGGCAACACCGTCGCGGCAACCAACGCCGTGGGTCTCAACTTCACCAGCACCACCATCGGCGCCAACGACGCCACGTTCCAGTCGATCGCCGCCTCCGGGGCGGCCAACGGCATCGTGCTGAACACCACCGGTACTGCGGGTGGCTTGATCGTCACTGGCGACGGCTCGACCGCGACACAGGGTGGCAATGGCACCGGAGGAACGATTCAGAACACGACCGGCATAGCCATTGATGTCGACACCTCGATGGACCTGCGCTTGCAGAACATGATCGTCCTGACGCCGGGCTCACATGGCATGGACCTGACCGAGCTGTCGGGTACCAGTCGCTTGGACAATGTGACGCTCAACAACGTCGATGTGGCGAGTACGCATGGCGTGCGGCTGCACAACTTCGCCACCAGTGGGGCGAGCTTTACCATCGACAACAGTCGCTTCACCGAGTCGGATACCGGTGCTGTGATGGTATTGGCGCAGTTCCGCGGCAACATCGGTACGACCACGGTCAACGTAGAGGACAGTCGCTTCGACGCTCTCGACCCCAGCGCTTTCCAGATCGACGGTTACGAGGGTAGCGGTACCCAAACCTCGGGTACGCTGAACCACAACTTCGATCGCAACACGGTCCAGGACTCGGATGCCGATGGTGTCGGTGAGACCAACCACAGCTGTGGTGGTCAGCTGACTTGTAACTTCAACATCCGCAACAACACCTACGACGACTTGGCCAAGGCCGGTAACTTCAACTCCGGCATCCTCAACGCTGGCTACGGTGGCGGTGCCATCACGCCGGGAACAACGATGACGCTCAATATCTCAGGCAATGATGTGTCGATGACGGATGGAGCCAGCTCTGGCAACCGTCGCGGTATCCACATCATCAACGAGCACAGCGGTGGCACCATCGCCAGCATGGACGTGTTCATCGACGACAACAGGGTCGACGACATGGGCGACCGCGAAGCCCTCTACATCTCGAACCGCTCCCCGATCACCACGCTGGACATCACGATCCGTCGCAACCTCTTTGGCACGGGCGCCATCGGTGGTACTACCGCCAACAACGTGGGTGGCACTCGCGACGGTGTGTTCATCGAGAATCGGGCGGGCACGATGAACCTGCTGATCGGTGGCAGCATGGCCGATGGCAACACGTTCCGGAGTGACAACAACACTACGGACGCGATCATGGAAATCGAGTCGGACGATCCAGGCACCAACGTCAACGCGACCATCACGCACAACACCTTCTCGAGCACAGGCACCTCGTTCGTTCAGCTCGATCTACAGGCCGACGCCAACACCTTCTGCGCTGACCTACGCGAGAACACTGCCACCAACACCGCTACCGAGTGGGAACTGGACGAGAACGGCGGTACGTTCACCGTAGAGGGCGCTGGCCTGGGCGCGGTCAGCGGTGCCCAGCTGCAGGGTGCGCCGCACAACAACACCGGGGACTTCTCGTTCCCGGGCGGTGCTGTAACCAACAACAACAACACGAACTGCACCAACCCGTCGTAAGCACGGCGGTCGGTTACGCAACGAGAGGAGAGCACATGTCCGAACCCTTCTTGGCGGAAGTCCGCATCGTCGGCTTCAACTTCGCGCCGCGCGGTTGGGCCTTCTGTGACGGCCAGATTCTGCCGATCAACCAGAACCAGAGCCTCTACTCCCTGCTCGGGACCACCTACGGTGGTGACGGGCGTACGAGTTTTGCGCTGCCCGACCTACGTGGTCGCGCGCCGATGCATGTGGGGCGGAGTAATGGTGGTCAAGACCACACCGAAGGCCAGAAGAGCGGCGAAGAGACGCACACCCTTGCTGGCAACGAGATGCCCCAGCACGATCATGATCTGATTGGTACCAACAACGGCGATGCGCTCTCGGACCAGCCTCAGGGCCACATCTTCGCCCGTGCCGCGGGCAACCTCTACGGCTCCTTCGGCGCATCGACGCAGCTGCACACCTCGGTTCTCAACGTCGGCGGTGGCCAGGCGCACAACAACATGCAGCCCTACCTCGCGATCAACTTCTGCATCGCCTTGCGCGGTCTCTTCCCGTCCCGGAACTAAAGGAGGTTCACCATGTCAGAACCGTTTGTTGGTGAGGTCCGCATGTTCGCTGGGAACTTTGCGCCACGCGGCTGGGCTTTCTGCGATGGTCAGCTGCTCGCGGTGAGCCAGAACGACGCGCTCTTCAGCCTGCTTGGCACCATTTACGGCGGCGATGGCCGCACCACCTTCGGCCTTCCAGACCTGCGCGGACGTGTGCCGATCCACGCGGGCAGCGGCCCAGGTTTGTCTCCGCGACGCCTTGGTGCCAAGGCTGGTTCGGAGAAGGAGACGTTGACCGTCAATCAGATGCCCAGTCACACGCATCCGCTGAGCGCGACCACCAGTGCCGCGGTCAGCCGGGATGCGCTCGGCGATGCTCTGGCGACGCCGATCTTCGGCGACGTGTATACGGATCAGATCGACCCGCAGAACATGAGCACCTCGGCGATCACCAACGTTGGCGGTAGTCGTTCGCACACGAATCTGATGCCCTACCTCTGCATCAACTTCATCATCGCCCTGGTTGGCATCTATCCGTCGCGGAACTAGGAGATTCGCCATGTCTGAACCCTTCATCGCAGAGATCCGAATCTTCGCCGGCAATTTCGCGCCACGTAGCTGGGCATTTTGCAATGGTCAGCTGCTCCCTGTATCGCAGAACACCGCGCTCTTTTCGCTGATCGGCACCACCTACGGTGGCGACGGTCGCTCGACGACCGCCTTGCCCAACTTGAAAGGCCGTTTGCCGATGCACCCGGGCCGTGGTCCGGGCCTGACGTCTAGGCGTCTAGGTCAGCGTGGCGGTGTCGAGATGGTAAGCCTGACCGAGGCTCAGATGCCCAATCACACGCATCAGTTGCAGGGCTCAGGTGAAGACGGTGACTCCACCACGCCGAGCAGTGCACGCATGGTGGGTGCCGGCAACGACATGTTCCGCTCGCCCACCGGTGCCACCACCGGTGCGATGGCAGATGCCTCCATGCCCAATGCCGGCGGCAGTCAGCCGCACAACAACATGCAGCCTTTCCTGGTGATGAACTTCATCATCGCCCTGCAGGGTCTGTATCCGAGCCGTAGCTGACACCTGGCCGGACCTGCGCAACCGAGCGTGACGCGAACCACCCTACGCCCGATCACCGACGCCGACCTCGACTTCCTGCGCCGAGTCTATGCCTCGACGCGGGAAGACGAGCTGGCGCCGGTGCCCTGGAGCGACGAACAGAAAACCGAGTTCCTGGGCTTTCAGTTCCACGCTCAGCACACGCACTACCAGGAGCACTTTCCTGACGCGGCCTTCGATGTCATCGAGTTGGAAGGTCGGCCGGTTGGCCGTCTCTATATCGACCGGCGTGAAGACGAGATTCGCTTGGTCGATATCGCCCTGCTGACAGAGTACCGAGGTCGCGGCCTCGGTGGCGAGATTCTCGAAGAGATCCTCGACGAAGGTCGGCAGAAGGGCCTGCTGGTGCGAATCCACGTCGAGCACAACAACCCAGCCATGCGCCTCTACCTGCGGCTCGGGTTTCGCAAGATCGAAGAACAGGGTGTGTACCACTTGATGGAGTGGGCTCCTGTCGAAGCCAACTCAGTCGGAAGCTAAACCGAGGAGCCAGTACATGCCGGACGCTCCGTCCAACCCCGACCCGAACGACGACCGATTGATCGAGCTGAGTGCCGAAGCCTTTCGCCAGCACCTCCACACGCCCTTCCGCATCACACATGCGGAAGCGGAAGGACACATCGATGCCGAGTTGATCGAAGTCGGTGAGGTGAACAGTCATACGCAGCGCACGGATCGAACGCCGTTCTCGCTTGTCTTCCTCGGGCCGGAGAACGCGCCATTGGAGCAGAGCATCTACCACCTGACGCACGACGCGATGGGCGAGATGGACTTGTTCCTGGTGACTGTAGGGCCCGGCGCGGAAGATCCCCGCATGCGCTACGAAGTCGTCTTCACCTAGAACGCAGCTACCCACCTGTATCGTCAAGAACCTGACAAGGAGTCGACGCCATGTCTGAAGCCGAAGAGCCCAAATACGAGAGAGTGACTCTGGAAGACGCCGATGCCGCTTGCAAGGCTGCCGCGGAAGCGGCAGATGAGCGGGAGGACCTCCTGATCAACTTCGGCGATGTGATGGATACGCCGTTGTCCAAGCTCAGCCAAGAGTCCTTCGAGCCCTTGGTCGGGCAAGCGTTCGAGATCGAGATGGGGATCAAGGACTTGATGGTCGATCTCAAGGAGGTCAACTCGCTCGGCAAAGCCATCGAAATCGAAGGTGCCGGAGCTCCGGTGCGCGCTCCCTTCTCAGTTGTCTTCCAGGGCCGCTCGACGCGCGCGCTGCTGCCGGAAGGCTTCTACCGTATGCGCAACCCGGTGCTCGGTGAGTTCGAGATCTACCTGTCCGTTACCGAGCCGGAAGGGCACGACGAGAACAAGCCGTTACTCGAGGCCGTCTTCAACTGAGTCCGGCGCTTCCGGTCGGGCGTGCTGGCAGACGCCGAGCGAACGGCTAGAGCGTGCGCACGTGCACCGATCGCACCTGCCCGCTCTCGGCGTCGATCTTGACCAGCTTGTGCTTGTCGATGTTGGTCACCTCGTCGTCGGCGTAGCTCAGCGTCACGCGCCAGATCTTGTCGTCGTCGCTCAGTTCCACCTCGGCCAGGCGGACGCTGGTGATGGTGCGGTCTTCGTGTAGCGCCAGGAAGGCCTTGCGGGCCTTCTCGACGGCTTCTTGGATGTCGATCATCGTCGGTGTGCCTCCGCTGGCAACTGTACCAGGCGGCCGGCCATCCAGACATCGCGGAGGGCGTTCGGATCACGTTCGTTGAAGGAATTCCGTCGCGTTGGTGACTGCCATGCGCTGGAATTCCGCTTCGCCGACGGCGGCGCGCAGATCGATGGTGAAGGCGCGTTCCTTGGTCTTGATCCGCACCATGTAGAAGTCCGAGCCGAACAGGACCCGATCTTGTAGCCGCGGTGTGTTCAGCAGGACCTTGAGCAGCGGCCACAGCTCGCGGTCAGCTGCGGTGTAGGAAATGTCCGCGTAGACGTTCGGGTGATCACGCATCAGTTCCGAGATCACGGACAGCCAAGACTCACGCACATTGTCGCCGGGCCAGGGATCGCGTAGGTACCTGTGCCACTCGTCGTCACCGCCGTAGTGAGCCAGGCAGACCTTCAGTCGAGGAAAGTCTTCGAGCAGGTAGGTGTAGTTGTCAGGGGCCGTGAAGTGGTTGGCGAAGGTGTGGTTCGACCGCTCCGTGAAGACCTTGCCGTTCTTGGGATGCCGGCGCATCTCTGGTGTGATCCGTCCCTTGAAATAGACGGCCTCGCCGCGCGAGCAGTGGGCCATGACCGGGACGCCTCGTTCCTCGCAGTAGGCGTAGATCTCGCTCAGACGCTCGTCGAACGGGTAGTAGCCGAGCGGAGGGTAGATTTTGACGCCCGCGAACTGGTGCTGCTCCAGATACTCCAAGACCAGCTCAGTGACGTTCGGTCGTCGTGGATCGGCAGCCACGAAAGGCAAGATACGGTCCCTGTCTTCCTCCTTGAGGGACTCAGGTAGAGCGCGCAATTCCTCGAGCTGCTCCACGTAGGATTGCGGTGATGTGCCCGCCTCCATGAACTCGAAGTCCATGGGCAGGATGACGAACCGTGTATCGCGCGGGTAGTAGGGCAAGATCTCTTGGAAGATCTCCTCCTGGCTGCGCTTGCTACCGATGCCGACGAAGGCCGCCGCGCGGTCGAGGAGACGGAAGGGGAGCAGGCGCAATAGCCTGCGAGTGAGTCCGGAGCAGAAGCGGGAGCGTGTGAGCTGAACGATGCGGAAGGGCAAGACCCGATCGGGAACGGCCTTGCTGGTGAAGGTGTGGATGTGGCAGTTGTGGATGGCCATGCTCTTCCTCCCTTCTGGTTGCGAAAGAGCCAGACTGTGATTCACTATCCACTTTACCATTTAGTTTTGTGGAAGTGCTCAGGTGCCGAGCTACAACCAGCGGCGGACCCGTCGCTTGTAGGCGATGAACGCCTCGCCGAAACGCTCTTCCAGCGCACGTTCCTCAGGCCGGATCTGGAAGCGTGTCATGTAGAGCACGAAGCCGGCGGTGAGAGCGATCGATACCAGGTTCGACAGCTTGACGCCCCAGGCGAGCAGGAGCAGGAACATCCCCAGGTAGATGGGGTTGCGGCTGACGCGGTAGACGCCGGAGGTGACGAGGGACGTCGAGGCGTGCGGCTTGGTGGGGTCGACGGTCGTCCTGGCGCGGCTGAAAGACACCAGGCTGGCGATCGAGATGAGGGCGCCGAGTCCCAGCAGAGCCTTCGGCAGGACAAAGTGTAGCTGCTGCGGAATCGAGATTCCCGCCACCGAAAGACCCGGCAGTCTACGTGCCACAGCCCACATCAAGCCGCCACAGACGAGCATCACGACGGCCGGCGGAATCTTCAGCTCGAGTCGAGACATGCGTCAGTCTTTGTTCGCGCGCTGCGACAAGGCCAGGCCGAGACCCATACCCAGCGCCACGCCGGCGGCGACACCGGCAGCCAGGTTGTCCGTCGCGGCCCCGATGGCCACGCCGACGCCAATACCAATGGCGAGGCCGGCGCCCATTTTCTCTTGGCCCTTTGGTGTCTTGTCTCCGTCGTCTCCCTGCTTCCTGATCATCGGATGCACTCCCGCGTGAAGTTCTAGTCTCGAGATTGGATGATCTCGATTCTAGTACGTCGGAGCGCTAGCAGCGATGCAGCGGCTACGAGTGAAGTACTGCCTTCAGGCTGCACTGCAACGGTCATAACTGAATCGGTTCGATCGACATCTTTCTCAGCACGGCCGTGAATCGCCGATCCATAGTGAGCACCGGCGCACCGTGTCGCCGAGCCAGGACTGCGTAGAGCATGTCGTAGACCGGATGCTCGTAGGTCGCGGCTGCCATCAGGGCCTCTTCTGCAAGGCCGCCGGAAGCGACTTGGAACTCGACTAGATTGTTGGCTTCGGTGAAGCACTGGCCGGCTTCCTCGCGCGAGATGCTGTCGAAGCGGACGTACTTCCAGAGTGCATTCGCGACCTCGACAGCGTAAAGGTCCGGGGCGAGAGGCAGAGTGGTTTCCGCAAGGACATCGAGAATTCGAGCGGCCGCAGGGAGATCACAAACGACCTGGATGGCAGCAGAAGCGTCGAGAACCAGGTACTGCATCAGCGGTCGCGGTCTTCGCGGATCAGGAGTTCTGGCGGTGTGAGAGGTTCTGTCCGCTGGCCCAGTCGACTGCGCAGCCTCTCGATCGTCTCCATGCGCCGCTGGCGGGCTTCGAACTCGGGGACCTTGCGTAGATCCGCGATCGCTTGCTGCGCAAGGCTACGGCCTTCGCGATTGGCGCGGTGAGAGAGGATCTCGTAGAGATCGAGGGGGAGTTCGCGGATCTGTAGTGAGGGCATGATGGCCACCTCCTGGCTACATCATAATGCATGCAAATTGGTGCAGCAAATTCACTCCGCCTGCAACGCCTCGACGGGATCCAACCTCGACGCTCTCCGCGCCGGCAACACTCCCGCCAGCAATCCCGTCACTCCACTGACGCCCACGGCCGCGATGGCATAGATCAGCGGTGTGTGCACGGGCAGAGCCGGCACCAATTCTCGCAGCACCGCGCACAGGCCCATCCCCACTGCCAAGCCCACCACACCCCCCAGTGCCGCCAGAGCTCCGGCCTCCGCTAGAAACAACAAGCGGATTTGACGCCGGCTCGCGCCGATGGCCCGCAACAAGCCGATCTCGGACGTCCTTTCGCCGACCGCGATCCACATCATGGTCAGAATTCCGACAGCACCGACGAGCAGCGAGATCCCGGCGATTCCACTCACCGCGACGGTGACGATGTTGATGACGTTGCCGAGGACGTCGAGCATGGCGGCCTGGCTGGTGATGGAGAAGTCTTCTTCGCCACGGTGACGTTCGATCATCGCGACGCGGACGGCGGCTTCTACGCGGGCGGGGTCGGTACCTTCGGCGTAGCGGATGTCGATGTTGGTGAGCTCGTCGCGGTTGAAGAGTTGCAGGCCGTAGGAGACGGGGATGTAGGCGCCATCGTCGAGGTCCAGGCCCAACAATTGACCTTTGGGTTCCATCAAGCCGACGATGCGGAAGCGCCGGCCGCCGATGCGGACGAACTGGCCGAGGGCGTTGGTGTCGCCGAAGAGTTCCTCCTTCAGCGTCGGGCCCAGGACGGTCAGGGGGGGCGACCGGCGGGGGTCGCCGGCGGGCCAGAACTCACCTTGGACGGGGTAGAACTCCCACATGTCCTGGATCGTCGGCGTGACGCTGTAGATCATGACGCTACGACCACGACCGCCCAGTTCGGGGTCCACGGCTTCGACGCGGGCGGTACCGGTGACCACCGGCATCGAGCTGACGACCCCGGGAACGTGAGCCAGGGCTTCGGCGTCGGCGATCGTGAGCTTGTGCGTCGTGCCGCCGAGGACGCCGGGGATGCCGATGGTCTCGGCCTTGCCGGGGAAGATGGTGACGATATGGGTGCCGAACTGGGTGAACTCGCTCTCGATGTAGCGGCGCGTGCCTTCGCCGACGGAGGTCAAGAGGATGACCGAGGCGATGCCGACGGCGATGCCGAGGACGCTGAGGATCGAGCGCAGACGGTAGGCGGCGAGCGAGCGGAGCGCGAGGCGGAGCAGCTCAGGCAGGAGGGAGTCGGGCAGGAGCGAGGACATGGGCAAGTGTCCTGGTCAGTGGCCAGCGAGGGCGGTGATGGGGTCGAGTTCGCTGGCGCGGC
The DNA here is from genome assembly GCA_965368975.1 of uncultured bacterium. Lineage (GTDB taxonomy): Bacteria > Acidobacteriota > Thermoanaerobaculia > Multivoradales > JAHZIX01 > CBDUPA01. The sequence goes on along the minus strand of CBDUPA010000021.1, from coordinate 102,350 downwards.
GGGCGGGCAGGACACCGAAGGCAACCCCGGTGAGAACCGAGACGCCGAGCGCGGAGACGATCGCCCAGGTTGGCGGCGAGGCGGGGAGCGCGGGGAAGAGGTGCAAGCTGACGCGGATGGCGGCGGCACCGAGGCCGAGGCCGAGCAGGCCACCGGCGGCGGAGAGCAGGATGGCTTCCGCCAGAAAGACGCCGAGAATCTGACGCCGGCCGGCGCCCAGAGCTTTGAGCAGACCGACTTCGCGCGTCCGCTCGGACACCGAGACCAGCATGACGTTCATGATGCCGATACCAGCGACGGTCAGGGAGACAGCGGCGATGGTCACCAGGACGAGGGTCAAGGTGCCGAGGATCGAGCCCAGGCCGCTGACCACGGAGTCCTGACGGATGCAGGTGAAGTCTTCCTCGCCATGGCGTTCGGCGAGCAGTGCCGTGGCCTGCGCTTGGGCGCTTTCGAGGTCGTTGTAAGACCAGGTCTGCAGCAGCACGCGGAACAGGGAGCTGCGGTTGAACAGGCGCATGGCGGACGCGACGGGGATGACCGCCAGCTCGTCGAGGTCGACGCCCAGCTGGGTGCCGCTGGTCGCCAGGACGCCGATCACCCGGTAGCGGCCGCCGCCGATGCGCACAGCTTGGCCGATGGCGTTCTGTTCGTCGAACAGTTCGCGGGCCACGCCGCTGCCGAGCACCACCAGAGGCGCGCCCCGGTGCGCCTCCTCGTCGGGCAGGAAGCTACCGGCAGCCAGCTCCAATTGACGAATGGTGAAGTAGGCGCGCGTGGCGCCGATCACCGCCACCTGTCGCCGCCGCTCCTGGAAGGCGACGGTCTCGCTGTTGAGGGTGATCGGGGCGACGCGGCGGACCCTCGGCAGATGGCGCCGCAAGGTCTCGGCGTCGTCGAGCGTCAGGTCGTTGGGCACGCCCAAGGTGCCGGGGATGGTGCCGCCGGTGGTCTCGGCACGGCCGGGTAGCAGGATCAGCAGATTGCTACCGATGCTGTTGAACTGGTCAGTCACGTAGAGCCGCGCGCCGTTGCCCAGCGCGGTGAGGACCAGCACGGCGGCGATGCCGATCGCCATGCCGAGCAGGCTCAGGACGGTGCGCAGTCGATGACCGCGTAAGGCCCGCATGGCGAAGGCGACGACTTCGAAGACCTTCATGCCGGCTCCCGCGTACCCGCCGCATCCGCAACCAGGGTGTCCCGCACCTCGTGGCCGGCAAGGCGGCGGCCCACCAGGCCGTCGACCAGCACCAGCACGCGATCGGCGCGCCGGGCGACGTGCGGATCGTGGGTGACCACGATCAGTGTCAAACCTTGTTGCTGCAGTCCAATGAGCAGGGTGAGTACCTGGTCACCGGAAGCGGTGTCCAGATTGCCGGTGGGCTCGTCGGCGAGCAGGATGCGCGGCTGGGTGACGGTGGCGCGCGCCAGGGCCACGCGCTGACGCTGGCCGCCGGAGAGCTGGTCGGGGCGGTGGTCGAGCCGGTCGGAGAGTGCCACGGCGTCGAGTGCACGCTCGGCCCGCTTGCGCCGTTCACCGCGGCGGATGCCGGCGAACAGCAGCGGCAGCTCGACGTTCTCGAGCGCCGTCAAGCGTGGCACCAGGTGGAAGCTCTGGAAGACGAAGCCGATCTGGTGCCGCCGCACGCGGGTCAACTCGGACTCGCTCAGCCGGCTCACCTCGCGGCCGTCGAGGCGATAGCTACCGGAAGTGGGGCGGTCGAGGCAGCCGAGCAGGTTGAGCAGCGTCGACTTGCCGGAGCCAGAGGGTCCCATGATCGCGACGTGCTCACCGGCCGCGATCGTCTCGCTGACGTCGACCAGCGCGTGCACCTCCTCGTCGCCGACCTCGAAGGTCCGTGCCAGGTGTACCAGCTCAATCATGCTCTAGCTCAATCATCTTCCAGCTCGATCATGGGGTCTCGTGTGCCAGGGCCGGCACGCCCGCGACGATCTCGGGACCATCGATCACCGCCACCACCCGCTCGCCAGCCGTCACGCCGCTGGTGATCTCGACCCACTCCCAGTTGCGCAGGCCGGTGGTCACCGCGCGTTCCTCCAAGCGGCCGAGGTCGCCGTCTCTGTCCGTTCCATCGTCCGCGGCAACCCACACCAGCACCTGACGTCCTCCCTGCACCGCCGACGTTGGCAGCCGCAGCACGTCCGGTCGGGACTCCAGGATGACTTCGACGTCGGCCGAGGTGCCGGGCAGCAGCGTCGCGGCGAGGTCCCGATCTCGCAGCGCGACCTCGATCTCGACCGTCCGGTTCTGCTCTTCGACGTCCAGCACGTAGGGGGCCACTCGCTCGACGGTGCCCTCGAAGGTCTCGCCTCGGTGTGAGTCGACGCTCACCCGCACGGGTTGTCCGGGATGGATGCGGGCCGAGTCGACCTCGTCCATTGGTGCGCTGATGTAGATCGACGCTGGGTCCAGAATGTCGATCACCGCCGGCACTGGCATTGCGGGCGGCGAGGGCGTCGTCCACTCGCCGATCTCGATCGACAGCTCGGCCACGATGCCCGCGAAGGGCGCACGCAGCTCGAAGCGCTGGACCTCCGTCTGCTGTAGCGCTACCGCGTCGCGCGCCCGCCGCACTGCGGCTTCCGAGGCGGTACACACGGCGAGCGTGCTCTCGACCTTGGTGTCGATGGCGTCGAGCGCGTCGGTCGAGACGATGCCGTCCGCCGCCAGGGCACGGATGCGCACCGCCTCACGCTCGGCGCGCCGGTTCTCCAGGCAGGCACCGTCGCGCTGCGCTACCGCCGTCGCCAGGTCGCTGCGTGCCAGGTCGAGCCGTGCGCGCGGTAGGGCATCGTCCAGCCGCAGCACGACCTCACCGGCAGCAACCTGGGCGCCCTCCCGATAGGGCAAGTGGACCACCCGTCCCCCGACCTCGGGGGACAGGCGTGCGCGCTGCCGGGCCTTGACTGTGCCAGCACGTGAATTCGTCACGATCGCCTCCACGGCTCCGGGGGTCACCGTCACCACCTGCACGGTCACCGGCCGTGGCTGCAACCACGTGGACCGCAGCCACCAGGCCGCTGCTACCACAGCCAGGAGGACGAGCACGCGAATCAGCCCTTTGCTCATATCTTCACTCTACCCGAACCGTTGCTCGACCGGAGTGCGGGAGAGCCGCGATCGGCACGACCGAGGTGTCGAACGGAGGCGCCGCACGGCATCTGCTAATATGAAACCTCCACCTCGGGCCCCTTCGGCCCCATCCCGCCAAGCCCTCACCGCAGCAGTAACGGAGACATCGCCAATGCAGTCGCGCCACTTGTTCCGGATCCTCACCTTCGCCTCCCTTTCCGTCGGCCTCTTGGCCACCGTGCCGTACCCGTCGGCTCTCTATCTCGACTCGCTGATCGAGGCCGCACCGCTGGCCAACCCGTCGGAGATCGATGAAGAGACCGCACGTGTCGCGTTCGAAGCGTCCGGGCGGCTGCGAGATCCGCGAGAGGTGCACCTCTCCCAGGTGCGTCAGATGACCTATGGCGGGGAGAACGCCGAGGCCTACTGGTCCCCTGACGCTCGCTACCTCATCTTCCAATCCACCCGCCCCGGCTACGAGTGTGACCAGATCTTCCGCATGTCGTCGCTGCGGGCAGGGCAAGCGACGCTGGTGTCGACCGGCGAAGGCCGTACCACCTGCGGCTACTTCAGCTACCCGGAAGGCGAGCGCATCTACTACGCCTCGACCCACGACAAGAGCCGCAAGTGCCCGCCGGCGCCGGATCACAGCCAGGGTTATGTCTGGGCGATCTACGACAGCTACGAGATCTACAGCGCCAAGCCGGACGGCAGCGACGTGGTGCGCCTGACCAAGAACAAGGCCTACGACGCCGAGGCGACGGTGTGCCCGATCGACGGTTCCGTCGTCTTCACCTCGACCCGCGACGGCGACCTCGACCTCTATCGCATGGATGCCGACGGCAGCAACGTGCAGCGGCTCACCGACACCCTGGGCTACGACGGCGGTGCCTTCTTCTCGCCCGACTGCTCGCAGATCGTCTGGCGTGCCTCGCGCTTCTTCGACGACGCCTCGCGCCAGGACTACCAGCGGTTGCTGAAGGAAGGGCTGATTCGCCCCGGCGAGCTGGAGATCTGGGTCGCCAACGCCGACGGCACGCATGCGCGTCAGGTCACCTACCTGGCGGCGGCTTCCTTCGCACCGTCCTTCTATCCCTCCGGTGACCGCATCATCTTCTCCAGCAACTATGGCAACGACGAGCGCGAATTCGACCTGTGGGCGATCGATCTCAACGGCACCAACCTACAGCGCATCACCTACGCTCCGGGCTTCGACGGGTTCCCGCTGTTCTCGCCCAACGATGGTCTCGACCTCGTCTTCGCCTCCAACCGTAACCAGGGCAAGCCGGGCGAGACGGACATCTACCTCGCCCGCTGGCTCGATCGCGCCAACAGGCCGGTGCTCGAGACCGGTGCCGACCGTCTCTACGACGACATCGCCTGGCTGGCCAGCGACGCGCGCCAGGGCCGTGGCGTCGAGACCGAAGGCCTTCGCGCTTCGGCCGACTGGCTGGGCCGCCAGTTCCAGAGGGTCGGCCTGCGTCCGGCCGGTGAGCAAGGCTTCCTGCAGCGTTTCCAGATCCCGACCGATGTCGACGTGCTCCAGCAGTCGCTGGTCATCGATGGCACCGAGATCGAGACCTCCGTCTACCAGATCGCCGCTTTCTCTGGCACCGGTCAGGTCGAGGGTGAGCTGGTCGACGTCGGCTATGGCATCAGCGCACCCGAACTGGAGGTCGATGACTACGAAGGTCTCGACGTCACAGGGAAGATCGTCCTGGTGCGCCGCTTCGCGCCAACAGCCGCACCCTTCGACGACACCGAGAACCAGCGTCGTTACAGCGACCTGCGCTACAAGGCCTTCAACGCACGCGAGAAGGGCGCCGCCGGCATGATCGTCGTCGACGCTCCGCTGCTCGCCGAAGGCGAAGAGATGCCTGAAGAGGCCACCTTTCCGCGCCGCCGTGTCGACGCCAAGGGCACCGCCGACATGCCGGTGCTCTACCTGAAGCGTGAAGCCGGTGCCGGCCTCTTCGGTAGCACCGCCAGCGCCAGCATCGAGCTCGACCTCAAGGTTCGCCACTCCACCGCGCACAACGTCGTCGGTCGCCTGCCGTCGCTGGCCGTCGACCGCAAGCCCGGTGCGGTCCTGATCGGCGCCCACTACGACCACCTCGGCCTCGGCGGTGAAGGCTCGCTGGCCCCGGGCGTCGAAGAAGTTCACAACGGTGCCGACGACAACGCCTCCGGCACCGCCGCCCTGCTCGAGATCGCGCGTCATCTCATGGCGCGTCAAGATGAGCTACCGCGCGATGTCTACTTCGTTGCCTTCGCCGGCGAAGAACTCGGCCTGCTCGGCTCGACGCACTTCAGCAAAGAGCCCACCGGCGGTGTCGAGCTCGACAACCTGGTCGCCATGATCAACCTCGACATGGTCGGTCGCATGGAGAACAACGTCGTCAGCGTCCTGGGTGGTGAGTCGGCCGAAGAGTGGAGCGACCTGGTCGCCCCGATCTGTACCGCGCGCGGCGTCCGCTGCGACGTCGGCGGCACCGGCTACGGCCGCTCCGACCAGACCCCCTTCTACGCCGCCGGTATTCCCGTCCTGCACTTCTTCAGCGGCACCCATGAGGACTACCACCGTCCGTCCGACGACCTCGAACACATCAACGCCTCCGGCGCCGCCCAGATCGCCGCCGTCATCGCCGACCTCTCCGGCACCCTGGCCGCGCGCGACGAACTCCTCACCTACCGTAGTGCCCCGCCCCGCGTACCGCGCGGTGACACCCGCTCCTCCGGCGCCTCGCTTGGTTCCATCCCGGACTACTCCGAGAGCGACGAGCCCGGCGTCCTCTTCGCCGGCGTCCGCCCCGGCGGCCCTGCAGACGAAGCCGGCATGCAACGCGGTGATCGCCTGGTCGAACTCGGCGGCACGCAGATCAAGAACCTCTACGACATGATGTTCGTCCTGCGCCGCGCGGAGCCGGGCACCAAGGCCAAGGCCGTGGTGGTCCGCGATGGCGAGCGCGTCGAGATGGAGGTCACGCTGGGGCAGCCGTCGCGGATGTAGGTTTTCTGCCTCTCCCGCGAGACATCGAAGCCCGGCAGTTTCTGCCGGGCTTTCGTGTATCTGGGAGCGGGTCAGAGTTGGTCCACCGCTTCCCGTCCGATACAATCGCTCCCGCCTACATCTGTGTGAATGTTTGAATGCCTCTTGGCAGGAGGGTGCCGTGGCTGGGCCGAGGTCTTTGTTAGTTACAGCCATGAGGATGCCCGCGATCTGGAGCAGTTGCAGGGGCACCGCGAGCCGTTTGAGCGCGCCGAGGTAGCACAACCCTCGCATCCCAAGTCGACACGCCCGCGGCGCCTATCCCATCCGCCCCAACAACAAACCACCCAATCGCCACCCCCCAGCCCCATCCCCCACCCCCAGCCCCGGCTCCAGAATCACCCTTCGTCTCCGAACCATGCCGGGTTCCTACCCGATCAAGGATCTGTGATTCCGTCCAACAAGGTTGCACCAAGCCATCGGGGACCTGACTCCGTCACCGTGATACGGAATGCTAGATGCGTCGCGGATCTGGGCCAAGACTAGCGAACGACGCGAGCTGCCTGTTCCAGGTGGGGCAGGGCAGCCTTCAGTGTCGTGAGCGTCAATACACCTCGAAGCAGGGCGTTCTGCAAGCCGCGCACAACCTGTTCGCTTTCCTCGTGCAGCGAGTGGCGGCACATGGTCGACAGGGCTGGTTGCAAGATCTCCACGGCGGCGTCCAGTTCATTTCGATCCAGATGCAGGCAGCAAATGTCGCAGGCGACGATCGCCGCACAGAAATGTTGCCCTTCTTGCAGGTATTGATCCCGGAGATCTGTCAGCAGTCGGTAAGCGCGATGATGATCGCTCAGACCCCCGTGAATCCGACCTTCCAGCCACTGCAGTGACCTCTGGTCGATGGTGGTGCCATGCTGCCGCAAGCCTGCTTGTACCTCGGGGAGAAGCTCCAGCGCAGCGTCTGGATGGTTCATTGCGCAGAAGAGCATCGCCAGGTTGTAGCGCAAGATGAAGTAAATGCGGGGTGTTTCTTCTTCCTGCACATCTTGGAAAGCCGGCAGAAGAGCGTTCAGAGCCTGGTCCCACTGGCGCTGGTAGTAGTGGATGCCAGATATCTTGATTGCCGTCCTGGCGCTGAGTTCACTGTCTCGCAGGATGTGCTTGGAGAGAATTGCAGCGTAGCTCAGATGCTGCTTCGCCTTGCTGAAATGACGTAGGTCGATGAGGAGAGAGCCAATCAGGCTTGCGGCCTCGGCCTGGCAGGCCGGGTTCGTGACTCCATTCAGGAGGGCTGGCAGTAGATCCAGGTACTGTTGTGCCCGGTCGTAGCTGCCCTGCACGCGATAGGCGTTCATCTGCAGTGCGCAGGCCATAGCATCAATGCGTGTACTGGCAAATCCTTGCCGGGGGAGGGCCATCTGTGCGCAGGTTGTAGTTTCCAGGGCATTCTCAGGATATAACCTGGCCTGCTCTAGCATGAGTTCGGCGAATGCAGGGCCGCGAAAACGCTTCCTCGCTCTGGCAACCTTGCCCGCCCAGATCGAGATCGGATCCCGCTGTAACTCCTCCATCCACTTGCGCGCTTGGTGCCAATCCTCGGGACTTGGCTTCGGCTCCCCTCGTTGCCCATGATCTTGATTGTCCAGACTCCGCTGGACCGCTCGTAACTCCGCTTCGCACAAGGGGCAGAGGGTTATCAGGTGTTCAGCCAGGAATCTTGAAAGCTCTCTGGGGGAAATATCGCCTGCCAAATGAGCCTCGAACAACTCGCGAGGAAGATGGTACATGGTATCTCCAAGATTGGATTTTCGTCTAGGTTGCCTCTAAAGTGCGAGCAGACGAGAAATCGTGACATCCACGCTAAAAAATTCAGTAGCGAGGCTTGTGCCTCGCTACCGACTACTGCGAGAGATGATCCTAGTGTCTCTGCAGGACTACTCGTGTCTTTGCAGGACTAGAGGTGAGGCTCGCTTAATTGATGGCGGAGTTCACGCATTCAGTCTACGTCTAGACGTTTCGCAGTGATTCTCCATTGGAGCCAACCAAGGCCCGGCCCGAGATCTCCACTGCCTGGGCGGCCTCCATCTGGATCCAGCCACGGACCGGCCCCCCAACGGGCCACTCGGTTCGACAGGTACCTGTTCATGCGACGGTTCCTTTCCGCGGGGCGCCCTCATTCGGCATCATGCGCGATGCGGTCCCCGCTCCACCTAGGATGTGCGAGGACGAGGAGAATCGGTACGACCTGTCGCGCAGCTCTACCCGATGTAAAGAAATCTGATCCCAAAGAACCTTCCACTGCGCCAACCGTACCAGTCAGTCGTACTACCCACCCAAGGGTAACCCCCTATTCGGGAGCTCGACTCCCATCGCTACTTGGAGAACATGACCATGAAGAAGCGGAACATCGCCCGGAAGCTACAGCTGCGCAAGGACACCCTGCTGGCCATCACCGAGAACGGCATGGCGGGTGTCAACGGCGGCACCAGCGGCCATCCGATCTGTGACCAGTGGACCGAGGACGCCGTGTGCATCGCGACCACCATTTCCCCGGACTGCGTGCACAACGAGTCGGTCGGCTGCCCGACCACCTTTACGCCGACCTGGTGAAATCCTCCTTCCTCGCTTCCCTTGAGAGGATGCAAGCTACAGGCCGCCGCGCTTCGGTGTGGCGGCCTGTAGCTTGCTTCGTGTTCATGCAAGCTGGCGATTTGCTGTCCGGATGAACTGCGCTAGCCTTCTTACTGAATTCTGATGGAGAGTTCGGGAATTACTATGATATGTCTGTTAGAGTTCTTACTTAAGACAAGGCCGAGTTTGGCAAGATTCTCGGGACGATGGTTCCTGATACCCATGAGAACTGGAGTACATCATGAAGAAGCGGATCAGTATTCGAAGGTTGCGGCTTCGCAAGGACACCCTGCTGGCTCTTGAGGAGGATACAATGCACCAGGTCGGTGGTGCCATTCCAATCGACTTCACCGAAGGCTACAAGTGCGTTGTGACCACCATTTCCCCGGACTGCGTGCACAACGAGTCGGTCGGCTGCCCGACCACCTTCACGCCGACCTGGTGAGATCTTCCTTCCTCGCTTCCCTCTGAAAGGATGCAGGCCGCCGCGCTTCGGTGTGGCGGCCTGTTTCCGTGTGCGCCTTGCCCTGCTATTCTTCCCGCCGCACAAGTCTTCCCGCCCTACGACTCGAGACGGACCCTTCAATGGCAGTCAGCGGACACCTCTGGACCATCTTGCCTCGCCTCCACGGCCGCCTGTGGCCGCCGCCGCTGCCGCCGTGGACGGAGTGGTCGACGGTCGTGCCGGACGCGCGGCAAGGGATGGTGCGGCTGACGGGGAGGTTGTTCGAGGTGCAGGATGCGACCGGGCTGTTCGTGGTAATCCACGGGCTCGGCGGGTCGGTGCGCAGCCCTTATCTGGCCCGGGCGGTATGGGCGGCGCGCGAGGCGGGCCTAGCGTGCTTGCTGCTCAACCTGCGCGGGGCCGACCGGCTGGGGGAGGACTTCTACCACGCCGGGCTGATCGCCGATCTCGATGCCCCCCTGGCTTGCCCGCAGCTGGCGGTGTACGAGGACATCTACTTCTTCGGCTACTCCTTGGGTGGCCACGTGGTACTGCGCTGGGCCGTCGAGTCCCACGATCCGCGGGTGCGGGCGGTGGCGACCCTGGCGTCGCCGGTCGACCTGGAGCTCTCGGCAGAGACCTACAAGCAGTGGTACATGGCGGCCTACCAGCGCTTCTTGCTGATCGGGCTGCGCAACATCTACCGTGAGGTGGCGGCGAGGGGGCCGGTGCCGGTGCCGATGGAGCAGGCGGAGCAGGTGAGGTCGCTGTGGGACTGGGACGACCTCATCGTGGCACCACGCCATGGCTTCGAAGGAGCTGAGGACTATTACCGCCAGGTCAGCGTGGCACCGCACCTGGAACGGTTGCGGGTGCCGACGCTGTATGTGGGGTCCGAGGCGGACCCGATGGTGCTGGCAGAGACGGTGAAGCCGTACCTGGAGCGCGGCAGCAGACACCTGGAGGTGTGCTGGACGGACCGCGGTGGCCATCTCGGCTTTCCGCGCCACCTCGACCTGGGGCTGGGCGCGGCGCCAGGGTCGGCGGAGGCGCAGGTGCTGCACTGGTTGCTGCGCCACCGGGGGTGATCAGGGCAAGTCCGCCCCCGCCACCGACGCATACACCGCTTCCGGCAGCTCGTCATACACCGCGATGTCGGTCAGGGGGAGTTCACGGCCGGCGTCGTTCTTGCGGCCGGGGGCGAGCAGGATGTTGCCATGGGGAGCCCAACCGGTCCAGTTCCAGCCGGTCGGTGGATCGTCGGCGCCGTAGCTCTGCAGATGGTACTCCCAGCGACCCATCAGGCCGGTCTCGCGGTCCAGGAAGGCCCAGTAAGTGTCGCCCGGCGTCAGGCCGACGTTCTGGAACTGGAGCTCGAGGACATCGTAGAGGGTGCCGCCGAGTTCCTCGGCGCGGTCATAGGTGAGCGTGACACCGGGGTCGAGCAGCTTGTAGGGCATCACCAGCCAGTAGGTGTCGTTGATCCAGGCGCCGTAGGCGTTGTCCAGCCACTCTTGCTGGGTGTCCCCGCTCTGTGCCTGGCCGTCGATGTAGACCTCACCTTCGCGGCTGTCGATGTTGTGCAGTACGACGACAGACTTGCCGTCGTCTTCCAGGCTCATACGGTGGTCGCCGGTGTACTTGTCCCAGCAGTGGTGGCGGCGGTGGACGAAGGTGAAGCAGATGTGACGCGTGGCGTCCCAGGCGGCTTGTCCGCCCATGGCTTCGACGGTGGCCTCGGCGAGGGCGATGGCCTTGGGATCGGAGCCGGGCTCGACGGCGGTTGCCGCGGTGGGCAGCAGGGCGGTCGCGAGCAGGATGCTGGCGAGGTGTGAGGCGAAGAATCGGTGCACGGGGGACCTCCGTTGGTGTCTGGGTTCTGAGGGTGAGGGGATTGGCTCGGCTGTCCGAGGTGCGATCGTGCCGATGCTATCTTCTTCGTCGCTCAGCTTCGAATGGACGCCTGCTACACTGACTTCGTCATGACTCCAAGAAGATGGCGTCGGCTGGCCTGCAACGTCGTCCTCGCGTCGGCGGTGCTGGCTTCCTGCAGCCTCGATGCGGTGGAAGACGGCTCCGCGGCCCAGTCGGCCAGTCCAGTCAACCGGCTGGCCGATTCGAGCAGCCCGTACCTGCTGCTCCACCAGCACAATCCCGTCGACTGGTCCCCGTGGGGCGAGGAGGCGCTGGCCAAGGCGCGACGCGAGGACAAGCCGATCTTCCTGTCGGTCGGTTACGCCACCTGCTACTGGTGCCACGTCATGGAGCGCGAATCGTTCTCGGATCTGGCGATCGCGGCGTTCCTCAACCAGCATTTCGTGGCGATCAAGGTGGACCGTGAGCAGCGGCCGGACCTGGACGAGGTGTACATGACGGCGACCCAGCTGATGACCGGACGCGGTGGCTGGCCGAATTCGGTCTTCCTGACGCCCCAGCTGAAACCGTTCTTCGCCGGTACGTACTTCCCGCCCGAGGACGTCTCGTTGCCGAGCGGAGCGGTACGGCCGGGGTTCCGGACCTTGCTGATGCAGGTGCACGACGCCTGGGTGAACCGGCGCCAGCAGGTCGAGGCGGGCGCCGAGCAGCTGACGCAGGGGATGCGGCAGGTGCTGGAGGCGGGGTGGGCCGACGCGCAGCCGCACGGGGTGTTGCCGGCAGCTACCGTCGCCCGAGAGTCCCTGCATGCGCTGGCGTCCAGCTATGACCGCGAGTACGGCGGTTTCGGTTCGGTACGCAGTGGCTACCAGCCCAAGTTTCCGTCCCCCGCCAATCTGCTGCTGCTGCTCGACCTGCTGGCAGGCGAAGAAGCCGGTGAGGTTGAAGAAACCGGTGAGGCCGACACGGCCGAGGAGATGCTGCGCCGCACCCTAGACGGCATGGCGCGTGGCGGTATCTATGACCAGCTGGGCGGCGGCTTCCATCGCTACTCGACGGACCGGCTGTGGCGCGTGCCGCATTTCGAGAAGATGCTCTACGACCAGGCGTGGTTGTTGGAGATCTACGCCCGCTACGCCGTGGTGGAGAGCGGGCGTCCCGAGCTGGCGGCGCAGGCACGACGCGTGGTGCTGGAGACGGCGGCGTTCCTGGCGCGCGAGCTGACCGGGCCGCGGGGTGAGCTGTGGAGCGCGATCGATGCCGAGACGGACGGCCGTGAGGGCGTGTTCTACGTGTGGACGCGGGCGCAGCTACAGGCGCGGCTGCAGCCGTCCGAGCTGGCGCGCCTGGCTCCGCTCTACGGCTTCGATGGCACGGCATTCTTTCGCCAGCCACACGGAACGGCGCACGAAATGGCGGACGCCGAGCCGGCCTACGTGTTGCACCTGACGGGCCCGCTGGGCGACGCTGTGCCAGCTGTCGAGCCACTGAGGTCGCGACTGTTGGCGGCACGCGACGAGCGCCAGCGGCCGCGCACCGATGACAAGGTGCTGACCGACTGGAACGGCATGGCGATCACCGGGTTGGCGACCGCCGGCCGGCTGCTGGAGGCGCCGGAGCTGGTGCACCAGGCCGCGCGGGCGGCGAATTTCGTGCTGGCGGAGCTGGCACCAGGGGGACGGCTGGCGGAGCTGGCACCAGGGGAACCCGGAGCGGCGACGCTGCTGCACGCTTGGCGCCAGGGCAAGGCCGAGATTCCGGCGATGCTGGCCGACTACACCTGCCTGGTGCGCGGACTCCTAGCGCTGCACGCGGCGACCGGCGAGGCGCGCTGGCTGCAAGAGGCACGGCGCCTGACCGACGAGCAGATCGTACGGCTGCGCGCGCCACATGGTGGCTTCTTTGTGGCGGCGGCACGCGACGGCGTCTTGTTCCGCAGTCAGGACCCCTACGACGGTGCTCTGCCCTCGGCCAACGGCGTCGCGCTGCTCAACTTGCTGGAACTGTACCGGCGGACCGGTGAAGCGCGTTGGCGGGCAGAGGCGGAGGCCGCGCTGCGTGCCTTCGGAACGCGTATCCAGGAGAATCCCGCCGGCTTGCGGACGCTTAGCCTGGCCGCCTGGCGCTACCGGCAGCTCGTCCCCGAGAGCACCGCGACCGGCTTTCCCGCTCCTGGAGCGTCCAAGCAGCCGGGTTCGCGTTTGCAGGTGGCAGCGTTGCAGGTCGTCCAGGATGTCGACTTGCAGCTGGCTGGGCAGGCTGAAGACGGCTGGCGCGCCTTCGAACTGCGCTTCCGCGTCGCCGAGGGGTGGCATCTCAACGCGAATCCCGCGTCGCTCGACTTCCTGATTCCGACGACGATCGAAGTGCCCATAGTCGCGGCGGGCGCCGCGGCTGGAGTCCAGTTGCGCGCGCTCGCCTATCCCGAGGGAACTTTGGACGGTGACGTGAGCGTTTACCAGGGGGAGGTGTGCTTGACGGGAGAGCTTCGGTTGTCGAGAGAGGTAGACGGCGGCGGCGAGGGGCGAGATTCGTGGCTGCAGCTCACCTACCAGCCCTGCCAGGCGGATCGTTGTTTGCCACCGGTGAGCCTTGCCGTCCGCCGGCAAGCCCCCTGAACCTGCTAGTCTTTGGCTTCCTATGGCGCCGACCCCTTCTATGGACGAGCTGATCCACCTGCCTGAGGACAAGGCGGTGCGGCGGCACCTGGACGCGTGGAACGTCTGGGTGCTAGAGCACCTCATGTTCCTGCTGGCTGGGGTGTCGGCGTTGGCGCTGCTGCTCTTCCTCGGCACCGAGCGCTGGACACTGCTCGTGCCGCCGGTGCTCAACCTACTGCTGCTGCGCGGTTTGTCGCTGCTGATCGAACGGCCGACCTTCGATCGCTTCTTGCGCTACGCCATTCTCGGCTTCGTGCTGGCGGAGTACCTGCTGGCGCTGGGCCTGACGCTGTACCTCGGGCAGGGGATGGTGTTCTGGGAGTACCTGGTGCCGATCGCCTTGTTGGCGTTCCGGCTGGCGACCATGGAAGTCCTGCTGCTCAGCGGCGGTGTGCTGTGGGCTGGTGCACTGGCGCGCTACCTGCTCTTCCCGCAACCGCTCGAGGAGTTGGTGCAGACGCGGGCTTTCATCGTCTTCGGCATCGTGACCCTGATCGCCTTGGTGGCGGGCATGAGCTGGACGCAGCGGATGCGCCGGCGTTTCGTCAGCGAGTGGGCGCGCGAGGTGCGTCAGCACCGGGAGCGCACGCGCATGCGGCAGGAACTCGAGTACGCGCGCCGTATCCAGCTGAGCATGCTGCCGGGCAGCGATCCGGCGGTGCCGGGCCTGGAACTGAGCAGTGCGTCGCTGCCGGCGACGGAGGTGGGGGGCGACTACTACGACTATCTACGGCTGCCCGACGGTCGACTCAGTATCGTGGTCGGAGACGTCGCCGGACACGGGGTGGCGGCCGGCTTGCTGATCTCGGGTGTCCGTAGCTGTCTGTACCTGCTGCGCGAGAGCCTGCCGTTGCCGGTGGAAGTGATGCAGCGGCTCAACCGCATGGTCAAAGCGACCACGGACCGCCGTCTGTTCATCACTCTCCTGTGTGCCGTGGTCGACCGCGGTGCCGGCCGCATGGTGTTGTCGAGTGCCGGCCACCTGCCACCGATGCACTACGTCGCGGCTACCGGTGGTGTTGCCGAGCATGCTTTGCCGGCGCTGCCGTTGGGCTGCCTCGCCAACGCACGCTACAGTCAGGCGGAAGTCGAGCTGGCCCCGGGGGACGTGCTGCTCTTCTACTCGGACGGCATCACCGAGCTGCGCGACAGGCGCGGGGACCTGTTCGGGGACGAGCGCCTGGTGCGGCGCTTCCGCACGCTGGCGGCCGATGGTCGGGGTCCACGCGACATCCGCGATGGCATCCTGGCGGATCTGTGGAACTTCAAAGGGGACGCCGAGCAGGCCGATGACGTCACCCTGGTGGTCATGAAAGTGAAGTGATGCTCGAGCGAATTCAGTCCATCCACGAGCAGTTGATCGGCGAGCTCGATCGCATGCGCTTCGCCGCACCGGTGACGCACGTCTACAACCCCCTGGTCTATGCTGCCGTGCCCTTCGCCGAGTATCTGCGCCGCTTCGCCGGTCTGGGTTCGCGGGCCGGTCGAGATCGGGTGTTGCTGCTGGGTATGAACCCGGGGCCGTGGGGCATGGCGCAGACCGGTGTGCCCTTCGGTGAAGTCGAACTGGTGCGCGACTGGCTCGGCATTGAGGCGCCGGTCGCCAAGCCGCCCGACGAGCACCCCAAGCGCCCTGTCCTGGGCTTTGCCTGCACTCGACGCGAGCCGAGCGGCAAGCGATTGTGGGGGTGGGCGCACGACACCTTCGGCACGCCGGACCGCTTCTTCGAACACTTCTTCATCGCCAACTACTGTCCACTGATCTTCCTCGAGGACACTGGCCGCAACCGTACGCCGGACCGCCTGAAGGCGGAGGAGCGCGCTGCTCTCTACGAAGCCTGCGACCGGGCCCTGGCCGCGCTCGTCGAGGTGCTGGAGCCGCGACGGGTGATCGGCATCGGCCGCTTCGCCGAAACCCGTGCCCAGGCAGCGCTGCCACCGCGTGTTGCGGACAACGTTGGACGGGTGTTGCATCCCAGTCCCGCGAACCCTCAGGCCAACGCTGGCTGGGCCCCGCTCTTCGAGCAGCAGCTGGCAGATCTAGGCATATATTGGTAGTCCGTATCTTGAAAAGCGAACCAAATCGGAAAATCTTGTCCCACTCTGCAGGGTCGTATGCACTAGATCTACTGAAGGCAGGTGCAGGACGACCTCACCGCCGACGTGAAGATCCAAGGCCGGGCGGAGACTTCCCTTCAGCTCTTGGATGTGACGCAAACCTCATGGATGGTCTCGGATCGGATGCAAAAGCGATGAAAGTCCAAAAGCCGACGCACCGAAACAGCCTAATGCACCGGAACATTCCAGTGCACCGGAACAGCCCAGTCAGTGTTTGTGCTCAGCGTCACGCGGTGATCGAAGGTTGTCTCGACGCCGGCCCGACACTTGACCCAAATGGATAATTGCCACAGCTCGATCTAGTGCGGCTGATCTCAGCTCACCTGAATCTCAGAGCCTAGAGCGAGCTGATCATGGCGAAGGGCGACAAGAGCCCCAAGAAAGAGGACAGTCAGCGGCCCAGAGTCGTGAGACTTCTTTGATAAGCATGTGATATTAGGTTGAAGGTTTTCCATTTCGGAAAACCAGCCCGGTTCATCTCGATCGAAGCCCCGTATGAGATGTCCGATAAACACGGGGGGAGGTCTGGTGATGACTTCGAGCAGTTTGGATCGGTCGCAACTCTGGAAACTGGATTTCGATCTAACGCCGGAAGAGGCTTGCTCGATGGTGCGTGCCGCGCTGAGGCGTGACGACGACACTGCCTGGTACGAAGCGACCGAAGGCACCGAAATGACGTCTGATCTGACTGACATGGCAGGTCTGGACGAAGATTTCGAGCACCTGTACACGGCGTCCTGGATGCGCATGACCAGCCGTGCTTTCGATTGGGAAAGCCAGCTGAGCGCCGACACGGAAACCGCCGAGCACCTGTTCGAAGAGCTGACCCGGCGGCCGCTGGAGCAGCAGCGCCTGATGGTGTGCAACGACTCCCGCTTCCGCAGCTGGTCGCTGTGCGAGCTGATTCTGGAGCGCTCCTGGCACGCGTGCGTGCAGGATCCGCACCGAGCGCTACAGCTGGCCGAGGTGGCGGTGAGCATGGCCTATGAGCTGGATGTCGAGACCTGCTCGGCACCCCTGGCGTACGACATCAAGGCGCGCGCCTGGGCAATGCTGGGCAATGCCCGCCGTATCCGCTCGGACCTGCACGGTGCCGAGAAGGCGTTCGACCTGGCCGAATCGCTGATCCAGAAGGGGAGCGGTGATCCACTGGAGAAGGGCCGTATCTTCGAGCTGAAGGCGTCGCTGTTCCGCGACAACCACCGGCTCAAGGACGCGACCCATTGCCTGCAGCGTGCTGCCCTTCTGTACCGCAAGCTGGAGGATCGCCACCTGGAAGGTCGCGTGCTGATCGGACAGGGCCTGCTGGCCGGCAAGCAGGACCACACCGAGGAGGCGGTTCGTCTGCTGCGCAGGGGCCTGGCCTGGATCGAGCCCGAGCAGGAACCGCGCCTGATGCTGGTGGCGACCCACAACCTGTGCTTCTACCTGAGCGAGAAGGGGCAGCAGCAGGAAGCGCTGAACCTGCTCGAAGAGACCCGCGACCTGCACCGTCAGTTCGCCAACGAGCTGGACCTGGTCCGCCTGCGCTGGCTGGAAGGTCGCATTTCCATCGCCGCTGGTCAGATCGACGATGCCGAATCCGCCCTGGTGGATGTCCGGCGTGCGTTCATCGACCACGAAATCGGCTACGACGCCGCCTGGGTGTCGCTCGACCTGGCCAGCATCTACGCTCGCCAGGGCCGCGTCACCGCCATGCGTCAGCTGGCCGAAGAGACCCTGCCCATCTTCCAGTCACTGGAATTGCACCGCGAGGCCATGGCCGCGCTCATCGTGTTCCAGAAGGCGGCCCACATGGAGCAGGTGTCCGCAACCCTGATCGAAGAGCTCTCTGGCGCGCTCAGCCGTGTGCAGCAGAAGTGAGCCGCACCCAGCACAAGCGCGCCGAGCAGAAGTAATGCCTTGTTGTTTGCTTTGAGTTGACCTGGCGGAGACCGAGAAGAGAATGCCACCGAGCCCTGAGCCTGGTGGCATTCGCCTTTTCCAGGTTACGGGATCCGGATGCGGCTACGCCGCAGGGCAGGCACATTGGCCTGTCCCTACACCGGAATGCGGACCTGGTTCTAGACCAACGCCCACTTGGTCCCCGCGGCGGAGCCGCGAATAGGAGGGGGGTCGCCGAGGGCCCCTAGCAAACGAAGGATACGATCAAGTGCGGTTGGTCGTCAGACCAACGCCCACTTGGTTGTATCGGCGCCGTCGAAGATCTCGCGTGGCGAGAGATCCAGGGACAGGGTCTTCTGCACGCGTGCCTCGATCAGGCGGTCGACGCGCTTCCAGATGTCGCTGCCGCTGAGTTCGGAGTTGCCGTCGAGCACGTCCTCGACCAGGCGGCGGTTGCGGCTGGTGATGATGTCGAGGATGCGCTGCTGGATCTCCGGGGTGTTGGTCTTGCGGTTCTGGCAGCGGGTCATGATGTCGATCACCGCCAGGGTCCAGCCGCCACCGCTGGTCGCGGGATCGGGCCAGATCCAACCGCCGGCGTCGAAGATGCGCTGGCGGGACTCGGTCTCGGTGCGTACCTGTAGCAGGTTGTTGGCGCCACCGGCGAAGACCTTGACGCCGGCCGCCAGCAGATTGTCGACGTAGCTGGGCGTGGTGTTGTCGCCCTCGCCGTTGTTCACCCACACGTCGTAGCTCTTACCTTGACGTACCTCTTCGGGCAGGCGGACTTCGTAGAAGTCGCCGTGGCGCAGGGTGATGCCGTTGACGCGGTACTTTTCCATCGCCGCCTTGGTCGCCGGGTCGGCGCGGTCGAAGACGGTGATGTTCTCGGGCGGCACGCCGTACTGCTGGATCAGGGACTCGATGGTGTTCTGCCCGACGTTGCCGGCGGCCTCGAGCAGAAACTGCAACGACTGCAGGTCGCGACCACGCGGCTCGAAATAACGCTTGGCCAGCTCGACCGTGGTGGTGCTGACGCCGTAGCCGGTGGGCCGGGCCGACGAGTCGATGGTGCCGCCGAGGTTGGCGGGCAGGCAGGTGAACTGTGCCATGTTGGTGCCGCGCTGGTACCAGGCGTCGCACATATTGATGTACTTGTCTTTGCGCTCGCCGCGCCAGAAGACGCCGGAGAGGACGTCCGGTGAGCCGCTGTCGGGCATGATGTAGTTTTGCCGCGGGAAGCGTTCGCAGATCCCCATGTCGCGCGCTTGCATCTCTTTGTAGCGGTTGAGGAAGCCAATACCCTTGGGGATGATCGCCGAGCCGAGCGCGATGATGGCTTCTTCGGACAGGCCATCGATCTTGTCACCGTGACGGTCGAGGATGATCCACTCGCCCTTCTTGCCGCCGTGCAGTGCCGGGATGTCGGGGAAGATCATCACGGACTTCTTGAGCATCGCCTCGGCCAGGTCGCGCGTGCGCGTCAGGATGGACTGCAGGTCGCGGATGTGCCGGCCGGTGCGGTGGCAGTCGCCGCCGATGTTGATGGTCAGGGGGCCGAAGGGCTTCTGAGCTGGGTTGTAGTGGGTGATCACGTAGACCACGTAGACGTCCTGGTTGTACTGCAGGAGGGTGTCCAGCTCGGAGATGATGCGGTAGCGGCTCTCCAGGTGGCTGGTCGACTCCAGGATCACCTCGCGGTCGACCTTGAGGATGGTCATGGTGATCGAGTGCACGTTCTCCTGCCGCCGGCACTCGGCGAAGCTGCTCAGCTCGGACGTCTCGTAGAGGTCGCCGGGGTCGAGGCTGGTGGAGACCAGAACCTTGTCGCCCAGGTGGCCGGTAGTCAGCACGACGGCCTGGTTGGCGTGCAACTTGCGCAGCACGCGGTGCGGGATTTGATTGATTTCAAGGCTCATGCGGACTCCGGAGACTCAGAAAAGGGTGTAGATGAAAGGCGCGGCGGAGCCGCCACCGAAGAGGACGAACGCCGCGAGCAGGAGCAGCACCAGTAGGATCGGCGTCAACCACCACTTCTTGCTTTCCCAGACGAAGCCCCACAGCTCTTGCAACAGGCCGGCTTGCTTGCCCGTGGCAGCACGCTCGAACTCGCTCTCGACGCCCGTCCGCTGAGCACCCGTCTGCTGAGCACCCGTCTGCGTAGAAGCGGGCTGCTGGGAGGTGGCGGGCGAATCCTGGCTCTCGGGTGCAGGCATCATGCGGCTCCTTGCTGGAACGGCGACGGTTGTGTGATGGGTGCGCTGGGAAAGGCGCGGTCAGAACTGTCGGAAGTAGCGCTCGGCCCGTGGCGGTGGTGGACGTTCGATCCAGTAACTGGCGCCGCTGCTGCCCTGCGTCTTGGGATCGAGGCGCCGCTGCAGCAGGTCTTTGCCGAACAGGCGCAGGCTGAGGCCGATCGGGGTCAAGACCCCATAGTAAACGATGGCCAGCAGCAAGTGCGAGACCAGCCAGCCGATCGGGAAGACGGCGTAGCTGAGGCCGATGTAGGCCCACCGTAGCAGCGGCAGCCACCACCAGCCGATCAAGGGTACCAGCAGGGCAGCGGCGGCGAGCGCCGAGCCCGTGGTCTGCCAGCCAGCGTGCCACAGGCGGTAGGCGAAGAAGCCGAAGAACAGCAGCCACAGCAGGCCGAAGGTGCGCAGCTGACGCGCGCTGAGATTACGATTGATTTGAATCATGGTGCCGCTCCTTCGTCCAGCTTACGCATCAGCTCAATTACTCATCAGTCCAGTTCGAACTGCGCCAGGTAGGCGTCGCGGTCGACGGACGGTCCGTCGAGGTGGGCTTGCGGCTGGGCGTTCCTGAGCAGGACGCAGCGATCGAGCACGAGGACATCCATGTTGGTGGCCAGGAAGCAGTGGTAGGCCTCCTGCGGGCTGCACACGATCGGCTCACCGCGCACGTTGAAGCTGGTGTTGATCAGCACCGGGCAGCCGGTACGCGCTTCGAAGGCACGCAACAGTTGATGGTAGCGGCCGTGACGCTCGGCGTCGGCGGTTTGCAGGCGCGCCGAGTCGTCGACGTGGGTGATCGCCGGTACTTGGGAGCGCGGCAACTTGAGCAGGTCGAGACCCTTGGCGGGGGAGCCGTCCGGCAGCAGGTCGGGAACCGACAGCCGCCGGTCTTCACGCACGGTGGTGACCAGCAGCATGTAGGGGCTGTCCTCTTCCTGCCGGGCATCGAAATAGTCCGCGACGCGCTCGCGTAGCACCACGGGTGCGAACGGGCGGAAGGACTCGCGGAACTTGATCTTCAGGTTCATCACCGACTGCATCTGGCGGCTTCGCGCGTCGCCCAAGATGCTGCGACTCCCGAGGGCACGCGGGCCAAATTCCATGCGGCCCTGGAACCAGCCGACCACGTTCTCCTCGGCCAGCAGGCCGGCGACGGCGTCGCACAGGGCCTGGTCGCTGTCGTAGAGCTGGTAGCTAGCGCCTTGCTGGTCGAGGAACGCCTGGATCTCCTCGACCCGAAAGGCGGGGCCGAGCAGCGAGCCGCGCATCAGGTCGCGCCGGTGTCGGCCGTCGGGGTCGGCGGCGGGAGGCTGCCGCGGCTTGTCGAGCAGCTGGTGCCAGATGAACAGGGCGGTGCCCAGCGCGCCACCAGCGTCACCGGCGGCCGGCTGTACCCAGATCTCGGAGAATGGCCCTTCGCGCAGCAACCGACCGTTGCCGACGCAGTTGAGCGCGACGCCGCCGGCCAGGACCAGCTTGTCGAGGCCGGTCTGTGCGTGCACATGGCGCGCGGCGCGTAGCATGATCTCTTCGGTCACCGCCTGGATCGAGGCCGCCAGGTCCATCTGGCGCTCGCTGAGCGGCGTTTCTGGCTGCCGCGGTGGCCCGCCGAACAGGTCGTGGAAGCGGCTCGACGTCATGGTCAGGCCCTGGCAGTAGTTGAAGTACGCCATATCCATGCGGAAGGAACCGTCGTCCTTGAGGTCGAGCAGGCGGTCGAGGATGAGGTCCTTGTACTTGGGCTCACCGTAGGGCGCCAGGCCCATCAGCTTGTACTCGCCCGAGTTCACCTTGAAGCCGCAGTAGTAGGTGAAGGCGGAGTAGAGCAAACCGAGCGAATGCGGGAAGTGCAGCTCGTGCGTCAGCTCGATGCGGTTGCCGGAGCCCTGCCCAAAGCTGGCCGTGGCCCATTCGCCGACGCCGTCGAGGGTCAGGATGGCGGCCTTCTCGAAGGGCGAGGCGAAGAAGGCGGAGGCGGCGTGCGACTCGTGATGCTCGGTGAACACGAAACGCTTGCTGTACTTGCCTCCAGCGTCTCCCCAATCGAGCCCTTTGCGCATCTCGCGCGGCAGGTGCAGCTTCTGGTGCAGCCACAGTGGCATGGCCTGCAGGAAGGAGCGGAAGCCGGCCGGTGCGTAGGCCAGGTAGGTCTCGAGCAGGCGATCGAATTTGAGGTAGGGCTTGTCGTAGAAGCCGACGTAGTCGAGCTGCTCGGGCGTCAGGCCGGCTTCTTCCAGGCAGTAGCGGATGGCGTTGGTGGGGAATTCGAAGTCGTGCTTCTTGCGCGTGAACCGCTCCTCCTGGGCTGCCGCGACGATCTCCCCGTCCACCACCAGGGCGGCGGCGGAATCATGGTAGAAGGCAGAGATTCCGAGGATGGCGGTCAAGGTGCAATGCCTCCTGTCGGGACTGGTGCCGTCGAGAGGGTTGCGGGGCCCAGCAGCTGGATCAAGATCAAGCTGGTGACGGCGGTGACGGTGGCCACGGCCAGGCCGAGCAGGAAGGGCTTGAAGCCGATCCGTCGCATCTGTGCCAGGCGCGTACCGAGACCGACCCCGGCGAGCGCGACGAGGATGAGGAACTTCGAGGCCTGGGTGAACAGGGTGCGCAGATCGATACCGGCGAGGTCGGAAACGGCGTTCAGCACGCCGAGGCTATTGAGCACCGCGAGTGCCAGAAAGCCGAGAACGAAGGCTGGCAGCGACTGGTGCAGACGGCGCAGGAAGCTCGACGCCTTGCCGCGACGTGTTGTCTCGCTGGCCCTGCCGTCGTCCCGGTCAGAGCTGCCGGTCGGATCCGAGCCACCATACAAGAACCCCATCAGCACGATGACGATCCCCATGAGGGCATTGCGGGTCAGCTTGACGGCGGTGGCGATCTCGCCGGCAGGGTCACTGAAGGCGAAGCCGGCCGCGACGACCTGCGAGGTGTCGTTGACTGCAGAACCCGCCCAGGTACCGAAGGCGGCGTCGCTGAGCTGCAGCAGGTGGCCGAGTAGCGGGTAGAGAAAGACGGCCAGCGTACCGAACAGCGTGTTGGTGGCGACCGCGAAGCTGACTTCTTCGTCGTTGGCGCCGATCACGGGAGCCGTCGCCGAGATCGCCGAGTTGCCGCACACCGCGGTGCCGACGCCGATCAGCGCTGCCAGCCGTGGCGGGATGCCGGCGGCACGGCCGACATGGTGGGCGAGGGTCAACGCCAGCGTCATCAGGATGGCGATCAGGATCAACGCCTTGCCACCGATGGAAGCAACTTGCTGCAAGCTGAGGCGGGCGCCGAGCAGCACGATGGCGACGCGCAGCAGTGTCTGAAAGCTGAACTTGACGCCCGGCCGCAGGGTCTCTGGCAGCGTCCAGACATTGGCGATGATCAAGCCGAGCAGCACCGCCAGCACGACCTCCCCCAACACGGGCTGGAGTCCGAGCGGAAGCAGGCCGTGGGCGAAGCGGGCCGTGAGGGCAACGGCGACGGCGGCGGCGAGGCCGGGGAGGAGTGAAGATACGCGCATGGTTCGGGTGTCGTTCGTGGGGTGTCCGTCGAAAGGACGAACGGAAGGGAACTTATCACGAGCGCCACGACGCGAGAGTCGTGTTTCGTGCGGTTCCGAGGGCGGCACAGAATTTGCTGGTTCCCTGCCGTATCCACGGCGAAACTCCGCCGTGACGACCTTTTCATGAAACAACTGCGTGCCAAAGTGGCACGGTCTGCGGCGGGCCGACTCAGTTTTTGGCCGGCCCGACCCGCGTTGCACGCAGAGTCAAGACGATTGCTGACGATGAGGTGGTGGAACGATGGATGAAACCCAGACGACGACACCTTCAGACGGGCACGGTATCGAGGTCCGTGGATTGCGTAAGAGCTACGGTCCCATCGTCGCCGTGGACGGCATCGACTTCGAGATGTGCCGCGGTGATGTGCTCGGCTTCCTCGGACCCAACGGTGCCGGCAAGACGACCGCGATGAAGATGATCACCGGCTTTCTCGAACCGGACGCCGGCAGTATCCACGTCGGCGGCCACGACGTCGCGGTGGACGCATTGGCGGCACGGCGCGAGATCGGCTATCTGCCGGAGAATGCCCCGGCCTACGGCGAGATGACGGTCACCGGCTTTCTCGACTTCATCGCCGAGGCGCGCGAACTCGACGACCGCTCGGCGGCAGTGCGCCGGGTGGTGGCGATGACCGGCCTGGAGTCGGTGCAGCAGCAGACGGTCGAAACGCTGTCCAAAGGCTACAAGCGGCGTGTCGGCCTGGCGCAGGCGTTGATCCACGACCCGCCGGTGCTGATCCTCGACGAACCCACCGATGGTCTCGACCCGAACCAGAAATTCATGGTGCACCAGCTGATCGAAGAGCTGGCGGCGGACAAGGCGATCCTGCTGTCAACCCATATCCTCGACGAGGTCGAGCGGGTGTGCAATCGCGCCTTGATCATCTCGCGTGGTCGCATCCTGGTCGATTCGACGCCGCAGGAGCTGCGCGCGCAGGCACCGGGCGGCCGTCTCGACGAACTCTTCCGTGACGTGACGCAGGGGGTGGCAGCATGAGCAACCGAATCGATCTCCAAGGCTGGAAGGCGGTCTTCCGGCGCGAGCTCAAGAGCTACTTCTCCTCGCCGCTCGGCTACATCTTCATCGTCATCTTCCTGGTCGCCAGTGGCTATCTCGCCATCTCGCGCGACTTCGGCCGTTTCCTGGAGCTGCGGCAGGCCGACCTGACGCCCTTCTTCCAGTACATCCCGTGGATCTTCGTCGTGCTGGTACCGGCGGTGGCCATGCGGCTGTGGGCCGAGGAGCGCAAGAGCGGCACCGTCGAGCTGCTGCTCACCCTGCCGGTGACGCTGGAAGGCGCCTATGCCGGCAAGTTCCTGGCGGGTTGGTGCTTCCTGTGTATCTCGCTGCTGTGCACCTGGCCGATGGTCTACCAGGTGGCGCGACTCGGCGATCCCGACTGGGGCGTGATCTTCGCTGGCTACCTGGGCTGTGGGCTCACCGGCGGGGTCTTCCTGGCCATCGGCATGCTGTTCTCGGCGTCGAGCAAGAACCAGGTGGTTGCCTTCATCCTCGGCGTCGCGGCGTCGGTGCTCTTCCTGCTTCTCGGCCTACCCGAGACACAGCAAGGTGTCGGCGACATCCTGGGCTCGTATGCCGAACAGCTGGTCGCGTCCCTGAGCCTGCTCGACCATCTCGCCACCTTCAGCCGCGGTCTGCTCGAACTCGGCTCCCTCGCTTTCTTCCTCCTGTTCACCGCCAGCTGGTTGGTCTGTGGCGCGCTGGTGCTGCGCCAGACGAAAGCCAACTGACCACGTCGACCAAGGAGAGTTTCACTATGTTGCAACGGATCCTGCAGTCCCGCGCCACCACCGTGATCCTGGTGGTGCTGTGTGTCGTGTTCGCCGTCCACATCTTCCAACGCCAGGCCGAGGGGGTGCGTGTCGACCTCACCGAGGACGACCTCTATTCCTTGACCCCGGGTAGCGAAGGCTTGCTGGCCAAGATGCGCCAGGAGGGTAAGAAGCCGGTCGACATCACGCTCTACTTTTCCGAGACCACCGGCAAGACGCTGCCTCGCTTCATCAAGAACTTCCTGACCTATGAGCGCTATGTGCGCAGCCTGTTGCGCGAGTACGAGCGGGCGTCCGAAGGGCGGTTGCGCGTCGAGTTCGTCGATCCGCTGCCGGACAGTGACGAAGAACAAGACGCCCTGGAAGCCGGGCTCGACGGCAAGGTGATCAACCAGGAGGGCGATCGCTTCTTCTTCGGCCTCTTGTTCGAGACCCAGACCGGCAGCCGCGAGGTGGTCGAGTTTCTGTGGCCAGACCAGCAAGAGAATCTGGAGTACGAGATCTCCAAGACGCTCTACCGTTTGCAGTGGCCGGTCGGCGGCCGCATCGGCGTGATTTCGAGCCTGGAAGTGTTGGGTTCCGGCGCCGACAACCCCTACATGCAGCAGATGCTGGCAGCCCAGGGACGGCAGCCGCAGCAGCCGTGGGTCGTCCTGGACCTGCTGCGCGAGCTGTACCAGGTCGAGAGCCTGGGCACCGATGTCGACGAGATCTCGCGGGACGTGTATGACCTGCTGCTGGTGATCCACCCGAAGAGCCTGCCGGTCAAGACCCAGTGGGCGATCGACCAGTGGGTGACCACCGGCGGCAACGCGCTGATCTTCCTCGATCCCTATGCCATCGACGATCAGCCCGCCTTCCTACAGTCGCCGCAGCAACAGCTGGAGGCGATGCAGTACCAGCCGGCATCCAACCTGGAGCCGCTGCTCGCGGCCTGGGGCCTGCAGCGCCCCGAGAACCAGTTCGCCGTCGATCTCGACCTGGCCGTGCAGCGGCCGACGCGCACGGGTGGGACCGAGCTGTTCCTGATCGACCTGCTGCTCGACGGTTCGATGCTGGAGCAGACGCTGGCGCCTGATCATCCCGTGTTCCAGGGGCTGACCGACCTGCGCCTGGTGCTGGCTGGCGCGCTGGAGCGGGTGGACGGCGTGGACAACGATACGGCCGGCGTCGAGTACAC
Organism: uncultured bacterium; assembly: GCA_965368975.1. GTDB lineage: Bacteria > Acidobacteriota > Thermoanaerobaculia > Multivoradales > JAHZIX01 > CBDUPA01. The sequence continues at coordinate 75,875 of CBDUPA010000021.1, read as the reverse complement.
GCCGCTGATCACCACCACCGTCGCCGGCACGACGCTGGAGATCCAGCCCGGCTTCGGTGCCGAGGGACTGCACTACATGGACCTCGGCGATCCGGCCAAGCTGCGCGATCGCTACAGCCCGGGTACCGAGAAAGTCGTGCTCGCCTACCAGCTGAGCGGCCGCCTGCCGTCCGCCTTCCCGCAGGGCGTCGAGTTCCCCGCCGAGACACCAGCCCCGCCACCCGGTTTGCCCCCGGGGATCGAGCTGCCACCGCCCGCCGATGCCGAGATGGTGCGGCGCGAGCCGGTGGCCGAGGAGCAGCGGGACGACGCGACGGTCTTGGTGTTCGCCGACGTCGACCTGCTGTCCGACCAGATCGCCTTCGCCAGCAACGTCTTCAACCTGCTGCAAGCGGCCAACGACAACCACAAGGTGCTGCTCAACGCCGTCGACTACCTGCTCGGCTCGGAAGAGCTGATGCAAGTGCGCGCCAAGCACAGCATCGATCGTCCCTTCCTGCGCTTCGACGAGATCGAAGCCTCGGCGGCGGCGGAAACGTTGGAGCGTGAGCGTCAGCTGCGCGAAGACATCCAGCGATTCCAGGAAGAGCTGAGCCAGAAGCAGAGCGAGATGACGCAGCGCAACGCGGCGCTGATGGAGAAGCAGCTGCGCGACGAGGTCGAGCGCGTCAATACGACGCTGACCGAGCGTGAGCGCGAGCTGCGCGAGATCCGCAAGGAGCGGCGTCAGGCGCTGGAACGCGAGGAGGCGAGCGTGCGCTTCAGTGTGCTGGTGTGGATGCCGCTGCTGGTGCTGCTCGCCGGCATCGGCGTCGCTTGGCGCCGCCGCGCCATGCTGAGTGAAGCTCTGGCCCGTCGAGCGGGTACGCCAGCCGCGGGTACGCCAGCCGCAGGTGCGCCTGCCGCAGGGAACGAGGTCGAGGTTGCAAAGGAGAAGAGTGACGATGCGTAAACTGAACACCACCCTGGCGACGGTCGCCGCCGTCTTGTTGTTGTTGTCCTTGTGGACCTACCGCGACAGTGTCACGCGGGCCGACCGCTTCGAGCGCGGCCAGAAGTTCCTGGAAGCGCTCGACGTCGATCAGATCGCCACCATCCAGCTGCGCGGTACGGAGACCGAGGGCGAAGAGGACACGTCCGTGACCCTGCGTCGCGGCGAGGGCACCTTCTTGATCGTCGAAGCCGAGGGGTACCCGGCGCGCAACGAGACCGTCAACCGCCTGCTGCGCGACCTTCTCGATCTCAGCCTCGAGCGCCAACTCGGCAAGGGCGACAGCACCGCCGAAGCCGCGGGGCTCACCACCAGTGGCGCGCGGCAGATCCACTTGCTCGACGCCAGCGGTGACACCATGGTGCGCTTCCGCTATGTCGACTCCGAAGGCGCCGGCGTCGCCGTGCAGCGTTTGCCTGCCGAGGACGAAGCCGCAGACAGCGATGACGCTCAGCCCGTCTACCTCACCGAGCAGGCGCTCAACGTCGCCAGCGATGTCGAGGGCTTTTTGGACAAGGACATCCTCGACATCCAGCAAAGCGATCTGGCGCGCATCGAAGGTGCCGACTTCGCCTTCGAAATCCCCGAAGAGAGCAGTGGACTGCAACTCCTGGAGGTGCCAGCTGGCCGTCAGGCGAAGGCTTCCGAGGTCAACAAGGTCAAGTCCGCGCTCAGCTACCTCACCTTCGACCAGGTCTTCCTGGCCAACGCCCCAGAAGTCGCCGGCCTGAACTTCGACCAGCACCTGAAGTTCTGGCTCGACGAGCAGACCGGCTACGAACTCCTCGGCGCCGAACGCGACGGCCGTCACTTCCTACAGGTACGTTCCTTCCACACCGTCGACCAGATCACCTTCTCGACCGAAGAAGCGGACGAAGAGCTACAGGAAAAAGCCGACCTGCGGTTGCGCCTGGACGAGCTGGAAGACTTCAATCGCCTGCACGGCTCCTGGGTCTACGAAGTCAGCGAGCGCGTCGCGGAACGCCTTCAGCTGCGCAAGGCGGACCTGATCGAAGACGCGTCGTAGGAGTTAGGCTCCGCCGGAGCGGGCTCATCCCGCCCGGCGGGTGAGCTGGGCTTCGCGCTGAACCAGGTAACGGACCAGTCCCGCAGCGTTGAGGCGGTGGGGGTTGTTGCGGTCGAAAGTGGCGAAGACTTCGGGGGGTACGCCCGCGGAGGCGACTTCGCCATCGTCGAGGAGTTTGAGTTCAGCGGCGACGCGTCCGCTGGACGAACTTTCGGCCATCACGCGTTCGGCCAGCTCGACCCAGCGCAACAGGCGTGCCTGCAGCTGGTCGAGGTGTGCCGTGACTTCATCGACGGCACCGAAGTGACTCAGGTAGAGGCGTCCGGCCTGCAACTGGCGTAGCCGGTCGAGGCTGTAGAGCCAGCCGTCGAGATCGAAGTCGGGCGAGGGAGTGGGCGGCCAGACGTAGGAGGCGCCGGGTAAGCAGATTCCGGCGACATCGCCGGCGAAGATCGAGCATCTGCCACCATTGCGCTCAGCCGCGGGGGCGTTCAGCCACTGCCAGGCGACGTGGTTGCTGGCATGTCCCGGCGTATGCCAGGCGCGCAGGTGTAGGCCACCGACAGTGATCGACTCGCCGTCAGCCATGCCGTGGAGCTGCTTGGGGGCCACGGCCTCGACGTTGCCCCACATCTGGTCGAGGTTGGCGCGGAAGAGCGAATCACTGCCGACCTTGAGCCGGCTCGGATCCACCAAGTGGTCGACTGCTTGCGGGTGGCAGTACACTGGCACCTCACGCTGGCGTAGCAGGGTGCCGCAGGCTCCGGAGTGGTCCAGGTGGACGTGGGTGAGGAAGATGGCGCGCAGATCCTGCAGTGCCAGGCCTTGCTCCGAAAGCCAGTGCCGTAGCCGAGACAGGCCGCTGCTCGGGCCGGTCTCGATCAGGACGAAGCCGCCCTCGGGGGTCGGCAGGGCGTAGACGCCGTACATGCAGGTCGTGGCGTCGATGCCGAGGTCGCAGATGCGTGGGGTAACTTCGTACGGTCTGTTCTGACCGTGGAACTCGCGTCTTTGGGTGGGGCCAGAGGAGGTAGGGCTATTCGCGACACTAGGAGAATGTGAGGACATCATGAACATGGGAACTCCCGGAATCGAAGATATCCTGCGCGCCACGCTCGAGGACTCTCGTCTATCGCGCGGCGAACGCAAGGCATTCAAGGGATGGCTCGAAGAGCAAGCACCAGACAGTCAGCGGCTGGGCTACATGCGTAACAGGATATTCGACCTGGCGGCGGAGAATCTGACCTCGACGCGCGATAGACAGGTGTTGAAATGGCTGGAAGAATTGACTGCTGCGCTGCGTGCCTACGAGCGTGAGTCCCTGGCGCCGCCGACATGTGCCGAAGGGCACTTCAGCCCGGGTCCAGAGTGCCTGAATCGGCTGCGCCATCTGCTCGGCCAGGCCGCACGCACGCTCGACATCTGCGTCTTCACCATCACGGACGACCGCCTGTCCGAAGCGGTGCGCGATGCCCATCGGCGGGGAGTGAGCGTACGCATCCTGAGCGACATGGAGAAGTCTGGCGATCTCGGCTCCGACGTCTCGCGCCTGGCGCAGGATGGCATCGACGTGCGCTTCGACGCCGCGGACAAGCACATGCACCACAAGTTCGCCATCTTCGACCGAGAGATCTTGGTCACGGGTAGCTACAACTGGACGCGCAGCGCCGCGGACAGCAACGAGGAGAACCTGGTGGTCAGCGACGATGCTCGTTTACTGCGCGATTTCCAGGGTGAGTTCGATCGCCTGTGGTTGCAGTATGCACGTTGACCCGTTGCGGGCCCTGAAGGCCGGGGCGCCTGCGTCTGACGTCTGAGGCCGGCTGCTGACGGCAGAGGCTGTGCTAGCCTCCGCGAATGCCTGCATCGGACCGTCCCCGCGCCGTTTACACCGTGCCTCAGGCGGGCACGGTTGTGGCTGCTCTTGGGGTAGCTTTCGGGTCGACTCTTCTCGAAGAGACGGGTGTGGTCGAGCGCGTGCAGCCGTTCGCCGAGACCATCGAGTTCGATGACCTCGACCAGGAGGTGCGCATCCTGCCGTTGCCGTCGCCACTGACGCCGGAGCTGAGCAGCGGTGCCATCGCGGAGATGGCGCGGTTGCGTGCGGAAGGCCATTTGACGGCCCTGCGCGGTGGACGCCTGACTGACCTGCCGCGACCGTTGCCGGCAGCGCTGCGGCAGCACGTTTGCGAGACGTGCCCGTATCTGGTCGAGTTGCTACGGCGGGTCGAGACCGGACTTGCCGGCACGCATCTCTTCGTGCGCGCCGTCAAGCTGGACGACGCGCGCGCCTCGACCACCGCGCCGGAGGCGGACATCCAGGCCGAGAACCTGCATTTTGACGCCGAACTCTCGAGTCTGACCGAGTACGACGAGCCGGTCTACCAGTTCTATGCCAACGCGGCGGTGCAGCCGCGGCAGTTTCGTATCCTGCCGCTACCGCTGCCCCGACTGGTCGAGTGTCTGATCGACGCTGGCCGTCTGGACGCTGAAGCCGCTTCAGAGTGGAAGGTGCGGCGGCTTTTCGACACCTACCTGGACTGGTGGCACGAGACGAAGGAGAAGGAGTCGCCGCTGCAAGTCCTGCCGGTGCCGTCTGGCTGGCTGGCGATCTTCGACGGCCGAAGTTTTGCTCACGACGCTGGCAAGGCTGACATGGAAGCCCTGGCGGCGGGCCGCTTTCAGCCCGCATCCGAACCCGACCTGGTGCTGGCGCTGGATACCGTGCGCACTGACTACCACGAAGGTTATTATTACCCTGAGCTGCCGTTGCTCGACGATCCCGGAGTTTCCTGATGGCGCGCCGCTCCGACGCCTACTACCGCTTCGAATACCTCCTCTACCGGGGTGTACAGCGCTCCTTGCTGGCCATGTCACCGGCCTCCATCCGTGGCTTCGGCCGCCGTCTCGGGGGCTTGACCTACTACCTGCTGGCTCCCAAGCGGCGCCTGGCGCTGCGCAACCTGCGTCTGGCGTTGCCGGCGTTGGGCGAAACACGGCACCGCGCGATTGCTCGCGGCTGCTTCCAGAACTTCGGCATCACCTTCTGCGAGATCGCCACCGCCGAGCATCTGCGTCCGGAGACGGTAGAGCAGCGCTTTCGCGTCGAGGGCTGGGAGAACCTGGACGCCGCCGATGCCCAGGGGCGCGGTGTCTTCGTGCTCAGTGGCCACTTCGGAGCCTTCGAGCAGATGGCGTATGCGCTCAGTCATCACATGGGGTCACTGCACCTGGTGGTGCGACCACCCAACAATCCGCTGGTCGACCGCGACATCAACCGCGTTCGTCAGCGTTGCGGTATCGAGACCATCCTCAAGAGCGGCGCCGGCCAGCGCATGCGCACGGTGGTGCGCAAGGGCGGGCGTGTCGGCATCCTGATCGACCAGCGGGTGCGTGAAGGGGGCATCGACGTGCCTTTCTTTGGTCATCCCAGTCCGACGACGCCTCTGGTCGCCTTCCTGGCGATTCGTACCGGCACGCCGGTGGTGCCGGTGTTTGCCGTGGCGGAGGGGCGTGACGGCTACTTTCTGCGCATCGATCCGGCGATCGACCTGCGCGACTACGAAGCCAGCCGCGAGGGAGAGTTCGCCGCCACCCAGCAACTGCTGGGCCTGATCGAAGCCGAGATCCGTCGCCAGCCGGAGCAGTGGCTATGGATGCATCGGCGCTGGCGCTCCTAGGGCGCTGAGGTTCGCCGGCTCCAGCTGTCGCTCGAAGATGTTGGCGAAGTGGCCACTCAGCCGCTCGGCGACCTGCTCCAGCGACGGTCGTGTTCCGGTCAAGCGCTCGATCGACACCAGCGGTACCCCGGGAAGGCCGCAAGCCACGATGTGGTGGAAGTAGTCGAGATCCGTGCTGACGTTGAGGGCGAATCCGTGGGTGGTCACCCAGCGTTTCAGGTGCACCCCCAGGGAGGCGATCTTGCCGTCTCCCACCCACACGCCGACGAAGCCTTTGCCATCGCGTCGTTCGGCCTCGATGCCGAAGTCCGCCAGCGTCCGGATCAGCACTTCCTGCAGATCGCGGATGTAGCGCCGGATGTCTTGCCGGTCGGGCTTGAGATCGAGGATCGGATAGCCGACCAGCTGACCGGGGCCGTGGTAGGTCATCTGACCGCCACGGTCCGTCTCGACCACGGCGATCCCGTCGCGCTGCAGATCGGCCTCGCTGCTGCGCAGGTCGTCGAGCGAGGCGTTGCGGCCGAGGGTGAAGACGTGCGGGTGCTCGAGCAGTAGCAGGTGCTCGGGTGTCGTGCCCGCCAGCACGGCGTCGCGCAGATGCGTCTGTAGTGCGTTGGCGTCTTGGTAGGCCAAGCGGCCGAGGAAGCCGCCGTCCGTCCTGTGTATCCGGAGACGGCGGTGTAGCCGGAGAGGGCGGGGATCGGGATCGAGAGAGGTGGGTGCCGACATGGCCGCCCATTCTAGCGCCGTCGTGCCGTGGCCCCTGCCCGGGGCCTTCGGGCAAAAAAAAGGCGGCGTGTCCTTTTGGATCGCCGCATACTCAGAAGGGTCCACTTCTTTCGTTATAGGAGTGCATCTCGCCGCCGAAGCGTGACAAGCCGGGTGAGAATTTTTTGATTGATTCCGTGGTGGCGATAAGGGGGCAAGGCAGGGCGCTTTCTGGGCAAAAAAAAGGCGGCGTGTCCTTTTTGGATCGCCGCATACTCAGAAGGGTCCACTTCTTTCGTTGTAGGAGTGCGCCCCGGTGCCAAAACGTGACACCGCTAGAGAGATTTCCTGAAATTTCTTTGAAGTGCCCGTCAGGCGGGAGATTTTCGGAAATGGGAGAAAGACGGTCGCGGAGGGCGGGGGGGCCGGAGGGGGTCTTGGAGACAAAAAAAGGCGGCGCATCCTTTTTGGATCGCCGCATACTCAGAAGGGTCCACTTCTTTCGTTGTAGGAGTGCGCGGCGGCGCCGAAGCGTGACACGAGGGGCAAACTTTGTTGGATTTTTTGACTCGCTGTCGATCGAATCACAGATAGAAACTTTCTATGTGCAGCTCGACCCCGAAAGCGGGACAAACGAGACGAAATTTCTGCATCTCGCCACCCTCTCACGAGAGTGGCGGTGCTCTTCGGCAAGGAGGGTGACGGGAGCTGAGTCTCAGAGATAGGGCTTCAGCTCGTCCCAGGTCTCGTCTTGCAGCGTGTTCTTGATGTGGATCATGAAGTGGTCCGCATCGGCACCGTCGATCAGGCGGTGATCGAAGGTGATGGCGAAGTAGGACATGGTGCGGATCGCCAGGTTGTCGTTGCCTTCGGCGTCGGTCACCACTACCGGCCGCTTCTCGATCGTGCCGATCCCCAAGATCGCCACCTGTGGTTGGTTGATCACCGGCGTGCCGAAGAGGCTGCCGAAAACGCCCGGGTTGGTGATCGTGAAGGTGCCGCCCCTGATCTCGTCGGGGCTGAGCTTCTTCGAGCGCGCGCGGTCTGCCAGGTCATTGGCGCCCTTGGCCAGGCCAGCCAGGCTGAGCTGGTCGGCGTTGCGCAGCACCGGCACGATCAAGCCGTGGTCGAGTGCCACGGCCATGCCGAGGTTGATGTCCTTCTTGTAGACGATGTTGGTACCGTCGAGGGCGGCGTTGATCTGCGGGTAGGCACGCAGCGCGCCGGAGACCGCCTTGAAGATGAAGGGCATGAAGGTCAGCTTGGTACCGTTGGCTTGCAGGAAGCGGTTCTTGGCCCGCTTGCGGACCTTGTCGACGCGCGTCATGTCGATGTGGAAGACGGTCGAGACGTGCGCCGAGGTGGCCTTGGAGTAGGCCATGTGAGCGGCCGTGATCTGCCTGATCTTGGACATCGGCACGATCTCGACGTTCTCGCCCGCAGTGTACGCAGGTACGTGAAAGTCGCCGACCGGACGCGCGGCTGGGGCTGGAGCGGAAGCTGCTGCCGGGGTTGCCTTGGCGCTGGCGGCTGCGGCTCTCCCACTGGTGGCTCTCTCACTGGCGGGTGTCTCCAGGTAGGTCTGGATGTCGCTCTTGGTGACGCGGCCGTGGATGCCGGTGCCAGGGACCTGTGTCAGGTCGATGCCTTCCTTGGCAGCGATGTTGCGCACCAGCGGGCTGGAGTGGGTGCGTAGGCGCTCCTCGAGCGTCACGCTACCGTTGCCGCCAGCCGTTTCCGGCTGGGTCGCGGCAGCGGCGGCCTTCTCCTCGGAGCGAGCCGCATCCGCCGCGGGCTTGCCGGCACCTGCCGCAGGCTTTTCGCCCTCGGCGCCGATGTAGGCCACCACCTCGTTGACTCCGACCGTTTCGCCATCGCCGTGGACGATTTCCAGCAAGACGCCGTCCGCGGGGCTGGGAATTTCGGCGTCGACCTTGTCGGTCGACATCTCGAATAGCGGCTGGTCTCGCTCCACCTTCTCGCCGGGCTGGATCAGCCAGCGGGTGATGGTGCCTTCGGCGATGCTCTCGCCCATCTGGGGCATGACGACTTCAGTGGCCATAGCTTTTCGGACTCCGAGTTAGATATGAATGGCGTGGCCGGTGGCGGCGTGGGCCGCTTCCGCGACCGCCTCGGATAGCGTTGGATGCGCGTGGATGGTGCGCAGCAGCTCTTCGTTGGTGCTCTCGATCTTGAGCGCGACACAGGCTTCGGCAATCAGGTCGGTGGCGTGGGCACCGACGATGTGGACGCCGAGCAACTCGTCGTAGCGCGTCTCGCGCACCACCTTGACGAAGCCCTCGGGCTTGCCCAGGATCGCCGCTTTGGCCAGCGCGGAGAAGGGGAATTGACCGACCTGGACGTCGTAGCCCTTTTCCTTGGCCTGTGCCTCGGTCAAGCCGACGCTCGCCACTTCCGGCTCGCAGTAGGTACACGAGGGAATCTGCGCGTAGTTGATCGGCCGCGGATCGACGTCCTGGGCCCCTTTCTGATTGGCCATGTGCTCGACCGCCAGGATGCCCTCGGCCGAAGCGACGTGGGCCAGCCAGGGCGTATTGACCACATCGCCGATGGCATAGATGTGGGGCACGGCGGTCTGCATGAACTCGTTGACACCGATGTAGCCACGCTCCACCTGCACACCCAGCGCTTCGAGTCCCAAGTCTGCCGATACCGGCGCACGACCGACCGCGACCAGCAGCATCTCGGCGTCCAGGGTCTCGGTCTTGCCGCCCTTCTCGAGCGTCAGCGACACGCCCTTCTTGGTCGTCTTGCAGGCCTGCAGCTTGGTGTCGACGCGTACCTGAATGCCGCGCTTCTTGAGCACCCGAGTCAGCTCCTTGGAGATGTCTGCATCCTCGATCGGCAGGATGCGCGGCAGCATCTCGACCAGCGTCACCTTGCTGCCGAAGGAGGTGTAGATCGAGGCGAACTCGGTGCCCACGGCACCGGCGCCGAGCACCACCAGCGTTTCGGGCACGCGTTGCAGATTCAGGATGTGGTCCGAATTGACCACCTTCTCACCGTCTGCCGGCGCGATCGGGATGTCGCGCGGCACCGAGCCGGTGGCGACGAGGATGTGGCGAGCACGATGCGTCGTCGTCGTGCCGTCCTTCTCGACTGTGACCTCGTGGGCACCGGTCAGACGGCCGAAGCCGTGCAGCTTCTGGATCTTGTTCTTCTTGAACAGGAACTCGATGCCCTTGGCGTTCTTGTCGACCACCTTCTGCTTGTTCTGCTGCGCCTTGGCGACGTCGAGCGTCGGTTCCGCGACCTCGATCCCCAGGTCGCCGGCCTTGCGCACCTGGTCGAGCGTCGAGGCGGTGTGCAGCAGCGCCTTGGTGGGAATGCAGCCGCGGTGCAGGCAGGTGCCGCCCAGCTTCGGGTCCTTTTCCACCACGGCGGTGGTCAGGCCCAGCTGCGTGGCGCGGATCGCGGCCACGTAGCCGCCGGGGCCGCTGCCCAATACGATCAGGTCCAGCTCTTGATCAGCCATCTCGTGCGTGCTTTCTCGGGTAAATTCAGGGTTTGCGGGCGGGTGGAGCTGTGTTCGCAGTGCTGACGTTCATCCTAGCGGACTGGTTCTGCTAGCGGCTTGGTCATGCTAGCGGATGGTCATCCCAGCGGTGTCGTGCCGAACTTGCCGGGCTTGCTCTCGACCACTCGGCCCATCGGTAGGTCCGGGTCGTGCTCGAAGATGCACAGCCACTCGCCGTGCACCGCTTGCGGTAGCCAGTGCTTCTTGTTGGCCAGCGTCTGCAAGGGATAGAGATCGTATCCCATGATCCAGGGCAGTTGCACGTGCGCGGCGGTCGGGATCAGGTCGGCGAAGAAGACGCCCTGGTGCTCGCCCCCGCCGTCCAGTCGCACGATGCACATGTCGGCGTTGTGCCCCGGTGTGCGGATCGCCTGGATCCCCGCGATCGGCTCGGCGTCTTCGTCGAACAACTCGACGACGCCAGCTTCGAACAGCGGTTCCCAGTTGCGCGGATCGTAGGAGGCGCCGTCGCGCTCGTTCGGCTGGCGCGCGTGCGCCACCTCGCCGCGCTGCATCCAGTAGCGCGCCTTGGGGAAAGTCGGTACCCAGTTCTCGCCGTCGTGTCTCTTCCCAGAGCGACGGGTGTTCCAGCCGCAGTGGTCGAAGTGCAGGTGACTGAGTAGTACGTGCGTCACGTCTCCCAGCTCGTACCCGGCCGCCTCGATCGCCTGGGGTAGGCGCACCGCGTCGTCGTCGAGGCCGAAGATCTTGCGGAACTTCTCGTCCCCCTTGTCGCCGACGGCGGTGTCTACCAGCAACAGGTCATCGCCCCGCTCCACCAACAGGCAGTTGGTGACCATGGCAATGCGGTTCAGCTCGTCCGCTGGCTTGATTCGACTCCACAGCGCCTTCGGCACGACGCCGAACATGGCGCCACCATCGAGACGGAAGATGCCGTCTTGCACCAGGGTGAGCTTGAGGTCTCCGAGCTGGGTGGACATTCCAGATTGCATAGCGGGCGCAAGCATAGCCGATCATCTGGAATGGGTCGAGAGCACGTGTCTGGTGGTCTGCTTATAATGACAGCCCATCTATTCGAGCCACCCTCTATTCCAGCCACCCCGCGGAGGAACTGCCGTGAAGACCCCAGAGACTCATCCCACCTGCCGTGACGGCAGCCTGGCCATCGTGCTCACCGGCGGTGGCGCGCGCGGGGCGTACCAGGTCGGGGTGCTGCGGGCGCTGGCACGGCAGCATCCCGGAGCCTGCTTCCCGATCATCACCGGGGTTTCCGCCGGCGCCATCAACGCCGTTCACCTGGCGTCGCATCCCGGGCCACTGGACGAGGCGATGGAGGAGCTGACGCAGATCTGGAGCCACCTGACGCTTCCCGAGGTGCTCGACGTCGATACCTTCGACCTGGGTCGCACCGTACTGCGCTGGGGCACGCGGCTGATCTCCGGTGGCAGCGCACTGGTGCCCAAGGTGCGCGGGCTGGTCGACACCGCACCACTGCGGCGTCTGCTCGAACGCATCCTGACCGTGGTCGACGGCGAGATCATCGGTATCGAGCGCAATCTGCAGAACTCGCCCCTGCGTGCCGTTGCGCTGACCACCATCAACTACAGCACCGGCCAGACTGTGACCTGGGTCCAGGGCGACGAGATCCAGACCTGGGAGCGCCCGAAGCGACGCAGCCGCCATACTCGACTGTGCGTCGATCACGTGATGGCGTCGAGCGCCTTGCCCCTCGTCTTTCCGGCCATTCGCATCGGCGATGCTTGGCATGGTGACGGCGGCATCCGGCTCAGCGCGCCGCTGTCCCCCGCCATCCACCTGGGTGCGGACCGGCTGCTAATCATCTCGACGCGCTACGAGGCGTCGATGGCCGAGGCCGAGATGCCGACGATCAATGGCTACCCGCCGCCAGCGCAGATCCTGGGCAAGCTGCTGAATTCGGTCTTTCTCGACCTGGTCGACCAAGACGTCGCCCGCCTGCGGCGCATCAACCACCTGATCGCCAAGGTGCCGGAGGACGAGCGCGGCGCGTTCCGCGTCGTCGAGTCGCTGGTGATCCGTCCGTCCGAAGACCTGGGGCGCCTGTCCGCCGAGCACGAACCGGAGCTGCCCAAGACCTTCCGCTTCCTCACCCGCGGCCTCGGCACGCGCGAGACCAAGAGCCCGGACTTTCTCAGCATGCTGATGTTCGAGCCCGAGTATCTGCGTCGCCTGATCGCCATCGGCGAGCGCGATGCCGACGCCCGGCGCGCCGAGATCGCCACGCTGCTGAACCGCTGAGCCGGCGTCGCGGCCCGCCGGCGATCTGCTAGACTGCCAGGCCTTGCGCCGGCACAAGCAACTTCCATTCTCTCGGAGGAGACAGATGAAGGATATCGGATACGACAAGCCACTTTTCGTCCAACCCTTCGACCACCGGGGCAGCTTCACCAAAGGCTTCTTCGGTTTGTCGGGGCCGCCAGCCGTCTCAGCTGGCAAGGACGAGCGCACGCCCGTCACCCAGGCCAAGATGTTGGTCTATCGCGGCCTGCTCGAGGCCATCGACAAGGGCGTACCGCGCGATCAGCTCGGCCTGCTGGTCGACGCCGAGTTCGGCGGTCCGGTGATCCTGGACGCCCAGCGTCAAGGAATTCCGGTGGCGGTGTGCACCGAGAAGAGCGGTCAGCCTCTCTACGACTTCGAGTACGGCAGCCGCTGGCAAGACCACCTGCGCTTCCTCAAGCCACGGTTCGTCAAGTGCCTGGTGCGCCTGCATCCGAACGACGACGAGGGTGGCAATCGCGAGCAGTTGGCACGGCTCAAGGCGTTGTCGGATTACATCCACGACGGCAACGACCATTACTTCATGTTCGAGTTGCTGGTACCGGCGCTCACCGACGAAGAGAAGGCCATGGGCGACGCCTACGACAAGGAGCTGCGCCCCAAGCACATGGTCACCGCCATCCACATGATCCAGGATTTTGGCGTTGAGCCCGACATCTGGAAGATCGAGGGTCTCGAAACCCGCGAGCAAGCCGTCGAGGTCGCTGCTGCCACGCGTCGCGGTGCCGAGCGTGCCAAGGTCGGCAACATCCTGCTCGGTCGTGGCTCGGACAAGGCCAGCGTCCACAAGTGGCTCGCCGTCGCCGCCCCGGTCGATGGTTACATCGGCTTCGCAGTCGGTCGCACCATCTTCCGCGAACCACTCACGCAGTACCTGGCTGGCGAGATCAGTGACGCGCAGGCGATCAGCGCCATCGCCGACAACTACAAGGAGTGCGTCGACGTCTGGAAGGCGGCCAAGTAAGGGACTGCTTCCACGAACTTCGAAGCGCTTCGCGCCGAGCCGGCCCGTTCCTCTGCCAAGAGGTGCGTCGCCGGCTCGCGGTGTATTTGTGAGCTTCCATTGACAGGTGTCTGGAGAATCAGACGCTCACGACTCACTCTTCCCTAGTGCTGCGTCCTTTGGTTTGGCAGAAGTCTCCTTCTTGCAGTGGCTTGCGGCAGTGGTACGCCAGACTTGGGTCGGCATGCCTCTTGCGATGTACCCCCGTACCGGCCGGCAACACCGCCGTCCGGCAACAACGAGAAATCCTCGGGAGGTACATATGTGGCACGATTTCAAGCACGCGGTGATTCTGGCCCTGCTGGCGCTCTTGTCGGGGCCTGCCTTGGTGCAGGCGAAAGAGGAGCCAAGGTCGGTGGAAGTGTTCGCGGGGGCGTTCTACATCGACAGTGACTTTGGCGATAGCGACTTGCGCCAAGACGTCTTCGGGACGCGCCTGGCGTTCGGTCTGTCGGACCGTTGGTCGCTCGAAGGGGTGTTCTCGCACGTCGACTTCGAAGGCGACCTGACGGCCTGGTTCGTCGAGGGTTCGGCGCGATACCGTCTCAATCCGGGTGCTCGGCACCGGTTCTATGCTTTCGGCGGACCGGGCTGGCTGGCGGTCAGTGATCTCGACGACGACTACGATTCGTCGTTCACTCTGCACGCTGGAATGGCCGTGGAACTGGCGATCACGGAGCGTTTCTACTTCCGGCCGGACGCACGCGTGCGCTGGATCGAGACGCTGCCTCGAGACGATCTGCACACTGAGTTGAGCGTCGGCTTCGGCTGGCGGTTCTGAGCCTGACTTCAGGGCTACTCGCCGCCGCGTCTACTCTCCGTCGCCGCCTGGACGCTGCAGGCCCAGCGCGCCGATCTTCTGATGCAGATAGGTACGCTGCAAGTCGAGCAGGCGGGCGGCGGCGGCGATGTTCCAGTTGGTGTGACGCAGCACGCTTTCGATGTACTCGCGTTCACAGTGGCCGCGCAGGTCCTTGAGACTCCAGCGCGGGCGTCCGGTGGGTAGGCGCAGCAGGCCGGTCTCGCCGACGCCGGCAGCGTCCGGCAGGTGTCCGAAGCCACGCGCTTCGAAGATGGCCGATGGCAAATGCTGGGGGCTGAGCGGTTCGCCGCCGAAAATCACCAGCCGTTCGACCAGGTTGCGCAGCTCGCGCACGTTGCCGGGCCACGGGTAGTGCTCCAGGGGTTCGAAGATGTCCTCGTCAACGCGTCGAGGCCACTGCCCAACTGCTTCTCGACCTCAGGGCGCCGCAGGATTGACGGCAGGTCGCTCAGGCGTACTTGTTGTTCGACCCATTGCAAGCGAGGAGCCGGCGTTTCGTCCGCGAACGACCCGATAGGTAGCAGCAGGAGCAACCAGAGCAGCGGGAGCAGGCGCATCGGCGCACTGAACCGACTCATTCCCGGCCCTCCAGCTGTACGTAGGAGAAGCTGAGTCGGAACAGGCCCCAGCGGTTGCGCAGCACTAGGCCGGCCGATATGTCGAGACGTTGCAGAGGGTTGTCAGGCAGATCGAGATCCGGGGACGTTCCCTCGTGCGCCCATTCGACAGCCGTTTCGAAGCGCAGCTCGCCGTGCCGTCGACGCTGCGTGGCTTGTGACCACAAGCTGACAGCATGTCCGAGACGCAGGTTCAGCTCGTAGCTCGTGAGGTCAGTGTTGCCGAGCCCGAGCCCTGGGGGCGGCTGGGGCGCGAGCAGGTTCTGGTCTCGAGGCAGGTCGCCGACCTCCGAGCGGCCGAGGCTGGCTCGACCACCCAGCGACAGTGTTTGGCGCTGCGTGAGGGGCCAGTAGCGGCTGGCGCTCAGAGCGACGCCGAACTGGCGGGCGTCGACGCTGACAGGCGGTGGCAGTGCCAGGTCGGTTGGGTCGAGGAAGGAGCTCAGTGGTGTCAGTTCACCGCGAAGGCGATTCAGAAAGAGCCCGCCGCGCAGTTCCTGCCCTTGACGAGGCAGTAGGTTGTCGTCGGTGGTGTTGTGCACCCAATCCAGTTCGGCGCGCTCGTAGGTGAGGTCGCGAATGTCCCACCGGCGCTGGAACAGGCTACCTGCGGCGCGTTGACGCAGGCCGTGTTCGGCTTGCAGGTGCAGCAGGCTGAACTCGAGCGATTGATTGCCTCGCAGCGGTGCACCGACCACGAGCTCGATCTGCTCGGCATCGCGCAGAGACCAACTGGAGAAGGTCGGGTCGAGGCCGAGCGAGAACACTCGCACTGGGCAGCATTCGTGACGCGTCCAGGCGACGGTGCCGACGATGCCGCGGTCGAGAATGTCGTACTGCGTGTAGCCGGCTTGCAGAAAGCTGTCGCCTCCGTAGGCGGCGAAGGCCATGCCACGCGTGCCGACGAAGTAGCGCATGCCGGCGGTGATCAGCCAGTTCGATTCGTTCTCGGTTCGGAAGCCGGTTTCCAGCGACACGAACTCGTTGAACACGTAGCCGCGCAGCTGCACGCCGAAGAACCACAGCAGGCTCTCCTGCACCTCGATCACCAGCTGGTATTGGCCGCGCACGCTGCCCCGACGCAGGGCCAGCTCGGCGTCGAGAATGAACGGCAGGCGCTGGATGCGATGGACCGCGTCGCGCAGCTGTTGCTCGTCGTAGGCGCGTCCCGGCTCCAGGCTGGTCAGCAGGATGATAGGCTTGCCGCACTATGGTGAGACCAATCCAAGTCGAGGCTCGCGACGGCTACCGTATTTGGTTGCGGTACGCGGACGATATCGTGGGAGAAGTCGATCTCAGTTCCTTCGCCGGGAAGGGTGTCTTCAGCATCTGGGACGATCGCTCCTGCTTCGAACAAGTTCATGTCAGCGATCATGGTTCTATCGCCTGGACAGACGATGTCGAGTTGTGCGCGGACAGCCTCTACTTGCAGCTGACTCGCATGCAGCCGGATGTGCTGTTCGAATGTGGTCTACCGCCAGCCATCCATGCCTGAACTGTGCCGTTTCTACGGCATCGTCATCCGCATGTACTTCGGTGACCATGCTCCGCCGCACTTTCATGCGTTCTACGGCAAGCACGAGGTGCTGATCGAGATTCATTCGCTGGCGGTCTTGGCCGGCAAGTTGCCGCCGCGGGCGATGGGCCTGGTCTCGGAGTGGGCCTCGCTGCACCAACGCGATCTTCTCGACGCCTGGCACCACGCCGAGAATTTGGAAGCTCCGGGAAAGATCGCCCCTCTCGACTGAATAGTGCGTTCAGGGCACGTTCTTCTCCAACTCTTCCAGCCACACCACGGAGTTCCCATCGCTGGGTGCGCGCCAGTCACCGCGCGGGGAGAGTGAGCCGCCGGAGCCCACCTTGGGTCCATTGGGCATCGCCGACCGCTTGAACTGGCTGGTGCGGAAGAAGCGGTCGAGGAAGATGCGCAGCCACTTCTTGATCGACGCCAGGTCGTACTCTCGGCGTTCGTCGTCCGGCAATTCGCGCGGCCAGGCGCCTTGATCGCGGTCGCCCCAGGCGTGGTGGGCGAGGAAGGCGACCTTGCTGGGACGGAAGCCGTAGCGGCTGACGAAGTAGAGGTGAAAGTCCTGCAGCTCGTAGGGGCCGATGACCTCTTGCGTGCTCTGGGCGGGTTGCTGGGCTTTGTCGTTGTCGCTGGTGGGTACCAGCTCGGGAGAGATCTCGGTGTCGAGGATCGATTGCAGCACGACGTTGGTCTCGTTGCCATAATCGCCGCGCGCGATCAGCCAGCGGATCAGAAACTGGATCAACGTCTTGGGCACCGATGCGTTGACGTTGTAGTGGCTCATCTGATCGCCGACGCCGTAGGTGTTCCAGCCCAGTGCCAGCTCGGACAGGTCACCCGTGCCCAGCACCAGCGCGCCGTGGTGGTTGGCCAGGCGGAACAGGTGCGACGTGCGCTCGCCGGCTTGGACGTTCTCGAAGGTGACGTCGTAGACCGGCTCGCCATCGCTGAACGGATGGTCGATGTCTTCGAGCATCTGGCGGCACGACGGGCGGATGTCGACCTCCTCGCCGCTTACACCGAGTGCTCGCATCAGCGCCCAGGCGTTGTCGTAGGTGCGGTCCGAGGTGGCGAAGCCCGGCATGGTGTAGGCCAGCACGTTCCGCCGTGGTAGACCGAGCTGGTCCATGGCGCGCACCGCCACGAGTAGTGCCTGCGTCGAGTCCAGGCCACCCGAGACACCGATCACCAGCTTGTTGATACCGGTGGCGCGCAAGCGCTGTATCAGGCCATGGACCTGGATGTTGTACGCCTCGTAGCAGCGCGCGTCGCGTTCGGCGGTGTCCTTGGGCACATACGGGAAGCGCTCCTGCGGACGCCGCAGGCCACGGGCGTCGGTCGGCAGCTGGCCGAAGCCGAAGTCGATGCGGCGTAGCTTTTTGACCGCCTCGGCGTGCTCGACGGCGCAGTCGTGGAAACTGGTCAGGCGCAGGCGATCCTGCTCGAGGCGCTCCAGGTCGAGATCGGCGTAGATCAACTGTTCTTCGTGTCCAAATCGCTCCGACTCCGCCAACAGCTCACCGTTCTCGTAGATCATGGCGTGCCCGTCCCAGGCCAGGTCGGTGGTCGATTCGCCGGCACCCGCGGCTGCGTACAGATAGGCCGCGACGCAGCGCCCGCTCTGGCTGGCGCACAGCGTGTGACGGTAGCTGGCCTTGCCGATCGTAATGTTGCTCGCCGACAGGTTGCACAGCACCGTCGCTCCGGCCATCGCCGCCATGGTGCTTGGCGGCAGGGGAACCCAGAAGTCCTCGCAGATTTCGGTGTGCAGGCAGAACAGCGGCAGGTCGACGGCGGAGAACAGCAGGTCGTTGCCAAAGGGCACGTCCTGGCCGAACAAGCGTACGTTCTCCTCGGGCGCTCGGACCCCTGCCGTGAAGTGACGTCCTTCGTAGAATTCTCGGTAGTTGGGCAGGTAGCTCTTGGGGACCACTCCGAGCATCTGGCCACGGTGCAGCACGAAGGCGCAGTTGTAGAGGCGTCCCCAATGCCGCAGTGGCGCACCGACCACCACCACCGGCAGCCACGCACGGCTGGCCATCAACAAATCGCGTAGGGCTTGCTCGCTCGCGTCGAGCAGGGCTTGCTGGTGGAAGAGATCCTCCAGCGAATACGCCGACAACCCCAGCTCCGGGAACATCACCAGCGCTGCGTGCTGCGCCGCCGCGCGTTCGATCAACGCCGATGTGTGGTCGAGATTGGCGCACGGGTCCCCGAGTCGCACCCGCGGAATCGCGACCGCGGCGCGCACGAGGCCGTGACGGTAAATCGACTCGAAGGGCAGGGCGGTCATCCTGAGTCAGCCTCCACCGTATCCGCTAGATGTGGATCATGTGCCGCAAGAACTCTTGCGGCTGCACCACTTCACCGCGGGCGTTGACGTGAGAGAAGTACTCGTTCCAGCCGGCTTCCTTGAAGGCGTTGTCGATGCGCTGTACGTTCTCCTTCGTCGTCTTCCACACCGCCATGTAGCGGTACTCGATGCGCTCCGGTGTGTCGTGATCGTTGAGGCTGAAGCCCACCAGCTCCGAGCCTTCTTTGATCAGATCCTTGATCACGATGCCGATCTGGTAGACGAATTCCAGTCGCTCTTGCTCCGACAGGCCCAGCCACTCGGTGTTCATTCGCCACAGCTGGACGTACAGATACTTGCTCACGGTGCTGGGAGATCCTCCTGCTGGTGGGGTGCTTCGACGTAGTCGACATCAAAGCGTCAGACGTCAATGCAAGACTCGCTTCAGAGGAACCGTTTGCTACGGTTCGTAGTATGTAACCATATCACCCATGCCTGCTTCTGCCCTGGCTAGCCGCGACGCTTGCGCCGCTCTCGACCACGACGATCCCCTGGCATCCCTGCGCCTCGAGTTTTCCTTGCCCGAAGGTGTTCTCTACCTCGACGGCAACTCCCTCGGCGCCCTGCCGCTCGGGGTCCCCGAGCGCCTGCAGCAGGTGGTCACGCAGGAGTGGGGGCACGATCTCATCCGCTCTTGGAATCAGCATGGCTGGATCGATCTGGCTCGCCGTACCGGCGACAAGATCGCCCGGCTCGTCGGGGCGAAACCTGGCCAGGTGATGGTCGCGGACTCTACGTCCGCCAATTTGTTCAAACTGCTCGCCGCTGCTCTCGACTTTACTGTTGGTAAGCCGGGGAGGGCTGTTGGCAAGCCGGGGAGGGCTGTTGGCAAGCCAAAGGGGGCCGCAGGCAAGCCAGGGGGCCTATCACTCATCCTGTCCGAACGCGGCAATTTCCCTTCCGACCTCTACATCATGCAAGGCTTCTGGGGGAGGATCGATGCCGCGTGCAGGTGATCGACGCCGCCCCGTGCAGCCGCGAGCCTGTCGCAGAAGGTCTGAGCGCTGCCCTGCGCGAGCATGGTGATGCCGTCGCGGTCGTCGCTCTGACCCACGTCGACTTCAGGACCGGGGCCCAGCACGACATGCAAGCCGTCACCCGGGCTGTCCACGATGCGGGTGCCTTGATGCTCTGGGACCTGGCCCACAGCGCTGGTGCACTGCCCGTCGAACTGGACGCCTGCAACGTCGATCTCGCCGTCGGCTGTGGTTACAAGTATCTCAACGGGGGGCCTGGTGCTCCGGCCTTCCTCTACGTCGCCGAGCGCTTGCAGCCGTGGGTCCATTCACCGCTCAGTGGCTGGCTCGGCCACGAAGCTCCCTTCGCCTTCGACCTCGACTACCGTCCCGCCGACGGCATTCAGCGCTTCGTCTGCGGCACGCCCCCCATCCTCAGCCTGGCCGCTCTCGACGCCGCTCTCGATGTCTGGGACGGCGTCGACCTGCACGCGGTGCGCCGCAAGTCGATGCGGTTGGGCGATCTCTTCTTGCGGCTCGTTGCCGAGCGGTGCGCAGACTTCGCTCTCGAGCTGGCGTGCCCTGAAGGTGCCCAGCAGCGCGGCAGTCAGGTCTGCCTGCGCCACCCCGAGGGATACGCCATCGTGCAAGCGCTCATCGCCCGAGGCGTGATCGGCGACTTCCGCGCTCCAGACGTCCTGCGCTTCGGCTTGGCACCGCTCTACCTGCGCTACGTCGACATGTGGGATGCGGTCGAAGCTCTGCGGCGGGTCATGATCGACGAGGAGTGGCGGAGAGGAGAGTTCCGGCAGCAGACCGCGGTGACGTAGCAAGGTACAGTCCGCAGCGCCTCTTGCTACCCTTTCGGGCAGTCCACCACTCCGATCAGACGGCGGACTAACTCTCCTCTCGGTGGATGCCTGTAGTTCGCTGTCGCGCTAAATTCGGGATGACGATGAATTCGCTCCCGAGCGCGATTCGCACTTGCGGAGCAAGGGAAGGAGGTCCCGCCGTGAGAGGCACACTGCTCTTCTGCTCAGTGTCGCTGGTGCTACTCGGGACCGTCGCGGCGCGTCATCCTGCCGATCTCTCCCCGGCGGGAAGCGCCTCGCTCGATGGCATACCCGCCGAGTACGTCGGCGACGAAACCTGCCTAACCTGTCACGAAGACCTGCAGCTCGGCTTGGCGCAGATTCATGCGCGCATCCAGCCCTTTGAAGTGCAAGGCCGTGCGACCGGCTGCGAGGGTTGCCATGGCCCGGGCTCGGTGCACATTGATGAGATGACGCCCGAGAGCATCGGCGGCTTTGGTGATACGACCTGGGGCGACAAGACCTGCCTCTCGTGTCACCAGGTCAAAGGGCTGGGCCAGTGGCACGCTTCGACGCACGCCCTTGAAGATGTGGGTTGCACCGACTGCCACTCGGTCCACCGCGCCGAGACGAGAGTGGCATCACTCGACAGTTGCCAGGATTGCCATGGCGCCGTGGTCGCCAGCTTCCGGCTGCCGTCGCACCATCCATTGCGTGAAGGCAAGATGGACTGCGCCAGCTGCCATGACGTGCACAACGCACGCGAGGGACAGCTACGGACCGCGCTGCGCAGTAACGACCTGTGCTACGACTGCCACCAGGACAAAGAAGGCCCCTTCGTCTTCGAGCACGAACCGGTGCAAGAAGACTGCTCGAGCTGCCACAATCCGCATGGATCAGTGGCGGACAACCTGCTGGTGGCGAACGAACCGGCGCTGTGCCTGCAGTGCCACGAGCCACACTTCCACTCCGGCTATCGCGGCGGCGAAGGTGACGAAGTGGAGATCGGCGGTTTTGAGCGTGAGAACCCGTTTGGCCCTCGCGGCATGAACATCGCCTTCACCACCAGCTGCACTCAGTGCCACTCCCGAGTCCATGGTTCGGACCTGCCGTCGCAGACGGTTCCCGGCCAGGGTCGCGGCCTGACCTGGTAAGCGAGGAGGAAGATCATGAAACGCTTGTTCTGCCCTTTGCTGCTGGGCATGCTGCTCGTCCTGCCGGCAGTGGGCTTCACCGAGGAGACCCAGGAAGGTGAGCTGCAAGTTGGTGTCTGGGATGCGGATGTCGATGGCTCCCCCGATGTGGTCAGTGAATACGAGACAACCGATGGCGGTGTCGATCTGCAACTACGCTTCACCAGCGCACTGGAGGCGGGCTTTCTCGATCTCGACCTCGACTGGCGCGACGACGACGACCAGATGCACCGCTTGGCGTTCGACTTGGGGGGGCGTCAGCTGCGCTCGAGCACCGAGTTCCTGAAGCTCTTCCATCGTTTGGGTCACGATCCACTGTCCAATCTCGAAGCGGCTACCAATCACGGCCGCTACGTCCATCACACCGACCTGGATCCGGCTGCCGACTACGAGCTCACCTACAGTGACCTGCGGCATCGCACCGAGTTCCAACCTCGCGACTGGGATGCTCTCACCCTGGCCTTGCTCTACCGTCGCCAGGAACGCGAAGGGCAATACCAGGCGCTCACCATCTCGCACTGCGACTCCTGCCATGTCTACAGTCAGAGTCGGCCGCTCGACGAGAGCACGGAAGACGTCGGTGTCGAGGTTTCCTATGCCTGGCAACACACCCAGCTGCGCGCCAGCTATGTCCGGCGCGAGCTGCGCGAAGGTGTGCGTGATATCGACCTTCTGTTCGACGACGCCCTGCAACCCGAGTTGCGCGTCCCGGTGTTCGACAACCGCCTGCAGTGGGACTCGGCTCAGGGTCCGCAGCCGGTGCACCAGCGCCCAGACACCAGCAAGGACATCGCCAAGCTGACCCTCAGCTTCGCGCGTCCCGGCGGCCTGGCCCTGGATGCCAGTGGCGTCTGGTCGCAGACCGAGAACGAACTCACGGGGTTGTCGGCGCACTACGATGGCTATGCGGTGAACGCGGTGCACACCTTCCACGAGCGCTGGAAACTGCGCTGGCGTGGCCGCTACACGCAGATCGACAGCGACGACATCTTCGTCGACATCGCCGAGCCGCCTGGCATTGCGGGGCCGCATGCTGGTCGTACCTTCCGTGACGTCTACGGCTTCGATCCAGACTACCTGCGACAGTCGGCCCTCGACCGCGAGATCTTCGACTCCAAGCTCGACTTGACCACCAAGCTTCCCGGCAAGGCGGGGCGAGTGCGGCTGCTCTGGGAGTACGAGGATCTACGACGGGATCACTACGAGGTCGCGCTCGGTGAGACCGACACCACCGAGAATGTCCTGGGGCTGCGCTGGTGGGCCAGGCCGCGCCAAGGTCTGCGCCTGTCCGCGGGCTATCGCCACGGCCAGGTCGACCATCCCTTCGCGACGGTCGACGGTGCCTTCTCGACCCTGGTCTCGAGTGCTGCTCCCAGCCCCTTCGCACCGACTGCGGCGCAATACTACGAGTTCCAGGACGCGCGCGTCGCGGACACGACGGCGGCCGCCGAGAGCTGGGACGAGGTCAAGCTGGGGGGCACGTACGCCACCGGCAAGAGCAACTTCAGCGCCTCCTACACCTGGTGGGACGGTGACAACGACGGCTCGGAAGACCTCGACTTCACCGACTGGTCGCGCACGCACCAGAGCTTCACTGCGACTCTCTGGTGGGCGCCGGCGGAGACCTGGCAGTGGTACGGCTCCTATGCCTGGCACGATACCGAGCTGAAGTATCCATCGTTCATCCCCATCTTCGATGGCTGAGCAGGCTCGATCCTTTCGGGCCAGTCTGGCTCGGCACGCACTCTGCTCAACTACGACACCAACGACAGCGTGATCGCCACCGGTCTCGAGTGGCAGCCCACGAACGAACTCGAACTGGGATTGGATCTGGCGTGGACCGAGGCTGAAGCCGCCCTCGCGCCCTTCGACTTCGAGGTCCCCGGCACTCTGCTCAACCCCAACCAGAGTTACGACTTCACCCTGACCCACACCAACTCCGATCTCGATCTCTCCCGCTTGGAGCTGGCGCTGCGCTTGCGCTATCAGGCCACCGCGCAGCTGGCCGTCACCGGCGGGTATCGCTATCTCGACTTCCAGGACGACACGCCGTACCTCTACGACACGTCTGGCGAAGTCAGCTTCTATAGCTTGGGGCTGGCCTACAGCTTCTAGCTTTCGAAGATCTACAAGCTTCTGAACGGCGCTCTCGAGCGCTGCACTCAGAAGGGCTTCACTTCCCACAGCCCGGCTCCCGGCTCTCGGGGGCCGGGTTCTGGTTGGCGCTCGGATGAATCCGGATCGACACCCGAGTACAATCAGGGCGCGGCGCTCATCCAGCACTCCACGGCGTCGCCTCAGATAGACCTACCTGACTCGACCCACCGAGGAGATCCCATGCGCATCCACGCCTTCCAAGGCCTTCGCTATAGCGCCCAGGGCAACGATCCTGCGACCCTGGCCGCACCGCCCTTCGATCAGATCGACGACCAACTGCGCGACCGCCTGCAGCGGACCCAGCCGCACCATTTCGCCCACCTCACCAAGCCGGTGCCCGGCCCCGAGGGCGATGTCTACCAGCATAGTGCTGCCCTACACCAGCAGTGGCGCGGCGACGGGACCGTTCAGCGCGACGAGGAACCGTCGCTCTACCCGTATGTCGTCGACCTCGCGGGCGGAGGCCAGCGCGTCGGTATCTGCGTGCTGGTCGGTGTCGAGCCCGAAAGCTCCGGCGTCATCCGGCCGCACGAGAAGACGCTCGACAAGCCCTTCGCCGATCGTCTGAACCTGCTCAAGGCCACGCGCACCGACTACGAGCCGGTCATGTTCCTGGCCGACGAGCCCGGCTCCATGGCGGCGATGATTTCCGAAGACACGGCGAGTGACCCCCTGGTCGCCCACACCGACGATGCCGGCAACGTCCATCGTCTCTATCGCGTCCATGAGCCGGCGCGCGTGCAGCAATACCAGCAACTCCTTGGCCCCTGCACGGCCGCCATCGCCGACGGCCACCATCGCTACAAGGTGGGTCGCACCTACGCCGAGCAGGAAGGCCACGCTGGCCAGAGCACCGCCGCCGGCTGCAAGATGGCCGTCCTGTTCAGCATGCGCGACGAAGACATGGTGATCGACCCCATCCACCGCGCCTTCGCCGCCGCGCAGGATCTCGACAAGCTACGTCCGCTGGCGCGCGAAGTCCGTCACCTGGAAGCGTCGAGCGGCCCTGACATCGCGGCCGCTGTCGCCAACGCGGAGCAACCAGCCCTGGCCGTCCAGGTGTACGGTCAAGGTACTGAGCTGTGGCTGCTCGATCCCGCCAAGATGCCCGCTGGCAACCCCCCGGCGTCGGAGCGCCTCGCCGTCGCGCACCTGCACTTCCACCTGCTGCCCGAACTCGGCATGCCCCCCGAAGCCGCCCTCGACGGCACCACTACTTACCGCGCCAACCCGGACATGCTCTACAACCAGGTCACGGACGGCACCTTCACCTGGGGTGTCTACCTGCCGCCGATGAGCGCCCTCGACTTCGGCGAAGCGATCTCCAAGGGCGATCTACTCCCGGCCAAGGCTACCCGCTTCCTGCCCAAGCTGGTGTCGGGCCTGGTGTGGTCGGGGCACGATGGTCAGGTAGCCTGAGCTGGCCCTACTTGGGTGGTAGCTAGCCGAACCATGAGCGAAGTCGTGGACGCGCCGCGAGACCTCGACGTCCCTGACTTCGACCCAGATCTCCACATCGCCCCCGCCGCGCTGCTGCACAAGCTGCGCTGTGTCTTTGCGAAGAAGGGGGCGTCTCTGCAGGTGTTCGACATGCGCACCGGTGAAGTCGAGACGCGGCTACGCGGTGCGGAGCCGTTGCCGGAGGGCAAGAAGGGGGACGTCCACTGGAGCCCTACGCCGGGAGTCGAGGTGGTGCTGATAGACGAGGACGGCAGTGCCGCGACGGAAGCGGCGCGGGCTTGGCGACAGGCGGGGTACGAGAACGTGCGGGCGTTGTATGGTGGAATGCGGCTGTACGAGTTTTCGCTCGACGTCGAGGTGGTGGGGGAGCGGTACTTGTAGCCGCTCCCTCAGTCTTGACCTACACCGGTTCCCCCAACAACCCGACGATCTCCCCTCGACGCGCTTCCATCTCTTCCTGCGTCGACGCTTCCAGCACCAGGCGCAGGTACGGCTCAGTGTTCGACGGTCGCACATTGGCCCACCAAGTGGGATACGCGAAGGTGATGCCATCCAGGTAGTCGATCTCGGCGTCGCTGTACTTCTCGGCCAGTTCGCGGATCTTGCCGTCCTTGTCTTCGACCTCGAAGTTGATCTCCTCGGTCTTGAAGTAGCGGTAGAGCGGGGCCGCGACTTCGGACATGGACTTGCCGGTTTGCCACAGCAGGTTCAGGATCTCGACCACGGCCAGGACCGCGCAGTCGGCGGTGTAGTGGTCGCGGAAGTAGTAGTGGCCAGCGAGCTCGCCGCCGAAGATGCCGTCTTTCTGGCGCATCGTGGCCTTCATGAAGCTGTGGCCGACGCGCTCGCGGACGGGTTCGCCGCCGTGTTCCTGGATGTATTCGGCGACGGCGCGCGAGGAGCGCAGGTCGTAGAGGACGGCCTTGCCGGGTTCGCGGTCGAGCAGTTCGCCGCCGATGAGGGCGGTGATCAGGTCGCTGCCGATGGGCTCGCCCTTCTCGTCGACGAAGGCGGAGCGGTCGGCGTCGCCGTCGAAGGAGACGCCGAGGTCGGCGCCGGTCTCTAGGACTTTCTTGCTCAGATCGCGCAGGTTCTCGAGCTTGAGCGGGTTGGCTTCGTGGTTGGGGAAGCTGCCGTCGAGTTCGAAGTAGAGCGGGATCAGTTCGATGCCTAGCTGTTCGAGGATGGGCTGGTAGATGGTGCCCATCCCGTTGGCGGCGTCGACGACGACCTTGAGGCGGCGCGCGCCTTCGGGGCGGTTCAGGAAGGAGAGCACGTGCTGCTGGTAGGCGTCGAAGATCTCGCCTTGCCGCAGGGTGCCTTCGCTGGCGGCGGTGGGCAGGTCGCCGCTGTGGACTTTCTCTTCCATCAGTGGGATGCCATGGTCGCCGGAGACCGGGCGCGCACCGTGCTTGCTGAATTTGAGGCCGTTGTAGCGCGCGGGGTTGTGCGACGCGGTGACCTGGACGCCGCCGATGGCTTTGAGATGGCCGACGGCGAAGTAGTTCATCGGCGTGGTGGCGAGGCCGATGTCGAGGACGTCGAGGCCGGCGGCTCGCAGACCTTCGATCAAAGCCTTGCTCAGAGGCTCACTATGCGAGCGCATGTCACGGCTGACGACGACGGTGTTACCGAGGGCGCGGTCTTCGTCGTCGAGGACGAACTGGAAGGCCAGGCCGATCTGGCGGGCGAGGTTTTCGTTGAGCTGCTCGGGGTAGAGACCGCGTACATCGTAGGCCTTGAAGATTCCGGACATGGTGTGGTTCCTGGTCTGATTGGGATGGCAGTTGGGGTGCGGTGTGAAGATGGAGCGCAGGCTCCTGGCGGCGACAAGCGTACCAGACTGCGCGGTTGCGAAGCCGTCGGGATCTCCGTGTAGGGGCGGCCCCATGTGGCCGCCCTGCGGCGCGGCCGCCTCCGGATTCCCTGCCCCCCACCCAGGGCAGGCACATGGGCCTGCCCCTACCCAGAGGTCGAATAGGTTCCGCGGGATCCCTTACAACGCGAACTCCATCCCCTCCGCCGCCACCTGGAAACCACGCGCCCCGATTTGACGGTACGCCTCGCTGGCGGGGTCGAGGGCGGGATTGGAGTGGTTGAGGTGGGTGAAGAGGATCTGCTTCTTGCCATCCCGCACCAGCGGCTCGAGCAGGTCCATGCTCTGTGTGATCAGCGGGTGTGGCACGCTCGACACATCGCGGCCGGGCAGTTCTTCGAGCGAGTAGAAGGTGCCGTCGAGCAACGCGACGTCGACATCGGCGAGGGCTTCGGTCAACGGGGTCGGCCACTTGGCCCAGGCGTCGGTGTCGGGAACGTAGAGCAGGGTCTTGTCGGGACCGCGCAGGCGGATAGCGACGGTGTCGGAGAATTCATCGCGGTGGGGGACGGGCAGTAGGGTGACGGTGACGTCGCCGAGCTGGAAGCTGGCGCCTTGCTGGCTGTTGGCAGGTGCGCTGGGACGCAGGCTGAGGTTGCCGAACTCGACGAGCTGGCTCCACGGCGCATTCTGGCGCAGGAAGTCGGCCATGCGCGGCGTGCAGTGGACGGGCAGACCGCGGGTGTGGATGGCTTCGTAGCCGAAGAAAGCGAGGCCAAGGTAGTGGCCAATGTGGGCGTGGGTGAGCAGGACGCCGTCGATGGGGGCGCGGTCGACGCGATCGTCGGGGTCGTCGCGCACGTCGGCGAGGGCGTCGAGCTGCGGGCGGATGTCGGGAGTGACGTCGAGCAGGTAGATCTGCGGTGCCTTGCCCGAACCATCGGGCAGGATAAGCGCCAGCGACGCGATGTAGCGACGACGTGCAGGGTCGGCGCGGGCGGCGTCGCAGCGTTCGCAGCTACAGCCGGCGTGTGGCAGGCCGCCATCCTGGACGGTGCCGATGACGCGCACGGTCGGCTGTGTGAAGCGGGCCAGGCCGCGAGCAGCCGTCTCTTCCGTCGTCGCGGCAGCGGACGTGCCCGCCGTGAGGGCGCTGGAACCGAGCATGCCGGCGGCGATGCAGGAGAGGAGGTCGCGACGGTTGAGGGTGGGGTCGAGGGTCATGACGGGGGGTCTCCGTTGGGGCTGCGGGCAAGGGCGTCGAGGGCTTGGCGTGCACGGGGATCGTCGGGACGGGCGTCGGCCAGCCACTGCAGCTGACGGCGCGCGGTGTCGACGCGGCCGGCGGCGTGGTAGAGGGCGGCCAGGCGCAGGTGGACTTCGGAATCGTCGGGGGTGGCGAGCAGCTGCCCACGCAGGACGTTGATGGCGTCGGGCAGGCGTCGTTGAGAGAGCAGCAGGTCGACGAGCAGCGCCGGGCCACGCGGATCGGTCGGGTCGAGGTCGATGGCGCGGTGCAACCAGCGCTCGGCGCGCGCGGGGTCGGTATTTCTGGTCTCACGCGCCATGGCCATCAGCGCTTCGGGATGATCCGGGGCGGCGTCGAGGGCGAGGCGGGCTGCTTGCCGCGGCGTGCCGGTCTCACCTCTCGCGGTTGCGACCCAGTAGTGTCCCAGGTGTGGCTCGGCCCAGTCGGGACGTGCCGCCGCGGCTCGTTCGAAGAGCTGGTCGGCAGCGTCCGGCTGCGTGGCTTGCAGTAGTTGTAGGCCCCGCATCACCTGTGTTGCGGGGGCGTCGGGACGGATCCAAACGGCCGCCCACGACCAGCCCGACACGAGCAGCAGGACGGTCACCAGCGAGGCACGTGCCGCTGGGCGCCGCAGGAAGTGGTAGGCGCTCTCGGCTCCTAGCGCCGCCAGGAGCACGAAGAGGGGCAGTGCAGGCTGGCCATAGAAGGCCTTGGCCTGCGCGTAGGACGGTACTTTGAGCGCCATGTAGAGCAGCGCGGCGAGCACCAGGGCGCCAGTGCCGAGCAGGAAGATCCAGGCCGCAGCCAAGCTGCGGGAGCGCTGGGAGTGACGCACGGCGTCGTGGTCCAGGAGAAAGGTGCAGACCTTCACCAGGCCGATGCCGGCGAGCAGCAACCACAGCGGCACGAAAACGTAACCGGCGGCCATCCAGGTGTGGTTCCAGGGCGGACCGAGGCGCAGTTCGGCCTCGCCGCCGGCCAGGGCGTCGCCGAAGAGGGTCGAGGTGAGACCGGCGCCGGTGCCAGCAAAGCCAGCGAACCAGGGTTCGGTCATTGTTGTGCCGAGGCCGAGAGTCGGCAAGTCGCTGAGATCGGCGAGGCTCCGGTAGCCGGGGTCTTGCCACCAGGCGAAGCCGAGTTCTGGCTCCCAGTTGCCGATCAGTGGATTGCCGTATTCGAGCGCCGCGCGGCCGTAGTGCCAGCCGCCGACGAGCAGGGCGACGACCGCGACAAGGCTTGCTGCACGCAGGGCTGACGCACGCGTGACTCTTTCCCCGGAAGGCGCGACCAGCCACGCTCTCCCGAGCAAGATACCGACGACAGCGACAAGGAGTAGCACCGCCGTGACCTTGGCCAGCAGCGCCAGGCCGAGCAGGAGACCGACGAGAATCAGGTTCTTGTCGCTGCCATCGCGCAGCCAGCGGACCACTGCCCACACGACGGCTGCCGACAAGGCTGTCGCGACGGTCTCGTTGCTCGCGTAGTGGAAGAGGTAGAGATGCACCGGTAGGCCGGCGGCCAGCAGCAGGGCCAGGCGTTGCCGCGCGGGGTGCGCGGGCCACAGCTGGCGCGCGACGGCGTAGATCAGCAGTGTTTGTGTCAGGCCGGCGGAGAAGGTAATGGCACGCACCACCCAGACCGCGCTGGAGTCAGGGGCGCTCGCCGTCCAGCCCAACAGCTTCAGGGGCAGTGCGCAGAGTAGATAGAAGAGGGGCGGCTGGTACATCTGCCAGCCGTCGCCGGCTTTGGGTAGGTGTCCTTCGCGCAGCAGGAAGTCGATGTACTCCAGGTGGCCTCGGGCGTCGAAGCCGATCGTCAGGGGAAAGCGGCCGGCATTGTTGAGGTAGAGCGCGATCCAGAGCACGGTGAGCAGGCCGGTCACTCCCCAAATCTCGAGATGTTTGCGAGGGGCCAGGTACTGGGCCAGAGGTCGAAGACGGGGAGCAGCGACGAGCACGACGGCAACCAGCAGCATCAGAAGGAGCGCGGGCAGGCTGGCCTCCAGTGCCGTGCCGACGCGGATGGCGGCAGGGTCGATAGCGCCAGGGCGTATGCGTGCGGGGTCCCGGTGCGGGCGGTCGGCCGCCAGTTGCACCGGGGCTGGCGTCGAACCGACCAAGCGCACCGTCCAGTCGACGCCGGTCGTCACCAAGGGCCGGCCACCGGTGCGCAGAGCGAGGCTGAGCGGGGGGGGACCGGCGTGGCGTCGGACATCGACCTGCAGCACGTTGGGGCCATCGAGCAGCAGGTTGCCGACTTTGGCGGTCTGCATGTCTTTCCAGTGGGCTGGCTGTTCGGATCGTGCCACGGGCTGACCGTTGAGCCGCACCTCGCCTGTTTCGAAGAGGCGCACGAAGAGTTCGGCGCGGCCGGGCGCGCCGTCGAGGGTGAAGGTGTGTTCGAAAGTGGCTTCCAGAGTGCCGGAGATGCGGGCCTCGGCGCGCGGGGCCAGCGGCGCGGTGATCCAGGGACCGGGGCCGCCGTCGAGATAAGGCATCTCGGGTTGCCGGAGCAGCAGCATCCAGGCGGCGACGCCGAGCAGCGGGAGTAGCAGTAGCAGGCCACGGAAGACGCGCTGGGTCTCGGCGGGCGGTGTCTCGGAGGTCATCGGTAGCGCGGAAAGCCTTCGAGGTCGTGCTGGCGGATGCGACGTTGGAGCGTGCTATAGCTGATGCCGAGCATCTTCGCCGCCTGCTTCTTGTCGCCGTCGGTCTTGATCAGCGCGCGACGCAGTTCGGTCAGCTCATCGCTGTTGAGGTCGGGTGAGGATTCCCGCCGCTGCAGAGCGTGCAGGTCGGCGGGCCGCAACTGGCCACGATCGGCGACGATGACGGCGCGCTCCAGCAGGTTGGACAGCTCGCGCACGTTGCCTGGCCACGGTTGTTCGCGCAGCCACTCCTCGGTGTCCGGCGTCAGTTGCGGGGCGTCGAGATTGTGACGCGCGGCCAGGCGGTGCAGCAGGTGGTGCGCCAGCAACGGTACATCCGAGGCGCGGTCGCGCAGAGAGGGCAGTTCGATGGGGAAGACGTCGAGACGGAAGTAGAGGTCAGCGCGGAAGGTGCCGTTGTCGACCATCTGTTGCAGCGGCCGGTTGGTCGCCGCGACCACGCGGGCGTTGGCGTCGAGTGTCTGGCTACCGCCGACCCGCTCGTAGCGGCGGTCTTCGAGCACGCGGAGCACCTTGCTCTGGACGCTCAGCGGCAGCTCGCCGACCTCGTCGAGTAGCAGGGTGCCACCGCCCGCCATTTCGAAGCGGCCGGTCTGGCGCCGGTCGGCACCGGTGAAGGCGCCGCGCTCGTGGCCGAACAGCTCATTCTCGATCAGGGATTCGGGGATGGCGGCGCAGTTGACCGCCACGAAGGGACCTGCCTGGCGCTTGGACAGGGCGTGCAGCGCGCGCGCGAAGAGCTCCTTGCCGGTGCCGCTCTCGCCGGTCAACAGCACGGTGCTGTCGGTGACGGCGACGCGTTGCAGCAGGCGCAGCGCGGCGCGCAGGCTGGGGTGGCGGCCGACAATGACGGGTGCGTCGCCGGGCGGCTGGAAGACGGCGTCGCTGCCGTTGCCGGCACGGGCGCTGCCAATCGCCGTCTGGATCAGGCGTAGCAGATCGTCGATCTCCACCGGCTTTTCCAGGAAGTCGAAAGCGCCCAGCTTCATCGCCTCGACGGCGCGTGCCACGGTGCCGTAGCCGGTGAGTACCAGCACCGGCCGCATGCGATCGGCCTCCCGGCTGGCGGCCAGCACCTCCAGGCCTGAAGCGCCGGGTAGCTGCAGGTCGGTCAACACCAGGTCATAGGCGCGCTCACGTACCAGGCGCATGCCTTGCGTACCATCGGCCGCGGCTTCGGCGTCGAAACCGTCAGCTTGCAGGGCATGGCACAGCATCTTGCGCAGCGAGTCGCGGTCCTCGACGACGAGCAGGCGGCCTTTGGACATGGGGCTATCTTACCCGCTCGCCAGTCTCCCTACCCGCTCAACAGCCTCGAGGCAGGCTTCGGGCGAGCGAACCCAGGCAGAGCAGGGCAGCGGCAGGATGTGCAGCCCGGCGCGCCGGAACAGGCGATAGCGCTCGGTCGCGAAGCTGCCGGCGTAGCGGCCCGGGTGTCCAACCAGGTCGAGGCCGAGCGTGGTCGTGCCCCGGCGCACCACCAAGTCGACCGTGAAGCCGGCGATCGGCTGCGCTGGCCACACCTGCCAGCCGCGCTCGTGCAAGGCGCGGCTGACCTGGTGCAAGAAGGTCTCCTGTCGCCATGCCCCGGTGGTCGCATGAGGGGAGGAGGTGGCAACGACGGGCGGCACGGGCGGAGCTTCCAGGTAGCGCAGGTAGGCGCGCAGCAAGTCCGGCAGGCGCCGAGCGCCACCCGCGGTGAGCGAGCTGAAGACGATCTGCCGATTGCGCGCGCGGGTGACCGCGACGTTGAGCACGTCCCGGCGCGCCAGGAAGCGCAGGGAGCCGGCGTGCACGGCATCGTCTACCACCAGGCTGAGCAGCATCACGTCGCGCTCCTCGCCCTGGAAGGCGTAGGGCGTACCGACCAGGAGGTCGTGGCGCTCTTGTTCGTCGGGCGTCAGCCGGCGGCTCAGCAGCTCGCTGAGCAGGTCGACCTGGGCGCGAAACGGTGACAGGACACCGATCGATGCCCTGAGCGGCTCCGCGGGTCGCACCAGCGACAGCAGGGCCTCGACCAGGGCTTCGGCTTCGGCCGGGTTGGCGCCGCTGTCCTCGCGCCGGCCCTCGACGCGTCGCAGTTCGAGCGCCGGCTGTGTCGACTCGGCCTGTGTCGACTCGGCCTGTGCCGACTCGGGTTCCCTCAGTGGCGGGCGCTCGCGCATCACCTTCAGTGTGCCGCCGTAGATATTCTGATTACTGAAGCCGATGATCTCGGGTGTGCTGCGGAAGTGCTCGTCCAGAAACACCCCTGCTTGCCCATCTAGCTGATCCTCGGCGAGGTCGAGGATGCTGTGCCGGGCGTAGTCGAAGCGTTCGACGGTCCTGGGTTCCAGACCCAACTCGCGGGCGATGCCTTCCTGGCGATGCCGAGACAGGAAGCTCAGGTGCCGGAGCTGTTCCGGATCGCCGACCACCACGACGCGCCGCGCGCGCTGGAAGGCGGGTAGGCAGCTGGCGATGTCGCATTGTGTGGCTTCGTCGAGGATCAGCAGATCGACCATCTCGGGGTGCATCGGCAAGGTCAGGTTCAGGTTGGCCAGGCGGCACATCCAGATCGGAAACACTCGGAAGAGCGTCTCGCTGTCGAGCTGATCGAAGCGCTCGCGGCGCAAGCTCTCGACGACCGTGCGCAGCACCTTGTCCAGCTGGGCCACCAGCGGTCGATGGCGTTCGAGTCGCTGCACGAAGGCGTCGCGCAGCAGTTCGAGCGTCACTTCCAGGTAACGTTCGGTGAGCTGCTGGTAGCCGTCCATCAGCTGCCAGTACGGTGTTGCGAGCGGGCCGGTGAGCGTCTGGCCAAGCGTCCAGGTGGCGGTGCGCCGTGGCCAGCGCTGCCACCACGGGGCATTCTCGGCCTCGACCTGCCAGCGACCCCAGCGCTGCTCACGCTCGCTGCGCCCCGTCAGCTCTTGTTCGCGTTGCTGCAGGCGCCTGCGCAGGTCGTCGCGTTCGCGCTCCTTGGCCTGCCGCGCGTTGAGTGGCAGCGGGGGAAAGGGCAGGACACCGCGCTGCAGCTGCCGCAAGGTCTGCCGCAGTTGCCGTCGGTACTCGCTGCGGCCGGTGCGCAGGATCAGTTCGTGAGGTCCGCCGAGTTGCTCGATCTTGTCGGCGACGACGTCCACGGCTTGGTCGCGCTGGGCCGCCACCAACACCGACTCGCCACGGTAGACGGCTTCCAGCGCGATGGCGGCGATGGTGAAAGACTTCCCCGTCCCCGGCGGGCCGATGACGACGCTCAGCGGTTGCCGGACGGAGTTGACGAGGACGCGGTGTTGCGCGTCGCTGAGCAGGGCCGGGACGTGCTCTTCAAAAGCAGCTTCGTGGGAAGAGGCTGAGGGCGGTCGCGATGCCGCGCCGGCGGTCTCGTCGCGCAGCAGCAGGCGCAGCGGAGCGGAGAGCTCCGGTGTCGGGCCGCCGCCATCGCCAGTGCTGCTGAGCCGATGCAACTCGGTGAGCACGCCGCGGGTATCCGGCGAGCGAGGGAGCAACACCAGCGGTGTCGCGACGATGGCCCGCAAGGCTTTGCTGCGGCGCCAGCGCTCGATGTTCTTCTCGTCTTCTTGCCGTGGGAAGAGCCGCAAGCCGCTAGCGTCGAGACCGAGAAAGCTCGTCTCCAGGAGGTCGGCGATGCGGCTGAGATGACCCAGGTGCCAAGGCGGTGCGGGCAGCTCTTCTGCCAGATCCTGGACCTGCTCGGCGTCGAGATCGTGCTGGTCGCCGAGAGCTTGCAACAGTGGATAGTTGACGCGTGAGCGCTCCAGCTCGACCCGCAGCATGGGCGCGTACTCGTTGCTCTCGATGTGCGCCGGCAAGAGGAACACGGGAGCGCACAGACGGTGTGCCTTGCCCTCTTCGTCGGTGCACCGTCCGATGACCAGTACCGCTGCCAGGAGCAACGCTTTCTCGGTGCGCTGGTAGCGGGCGATCTGTCCAATCGCGGTGATGTGCTCCGGGTTCGCCGCCACCGGCATCTGCGGATAGTCGCCTTGCAGCAGATCCTGGGTGCCGGCCAGAAACTGCCGGAACTCGACGCGGCGCGCGAAGATGTCGAGCAGCGAGGTCTCGCGGTTGTCGGCGTGGTAGCAGCGCTCGAAGAAGCGCAGTAGCGCGCCGATCGAGCTACCGGTCGAGTCCGTGGTCGCGGCACCTCCGTCCGGCATCAGTCTGTTGACTCGCCGCTCCGTCGGGAACGGAGGCTCAAGGTCCTTTGCAGACCGCGCACCAACTCTCCCCGTTCAGCTTCCGTCAAGCGTGCTTCGCCGTGCAGCAACTCGTACTGCCACAGCGGCATCTCGCCCTCGACGACCTCCTCGGCAGCCTCGTGTGCATGGCGCTGTGGGCGTTGCCACTCGGAGAAATTGAGGTGACGCCGGCCGTCCTCGACGTCGTGGACGAGCAGCCACGAGATGGGTGCGACGTAGCCGTACCAGGGCCAGCGCGTCTCATTGCTGTGGCAGTCGAAACAGGCGCGCACAGCCAGCTCACGCGTGCGTGGCGAGTCCCAAGGGGGCTCTTGCGTCACCGGCGGGTTGTCGCGGCCATGGCCGTAGGGGACGAATTGCAGGGTGAGGCCCAGGACGGCCAGGGCGATCAGGGTCTTCTGCTTGCGCGATGTCATCTCGGGTTTCTCCTTGCGCTCGATTCTATCGTCGTGCTCTTGGTGTTGCGCTCTGCCAGTGCTACTGGGGCTGGGTGCCTGGGGCTTCGCAAGCTGCTAGGATGCGCGTGCAATGAAGGACGCTGCCACGACTCCCGACTCCACCCAAGTTCCAGACACGCCGCCACCGCGCGAGACGCCGCGTTGGTTGGGATGGCTGGGCTACCTAGGAGGGCTGATCCTCGGCCTGGTACTGCTCGTCGCGGCCTGGGCCAAGGCGATCCATCCGGTAGCCTTCAGCGAGCAGATCGCGCGCGAGGGTCTGGACTTCCTGCTTTCGGCGCCGACCGTGGCGATGATCGCGCTTGCGCTCGAAGTCGCCCTGGGGGCCGCCCTGGTGCTCGGCTTGCGCCGGCCCTGGGTGCTGTGGCCGTCGGGACTGCTGGTGGCCTTCTTTCTCTATCTGAACGGTCGCAACTACTGGCGCTGGACCCAAGGGCTGCTCGAAGATGACGCCGAGTGCGGCTGCTTCGGTGCTCTGGTGCAGCGCACGCCGGCCGAGGCTTTCTGGCAAGACTTGCTGCTCTTGCTGCCGCCCTTCCTACTCGCCTGTCTCGCCTGGCGCTGGGGCTCGCAGCGCTGGCAATCGCCGCGGACCGTTGCGGTCGCCGTGCTGACCGTCGCGGTGCTGCTGCTCGCCTGGAAAGCTCCCGACCTGCCACTCGACGATCTCGCCACCCGTCTCAAGCCCGGGGTCGAGACCGCCTCCATCTGTGCCGGCAGCGAAGGTGAAGAGATCTGCTTCGACCTGGTCGTCCCGGAACTGGCGTCCGGCCGACACGTGGTGATCCTGGCCGAGCTCGAGGATCCGGCCTTCGAGGCCGGCGTCGAGGCGCTCAACGACTACGCCTTGCTGCAAGAAGTGCAGGACCCAGCGCCGCCACACCCTTGGGTGGTCTCGGCCGCGACGCCCGAACAGAAGCGCACCTTCTTCTGGAGCTGGGGACCCGCGTTCGAAATTCGCGAAGCGCCGTCCGCGTTGTTGACACCGCTGTACCGGCGCCTGCCGAGATCTTTCCTGGTCGAGGACGGCCGCGTCGTCAAGACCTGGTCTGGCCTGCCACCCTTGGACCATCTGGCCTCGGAATCCGGCACGCCGGTTCCTCAGGGCTAATCCCTCCAGCTGAACCGAACCATCTCATCGATAGGAGATGCCATGACTCCTCGTTCCGTTTCCGCCTCCCTTCTCTCTCTCTCTGCTGCCGCTCTTCTCGGCTTGGCCGCCCTTGCTCTGGCCGTCGCTCTGTCGAGTGCTTCCCCGGTCCTCGCCCAGGGGGAAGCCGACCCGGTGCTGCGCGACTTCGTGCCGATCGGTGACTTCGACGTGTTGATCGACGGCCAGGCCGACTCGGCGGCCAAGGTCTTCAGCTCACGTTCCGCGGGTGCCCTCATGGTGCAGTCCCCCAGTCTCGAAGCACCGATGATCGTCAGTCCGCGCACGGGCAGCGTGTCGTCGGTCAGCTTCATGAACTTGGCCGTGCGTCCCACGGGCTCGATCGACGTGCTTGCCGAAGCACAGTTGATCCCGGTCGGGGCCTTCGACTTTGGTGAGGGGGGCATCACTTTCACCGCTGGTGGCCGTACCGTGCTGCTGCGCGAGAAGCCGCCCTTGCTGGGTCTGCAGGAGCGTTCGGATCTGCTGTCGTACAACCCGGCCTACGGCCGCACGGCTGAAGACTACACGCCAGATCCGTCGGCGTTGCCGGTGCTGGAGAGCTTCGACTACGAGGTACGCGTGGTCGTGTACTTCGGCTCTTGGTGCGACTTCTGCAAACGCTTCGTGCCGCGCCTGCTGAAGGTAGAGGACGAGCTGAACAACCCCAACATCGACATTGACTATTACGGCTTGCCGCAGGGCTTCACGGACGAGCCGGAAGCCAAGAAGAACGGTATCACCGGAGTTCCGACCGGTATTGTCTACGTGCGCGGCAAGGAAGTTGGCCGGCTGGAGCGTGGACAGTGGAGCAACCCGGATCGGGCGCTGCAGTTCGTGCTCACCGGGCGCTGAGCGGATCCACTGGTCAGATAGGTCCGAGCGCTCGGGAAACGGTACGGAGAGAGAGGATTCAATGATGATCTGCATGCGCAGTTGGATTGTAAGCGTCGTGGTCATGGCGCTGACGGTATTGGCCGCCGTCGCGCAGGAGCCGGAGTACTTCCAAGAGGGTGAGGGTGCTTCGGCCGAGGGAGCCTCGGAGGTGCGGCTGACCTGGGGGGTGGAAGCGAAAACACACTTCCGGGATAGCGAGGCCGAGTCGGCCGCCTTTGTCTTTCCCAGCGACGCCCCCTCGGATCTAGCTGGTAGAGCGCTACCCATCGAGACCGTCGACCCAGGCAGTAGTTTCGAGGTTTCGTTGCTCTCCTTGTTGTTCACCGCGGAGTGGGCCGACACGGTGACGGCTCATGCCAAGGTGGACGTCATCGACCTTTACGAGCGCAATCCGACCTCTGGTGACCGTGAGGTCGATGTCGATGAGCTATGGCTACGCTTTGGGCGGGAGACGGAACCGGCGGTGATTCCAGAGCGTCCTGGCTACTACGTGAAGATCGGCAAGTTCGCTCACTTCGAACGTCAGGATGATCGCCATCTGGAGAGCTATGGCCTAATCTCCACGGCGTTCAATCGGCTCGAGGACACGGGGCTCGAAGTGGGTGCCGACCTGGGCCGGTACCTCTACGCCAAGGTCTCGCTGACGCAGGGAAACCCGCTGTTTTTCCGTGATGTCAACGCTCTTGCCGGTGACAATGGTCTTGAAGATGAGACGGAAGATGCCTTGGGTTCGGGCTTTCACTTTCTCTACGATGCCGAAGTCGAGAACCTCGATGTCGATGGCGATCTGGAAGTCGGCTACGGGCTGGGAGTGAGGTTCGGTAGCTCCGATGGCCGCCGTACGGGAGATTTCCTGCTGTGGCACTACGAGCGAAATCTTGCCGAGACGGTGCCCTTGAAGGGGACCTTCTACGGCGGTGACCTCGATCTGCTCGATGGTCCGGAATTGGATGACACCGGGATTCCGTTCTCATTCCTGCTCACTAGCGATGAGAAGGAAGAAACCGGGGTCAATCTCTGGTTGTACTGGGACCAGCTGACTTTCTTCGGTCAGTATGCTGATCAGGAAGTCGCTGGCATCGAACGTGACGGCTGGGAAGTTGAGCTGAGCTACCGATTCGAGTTCCCGCTACGGTGGTCTCTGGCTGGCCGCCAGCTGTTTCCGTTCTTGGCGCCAACGCTGCGCTACTCGGAGATGGATGTCGGCCCGATCGGCACAGCCATATCGAACCGTCCCAATCCGGCGATAGTCCTTCGCTGGGACTGGGAGAAGCTGGACTACGGCCTGCGCTTGACAGTCATCGAAGGTATCGACATCACCGTCGAGTATGCGGATGTCACCACGATCACCCCTAAAGGTGGAGAGTTCGAACTCGATGAGTTCCTCACCACCCTCCGCTGGCGCCTGTAACCGCCGCCGCGACGTTTTCGAGGCGGTACGAAAGGGAATCGAACATGCACAAGCACCTCGGACCTCGTTTTCGCCGCCTCGCGCGTCATGCACTGGTGTGTTTTGGTCTGGGGCTCGGTTTGGCCCTGGCGTCGGTGGTGAGCGCAGATCAGGATACCGAGGATGTACCGGTGCGTGCCGACGGGATTCCGGAAGCCAAACACGTGATCGTCTTGGTCGTCCAAGACGGTCCCGTCAGCGAGGAGCGCATTCGAGCCTTCCAGCGCCAGCGCGATCGCTGGCTGGGCATGATCGGTGGCCTCAAAGAGGACGAGCGGATCGCTGTCTTGGCCTTCCGCGGCCATCTGGAGCTGGTGCAGGATTTCACCCGCGACCCTGACTCACTGTGGGAAGCCGTCGAGCGCTCTCATCTCGGCAAGACGTCCGATTCGGTACCGGGGGATGGCACCGTTCTTTTACGGGAGTTGCTGCCGGATGCACAAGCCCTCGAAGACACTCAGGACTTATACGATGGCCTGCACTTGCTGGCCGCAGCGCTGGAAGACACTGCGGAGCCCGTCTACTTGCAGCTGGCCGGAGATCGCCTACCGAGTCTGGGCTACCGCTACCGGCATCAGCAGCAGTCGAGGGAACTGCGGGCGCACGAGGATTTGGCTGCTGCCGGTGTCTATGTGGTCGGAATGCGGAGCCGCTGAGCCAGTTTTGACTTGAACGGGTTCGTGAGTCAGTCGAAGGGATCGAACACCGGCACCTGACAGCCTTCGAAGTCCCGAGTGTTGCGGGTTACGACGGTCATCGAGCCGAGTTGGGCGGTGGCGGCGATCAGCAGGTCGGCTTGACTGCGGGTCTGGCCTTGGGCGGCGAAGCGGCCGCGTAGGTGACCGGCACGGCGGGCGATGTCGGCGGTGATCGGGAGGATCTCGGCGGCGTCGAGGAGCTGTTCGAGCCAGACGCGGATGCGCTGGCTCGAGTTACCTGCGGGCAGTCGCTGCAGGCCGTAGCTCATTTCTTCGACGCTGATGGCGCTCAGGAAAAGGACGGGCAAGTCCTGCATCCAGCGCACCACGCCGGCATGCGGTCGTGGCTTGGCCAGCTCACTGACCACGTTGGTGTCACAAAGGAAGCTCATAGCTCGTCGAAGGGTGTCAGTCGGTTGCGGCGCTCGGGGATTTCCAGCGTGAAGTCCGCTTCGGCGCAAGCGGCGGTCAGGCCCTCAATGATCGCGGCCAGGGGGCGCTTCTGGTGCTTCTGCTTCCAGGTTTGGAACTCCAGGAAGTCGTCATAGCGCACGACGGCGGCAACAGGAGTGGTTCGTTTACAGATCACTTGGGGTTCCTCCTCGACACGGCGCAGCAGTTCCGGCAAGTGCTGCTTGGCCTGCCCGACCTTCCAGGCGGTGTTTTCCTGCCAGCTCGTGTCTTCCTTCCAGGTCGGAGCAGCTGGACGAACGCCGGAGGAAGAACCAGAGCGCGCGTCGCTCACCAGGTTGGCCTTGGGTGGGGTCAGATCATAGGGTCGATCTTTCATGTCCATGAAATGAGACTAGAATAGATATGATTTCTGGTCAAGTAATTCCGAGGCCGGGACCACTCCAGACTACATAGGGGTGCTCTTCCAAGGGCGACCGTCAGCGCTGTGCAGGTTGGCGCATCTGGAGCGTCAAACCCGAAACATCGTTGCCTCGCCGTACTTCGATCTGCAGCACCTCCGGCAGATACGCTGGATGCCAGCCGACGACGCCCCAGGAGCCAGGAGGTACACCGGTGATCCGGAAGTTGCCGGCGGCGTTGGTCGTGGCGCTGGGTCGTACCTCGTTCCACGGTGACGACGGGTCGCCGTTCCACTGCAGGTAGACCGGGAAACCGCGGAGCGGTTCACCCGTGGTGGCGTCGAGAACCTGGCCGATGACCTGCTGCGAAGCCAGAACTACCTGCACCTGGAGGTCGCGGTCGACCTGAAGTTCTTCTCGGTGCTCGAGACCCCGTGCGGGTGCAAAGACGGTCAGTGCACGCTCGCCTTCCGGCACCTTGGGCAGGTGGAACTGGCCCAGGTAGTCGGTCTCGGTACGCGTCTCGGAGCCGAGCACGCCGACCAGGGCCGCGGGCACTGGTTCTCCGCGGTAGAGCACGCGTCCGGAGATGCTGTAGGCTGCGGGGAAGGTCAAGTCGAGGGTCTTGTCGTCGCCCTCGAAGAGGTCAAGGTCTTCGTGGACGCGCCGGCCGTCTTCCATCTGCCACGCTTCGATACGCCAGGTACCGGTGGTCAGGTCTTCGATCTCGTAGTTGCCGTCCGCACCCAAACGACCTTCGGCATGGAGGACGCCGGAGCTGGCATGGATGCGCAGAGCGGACAGTTCTTCCGGCTGCAGGCCGAAGATGCGTCCGCTCACCCGCGTGCTGGCGCTGAGGCGCAGTAGCACACCCTCCTCCGAGTTGCCGAGCAGTTCCACGGGATCCTCCAGGCGTGCCAGCGGGTAGCCGGGCAGGGAAGCGACGAGTTCGTAGGTGCCTGCACCCAGCGCGTCGACGCGGAAACGGCCGTCTGGACTTCCGGAGGTCGCTGCCCGTTCGAGCCGTCGATTGGCGGCCAGGACGTTGGCGCCGATGGCTGGGCTACCGTCGGGCAGCAGCACGGTGCCGCTGATGTGCAGCACCTCGCCCATGACGAAATCGTGGGTCTGGGCCTCACCGGCTAGTTCGATGATCTCGGTCAGGGGCGGGTGCTCTGGATGCTGCACTGTGACGGCGACGCGGTTGATGGGCAACTCGTCGAAGCGATAGATGCCGCCGGGGCCGCTGTAGGTGACCAAGGAGTTCGCGGCGGCTACGAGGTCCGCGCGGCCGGGGACGACTTGCAGTTCCGCCGATTCGATCGGCTGACCGTCTGCTGAGAGGACCCGGCCCTCGAGCACGGCACCGGTTTCCAAGGGTAGGCGCACGTCCTCGCGGTGTACGCCGGGTGCTAGTACCACGTTGCCCTCGAAGGGCTTGTAACCGCGCAGGCGTACCTGCAACCGGTAGGAGCCCGGAAGCAGGTTGACGAAGCGGAAGTTGCCCTCGGCATTCGAGGTCTGCTCTCGCGGGCGCTGGAAGTAGCCGCGGCGCAGCCGAGCGGCTGGCGTCTCGGTGTTCGCGGGTAGCAGACGCACGGAGGCGCCGGGGAGGGCCTGGCCTCGGTGGTCGATGACGGAGCCGCTGAGTCGACTCTCGGGAATCAGCTGCAGGTCGAGGGCGCCATCGTGGGGCAAGGGAATTCCGGTGAAGCGAGCGGGGAGGAAGCCGTCGCACACCAGCTCGACGGTGACCAGGCGGCCGGTCGGCAAGCTCAGGATCTCGTATCCGCCGCCGGTGTCGGAGCGGCCCTTGGCGAGTTCACGTCCGGTCTCGTCGTCGACCACCAGGATCTCGACCTCCGGCACGGGACTGTTGCCCTCGCGGGTGATCTGGCCGAACAGGTTGGTGGCGGGGTGCAGGACCAGGGTGCCGACGTCGCGGCGGCCGGATTCTGGGTCGCTGTTTGCCGCCAGGTGCAGACCTTCACGCTGCGCCGGCAGGTAGCCGGGTAATTGGGCTCGCAGATGGTATTCGCCGTCCGGGATGCTGGTCAGCCCGAAGCGGCCGTCGGCGTCGGACTCGCCGTGGAAGACATCGCTGCCGACGAGGCGCGGTTGCAGCGTGAAGAGCGTGACCTCGACCCCGCCGAGCGGGTTGCCCGCGGCGTCGAGGGTACGACCGACCAGCTGTCGTACTGGTCCGAGCTGCAGTACCAGGTCGCGTGGCCAAGTGCCGGTGTTGGACTCGGTCTGGACGGCGCTGTGCTCGCGGTGGCTGGCGTGGAGACGGTAGCGAGTACTGGCAGCCAGGTTGGAAAGTGCAAAGCGGCCGTCGACGCCGCTCTCGGCGTAGGTCAGCGGCGCCTGGTGCTGAGGGTCGACGGCGTAGACGTCAACCCCTGCGACCGGCTGGCCGCCAGCGTCGACCACGCGACCACCGAACGTCAGGCTGCGCTGCAGGCTCAAGGTCCAGTCTGTCGGTGCCTGACGCAAGTCCTCGATCCCCGGTGTGTAGCCGTCGGCGCCAACTCGCACGCGGCGTGTGGCCTGGTCGGTGGACGGGATCACCAGTTCGAAGCTGCCGTCCGTTCCGCTCTGCACCGCGGCTCCGGGGTCGTCTTCGAACCAGATCCAGGCCCCGGCCACGGGAGTGCTGCTGCTGGCATCAATGGTTCGGCCGCGGACGCGCCACGGAGGCTGCAGTTGGAGGGGCACGGCCTGTGCAGAACGATGGGGGTCGACGACAGGGAGCCGGATCGAGAGTGCGGAGCCATCCTCGGCTTGGAGCCACAGGGGCGCTCGGTGGTCGGGGGCCGCGGCGGCACGGAGCTGGCCACCGAGGTTGGTGTGGCCGACAAACCAGCTGGTCTTGCCGGCTCGCACAGCGACCGACGAGGCTGCAAGGGCACTTGCGCTGGTGTCCGTTGCCGCGCTGGTGCTTGCTACCGTGGTGGCGGTTGCCGTGGTGTCCGGCCCAGTATCCGGCGGCGCGGCCTGTTGCACTTCGAGCAGCACGCGGCGCGCGGTCGACAGCCGCTGTAGATGGAAGCTCGTGCCAGCTTCGAGGCGGGTTTCGACTTCCTGGTGCCCCGGTGCCCAGGCGAGGAGCTGCAAGGAGCGATCACGATCGACGTTGAGCAGGATGCGTCCGTCGACGTCGGGCCAGCCGCCGTTGGGAGCCGGCAGCCAGGCACGGGCGTCCTTGCCGAGCGGCGAGACGAGTACGAGGCCGTCGAGGGGGCGCACACCCTCGTTGTTCAGCAGCTGGACTTCCAGGGACTGCACCGGGCGCAGGTGAGCGGGCGGCAACCGCACGTCGCCGGTGAGTGGGTACAGCGGCCAGGTGCGCACTTCTCGGCCGCGGCCCCCGACTTCGAGGCGCCACATCCCAACGTCCGGCGCCCGCAGCTGGAAGCCTCCGTCTAGATCCGTTTCGCTCACCGCCGCGGCTGGTGGACGGGTGTGGCGCTGCGCTTCGAGGAAGCTCTGCTCGTAGAGCCCGGGTACCGGCAGCAGCGTGACGGTCACGCCAGCCAGTGGCTGTCCGCTGGCGTCCAGCACGCGGCCGGAGATGATCGGCGCTTCAGCCCAGCCGGCTCCGCTGGTGGC
The DNA here is from genome assembly GCA_965368975.1 of uncultured bacterium. Taxonomy (GTDB): domain Bacteria; phylum Acidobacteriota; class Thermoanaerobaculia; order Multivoradales; family JAHZIX01; genus CBDUPA01. The sequence continues at coordinate 31,733 of CBDUPA010000021.1, read as the reverse complement.
CAGCAGGTGCACCATGAAGAGCAGGAGGGTGGAGAGGCGGTGGCGCAGTGGCATCCTGAGAATCGTCCGTTCGGGCGTCAAGGCAGTTCGACGCTCTGTCGCTCACCAGCCCTCAACTGCACGGTGTGCGTGCGGGTGGTGCCGTCGGCAGTGGAGATCTCCAGCATCCAGGTGCCGGCCGGAACTCCGTTGAGGTTCAGGCGTCCCTGGCGCAGCAGCCAGTGGTCGCGCACGCCGCTGGCGGAGGCGGTGCGGAACGGCTGGCCATCAGCGCCGCGCAGGCGCAGCAGAGCCTGGCTGTCCTCGAGCGACGGGACGCGTAGTTCTAGACTGCCGGCTGCCGGCAGGTCTACCGGCACGACCGGTCCTGGGGCCGTGGCGGTGACCACCGTCGAGATGCCGTAGCTGGTGACCACGACAGTCCAGGTGCCGGCCGGTGCGCGCTCGAGGTGGAAGCGTCCGTTCTCCCCTGTGTTGCGGGCCTCAGCACTCACGGGTCTGCCCTGGGCGTCGAGCAGCGCGACGGCGGCATAGTCCGCCGGCCGGCCGGTAGGCAGCAGGATGCGCAGTGTCAGGCCGCTAGCGGGACCGAGGCGCAGCTCCAGGCCTTCCGTGTCGAAGCCGGGGCCGATCTCTACGTCGACGGAAGCGCTGGCATAGCCGTCCCGGTCCGCCTGCAAGCGCCAGTCGCCGGCACTCAGTCCGCTGATCTCGAAGCTGCCGTCCGGGCCGCTGTAGGCACTCGGAAAGACATTGCTCGGGCGGCCACCGATCTGGCTCAGCCGCAGCAGCGCGCGGTCGATCGGGCGTCCATCGGTAGCGTCGACGACGCGTCCGCGTAGCTTCTGGTCGGGGACCTCGATCTCCAGGTCGAGATCTCCAAAGACGTCGATACCTTCCGAGTAATTCAAGCCCTCGCCGGTGTGCAGCACGCGCAGCTGGTAGACACCGGGCTCGACATGGTCGACGGCGAAGCGCCCTTGGTAGTCGGTCACCGCGGTGCCACCGGAGAAGACATCGTCGTCACTGAACAGACGGATCGGAGCGCCGGTGACCGGCTGAGCCCTGTGCATCACACGTCCGCTGACCACGAAGCCGGCCTTGAACTCGATGTCGACGTAGCCCTCCTCGCCTGTCACCAGCTCGATACGCGCCGACGCGTAGCGCTGATCTCCGGCCACCGACGCCATCACCGTCCATGCCCCGGCGGACAGGGCCTCGATGCGGTACTGACCCTCGAAATCCATCGAGCCGGCGATGGTGCCGCCTGGGCCGGTGGCCCAGACGTTGGTGTCTGCCAACTCATCGAAGCCGAGGCCCAGCACCTGGCCGCGCACACTGCCGCCGCGCTGCAGCACCAGGGTGATGCCGTCGACCGAGGCGCCGCGCAGCTGGACCGGCTGTGGCAGTTCCGTGGTGGCATAGTCGGGATGGCTGCCGCGGACCCTGAAGTCGCCTTCGCCCAGGCCGGACACCTGGAAGCGTCCTTCGGCGTCGCTGTAGACCACCTTGTAGTTGCTGGCACCGGAGATCAGCAGGTGAGCGCCGGAGATCGCGGTACCGGCTTCGTCGGTCACCTCGCCGGACAGGGACGCACCGGCGCGCAACTCGAAGTCGAGGTGGTGCACGCCGCCGGGCGAGAGTTCGACCTCGTGCACGCTGCGCAGGAAGTTACCGTGCCTGGCCTCGACCTCGTGACGGCCGGCGGCCAGGCCAGTCAGTTTGTAGCTGCCGTCCTCGCCGGAGCGCTGGCGTGCGTCGTTGTCGAATGGCGAGGGCGGACCGCCGTCACCCAGTCGCTGCACGAGAATGCCGGGGAGGGACAGACCGTCGGCGTTGCGCACGGTACCGGTGAGGGTGGCGCCCCGGTCCAGCCGCAGCTCCAGGTGCTCGGCGGTGCCCTCGGCAGGGATCTCGACGTCCTGCTCGCGCTCCAGGTAGCCGGGTGCACTGGCGCGCAGCTGATAGCGTCCGGGTAGCAGATCGGAGACCTCGAAGAGGCCTGTCTCCTCGTCCGCCGTCCCGTGCCGCGTCGCGACGCCGATTGGCTGGCGACCGACGATAAAGGTGCCCTCGAGCGGTGCCAGCAGGACGGTGGCGTCCGGCATCGGCTGTCCGTCGGTGCTGAGCAGACGGCCGGTGAGGTAGCGCGAACGCCGCAGCGTGACCTCGAGGGTGGCGTCGAGTGGCACTTCGACCCCGTGCACGGTCTCGTCGAGGTAGCCGTTGCGCTCGATCTGCAGATCCAGGCGCTCGCCGGCTCGCAGGTCGTCGAAGCGGAAGCGGCCATCTTCGTCGGTCAGGAAGTTGCCCCGCTGGTCCTTGGCCCGAAAGCTCGACGCGGCGTGGGCCTTGATGCTGACGCCGGCCAGCGGTTGCTCGTCGATATCGACGATGCGGCCGAAGAGCGTCACACCGGGTTCGAGCAGAATGGTGCCGAGGTCGTTGACCTCCTGACCTTCGGGGATCTCGATGCCGCGCACGCGCGTCGGTGCGTAGCCGGGGGCGTCGGCCTCCAAGTTGTAGCGGCCGGGGTTCAGGTGCTGGAATTGATAAGCACCTTGCTCACCCGTCGAGGCCCGGTACGCCGAGCCAGCGCGTCCCTGCCCCCAGCTCGGGACAGCCGGGGTACCGCTGTTCGGCCGCAACCGGACCTCGGCGTCCGGGATCGGCAGACCGTCCGTGTCGGCGACTGTACCGACCGCCCGCAAGCCGCGCCGCAGCACCAGCCTTAGCGTTGGTTGCCTAGCCTGGGCACGTGGGGAAGGCAACACGGCGAGAGCACGTGCGTAGCCGGGAGCCTGCGCGACGATGTCGTAGCTACCTTCGGCATGCAGTCCGGTGAGCCGGAAGATGCCGCCGTCGAGGCTGCGCGTTGCCTGCTGGTCCAGGTTACCGACGGTGCGAAGCGCATAGACGCTGGCGTTGGCGATGCCAGTGCCGTCGGCGTCGACCACCACGCCTTCGGCCGAGCGGCTGGGGTGCAGGCGCAGCTCCAGCGGTGGGTCTCGAGGCGCTCCGTCCGCCGCGGGGGCATGTTGGACCTGGTCGCGCCGGGGGCGGAAGCCTGTGGCGGCGGCGAACACCGTGGTGACGTTGCCAGGGCGTCGCGGTACTGGTAGCTGGAAATCGCCCTTGCCGCCACTGCGAGTGCTGAATGCCGGCAAGGCCGCCGACCACACCAACGCGCCAGCGATCGGGACTCCTCGCGCGTCCAGAACGCGGCCCGAGACGACCCAGGGTGCTTCGAGGGTCAGGGTATGCGGCGTCTCGATGCCTGCTTTGTCCGGCGCCGGCTGCAGCAGACCGCGTGCCCTGCGACCGTGGGCGTCTTCGACCAGCACAGGAGTTTCGCCATCGATAGCAATGAATAGGCGCAGGTAGCCGCGTGCATCCGTGATACCTGTCGGCCATTCGCCGCTTCCGATACGTACGACGACCGCGGCGGCTGGGCTGCCTGTCGGGTCGAGCACGCGCAGGCCACGTGGTACGGCCGGCTGCAGGCGACCGTTGATATGTCCTGTCTCGCCATTGTAGGTGAGAACCGTCTCCTGAAAGCCCTTGGCCCAGGCCGCCAAGTGCAGAGATTCGCCCAAGCCTGCGTCCAGTCGCAGGCGCCCGCCGCGCCCGGTCCAGCCGCTGCGTACCGCCCGCGTCCAGGCCTGCCGAACCTCCTGGCTCTGCAGCACGATGCGTGCACCGCGTAGGGCTCGCCCGTCGCTGCCACGCAGCTGCACACGCCGCGGGACGGCGGGTTCCAGGCGCAGCGTTGGTAAGTCGAGGTCGTCGAGCCAGGGCAAGAGCGGTCGCTCCTGTGGCACGAAGCCCGCGGCGTCCACCCGCAGCCGCCACAGGTGGGTGGTCGGTCCCCCTGCCGGCGCTTGCAGGTCGAAGAGACCATCGCGGCCGCTCACGGCGCGGACCACCGGTGCGGGGTCGTTCTGCTGGTTCAGCTCCAGCAGCGCCTGCTCGTACGGCGAGATCCAGGGTAGCAACGAGACGTGGGCACCGGCGACATCACGCCCCTGGCCGTCGACCAGGTGACCGGTAACGCGTGGCGTCGTCGCGGTGCGTCCTTCAGGGCCGCCTGTGGCTGAACCTCCGATGCCGGTACGAGTGCTGGTTGCTCCCAGCGGAAAGGTGCCCAGCCAGCACAAGAGGGCCCAGCACAAGAGGGCCCAGCAAGAAGAGGCCCGGCTCAGAGGGGGCCAGCGCGACCCTAGGTGACCGGCCGAATCCAGAGATGCGGGGAGTTTGGCCATGGCAGGTATTGTAGACCTTGCCCTTGGCCATCGTAACGTCGCCTCAGAAGCTGACCGAAACGCTCAGGATGCTGTACTTCGTTTCGAAAGGCTTGCCGAAGATATTGATCGGCAGGTTGTCGACTTGCAATGCCTCCTGATCGTGCCATTCCAAGCGCACCACTACATCCTGGTTGGAGAAGCTGTAGCGCAGAGCGATGGCCGTTTCGTCCAGGTAGTCTCTGTCAATGGTGCCGATAAAAGGAATCTCAGTGTCAAAGGAACTCTCCTGGCGCTGGACCCAGAGTTGCCAGGCATCGTTGATCTGGAAGCCGAGTTGCACGTGAAAGGCTCCGTAGTCGACGTCGCTTCCCAGGAAGCGGAGCTGGTAGTCCATGAACTCTGCGCGCAGGAGCCATCGTTTCCAGGCCGCTTCGAGCGAGGATACCCACATTTTGTTGGTGCTCGTGATGCCGTCGAGGCCCTCGATCTCGAAGCGAACGCCGCCTGAACCGAAGCGGACTCCCGGCCAGGGAGTGTTGAGCCAGACGTAGCCCCCGAAGGCGTCGGTTGCCCGGGTTTCCGAGAACACGCCGGTCGTGCCGTCCTGCTCGAGGAAATCCCAGCCGCCGTAGTAGATCTCGGCATCGACGCTCCAGTCGCGATCCGGCCAGAAGGAGCGGCTGAGCATCACGCCGTCGACGGCCTCCAGCGTGAAGGCGGACTGACCGGCGAAACCATACTGTGCCTCTGGTGGTCGATAGAAAGGCAGTACCGTTCCGACCTCGCGGATCTCCGTGTAGATGCCTAGTGGAATGGGCATTCGCCCGGCCTTGACGTGAGTGTTCGGTGCCAGGGTTCGGCGGTAGAAGGCCCAGTCGAGTTCGATGTCGTCCTGCAACTCGGAGCCGGGCGCCTCACCCACGGCTTCGTGGTTCAGCTGCACCACGATGAGATCTGCTTCCGTCATCGTAAAGCGGAGCTGCAGCGCGATGTTGCGGTAGTCGGTGGTGCCGTCTTCCGAGATTCCGAAGACTTGATTGCCATCGCTTTTGGCGAAGCCTTGGGTCAGAAAACCGAAGATCTCAAATCGATCACTGAGGCTCGGTCCATCGTCGGAAGCCCAAGCTGCCGGTGCCGGTAGGGTTGACGCCAAGAGCAGAATGGCGGGAAGCAGGTAGCGGCTGGCGCAAGGCAACCAGCGCTGGGGCTGCGCGGCCATGTGCACCGCATTCACTCGGAGTTCGGAGTTCTTCATGGGGGGACCTCTGTAGGCACGGTCAAAGCCGCATTGAAGTAGATCTGTCGAGACGTTGGAAGAGCAGAGTTGCTCTCATTTCAACGGAAGTATCAAGCCCGCCAAGTCAGGGGAACATCAGGAAATACGGAGTTGCTTGCGCATAAGGACCAGTTGGTGATCCTCGCGGCGTGGTGCGCAGACTTCCGCCCTGGCGCGGCCGACTCAGAAGCTGACCGAAACGCTCAGGATGCTGTACTTCGTGTCGTAGGCCGGGGCGAGCAAATCGAATGCTCGATTCTCAACGGCCACGCTCTCTTGGTCATGCCATTCAAGGCGTAGCACTACGTTCTGTTGAGAGAAGCTGTAGCGGACAGCTACGGCTTCTTCCTGGATGAAATCGGCATCGACTCTGCCCACAAAGGGAATGTTGGTCTGCAGCTGGCTTTCCTGGTGCTGTACCCAGACTTGCCATTGTTCGCTGAGCTGGAACCCGAGCTGGACGTGAAAGGCCTCGTAGTTGACATCGCTGCCCAAGAAGCGCAGGTCATAGTCCATGTACTCCCCTCTGACCAGCAGACGGTTCCAGGCGGCTTCGACGGACGAAACCCACTGTTCGTTTGTGCTCGTGGTTCCATCAAGGTTGTCGGTATCAAAGCGTACGCCGCTGATACCTGCGCGTACACCGGCCCAAGGGGTGTTGAGCCACAAGGAGCCGCCGACGGCGTCTTCCGCCCGGGTCTCGATGAAGTCACCGGTAGTGCGGCTCCGCTCGAGGAAGTCCCAGCCGCCGTAATAAACCTCGGCATCTAGGTTCCAGTCTTTGTTGGGCCAAAACGAGTGACTGAGCATCACTCCGTCCAGAGACTCCAGGATAAAGGCCGATTGTCCGGCGATTCCGTAGAGAGCTTCCGGCGGCCGGTAGAAGGGCAATACCGTGCCTACGTTGCGGATCTCCGTGTACAGTCCGACGGGGATGGGCATGCGTCCGGCCTTGATGTAGGTGTTGTCCGCCAAAGTTCGGCGGTAGAAGGCCCAATTGAGTTCGATGTCGTCCTGCAAATCCGAACCCGGAGAGTCACCGATCGTCTCATGGTTGAGTTGCACCACGACAAGGTCCGCATCACTGATCGTGAAGCGCAACTGCAGCGCGAGGTTGCGGTAGTCGCTGGTACCGTCCTTCGAGATGCCGAAGACCTGGTTGCCATCGCTCTTGGCGAAGCCTTGGGTCAGGAAACCGAAGATCTCGAATCGATCACCGAGACTCGGGCTGCCTTCAGAAGCCCAGGCGAGCGGGGCAGGCAAAGTCGCACTCAGGATCAGCACGGCGAGGAGCAGGCTGCGGCTGAGTGCGTTCCAGCCGTGAGAGGTCGAGTTCGCGAGATCTCGAAGGGGAGCCGAAAAGAGCTGTAGTCTGATCATGGGAAGCCCTTGCTGTGGCGGCCGAAGCCGCATCGGAATGAAATGGCAAGATCTTCTGGCAAGATATAAGACGAGCAAAGCAAGGCTAGCTCAAGGCTAGAATTGCGTTTCCTGGGTCAGGAAAGCATCAGTAAGAAAAGGGATATATGCAGTATTTGCCATGGTTTGTCGAATGGGCCGCGCTATGCCAGGTAGGATGACGGGATGCTGGAACTCATTCGCCGTGCTGACGCTTGCCCTGCCCGGCTAGCGATTGTCGAGGAGCAGGGAGCTTGGACCTACGCGGACCTGCTGCAGGCTTCCGCCCGGGTGGCCAGGCATCTGTTGCTGACCCGCTCCGGAGCTTGCTGCGATCTGGCCGAAGCCCGCGTTGCCGTGCTGTTGCCACCGAGTCGAGAGTTCGTGGCTGTACTTTGGGGTATCTGGCGTGCCGGCGGCATCGCGGTGCCGTTGTGCTTGTCGCACCCGCGGCCGGAGCTCGAGCACGTGCTGCGGGATTCTGGGGCCTCGGTACTGATTGCGCCTGAGTCGGGTGACTTGGCGGACGTGGCCCGAGAGTTGGACGTCGACCGATTGCGGCGAGTCATGCCCGCGGAATTGTTCGACGCTACCCGTGAGCGGAGCGAAGATCTTCCGCAACTCGATGCCGACCGCCGCGCTTTGCTGATCTACACCAGCGGTACCACCGGCAAGCCCAAGGGCGTCGTGTGGCACCACGGCATGCTCGAGGTCCAGATGCAGGCAATGACCGACGCCTGGGGTTGGACCGCCGAGGATCACGTCCTCGGCGTGCTGCCGCTGCACCACGTGCATGGCCTGGTCAACGTGCAGGCCACGGCATTGTGGAATGGGGCTGTGTGGCAGCCATTGCCCAGGTTCGATGCCGAAGCGGTCTGGCGCTCCTTCGAGCGCGGAGGCAAGCCCGGCCGCTTGCACGATGACGTCACCGTCTTCATGGCCGTCCCCACCGTTTACGTGCGTCTTCTCGCCGCATGGGACGCCGCGCCGCCGTCGCAGCGGCGCGCCTGGTCACAGGCCGCGGCACGTTTGCGGCTGATGGTCTCCGGCTCGGCTGCACTGCCCGCCGATATCTTCGAGCGCTGGCACCAGGTCACCGGCCATGCGCTGCTCGAACGTTACGGCATGAGCGAGATCGGCATGGCGCTGTCGAATCCGCTCGACGGCGAACGCGTGCCCGGTCACGTCGGCTGGCCGATGCCCGGTGTCGAGGTGCGCTTGGTTGGCGAGAACGGGTTTGACGAGGGCGGGGGCGACATCCAAGAGAGCCAATCCGGCGAGGTCGTTTCCGGCGAGATCTGGGTGCGCGGTCCGGGGATCTTCCGCGAGTACTGGCAGCGTTCCGACGACACCGCTGCCGCCTTCCGTGACGGCTGGTTCGTCACCGGCGACGTGGCGGTGAAGACGGAGCAGGGCTACCGGATCCTTGGTCGTCGCAGTGTCGACATTCTCAAGAGCGGCGGCTACAAGTTGTCGGCGCTGGAGATCGAAGCCGAGCTGCGCCGCCATCCCGACGTGGACGATTGCGCCGTCGTCGGCGTGCCGGACGCCGAGTGGGGTGAACGCGTCGGCGCCGCGTTGCTGCTGCGTCCGGGCACGTCGCTGAACCTGGACGCTTTGCGCGATTGGGGACGTTCGAGGCTGGCCCCCTACAAGTTACCGACCCGGCTGCGCATCGTCCACGACCTGCCGCGCAACGCGCTCGGCAAGGTGGTCAAACCGCGGGTGCGAGAACTCTTCGCATAGTTCGCACACCCGCGGTCCCCCCCATGAGAATCAGGCGTCGCGTGGCTCCAGCTTCAGCGACACCGAGTTGATGCAATAGCGCTCGCCGGTTGGCTTCGGGCCGTCTGGGAAGACGTGTCCGAGATGAGCTTCACAGCGGCTGCAGTGCACCTCGGTACGGATCATGCCGTGGCTGGTGTCGCGGTTCATCTCTACCGCGTCCTCGCCGGCCGGTGCGTAGAAGCTCGGCCAGCCGCTGCCGGAGTCGAACTTGGCGTTCGAGTCGAACAACTCCTGGCCGCAGCAGACACAGCGGTACACGCCGGCTTCCTTGCAGTCGTTGTACTCGCCGGTGAACGCACGCTCCGTGCCGTGCTTGCGCGCCACCCGAAACTGCTCCGGCGTCAACTCCCCGCGCCACTCTTCGTCACTCTTGTGCAACTTGTCCGTCATGGCAGACTCTCTCCATTGTCGGTTTCTTCGTGGATGCTGTTGGAGTCTATCGCGGGCTCCCGTACGGTCAGTGGTAGCATCCGGAAATGGATCTCCGGGCTCGTCTTCGCGCCGTCTTGGAGCCGTATCAGGAGGTACGCTTGGCCGTGCTGTTCGGATCTGCAGCAGGCAATTCGTCAGGGAGTGTGCGGTGCCATGTCTGGAAACGGGGGCGGCTCCGGGACGGTCGGCGGATCTTTCTCGATCAGGCGTAGCAGGTGGTCCACGGCGGCTCGTAGCTGGGCGTCCTCGCCCTGGAAGGTCGCGTGCGGCAGGTTCTCGACCACCTGGTCGGGGACCACGCCGTGGCCTTCGATCAGCCACTCACCTTCTGGCCCGTAGACGCCGAACTCGGGCGCCGTCACGACGCCGTTGTCGACCAGTGTGTTCGAGCTGGTGAGCCAGACTTCCCCGCCCCAGCTGCGCACACCGATCACCTCGCCCAGGCCGAGACGGCGGAAGCCCTCGGCGAAAGCTTCGCCGTCTGAGGCGGTGGTCTCGTCGCTCAGGGTCACTACGTGGCCGCCGAAGGCGTACTGCATGTTGCTGTAAGGCATGCCGTTCGCGGGCTTCCACCACATCCAGGGTTGCCGCAGCAGGCTGCCGAGGATCCAGCTGTCGATGTTGCCGCCTCGGTTGTGGCGGACGTCGACGATCAGGCCCTGGCGGTGGATGACAGGGAAGAAGTGACGCGCCCACTCGCTGTAGTTGCCGCCGCCCATGGCGCGCAGGTGGACGTAGCCGATCTTGCCCCCGCTCCACTCTTCGACCTGCAGGCGGCGCTCGTACTCCCAGTGGTCGTAGCGCAACTCGTTGAAGGCTCGCATGTTGATCGGCTCGACGATCACGCGCCGCGTCTCATGAGCGCCTTCCTGCTGGCCAGCTGGGAGGACTTCCAGCAGCACCTGCTTGCCGGCCTGGTTGCGCAGCACAGTGCCGGGGTTGGACTCGCTGAGCCGGATGCCGTTGATCGACAGCAGCAGATCACCTTCCTGGACGTCGACGCCGGGGCGGGTCAGCGGTGCGGCCTCGTCGGGACGGTCGGGGTCTGTGCGGTAGATCTGGGCGACGCGATAGCCACCACCATCAGGGCCGGCTTCGTCGCGTTCCAGGCGGGCGCCGAGGAAGGCGGGGGCGATGTCGTCCGGGCCTTCGCGGAAGTCACCGCGGCGCACGTAGGCGTGGAGCACGGACAGCTCTCCGATCAGGTCGCCGAACAGATCGCTCAGCTCGGCGCGGTCGGTGACGCGTTCGGATACCGGCAGATACTTGTCGAGCACGCCTTGCCAGTCGATCCCGTGCATGGACGGGTCATAGAAGTAGTCGCGCGCCAGGCGCCAGGCCTCGACGAACATCTGCCGCCGCTCTTCGCGTGGATCGATCGGGAAGGTCCAGCCGTCGAGGGAGACCTTGGTCTCGCCACGGTCGAGCTTCTTGCCGTTGGCGTCGCCGACGAAGAGGGTCTCGCCCTGGCGCACGAGCAGCTTCTTGCCGTCGGCCGAAAGGTCGTAGAAGCTGGCTCCCTCGAAGATGGAAACCGGCTCGATGTCTTCGTGACCGATCGGTAGCGCCGTCAGGTTGCGATCGCTGAAAAAGTAGAGGTGCTTGGTGGTGGCTGCCAGGACGTCGTAGCTGCCGGGGGCGATCGGAACCTCGAACAGGCGACTGGACAGGTCGTCGAAGTCGATGTCGACACGCACGCCCGATTTGTCCTTGTCCTTCTTGTCTTCCTTGTCTTCGCCGTTGGTGGGCTTGTCTGAATCCTCGTCACTGGTCTCGTCCTGCGCGGCGCTCAGTTCATCAGGAGCGCGGAACGGAAAGCGCTGGCCGGGCTGCAGGGCGAGGGCGTAGATCTTGCTCGTCTTGTCGAGGTGAGGCGCGGGATTGAAGTAGCCCCAAGGACTGCGCACGCTCGACTCGAGATGGCGTGCCGAGATGAAGTAGAGCCACTGGCCGTCGAGGCTCCAGGTCGGGAAGGCGCTGGGGTAGCGATCCGACGTGACGGCGGTCGAGGTACCGGTGTCGAGGGAGTAGACGTAGATCTGCGAGAAGGTGTTGCCCTCGTTGGGCATGGCGTAGGCGAGCCAGCGGCTGTCCGGAGACCACTCGATGCCGCTGAAGCCGAAGTACGGCGACATCGTGACAGCTTGCTCGGTGCCAGGAGCATCACCTTCCGGTCCGTCATCGCCAGAGATGGTGACGATCACCAGGCGGCTGGCGCGGTCGACGATGGCGGCGCGGTGGCCGTCCGGTGACGGATAGAGCTGCATGCGTAGGTTGCTACCGCCATCGGTGATCTGTGCCGGTGGCTCGACGCCGCGTGCGTCCAGGCGCCACAGCTCGACCTCGCCGTCGGCGTCCGAGAACGCGACCAGGGCCGGATCGCCCTTCTTGGTTGGCAGGAAGTTCGCTTGCCGGTAGCGCACGCCGGTGTCACGGCCGGCGGCGACCAGGCGTCCCGACTTCACCGGTGCCACGAACACCCGGCCGCGGCTGGTCAGAACTACGCGGTCGCCGTTGGGGGACAGCTCGGTGGAGGTCAGGTAGTCGGCGGGGTCATCCTGCCAGGTCTCGCGCATCTGGTCGAAGTCGCTGCTGAGGCGGATGTCCACCCTGCGCGGCTCGCTACCGGCGGTAGCGTTCAGATCGAGCACGTAGAGGTCGGCGCCCAGCTGGTAGGTGGCGCGTCCGCCCTGCAGGCTCGGGCGTTTGACGTCCCAGCCCTGGTGATTCGTGTGGCGGCGCAAGTCGCTGCCGTCCGGCTGCATCGACCACAGCTGCAGGTGGCTCAGGAGCCGGTTGTCGACGCGCGCGTCGAGTTCCGGCGGCGTCCACGCGAGCGGCCGGTCGCTGACGAAGTAGAGGCGGCCGTCGTCGCCGCATTGGGGCTGGTGGCTGGTGCCCGGGAAGTCGGCGGTCAACGGTGTGGCTTCGGTGCCGGGGGTGAAGCGCCACAGCTCGGCCGCCGTGCCGCCGACGTAGCGCTTGGTGAAGCTGGTCTGACTGCTCTGGCGGGTGAAGAACAGGGTCTCGTCTTCGGGGAAGAAGCAACCCTCGGTCGCCGGCGTCAGGGGCAGCCGTCGCTGTGCGTGCGTGCTGGGATCGATCGCGATCAGCTGTCGGTCGGGCAGCGTGGCGAAGTGCCGGGTGCTATAGAGCACTTCGCCGGCCGGCGTCCAACCGACCACCTTCGCGCGCTCGCCTTCCCAGGTCAGCCGCTCGGGCAGGCCACCGGTCAGCGGCATGACGTAGACCTCCATCGGCCCCTCGTACTCGGCCGAGAACGCGACCTTCTGGCCGTCGGGCGAGATCGCAGCCAGCGTCTCCTGGCCCGGGTGGCTTGTCAGTCGCTGCGCGCTGCCGCCATCGAGCCCGATGCGCCACAGGTCCCCTTCGGCAGTGAACACGATGGTGTCAGCGTGCAGGGCCGGGAAGCGGAAATACCCCGGTTCGGTGGCCTGGGCTGCTGGTGGCCCGGGCACGGCTGCCGCGACGGTCAGCAGCACCAGCGTGTAGCAGAGGGTGGAGGTGGTGGCGTGCCGCAAGTGGTTCAGGCGGGTCTGGACGTCGTGGAATGTGGCCATGGATCGCGATCCCCTTTCCGGGCAAGCGTACCCCAAGAGCTTGCGGATCTGGATGTAGAACCTGTCTCTAAGTTCCGACAAAGGCCTGATTTGTTGTCCCGTTTTATTCCGTTTCATGCATTGGATTTCTGTAGGAGGGGTCACGTACAATGCAATCGTCTTGTAGAGGTTGAGCTTGTGGACAAAAGATCTTCTCTGAGAGCATTATTGGCTCTCACGCTGGCGATCGTCATTCTGAGCCTGTTGGTGCTCGGGTGGTTTGCCGAGTTCAGGTTCCAGGAACGGCGGGTCGGGTTCGTGTACGCGGGAAGTACGGTCGGCGTCGGCGTCGATTCTGTCGACGAGGACTCTCCAGCCCAGCGGGCCGGTCTGCAAGCGGGCGACGACATCATCCGCATTGATGGGAGGCCGGTTCGTAGCGAACGGGACTTCGAAGATCACGCGGTTCTGTTCCGCCGGGGCGAAGCTCACGTCTTCGAGGTCTTGCGCGAGGGTCGCCGAGTCCTGGTTGAAGTGCGGCCTGGGATGGAGTTCCCCTGGATCTCCCGGCTCATGACGTCGCTGGTATCGCTCGCCTACCTGGGGATCGCGCTCCTGGCGATGGTACAGGGTGGCCGACGTTTGCCGCGGTATCTGCTGTTCAGCTTCTGCGCCATGGTGGCCTATGAAATGGCTGTGCCACCGGCATATGGTCTGCCGAGCTACGTCTACGCGACCTCGATCGGGGTGCTCCAGCTGTTCTCGGGGCTGCAGATCGCGGTGGAACTTCACCTGGGAGTGATCGTCCCGGGACGCCACCCATGGCTGCGCAACCGGCCTTGGCTGGTACCGGCGGCCTACAGCGTCGGCGCGCTGATTTCGATTGCCCTCACGTGGTCGTGGATCGCCTATCTGAACGAGTTGTGGGCGCCGATCAGCACCGAGATGGCGGACCGGATCTACTTCAACTGGGTGATGCCGCTGTGGGCCGCCGTCTTGATCGCGATCTGGGGCGTCCAGGCCCTGCGCTATCCGGAACCGCAGGGGCGTCACCAGGCGGGACTGGTCCTGGCGGGTGTGCTGCCGTGGGCGGTCCTGATCTGGGTGTGGACGCTGGTCGAGCTGGTCGGACTGACGGTGCCCGGGTGGATCGAGACGGTGCAGAACTTCGCGCTCTTGTGCTTCCCGCTGGCGATCTTCATTGCGATCTTCCGATTCCACCTGCTGGACATCGAGTTGATGGTGCGCCGTAGCTTGTTCTACGCGGTGCTGACGTCTTTGCTGATGGTCAGCGCGTACTTCGTCCTCGGTGCCGGCGGCACGCTGCTCAAGTACTTCGGCGTCAGCGTGCAGACTTCGGTGTGGCTGACCGGTGCCGCTTGCCTGGTGCTCGGGCTGTGCTTCTCCCCCGTGCTGGACAAGATCCGGCGTTTCATCGACCGGTGCTTCTTTCCGGAGCGCGTGGCCCTGCGCAAGCGCTTGACCGAGCTGGTGGCGGAGCTGCCGAGCCAGGGGCGCGTGCCGCTCATGGCCAGGCACCTGGTCGAGCGGCTTTCTGAGATCTTCCACCTCGGGTCGGCGACGCTGTTGCTGGCGGATCCCAAGAGCAGCCTACTGATCACCGCTGCCTCGACGCATCCACAGTTCCAGAAGGAGTTCGAGGAGACCTTCCTGCTGTCCCTGCAAGATGCCGGTGTGCAACACCTGCTGCAGTACCGCAAGCCCATGGCGGCGGACCAGGTGGCGGACGACAGTGTCGGTCTGTGCCAGCGCCTGATGGTGTTCGAAGCCGAGATCGTGGTGCCGCTGACCAGCGGAGAGCGCCTGGTCGGCCTGCTCCTGCTGAGCAGCAAGAAGCGTGGTGATCGCTACGTGGCGGAGGAACTCGAGCTGCTCGCGCTGGTGGCGCACAATGCCGGCGGTGCGTTCGAGAACGTGCGCCTGTATGAGTCGGCGACGATGGAAGGCCTGACCGGTCTGCTGCGGCGTGAAGCGATCCTCGAGCAGCTCGAGCAGGAGCTGCAGCGTGCGCGCCGCTACCGGCGGCCCTTGACCGTCGCGCTGGCCGATCTCGATTTCTTCAAGGACGTCAATGACCGTCACGGTCACCTGGCGGGCGATGCTCTGCTCAAGCGGGTGTCCCAGGGCCTGAGCGCCGAGCTGCGCAGCACCGATTTCCTGGGCCGCTACGGTGGTGAAGAGTTCCTGCTGATCATGCCCGAGACGGGGCTGCGGCAGGCGGCCTGGGTCGCCGAGAAGCTACGTCGACGTGTACTCGGCCTGTCGGTGGGCCTGGAGGACGGCAGCCGCCTGTCGGTGACCGTCTCGTTCGGCCTGGCGAGCGTCGACGATGCTTCGTTGCCCGGCAATCCAACGACACGCGATCTCATTGCGCTGGCCGACACCTTCCTCTACCAAGCCAAGCGTGGCGGTCGCAATCGGGTCGAGCCGGTGGTCGATGTCGAGAGTATCTCTGGCGACTTTGCGCCGTTGATCGCCGAAGGCGTGTAGCTCCTTCGTCTCTACTCCGCCCGAATCGACAGGGCCGGGTCGACTGCCGCTGCCCGCAGTGCCGGTCGCAAGCAGGCCAGCAGCGCGATAGCGGTGAGAATCAGGGCACAGGTCACGAGCCGTTGAGGTTCCAGCAGGTCGACACCACTCAGGAACGGCAGCTCGCTCTGCAGCCAGCGGCCGAGAGCGAAGACAGTGCCCAGGCCCAGGGCCAGGCCGATGACGGTCAACCCCAGGCCTCGGGCGAGCACACCGCGCAGCACGCGTTCCTGGCTGGCACCGAGCGCCAGACGGATGCCCAGCTCGCGTTGCCGGCGCGTCACGTCGTAGGCGCTGAGGCCGTAAAGTCCAACGGCCGCGAGGATCAGGGCCAAGGCGCCGAAGAGCAGCATCAGCAGCATCTGGAAGCGCGCCTGGGCCAACTCCCCGTCGAGCAACTCGGCGGTCGTCTGGATGTCGGTCAACGGCAGCTGGGCTTCGAAGTCCTGCACGACTTCGCGCACCTGCCGTCGAAGCTGCATCGGATCGTCGTAGGCGCGCACGGCGTACTGCAGACCTGGGGTCCAGGGCGCGAAGATGTTGGTGGGGAAGGGTTCGTAGACGTCCGGGCTCGCGCTGTTCAGCGAGCGGTGACGGACGTTCTCGACCACGCCGATGACGGTCAGCCACGGGCGCTGGTTGTCCGGTCGCCCCCACTTGAGTCGCTTGCCCAGGGCGCTCTCGCCGGGCCAATAGCGGTCCGCGACGCTGCGGCTGATCAACACCGGACGGCCTTCCCGCTCGCCCTCGTACTCGGACCACATGCGCCCGTCGAACAGCCGGATACCCATGGCAGGGAAGAAGCCGGGGGTCACCGTCTGGTAGTTGAACAGTGGATTGCGCTGGAATTCCTCGAAGGTCTGCCCTTCGACACTCATGTAGAGATCGAAGCCGACCGGGCCGTGCAGCGGTCGTTGTAGATAGACACCGGCGGCCTCGACGCCGGGTAGCGTCTGCACGTTCTCGAGGATCTGCTGGTGCAGCTTGATCTGCGACTCGAAATCGGGGTATTGCACCGCCGGAGGCATCAAGCTGAACATCATCGTCTTGCCGGATGCATCGAAGCCGGGGTCGATGGCGGCGAGCTGCTGGAAGCCGGCGAGCAGGATCGCTCCGCCAGTCAGGACCACGAAGCCGATGGCGATCTGGGCGGCTACCAGGCCACCGCGGTGCCAGCCGCCGAGCAGGCCGCGCAGCATGCCCTTGCCGGGGCCTTCCGTCTTGCCGCGGCCACCGCTCTCGCGGCCCAGCTCCACCGGTGCCACGCTCAGGGCGTAGAGGGCTGGCAGCAGACTGATGAGCAACGAAGCGATAAAGCAGGCGCAGGCCGCGAAGGTCAGCACGCCCAGATCAATGCCCGACTCGGCAGCGCGGGGCAGATCGACCGGCAGACTGGCCCGCAGCACGCCCATGCCGGCGTAGGCCGCGGCCAGGCCGAGTCCACCACCGGCGGCCGCCAGGACCAATCCCTCGGCCAGCGCGGCGCGCATCAAGCGGCCGCTGCTGCCTCCCAAAGCACGCCGTACCGCCAGCTCGCCGCGCCGCGCTGCCGCCGCTGCCAGCAACAGGCTGGCGACATTGGCACAGGCAACCAGGAGCACCAGCCCGACGGCTCCGAGCAACAGCAGTAGTGCCGGCCGCACATCGCCCAGCAATACCTCGCTCAGCGAACGCAGCTTCAGTCCGATCTGTCGATTGAAGGCCGGATATTCGAGCCGCAGCTGCTCGGCTTGACGGTCGAGCTCGGCCTGCGCCTGCACCTGGGTGACGCCGGGCGCCAAGCGTGCCAGGGCACGTGCCAGGCTGATGCCGCGGTTCTCTACCTCGCTGCCGAGCCAGGGTTCGAGCGGCAACCACAGGTCGATCTCTTCCGAATTGATCTCTGGATACAGGTAGCCCGCTGGCAGCACCCCGAGGACGGTGTGACTCTCACCGTTGAGCACCAGCTGCTGGCTCAGGATGTCCGGGTCGCCGCTCAGGCGCTCGCGCCAGAAGCGGTTACCCAACACGACGACACGCGGCGCGCTCACCTGGTCTTCTTCGGCGCGGAAGCCGCGGCCGATCAGGGGTTCGATACCGAGCAGGTCGAAGTAGCCGTGGGAAACCGCCATGCCGGTCAGCACGATCGGCTCGCCGTCGTACAGCCAGGTGTAGGTGGGGTTGCCGTTGGCAAATGCGGCGACATCGGCGAGGGTTTGGCTGCGCTCGCGCAGGTCGCGGACGTTGGGATACGGCAGGTCGTCGCGCAACGATCCCTCTTCCAGATTGACCTTCCACAGTGCCATCAACTCGGCTGGTCGCTCGAAGGGCAGCGGGGCCAGCACCGCCTGCACAACGCCGAACAAGGCACTGTTGGCACCGACCCCGAGAGCCAGCGTGAGGACGGCGATGCCGCTGAGTATCGGCCGCCGCAGCAAGGCGCGAATCGCGAAGCGAAGATCCTGGAGCACAGCCGCGAGATCCTAGCATGGTAGCTAACCGGTCGCGCCGCCGCGCGTATACAGTGCGGGGGTGTGTCCCGCGAGCACCTGAATCCGATACGATGTGCGGGAAACAAAATTGACGCTACAAAGTAATGTCGAAGGAGGTAAGGAATGCATCATCTGACCAGGAGCCTGCGCGGACGCGGGCTGGTGGCGCCCTCAATGGCACCACCGTGGGTCCTGCTGGCGCTGTGCAGCTTCGCGCTGTGGCTGCCGAGCGGCGCGCAAGCGTCCGTGGAAGTGCTGCCGCCAGCGCTGGAAGTGACGCAGCACCAGCTGGCCAACGGGCTGAAAGTGCTGCTGCACGAGGACCACTCGGTGCCCGTGGCGACGATCCAGATGTGGTACCACGTTGGTTCCAAGGACGAGAAACCTGGTCGTTCGGGCTTCGCGCACATGTTCGAGCACCTGATGTTCAAGGGCTCCGACAACGTCGCGCCGGAAGAGCACAAGGCCTACGTCCAGAACATCGGTGGCCGCTACAACGCCACGACCGACGAAGATCGTACGCTCTACTTCGAGACCGTCCCGAGCAACTACCTGGAACGCCTTCTGTGGATGGAAGCGGATCGCTTGCGCTCGCTCCACGTTTCCGAGGCCAACTTCCAGTCTGAACGCGATGTGGTCAAAGAAGAGCGCCGCGTGCGGGTCGACAACCCACCATATGGCCGCATGTTCGAGGTCATCCTGGACAGTGCCTACACCCGTCACCCTTATCGCATTAGTGCCATCGGCACCATGGCGGACCTCAACGCCGCCACCATCGAGGACGTGCGCGAGTTCCACGAGGTGTACTACGTCCCCAACAACGCGACGCTCGTCGTTGCCGGCGACTTCGATTCCGAGCAGGTGATGCAGTGGGTGCAGGAGTTCTTCGGTTCCATCCCGCGTGGCGAAGAGGTGCCGCGGGTGACCCTCGAAGAGCCGCCGCAGGAAGAGCTGCGGCGCGTCACGCACTACGATGTCAACGCGCCGCTGCCAGCGGTGATCCTGGCCTACCACATCCCGGAGGCCGGCCATCCGGACCTGTACCCGCTCGAGGTGGCGAGCAACATCCTGTCCGAGGGACAGAGTTCCCGCATCTTCCGACGGCTGGTCTACGAGGAACAGCTGGTGCGTTTCGCCGGTGGCCAAGCGCTGATCTCCGAGCACCCGGGGCTGTTCGGCTTCTTTGCCATGCTCAACCCGGGCCACGCGGCCGAAGAGGTCGAGGCCGCGCTGTCGTCCGAAGTCGAACGACTCAAGACCGAGCCGGTCGCCGAGGGCGAGCTGACCAAGGCCAAGAACCAGTTCATCTCGCAGCTGGTCTTCGGGCGCCAGACGGTGATGTCCAAGGCCAACGCGATCGGCTTCGCCGCGGTCATCCTGGGGGATGTCGAGATGGTCAACCGTGAACTGGCACAGTTCCAGGCCGTGACCGCCGCCGACATCCAGCGTGTCGCCCGCAAGTACTTCACCGACAACAACCTGACCGCCATCCATTTCTTGCCCGAGCGGCTCCGTCCACAACCGGCAGGCGGCTCGCAACCAGCAGACGGTGACTCAGAGACGGCGCCGACCGAGGCCGCCGACGAAGCCAGCCAGGAGGGACGCTGATGAATCGCCCGACTCTCACTACGCACGTCCTGCGGCGTGCTGCTGCCCGAGTACCAGTGCTGGCGTTGGCGCTGGCGTTGAGCGCTGGTCTGCTACTCCCCAGCCTCGGCGCCGCCGAGGCCGCCCCACGCCCGGAACCGGGGCCGGCCTCGGACCTGAGCTTCCCGCACTTTCTGGTAGAGACTCTCGACAACGGCTTGACGGTCGTGATCGTCGAGCACCACGAGCAGCCGGCGGTATCGATGCGCTTGATGGTGCCGGCCGGCCGCCTCTACGAGCCAGCGTCGTCCCCCGGCCTGGTGCAGGCGATGACGTCGCTGCTGGACCAGGGTACCGCTAGCCGCTCGGCACAGGAGATTGCCGAGGCCATCGACTTCGTTGGCGGTTCGCTCGGCACCGGCGGTGGAGACGACTTCGTGCTCGGCACGGTGTCCGTCACCTCCGACCAGCTCGACCTGGCCCTCGATCTGCTTTCCGACGTCATGCTGCGGCCCAGCTTCCCGGAGGAAGAGCTGCAGCGCTGGCGCACGCGGACGCTGGGCAGCCTGCAGGTCAACCTGACCGACCCGGCCTTCCTGGCCGGTGCGGCCTTTGATCGCGCAGTGTACGGGGATCACCCCTACGGTCGTCCCGCCAGTGGCACGCCCGAGACCGTCGAGTCCCTGACGCGCCAGCAGGTGGTCGATTACCACCGCTCGACCTTCGTGCCCAACGGTTCCTTCCTGGCCGTGGTCGGCGATGTGCAGCCGCGGCGCGTGATGGTCGCGGTGCGCAAGGCATTCGGTGGCTGGCAGAAGGGCACGCCGCCCAAGGCACCCGCGATCGAGGCGCAGCTACCCGAGAAGATGCGGGTGCTGGTGCTCGACAAGCCCGACGCCGTCCAGACGCAGGTGCGTGTTGGACAGCTCGCTCTGGCGCACAAAGATCCAGATCTCTTCGCCGGCCGCCTCTACAACGCGGTCGTTGGAGGCGGCGTCAGTGCTCGCCTGTACGAGGAGATCCGGCGCAAGCGCGGCCTCAGCTACGGAGCCGGCAGTGGACTGCAAGATCAGCTGGTCGGCGGCGTGTTTCGTGCGCAGACGTTCACCAAGACCGAGACCACGGTCGAGGTGCTGTCCCTGGTACTCGGCGTGCTCGACGGCATGGAGAAGGACTTGGTCCCGACCGACGAGCTCGACGGCCGCAAGCGCTACATGACGGGTGTCTTCCCGCTCGAGATCGAGACGCCCAACGGTATCGCTTCGCGCGTCCTGGAGTCGTTGATGTACGGTCGCGGCCGGGCCTACCTCGACTCCTACCGCGATCAGCTCAACGCCATTACGCCCGAGCAACTGCGCGAGTTCGCCCGCAAGCGCATCCATCCGGAGCGCGCGGTGGTCGTGCTGGCGGGCAATGCTGGCGGCTTCCTGGAAGAGCTAAAGGCGACGCTCGGAGAGCGTGCCGACATCGAGGTGATCCCATTCGCCGAGGTCGACTTGCTGCGCGAGGGCTTGCGCCGTGCGCCCGTGGACCAGTTGGCCGTGGACCAGTTGACTGTGGACCAGTTGACTGTGGACCAGTTGACTGTGGACCAGCTGGCTGTGGACCAGCTGGCTGTGGAGCTGGATGGGGCGCTACGCGGGGAGCCGGCTCTCTAGGCACGCGGCATCTCGAATCGTTCGGAGGTGAAAGCCGGTCCCGCGCGGGATCGGCTTTCACTGTTCTTCGGGTTTGGGATTTGCCGCCGCCTCCGGCATACTCGCGGCACGCTGCGCGCCGCCGGTCGCGTGCCGCATCTCTTCTCGTTCCATGGGAGCGTCTATGCCGTTTGCCACCTTGCTCGACGTCCTGCGGGCGCGGGCCGAAACCTCAGCGCAGCGTGAGGCCTACGTCTTCCTCGCCGACGGAGATCGCGTCGGCGAGCGACTCACCTTCGGCCAGCTGGACCGCGACGCGCGAGCTCTCGGCGAGCGTCTGCGAAGGCATCTGTACGGCAGCATGGGCCACCTGCGCGGTCGCGACGACGGACCCGAGCGCGTCCTGCTGGTCTACCCACCCGGCCTCGACTTCATCCGCGCCTACCTGGCGTGCTTCTACGCCGGCGCGGTGGCGGTGCCGGCCTACCCGCCGCGCTTCAACCGGCCGCAGCCGCGCTTGCGCTCGATCCTGCGTGACGCCCGCCCCACGCTGGCACTGACCGTCGACAGCATCGCCCGCCGTGTCGACGTGCTGGCGCGCCACGTACCAGAAGCGTCGCACCTGCAGTGGTGGTCGACCGACGGCGGCTGGCTGGCCGGCGCCGAGGCAGACGCCGCTGCCAGAGCCTGGACACACCCCGATCTGCGTGGCGACGATCTCGCCTTCCTACAGTACACCTCCGGCTCGACCTCGCTGCCCAAGGGGGTGATGGTCAGTCACGGCAACCTGATCCACAACGAGACGCTGATCCGCACCGCCTTCGGCCACGATGACGCGACGCGCGTGGTGAGCTGGCTGCCGCTCTACCACGACATGGGCCTGATCGGCGGTATCCTGCAGCCGCTCTTCCTCGGCACCACCTGCGTGCTGATGGCGCCGATGTCCTTCCTGCAGAAACCGCTGCGCTGGCTGCGCGCGATCAGCGACTGGGGCTGCCGGCTGGGCCTCGACACGACGTCCGGTGGTCCCAACTTCGCCTACGAGCTGGCGGCCCGGCGCGCCACGCCGGAAGACCTCGACGGCCTCGACCTGTCGCGCTGGACCGTCGCCTTCAACGGTTCCGAGCCGATCCGTGCGTCGACCCTGCGACGTTTCGCCGAGGTCTTCGAGCCTTGCGGCTTCGACGCCAAGGCCTTCTTCCCCTGCTACGGCCTGGCCGAGACTACGCTGTTCGTCACTGGCGGTGTGCCGGCGCGGGGAACTGGTGGTCAGGGTGCGGTGATCGCGAGCTTCGACGACGCGGCGCTCGGCCGCCACGAAGCGCGCGAGCTGCAGAGCGAAGACGCATCTTCGACCGCGAGCCGGCAGCTGGTCGCCTCCGGTGGCAGCTGGTCGGCGCCTGGTGTCGCTGCGCTCGACATCGCCATCGTCGACCCCGAGACGCACCAGCGCGTTCCTCACGGCCGCGCCGGCGCCGGCCGCGTCGGTGAGATCTGGGTCCACGGACCGAGCGTCGCGCAAGGGTACTGGGGCAATGAGGAGCGCACGCGCCGCGACTTTCAGGCCGTGATCGAGGGCGAGGAGGTGACGCGGCGCTACCTGCGGACGGGCGATCTCGGCTTTCTGCGGGATGGCTCGTTGTTCGTGACCGGCCGTCTGAAAGACCTGATCATCCTGCGCGGCCGCAACTACTACCCGCAGGACATCGAATTGACCCTCGACGATGCGCACCCAGCCGTGCGTGCCGGCTGCGGCGCCGCTTTCGCGGTCGAGGCCGGCGGCGAAGAGCGGCTGGTGGTGGTGCAGGAGCTCGAACGGCGTCGCGAGGACGAGGCCGACGGCGCGCTGGAAGCGGTGCACCAGGCGGTATCCGAGGCGCACGAGCTGGCAGTGCACGAGGTCGTGTTGCTGCGTGCCGGCACCCTGCCCAAGACCACCAGCGGCAAGATCCAGCGCCACGCCGCGCGTCAAGCCTACCTGGACGACACACTGACCGTCGTCGCGCGCAGCGGACGGAGAGCCTCGCTCCCGGAAGCCAGGGAAGCCAGGGAACGTGACGCGGACCATGACGCCGATACAGAGGCCGTCAGCTGGGAGACGCTGAATCGGGCAGCCCTGCAGGGTCTCGACGCTCCGGCCCGCCGTCGACTGCTGGAAACCTACCTGCGGCACGTGGCGGCGCGCGCTTGTGGCCTCGCCGTCGAGCAGGTGCCGCTCGACGCGCCGTTGCCGCGCCTCGGCCTCGACTCCCTCGCCGCCGTCGAGCTGCAGCACCGCGTCGAGAGCGATCTGGAGACGCGGCTCGACCTGGCCGCGCTGCTCGAAGGGGTGACGCTGGCCGGGCTAGCGACACGCCTGGCCTCGCCCACCTCGGAGTCACCGCCGCAGGTACCGGCGGAACAGGGGGAGGGGCTCCAGCTGTCGGACGGCCAGCGCGCCCTGTGGTTCCTGCACCGCCTGGCACCGGACAGTGGTGCCTACAACATTGCCGTCGCGGCGCACGTGCTCGGTGACCACGTGTCGCCTACCCGACTGCGCGCCGCCTTGCACACTATGGTTGCGCGCCACGACGCGCTGCGCAGCACCTTCGACGCCGACGGGGGCGAGCCGCGCCTGCGACGCCACGACGGTCCAGCGTCGCTCGACGCTACCTGCGATTGGCGGGTCGTGCCGGTGGCCGACGACGAAGCCCTACGGCAGCAGCTGGACGCCGCGGCCTGGGCTCCCTTCTCCCTGCACACCGGACCGCTGTTGCGTGTGCGCTGGTTCGAGCGCTCCGCAGCCGGCAAGCGCAGTGATCCGCCCGGGGTACAGCCCGCGCCGCCGCCCGTCCTGCTAGTAGTGGTGCACCACATCGTCGCGGACTTCTGGTCGCTCGGGGTCCTGCTGCGCGAGCTGGGCGCGTTGCTGTCCGAGCAGGACCCAGTGCCAGCTGATGTAGTGCCAGCGGATGCACCTTCTAGTGCACCGCCAGGTGCACCGCCAATCGATACAGGGACGGGCGACTACCAGCATTTCGTTGCACGGCAGCAGGTGCGTCTGCAGGTCGAAGAAGAACACCTGTGGACTTTCTGGCAGCACGAATTGGCACAGGCACCACTGGCCCTCGATCTGCCTGCCGACCGGCCTCGACCAGCGCGCCAGGATTTCCATGGCGGCGCGGTGAGCCGGGTGGTGGACCGTGAGCTACTGGCGTCGCTCGATCAGCTCGCTCGCTCGACCTCCTCCGGAGAGCCATCCGGAGGGGGTGCTACCCGCTTCCAGGCCCTGCTGGCGCTCTACCAAGCTTGGCTGGCGCGGCTGAGCGGGCAGCGCGACGTGCTCGTGGGGACGCCGTGGGCGGGGCGCGACTCGGTGGACCTGGCGGGCGTGGTCGGCTATTGCGTCGACCCGCTCGTGCTGCGTGCCACAGTGACGCCCGACGCTACCTTCACCGACCTGCTGGTAGCCAGCCGTCGCCGTGTGCTCGACGCCTTTGCCCACACCGGCCTACCCTTCCCGCGCCTGGCCGAGCGTCTGCAACCCCGGCGCGACGCCAGCCGCTCACCCGTCTTTCAGGCCATGCTGGTCGTGCAGCGTGCGCCGCGGCCGGAGGAAGCACCGCTCGGCGCCTTCGCACTCGGCTGGCCGGGAGCCCAGCTGCGCGTGGCCGGTCTGCGGCTGGAGAGCGTCGAGTTGCCGGAGCGCTGGTCGCAGTTCGACCTGACGCTGCGCGCCGCTGAGCTGAGTGGCACCGCGACGGCGGACGGTTCGCTCCTGCTGTCCCTGCAATACGCCGCCGCCCTTTTCGACGCCACCACCGCCCAGCGCTGGCTGCACAGCCTCGCTCGTTTCCTGGCGGCCGCGGTGGCGTTGCCGGATCGCCCTGTCGAAGCCCTGCCCTGGTTGAGCCCCGCCGAGCGCCAGCAGCTGTGTGTCGAGTACGCGTCCGCACCGTGCCTGCCGTGCCTCTCCACGCCGGACTCCCAGCCCCTAGACGACCTCGCCACCCGTTTCTTTGCCGCCGCCGCGCGCACCCCA
This sequence comes from uncultured bacterium, assembly GCA_965368975.1. Lineage (GTDB taxonomy): Bacteria > Acidobacteriota > Thermoanaerobaculia > Multivoradales > JAHZIX01 > CBDUPA01. The sequence continues at coordinate 6,769 of CBDUPA010000021.1, read as the reverse complement.
AACGCTGAAGCCGTGTGCAGTGTCGACGCGCAGGGTCAGGTGCAGACACGCACCTACGCGCAGCTGGCCGAGGACGTTCAGTGCCGAGCCGAGCACCTGCGCGCCCTCGGTGCCGGGCCTGAAGTCGTGGTGGGCGTGCTGCTGCCGCGCGGTTCCGAGTTGCTGGCCGTTCTGCTCGCCGTTCTCGACGCCGGTGCCGCCTACCTGCCGCTCGATCCCGCCTATCCCGCCGACCGCCTCGCCTTCACCCTGCGCGACGCCGGGGCGCCCTTGCTGGTCACCACCCGCGCGCTGCGGCAGAGGCTGCCGGTCGATGTCGTGCCTGAAGGGCTGCCGGTCGCGCCAGCGGGGATTACAGTCGTCGAGCTGGACGCCATGAAGGAGGAACGCGCTGGCGGCGCTTCTTTCGGAAAGAAGCCAGGAGTCTCCAGCCGCTTCGCCGGGCACCTCGCTTACCTCATCTACACCTCCGGTTCCACCGGCCGGCCCAAGGGCGTGGCGATCGAGCATCGTTCGGCGCTCGCGCTGCTCGACTGGGCGCGCGGAGTCTTCCCGCCGTCCGTGCTGCGCACCGTCGCCGCCGTGACGTCCGTGTGCTTCGACCTCTCGGTCTTCGAGATCTTCCTGCCCCTGACCACCGGCGGCCGCGTGTTGTTGCTGCCGAACGCGCTGGCGCTGGCGACGCTCCCCGAGGACCAGCGCCGTCAGCTGACCCTGGTCAACACCGTGCCGTCAGCAATGACGGAGCTGCTGCGCTTGGCTGCCTTCTGCGACGAGGGGCCACCAGTGACTATCAACCTGGCGGGCGAGCCCCTGACCGCGGCCCTGGCCCAGGGGCTCTATGCTAAGCCGCGGGTCGCGGCGGTCTACAACCTCTATGGACCGTCCGAAGACACCACCTACTCGACCTGGACGCGCGTGCCACGACCCGAAGCGCGGAACGAGCCGCCGACCATCGGCCGGCCGATCGATGGCACGCGCGCCTACGTGCTCGGTCGCGCGGACTCCGCGCTGCACGAACCGCAGCCACTCGGAGTACCGGGAGAGCTGGTGCTCGCCGGTGCCGGTCTGGCGCGTGGCTACCTCGGGCGGCCTGCGCTGACGGCGGAGCGCTTTCGTCCCGAAGGGCGTCCGGATGCCCATCCCAATGACGCCTATGCGCCCGGTAGCCGGACCTACCGTACCGGTGACCTCGCCCGCTGGCGTCGCGACGGAGAGCTCGAGTTTCTCGGCCGCCTCGATCACCAGGTCAAGTTACGCGGCTTCCGCATCGAGCTGGGCGAGATCGAAGCCTGCCTGGTGGCGCATCCGCGCGTGCAGGAAGCGGCGGTGCTGGTGCAGCAAGGCACGGCCGAAGCTCGGCTCGTCGCCGCCGTCGCGGTCACCAGCGATGCACTGGACAGCCGGGACGACGTGCGAGCTCACCTCGCACAGCGCCTGCCCGCCTACATGGTGCCGACGCTGATCGTCGAGCTGGCCGAGTTGCCGCACACGCCGAACGGCAAGATCGACCGTCGCGTCCTCTTTGAGCAACTAGCCGAGAAGCTAGATGGGCAGCTAGAGGGCGCCATGGCCTCCGGCGGGGCGGGCACACCAGCTTCAACCGCCACGGAGCAGAAGCTAGCCACGCTGTGGGCGGACATCTTGGATCTCGACGCCGATGGCATCTACCTGGAAGACAACTTCTTTGCCCGCGGTGGCCACTCCCTGGCCGCCGCCCGCTTGACCGCGCGCCTGCGTAGCGAGCTGGGTGTCGAAGCCCCCTTGACGCTGCCCTTCGAAGCCCAGACGCTGGCCGAACTGGTCACGGCTGTCGAGCGTCTGTCGCCGGACACGTCTTCCAGCGCCACCTCTTCCAGCGCTGCCGCGCACATCGAACCCGTGCCGCGCGCCGCTCCGCTCCGCTTGTCGCCGCAGCAGTACCGGCTGTGGCTGTTCGACCGTCTGCAGCCAGACGCACGGCAGGGAAACCCGGCCTACAACGTGCCCGGCCGCCTGAGGTTGAGTGGCACAAGGGGCGGAGCGTTGGACGTCGAGCAGCTGGCGCGGGCACTGCGCACCCTCGTCGAGCGCCACGAAGTCCTGCGCACCGTCTACCCGGTCGGCGATGACGGCGAACCGTGGCAGTGCATCGTGCCGCAGGTCGAGGTGAGGTTGCCGGTCGTGGATCTGGGCCGCCTGCCGCCGGCAGAGCAGGAGCCGGAAGCCGAGCGGCTGGCGCGAGCCGAGGCGCTGCGGGGCTTCGACCTGGAAGCGGGGCCCGTCGTGCGCTGGCTGCTGGTGGTGAGGAGCTTTTCCGCGGAGACGCGTGCCGACCTGCTCCTCACCCTCCACCACATCGCGGGTGACGGCTGGTCCCTCGGCGTGCTGGCGCGAGAGCTCGGCACTTTCTACCGTGGCGAGACGTTGCCGCCCCTACCCATCCAGTACGCGGATTTCGCCGCCTGGCAGTTGGACCACGTGCAGACTTCGGAAGCGGTGGCGGCCGACCTGGCCTGGTGGCGACGGCGGCTCGACGGCGTCGAGATGCTGGCCTTGCCCACGGATCGCCCGCGCCCCGCAACCCCCAGCTATCGCGGCGACGCCGTGGCCGTCCGTCTGAACGCCGAGTCGGTCGATGCGCTGGGAGGGGCTGCGTCTCCAGGGGGGGCCACCCTCTTCATGACTCTCAGCGCGGTCTTCCAGGTCCTGCTCGCACGCCTGGCCAACCAGGCGGATGTCGCGATCGGTATTCCGACGGCCGGTCGTGTCCACCCGGACACCGAGCCCCTGATCGGCTTCTTCGTCAACACCCTGGTGCTGCGCGCCGACCTGCGGCACGACCCGACTTTCGCCGATCTGCTCGACCAGGTTCGCGTGACGGCGTTGGGGGCCTTCGCGCACCAGAGCGTGCCCTTCGAGCAGCTGGTACACGAGGTCGCGGCGGCGGCCGATCTCGGCCGAACACCGCTCTTCCAGGTGATGCTGGCGTTCAACAACGCGCCCTTCGTAGCGCCGGACCTGCCGGGCCTCGAGGTCGAGGCGAGCGCGTCGGAAACGGTGACGCAGAAGTTCGACCTGACGCTGTCGCTGTGGCAGAGGTCCGGTCCGGGTGAGGCAAAGGCAGGGATCGAAGGAATCCTTGGCTACGCCACCGACCTCTTCGAGCGCACCACCGCCGAACGCTGGGCCCGCTACTTCGAGCGCCTGCTGACCGCCGCGCTGGCCTCGCCGCGAGCCCGCTTGTCGACATTGCCCATGCTCAGCGACGCCGAGCGCGTCGAGGTGCTGAGCTGGGGCGCCGCGCGCCGCCAGCACGCAGACGTGCTGGATACGTTGCCGGAAGCCGTCACCGTTCCGGCCTGGATCGCGGCGCAGATCCGGCGCGCGCCCGAGGCGCTGGCGGTGGTCCTGGAAGGTTCCGAAGAGCGCCTGACCTACGCCGAACTGGACGCTCGTACAGCCGAGCTGAGCGAGCGCCTGCGCGCCCACGGCGCCGGTCCCGAGACGCTGGTGGCCGTGCTGGCGTCGCGAGTGCCGGCGGCGCTGGCGGCAATCCTGGGTGTTTGGCGCACCGGCGCTGCCTTCCTGCCGCTCGACCCGACCGACCCGCCGGAGCGCCTGCGCCACGTGCTGGCGGACGCGGCACCGGTGGTGCTGGTGACGGTAGGCGAAGCCGGGGAAGTCCTGGCCGCGCTGGATGTCGAGATGCCGGTGGTCAGGGCGACCGGATCGGAATCTGCCCGCCACCCCGCAGGGTACCCACATGGGGGTACCCCTACCCAGAAGCCGGAGCGCCACCACCTGGCCTACGTTCTCTACACTTCCGGTTCCACTGGTCGCCCGAAGGGCGTGGCTGTAGACCACGGTGCGCTGGCGGACTACGTCCTATGGGCCGCGGACGCCCTGCTCGACGGGATCGACGTGCTGCCGGCGACCACGCGCTTCAACTTCGATGCCGCCTGGAAGCAGCTCTTCGTGCCGTTGGTCGAGGGAGGCACGGTCGCCCTGTGGCCGTCCGAGCTGGTGCAGGATCCGCCGCGAGCTCTGACGGCTCTGGCGGCGGTGCCGGGAGCTGCCGGGTTCAACAGCGTGCCGTCGGTGTGGCGCGCCTTGCTGCTGGCTGCCGAAGCGGGCGACGGACCGGCACCGATCAGCTTGCGACGCCTGCTGCTGGGCGGCGAAGCCCTCACACCCGACCTGGTGCGGCGCACGCGTACGCTGCTGCCGGCGGTCGAGATCGTCAATCTCTACGGTCCCACTGAGACGACCGCGAACGCATCCGCCGCCCACGTCCTGAGTGCTGACGTGCCCGTAACCCTTGGCAGCCCTGCCGCCGGCCTGCGTCTTCACGTGCTGCGTCCAGCCGGAATGGAGGTGCCGATGGTCGAGCCGCTGCCCGAGGGCGTACCGGGGGAGCTGTGCATCGGTGGTCCCGGCGTCGCGCGTGGCTACCTGGGGCGTCCGGGTTTGACTGCGGAGCGGTTTGTCCCGGATCCGGTCTCCGGCGCTCGCCTCTACCGCACCGGTGACCTCGTCCGCTGGCGTCGCCTCGGCCCCGATAACCCTGCCGAGCCCGAATTCCTCGGCCGCCTCGACCACCAGGTCAAGCTGCGCGGTCTACGCCTGGAATTGGGTGAGATCGAGGCGCAGTTGCAGGCTCACCCGCAGGTTCGCGACGCCGTCGCCCTGGTGGCACGACGCGGGGTGAACGATCCCGACCAGCTGGTCGCTTTCGTCGAGTCGAGCTGCCAATCGAACTTGCAGCCAGACGAGCTGCGCGCCTACCTCCGCCAGCACCTGCCGCAAGCAGCCGTGCCGTCGGCGTTGTGGTGCGTCGAAGCATTGCCCCGGCTGGCTGCCGCCGGAGCGGGTGGTAAGCCGGATCGGCGCGCCCTGGCGGCGGAAGCGTCGCAGCGCCTGGCTGAGACATCCGAGGTTGGAGATGCCGTCGAATTGAGCCCGCACGAGCAGATCGTCGCCGGTATCTTCGCCCAAGTCCTGGACGTCGACGCCGCCACCCTCCGGCGCCAAGACGACTTCTTCACCCTCGGTGGTCACTCCCTGCTCGCCACCCAAGTGACGTCGCGCCTGCGCGCCGCCTTCGGTGTCGAGCTACCGCTGCGCCGGCTGTTCGAAGCACCCAGCGTCGGGGAACTAGCCGCCGCCGTCGCCGAGCAGTCCGTCGAGTCGTCCGCCGCAGGGAGCGTCGAGTTGCCGCCGCTGCTGCCCGGTCTCGCTGGGGACCTCGCTGGAGATCGGCCGCCCCTGTCCTTCGCCCAGCAGCGTCTGTGGTTGCTCGATCGTCTCGATCCCGGCTCGCCGGCCTACAACATCCCGATCGCGGTGGAGCTGCGGGGCGAGTTGCCGGGGGGGCTAGACGTCGAGGCCCTCCAGACCGCGCTGGCCGCGCTGGTGCAACGCCACGAAGTCTTGCGCACGCACTTCCCGGTCGAAGTGGGGGAGGACGGTGTCGAGCGGCCTTACCAGGCAGTGGGGGAAGCCGCGTTCCGGCTGGAGATCGTGGAGGCGGGGGAGTCGTCCGTGGAGGAGCGAGTCGTCGAGCAGATCGTGCGGGAGGAGAGTCGGCGACCGTTCGATTTGGCGACGGGGCCGCTGGTACGGGGGGTGTTGGTGTTGGGGAGCGGGTCTTCCGTCCTTCTCCTGACCTTCCACCACACCGTCGCCGACGGCTGGTCGACCGGCATCCTGCTGCGTGAACTGCGGGCGTTGTACGCGGGTGAATCCTTGCCGCCCTTGCCGATCCAGTATGCTGACTTCGCCGTCTGGCAGCGCCGCTGGCTACGGGGCCGGGTGCTGGACGCGCAGCTCGACTACTGGCGCCAGCACCTCGACGCCGACGCTCGCCTCGACCTGCCGACCGACCGTCCGCGCCCGGCGTCGCGCAGCGGGCACGGTGCAACACTCGCACTGCAGCTACCGGCCACCCTCGCCGCCGACGTCACGGCCCTCGCCCGCCGCGAAGGCGCCACCCTCTTCATGGTCCTGCTCTCAGCGTTCCAGGTGCTGCTCGGCCGCCACGCTGGGCAATCGCGCGTCCAGGTCGGGACACCGGTGGCCGGTCGTCGAGTGGCCGAAACGGAGAGCTTGATCGGGCTCTTCGTCAACACGCTGGTCCTGACGGGAGATCTGAGGGGGGACGCCAGCGGGCGGCTGACGTTCCGCACCCTGCTGCGGCGGGCGCGTGCCGGGACGCTCGACGCCTACGCGCACCAGGATGTGCCGTTCGAGAAACTCGTAGAGGCCCTGGTTCCACGTCGCGACACCGCCCACACGCCGCTGTTCCAGGCCCTGTTGGCGCTGCAGAACGCTCCGATGCCGGCGCTGCGTCTGGAGCGGGACGGCGAATGCGGACGGCAGGTCGTCGAGCTGCGGCCTCGGGAGCCGGATACCGGTACCTCCAAGTTCGACCTCAGCCTGCTGCTGCGGCCTACCTCTCCGGACGCTCCGGGCGCTGGCGGACTCGACGGTGTGCTGGAGTACGACACCGCGCTCTTCGACGTCACCACCGTGCAACGCCTGGCCCGATCCTTCGAGCGTCTGCTACGCGCCGCGGTTGTTGCACCTGAGACGCCGGCGGCTGACCTGCCCCTTCTCGGTATGGCCGAGCGGCACCAGCTGCTGCGCGAGTGGAACCCGGTCGCCGCCGCACCCGTCAGCATCAAGCGTCCCGACTCGATCCCCGCCCGCGTCGCGGCCCAGGCCTTGGAACACGGCAACGGAGAGCGCATCGCCCTCGTCCATGGACGCCAGCACCTCAGCTACAGCG
>CBDUPA010000020.1:0-114938 GCA_965368975.1 uncultured bacterium | reverse complement strand
GAGACGTTCGATCCCGCGCGACGCCAGGCAATCCAGCTCGTCCGGCGCCGTCCACTGTCCGCGGTGGGTCACCAGTACCCGTGCCGAAGTAGCATCGCCCAAATTAGCGAGATCGCCCGAGTCGTCAGCAAAGATCGAGTCGTCAGCAAAGATATCGTCGAGCAGCCCGGCCCGCCGAGTGAGCGGATCCGAGGGCGTCAAGGGCACATAGGCACCACCCGCCAGCAAGACCCCCAACAGCGTCTCGATCAACGCCGCCGACCGCTCCATCGCCACCGCGACGCGCGTCTCTGGCCCCACTCCCATGGCACACAACCGCGACGCCACAGTCAAGGCGCGGCGCCACAGCATGCCGTAGCTCACATGCCGGCCACCCTCCACCACCGCTACCGCTGCGGGCCGTGCCTTCACTTGGCGCAGCAGCAGATCCTGCACCACCTCGTCGCCAGCGCGGGTCGCCGCGCGTGTGTCCATCTGCGTCTCGTTTTGCGGAAGCTAGGTCGGGTTTGTTCTTTTTCGGAATACGCAGCCTAACACAGCACCGGAATGGCGACACGGGTCGTCACGTCACCGCCAAAGGCTCTTCCGCAAGCGCGGACTCCAGCAACTCCTCGACGTCCAACCGCGCACCCCACAGCCGCAGATACCCGACGTCCAACGCCGCTCCCTGCGTCTTGACGATGCCGAGCACATCTCTCCACTGCCTCTCCGAGACCCTTCGCCCCTGTTCGTACCAATCCAGCTTCGCCAGTAGGGTGTCCTCGGCCGTCGCCACGTAGAGGGCTCGCTCTGGATTGCGGCGTACCACTTGACGCTGCCGCCGCTGCAGCTGCATGCGGTCGAAAGGGCGGTTGCCGGGCAGATAGACGTCGACCTTGAAAGCGGTGGCGGGATGGATGACGTTGAAACGGACGCCAGGACTTTCCGGGCCGCCAGCCCGCAGCACCGCGCGCCGCACCGACTCCGGCTCGACGTAGAAAGCATCGCCCAGAGCCGAGACAAACGGTTCGACATGGCGCGGCTTCAGATCGGCAACAAGGTCGGCGTCTTGCGTGGTGCGCAGCAAACCGTAGAGGATGCTGGCCATCGAGCCGCACAGGAAATACCCGACGCCCAGGCTATCCAGGATGTCGGTCGCTGTCAGAGTGACGCTGAGCGGGTCCGGAGCGTCGTCGTCGACATCGTCCAGGTCGGCATCCCGGATCTCGCTCGTCCCGTTCCAGCGGGTGGACGACGCCAACTCCCAAGCGCTGCGCACCAGCGCCCCGAACAGGCCCAGCTTCTGCCACCCGGGCATCTCGCGGTACAGGCGCAGCTGCATCTCCTCGGCGGCGGGATCGTCACCGGGATGGAGCTGACGCCAGGTGGGAGCTTGCGGAGCGGGCACGACGATGAAGTGATCCCAGCGGTCTCTAGCGCCAGAAGTTGCGGACGAAGTGCGTGAACAGGCGCAGCAACCGGAAGTACTCCGGCTCGCGCGCCGGCTCGACACGCTTGAAGCCGAGCGCGCGCAGAGCGACACGCATGCTTTCTTCGTCGAGATCGAAGGAAGGCCGGACCCCCTCGTAGGGCGACGCCCCCTCTTCCTCCTCGAAGCGGCGCTCCATCTCGTGGTGCGCCAGGTGCCAGCGGCGTTTCTTCTCGACATCGTCGAGTTCTTCGAACGGCCCCTGCTTCTCCAGTTCCGCTTTCAGCTTCTCGTGGTGAGCGGCACGGCGCGCGGACATCTGGCGCGGCGGCTTCGAATCTTCATCATCGTCGCTCTTCTTGGTCGCCTCGTGCAGACCGACGTAGCGCACTACGGCCAGAGCATCCTCGAGCTCGGTGAGGCTGGCACCCAGGCTTCCGAGGATGCGGCCCAGGCTGTCGACGCGCAGGCCGGACCCGCGCTCATAGTTGTTGAGTTGCTGCCGGAACATGCCGGCACCGCGGCTGACCTGCTCTTCGTCCATTCCGCGGCGTTGCCGCAGCAGGCGCAGAGCTGGGCCGAGGCCTTCGAAGTAGTCCATGATTTCCCCCTCATGCTCAGAATAAGGTCATTGCGGGAGCAATCCTATCTGTTTTCGCTTCCATTCGCCTAGCCTGGGTAGGCGCCCCCCGCCGAGCTTGGTAGGATAAAGGGAGTTCTGAGCTTTCGGGAGAAGATGTACATCGCAGGTAGGAGGAGGGCGAGCACCACCATGGGCGAGCACAATGTCAAGTCCAGCAGTGACCCCGGCCAGTTGCGGGTCTTTACCCAAAAACTGCTGGAGGATGTGCGTGCACTGGAGAAGATGCTGGCAGAAGGTCAAATCGAATCCGGCATCACGCGGATCGGCGCGGAACAGGAGATGTTCCTGGTCGACCCCAGCGGCCGGCCAGCGATGTGCAACAACGAGGTACTCCGGCTGATCGACGATCCTCACTTCACCACGGAGCTGGCGCGCTTCAACCTCGAGTGCAATCTGGATCCCATCGAGTGGGGTCCGACCTGTCTCAGCCAGCTGGAGCAATCGCTGCAAGAACTGATGATCCGGGCACGGCACGGCGCCGAACAAGCCGGTGTCGAGATCGCCTTGACCGGCATCCTGCCAACGTTGCAGCACTCCGACTTGACGCTCGAAAGCATGACGCCGCAGCCACGCTACTTCGCGCTCGCCGAGGCCATCTACCGGATGCGCGGCAAAGAGTTCGAGATCGACATCAAGGGGATGGACGAACTCAAAATCCATCACGACAGTGTGATGGGGGAAGCCTGCAACACTAGCTTCCAGGTCCACCTGCAGATCGATCCGGCGGATTTCGGCCGTCTCTACAACCTGGCCCAGGCAATCTCTGGCCCGGTGCTGGCCTCGGCGGTGAACTCTCCGGTGCTGTACGGCCGCCGGCTGTGGAAGGAAACGCGCATCGCGCTGTTCCAGCAATCCCTGGACACCCGCCGCAAGTCCGTGGACCGCCAGGAGCTGCCGCGAGTCAGCTTCGGTGAGCGCTGGATCGAGAACTCGGCGCTCGACGTCTTTCGCGACGATATTTCGCGCTACAAGGTGTTACTCAGCGACGAAATTCCCTTCGACCCGTTTGAGCAGATGGCGCGCGGCGAGGCACCGAAACTGCGCGCCCTGTGCTTGTACAACAGCACCGTCTACCGCTGGAACCGTGCCTGCTACGGCGTCTACCAGGGTAAGCCGCATCTGCGCATCGAGAATCGCTACCTGCCTGCCGGCCCGACGGTGATCGACGAGGTTGCCAACGCCGCCTTCTGGTTCGGCTTGATGAAAGCCCTCAGCGAGGAGTTCCACGACATCCGCAAGGCCATGACGTTCGAGGTAGCCAAAGACAACTTCCTGGCCGCCGCGCGCCAGGGGCTGCGCGCGCAGTTCCGCTGGATGGGGCACCGCGGCTCGATTCCGGCCAAGGAGCTGCTGTGCGAGCACTTGCTGCCGCAGGCACGACAGGGACTGCAGCACGTCGGCATTCACAAGGAAGACTGCGACCGCTACCTGGACCTGATCCAGGAGCGCGTCGAGACCGCGCAGACCGGCTCGACCTGGATGCTCGACTCGCTCGACGCCATGCGCGACGCTGGCTCGATGGCCGAGCGCATGGCGGCACTGACCATGTCCACCATCGCGCGCCAGAAGGAGGGCCGGCCCGCCCACACCTGGCCGCTGGCACGCCTGCGCGAGCAAGGGGGATGGCGGCAGCACTACGGTCAGGTGCGGGCCCTGATGAGCACTGACCTGTTCACGGTCAACGAGCACGAGGGCATCGACTTGGCTGCGAGCAAGATGGACTGGCGACAGATCCGTCATGTGCCGGTGGAAGACGACGACCACCAGCTGGCCGGCCTGGTCACACACAGAACCCTGCTGCGCGTGCTGGCACGCGAGTACGGAAAGCTGCAACCACAGCCGATTTCTGTCGGGCAGGTGATGACCCGCGATGTCCACACCGTGACGCCGGAAACACCGACGCTCGAGGCCATCACCCTCATGCGCAAGTACCAGATCAGCTGCCTACCAGTGGTGGACCAGGGACGCCTCGTGGGTATCTTGACCGAGCGCGATTTCGTCAAGATCGCGCGTCCTGTGCTCGAGGACTTCCTGACCAACCGCCTGCCAGAGCCACCGCCCCTATCTGGGCAAGAAGCTCCCTCGCAGGAGGTGCCCCAATCTACAGAAGAGGCAACTGCGCAAGAAGCGCCGGCGGAAGTCGTTCCTTCCCCGGTAGCGGCCGAGCCGGCAGCGCAGGCCTCCTGAGCCCAGGCGACGCCCCGATCATGAACGTGCCGCTGCCATGAACCCCCTTCTGTACAGCATCCTGAGCCGCCCCCTGACCGACACGTTCCACGGCCTGGATCGATGTTTGACTGCCGGCTGGAGGCACCTGATATGGGTTTGTGCAGGTGTGCTCGTCGGTTGGTGGATCTACGTACCGATCCACGAACTGCTGCACGCATGGGCCTGCCAGCTCGCCGGCGGTGAAGTGTTCCGTCTGGAGATCCAGCCGATCTATGGCGGCTCGCTGCTGGCCGAGTGGCTGCCGTATGTGACGGCGGGCGGGGACTATGCCGGCCGCCTCGAAGACTTCGACGATCGCGGCAGCGACCTGATCTACCTGGTCACCGTCCTCGGCCCGTATCTCTTGACGGTTTTCCCTGGCGTTTGTTTGCTGCGCATCGCGGCAGACCGGCGCAGCAGCTTGCTGTTCGGCCTTGTCTTGCCCATGGCGCTGGCGCCGATCGTCGCTATCACAGGGGACGGGTATGAGATCGGTGCGCTGGCGATCACGCAGCTGACACCCTGGGCATCACCGGAGTGGATCGACATCCTGCGGGGTGATGACTTGGTGCGCAAGCTCGCACAGTTGATCGGAGACTCAGCGTCGTTGCGAGCCTGGGTCGGCGCAGTCCTGAGCCTGGGGATCGGCATGTTGTGGGCCATCCTGGTCTATGCGCTTGGCGACCTGCTGGCCCGACAACTGAAGCAGCCCGAGATCACACAGCTGAGCGTCGAGCACGGACTCTCCTGATGGATCCGCGCGCCGTCCCGGACATCCTGCTCCAAACTCCCGAGTTTGGCAGGCATGCTCCCCGGACGCGTGAGGAGTTGTTTACCCGTGCCCGACACTTCCTCGCCGTCGGCGTGGACTCTGAGCAGGCACAGGAGGAGCTGAGCCGGATCCTCGAACAGATCTACCGACACGCCACCAACCCAGGCCAGATGGCAGCTTTCGAAGCCTGGTTGCGCTCCGACGGCAACAATACCGCAATCGCTGAACCATGGCTGGCTCTGGTGCAACTGGCACGAACCCGCGAGCCCCAGCGCTTGCTGGAACCGCTTCGCACGGTAGACAGGGCCTTGGCCCACACCAGCGGCCGCACCGCCCTGGTGCTGCAGACGGAAGCGGCTCGCCACATGCGCCGCATCAGCAGCAACCCTCACGCCGCCTGGGCCCGTATCGCCGATCAACCGCCGCCGGACCCGAACTTCGGCGACGCCGCGACCGAGAACATGGCTCTGCGTTTGCGGCTGGCGGCGGAAGAAGGAGCCTGGATCCAACACCACCGCATGGCACGCAGCGCTCAGGAAGCTTGGAGCCGCCTGAACCAGCCGCTGCCGCCGCTGCTACGCCTGATTCTCGCAGAGCACGAGCTCAAGCGTGGACGCTACGCCGCGGCGCTCGACGAACTCTCGCTACTTCAGCACAGCACGGCCCCGGATCTACGGTTGGCGGCCCTGCAGATTCGTCTGCACGCCCTGATCGCCTGTGCCGACCTGCAGAATCCCGCGGAACTCGATCAGGAGATCCAGGACACTTCCGACCAGCTGGCACCGCTGACCCGCCGCACCTGGTCCCAACAGGAAAACTACGTACTGTCGGCGGCGGAACGCACCTGGCGGCAACACCAGGCGCGCCTGCTGCTGAAGCACGCGACCCGGCCCGTCGAGACGGACCTCAACGAATCCGAGACCGACCGGCTGCCAGGCCTGGCCGAGTTGACCGCGCTGGCAGCGAGCGATCCGGAGCGGGCACTGCTCAAGTGCCGGGTAGCGATCAACCAGGACAGCTACCGTGAACTACCGGAAGTGGATCTGCGACTACGCCTGCTGCGCATCCGCCTGACACTGCAGTTGCAGGGGCCAGCAATGGCACTGACCTGCGAGGGTCTGATCAATCAGGTTCTGTCGACCGCGGAAGCCTTGAACCTGCCGATCCTGGAACTGCTGGCCTACGAACAGCGCGCGATGCTGCGCGCGCGCTACTTCGACGACCGCTGGCGCGAGGTAGCCGCGGACGCGGCGCAGGCCGCGTACCTGGCCACGCGCGTCGTCGCCATGAACCGTAGCAGCTTGCTGGAAACGGCCCTGCGCCACAGCATCGCTCCCCGGTTCGAGCACGTGGTGGAATTGCTCGTCGAGAGCTCGCTGGATATCGGCGACAGTCCCAAGGCCACGGAACAGCGCGGCACCTATGGTCGCTTCGTACTCGACTACATCGAGCAGAATCTGCAGCTGGAACTCGAGGAAGCCCGCTTCAGCACATGGCAGGACAGTCACAGCCACGGCCTAGCCTACACGCCGTCGATCTCCAGCACGACAGAGGATACCGAACCGAAGACCATCGCCGAGCTGCGCCAGGCCATCGCACCCCACCGTCTGATCCTGCAGTTCTTCCTGGTGCGCCGCTTCGTCCTCATCTTCGTCTACGGGCGTACCACCTTCCAGTGGCACGCACAGCCCCTGCCCCCTGAGGGCAAAGCAGGTGGGGCCCACCACTGGCTGCGCCAGCAAGTCCGGCGCCTGCATCGTGGGCAGGGTAGGGAACGCCGACAGCGCTTGTGGGAACTGAGCCGGCAGCTATTGCCTGCCACCATCTTGCAGACCTTGAAGCAGGAAAGGGTGCACGACCTGGCAATCGTTCCGGATCGCATCCTGTACCGACTTCCGTTTCGCCAGCTGCTCCAGCAACGGTGGTCTCTATCCCGGCACTGCCGGCTCAGCATCCAGGTCAGCGGCCAGGAAGCGGTGCAGGTTCAGGCGGTCGATTGGCAACCGTCTCGGCCACGAGCGCGAGCAATGCTGGCAGTCGGACCAGGGCTGCCGATCACCACCTGCACCCCGGTTACCAAGGCCCTTGAAGACTTCAGCGAGCTGCAGCTAGTGCAGATCGAGTCAGAGGGCTGGCAGCGGTTTCGCGCTGTCTGGCAGGACTCGGACTTCTTGGCTCTCGCCTGGACGGCCGAGAAGCCGGAATCGCTAGCCGATCTTCTGCACCTGCCGCTGGAAACCTGCGGCTTGGTCGTCCTGCCGGCAACGTGGGATCTTTGGGGACGCGTGCGCGACCGTCCAGGCCTGCTGCTACCCCAGCAGTTGCTCGACCGCGGCGCGGTGACGGTGATCTCGTCGCTCGGCCGGTTGTCGCCGGCACAGCAGATCACCTGGCTGACTCTCTTCGCCCGAGCCCTCGAGTTCCTGGACGTCGGCGACGCGCTCGCACTCAGCCAGCGATGGCTTCCACACCTCGGCACCCTGTCGGCGGAAACCCCAGATGCGAGCGAGGCCGCAGGGATTCCCGGCGAGCTACGCTTGATGGGGCGCAGCGACCTGCGGCTGAGGGAATGCAGGTCGGCGGCTGCCCGCTGGACAGGCTTCTTACGGTTCTACGCCTGGCTGGCGAGCCAGTACCTGCGAACTCTTCTGCAGCGCCCCTGAATCCCGCGACAGGCAAGAAAAAACCGCGCCCCCCCCCCCAGGCGGGCGCGGTTTTCTTGCCTCCAGAAGGAGGCCCGTAGGATATCGACAGGTCTCAGAAGCGGAAGCGCAGACCCAGCTGAGCCTGCCAGCGCGACCAGAAGTCGTTGATGTCGAAGCGCTCGTCTGGATCGGTGAAGTTGACCCGGTAGATCGGACGGCCATCTTCGGCGAGGCCGCCAAAGCGCACCGGCGACACCTCGTTGAATCTGGTTTCACGGATCACGCCCGAATCGCTGTCCAGCAGGTTGCCGAAGTTCAGGATGTCCAGGGTGAGTTCCACCTCCCTACCGGCGACCGGAATCTGAACCGCCCAGCGCACGTCCATGGTGTGAGTCCAGGGCTCGCGGCTGGCATTGCGCTTGACGATGCTGCCACGCGCGTCGCGCAGGCCTTCGTCGGCGTTGATGTAGGAGTTGAACTCGTCCCAGGTAGCACCGACCAGAACCACTTCACCCTCGCTCGCCGGCACGTAGAGCAGGTCGTTGCTCTCGAACTCGCCGTTGACGCTGTTGGAGAAGGTGGTCGAGTACGGACGACCCGACTGGGCATTGTAGAACGCCGAGACGGTCGAGGAGAGGCCGTTGAAGATCTCGAAGTTGTAGGACAACGCGATGTTGAAACGATGTTCCACATCGAAGTTCGAGGGCGCCAAGGTCGGCTCGTTGGGGTTGCCCTGGACGTACAGGAAGCGCCAGTTGGAGCGCGCCTGGCTGGAGGTGCCATCGTTGATCGAACGGCTCTGGCCCCAGGCGTAGGAAACACTGCCGTAGAAGCCCTTCTGGAAAGGACGCTCGATCTTGATCGCGGCGTTCCAGGCATCACCCTCGCTGGTGTTGGTCAGGAAGATGACGTCGCGGAAGTCGCGATCGACCTGGGTCATGAGTGGACGACCGTCGAAGAAGGTCTGACCGGACTCCACCCAGTTCAGGTTCTGGTACAGGATGTCTTCCTGGGTGTCGCTGTAGATCACCTCGGCGGTACCGCGCAGGTTCCAGAAGTCGAACTCGTGGTCGTAGCCCAAGCTGTAACGCAGCACCTGCGGCAGCTCGAAGTTCGGATCCACCAGGTTGATCTCGTTGGTCGCCGCGTTGCCGACGCTGGTCGGCTGGCCGTCCGGGTTGGCCACGAAGTTGATGAAGTTGTCCGGGCCGAAGGAGCTATCCGGGATGAACGAGCTCACTCGGGTGAACTCGATGCCGGTGTTCGAGTACTGGTTGGACAACCAGACGTACGGAGCACGGCCCGCGAACAGACCCACACCACCGCGTAGCTGCGAGCGACCCTCGCCAGTGGGGTCCCAGTTGAAGCCGATGCGCGGCGAGAAGATCGGATCGTCACCGGCGGTGATGTTGGTGCGACGACCGAAGACGTTCTCGGCGGCAGGGTTGCGCGTCGGAGTATCCGGGAAGTCCGGCATGTCGACACGCAGACCATAGGTGAGGCTCAGGTTCTCGTTGACCCGCCACTGGTCACCCACGTAGAGACCGAGTTGGCGGACATCGAACTTGGCAGCCTGCTGGGGATCGCTGGTGGCCGAGAAGCTGTAATCGAAGCTGTAAGCACGGCCGGCCTCGAAATCGTCCAGCGAGTAGAAGCTGTAGCTGCCGAAGTTGTCACGGATGAACAGGTTGTTGAAATCGAACAACTCATTGTGGGTACCGATGGTGATGGTGTGATCACCACGGATCCAGGTGAAGTCATTGTGGATCTCGAGGATGTCTTGGTCCAACGAGTTGGCGGTCGAGAAGCGCTCGCGGCCCGCCACCAGGTCGTCGCCATTCGGCAACTCTACGGTGACGTTCGGGAAGCGAGTGGGGCCACCACGCATCTCCTGGACGCTCTGGAAGCTGACGCGGAACTCGTTGAAGGTGTTGGGGCCGAACACACTGTTGACCTGGAACACCGTCGAGTTGGTTTCGCTCTCGAAGTTGTAGAAGCCGTCGCCAAAGATGAAGCGACTGCCACTCGGACGGCCAACATCGTTGACCGCGTCGACGAAGTTGTGGCGCAGCGTGAGCTGGTGCTTGTCCGACAGGTTGAAGTCTAGACGCGCGAAGATCTTGTCGCTGTCGGTACCACGGGTGAACTCTTCGAGCCCACCGGGCACGTAGCCGTACTGGCTACCCAGAATGCCCAGGAAGCGGTTGACGTTGTCGACCTGGCCGAACTGGTTGCCGCTACCGTTGATCGACCAACCGGACGGGGTCTGACGCTCGGAGATGTCGCCGTTGACGAAGAAGAAGATCTTGTCTTCGACCAGCGGACCGCCGATGCTGACGCCGTACTGCTCCTGCTCGAAAGTACCGAACTCCCGGTCGTTGGGACCATCGCCGACCAGATCCTGGTCGCGCGTGTAGTAGTAAGCACTACCACTGAACTTGTTGCTGCCGGTCTTGGTGACAGCGTTGATACCACCACCCGAGAAACCGCCCTGACGCACGTCGTAGGGCGAGACCAGCAGTTGCAGCTCCTGGATCGTGTCGAAGGAGATCGGCTGGGTCTCTGCCTGACCGCCCGGAGTGCCGGTGGCCGCCAGACCGAAGAGGTCGTTGTTGACCGCACCGTCGATCTGGATGTTGTTGTAGCGATTGTTGCGACCGGCGACGCTCAGGGCCTTCTGGGTGCCGTTGCGCGTCTCGGAGAAGTAGGGGTTCAGGCGCGCGAAGTCCTGGATGCTGCGGTCGACCGTGGGCAGCCGCTCGAGCTGGACCACGTTGACCGTGGAGGTCGCACCGGTACGCGACGGGCTGATCAGCGTGTCGGCATCCGCAACGACGTTCAGGGTTTCGGTGATGGTCGCCAGCTGCAGGGTGACCGTCAGCTCGACGGGCTCGCCGAGACGCACGAAGACATCCTTGACCTCGTCAGGCTTGAAACCGTCGAGTTCCGAGGTCACGGTGTAAGGGCCGCCAACGCGAACGTTGAGCATGTCGAAGCGGCCGTTGACGCGGCTCACGGCACTGTACCGAATGCCAGTGGGCTCGTTGATCGCCGTGATGACGACACCCGGCAGCGCACCGCCGTTGGCGTCGACCACCTCACCGGCGATGGCGCCCGTGGTCTGCGTAAAGGCGCTCGACGGCACCATCAGCAGGCAGGCGAATAGACCCAGGGTTAACAGGGCCTTGGATAGACCGTTCATCTCTTGCCTCCAGGGTTGTGGACTGGTTTGCAGATCGCTAGTTTGCATTGGACGCTCGGCACGCGGCCGTACCGAGGTCCGAGGATTGCAGTGGGAATTTGTCTGGTGTGTTCCTTGGCCGCTCTGCCCGTCAGCGCTGATCATCTTCCTCGCGCTCGCTTCTTCCTCGCGCTCGATCATGCTGTGGGAACGGCAGGCTTCTAGGCTACCACCGGTGACGGAGTGGATGCTACCAGGGCGCTACGCCTGGGCTGGTGGAGCGCATCGTTGTTTGCGCCCTTGTCACACCTCGCAGGTGCCAGGTACAGGTACAGGTACCGAGTCACCTGGGCTGGACGACGGGAATCAACCCGTCGGACCGCCGCCTTGACCACCGGCACCACTCGACGGCCGCGCCGCGATGCCGACGATCAAGTCGTCGACGATCTCTTTCAGCTCCACCGTGTAGTTGGCCAGGTCACGCATCTTCTCCTCCAGCTGGTCCGAACTCGGCCGTGTCAGGGAGCCGCCGCGCGGCCGGACGCGGTAGGTCAACCGCTCGTCCAGGCTCTGCAGCCGCTGGTAGGTCTCCTTGATCTTCTGGGGATCCATGGACTCTCCTCGAATGTACCGCGGGCTCCTCGCTCCGCGGAAAAAGCGGGTCGTGCAGCCTCAGGACCGGCGATGGACCTCCGTCGCCGTCGCCTGATCCCGCGGCCGCACCACCATCTCGTCGATATTGACGTGCGGCGGCCGTTCGGCCACCCACACGACGCACTCGGCGATGTCGTCCCCGACCAGCGGCTGCATGCCCTGGTAGACGGAGTCGGCCCGCTCACTGTCGCCGTGGAAGCGCACGACGGAGAATTCAGTCTCGACCATACCCGGCGCGATCTCGGTGACACGCACCGGCTGACCGAGCAGTTCCACGCGCAGCGTCCGCGTGAGAGCGCGCAGCGCGTGCTTGGTGGCAGTGTAGCCGCCGCCGCCGCGGTAGGTCTCGAAGCCAGCGATCGAGCCGATGTTGACCACCAGGCCGTCACCGCTGGCGACCAGTCGCGGTAACAGCGCGCGCGTCAGGCGCAGCACGCCGAGCACATTGACTTCGTACATGCGGCGCCAGCCATCCACGTCCGCCTGGGCGATCGAGTCGAGGCCGTGGGCGACACCGGCGTTGTTGACCAGCAGGTGCACGCGCTCTGGCAACCGCTCGACGAAGGCGGTGCAGCTGGCGTCGTCGGCAACGTCGAGCTCCAGCGCCTCGGCCCCGGCGGCGCCCGTCACTTCACGCAGCTTGTCGAGGCGTCGGGCACCGGCATAGACGCGCCATCCGGCGGCCGTCAGCGCCCGCACGGTAGCCGCGCCGATGCCGGCACTGGCACCGGTGACGACCGCGACTCTGTCGCCTCGCGATTCCGCGTGGGCTTGCGATTCAGTCATCGTCGTCATCGTCTCCAGTGAAGGCCTCGATGACCCAGTTGAAGACCGCCATCACCAAGCCTCCGAGAATCGCGGGCAAGCACCCATTGATCGTCAAGTTCGGCAGCACGGCCGCGGCCAGCATCAGCATGGCGCCATTGATCAACAGCAGAAACAAGCCCAGGGTGACGATGATGAAGGGCAGCGACAGCAGCTTGACCACTGGCTTGACCAGCAGGTTGATCAAGCCAATCACCACACCCGCCACCAACAAGCCGACCAGGCTGCCGTGGTAGACGACGCCGGGCACGACGTAGGCCGTGACCAGCAGGCCGATGCCGTTGAGAACGATTCGTACCAAGATGCCCATGCTTCGGTTCCTTCTCCCTACTCAGTTGGCACTGTGAAATCAATTGGCACTTTGAGATCCACTCGCAGCGGCCCAGGATAGCGACGACGGATCGACGCCCACCGAGCGCATCGCTTCTTCCCACACCGTCGCTGTATCGGCGGCGAAGATCAGTTCGGGCAACACCGGCACCGTCAGCCAGTCGTTGCGCAGAATCTCGGCCTCGAGCTGCTCTTCGCCCCAGCCGGCATAGCCCAGGAACAGCCGGAAGTTCTCTGGCGGCTCGGCGGCCAGGGACTCCAGGTCGCCGATGTGCTGCGTGATCAGCAGATCCTTGCCGACCTCCATGCCCTGGTGATCTTCCGGCATCTCGCCCAGCGCACCGCCGCACAGGACTGAACCCAGTTGCGGCTGCACCGGACCACCGAAGTAGGCCAGAGCATCGCGCGGACCGTGCCAGCCCACGTTCATCCCTTGCAGGATTTCAGCAATGCGGATCGTCGTCGGCCGGTTGACGATGAATCCCAGGCTGCCATCCTCGCCGTGGCTGAGCAGCAAGACGACGCTGTGGTGGAAGTAGGGATCGAGAACCTGTGGCATGGCCACGAGGAGCGTCGGCGCTTGCAGCTCACTACCCAGGGACGAGCTGCGAGCGAAGTCCTCCGGACCGTCTCGGGGGGGATCGTTCTGGGACATCGAACCTGATCATATCCCGCCCCCGCCGCGAAGGCGAATTCGCCCTCGACGACGGAAGCGGAGTGACGCGGACTGCGACCGCGGGGCGGTCACTGCACGGCGATGTGAACCTGCGCCGAGCCAGCGAGCCGACCGGCCGGATCACGCTGCCGCAGCAGCACTGGGTAAGTACCGCGCGGCGTGTTGCGGGTCGAGACACCACCGATGACCAGGGCGCTGACACCACCTTCCCCGTGCAGCACCGGAACGTGGGTCGTCCGGCGGCCACCCAAGAAGGCGACTTCACGCCCTTTGTGCTGGCGTAGCTCGAGATCGTAGTGCAGAGCTTCCGCCACCGGCAGCGCCAGGAGCTGTTCCAGACGCGTGTTCGGACGTACGTCCATCACCACGCCTCCGGGACCATGACCCGGGCCGGCGAGATGTATCCGTGTTTCTTCGAGGAACACGATCTCGCTCACCGGTGGCCGGTACTCGGGCTTGCTCTCGTGGATGAAGTTGCGCAGCCGGCGTTTGAGCACCGGGTCGATCAAGTCGACGTAGAGCTGCACCGAGCGCGGTACCAGCGTGCGGTCGACTTCCAGGATCACGTAGGGTGACGGATTGGCCGCATGCCCGGTGACCAGGGCCGTGGCGAAGTCGTCTCCAGCCGCCGGATAGACGATGGAGATGTTCTTCTGGGCCAGGTTGTTGTCGTCCCAGACGTGGACACCCGTGGCCGGTGGACCATCGTGCGGCGACACTTCGGCGAGCAAGCACGGATGCCAGTTCACCGACATGCCGCCAACCATCACGGTCTGCGGCGGCACCAGCTCGCGCGGCCAGCGCACGCTGACGATGTCGTCGTCTCCCCCGGCCAGACCGGTGTAGGGAACTTCGGCGATCAGATAGGTCCCCGCTTCGGTGATCGGTGTTGCCGGAGTGCCCGGCGGGTTGGTCGGGATGAAGGAATCGGGATAGATGAATTCGGTACCCGGGAAATGGGTGATGTACACCCGCAGATAGGCGTCGTCCGAAGCCACCGTACCGACGTTGCGCAGGCGCAGGTAGATCCAGTTGTCTTGGTCCGCCCGCGGCGGCTGGTGCGGCCCGGGGATGTCATAGCTGACCGGCAGAGCGAGGGCCCCCTCGTCCGCCGGACTGGCATTGCGCACCCAGATGTCCGGGCTGTTGTAGAAAGCGCCGGCGGAAGGCACGATACCGATGTCCCCCAGCGTGTCGCGTAGCACGATGTCGACGGCATGGTCGGCGACACCCGCCGCCTCCGTAGCAGCCCCGGTGTCCAGGCGGCCGTAGCCGTACCAGGGGCTGAACAGCGCCACTGCCGGATCGGTCGTGGGCACGCCGGCAGCATCGAGCCACTGCCCCACCGGATCGACGTTGGCCGTGTCGATCTTGACCGCCGTCTGGCGCAGGATGCGCCGCACCTCGACCCAGGTCAGGTCCGGGTTCGCCGACAGCATCAGCGCCGCGGTGCCCGCCACCTGTGGGCAAGCGCACGACGTTTGCCCATGTGTCGCATAGGCATCGTCATTGCCGGTCGACAGCGTACGCGCCTCCACCGCGCCGTTGGGGCCGCCTGCCGGCGCGCACAGATCCATTTCGTCACCAAAGTTGCTGGTGCTCACTTTGTGCTCGTCGGCATCCGGAGGACTGATCGTCGATGCCGCGACCGCCAGGGTCTTGGCGTACGACACCCAGGTTCGAGTCTCTTGGGTCGCCACATCACTGTTCTGGTTGCCGGCACTGAACACCACCACGCAGCCACGACCACCGCGACCGTACGTCGTCAAGTAGTCGAAGACGTCGCGCATCAGACCAGACAGCGGCCAGTCCCAGCGATAGATGCTGCAGCTGATCACGTCGGCCCCGTGTGCCAGCGGCGCGGGGGTCACCAGACCGGGATCACCCCCACCCATCCAGATGAAGGCGTCCGCCCATTCGCTCAGGAACCCACCGCTGGGCATGCGCACGGGCATCACCCGGCAGCCGGGCGCCACCCCAGCAATACCAGTGGAATTGTCCGCGACACCAGCGGCGATACCCGTAGATCTCGAACCGTGAGAACTCGCGTCGTAGTAGGGATCGCTATCCAGGTTCAGGAAGTCATAGGCATCGACGACCTTGTCCCAGCCCGCTACCGCCGGGTTGGTCAGATCCTCGTGGTCGATGTCGCAGCCGTCGTCGAAGACCGCGATCCGGATGTCGGGGTCGCCGAGTGTCACATCCCAGGCCGCTTCGGAATGGATGACCTGGTGATGCGGCTGGTCGTCGAAGCGCGGATCGTCCGGCGAGAAATCACGGCCGTCGACCGCCACCAGATCGGGCTCGGCATACTCCACATACCCGCGAGTCACCAAGTCGGCACAAGCGTCGAGCACGCCGAACTCGGAAGAATAGGTCTCGGACTCCTTGCTACGCAGCAGGAATCCGTTCGGTACGTAGGGCAGCTCGCGCTTCAACTGGAGATCCAGGTCTGTCGCGATCTCGACCGCTTGGCCGCGGCTGATTCCGTCGCTGAAACGAACCACCAGATCTTCGCTCAGGAACGACAAGGCCCCCGATTCGAAGACCACCAGCGGTCCAGCGTGACGGACATGGCGATGTCCCTCGAGGCGTTTGCGAACGTCGATGCGCCTCGACTCACTCGCATCTTCGGTGAAGCGGAAGACGCGCAGGAAACTGTCGCGGACCAAGTCATCGACCGGCTCGGGCTTCAAGCCCAAGCGGGCCGCAAACTCTTCGAGCTCGCGCTCCTTCTGCTGGTCCAGGCCGGGACGCAGAGACAGGGCCAAGAACTCCGGCTGGGGCTCGAAGGGCACGCGCACCTTGCCCTTGAAGTAGAAAGGCAAGCCTTCACGGCCGAGCACGAAGACTTCCTTGGCCCCCAAGCGGCCGACCGTCACGGGGCGCTGCTGGGCCTCGAAGCCATCGGCTTCCACCTGCAGACGATACTCGCCCGGGAAGACGCGGACCCGGTAGTCACCGCGCTGAGGGTCGAAGACCAGGACCTGCGGCTGCGCGGCTGGCGAGCCTGGCATCGCTGCCGTCAGGACCGGCACCGCGATCACCTTGGCATCACCCAGCGTCTGGCGTTGAGCGTTGGTGACTCGCACGTGCAACGGCACTTCGGGTGCCCGAGCTTCGACACCACCGAAGGTGAGTTCGACTTCCGTGTCGCCGCTTGCCTTGATGTGGATGAACTGCCCGGCAGCCCTGAAATGCTTCGGGTCGACCGTCAGCAGGTAGAGCCCCTGCGGGGCCTGATGTAGGGCTTCGATGACGATGGTCTTCGAAGCATCGACGTTGCGGACGGTCCGGACGTCGCTGAGTACCTGGTGCTCGAGCCGGATCGTGACGGTGTCCTGCAATGGACGACCGCTCGGGTCGAGCAGAGTCAGGCGCAGCCTGCCCTTCTTGGCACTGGCTTTGGTGGCCATAACCGCACTCCTCTATTTGGAAACGGAATCGACATTCCGCTTCGGATCAAATCCCACCACGCCTGCTCGGCGGGAAGAGGTCTGCTCGGTGCGATCGGACTCGGGTTCCGGGGTTCGGGAAGGAAAGCGCCTCGCCGGATGAAGAAACCGGCAATCGAGGCGAATCATACGGGCACGGTGGGTGGGATCAGCACACGCCAAGCGTCAGAGCGGAACCCATCAGGAGTCCCGGGGGCCATTCGGCTCTCGTCGGCCGAACAGATCAGGCTTTACGCCCTATTTGTCACCCTAGCACAGCGGTGGCAAGGGTCAAGCTTTGCTTCCGGTGCGCCGTCAATGCGGTCAGTCCGTGCGTGTACCGTCGGCGCCGAGGTCCAGCTGCAGCAGCAACGGGACCGCCAGTTCGTCCAGCGGCGCCAGACGTCCCTCGCGATCGAAGCGGTCCCACTGGCTGTTGGCGACGTAGACGAAGCGGTCTCCAACAACCGTGCCGAGCGTCGGTTCGCGGAAGCGCGGATGGCCCAGCTGCAAGCGCTCCCCAGCCAACACGCGGCGGCCGTCCGGACTCAGGCGCAGGCGCAGCACACGGTGCGGCCGCAGACCGTTCTGGATGGCGATCAGGTCGTTACCGTGCCGGGCCAGGCCGTCGATGGCGAGCAAGGGAAGGTCGTCCGGGCCGGCAACGTCGAACCAGGTACCGCTGGTCAGCTCCAAGCCTTGGAGACCGTAGCTGTAGTCAGCGAGGTAGAGGATCCGCTCGTCGGCGGACAGCACCAAGCCCTGGGCCGAGCGCAGGTACTCGACTTGCTGAGAATCGACCTGCTGAGAGGCGGCAGCATCGACCGATCCCGGATCGAGACGCTGCAGCACCTCGGTACCTGGCGCCAGGTGGTAGACGCCACTGCCTGGGTTCACGTTGTCCGACACGTACACGCCGCCGTCGCTGGCCACGGTGACGTCGTTGAAGCGATGCTGCGCCTCGTCGGCGATCTCGACGCGCCTCAGCATGACACCGCTGTCGAGATCGAAAACCAACAAGGCCGAGTCGCCGTCGTCTTCAGGTTGAAAGTCCTCCATGTTGACGATGCCACCCGTCGTCGCCCACAAGCGGCGTCGCTCGGCATCGACCGCCAGGCCGAAGACGGCATAGAGAGTCGCATCACCGTCACGGTCGCGCGCGAAGTCCTGCTCCGTGCCGTCCGCCATGCGGCGGACGATCTTGCGTTTGCGAATGCTGCTGACGAAGAAGCTGTCGCTCACCGGGTCGTAGACGACAGATTCGGGAATCAGGTCCGGCTCACGCAGTTCGAACGCCGGCACGCTGGCACCTTCGGCGACCTGCTCCAGGGTGTCGAAGCGGGCGCGCAGCTCCTGGAAGCGCGGCTCGTCGGCCAACGACTCGAGCTGATCGAGGCGCGCACCGAGCGCCAATCGCATCATCCACAGACGCTCCAGCAAGTCGAGGGCTACCAGCGTCTCGCCCTGCTGCTCCGCGACGCGCACACGCAACCACAGAACCTCCGGGTGGCTCGGCCAGTGCCGCGACGCCGCGGCCAGAAACCCGCCGGCCTCGGTCCAGCGCTCTTGCTGGAACGGCTCGACGGCTTCGACCAGCGCGGCCCGCGCGGCCCGCGGGTCGATCGGGCCCAGCGCATCAGCTGAGTCCGTCTCCGCCGAGCCCGTCTCGGGAGCCGAGTCACAGCCGGCAAGGAGCAGGCAGACGAACACACACGGGAACAAGGCGGTCTTGATCGATCGAAACATGAGATCCCTCCGTATCGGGTCCGGCATTCCTGCACCAGCATTCGGGACTCGCAATGGGGAGCGGTGAAACGCGAGCTTGGGAGTCGGCCTGAGCGTGAGATACAGTACCCTAAGCCCGCACCGTCGGCCTTGCCGGTCTCACCCAGTCTCAGCCGGTCTCACCCAGTTTCGGCCAGGATCACGACCCAGCTACGGCAGCGCAGGACACGACAGCGCGCGGCATCGACAATCCGAACGTGACGACAGAAATTCCGAATAGGGGGCCCACTACTCATGGCGAATAGTTTCGGCACGCACCAGAATCTGCAGATCGGCGACCGGCAGTTGCGCATCGCGCGGCTGGAAGACCTCGAGAAGCAGGGTCATTCCATCTCCCACCTGCCCTACACCCTGCGCATCCTGCTCGAGAACCTGCTGCGCCGCGAGGACGGTTCAACGGTGCCGGCCGCGGACATCGAAGCGGTCATCGGTTGGCAGGCCAAGGCGGAGCCGAGCACCGAGATCGCCTTCATGCCGGCGCGCGTGCTGTTGCAGGACTTCACCGGCGTGCCCGCCGTCGTCGACCTCGCCGCCATGCGCGACGCCATGACCGACCTGGGCGGCGATCCACAGAAGATCAATCCGCTACAGCCCGCCGAGCTGGTGATCGACCACAGCGTGCAGGTGGACGAGTACGGCAGCGCCGCCGCGCTGCTGATCAACGCCGAGAAGGAGTTCGAGCGCAACCAGGAGCGCTACGCCTTCCTGCGCTGGGGCCAGAACGCGTTCGACAATTTCAAGGTCGTGCCACCGGCCACCGGCATCGTGCACCAAGTCAACCTGGAGTACTTGGCACGCGGCGTCATGGTCAGCGGTGGCAACGGTTCCGGCGGTCAGCATCCCTGGGCCTATCCGGACACCCTGGTCGGCACCGACTCGCACACCACTATGATCAACGGCCTGGGCGTTCTGGGCTGGGGCGTCGGCGGCATTGAGGCCGAGGCCGCCATGCTCGGTCAGCCGATCTCCATGCTAATCCCGCAGGTCGTCGGCTTCCGTCTGGTGGGTGACCTGGCCGAGGGTGCCACCGCCACCGACCTGGTACTGACCGTCACCGAGATCCTGCGCAAGAAGGGCGTGGTGGGCAAGTTCGTCGAATTCTTCGGCCCCAGCCTGACACAGCTGCGCTTGGCCGATCGCGCGACGCTGGCCAACATGGCGCCCGAGTACGGCGCCACCTGCGGCATCTTCCCGATCGACGAGATGACCCTCGACTACCTGCGCTTGACCGCGCGGCCGCAGGAGACGATCGATCTGGTGGAAGCCTATGCCAAGGAACAGGGCATGTTCCACACCGAGGCGACCCCCGAGGCCACCTACACCGACGTCGTCGAGCTGAATCTGGGCGCTGTCGTGCCCAGCCTGGCTGGCCCCAAGCGGCCGCAGGATCGTGTCGCGCTCAGCGACAGCAAGGGCGCCTTCGCACAAGCGCTGGCGACGCTCAAGAGCGCGACCGCCAAGAAGCCCGCCCCAGCGGCCGGGAGTAGCTTGACGGTCGTCAACGCGGCGCCCACACAGACCACCAACGGTCACAAGCCCGACCTCGCAGCCGCCGCCACCCAGGTCCAGGACGGCTCAGTGGTGATCGCCGCCATCACCTCGTGCACCAACACTTCGAACCCGTCGGTCATGATCGCGGCCGGTCTGCTGGCCAAGAAAGCCGTCGAGCGCGGCCTGATGGTGCAAGACTGGGTCAAGACGTCACTGGCTCCCGGCTCCAAGGTGGTCACCGAATACCTCGACAAGTCCGGCCTCACCGAGTACCTCGACGCCTTGCGCTTCAACCTGGTGGGCTACGGCTGCACGACCTGCATCGGCAACAGCGGCCCGGTACCGGAACCGATCGCCAACGCGATTGACGACCGCGACCTGGTCGCCGTCTCGGTGCTCAGCGGCAACCGCAACTTCGAGGGCCGCATCAGCCCGTCAGTGCGCGCCAACTACCTGGCCTCGCCACCACTGGTGGTGGCCTACGCCCTGGTCGGCCGCATGGATGTCGACCTGTACAAGGAGCCTCTGGGCCAGGACCCGGACGGCAACGATGTCTTCCTCAAAGACGTCTGGCCGACGCCGCAGGAAATCCACGACACCATCGCCACCTCGGTGAACTCCGACATGTTCCGCGAACAGTACGCCGACGTCTACACCGGTGACGAAACCTGGCGCGCGCTGCCGATTCCCGAGGGCGCTACTTACGCTTGGGACGATGCTTCCACGTACGTCAAGCTGCCGCCCTATTTCGTCGGTATGTCGCCCGAACCGAACGCTCCGCGCGACGTCGCCGGCGCGCGCGTCCTGGCCCTGCTCGGCGACAGCATCACCACCGACCACATCTCCCCCGCCGGCGCGATCAAGAAGAACTCACCCGCGGGCCAGTACTTGATCGACCACGGCGTGCACCCGAAGGACTTCAACTCCTACGGCTCACGGCGCGGCAACCACGAAGTGATGATGCGCGGCACCTTCGCCAACATCCGCCTGCGCAACAAGCTGGTGCCGGAGATCGAAGGCGGCTACACCCGCTACCTGCCGAGCAACGAGTCGATGTCGATCTACGACGCCGCCATGAAGTACCAGCAGGACGGCACGCCGCTGGTGGTGCTGGCGGGCAAGGAATACGGCACCGGCTCGTCGCGCGACTGGGCGGCCAAGGGCACGTTGCTGCTGGGCGTCAAGGCGGTAATCGCGGTCAGCTACGAACGCATCCACCGCAGCAATCTGGTGGGCATGGGTGTCATGCCACTCGAGTTCCTACCCGGCGACTCGGCCGGCAGCCTCGGGCTCGACGGCGAAGAGACCTTCGATATCAGCGGCATCGCCGCGGGCGTCGAGAGCCTGTTCAAGAACAGCCGCGAGGTCCACGTCACGGCCACCAAGAAAGACGGCGGCCAGGTCGAATTCGACGCCAAGGTCCGCCTCGACACGCCGCAGGAAGTCCAGTACTACCGTCATGGCGGCATCCTGCACTACGTCCTGCGTCAACTGCTGGCTAGCTGATCCAAGGGAGATTCCGGGATGGCTGAACCGACCCGCTGCGCCTGGGTGACGGACGACCCCCTCTACCTGGAGTACCACGACCAGGAGTGGGGCGTCCCCGTGCACGACGACCACCGCCTGTTCGAGATGCTCACGCTCGAAGGCGCCCAGGCCGGCCTGTCCTGGCTCACCATCCTGCGCAAGCGCGAAGGGTACCGCCGCCTGTTCGAAGGCTTCGATCCGGTGGTGGTCGCCCGTTTCACCGAGACGGACGTCGAGCGCTTGTTGCAGGACGCTTCCATCGTGCGGCACCGCGGCAAGATCGAGTCGACGATCAACAACGCCGCCGCCGTGCTGCGCCTGCAAGAAGAGTTCGGCAGCTTCGACGCTTATATCTGGAGTTTCGTCAACGGTGAGCCGATCCGTAATTCCTGGCAGAAGCTGTCCGACCTGCCCGCCAAGACGGACAACTCGGACCGCATGAGCAAGGATCTCAAGAAACGCGGTTTCCGCTTCGTCGGCTCGACGACCTGCTACGCCTTCATGCAGGCAACGGGCATGGTCGACGATCACACGACGGACTGCTTTCGCTTCCACAGCGAAGACGAGAGCGGCTGAGCCCAACTCGAAGGGCACCCCCGACCTCGGAGGTGCCCTTCGTTCAACCCGGAGCCCGGCAGCGCTCCTTTACGGCGCCGACCTCATGGTGCCGCCTTCACCGGCTCCAGCGTCAGCGGATCGCGCTCCGGCAACTCCACCGGCTCGACGCCCGGGAAGAGGGCCGGCATGGTGGCGCGGCCCTCCGGATCGCCTTCGTGGGCTTCGGCCCAGTTGCCGACCAGCAAGAACGTCAGTTCGTCCGGCTTCAGGTACTCGCGTGCCACACGCTGCACGTCTTCCGCCGTGACGGCACGCAGACGGTCACGCCATTCCTGCCAGTAGGACGGATCGCGATCGTAGTAGTCGTCGTTGACGAAGGTGCTCAGCTTGCCCTGCGCCGAGTCGAAGCGCTGCGGGAAGGCTTCGAGCAGGGCGTTCTTGGCGCTTTGCAGCTCGTCGGCCGGCACTTTCTCGTCGCGGATGCGGTTCATCTCCTCCAGGCAGATCTGCGAGGCGAACGCCACCGTCGAACTCTTGGTCTGGAAGGAGAAGCGGAACATGCCGGGCCGGATCGAGTTGATCGACAGCTGCGAGCCGGCGCTGTAGGCGAGGCCTTCGTCCGAACGCACCCGGCGGGTGATACGCGAGGTGAAACCGCCACCGCCGAGGACGTTGTTCATGACGCGCAGCGGGAGCAGGTCCGGGTTGTTCCAATCGTCCACCTGGAAGGTGGGATGACCGATGTAGACACGACCCTGCGGGATGTCCTTCTGCGCGTAGTAGACGCCCGGCTTCGGCTGGTGCTCGGGCACCGGCGGCGGCCACTCGGAGGTCTCGCCGGGATACGGCCAGTCGGCGGTCAGCTCGCCGAGTTGCCGCAGCAGCGTTTCGGTGTCGACATCGCCGGAGACCGCGATCGTCATGTTGCGCGGATGCCAGTACTGGCGATGGAAGGCCTGCAGGTCGTCGCGGCCGATCGACTCCAGCTCAGCGGATGTCTGACTGCGCCCCGCGTAGTGGCCGCGGCCGTACATCAGCCAATCCCATTCGCGGCTGGCGATGGAGACCGGCTGGTCGTTGCGCTGCTTCAGGCGCTCCAGGCGGTTGCTCTTCTCGACCTCCAGCCGGTCCGCCTGGAAGCCGGGGGTCTTGAGCATCTCGAAGAGCAGAGCCAGCGCTTCGTCGAGCACCGGGCTCATCGAATCCAGGAAGACGCTCGACGTGGTGGAACCGCCGAAGCTCGACAGGTTGACGGCCAGGAAGTCGAGGCGCTCGTCGAAATCCTCGGCCGTCCGGTTAGCGGTACCGCCACGGCGCAGCAGGGTACCGGTGAGCGAGGCGACGCCGGGCTTGGCGTTGGGGTCGAGGTAAGCCCCGGCCCGTACCTGCACCAGCATGTCGACCAGTGGCAGCGAGGGATCCTCGACGATGTAGACGGTCATGCCATTGTCCAGCGTGTGCCGGTACTGGCGCGCGTCCGGGACTTCGAAGTCGAGGGGCCCGTACTCCAGCTCGTTGGGGTGGGCGGGCAAGTCTCCAGCGGCGGCGGCCAAGGGCAGCACCAGGGCCACGCTCAGCAACAGGGCCGACAGTCGTAGCGGACGAGTGGACTTCACGACTCACCTCCTTCTTCCGCGGCCGCAGCCTCGGCATCAGCACCACCGCTCAACTCTTCCAACCGTTGGCGCATCACCTGCTCCAATACTTTCAACATCGGCTGCACCTCGGGCGGTGCGGCACCAGCCTGAGCCTGCATCTGGTTCAACGCGGTCTGCAGCATGTCAGGGTCGCTGATCTGGCGGATCTGGCGCACCTGGGCCTCGACCATCGGCCGCATCTCGTCCGGCACGGTATCCATGCCGGGAATTTCCGGGGGCGCTTCGCTGCCTGCCTTGCGGTAGTAGAGCGCCACCGCGCGGTTGTGCGACGCGAAGAACTCGTTGGCCACGCGCTGGACGTCCTCGGCGGTCACCTCCATGGTCTTGGCGGCGGAGTCGTTGAGGTGAGTCCAATCGCCCCAACCTTCGTACAGCAACAGCTGCAGCAGCAAGCCGAAGGGGTTCTGTACGCGGCGGAAGGAACTGGCGGCTACCTGGTTCTTGACCTTCTGCAGCTCCTCGGCCGGCACCAGCTCGGTCTGCAGACGCTCCAGCTCCTGGTACCAGGCCTGCTCCAGCTGCTCTGGCGTCGCGTCACCTTTGGCGTCAGCATAGAAGGAGAAGGCGCCGGCGTACTTGCGAGCGTCGAGACCCGAGCCGGCGTTCGTGGCGATGCCCTGGTCCAGCACCAGTGACTTGTAGAGCCGGCCGGTGTTGCCGTTGAGCACCGCCGCCATGACGGACAGCGCGTAGCTGTCCTTGTGACGGAACGGAACGGCGTGGTAGCGCACCTCGACCTGCGGCTGGCAATCACACTCGGCGCCCATGCGCTTCTCGGCGCGCTGCGGCATCTCGAGCGTCACGACATCCGGCACCGTCCGCTGGCCACGCGGAATGCGTGCGAAGTAGCGCTCGGCCAGTGCCTTGACCTCGGCGATCTCGAAGTTGCCGACCAGCACGGCGGTCAAGTTGTTGGGCGCATAGAAGGTGTCGTAGTACTCCTGAGCCTGCGCCAGAGTGTAGCTGCGCAGGTCGGACGGCCAGCCGCCTGGGCTCCAGCTGTAAGGGTGCGATTGCCAGAACATAGAGTCGAACTGCTCGTCGAACTCACCGGTGGGTGTCGACTCGATGCGCAGGCGGCGCTCTTCGTGCACCACGTCGCGCTCGGCGTAGAACTCGCGGAACACCGGCTCGGCCAGGCGGTCCGACTCCATCCAGAACCACAGCTCTAGTTTGTTCGCCGGCAGGGCAACGAAGTAGACCGTCATGTCCTCGTTGGTGAAGGCGTTCTTCTGCACGCCGCCGTTCTCGACGAAGATGCGGTCGTACTCGTCTTTGACCATCAACGCGGCCTGCTCTTCTACCAGCTTGTCGAACTGCGCCTGTAGCTCGATCAGCTCGGGCGTCCGGTTCTTGGGATCGAAGGGATCGTCGATCTCGCCGCGCCGCCAGCGCTCACGCTGGATGCGGTACTGAGCCCGGATCTTCTCCTGCAGCGCTTCCTGTTCTTGGATGATCTCGAGGTCGCGCTCGATGTTGGTGGTGCCCAAGGTGCGCGAGCCCTTGAACATCATGTGCTCGAAGAAGTGACTGATACCGGTGATGCCCGGGCGTTCGTTGGCGGAACCGACCTTGGCGACCCAGCCGCCGTAAACAGTGGCCAGTTCGGGCTTGCGGACGACAAGGAACTTCATGCCGTTGTCCAGCTCGAAGGCCTCGACTGGAACCGCCGCGCTGGTATCGCTCGAGGTTGTCGCCGGATCGGCGCCGGCAGCGGGCCAGGTCAAGGCCACGGCCGGCAACAACGCCACGACGGCCAGGGCTAGACCGGCGAGGGCGCCGTGCCAAGGGGCCGTGTGCCGAGTTGCTATTCGCGGTGCGTTCATGCGTGCTCCTGAGAATTCTTTGAGGATGGCCGCTGCCTTCAGATTCGCCAAAGGGAGCGGGTGCTTTCGACGTTGCGAACATTACCACGACGCTCTAGAAGCGCCCGTGGGCAGCCGTCAGTGCCGGCTGGATGTGATAGAACGAAGTCTCGAACAGACCTCTTGTACGTTTCAGAAGCCCCCGCGTTTCGGAGAGGAGCCCCCCAATGCGACTCGTCACCCGTGGTGACCTCGACGGCTTGGCCTGTGCGGTTTTGTTGACCGAACTGGAGGATGTCGACGACGTCGTCCTGGTCCACCCGCAGGACATCACCGACCGCAAGTTCAACGTCACCGGCGACGACATCGTGGCCAACCTGCCGTATCACCCGGCCTGCGCCATGTGGTTCGATCACCACCTGCAGACGGAGTCCAACACCAAACCGCCCAAGGACTTCAAGGGGAAGTACGGCCACGCCGCCAGCGCCGCACACCTGATCTGGGAGTTCTACGGCCGCGACCGCCGCTTCGCCCGCCTGATCGCGGAGACCAACCGGCTGGACTCTGCCAACCTGACGCGCGAGGACGTGCTCGATCCGCAGGGCTACATTCTGCTCGGCTTCACCCTCGACAGCCGCACCGGCCTGGGCAACTACCAGGACTACTTCACGGAGTGCCTGGGCTACTTGCGCACCATGCCGATCGACGAGGTGCTCGAACAGCCCGAGGTGTGGATCAACGTCAAGAAGGTACGCGAACAGGACGCCGAGTTCCGCCGCGCCCTCATGCGTAGCTCGCACTTGGACGGCAACGTCGTGGTCACGGACTTCAGACCCTACGCGGTGCCGCCGATCGGCAATCGCTTCCTGGTCTACACGCTGTTCCCGGAGGCCAACGTATCGCTGCGCCTGCACTGGGGGCCGCAGCGCGAGTCCGTGATCGCGGCCGTCGGCCACTCGATCTTCAACCGCAGCTGCAATACCAGCGTTGGCGAACTGATGTCGCGCTTCGGCGGCGGCGGTCATCGTGGCGCCGGTACCGTACCGCTGCCGCTGGCCAAGGCCGAAGAGCAGATCACCGAGATCCTGGAGACGCTGAAGCACAACGGCTGAGCCGTCGAACACGCCGCTGGTGAAGACTACGACGAGCGCCGCTGCCGGCGCTGTTCGAGCAGCCGCAGGTAGCGGCGGCGGCGCTGCAGGTTGATCCACAGCTGCGGCAGAGAGGTCACCGCGACCAGCGCGCCCAGCAGCAAGATCACCTTGATCAGGGCATCCAGCGTCATGGCCCGGGCTTCGTCGCCGGTAGCTTCGAGCAAGGTGCGGCCGATCGAGGCATAGAGGATGCTGAACAGGCCGATCGGGATCAGGATGCCGAAGAAGGATGACGTGAAGTAGGTCAGTGGTTTGACACCGACCAGTGCGGCTCCGAAGTTGATCATCGGGAACGGAACCGGTAGCAGGCGGATGCGCAGCAAGGTCCAGAAGCCCTGGCGGTCCATCAGCCGCTCGACACGCTTGAGGCGATCGCCAGCCAGATGCTCGACCAGCTCGCGGCCGAGGGAGCGAGCCACCACGTAAGCAACGATGGCACCCAGGAAGGAGCCCAGCACGTTGAACAGGGTGCCACGCACGGGACCGAAGACGACGGCTCCCGCAAAGATCAGGCCGCTGACCGGCAGTCCGAAGCCACAGACGAAGAGGTACAAGCCGAGCAGCGCCAGCGGCGCCCACCAAGCCTGGCTCAAGGCGTCCAGCTGGGCCACCACCAACTCGCGGTTGGTCAGCTCGGCCAGCGGCGTCCAGCGTAGCGCGGCCAAGGCGCCGAGCACCACCAGGACCATCAGTGCGAAGCGCGCCACGGCGCGCTTGCGCAAACGGCGCGCGGGTGTCAACGGCGGCGGCCCTTGCAGAACCTCCCGATCGAAAGGCCAATCCTGCCGCAGGCGTTCGAGATCGAGCCCGAGCACGGCCTTGGCCGGGATCTCCCCCAGCTCGGCACGTGCCTGACGTAGCGCTTCGGCTTCCTGACTCCCGGCGCCAGCGGCCAGGGCCGCCGCAAGTCGCGCCAGGATCTGGCAGAGGTCGCGCTCGACACCTTCCTGTAGCTTGGCGGCCGTGCGCCAATCGAAGGCGGCCTCGGCGTAGTCGCCCCGCCGGTAGGCAGTGGCGCCTTTCTCGAGCAGCGAGTGCATCACGAACTCACAACGCCGGCAGCAGCTCAGGCGTCACTGCTGCCGCTACCCTGACTACCGTCACCCTCGGTCGGGATACCCTCGGGCAGCACACTGTCGTCCGGCTCGAAGAGGAACTGGCGCATCTGCTGCTCGAGTACCGTCTGGGCTTCCGGGTCCATGAAGTTCAGGCGCAATTCGTTGATCACCATCACTTCCATGTTCTGCCATTCCTGCCAGCAGTCGACGCAGACACGCTGCTGAATTTCTGCGCCGACAGCACCCGGTACCGGTAGCCGGTCGAGTGCCGCGGCATCGCGGCCGCAGCGGGCACAGTGAACTTGGGTCTCGGCTGGATCGCTCATATCTCGCTCTCCGTTCCGGTCAGGCGTCCAGGTGGCCGCGGAAGTGGTTGATGGTGCGCCGCAGGCCGTCTTCGAGACCGATCTTCGGCTCCCAACCCAGAATCTCGCGAGCCCGCGTGATGTCGGGCCGCCGGGTCTTGGGGTCGTCGACCGGCAGCGGCCGATTGGCGATGCGGCTGCCCGAGTCGGTGAGTCGAATGACTGTCTCGGCGAATTCCAGAATGGTCATCTCGTGGGGATTGCCGATGTTGACCGGCTCGTCGGCGTCGCTGTGCAGCAGGCGGTAGATGCCGTCGATCAGGTCGTCGACAAAGCAGAACGACCGCGTCTGGCTGCCGTCACCGAAGACCGTCAAGTCTTCGCCTTGCAGCGCCTGTTGGATGAAGGCGGGCACCACGCGACCGTCGCGCAGGCGCATGCGCGGGCCATAGGTATTGAAGATACGCACGATGCGGACCTCCAGCCCGTGCACCCGGTGATAGGCCATCGCCATCGCCTCGGCAAAGCGTTTGGCCTCGTCGTACACGCCGCGCGGTCCGACCGGGTTGACGTTGCCCCAGTAGCTCTCGGGCTGCGGATGCACCAGCGGATCTCCGTACACCTCGGAGGTCGAGGCGAGCAGGTAGCGTGCCCGGTGGGCGCGCGCCAAGCCGAGCGTGTTGTGCGTCCCCAGGGAGCCGACCTTGAGCGTCTGGATCGGCAGCTCGAGGTAGTCGATGGGACTGGCCGGTGACGCCAGGTGCAGCACGAAGTCGACCTTGTCGTCGACCGTGAACGGCTGCGACACATCCTGCTTCAGGAAGCGGAAGTCCGGATTCGCCAGCAGGTGTTCGATGTTGGCCTGGCGGCCGGTGATGAAATTGTCGACGCACAGGACACGGTTGCCCTCGGCGAGCAATCGCTCGCACAGGTGCGACCCGAGAAATCCGGCGCCGCCCGTGACCACAGCCAAGCTCATTGTGCGTCCTCCGGCCGACCTTCACGACGGCCAACGGAGATGTAATGGAAGCCGGCGGCCGCCATCTTCTCCGGATCGTAGATATTGCGTAGATCGACCACAAGAGGTCGGTTCAACGACTCCTTGAGCCGTTGCAGACCGAGCGCGCGGAACTGGTTCCATTCAGTGAGAATCACCAGGCCGTCGGCACCCTCGGCAGCGGCGTACGAGTTCGGGCACATCTCGACTTCGGCCGGCAGCTCGGGACGCGCCGCGTCCATCGCCGCGGGATCGTAGGCGCGGACTTTGGCACCAGCTTTCACCAAGTCGCAGACGATCGGCAAGGCCGGTGATTCGCGGATGTCGTCGGTCTCGGGCTTGAAGGACAGGCCGAGCACCGCCACCGTCTGGCCCCGCAGTTCACCGAACGCGTCGCGAATCTTGTCCACCATGCGCGCCTTGGTCACCTCGTTGACCTCCAGCACCGCCTCGATGATGCGGAAGTTTAGGCCCGCCTCTTCCGCGATGCTGGCGACCGCGCGCGTGTCCTTGGGGAAGCACGAACCACCGAAGCCCGGCCCAGGGTGCAGGAAGCGCGGACCGATACGCTGGTCGAGCCCCATGCCCCGCGCCACCACTTCGACGTCGGCGTCGAGACGCTCACACAGCGCCGCGACCTCGTTGATGAACGAAATCTTGGTGGCCAGGAAGCCATTGGAGGCGTACTTGATCAGCTCCGCGCTCTCGACATCGGTGGTGACGAACGGCACGTCCGCGACGCGCAGCGGGGAGTAGATGTCGAGCATGATCTCGATCGCTCGCGGATCGTTGCTACCCACCACCACGCGGTCGGGCTTCATGAAGTCTTCGATCGCCGACCCCTCACGCAAGAATTCCGGGTTACTGACCACGGCGAAGCTGGCATCCGCGCCGGCCTCCTCGCGCACGAGCTGCTCGATCATCTTGCCGGTACCGATCGGTACCGTGCTCTTGGTGATGATCACCTTGTAGTCGTTGAGATGCTGGCCGATCGAGCGAGCGACGTCGCGCACGAAGGAGAGGTCCGCCGAGCCATCCGGCAGCGGCGGGGTACCGACGGCGATGAAGACCGCTCGGGCCGCCTCGATCGAGGGTCCCAGATCGGTGGTGAAACTCAAGCGTCCCTCAGCGGTGTTCTTGCGCACCACCGTGTCGAGACCGGGTTCGTAGATGGGAATCTCACCACGCCGGAGCGCTTCGACCTTGGCGTGATCTTTGTCCACGCCGGTGACGGTCATCCCGAAATCGGCCAAGCAGGCGCCGGTCACCAGGCCCACGTAGCCACTACCGACAACACAGATATTCATGATGCTGAAGCTTGGTAGGAAGTTAGGGTGTCGCCGCCCATCGCGGACAGCTCAGCTAGCAGAACTGTTGGCCTCGCGATACCAGCGCACGAACCGACGCAGCCCTTCGCGGATCGGCACCTTGGGCCGGTAGCCGAGCAGGCGCGCCGCCTTGTCGACATCCGCGTAGGTCACAGGTACATCGCCGGGCTGGTCCGGCTGCCGATCGATGTTGGGCTCGACACCGAGTTCGTCGGCGATCCAGGTGACGAGCTCCTGCAGCGAGGTCGTCTCCGCACCGCCGAGATTGAAGATCTCGAAGTCCGGCGCCGTGTCCATGGCCGCCAGCACTCCGTCGACGATGTCGTCGATGAAGGTGTAGTCTCGCCGGCTGCCGCCGTCGCCGAACATCGGGATCGGCAAGCCCCGGGCCATCAAGTCGGTGAACTTGTGGATCGCCATCTCCGGCCGCTGGCTCGGGCCGTAGACGGTGAAGAAGCGCAGGCAGCTGACCTTCAGGCCGTAGAGATGATGGTAGTTGTAGCAGAGCAACTCGCCGGTACGCTTGGTGGTCGCGTACGGGCTGATCGGCTGGTTGATCTCGTCGCTCTCGCTGAACGGCACCTTCTTGTTGATGCCGTATACCGACGACGACGACCCGAAGGTGAAGACCCGCGGCCCGTGGCGACGTGCCGCTTCGAGCAAGCGCAGCGTGCCGATGCAGTTGACGTCCTCGTAGAGGATCGGCTCGGCCAGGCTCGGCCGCACACCGGCGCGGGCCGCCAGGTGGATCACCGCGGTGAAGTCGTTGCCGTCGAACAACTCCTCGACCAGGGCCGTGTCGCGGATATCGCCCTCGACCAAGCGATAGCTCGGGTGGTCGAGGAACCGCGCCACGTTGGCTCGCTTACGGGCGGGATCGTAGAAATCGTTGAAATCATCGAGCACCGTCACTCGGTCCCCCCGATCAAGGAGGCGCCGTGTGACGTGGGAACCGATGAAACCGGCACCGCCGGTGAGGAGGACGTGGGCAGACATGTCTCTATTCCGTGAAGCCACTCCGTCGGGCGTCGGAGCGACTGCCGTGGAGGGTCGGCTGAGATGTTACGCGGAAACCGCGAGGATGACAAACGCGCTCAGGGCGCTGTACTTGGTGCCCGCTCGGGGCCTGCAGCCATGCGTGCAATCGAAGCCTTTAGGCACGCAGCGGCCACCAGCACGTCGCATGGGCGACGGCGAACAGGAAATCCGCCACGGCCAGTGGCCACAGGCCCCACAACTCCGGCTGCAACCAGGCTGCCAGGGCGAAGGCCAGCGCTCCGGCCGTCCGGCCCACGATGGCTACCGCAATGACCCCGCTGTAGCGCCGAGGATCGCGCACTGCCAGCAGGTACAGCGTCGCCAGCATGAGCAGAAAGACCGCCATGATCCACAAGTAGAAACGCTCTCCGGGTAGCGGCAACTCGAGCCATCGCCCTGGCACCTGCGGTGCCAGCACCATCATCGCGGCAAAGGCAACATCGTAGAGCGCACCGACCACCAGACTGAGCCGCAGCAATCGCAGCCACAGAAAGCGCCGCACCAGGCGTTCGGTCTTCGCATGCAGGCGGTCGGACATCGCGGCGGATTGTAGCAGAGGCGGCACGCAAGCCATGGTTGCCGCGCCTTGCTCCGCGATACACTACCCGTGCCATGAGCGCCCCGCGCAGTTTCCTCTCGACCGTCCGCTCCGCCATCGCTACCGTCACTGGCACTACGTTTCTGGTGCTCGGCACTGTCGTGTTCAGCACGCTGGCCGTCGTCACCGCCTGGATTCCTCCGCTTGGAAGTTCGGTGGTGTTCTTCGCTCGCATCTGGGCGTGGCTTTGGCTAGCCTGCGCCGGGATGCGGGTGAGAACCCAGTTTGCCGACGCTCTCGATCCGGCCAAGAGCTACATCTTTCTGGCCAACCACTGCTCGTGGATCGACATCCCCCTACTCTTCCGCGTCCTGCCGGGGCGACCGCGCTTCATGGCCAAGCGGTCGCTGTTCCAGATCCCCGTGTTCGGCTGGGCCTTACACCTGGGGGGGTTCATTCCGGTAGATCGGGGCAATCGGGAGCGCTCCCGGGACGCCTTCGGGCAGGCGATCGAGACGCTGCAGGCGGCCCGGCCCGGGGATTCGGTGGTGATCTTTCCCGAGGGCACGCGCTCGCCGGATGGACGCTTGCACGAGTTGCGACGGGGTGGCTTGTTGATGGCACTGAAGAGTGGCCTGCCGGTGGTGCCGGTGGGCATTCGAGGCAGCTTCGACGCCTTTCCACGCGGCACGCTGCGCGTGCGACCGGGGCGATTGGAGGTGCGTTTCGGATCGCCGCTGCACCCCGAAGACTACGGCATCCGTGGACGCAAGAAGCTCGAGGCGGATCTACGGCAGGCGATCCTGGAGCTGAGCGACCAGCATTCGGCGAGCTGATTGCAGCCTGCTCGGGTTGCAACGTTGCCGGCGGCCGATACAATCGCTGCGCGTGGCGGGCTCTTTGTCCTTCCACACCTTCCGCCCATCACCCCACAACAGGATCTCAACTCTATGGCCCAAGACCTCGAATCCCGGATCTGGGATGCTCTCAAGACCATCAAGTTTCCCGGTATGAAGCGGGACATCGTTTCCTTCGGCTTCGTGCGCGGCGTCGAGATCCGTGGCACCGACGCCGTCGTCGAGATGGAGATCGCGACGCAGAACGACACGGCGGTGGAACGTATTCGCGGCGACGTACGCGAGACCCTGACCGCGCTGCCGGAGATCGAGTCAGCGACGATCAAGCTGCACGTCGAGAAACCGGAACTGCCACATGCTCGCGCACAGAAGGCCGTGGCACGTGATCCGAACCTGATCCCCGAGGTGCGGCACGTGGTGGCGGTGGCGTCCGGCAAGGGCGGCGTCGGCAAGTCGACCGTGTCGGCGAACCTGGCGGTATCGCTGGCGGCGCTCGGCCATCGCGTCGGCCTGCTCGACGCCGACATCTACGGGCCGTCGATGCCGCTGATGTTCGGCATCACCGACAAACCGGCCATGCAGGGCGAGAAGCTCTTACCTTTCGAGTGCCACGGCGTCAAAGTGATGTCGCTCGGCGTCATCCTCGACACCGACACGCCGGTGATCTGGCGTGGCCCGATGGTCATGCGCGCGCTGGAGCAGCTGCTCGGTGACGTCGCCTGGGGTGCGCTCGACTACCTGATCGTCGACATGCCGCCGGGCACCGGCGACGCTCAGCTGACGCTCAGTCAGAAGGTGCCGCTGGCCGGCGCGGTGATCGTCACGACGCCGCAGGATGTCGCCTTGATCGACGCGCGCAAGGGCCTGGCCATGTTCCGCAAGGTGCAGGTGCCGGTGGTCGGCCTGGTCGAGAACATGTCGATGTTCGTCTGCCCGCACTGCGGCGAGAGCACGCCGGTGTTCAAGCACGGCGGCGGCGAGCGCACGGCGAAGGTGTTGCAGACGCGCTTCCTGGGCGCGATCCCGCTCGACCCCGCGATCGTCGAGGGCGGCGACAGCGGCGTGCCGATCGCCGTCGCTCAGCCGGACGGGTCCCACGCGGCGGCCTTCCGCGCCATCGCCGAGGCCGTGATCGAGGAGGTCGACGCAGAAGCTGCCAAGCGACCGAAGCTGTCGATCGTCTGACCTCGTGAACAGCAAGACCTCGTGACCAGCAGGAGGCTCGCATGAGCGTCGCCGTCATCACCGATTGTCACCTGGGCGGCCCGGGCGGCGAGGCCACACCGCTGATCGAGCAGCTCCGCGCCTTGCCGGAGCAGGGCTGCCGGCGCCTGATCCTGCTCGGCGACGTCTTCCATGTGTGGGTCGGAGTTCGCCGCTTCGAGACGCCGGAGGTGGCTGCGGTGGTGCCGGAACTGCAGCGGCTGCGCGAAGCAGGGTTGCGCGTCGAGTACGTCGAGGGGAATCGCGACTTCTTCCTGCAGGGCAGCCCCTACGCCCAGGCGTTCGACCGCATCGCGACCGAGATCCCATTCTCCACGGGAGGCGTACGCTACCTGGCGGTCCACGGCGACGGACTCAACGACAGCGACTGGAAGTACCGCTTCTGGCGCCGGCTGTCCAAGAGCTGGATGAGCCGGACTCTGGTGACGCGCATCCCTCGACGGCTGGCTCAACGCACCATCCACTCCACCGAAGCGCGACTGGCCAAGAGTAACTTCAAGCACAAGGCTCAGGTACCAGAAGCCGTGATTCGACGCTACGCCCGTGAGCGGCTGACCGAAGGGCACGATGTGCTCCTGCTCGGTCACTTCCACGAGCCTCACCAGTGGCAGGTCGAGGGTGGCGAGGTCCGACTCTTGGACGCCTGGTTTCGCTCGCGGCGCGTCGAGTGGTTCCGCTGAATCCTGCTCATGAGTCGCACTAGGACTTCCCTTTCCTCGGGTAGAATTTCGGGAGTACACTCACTGTGACTCTGAGAATTACCATGCTGGGTAGCGGAACCTCCAACGGCGTGCCGATGATCGGCTGCGATTGTGCGGTCTGTACTTCAGGCGACCCGCACAATCAGCGGCTGCGCGCGTCGGTGCTCGTTCGCTGGCGAGCCGAAGACATGGCTGAAGGCGACGCGGAGCGCGCCATCTTGATCGATACCGGCCCCGATCTGCGCCAGCAAGTCTTGCGCGCCGGCCTGCGACGCCTCGATGCCGTGCTCTTCACCCACGCCCACGCCGACCACATCCACGGTCTGGACGACGTGCG
Organism: uncultured bacterium; assembly: GCA_965368975.1. Taxonomy (GTDB): domain Bacteria; phylum Acidobacteriota; class Thermoanaerobaculia; order Multivoradales; family JAHZIX01; genus CBDUPA01. The sequence goes on along the minus strand of CBDUPA010000020.1, from coordinate 79,801 downwards.
GCCCTTCAACTTCAGGCAAGGCACATCGATCCCGTGCTACGGCTCCGCCGAGACCTTGCAGCGCATTCGCACGTCCTTCGCCTACGTCTTCGACACGGGCCCGGTGGAAGGCGGCGGCGTGCCGCAGCTGACGGTGCATACCATCGACGGTCCCTTCACCGCCGCCGAGCAGCCCGTGATACCGATCCCGGTGCTGCACGGCTCGATGCCCGTGCTGGGTTTCCGCTTCGGCGACTTCGCCTACGTCACCGACTGCAGCCACATCCCGGAGGCGAGCTTCGACTTGCTCGCGGGCGTCGACACACTGATTCTCGGTGCGCTGCGCTACCGTTCCCATACGACGCATTTCAGCGTTGCCGAGGCGATCGCGGCGGCCGCGCGCATCGGTGCTCGACGCACTTGGTTCACCCACATGACGCACGAGATCGACCACGCACGGCCGGAGATCGAGCTACCGCAGGGGGTCGCGTTCGGCTACGACGGTCTCAGCTTCGAAGTCACGGGAATGGGCGAGCATGGCTGACTTCCCGCACTTCGACGCCCTGCCCGAGGAGCTATCGATCCCGGTGAGCGAACCCGGACGGGGGGTCGCGGGTCGCGTGAAGGCCCCCCCCTCGAAGAGTGTCAGCCACCGCTATCTTGCGCTGACTTGGCTCGCCAACGCTGGCGATGATCCCGCGGTGTCGAGCTGGCCCCGGCGCGTTGAGTCGCTGCTCGACGCTGAAGACATCCAGCTCTTTCTCGGCGTGCTGCGCGCCGCGGGTTGGGGAGTCGAGACGTCGACGCGGCCGGATCACGACTCGCTCGACGCGGAGCTGACGCCGCCGCCCGCACCCGTGGGTGCACAAGATCACGCCACCGAGACCACCGACCTCTTCTGCGGCAACGCCGGTACCCTGTGCCGCCTGCTCACCGGCATCTTGACAGCCCTGCCCGGTCACTGGCGCCTGGACGGCACACAGCGGCTGCGCGAACGGCCAGTGGGTCCGCTGCTCGACGCCCTGGCGCCTCTGGGCGCCCGCGTCCGCTGCCTGGGCGACAGCGGCCATCCACCCCTAGACATCGAGGGTGGCAGCCTCACCGGTGGCCCGACACGGCTCGATGCCGGCCAGTCGAGTCAGTACCTGTCGGCCCTGCTACTCGCTGGCTTGCGCGCCCCAGCGGCGCTCGATGTCACCGTCACAGCGCTGGCGTCGTCGCCCTATCTCGACCTGACGCTCGACGCCGCCCGCCACTTCGCCGGCCGTATCGAGCACTCGAAGACGGCGCAGGGATTCGACCACTTCCACGTCCAACCTGGCCTCGCCTTCCCGTCGGAGCCATTGCGCGTCGAGGGCGATTTTTCGGCTGCCTGCTATCCGGCGGCAGCAGCAGCACTCGGGGGCGAGGTGGCAATCGAGGGAGTCCTACGCGGCTCTCGACAGGGCGACCGCGGCTTCTTCGATCTGCTCGAGCGCATGGGGGCCGAGGTCACGTGGGGCAAGGACGGGGTCACGGTGCATGGATCGGGACGGCTGCGCGCGGTTGACACCGATCTCGGCTCGATGCCGGACCAGGTGCCGACGCTCGCCGCACTGGCTCCGTTCGCCCAGGGAACGACCCACATTCGCAACGTCGCGCACCTGCGGATCAAGGAGAGCGACCGGCTGCGCGCCATGGCGACAGAGCTACGGCGGCTTGGGGCGGTGGTCGAAGAGCTGGAGGACGGCCTGGTGATTCCCGGCGTCTGGGCTTCGGGAGTCCCGGAGGACACTAGAGAGTCTATCGCCGTCGATACGTGGGACGACCACCGGATCGCTATGAGTCTGGCCCTGGTGGGCCTGCGGCGCGGCGGCGTCGTGGTGCGCCAGCCCAGAGTGGTCGCCAAGTCCTACCCCGGCTTTTGGCGCGACCTGGGAGGGTTGCTCTCTTGATGACAGAACTCCGGACCGCCACCGCAATCGAACACTGCTGCTTCCGGAGCGCCGGGAAAGACGGTGAGGGTGGTTCGTCGACACCTGTGGGGCAGGCGCTACTGAGCGATCGTCAGAAGATTTCGCTAGTACTCCAGGCGGCCGCACTGATGGCGCACTTGCAGCGTGCTGGCTGGCACCTGACGATGCCGCTGCCAGCCGCCGCTGTCGACTCATCTGGATGCCTGGTGGTGACCGAGAGTGCCGAACCAGGGCAGGATGTCGAGCTGCCGCAGAAGCGCCTGGCGGCTTTCCTGGAGAGCCTGTTTGGCGGTGAGCCGCGCGGACGGGGCCAGGCACGCGGATTCGCCCGCAGGTTGCTCGAGGACTGGCGTCAGACCTTGACGCCCTTACCTGCGACCCGGGCCGTCGAGCAGATCATGGAGGGAGCCCCCTTCCTGGCCACCTCGGCCTTCGCTGGTGTACGCACTGCTCTCGCCGCTTTCCTGCGCTACCCGGCTGCACCCGGTGTTGAGGAAAGCGGGTCTGAACCGTTGCCGTGCGAGCTGTCCGTCGTCGGCCCGAAAGCGACACGGGACGCACTGCTGCGCGGCTTGCCGGCAGCACCGGAAGGCGCGTTCGAGGTGGTCCTGGAGCGACTGCAACAAGGAGACCGTTACTGGAGTCCGCGGGCCAGTTCCAAGAAACCGGCGGCGAGCACGAGTATCACCGATGGAATGACCCAGAAAGCCGCCACCAAAGTCGCCGCTCCCCAGCGGCTGCTACTGGCCCAGCAGGCGTTCGAGGCTGGCCGCTTCCAGGATGTGCTGACACACCTGAAAGGAGCGCGCTCCGCCGCCGCCCGACGGCTGCGCGCCTGGAGTCAGTACTATCTCGGGGAGCGCGGTGCGGCCCTGGACGGTGTGCGACGGCTGCGCGCGGCTCCTACAGACGACGCCGAGCGCGTCGAGCTGATCGAGATCGGCAGCCGGTGCCTGGCGGCCATGGCACAACGGCCAGCGCTACAGCAGCAGCTCGACACGCTCACTGAGCTGGCCCAGTCTGCGTCGGAGAACGATGTGCGTCTTCGGGCGGGCCTGCTCGCTGCCGAGATCGCCTGGGACCTCGACGACGCCGACGCTTTGCGCACCTGGCTGGAGCGGGTGGAAACCGCCCGCGACCATGCTGAGCTGGGTTGGCGCTGGCATCAGGTGCGCGCCTTGCAGGCACTGCTCGAGGACAATGCATCCGGTGCCGAGGAATGGCTGAGCCAGGCGTTGCGCCTCCACCGGCGACAGCTGCGCGGCTTCGAGGCGGCCGGGTTGTGGAACGACCTCGGCATGAGCCGGGCGCAGCGCGGAGACCTGGCGGCAGCCGAGCGCGCATTTCGTCACACCCAGCGCCTGTTCGCCTCGACCCAGGACCCGCGCCGCGACACCATTGCCCGCGCCAACCTGGCCGAGATCCGGTTACGGCGCGGTCGGTTGCGCGGTGTACGTGCGAGCCTGGAGCGCAGCAGCGCGGCCAGTCGCCGGTCAGGCAATCTGCGCAGCAGCCTCTACGACTACGGCCTGTGGGCGCGCTACGAGCTGACCCTCGGACGGGCAGAGGCCGCCCTGGCCCACCTGCGCGAAGCCCAGGACCGGCTGTACCAGCTGGCACCGGACTGGCGGATACCGGAAACGCTGCGCGTGCTGGCGGCCCGCGCTCATGGTTGGCTTGGCCACACCGCGGCGGCGGCACGAGAGCTCGAAGCAGGCGGCAAGCAGGCACTGAGCGAGCTGGAGCCCGAAGAAAGACCCGCTGTGCTCGCTGCCGCCGGTCTGTTGGACGAGGCCCTGGCGGCGGCCGCCGGCACACCGTACGCCGACCTGTGGACCGGCTTGCTGTCCGGAAAGGAGCTACCGGAAACAGCCTGGAAGATCGTGGACGACCTGGAGCCCTTCCGCGCCGCGCGCCTGGTCTTCGACTTCGAACTCCTGCGTCCCGGCAGTGTTCCGCCGAGCCGACGACGGCGGGCCGCGCAATGGCTGCGCGGACTCGGGGCCGATGGTGCGGCGAGTCACCTGGAACTGCGGGACCAGGGTCCGTGGCAGGCACTGGAGCGCTACTGGCGCGCAGACACCGCCGATCGCCCTGGAATGCTGAGCGACGTCTTCGCTGCCTGCGGGCACGCCGCGGCCGAACTGTGGTGGCAGGGACTCGGCGAAGCCCCACGTCGGGTCCTCGCGGCGACTCGGCGTGACTCGGGCGCAGCAGACACGCCGACCTCGGTTGACGTTCTCGAGTGGCCCCTGCCGGCCGGCTGCTGGCAGCTGCGCACACCCGCGACGGACAACACCGCACGCGCTCTTCTGGCGTTGATCGTGCGCGATCTGGAACCTCCAGACTCGGGTACCCGTCGGGTCGAACGGAGCAGCGCGCGCGATGCCGGCATGCTCGGGGACAGCCCAGAGCTGCGTCGATGCCTCGACCGCTTGCGCCTGCTGGCGGCCGGTGATCTGCCCTTGCTGCTGCGTGGCGAAAGCGGCACGGGCAAAGAGTTGGCGGCACGCTGGGCGCATCGGCTGAGCCGGCGCTGCCGAGAGAAGTTCCTGCCGCTGAACTGCGCCGCGCTGTCCGAGACGCTGGTGCTGTCGGATCTCTTCGGCCACGCGCGCGGCGCCTTCACCGGCGCGGACCAGGAACGCGCCGGTATCTTCGAGGCAGCGGGCGGCGGCACCGTCTTCCTGGATGAGATCGGCGACTTGCCGGCCACTGCACAAGGCATGTTGTTGCGCGTGCTCCAAGAGGGCGAGATCCGGAGGCTGGGTGAGAGCCAAGCGCGCAAGGTCGACGTGCGGGTGATCACTGCGACGCACCGCGATCTGGCCGAGATGGTCGAGGCGGGTAGCTTCCGGCAGGATCTCTTCTTCCGCCTCAAGGTAGCCGCGATCGAACTGCCGCCGCTACGCCAACGCGGCGATGATGTGCTGTTGCTGGCCGAGCACTTCCTGCGTCAGTGCCGTCTGCACGACGAGCGCCGCCCGGACAGGGGCGGCACGCCGTCTGCCGAGGCTCCGTCATTGGAGGCCGGCGCCCGCGAGGCGTTGCGGCGGTACCCTTGGCCCGGCAACGTGCGCGAGTTGCAGAATGTGATGCACGTCGCGGCGGCGCTGGCGCAGGAGGGCACCGTGACCGCGCAGCACCTCGACCTCGGCGAGACCCAGGGCACCTCCGCGCCCAGCGGGGACTACCACCAGCAGGTCGAGGCCTTCCGGCGGCGGCTGGTGCACGAGGCGCTCGAGGCGAGCGGAGGCAATCAAGCCGCGGCAGCTCGGCAGTTGGGTCTGACGCGTCAGGCACTGTCCTACCTGGTGCGCCAGCTCGATCTTCTCTGAGCGTTCGCCCGGCCTGCCTGAGGCGACGCGCGCACCTGGATCACGGCCCTTGGTACGTGGGCCGGCGGTTGTGCGCTACAGTGCACCCATGGCGAGTTTCGTGGCGCGACGCTTGTTGCAGGCGATTCCGGTAGCGCTGCTGGTGGCGACCCTCGTCTTCTCCCTGGTGCATCTGATCCCCGGTGATCCGGTCGAGATGATGCTAGGGGAGGGGGCCCGGCCCGGAGATGTCGAGGCACTGCGCCAGCGGCTGGGCCTCGATCGGCCACTGCCGGAACAGTACTTCAGCTTCCTTGCTGGCTTGGTGCACGGCGATCTGGGAACGTCGCTGCACTTCGACCGGCCGGTTCGCCAGGTGTTGCTGCAGCACTTCCCCGCGACGCTGGAGCTAGCGCTTGCAGCAATGCTGGTAGCGTTGGGGCTGGCCCTGCCGCTCGGTGTGTTGGCAGCGCTCTACCGCGACGGAATCGTCGATCACGGCTCACGCTTCTTCGCGCTGCTCGGCGTATCGCTACCCAACTTCTGGCTCGGACCGATGCTGATGCTGCTGTTCGCGATCCAGCTGGACCTGCTGCCGGTGTCGGGACGCGCCGACGGTGGTATCTCGGCCAGCCTGGTGTTACCAGCGGTCACGCTGGGCACCGCGCTCGCCGGCTTGCTCACGCGGATGACGCGCGCGTCTCTGCTCACAGAGTTGCGTAAGCCCTACGTCGACACGGCTCGTGCCAAGGGTCTCAGTCGCACCCACGCGGTGCTGCGGCACGCACTGCGCAACGCGCTGATTCCGGTCCTGACGGTGGTCGGCTTGCAGTTCGGCGCGCTGCTCACCGGCGCCATCATCACCGAGACCATCTTCTCCTGGCCCGGCCTCGGTAGGCTTCTCATTCAGGCGATTCGCTTGCGCGACTACCCATTACTGCAGGGCGGTGTCCTTCTGATCGCCTGGACTTACGTCGCCGTCAATTTGCTGACCGACTTGCTGTACGGCTGGCTGGATCCTCGCATCCGCCAGCGCAGTAGCTCAACCGTGGAGGCCGGGGCGTGAGTCGCGGTCGGCTGAAGCTGCGCACCGGCGCCGCGGTGCTCTTGTTGACCTTGATCGCTGCCCTGCTGGCGCCCTGGCTGGCGCCCGGAGATCCCGCGGCCCAACAGCTGGAACGACGCCTCGAGGGCCCGTCGTGGCAACACCCTCTGGGTCTCGACGAACTGGGACGCGACATCCTCTCGCGCCTGCTGTTCGGAGCCCGTGTATCGCTCGCCGTCGGCTTCTCAGTGGTGCTACTGGCGGGAAGCGTCGGTGCCACCATCGGCATGCTCGCCGGCTACTTCGGCGGCCGGATCGACGCCTGGCTCATGCGCATGACAGACGTCTTCCTGGCCTTCCCCGGCATCCTGCTGGCCATCGCACTGGTTGCCGTGCTGGGTCCTGCCCTGCGCCATGTCGTGGTGGCCTTGGTGGCGATCGGCTGGGTGGGCTACGCGCGGCTGGCACGCGGCCAAACGCTGCAGCTCAAGAACCTCGACTTCGTGCTGGCAGCTAGATCCGCCGGCCTGTCTACACCACGAATCCTGCGTGTCCACGTGCTGCCGAACATCCTGCCGACACTCACCGTACAGGCCAGTCTCGGCATGGCCGGAGCCATCTTGGCGGAAGCAGGATTGTCGTTCCTGGGCCTGGGTATCCAGCCGCCGACACCGTCGTGGGGCGCAATGATCAACGCTGGTCGTGGCCACCTGCTGGACGCGCCGCACATCGCGCTGTTCCCCGGTCTCGCCATTCTGTGTACCGTCATGGCCTTGAACTTCCTGGGTGACGCCTGGTCCGAGGAGCTCGATTCCGGCGACGCGCCAGCAACAGAGAATCCGGTATGATTCCGCACGCGGGTCGACCGATCTGCCCTCCGCTCCCACCCCGATCCGTACCTTCCCGATTTCGAGCCATCCGGCTCTGCACTCCTAGCCTCACAACACGAATCGCACCGCAACACGAACACAGACCCACACCCGTCGGACAGTAGACCGTCCGGCGCAACGTTCAGGAGGATTCACATCATGGCCATCGCTACCGGCACAACCGCTCCCGACTTCGCTCTCAAGGGCACGCAAGGCGAAGAGCCCGTGCAGCTCTCCAGCTTTCGCGGCGACAAGAACGTCGTCCTTTTGTTCTATCCCTTCGCGTTCAGCCCGGTGTGCACCACCGAGATGTGCGACCTGCGTGACTCTTACCAGCAGTACGGCAAACTGAACGCTGTTGTGCTCGGCATCAGTATCGATAGCCCCTTCGCGCAGGCGGCCTGGTCCGAGCACGAGAAGCTGCCCTTCGACCTGCTGTCGGATTTCAACAAGACCGTCTCCCCCGCGTACGACGTGTTCTATGAGGAACTGGGACCGTTCAAAGGCGTATCCAAGCGAGCCGCTTTCGTCATCGACAAGCAGGGTATCGTGCGTTACGCCGAGGAATGCCCGACGCCCAAGGATCTGCCCGATTTCAGCGCCCTTCAGACCTGTTTGCAGTCGCTCGACTGAAACTTTCCTTCATAATCCCTCCAGCACAGAAAAAATTTTCTCTTTCCACCGGCAGCCTGTTGACATCAGAAGGTTTCCTTTTGATAATAGCGGACAGGCTGCCGGTTGGTTGTTGATACTTTTCTAATAGAGATGCGGTCGGTTCTAGGTACGCCGGAAGCTCCCGATTTCCAGTTGCTCCTTCCTTCCGATCGGAACAATCCAAGCCGTAGCTATATCCCGACGGTAACGAATCTCGACCTCTCGTGATCGAGACTTCAGTTCCGTATTCAAGATATCGAAATGAAGGCAAGGTTTCCGCGACTGCGGTTCAGGTTAGCAGTGTTCCTGGATCGATCGATCAGAATCGGGTCTTCCTTCTGACAACCAGGTCTCAGTGAGAGTACGGCTAATGTCTCGAAAGACAATCACGACAAGACGTCGCTGGATGGTGTCAAGCGTGGACAGCCGCACGATCTAGGGTGCGAATACCCGCAACAATCCCCCGCACAGGAGGTAATCGGCATGGCCGAGGCAAGTGAAAGCCGCAACGAAGAACAAAAATCCGGCGGAGACGAAGGCGTTCTGTACACCCTATCCGAAGTCTCTCGCTTGACGGATATCTCGATGCCGACGCTGCAGCGCTACAAGAAGATGTACCAGAGCCGTATTCCTTCCGTGGGGCAGGGGCGGCGACAGCGGTACCCCAAGTCGGCACTACCCGTCTTCGAACAGATCAAGGAAGAGAACATCAGCCGGCGCGGACGTCCCCGCAAGGGAGAAGGTGGGCCACGGCGCGCCGCGGCACGCAGTCCGCGCAAGGAAACGGCTGGCGCCAACAAAGATCTCCTCACCTTGACCGAGATCAGCGAAATCACCGGCATCTCCTACCCAACGCTGGTGCGCTACGTGAAGAATCACGCCGACAAGCTGAAGTACGAGGGTACCGGCCGCCGGCGCCGCTTCTACCCCGAGTCGGTGGCAGTGTTCAAGGAGCTGCGTGCGCGTCGTGGACGCAGCCCACTGAGCGGCACTGGTGGCGGTGCTTCCATTGGTTCTGGTTCGGTGGTCGACGCCGAGCTGCGGCGCCGCGTCGCGGAGCTAGAGAAGCAACTCAAGCACCTCGTCCGGCGCATCGAACGAGGATTCAAGGTCCAGCTCAGCTGAGCTGACTCTGGGCTGGCTCGTTCGCGAGCTAGCCCAGGTGATCCCAGCCAGGAATCGACGCTTCGTCGAGTGCGCTGTCGCCCTCGGCGGTGCGCACGGTGATCCGTGGCTGGGCCACCGGGGAGTCGACGATTTCACCGATCTGGCGACAGTGGCGTAGCGGCGGCTGGCGCACGCGCGGCGGCAGGGCGAAGAGCAGCACGTAGTCTTCGCCTCCACCCAGCAGGGTTGCATCCGCGTCGAGACCCAGGAAGTCGCAGAGGTCCGCGAAACCTTCCGGCCGCGGTACGGCTTCGAGGTCGAGGCGAGCCGCGACGCCACTGGCTTCGCACAGGCGCCACAGGTCGAGGCCGAGACCATCCGAGACATCGAGACCGGCGGCACGCCGACGCCGGCCCAGCCAGCGGCCGAGTTGCACCTGTGGCACCGGCAGCAGATGACGATGCAGCGCACGCCGGGCCGCGGCGCGCAAGGATGCCGGCAGTCCTTCGGGCAACTCGCACCGCCCGCCAGCGCGTGCGAGAAGTGAGCATCCCAGGGCCGACTCCCCGAGGTTGCCGCCGACCCACAGGCGGTCGCCGGCGCACGCCTGGTCACGCCGCAACCAGCGCCCCCTCGGCGGACGTTCGCCGATCAAGGTCAGGACTGCATGCACCCGGTGGCTGCGGGCAAGATCACCGCCCGCCAGCTGCACTCCCTGCAGGCGGCAGGCCCGGGTCAACGCGGCGAAGAAAGTCCGGTGGTCGAAGCGGGCGGGAGCCGCGAGCGCGAGGAAGGCGTATCGCGGCCGGGCAGCCACCGCGGCCAGATCCGAGAGATTGACCGCGAGCAGCCTGCGGGCCAGGATCGCCGGCTCCAGACCCGCTGGGAAGTGAACACCCTCGATCTGCGCATCGGTGGTCACCGCACTGGCACCGCTGCTGGGTAGCAGCGCGGCATCGTCGCCGATCAGCTGGGTGGTGGCGGGCTCGCGCCCACGTAGCCAGCGCAGCAAGTCCCGTTCGCCCATCGACGTTTCCCCCCTAGGTTGAGACTCTGCTCTCTTCGGGACGCCGATCAAGACGTCGCGGTGGAGACCTCGGGCCGCAAGGCCTGTTGCAATACCTCTTCCATGCTCTCTGCCAGGTGAAAGGTGATGCCTTCCTTCAGATGATCCTTGATCTCGGCCAGGTCGCGCGCGTTGAGTTTGGGCAGAACGACATGGTGGATGCCCGCGGTGCGGGCGGCCAGCACCTTCTCTTTCAGGCCGCCGATCGGTAGCACGTCGCCTCGCAGCGTGATCTCACCGGTCATCGCCAGGCGATGATCCACCGGCCGCTTGAGGAGTAGCGAGAGGATCGCGGTCGCAATGGTGATGCCGGCCGACGGACCATCCTTGGGTACCGACCCGGCCGGTAGATGAACGTGCAGATCGTGCTGCTGGAAGAACTTGCTGTCGACCCCGCGGCGGCCCGCTTCGAGTCGTGCGTAGGACAACGCTGCCTGCGCACTCTCCTTCATCACGTCGCCGAGCTGCCCCGTCAGGGTCAAACCGCCACCGCCCTTGCCGTGCGTGGAAGGCACAGCGATGACCTCGATGAACATCAAGTCGCCGCCGACCGCGGTCCAGGCCAGACCGGTGGCGACGCCGATCTTGTCTTCCTGCAGCAGCTCTTCCGGGAAGTGGCGCGGTGGCCCGATCGCCGTCTCGACCCACTTCGGCGTCACCCGCACTCGCTGCGTCTCCCCCTCGGCGACCCCTACCGCAACCTTGCGGCACAGCGACGCGAGCTCCCGCTCCAAGTTGCGCAGGCCAGCTTCACGCGTGTAGCGCTGGATCAGCAGGCGCACCGCCGGATCGGTGATCTGGATGTGCTTGCCCGACAGGCCATTCTCCTCGCGTTGCTTGGGGATCAGGTAGCGGCGGGCGATCGAGAGCTTTTCACCCTCTGTGTAGCCGGTGAGCTCGAGCACTTCCATGCGGTCCAGGAAGGCGGGCTGGATCGGCTGCGTCAGGTTCGCGGTGGCGATGAACATGACCTTGGAAAGGTCGTAGGCAACGCCCAGGTAGTGATCGCGGAAGGTCGAATTCTGCTCTGGATCGAGCACTTCCAGCAGAGCCGACGATGGGTCGCCCTGGCGATGGGTGCCTATCTTGTCGATCTCGTCGAGCATGAAGACCGGATTGGACGTGCGCGCCTGGTGCAGGCCCTGCAGAATCCGGCCGGGCAGCGCCCCGATATAGGTACGACGGTGGCCGCGGATTTCGGCCTCGTCGTGGACACCACCGAGGGAGATGCGCACGAACTCGCGCCCCAGCGCGCGGGCGATCGAGCGGCCCAGCGACGTCTTGCCGACACCCGGTGGACCGACGAAGCACAGCAGAGGCCCGCGGGCATCGTCGCGTAGCTGGCGTACGGCGAGGTACTCGAGGATGCGCTCCTTGATCTTCTCCAGCCCGTAGTGGTCGGCATCGAGCACCTTGCGAGCACGGGTCAGGTCCAGCTTGTCTTTCGAGCAGACCTGCCAAGGCATGCCGGTCAACCAGTCGAGATAGGTGCGCAGGATGGAGGTCTCGGCACTGTCCGGATGGCCGCGTTCCAGGCGTCGGATCTGCCGCTCCATCTCCTCGGTCGCTTCCTCGGACAGCCCTTTCTCGCGCGCCACCTTGCGGTAGGCCTCGATCTCCTCGGCCAGTTCATCGACCTCACCCAACTCGGTCTGGATAGCGCGCAGCTGCTGGCGCAGGAAGTACTCGCGCTGGTTGCGATCCATCTCGCCACGCGCTTCTTCGGCGATCTTCTGCTGCACTTCGAGCAGCACCAGTTCGCGCTGCAGGAGTTCGCTCACCGTTTTCAGGCGATGCAGCGGATCTCCATCTTCCAGCAGTGCCTGCGCTTCCGAGATCTTGAGTTCCAAGTTACTCGCCACCAGGTCGGCCAGCCGGCCCGGATCCTCGACGTTGGCGGCGATCACCATCACCTCGGGCGAGATCTGACGTCCCAAGTGGACCGCCCGCTCCAGGCCCTCGCGCATCCCGCGTACGATGGCATCGTAGTCCTTGGGCAAGGGCGACGAGGCCTCGTCCAGGCGCCCGATCTTGGCCTGCAGATATGGCTCTTGCTGGCCGAGATGCTCAATGCGGACGCGCTGCAAGCCTTGCACCAGGATGCGCACACGACCGTCAGGCAGACGTAGCATACGCATGATGGTCGCGGCCGTGCCGACCTGGTAGATCCCCTCCTCACCCAGCTCGCGCAGCTCCGCGGGCAAGTCTCCGGAACCGTCTCCTTCTTCGCGCTGGGCCGCCAAGACGAGGGTGCGACCGTCCGTGAGCGCCCGGTCGACAGCAACGATACTGCGCTCGTCGCTGATCGACAGCGGCAGGATGATGTACGGGAAGATCACCGCATCCTTGACCGGCAGAACCGGCAGGACATCCGGGATCGCAATGACCTCTTCGTAAACTTCGACGCTCATCGATCCGGCTCCTTGAGCAGGGTGGTGAGCACGTCCCGGAAGGCGTCGACATCTTCGAACCGCCTGTAGACCGAGGCGAAGCGGACATAAGCCACTTGGTCCAAGGACCTCAGCTTGTCCATCACGAAGTTACCCAGCTCCGTCGTGGAAATCTCGCGCTCCGACCGCTCGTGTAGAAGCTGCTCCGCCTCCTCAACGATCTGCTCCAACTGCTGCGTCGACACCGGGCGCTTCTCGCAGGCCTTGAGCATGCCGGAGAGCAGCTTCTTGCGGTTGAACTCCTGGCGGCTGCCGTCTTCTTTGACGACCATGTAGGGAATGTCTTCGATCTGCTCGTACGAGGTAAAGCGGCGGTCGCACTCCAAGCAGTGACGCCTGCGGCGGATCGTGTCACCGTCCCGGCTCTCGCGGGAGTCGACAACCCTGTCGCGGTTTTCACCGCAGAACGGACAGCGCATCAGCCGGGTGTCAGTCCCTGGCGCTCAGCGCGACGTTCAGGCGCAAGAGTAGGTGGTCGAGACTTTCCTTGCCCTGAATCTCGACATCTAGATCGCGCACGGCTTCCACCACCTGCTGTTGCTCGTCTTCCACCTGCAGGCTGAGCCGGAAGCGACGCAGACGCGGGAAGTCTGCCCGCGCGACCGTCATTTGGATCTCGCGGCTCATTTCGCCTTGACCGTTGGCACGCCCACCGGCGCGCGGCGCCTTGACCTGCTGGCGCAGCTTCTCGAGTTCCCCGAGGGCGTCGAGCGAACGACGTCGGCGCCTGCCAGGCACCGGCGCGGAACTGGCGCTTGGGCTCGAGGGTGCCGAGGTCGAGGGTGTCGAGGTAGCGAGCGCTGCAGCCGCGACCCGCGGTTCGGACAGCGCAGGCAGAGCCGCGGCAGCCGGGACTGGGTCCGGCGCAAACGGATCCATCTCCGCTTGCTCGCTCATCTCCGGCTCATCACTGCTTTCCGGCGCCGTGACGAAGGGGCTCTCATCTGCGCGCTGGGGGACAGGGGCTGGGGCGACGGGCTCGCTGCTCATGGGCTCGCGGCTCATGGGCTCGCTGCCTGTAGATTCGGTACTCGCCGCTTGGGGCTCATCATCGCCGGAGGGTTCGGTGGCAACCTGCTCGTCCGCTGCGAAGACTGAATCTGTAGGAGCTTCGGGCTCGGCAAAGATGCCGGCATCACTGGAGCTGCCTACCGCAGCCAGATCTTCGGCTCCCGGCTCGGAAGCCAGCGCCGGGAAGGGCTGCGCCCCGGAAGCCGTACCCGTACCGGACTCTTCGACAGACGACGTCGATGCCAGCTCTCCGCTGGCGGGATCTTGGGCGGCAGCAGCCTGCACTCGCGACGCGGCGATGTCGGCGCTGCTCAGCTCCGGCGCCTGGATCGGCTCGGGCGGTGGCACGGAATCGCGGGCGGAACGTCGGATCGGTGCCCCGCCGTCTTCGCCTTCGGCCGCTGGCTCGGTCGTCACTGCAGGGGGCGTCACTGCAGGGGGTGTCACTGCAGGGGGCGTCACTGCAGGAGTCACGGCGGGCGGAGTCGCCCCTGCTGGGCTCGCTACCGGCACGGCCAGTGGCGGCGCCGATACCGAGGATGCCCTCTCCGGCGACGCGGACGCGGGCGTACCCACGGGCGCGATCGGCTTGATAGGCGGCGGCGTCGGTCGCGCAGGTGGCGGACTCGCAGCACTGCTGGAATCTTCGTCCTGATCCTTGGCCAGCTTCCGCTTGAGCGAGACCAACGTCAGCTTGGAGATGCCCTTCAGCGTCTCGAACACGCCCTGACCGGTGAGTGCCGAAGCCTCGAAGTAGGGCCAGTCGCTCCTGTTGAGGGCGGCGTTGAGCTCGTCGACCGAGCAGATGTTGGGCAGATCGCGCTTGTTGTACTGCAGGACGATCGGCACCTCGTCCAGCGTCAGGCCGATCTCGCCGAGATTCTCTTCCAGGTTGTTGAGCGAGTCGACGTTCGCCTGCACCATCGGCTGCTGCGAGTCGGCAACGAAGACGACCCCGTCGACCCCCTTCAGCACCAGCTTGCGAGTGGTGTTGTAGAACACCTGACCAGGTACGGTGTAGAGCTGAATCCGCGTGGCGAACCCGCCGATCGTGCCAATGTCGATGGGCAGCAGATCGAAGAACAGGGTTCGATCCGTCTCCGTCTCCAGCGAGACCATTTCGCCACGCGAGTCGTTCGACGTGTGGCCGTAGATGTACTGCAGATTCGTCGTCTTGCCGCACAGGCCCGGGCCGTAATACACGACCTTGGCTGCCATCTGCATCGTACCGTAGTTGAAGAACACCATAGTCTAAAGCCCCACAGGTCTTGCGGATCTCAGAGCGTATCACTGCCCATGGACCGGGTCAACAAGAGCCACATCGCACCACGAGCCTCGAAGCCCGCCAAGGTTACGCCCTATTACCGCCCGAAATATGCTACGATCGTCGCGCTCGGCCCAGCTCGAGAGCGAGCGACCCTACGACCACATCATGTTGGGGTTCATCTTGACACGCCCAACCACATCTAGTAGATTCTTCGAAGTGTTGCTATAAGCTCCAATGACGTTGGCTCGGCCGCACTGACGCTTGATCGTCACCTGTCGGACTTTGATTCGACGGACAGTCTCGGGAAATCCTGGCGTTGGTTGGCTTTAGCTTCGTCAAAGCATCTCTCGGCAGCACGCCATACCGGCAGCACTCCTCGCAGCAGAGGGTGATTCGTCGGCATCCACCGGCCGTACCGCTTCCCCGTCGGTAGCGTGCCCGGTGACATCGATCGCAGCAGGCTACGAAACGCCGGGCTCCGGATGTCTGGCGCGCTAAAATATTCATGGCGCACAACTTCGGAGCCCCAACCCGCGAGACCCAATCCCGCGAGGAGTCCCCCCCACATGCGCATCCAGAAGATCGTCAAGCGTAATGGCGAGGTCGTCGATTTCGACGAAATCCGAATCCGTAACGCCATCCTCAAAGCTGTTCTCGCGATCAGCAACGAGCTGCCAGAGGCGACGCTCGACACCTTGATGATCGGCATCAAGGAAGAAATCGACAGTCGGTTCCAGGAATTCTTCCCCAACGTCGAGAATGTCCAGGACATCGTCGAGAAACACTTGATGCGGATGGGACAGTACGACATCGCCAAGGCGTACATCCTCTATCGCGCCGACCGCCAAAAGAGCCGCGAGCAGGTGAAGCGACAGGCCATGGAGAGCGCGCGCCTGGGCCGCTTGACGGTGCGCAAGAGCGACGGCCGCACTGTGCTCTTCAACGTCATGAAGGTCGACCGTACAGTACGCCGCTGCGCCGAGGATCTGGGTGACGACATCGCCATCGACTTGGTGGTGCGCGAGGTCATTCACAACGTCTACGACGAGATCCCCACCGACCGCATCTCGCTGGCACTGGTGATGGCGTCGGCGTCGTTCATCGAGCGCGATCCCGCGTACGCACGCCTGGCGTCGCGCTTGCTGCTGACCAAGCTGTACAAGGAAGTGCTGGGCGTCAGTCTCAGCCACGGTCAACTCGAGGAGTCCTATGGCAAGAGCTTCCAGCGATGCCTGGCGACCGGCGTCGAGGCTGGCCTGTACGACCCGCGCCTGCTCGACTTCGACCTCGACCGCATGACCGAAGCCCTGCATCCCGGCCGTGACGACCTGTTCCGCTATCTCGGCATCCAGACGCTCTACGAACGCTATTTCACCCGCTACCAGGGCCACTGCCTGGAGCTACCACAGCACTTCTGGATGCGCGTCGCCATGGGCCTGGCGATCGAAGAGCCGGAGCGCGAGCAGCGGGCGATCGAGTTCTACGAGCTACTGTCCCAGCTGCGCTACGTCGCCTCGACACCCACGCTCTTCCACGCCGGTACTTGCCATCCGCAGTTGTCGTCCTGCTACTTGACGACCGTCGAGGACGACCTCAAGCACATCTTCAAGTGCCTGGGCGACAACTCCCAGCTGTCCAAGTGGTCCGGCGGCATCGGCAACGATTGGTCGAACATCCGCGCCACCGGCTCACCAATCAAGTCGACCAATGTCGAGAGCCAGGGTGTCATCCCGTTCCTCAAGATCGCCAACGACGTCACCATGGCGATCAACCGCAGCGGCAAGCGACGGGGCGCCACCTGCGCCTACCTCGAGACCTGGCACATGGACATCGAGGACTTCCTCGACCTGCGCAAGAACACCGGTGACGAGCGGCGTCGTACCCACGACATGAACACCGCCAACTGGATCCCAGACCTGTTCATGAAGCGGGTGCAGGACAACGCCGACTGGACACTGTTCTCACCCGACGATGTGCCCGACCTGCACCATCTGTATGGCCGCGCCTTCGAGGAACGCTACGAGCACTACGAGCAGCAGGCCAAGCGCGGGGAGATCGAGCTGTTCAGAACCATCAAGGCACAGCTCCTGTGGCGCAAGATGCTGACCATGCTGTTCGAGACGGGCCACCCATGGATCACTTTCAAGGACGCGTGCAACGTGCGCTCGCCGCAGGATCACGTTGGCGTCATCCACAGCTCCAACCTGTGCACTGAGATCACGCTCAACACCTCGGCCAAAGAGACCGCCGTGTGCAATCTGGGTTCGATCAACGTGGCGCGCCACTTCGTCGACGGGCAGCTCGACCGCGAGACCCTGGCCGAGTCCGTGCAGACGGCGATCCGCATGCTCGACAACGTCATCGACATCAACTTCTACCCTACCGACGAAGCGCGCAACTCCAACTTGCGCCACCGTCCGATCGGCCTGGGCCTGATGGGGTTCCAGGACGCATTGTTCGAGCTCGGCCTGCCGTTCGCCTCCGAGGGTGCTCTGCGCTTCGCCGACCAGACCATGGAGTGGATTTCCTACCACGCCATTCTTGCCTCCTCCGAGCTGGCCAAGGAGCGCGGTGCGTACGGCTCCTACCCTGGCTCCAAGTGGGAGCGGGGCATCTTTCCGGCCGATACCGTCGACCTGCTCGAGCAGGAGCGCGGTGTGCCGGTCGAGGTGTCGCGGGAACGCAGCCTGGACTGGTCGCCGGTATATGAGCACGTGCAGCAGTACGGCATGCGCAACTCGAACACCATGGCGGTGGCGCCAACCGCGACCATCTCGAATATTTCGGGCTGCTTCCCGTGCATCGAGCCGATCTACAAGAACATCTACGTCAAGGCCAACATCAGCGGCGAGTTCACCGTCGTCAACCACTACTTGGTCGAGGAACTCAAGCGCCAGGGCCTGTGGGGCCAGGAGATGCTCGACAAGCTGAAGTACTTCGATGGCAACATCTCGGCGATCGACGAGATCCCGCAGGACCTCAAGGACATCTACGTCGAAGCTTTCGACGTAGATCCGGTGTGGGCGCTGCGAATCACCGCCGCCCGCGGCAAATGGATCGACCAGAGCCAATCGCACAACGTGTTCCTCAAGGGTACCTCCGGCAAGCAACTGAGTGACGTCTACCAGTGGGCTTGGCGCCTCGGCCTCAAGACGACCTACTATCTGCGAACGCTGGCCGCGAGCCAGATCGAGAAGTCGACGCTGGACTCCAAGTACGGCTTCACCCAGAAACGCGAGTACCAGCAACAGCCGGTGGCGGCTGGCGCGGAAGCACCAACGCCGCAGACTCGACTTCCCGAGGTGGGCTCTCGTCCTGCTCAGGCTGAGCCCGTCCACCCCGAACCGGTCCACCCCGAACCCGCCAACGAACCTGTCACCGCCAGCGCCACGGCGCAGGTGGCCAGTATGTTACGAAGCGCACCGGCCGAGGCTCCGGAACCGTCCCTATGCCGCATCGACGACCCGGACTGCGAAGCTTGCCAGTAAGGCAGTTCGCTAGCCCCTGGAAGCCTGCCAATCCGTGAAGGAGTGACCGTGGGAATCATCAACAATTCCAAGACCGACCCCAACAAGATCCTGCCCATGACCTACAACTGGGCACGCGAGCACTACAAGGCCGGCATCGCAAACAACTGGACGCCGGAAGAGATCTCCATGCAGAAAGACGTGGAGCAGTGGAAATCAGACAAGGTGATCTCGGAAGAAGAGCGCCGCCTGATCCTGTGGAACCTGGGCTTCTTCTCCACCGCCGAGTCGCTGACCGCCAACAACATCGTTCTCGCGGTCTACAACCACGTCACCAATCCGGAGGCGCGCCAGTACCTGCTGCGGCAGGCGTTCGAGGAAGCGGTGCACACGGACACCTTCATCTACTGCTGCGACACTCTCGGGCTCGACCCGGACTACATCTTCAACATGTACAACACCATCCCCTCGATCCACGAGAAGGACGCGTTCGTGGTGGAGATGACGCAGTCGGTCTTCGACCCCAACTTCAACACCGAGGGTACCGAGAACATCCGTCGCTTCGTGCGCGACCTGGTCGGCTACTACGTGATCATGGAAGGCATCTTCTTCTACGCTGGCTTCGCCATGATGCTGGCGCTGAAGCGGCAGAACAAGATGGTTGGCATCGGCGAGCAATTCGAGTACATCATGCGCGACGAGAGCCTCCACCTGGCCTTCGGTTGCGACCTGATCAACACCATCCGTGCCGAGAACCCGGAGATCTGGACCACGGAGTTCCAGGAAGAGATCATCACCCTGATCACCAAGGGCGTGGCACTGGAGCAGAAGTACGCACACGATGCCTGCCCGAGCGGCCTGCTGGGCATCAACGCCGAGCAGTTCAGCCAGTACGTCGAGTTCATCGCCGACCGGCGCCTCGAACGGCTCGAGCTACCGCGCGTCTACAACCGCCAGAACCCGTTCCCGTGGATGTCACAGTCGACGGACCTGTCCAAGGAAAAGAATTTCTTCGAAACACGGGTGACGGAGTACCGCACCGGCGCCTCCCTTAGTTGGGACTGACGCGCGCTAGCGCTCGATTTCAACCTGGGGCAGGTTTTCGATCGGAATCTCAGGCTGTTGCTGGATCAGTGCCGTGTTCGTGATCGGCAGCAGCGTCCGGTGGTCGCGCTCGCCGAACTTCATGATCACCTCGTAGTAGCCGTCGTCGTGGATCCGCACTAGCTGTGCGCGCCCGTTCTTCAGGCCCATCAAGGGGCAATGCACGAAAACATCCGTCGGTAGATCCATCCCAGATCACTCCTGCAGGAAGCCCTGCTCCTTGTATTCCTTGATTTTGCGCTGCAACGTGCGCAAACCGATGCCGAGCAGATTCGCCGCCTCTGCTCGGTGCCCCCGCGTCCGCGCCAGCGTTTCGGTGATCGCCTGGCGCTCGATCTCATCCATGGTGCGCGTTTCGCCGAACTTCGGCTGCACCGTCACCGAACCACCCTCCACCGGTGCCGCGTCGCGAATCTCTGCCGGCAGATCCGAGACCCCGACGCGCTCGCCCTGGTGGAAGACAACCACCGACTCGAGTACGTTGCGCAATTGCCGCACATTGCCCGGCCAGGCGTAACCACACAGCACCTCCGCGGCTTCCGGTGACAACGCCTTCGGCTCCTTGCCGTGCTCCTCGAAGAACTCCTTGAGGAAGTGTTCCGCCAGCAATGGAATGTCGCTCGGCCGTTCCCGCAGCGACGGGATGTTCAAGGTCACCACCTTGAGACGGTAGTACAGATCTTCGCGGAAGCGCTCCGCCTCGACCTCCTTCTCCAGATCCCGGTTCGTCGCCGCCACGAGACGGAAGTCGACGTCGATCAGCTCCTGGCCACCGACGCGCATGACCTGACGTTCCTCGAGCACACGCAGTAGCTTGACCTGCAACTCCGGCGCCAGCTCGCTGATCTCATCTAGAAACAACGTTCCCTTGTGAGCCAGCTCGAACTTGCCGATCTTGCGCGCCACGGCACCGGTAAAGGCCCCGCGCTCGTGACCGAACAGCTCGCTCTCCAGAATGTCGTTGGGAATGGCACCGCAGTTGATCGCCAGGAAGCGCTCGTCACGGCGCGGACTGGCCTGGTGCAGCGCCTTGGCCACCAGTTCCTTCCCGGTTCCGCTACCACCGATGATCAACACACTGGAGCGGGTCGGCGCCACCATGCGCATCTGCTCGAACAGGTGCTCCATCGGTGCCGACTTGCCGATGATGCTCTCGAAGCCGAAGTGCTTGTCGAGCATCTCGCGCAGGTTCGACACCTCCTCCTTCAGTTGCTTGCGCTCCAGCAGGTTGCGCACCCGCTGGCGTAGCTCGTAGAGATCGACCGGCTTGGTAAGGTAGTCGTCGGCACCAACGCGCATCGCCTCCACCGCCGACTCGATCGAGCCGAATGCCGTCACCAGAACGACGCCGACATCGTAAGCACGGGAGCGTAGCTCATTGAGGAAGGCAATACCGTCCATCCCCGGCATGCGTAGATCACAGATCACCACACGCACGGAATCGGCATCCTCCAGGTAATCCAGGGCCTCACGCGCGTCATCGAAGGTCCGTACCGGTAAACCAGTCTTCTCAACGGCGATCGCCATCGATTCGCGGGAGCCAGTTTCGTCGTCGACGACCAAGACTACTGGTTTTTCAGCCATGGCGTCATTTTGGCACATATTGGGCCGGAAGGCGATAGACTGAAAATCGTGACCGATCCACGAGACTTCGGAGCCGAAACCACCCTGGAGGGTGTGCTCGAGCGCATCGTTTTCACCGACGAGGAAAGCGGCTGGAGCGTGCTGCGCGTCGAAGTCGAGGGCCATCGCGAAGCAGCGACGGTGGTCGGCAATGTGTTGACCGTGGCCGAGGGCGAGCGGTTGCATTTCAACGGCCGCTGGATCCAAGACCGCAAGTACGGCCAGCAGTTCCGTGCCGACACGTATCGCAAGATCCACCCCAGCACACCGGAAGGCATCGAGCGCTACCTGGCCTCTGGCCTGATCCCGGGTGTCGGTCCCGGCTACGCCAAGCGCATGGTGGACCACTTCGGCGCCGAAACGCTGGAAGTCATTACGCACCATCCGGAACGCCTGAAGCAGATTCCCGGGATCGGCAGCAAGACGGTGCAGAAGATCCTGGGCGCCTGGCAGGAGCAGCGTGACATCCAGGAGGTGATGGTCTTCCTGCACTCCCAGGGCATCTCGACGGCATACGCCGTGCGCATCTACAAAGTCTACGGCGCCGAGGCGATGGAGAAGGTCAAGGAGAATCCATATCGCTTGGCGGTCGATATCTTCGGTATCGGGTTCAAGAGCGCGGACCGCATCGCTGGCAACCTGGGCATTCCACGCGACGCCCCCGAGCGCATCAAGGCCGGCGTGCTCTACTTGCTCGACCAGGCCGGTGGCCATGGACACATGTTCTTGCCCGCGGACGAGCTGAAGACAGCGGCCTGCGAACTCCTGGGCGTTGCAGAAGACGCGGTGGACACAGCCATCGAAGACTTGGCGCGAGCTGGGCGGGCCGTGGTGGAAGAGGCGGCATCCTTCGCCGCGCCCGTGGTCTACCCGAAACCCTTGTACAAGGCCGAGGCCGAACTAGCCTTGCATCTGAGTCACCTGCTGGCCACCGCGGTCAGAGGCCCCAAGATCGACGTCGAGACAGCGCTTTCCTGGTTCGAGAAACAAGAGGGCCTGGAGCTGGCGACGCAACAAAGGGCTGCCATCGCTCAGGGCTTGACGGCACCGGTGTTGGTGATCACCGGCGGTCCCGGCACGGGCAAGACAACGCTGGTCCGCGGCATCGTCGAGATCCTGCAGCGCAAGGGTGGTCACATCCAGCTCGCTGCCCCTACCGGCCGAGCGGCCCGCCGCCTCGGAGAGGCGACCAGCCGCGAAGCCAAAACCGTACACCGGCTGCTCGAGTTCGACCCGCGTCAGGGCACCTTCCTGCGCAACCCGGAACGCCCACTAGAGTGTGACCTGCTGATCGTCGACGAAGCCTCGATGCTCGATACTTCGCTGGCTCGTCACGTCGCCCGCGCGGTACCCGCTGGTGGCCGCCTGATCCTGGTCGGTGACGCCGATCAGCTGCCCTCGGTCGGCCCCGGCCGTGTCCTGCACGACCTGATCCTCAGCGGCCGCGTTCCCTTGGTGCGCCTGACCGAGATCTTCCGCCAAGCCGCGCAGAGCCGCATCGTGGTCAATGCCCACCGCATCAACCACGGCGAGACGCCGCTGGTCGATGTGGAGGGAGATCCGTCCAAGTACGACTTCTTCTTCATCGAACGCGACGATCCCGCCGACGTCCTCGACACCCTCCTGCACCTGATCGCCGACCGCATCCCGCGCAGCTTCGGCTTCGACCCGATCACCGAGGTGCAGCTGCTGACTCCCATGAACCGCGGCCCGCTGGGCGTCACGCGGCTCAACGTCGAACTGCAGCAACGCCTCAACCCCGGCCGGCCGGCGCTCGAGCGCGGCGATCGTCGCCTGAGCCTGGGCGACAAGGTGATGCAGCTGCGCAACAATTACGACCTCGAAGTCTTCAATGGCGACATCGGCAGGGTGACGAACCTGGACAAGGAAGAAAAGGAACTCACTGTCGACTTCGACGGCCGCGACGTGCACTACGAGTGGTCGGATCTCGACGAGCTCGTCCCGGCCTATGCGTGCACGATCCACAAATCCCAGGGCAGTGAGTACCCCTGCGTCGTCGCGCCCGTGCACCACCAACACTTCCTGATGCTGCAGCGCAACCTGCTCTACACCGCCGTCACACGGGCCAAGAAGCTCGTCGTCCTCGTCGGCCAGCGTCGCGCACTCGCCACCGCCGTGCGGCAACAGGACACGCGCAAGCGCAACACCCGCTTGGCGGATCGGCTCCTGGCAGCCGCCTCCCTGGCAACATGAAAGATCCTGACCTCCAACACGACGCCCCCCTCGCCCCTCGCACGACCTTCGGGGTCGGCGGACCGGCACGCTACCTGGCGCACTGCCGGAACGCGAAGGTCCTGTACCAAACGCTGACCTGGGCACGGCGGCAGGAGGTCGCGACGGTCGTTCTCGGCAGCGGTAGCAATCTGCTGGTGGCGGACGCGGGTTTCCCGGGCTTGGTGGTCATCTATGCCGCGGACGACATCGAGGTGCTGCAGCGTTCGCGACGCGACGCGGACCCGGTGGTCCACGTTCGGGTCGCCGCTGGCAAGGACTGGGATGCCTTCGTCGCCTGGACCATCGAGCAAGGTCTCGCCGGGCTGGAGTGTTTGAGCGGCATTCCCGGAACCGTGGGCGCGGCACCAATCCAGAATATCGGTGCTTACGGACAAGAAGTCGCCGACACCATCGCGACGGTCTGGGCACTCGATCTCGCGGACAGACGTCAAGTCAGTTTCGACGCCGTCGAGTGCGGTTTCGGCTATCGCACCAGCCGCTTCAAGACTTACGATCTCGACCGCTACGTGATTACCGACGTCGACTTCCGTCTGCCCGTGCGCGACTGGGGCACCGCTCGCTATCCCGACCTGCGGCGGCGTCTCGCAACGCCGGAGCGAGCGCCCCTGCGGCAGCTGCGCGACGCTGTCTTGCAAGTGCGGCGCGAGAAGTCGATGGTGCTCGACCCGCACGATCCCAATCGGCGCTCCGCCGGCTCCTTCTTCGTCAACCCGATCGTGACACCCGCAGAGGCGGAAGCGGTGCGGCGGGCGGCAACGGAACTAGCGGTGCGGCGTGAGCTGCCGATGTTCGAGGCAACCGCCGGTGGCAGGAAGCTCTCGGCCGCCTGGCTGATCGAGGAAGCCGGCTTTCCGCGTGGCTACGAACTCGGTCCGGCCGGACTGTCGACGAACCACACGCTGGCCCTGATCAACCGCGGTGGTGCCCAGGCCATCGACCTCTTGCGGCTGGCGGCACGTATTCGTCACGGCGTGCGCACGAAGTTCGGCGTCACGCTGCAACCGGAACCGCGACTGCTCGGCTTCGATCGTCCAGCTGCGGACCTGCTCGACGAACTCGCCAACAACGCCTGACTTCAACTGGACTGGACGCGGGGCCACGGCGATGCGCTGAGATACACTGCAGCGTCCTCGCAACCGGCACCCCTCCAGACCTATCGCCCCGCAAACCAACTCGATCCTCTCGGAGAGATCTTCATGACGCGTCAGGAAAAAGCTCAACGCATCCAAGAGATTCTCGATCAGCTCCATCCGGAAGTCCCGATTCCGCTCGACCACGTGGACCCTTTTACCCTGCTGGTCGCCGTCGTCCTCTCCGCGCAGACGACCGACAAGAAGGTCAACGAGGTGACGCCAGCGCTCTTCCAGCGTGCCCCGACCCCGGCCGTGATGGCCAAGGTTCCGGTGGACGAGATTCGCGAGCTGATCCGCGAGATCGGCCTGGCACCACAGAAGGCGAAGCGGCTGCAGCAGATGGCAGAGATTCTGGTCGACCGTCACGGCGGCGAGGTACCGAACAGCTTCGACGAGTTGGAGGCGCTACCCGGCGTCGGGCACAAGACGGCGTCCGTGGTGCGGTCGCAGGCTTTCGGCCTGCCGGCCTTCCCGGTCGACACCCACATCCACCGCCTGGCTGAACGCTGGGGACTGTCCAACGGTTCGAGCGTCAAGCGCACCGAGGACGACCTCAAGAGGGTCTTTCCGGAAGACGCCTGGAACAAGCTGCACCTACAGATCATCTACTTCGGCCGCGAGCACTGCCCTGCCCTCTACCACGATCTCGACGCCTGCCCCATTTGCTCGTGGGCGGCGACCAACAAGAAGAAAGCTGAAGAGGCGAAGCGGAATCTGTCCCTGCGGCAACGGCGTAAGAAGTAACGGAGCGCCTGGACGCCTAGGGCCGGTGTATGCTTGCCTCCGACAAGCGTAGTCGGACACCCTCTCTGGACGCTCGGTTTCTGGCTACCCGAAGACTTGCTCGCACTTCTACTCGAGAGGACTTTTCCGATGATCCGTACCGCTTTGACCACCCTCGCTCTGCTGACTCTCCTGCTCTCCGTCGCCTGCGGAGGCGGCCCCTCCGGTGACGCATCCAGCGACGGCGACATCCAAGAAACCGTCTTCCTCTCGATCGGCACCGCCCCTCAGGGAGGCGCGTTCTTCGTCGTCGGTGGCGCCCTGGCCGACACCCTGCAAGCGAATTCCGGTGACACCGACTGGCGCGTGACCGCCGAGGCCACCAGCGGCTCGCAGGAGAACATCCGCCGCCTGCAAGCCAAGCAACTCGACCTCGCCCTGTCGAATGCCGCCATTACCTACTTCGCGGTGCGCGGCGAAGGCGGCTGGGAGCAACCGTACGACATGCGCGCCATCATGACGCTGGCCCCCAACGTCGCGCTCTTCGTGACCCCCAAGAACAGCGGCATCGAGACGCTGGCCGACCTGAAGGGCAAGCGTGTTGTCGTCGGCCCGGCGGGCGCCGGCTTCGAGTACTTCATCCGGCCGCTGCTGGAGGCCCACGGCGTCACCTATGACGACTTCACCGAGCTCAACGGCACGCAGCAAGCCGCCGTCGACCTGCTCTCCGACGGCGCCGCCGATGCGGCCTTCCTGGGTGGCGCGGTGCCCACCGCGTCGCTGGTGCAAGCGTCGACCACGCTCGACCTGCGCTTCATCCCCTTCGACCCAGCTATTCGCGAACAGCTGGTCGCCGACTACTCATTCTTCCATCCCGCGATCATCCCAGCCGGTACCTACCAGGGACTGGACGAGGACTACCAGGGGCTCAACGTCGGGTCCATGCACCTGATCGTCGGTACCGACCAAGACGAAGAACTCGTCTACCAGGTGACCAAGAGCCTGTACGAGAACCGTGAGCAGGTCGTCGAGAAGCATCCGGCGGGGCGCGCGATCAACGCCAACAACGTGTTGCGCGACACGGGCACCGAGTTCCATCCCGGTGCTCTGCGCTACTACCGGGAAGCCGGCATCCTGACCGAGTGACCGCTCGATGAGCCAACGCGCCAGCGCCTCGACACTCTTCCGCACGCTCGGCATCGTGCTCTGCCTCTTCACGGTGGCGGAGGTCAACTACCCGCTGCTGCGGCCCTTGTCACAGCTCGCCATCTTCGCGGGATTCGGCCTGGTGCTGTGCTTCCTCAGCGTGCCGGCACACTCCAGCTTGCGGGATGCGAGCTGGGCGCGTTGGAGCGATCGATTCCTGGCGTTGCTGAGCGCGCTGTGCAGCCTGTACCTGACGGTGCAGACAGAGCCCTTATTCGAGCGCTTCTGGCTCGGCGGCCAGAGCCTGGGCAACCGAGCAGCACACGAAACGACGCTGGATCTGACCGTCGGCGTACTGGGCTTGTTGCTGGTTCTGGAAGCCACGCGCCGGGCAATCGGGCCGGCACTGCCCATCTTGGCCTCGTTCTTTCTCGCCTACGCGGTTTGGGGCCAGTCGATGCCGGACTGGCTGTTCCCCCACCGAGGCTACGACGTCGAGCGCATCGTGTCGCAGACCTTCTTGCACAGCCAAGGCGTGTTCGGTATTGCTTTGCGCGTCATGCTGACCTACGTCTTCCTCTTCGTGCTCTTTGGCGCACTGCTACAAGCAACGGGAGCCACCGGCTTCATCATCCGTTTCACGCGGCGCCTGTTCCAAGGTAGCTCGGGCGGCGCGGCCAAAGTGGCCGTGCTGAGCAGCGGCTTGATGGGCTCGCTCTCTGGCAGTGCAGTGGCCAATACTGCGACGACAGGAACCTTCACGATCCCAATGATGCGCGGCTCGGGCTTCAAGCCACACGTGGCGGGTGGCGTGGAAGCGGCGGCCAGCTCGGGCGGAGCCCTGGTTCCGCCAGTCATGGGGGCCGGCGCTTACATGATGCTCGAGATCATCGAGCCGCAGGTGACGTACCTGCAGATCATCCGGGCTGCATTGGTGCCAGCGATCCTGTACTACCTCTCCTTGTTCTTGATCGTGCATCTCTACGCGCGCAAGATCGGGGCCGCGGCGGCGGAGAGCACGTCCACGGAACCTGCCGCCACGGCGTTGAAAGTGAAGGTACCCGGAGACGAAGAGACACGCGACGCTTCCCACCATCCGTTCGCGGGAATTGTTTTCGCCACCAGTTTCGTCGGTCTGATCGTCTTCCTGCTGATGGGCTACACGCCGTTCCGTGCGGTGACGCTCGCCCTCGGTGTGGTGATCCTGATCAGCAGCCTGCGAGCCGAGACGCGCCTGTCGTGGCTGCGGCTGCTCGATGCCCTCAGCAAGTCGGCACGCGACGTCATCCCGCTGGTCAGCGCAGCCTCGTGCGTCGGCATCATTCTCGGCGTGGTGACTCTGACCGGCATCGGTACTCGCCTGCCGGCCGCGATCGTGCCGCTGGCCGAGCAGAACCTGATGCTGGCGCTGGTCGCCATCATGGTCAGCTCGATCATCCTCGGCATGGGACTGCCGTCCGCTGTCTGCTACTTGTTGATGGCGACCTTGATCGGACCGGTGCTGGGACAGCTCGGGGTGGTGCCGCTGGCCGCGCATCTGTTCATCTTCTACTTCGGCATGATGTCGATGGTGACACCACCGGTAGCGCTCGCCGCCTACGCCGCGGCTTCGATCGCGGACTCGTCGCTGATGAAGACCAGCCTGGCGGCCTTCCGCTTCGCACTCGTCGGCTTCGTACTTCCCTACATGTTCGTGCTGCAACCGGAGCTGTTGTTGCTGGCGCCGGACGGCAGCAGCGCGGGCTGGACCACCGTGGCGGTCGCGGTGGGCTTGGCGGTCTTCGGCATCGTGCCGTTCGCGGCTGGCATCGTCGGCTATCTCTTCGCACCGCTGGCTCTGTGGCAGCGTGGCGTCCTGTTGCTCTCCGGCCTGCTCCTACTGCTACCCGAGCAACCGGTCACGCTGGCAGGGCTTGCATTCCCGATTCTGGCAACGAGCGGAGCCGCGCTGCTGACCGTCATCGCCCTGCTCAACCGGCGCCAGGCCAGGGCCCTCGCCTAGGCTCAGTCCAGGATCGACTCGCGCTCCAGCGCCGCTTCCGCTTCTTCGTCCGACATCGCCTCGAGTTCGGCGAGCTGATCTTCCAGTTCCAGACTGCTACCCGGCTGCAGGTCATCCAGTTCGTCTTTCTCGACGGCGTTGAAGCGGCCAGCGTCCATGGCTTCGACCAGACCGGCGACGCTGGGTACCTCGAACAGCGCCCGCAGCGGCACCTCGACGCTGAAGCGCTGGCGCATGCGCGAGATGACGCGCGTGGCCAGCAGCGAGTGACCACCGAGTTCGAAGAAGTTGTCGTTGATGCCGACACGCGGCACGCCGAGCACCTCTTTCCAGATCTCGGCCAGTTGGGTCTCGCTCTCGTTGCGCGGCGGCACAAAAGCCTTCTCCATCCGCTCGCGCACCTCAGCCAGCGACGGCAACGCCTCGACGTTGACCTTGCCGTTGAGGTTGAGCGGCAGCTTGCGCAGGTGGACGAAGACGTTGGGCAACGTCTCCTCCGGAATCTCCTCCGCCAGGGTGGCTCGAAGGTCGGCCGACTCCAGCTCGTGGCGCGACACGTAGTACGCGACCAGGACGTCGTGTCCATGCTGGTCTTGCAGCAAGCGCACGACACTGGTGCGCACACCTTCATGCTGGTTCAGAACATCGCGTAACTCATCGAGCTCGATGCGGAAACCGTGGAACTTGACCTGATGGTCGACGCGGCCCAAGAACTCGACACCTTCGCCCCTTGGATCCCCGACGTGACGCGCGAGATCACCGGTGCGATACAAGCGACCGCCCGAAGCACCGGACAGCGCGTCCGGCACGAAGACCTCGGCGGTCAGAGCTGGCCGTCCCAAGTAGCCGCGCGCGAGACCTGATCCGCCGATGTGAATCTCACCGGGAACCCAAGCTGGCACCGGGCGCCCCTGCGCGTCCAGGAGGAAGACACGGCTCCCCGGCAGGGGGTGTCCGATCGGCACGGTTGCGCAGCGGCGGTCGAGCGGGGTACCTGGATCGACCTCGCGTACCAGCGATCCAACGGTCGCCTCGGACGGGCCGTAGTGGTTGAAGACGCGGCAACCTGGCGTGGACGCCGCCAGTTGCTGCAGCCAGTCGCGCTCGGAGGCCTCACCCCCGACGACCAGGCGACCGTGCGGCAGTACGCGACGACCATCAGCACTCTCGTGGAGTGCCTGCAGATGGCTGGGAACGATCTTCAAGCAGTCGACGGTGTAGTGCTGGAAGTAGTCGGCGAAGGCGGCAGCGTCAGCAGCACGGTCACGGGACAACACGTGCAGAGTACCGCCGGTGCACAGGGCTGGGAAGATCGAGGTATTCCCGAGATCGGCACCGAAGGTCGAGACGGTGGCGTAGGTAGCTCCCGCGGGCAAATCCATCGCCGAGGTCGCACCACCGAGATAGTGCTGGAGCGCAGCGTGGCTGACAGCGACTCCCTTCGGTCGTCCCGTCGAACCCGACGTGAAGATGACATACGCCAGGCTGGCCGGTTCGAGGGTCACCCGGCAGCGAACGTCCGCCGGGTCCGGCGTCTCACCACGCACCGCCGCGGCAGCCAGGTCATCCAGGAACAGGGTTGCGCGCGCAGACTCCTGGAGAATTTCTGGTGTGGTGCGGTCGGTGATCAGGACCGGGGCGAGCCTGGCGTCCCCGGCATCGCTGGCCAGATCGTCGAGCATTGAAGTGAGACGGCGTTGTGGCTGGTCCGGATCGAGCGGCGCATAGGCCGCGCCGGCTCTCAGAATTCCCAGCAGGGCGATCAGCAACTGGGCCGAGCGCTCCAGGCACAGGGCAACGGTGTGATCGACGCTGACTCCTCTGGAGCCGTCTTCGCAGCCATCGGCACCGAGCGTCCGCAGACGTGACGCGAGTAGGGCCGAAAGGTGATCGAGAGCACCGTAGCTGAGAAAGGTGTTCTCGAACACGACCGCCACACGATCCGGGTGGCGGGCGGCCGCATCCAGGATGCGATCGGGGATCCAGGACCCGGCAGCGTCGCCCGCAGCGGCCTGGGCGTTGAACGCCTCGACCACCCGCGCGCGCTCGCGCGCTGGCAAATACGGAAGTCGCGGCATCGGCTGCTCGGGCGCGGCGAGCAAACCTGACACGAGAGAGACGATCTCGGCGGCCAGCCGCTCGACGTCGGTGGCGTCGAAGGCGTGCTGGTCGTAGCTCAGTCGCAGGCGGCGCCCGAACACGCTGAGTGTGAGGCGCGTCCGATCACCCTCGACCCAGCGCTCGGTGAGCCGGAACTCGACGTCTCCCGCCGGCACGACCTCGGGCGGTGCGTCCTGTTCGAAACCGAAAGCAGGCACCAGCGTCTCGTGCGCTTCCGGCCAGGCAAAGAAGGGTTGGTTCTGATCCAGCTCCTGGAGGATCGTCGCCGTGCGGCGCAGGTAGTCCTCGGCTCGCAGGGCACTGCCTCCGTCGTGCAGGACTCCCTGATCCGCCGACAGCGGCAACCAGCGGGCAAAGGCGCCCAGCGCGCCTTCGAGCTCGTCGAAGCCCCGGCCGTCGAAGCGCACCACGAGGCCTGGCTCGGCGCCGTCACCGGTGCGCCGGAGGTGGCGACCGAGTAGCCAGCGCCAGACGCTCAGCCAGATCGCCAGCGCCGGGATCTCGAGTCGCTCGGCGAGCCCCTCGACTCCAGAGACAAGGTTGGCGTCAAGGTCCAAGTCGACGCTCGAGCGCGCGGCTTCAGGGATTGCTGGAGTGTCAAACTCCATCGGTAGACGAGGACTGGCCAGAGCGGGCAGGTCGATCGCCTGCCAGTACTCGCGACCCGCGACGGCTGTCGGGTCATCGGACTCCAACAGTTCCAGCTGCCACTCCGCGTAATCGACATACTGCAGCGGTTCTGCCGCCACGTCGGCATCGCCGTCCGCAGTGCCCGCGCCAGCGTACAACGCCGCCAGTTGGTTCACCAGGTCGGTCCAGCCCGGCGCGTCCAGGCAGGCCGACGGCACAGCCAGATGCAACCGGGAGACGGCGCCTTCGGGCTCGAAGTACGCATGCAGCCCACCAGCGCGCACTTGCTCCGGCGTCAAAGCCCCTGGTGCCGCCCCCTCGTGCCATTCGACACTTCGGTCTTCCGGGAGGACCTGGAAAGGGACCTTGAATCCCGGCTGAGCCCGAAAACCGGTGCGCAGCACCTCGTGCCGGGCGACTAGCTGCTCCAGAGCAGCGCGTAGCCGGTCCGGCAGGACTGGACCCTCCATCTCGAGCACAACACGCGCTTGCAGCAGGCCGCTCTGACCTTCGGGATCGAGACGCCACAGGCGGTGCTGTTGAGGGGAGAGGCGAAAGGCTTCGGTGGACTCGGTCATCGGGCTTCTCCATCAGGCGGCAACAGCAGGGACATCGGCAAGATGCGGGCTCGCGGGACCACACGGCGAGCTTCCAGTTTACCGCTTCCGATGCCCTGGGCGGCGGCAGCGGACGCTATACTCTCCCGTCATGAGACTGCCATTGACACGTTCCTTCCTGTTCGCGCCGGGCGACCGGGACCGCATCCTGCAGAAAGCCTTCGGAGCCGGTGCCGACGCCGTCATCCTCGACCTCGAAGAGTCGGTCGCCCCCAGTCACAAGGACGAGGCGAGAGACAAGGTGATCACCGCGGTCGACACCTATTCCCGTAAGGGCGGCCCATGGGTCTGGATCCGGACCAATGATCCCCGGAGTCCCTACTGGCGCGATGATCTCGAGACCTTGAGTGACAAGGTGGCGGGCGTGTGGGTGGCCAAACTCGACGCCATCGAGGAGTTGGACGTGGTCAGCACGGCCTTGGCTGAGGTCGAGCAGCGCAAGGGTCTGGAGCCCAACAGCGTCATGATCGTCGGCATGGTCGAGAGCGCCGCCGGCCTGCTCGCTTGTGAGGCCGTGGCCCGGCACCCGCGGGTCGTGCAATTGGCCCTCGGCGAGCGCGATTTCTGCGGCGATATCAACGCCAACTCCTACATCCCGGAAGCAACGCTGTGGGCGCGCTCCAAGATGGTCGTGGCGTCTCGGGCGGCGGGCATCGCCTCCCCGACGGTACCGACCTACGTTCGCTTCAAGGATGAAGACGGTTGGCGTGAACGCCTGCACCTGGGCAAGGCCCTCGGCTGCTTCGGTGCCGCCTGCATTCATCCGGTACAGCTGGACCCGGTGCACGAAGCGTTCAATCCGCGACCGGACCAGATCGCACTGGCCAAGAAGGTCAAGAAGCTGTTCGAAGACTCTGACGGAGGTGGCTTCGCGACGGAGGACGGACTGTTCGTCGACGCAGCAGTGGCGCGCTGGGCTTACTCGATCCTGGATCTGACCCACCGACTGGGGATCGAGCTACCTGAGGACGGGACGAGCTGAAGAGCGGCGCCGAGGGAAACGCTGGACGCAGCAAAAGCCGGCTCGAATATGAGACCGGCTTCGTGGCAACACCACCTTGGCAAACCGCCTTGGCGGGTGTCGCGGGCTGAGCGTGTCTGTCCAGAGGCCCGGCTCAGGACGAGCTGAGCTCGTGGCCCGTCAGCGCATCTTCTCTTCTTTGAACTCGACGTGCTTGCGGATCTTCGGGTCGTACTTCTTCAGCACCAGCTTCTCGGTCGTCTTCTTCTTGTTCTTGGTGGTGGTGTAGAAGTAGCCGGTTCCAGCGGTGGAGACGAGCTTGATCTTTTCGCGCATGGCTGCGGCTCCGTACTCACGACGTGTTCTAAGGACACGTGCTGCGTTGAGGGGGGAGTGAATGAGTGGGCTTGGACAACTTGGCGGGGCCGACGGGACTCGAACCCGCGACCTCCGGCGTGACAGGCCGGCATTCTAACCAGCTGAACTACGACCCCGCATTGTTTCCGAATCTGACATCTGGCTTTGGTGGGGGGTGTGGGACTCGAACCCGCGACCCCCTGCGTGTAAGGCAGGTGCTCTAACCAGCTGAGCTAACCCCCCTACGCAGCGCCAGGGTTCGCAAGGATACACAAGGGCAGGAACGACGTCAAGAAGGATTTTGCGAGATTTTCTCGCTGCCGCGACAGCTCCGGCAGCGAATCCGTACTGGGTCGGTCCGCTTTCATGTAAGAATAGCGGCTATGCGTTGGTGTCCCCGGTTCTCGGAGACGTCACGCTCACTTTACTACCTAGCACACTGAAGAATACGCACCCGCAAGGAAGGAGCCCATCAGTATGTACACCCTGCCCGACCTGCCTTACGCCGTCGATGCCCTCAAGCCCCATATCGACGCGCGCACGATGGAGATCCATCACGACAAGCATCACAACGCCTACGTCACCAACCTGAACAAGGCAGTGGACGGACACGCGGATCTCAGCGGCAAGAGCGTCGAGGATCTGCTGCGAGGCATCGACAACGTGCCGGACGCTATCCGCGGTGCCGTGCGCAACCACGGTGGCGGCCACGCCAACCACAGCCTGTTCTGGTCGACCATGAGCCCCAACGGCGGCGGAGCCCCCAGCGGTGACCTGGCTGCAGCGATCAACAGCACCTTCGGCAGCTTCGACGCCTTCAAAGAACAGTTCGCCAAGGCCGCCGGTGGTCAGTTCGGTTCCGGCTGGGGTTGGCTGGTGGTCAGCAACGGCGCGCTGAAAGTCTATGCGCTGCCCAACCAGGACAGCCCGCTGATGCAAGGGGATACCCCGATCCTGGGCCTGGACGTGTGGGAGCACGCGTACTACCTCAACTACCAGAACCGCCGTCCGGACTACATCGGTGCCTGGTGGAATGTCGTGGACTGGAACGCGGTTGCCAGCCGCTATGCTGCTGCGTTGAGCTGAGCCCGAGATAGCCGAATCTGAGAGCCTCAGTCCAAGGAAAGTCTGCGCTCAAAGCAGGATCTTCAAGAGCCCCCGCTGGTCGGGGGCTCTTGCTGTTTCTGGCGCTCGAATCCCTGGAAGTCCCGCTTGTTTGGAGCCTTTCAGGAGAGCGATCCGCTGCAAAGGATGCGCTCCAGACCACCTGCCTCGCCCGCTGAACCGACTTCAAGTTTTGAATATACAGAAGTTTACACCTCTCTGCGCAGGACATGAGCAAATCTGCCCACTTGACTGAGCGAGTTCTCAAGGTAAATTCAATATCTAGTGCCTAGACTCTGTGCATCTGATGAGGGGTGTGAAATACATCCGATGCACTTTCGTTCCGTCACTTAGATCTGTCTACGTTACAGAGCAGCCCCCAAACCAGAACTCCAGTCTCCAGAAAGGAGCCAGGAACATGCATTCCATGCTTTCGACCAACGGGCACCGTGAGGGCAAGCAGATGACCAAGGTATTCAAGGCTTTGTCAGATGGTACGCGTCAAGAGATCCTTCGCTTGCTCGAGGCCTCGAACCGTACGGTTGGCGAGATTGTCGGCAACTTCAATCTGTCGCAGCCGACGATTTCGCGCCATTTGTCGGTGCTCAAGGAAGCAGAGCTCGTGGTCGACCAGCGGCAAGGACAGAACGTGGTCTACCGCCTCAACGACGAGATGCTGTCGACCTCGATGCGTGACTTCTTTGGTCAGTTCCGCAGCTGCCAGCAGTCCCTGCGCTGATCGACGGGGCAATTCCAGGCAGAGTTCCATCGCGGGGCGCCCTCCGAATCCGGATGTAGCCTGCGATACCCGCGGCCGCAGCCAGCGGCAGTCCAAGGACCGCGCTGCGGCCGTCCAAGATTTGCGCCATGCCGCGCCTTCCCCCTAGAGCCAGCCATCCGAGGCTCGAGCCGGAAAGCTGGCATTCCCGTGCATTCCTCTCTATAATGCCGGCTCCGTTCTCCCCGCGCCTCGCGCGCGGAAGAATGCTGTAGACGCAGCACACTGGCGGTGTAGCTCAGCTGGTTAGAGCGAGCGACTCATAATCGCTAGGTCATGGGTTCGAGTCCCGTCACCGCCACCAACCTCTTCCCCCCTGCCGCTTATTCGTCCACCTTCTGTAGCCGGCACCCCGAGCCCCGACCCCACCCCGGACCCCGTCCGCGTACTCGACAGCTGCCTGCGGAGAATCGCCCCGGTTGCACCCGGCGAGCGGGTTCTCGTCGCGTTCTCCGGCGGCCCTGACTCGACAGCACTCTTGCTGGCACTCACCCGCCTTGCTGCGGATCTCGAGCTGCTGATTGTCAGCGTTCATCTGGACCACTGCCTCGACGCGGGTTCCCAGGAACGTGCACGCCGCGCTGTCGAGCTGGCTCGGCAGATGGGGGTCGAGACGCGGGTCGAACGGCTGCAGATCGACGCACGCCACCAGGGCGGCATCGAAGCCGCGGCGCGCGCCGCCCGCTACCGCTCCCTGGAGCGGCTACGGCTGCGCCTCGGTGCGCGGTATGTGCTGACAGGCCATCACCGCGATGATCAGGCAGAGACGGTCCTCTTGCGACTACGACAGGGATCGGGACTCCTGGGCTTGGCTGGCGTACAGCTGCGACGGGGACCGATTGTCCGCCCCCTGCTCACCTGCTCGCGGCAGCAGCTTGCGACCTGGCGCGCGCGGGTTGCCCCGGACTTGCAACCGGTGACGGACCCGACCAACGCGGACCTGGCGCGACCGCGCAATCTCATCCGCCACTACGTGCTGCCACACCTCGAGGGCCAGGCGGTGGGCAGAAACGACTGCACCCGGAGCCCTCCGGACCGGGGACTGCGCACCGCCCTCGGCACGCGACTGGCGCGAGTGGCGCAGCGCCTGCAGGCAGCGAGGCCTGCGATCGAAGAGTTTCTTCTCGCCTTCGTGGACTGCCGAGGCGTGGACAACCGAGACGCAGATGGCGGAGCTGCGACACCCGAAGAGGTCCGGTTGGGCGAGGTGAGCATCGACCCTCAGCGGCTGCTGACGTTGCCCGGCCCTCTGCAACCGCTGGCATTAGCGGCCCTGCATCGGCACGCAGGTGCTGCGCACCCGGCAAGCGCGGCCGCGCTCGGCGAGCTGCAGCGGCAGCTGGCGGCCACCTGCGATCGATCGCCCCGGATCGGTTGTGACTGCGGTGACGGCTGGAGCTGGCGCCTTCAGCAGGGTCGCCTGCACCTCGTCCGCGCAGGGGAAGAGAATCGAACGCCTGCAGCTCTGGCGTTTTTCTCCTATACTACGAGCGTGCCAGGGTCCCTGGCAGTGCCACGGCTGTCTCTGCGGCTGCGGTTACGTCGGGGGTCGCCGGACGAGTGGCATCGTTACCGTGAGCAGGGCGCCGTGGCCGCCCGCCTGGATGGCGGGGTCGACGCGCGCGCACTCTTCACCCCCAGGAGCGAGCCCGAAGCTGGCAACCTGGTGCGCGCTCGCGCCTTCCTCGAACTCCCACTCGCGGATGGCGCGGAGGTGACCGTTCGAAACCGTAGGGCCGGTGATCGCCTTCAACCTCTGGGTTGCTCCTACCAGCGCCGCCTCAAAGAGATCTTGATCGATCGCCGGGTACCCCGGGAACTCCGGAACTCTTTGCCGCTGCTCTGCGTAGAAGGGCAAGTAGTCTGGGTTCCAACGGTTACTCTCGACCACCGTTTCCGGGTCACCGGAAAGCGCACCCTCTGGATCGCTGAATGGACCTCCGCCACGCCAAGGGCGTGATGCCGCGGTTTCGCGTACCTACTCCCGAGAACATCGACTGCACGAGGAACTGACTTGAACTCATCAGCCGCAAAGACCATCATCCTCTGGGCGGTCATCTTCCTGGTGGTGATATTGCTCTTCCGGTCCTTCGACACCGGCAAGCATCGCACCCATGAACTGACCTATAACACCTTCACCGAGTTGATCGAGCGGGGCGAGATCAAGGAACTCAAGATCGCCGGTCAGAAAGTCGAAGGTTCGTTGCGCAGTGGCCAGTTCGCCGCCGACGACAAGTTCACCATTTTCCTACCCTTCGAGCCGACCCCCGAGTACGTCGACAACCTGCGTAAGGCTGAGATGGACGTCCACTCCAAGGAGCCTGATAGCGGGGTCCTGGGCGCGGTGCTGTTCACCTATGCCCCGATTCTGCTCATCGTGGTGTTGTGGATCTTCTTCATGCGCCAGATGCAGTCCGGTGGCAACCGCGCCATCTCGTTTGGCAAGAGCAAAGCCAAGTTGCTCAATGCCAGCGGCAAGAAGGTGACGTTCCAGGACGTCGCCGGCGTGGAGGAGGCCAAAGAGGAGCTGTCCGAAGTGGTGGACTTCCTCAAGGAGCCACAGAAGTTCCAGAAGCTCGGCGGCCGCATTCCCAAGGGTGTGCTGCTGATGGGCTCACCGGGAACCGGCAAGACGCTGCTGGCACGCGCGATCGCGGGTGAAGCCAACGTGCCGTTCTTTTCGATCTCCGG
This sequence comes from uncultured bacterium, assembly GCA_965368975.1. GTDB lineage: Bacteria > Acidobacteriota > Thermoanaerobaculia > Multivoradales > JAHZIX01 > CBDUPA01. The sequence continues at coordinate 42,368 of CBDUPA010000020.1, read as the reverse complement.
TTCGGACTTCGTCGAGATGTTTGTCGGTGTGGGCGCCAGCCGCGTACGCGACCTGTTCGAGCAAGGCAAGAAGAACGCTCCCTGCATCATCTTCATCGACGAGATCGACGCCGTCGGCCGCCATCGTGGCGCCGGCCTGGGCGGCGGGCACGACGAACGCGAACAGACACTCAACCAGTTGCTGGTCGAGATGGACGGCTTCGAGACCAACGAAGGCGTGATCCTGATCGCCGCCACCAACCGGCCGGACGTGCTAGACCCCGCGCTCCTGCGTCCGGGCCGTTTCGACCGGCGAGTGGTGGTCGACCGACCGGACATCCAAGGCCGCCTGGGGATCCTGCGCGTGCACGTGCGCGAGATCCCGCTCGACGAGACCGTCAACCTGGAGGTCATCGCGCGCGGTACACCCGGCTTCGTCGGCGCCGACCTCGAGAACCTCGTCAACGAGGCTGCTCTGATCGCGGCACGGCGAGACAAGAACCAGGTAGGAATGGATGATTTCGAGTTCGCCAAGGACAAAGTCGTGATGGGTGTCGAACGCAAGACCATGATGCTGTCCGAGGAGGAACGGGTTCTCACGGCCTATCACGAGGCCGGACACGCTCTGGTCGCGGCACTGCTCGAAGTCACGGACCCTTTGCACAAGGTGACGATCATTCCGCGCGGCTCGGCACTCGGTGTCACGCTGCAGCTACCCACGGATGACATGCACACTCTGCGCAAGGGCTTTGTCGAGGCCAAGATCGCGATTCTGATGGGCGGCCGCGTGGCTGAGGAGATCGTGCTCGACGACGTCACCACCGGCGCCAGCAACGACATCGAGAAGATCACGGATCTGGCGCGCAGCATGGTCTGCGAATGGGGGATGTCTGAGCTGGGACCCCTAGCCCTCGGTACCAAGGAAGAACCAGTGTTCCTTGGGCGCGAATTCTCCAGCCAACCGGACTACAGCGGTGAGACGGCGGTACGGATCGACCGCGAGATCAACCGGATCGTCTCGACCGCCTACGAGCAGGCAGTGCAGATTCTGACCGAGCATCGCGCGCTGCTCGACTTGCTGGCGCGCCAACTACTCGAGCATGAGACCATCGAGGGCAGAGAGATCTACGAACTGATCGAGAGAGAGACCGGCATCAAGCGCGAGCCCGGCCGATCGCTACCGATCCCCAAGGACGCGGAACTCGCGCGCCTGCTGATTGGCAATGGCAAAGGGGAGCACGGCTTCCACCAGCCCGCCCTGACGTCAGGAGCCGCCGAGGCGGCGACAGACGATCAGCCACCAGCCGACAGCCAGGATTCCGCGTCTGGGCACACAGCCGCCGACGGCGAACCGAGCGAGGAGTCGTCGAGGCCTACCGCATCCTAAGGGCAGGCGGTGAACGAACGCGCGGGTGCGGCTCCGGGAGGGTGCGGGGTTCGGTAGAATGCAGAGCAACATGAACGAGCCCCACACTCTCCCCTTGCCTTGGCGCTACCTCTCCGGAGAAGGCACCCAGGACGCTTCCCCCCAGGGACAGCGCCACCTCGAGCTGGGGCAACGGACGCTAGTGATGGGCATTCTGAACATCACCCCCGACTCGTTCAGCGATGGCGGACAGTGGCTGGACCCGGATGCTGCCGTGACCCACGGGCTCGAGATGCTGCACCAGGGTGCAGACTTGCTCGATCTTGGGGCCGAGTCCACCCGCCCCGGCGGGGGCGTCTACGGCGATGGTGCACGCACCCTTGGGGTTCAGGAAGAGCTGGATCGACTCCTACCCGTGCTGGAGCGCTTGCGCTCCGCCACCGACGCACCTCTCTCGGTCGACACGCGCAAGGGTGCAGTCGCGCGCGCTGCTCTGCTGGCGGGAGCCGATCTGATCAATGACGTGAGCCTGCTGAGTGATGACGAGCTCGGGCGCGTGGTTGCCGAAACGGGCTGTCCGCTGGTCCTGATGCACAGTCGCGGTCCATTGGCGACCATGCAAAGACAGATCGACTTCACTGACGTGGTCGAGGAGGTACGCGCCGAACTCGCAGATGCGGTCGGGCGCGCGAAGGCCCTGGGCGTGAGCCAGGAGCAGGTCATTGTCGACCCCGGAATCGGGTTCGGGAAGACCTATGAGCAGAACCTCCTGTTGATTCGCGAGCTCGAACAACTGAGGACACTCGGCTGTCCGATCCTGCTCGGTACCAGCCGCAAGAGCTTCATTGGCCAAGCGATTGCCGGAGCTGGAGCTACGCCGAGACCGCCGAGCCAGCGGCTGGAGGGTAGTCTGGCAACGGCCGGCTGGGCCGCCCACTTTGGTGTCGAGATCTTACGCGTCCACGATGTGGCTGAGACCGCTCGCTTTTTGAAAGTTTGGCAGGCCATCGACGCTGGCACCCTTGCCGCGGACAACAGGGATCCCGTCGGCACGAGGCCACCGGTCGAGCAACAGGTCGAGCCGGGAGTTCAACCGGCATGAACCTGGCTGAACTCTGGCGCTCCGTGACGCCCTGGGATCTTATCGACGTCCTGGTCGTGGCGTTCCTCATCTACAACCTACTGCTGCTCATCCGCGGCACCCGGGCAGTCCATATGCTCGTCGGCATCGGTCTGCTGTTGGGCCTGTTCGGCTTCGCCCAAGTAGGGGACCTTCCGACACTCAAGCTGCTGCTCGGCAACCTCCCGATCCTGCTGCCGGTAGCGGTGATCGTGCTCTTTCAGCCCGAGATCCGCCGAGCGCTAGCGAACTTCGGACGCAACCGACTGTGGAGCTTGTCCAAGCAGAGCCAAGTAGCCTCGATCTTCGACGAAATTGTCGTCGCCGCCAACGCGCTGTCGTCCCGCCATACGGGTGCTCTGATTGTGCTGGAACGCGAGGAAGGGCTTCGCCCGTACATCGAGAACGGCATCTTGCTCGACTCGGCCTTCTCCTTCGATCTCTTGGTGACCATTTTCCACCCGGAAACTCCCCTCCACGATGGAGCCGTGATCGTGCAAGAAGACCGAGTCGCCGCGGCGGCGTGCTTCCTGCCGCTGAGCCCGAATCCCGAAGTGTCCAAAGAACTCGGAACGCGCCACCGAGCAGCACTCGGGATCACCGAGGAGACCGATGCCGTGGCGATCGTGATCTCCGAGGAAACGGGGCAGATCTCAGTCGCCGTCGAGGGGCGGCTGATTCGCAACCTGGACACAAATGACCTGCGCAATCAGCTCCACCTCCACCTAATCTCCAGCCTCTACGGGCATCCCGGCACGCGGCTGTTGGCAACCTAGAGCGTGAGTATGAACGAACGCAAAGCCCGTATCGGCCTGCGCTTGGTTTCCCTACTGCTGGCTGGGATCTTGTGGGTGGTGGTAGCGACGGAGCGCACGGCGAACCAGAGTGTCCGGGTCGTCGAAGCAGCCCTGACCTTCGACATCCCTGGCCATCTGATCTTGATTGACCCACCGCGGACGCTCAATGTGCGGCTGAGCGGCAGCACAGACGACGTCAAGAACCTCAATCCACAGATGGTGGGCGTGGTGGTCGACCTGATGCAGGTTACCGAGCCCGGTAGCCTGGATGTGCCTCTGCGTAACGATAACGTCTTCATCCCTGGAGACCTGGAAGTGGTGGCAGTGGAGCCTGGATCGATTCGCCTGACACTGGATCAGGTGGAATCGCGACAGCTGCCGCTACGCGTCGAGTTGAGCGGCGAGCCGGCTGCCGGCGCTACCTTGATGAGCTATCAGACAGAGCCCGGCCAGGTGATGGCAACTGGACCACGCTCTGTCCTCGAAACCCTCACGTCCTTACCTACCGCGGCGGTCAATCTCGACGGCCACGCACTCAGCTTCGCGGAAGAGGTCGAGGTGCGACCCGAGAATCTCCTGGTCACGACTCAGCCGAGGAGCGTGCGGGTCGCGATCGAGCTTCAACCCCCGAGCCTTCCCGATACCCCCCCCCTGGAGAACGAGTCCCGTGGCTGATATCCGTGCAGAATCGCGCAGACCCCGCCTGTTCGGCACGGACGGCATCCGTGGACCCTTTGGGGCTTTTCCCCTGGACGAACCGACGGTCACCACGCTGGGCTATGAACTCGGCCTGCTGCTCCAGGAGTCCGGAGAGGTTCAAAGAGCTCCTCTCGTCTCTTTGGGGGGTGACACTCGCGACAGCACGCCGACACTGTGCGCGTGGCTGGTGAGAGGCTTGCGCCACGCCGGCGCGGACTGTCGGTATCTCGGCGTTGTTCCGACCCCTGCCGTTGCCCACCTGGCCGCCAGGAGCAACGGCTCCATCGGCGCAGCCATCGCCGTCTCGGCGAGTCACAACCCTCATCCGGACAATGGCATCAAGATTCTTGACGGCCAGGGCTTCAAGTGGCCTCCTGAGTCGGAAGCTGTGCTGGAAGACCACTTGCTCGGCACACTGCAGGGCGACTCACCTCTCGACTCGACGGCAAGCGTGGGCCTGACGATCGACGACGCGGCGGTTGAAGTCTACCTGGCGGCGCTGCGCAGCTCCCTCGGCACCACCCGCCTGGAAGGCCTGCGCGTTGCTCTCGACTGTGGCAATGGCGCCGCCTCAGCCTTTGCGGAGCCTCTGTTTCGTGCGCTCGGTGCCGAGGTCGAGTTGCTGCATGCGGCTCCAGACGGACGCAACATCAACCTGGACTGTGGCTCCACCCAGCCCGCTGAGGTTTCGCGCGTAGTCACGGACAGGGGCTGCGATCTCGGCTTCGCTTTCGATGGTGACGCAGACCGCGCCATCTTGATCGACGAGCAAGGAGGGGTACGTGATGGCGACGCCATGCTCTATCTTTGGGCCTTGGAGCTGCAAGCACTCGGCCTGCTCGATCCTCCTGCCATCGTCGCTACCTCCATGAGCAACCTCGGCCTACAACGCGCCCTGCTGGACAAGGGCATCGCCCTCGAGCGTTGTGATGTCGGTGACCGGCAGGTGATCGATGCCCTGCGCCGCAACGGATTGCGGCTGGGCGGTGAACAGAGCGGGCATCTCGTGGATACGCAACTGAGTACCACCGGCGACGGCCTTTTGACCGCGCTCCAGCTCAGCGCGATTCGAGCCCGTAGTGGGCGTCCGATTTCGCAGGATCTGCTCGGCTTCCGTCGCTATCCGCAGATCCTGCTCAACGTCCGCGTCGCCAGCAAGCCGGATCTCTCTACCCTACCTACCGTGCAAGCCGCAGCAGAACGTGTGCAGAGGGATCTTGGTGAAGACGGTCGCTTGGTGCTGCGCTACAGCGGTACCGAGCCATTGGCCCGCATCATGATCGAAGGCCCCGACCAGGACCGAGTCGAGCAGCTGGCGCAAGGCTTGGCGACGGTGATCGAAGCAGAGATCGGCTGAAAGCGGACTCCCCAGCCGGGCGAAGTCACCGTCCCTCGAGAACCTCCAAGTCGGCCAGCAGCTTCGCCATCGCGGCCCGGTCCGTCGACTCGTAGTAGCCCCGGATGAGGCCTTCTTTGTCTACCAGGACAAAGCGCGTGCTGTGCACGATCGGCTCCCGGGCGCTTCCGGCCCCCGGCTCGACACCGAGTTGGAAGCCCTCCCGGATCAGGCGGTACAGATCCTCGCGAGCACCAGTCAGGAAATACCAACGATCTCCCGCTTGATAGCGCTGCGCATACTCCTGGAGCGCTTCCGGCGTGTCGTTGTCCGGATCGACGGAGAACGACACGAGCTGAACCCTACTGTCTACCGGCAGAGCCGCTTGCAGTCTGGCCATCTCCGCAGTCAAGAACGGGCAGCTGATCTGACAGGACGTGAAGATGAAGTCCGCAACCCACGGCTGGCCCGCTAGGTCGGCACCGGTCACCCTCCCGCCATCACGATTGGTCAACTCGAAGTCAGGCAGCCGACCGTAGACCTGCAACTCGGTTTGACCGCCTGGGTGTGCCGGCTCCTGGCGCAAGTACACCACGAGAACCGTCAGCATCGTGCCGACGACCAGCAGCCAGGTCAACCTCCAGACCCATGGATGGAAGGTGACCGGCTCGGAGGCGGGTGTCTCGTTGCTCATCTGACTCGTGCGAACGTCAAGGCCCGGCTACGACAAACCAGAAGCGGTCAACCACCATCGCGGTCAAGAGCAAAGGCAGGTAGATCACCGAGGCCAACATCAACCACCGGGCGGTCCGATCCGAATGCTCGTAGAAAAACATCAAGGCGAAGGCCAGGAACGTCACGCTGAGTAGACCGGCGACAACCAGGTAGCCCAATCCGTTGAGACCAACGACCGTCGGCAACAGACTCACCGGCAACAAAGTGCCACCGTAGAACACCGCCTGACGCCCGGTCATTCGATTCTCTGGCGCGACGACAGACAGCATCGGCATGCCTCCACCCGCATAGTCACTGCGGTACATCCAGGCAATCGCCAAGAAGTGAGGCATCTGCCACAAGAAAAGAATGCCGAAGAGCACCAAGGAAGGAGCGTCAATGCTGTCGCGCACGGCCGTCCAGCCCATCATCGGCGGAATGGCACCTGGGATCGCCCCAACCACCGTCGCCAGCGAACTCACTCGCTTGAGCGGGGTGTAGACGAAGAGATAGATCGCGAGCGTCGCGCTGGCCAGCAAGGCGGTCAAGGGGTTGATGACCAGCAAGAGGTAGACGATGCCACCCGCGGACAGCAGTGCTCCCAAGATCAGAGCAACATCTGGTCGCATGCGCCCCGTCGGCAAGGGACGGTTGGCGGTTCGCGGCATCTGGGCATCCGCCCGCCGCTCCATGACCTGATTGAGCACCGACGAGCCGGCCGCCACCAATGCGGTTGCCACCAGTGTGTGGCAGAGCCGGCCAAACATCAGGGGCCACCCGCTGGCGAGCAGGAAACCTACCGCCGTCGTGGTCAAGGACAGAATGTTGAGCCGGATGCGCATCAGCTCCATCAAATCTGTCCACAGCGTGGGTTTAGCGTCTCGGATCATCGTTCCTCATGCTAGCAGGCTGAGAGAACCCCGAACAGGTTCGAGCAGCACGGTGCTCTCAGTGCCCTCAGGGAACCGCCAAGCCGGCAATCGACGGTCAAGCGGCGGGCGCTGGAGGGGACTTGATGCCGCGACGCTCGAGCAAGGCTGCAAACAAGATGCGCACGGGCTCGAAGTCACCGTTCGGGAAGTTGTCGGGATTGTCCCAGAACTCCCGCAGGCCACCTCCACTGCCCCACGCTTCATAGGTAAAGACCTTCAGCATCAACTGCAGCTTGTCGCAGGCCTTGACCAGCCGCGCTTCGCGTGTCTCCCCTTGCTGGTACTCGGTATAGAAGGCCCGCTCGGTATCGGTGAGGGGCGCCAGGATCTCGCCCATCGCCGCAGCCTCGGCCTGGTTCTTCATACCAGACAGGTAGCGAGATGCAGTCCGCGGCAAGTCCCCAAGACGCATCTCGGCCAAGTCGTGGATCAGCGCGATCTGGATGGCCCTGGGAACATCCACGCCTTCACAACGGCGGCCCAGCAGCCACACCAGGAACACCACGTGCCAGCTGTGCTCGGTCACACTCTCGGGCTCAGGAACCCCGCGCAGGCAGTAGCCGCTACGGGGTACCCGATCCAGAACCTGTGCTTCGAGCACGAGGTCGAGGAGGCTTTCGTTGGCTCTCAAGTACCTGAAGCCTTCGTGAACCGCGTCAGGCTACTTGCCAAGGACGCCGAACAACTCGCGTGTCAGGTAATCCTGCAGCGTGAAGGCGAACAGGATCACCAGCCAGACCATACTCGATCCCACGATCACCTTCACCAACTTCGTGCCGTACTTCACGTGCATGAAGAACATGACCACCAGCGTAGCCTTGAACAAGGCGATGCTCATGGCGACCACGTTGTTGAGAGCACCGAAGTCGAAGTACGCCACCCAGACCGTCACCAGGGTCAGGACGACCAGGGCGGTGAGAATGGCTGCATAGACTCGAACGGGAACGACGTGTAGGGACACTGTGCTCATCTCCTCGGATCAGTGGAAGTGGAAGCCCAGCAAGTAGAGCAGGGGGAAGAGGAAGATCCAGACGATATCCACAAAGTGCCAGTAGAGGCCCACACATTCGACCGGATTGTGGTAATCGGCGTTGAAGACCCCGTTCAGGGCTGGCTTCAACAGCCAGGCGACAACACCGACGCCGATGATCATGTGCAGCGCGTGCAAACCCGTCATGGCGAAGTAGACCGAGAAGAACGCCTCGGCTCCTTGCGCATATTCAGGGGCAGCGCGGAACTGGAAATTGGGTCCGGGAACCAGATGCTCGTGGAACTTATGGCTGTACTCGACAGCCTTGATCCCGACGAAGACCAAGCCAAGGGCGATGGTGCCGACCAAGAAGCCAGCGCAACGCCTGCCCTTGCCCAGCATGGAATCTCGAACCGCCATGGCCATCGTGAAGCTACTCAGAATCAGCACGGCGGTATTGATACCACCGAGAGTCACGTCTAGCTGGTTGCTGGCGAGCGCAAAGGCCTCGGGATGGCGAAGCCGGAGGACCACGTAAGCGGTGAACAAGCCACCAAAGAACATGATCTCTTGGGCCACGAAGAGCCACATGCCGAGCGTGGCGGATTCACGCTGCTGATCGTAACTCTCGAAGTGATGCTGAAGGTTGGGATGCGCGACCGCGGCTGCGTCAGACAACTTTGGCCTCCTTCACCGGATAGTCCATGGTGTCGTAGTCGTAGGCTTCGTGGGTAACAGTTGGCGTCTCGTGGAAGTTGTGCGGGTCTGGCGGAGAGTCCGCCGCTTCCCACTCAAGGCCACGGGCGCCCCATGGATTGGCGCTGGCCTTCGGCCCGAACATCAGCGAGTAGCTGAAGTAGACCAAGGGCATGATGAAACCAAGCGCCAAGGTGGTTGCACCGGCTGACGACAGGACGTTCAGTACCTGGAACTCTTCCGGATATGCATGGTAACGGCGGGGCATACCCATGTAGCCCAGCACGAACTGCGGGAAGAAGGTCAAGTTGAAGCCCAAGAAGATCAACACGGCCGCGACCTTTGCCCACAGGGCCGAGTACATACGGCCGAACATCTTCGGCCACCAGAAGTGGATGCCCGCCATAAACGCCGTGATCGCCCCTCCCACCATGACGTAGTGAAAGTGGGACACAACGAAGTAGGTGTCGTGGACGTGCACGTCGATTCCCATGGTGGCTAGCATCACGCCGGTGAGACCGCCGATCGCGAACAGGCCGAAGAAAGCCAACGCATAGAACATCGGCGTATCCCACTGGATCGAGCCCTTGTACATCGTCGCCGTCCAGTTGAAGACCTTGATCGCGGACGGCACGGCCACCAGCATGGTCAGGACGGAGAACACGGTACTCGCGTAGACAGACTGGCCGGTCACGAACATGTGGTGTCCCCAGACCAAGAAGCCCAGAATAGCGATACCGAGGCTGGAGAACGCCACGAATTCGTAGCCGAAGATCCGCTTGCGCGAGAAGGCTGTGACGACCTCACTGATCACACCCATTCCGGGCAGGATCATGATGTAGACAGCAGGGTGGGAATAGAACCAGAACAGGTGCTGGAAGAGCACCGGGTCTCCACCGAGGGCCGGGTCGAAGATACCCAGATGGAAGCCGCGCTCGAGCGCCAGCAGCAAGACCGTGATGGCGACAACCGGCGTACCCAACACCATGATCAACGCGGTGGCGTAATGGCCCCATACGAAGAGCGGCAAGCGGAACCAAGTCAGCCCCGGAGCCCGCATACGGTGAATGGTCACCATGAAGTTGATGCCGGTCAGAATCGAGGAGAAGCCGGTGATGAAGATACCGACGCCCGCCACGATCACCTGAGAATTCGAATACACCGTGCTGAACGGTGTGTAGAAGGTCCAACCCGTGTCGACACCACCGCTGAACATCACCCAGAGGGTAAACAGGCCGCCGATCATATAGATGTACCAGCTAGCCAGATTCAAGCGGGGGAACGCGACATCCTTGGCTCCGATCATCAAGGGCAACACGAAGTTGCCGATGATGCCCGGGATGATGGGAATCAAGACGAAGAAGACCATCACGATGCCGTGCATCGTGAACAACCGGTTGTAGACGTCGGTCGTCACAAAGTCTCCGGCGGGCGTCAACAGCTCGACCCGAATCAGGCTGGCCAAGATGCCGCCGAGACAGAAGAAGAAGGTCACCCCGAACAGGTACAGCAGTCCGATGCGCTTGTGGTCTAACGTCAGCAGCCAAGACTTCAACCCGTGCTCATGGTTCAGGTAGTTCTTGGGGGCTTCAGCTGTATGCGTCTGGCTCATGTCTCATTTACCTTTGGTGCATGCTCGTAGCGGTCACGCTTAGTGCGCTGCGCCCGCACCGCTCGTGGTTGATTCCGCCGCCTCAGACTGCGGCGCGACCCCCTGATCGACTGCGTCGGCTTGCGACTGAGCATCGGCGCCGCCGGTCTGGTCTATCTCTTTCAGGTAGCGAATCAGCTGCATCAGCTGCTCTTCGGTGATCTGCCCCTGGTACGAAGGCATCAACGGATCGTAGCCATCGACCAGGTGGGCTTCAGGGTTCAGGATCGCCTGGCGCAAGTAGTTGTCATCTCGCGTGACCGTCCGCCCACCACGCAGCAGCACTTCGCCGCCATCCAGCCCCGCCAAGACCGGTCCGCGAGCCGTATCATCCCCCCGGTGGCAGGTGATACAAGCCAGGTTGGTGAACAGCTCCTCGCCCGAGGCCGTCATCGGTCGGCCAAGTTGACGGCCGTCCAACCACGCCTCGTACTCCGCGGGCTCCATCACGTACACCTTGCCGATCATCTGCGAGTGCTCGACACCGCAGTACTCGGCACAGAAGATGTGGTAGACGCCAGGCTTGGTCGCCTCGAACCAAACCGTCGTGTAACGCCCCGGGAGCACATCCGCCTTCACACGGAAGGCAGGGATAAAGTAGCTGTGAATGACGTCTTCAGAGGTCATTGTGAGCTTGATCGGTCGTCCCAAGGGCACGTGGAGGTCGTTGATCTCCCGATTTCCTTCCGGGTGCTGCACCTTCCACATCCACTGCTTACCGACGACGTAGAACTCGGCGGCATCCGCAGGTGGCCGTGACAGGGTGTAGAAGACCTTTGTTCCCCAGAAGAAGAGGAACATCAAGATGCAGAGCGGGATGACGGTCCACACCACTTCCAACGCCACGGACTTCGTGTAAGTACCACGCTCGTTGGGAGACTTACGCCGGAACCGGTAGCCCAGGTAGATGACCAAGCCGAAGATGAGCACCGAGAAGAAGAGGCTCAATCCCACAGTGAAGAGATAGAGCGCATCCACCTCTGCTGCGACGGTCGACGCTTGTTCGGGAAATAGCGGAATTTCGTAGGAAGACATCTGATTATACCGTCCTTAGGGCGCTCTGTTTCTTGTCTCGCCGGAATGTGGCGACCATCAGGAAGCCGATGACCAGCACGGTGATGACACCGCCCAGGCGGATCAAGTTGAGAACCGCCGTGCTGTACTTGCCGGTCGCCGGATCGTAGTGGAAGCAGAACAAGAGAACCGAATCGACAAGCGAGCCGATCTGGTTGTCTGCAGCTTCCACCAGGGCCAGGCGCAGATCTCGCGGCGCGTACTCGACGCCGTAGAGGTAGCGAGCGGCCTTGCCTTCCTTGGTCAGCACCACGATTCCAGCGGAATGAGCGAATTCGTCACGTTCCGGGTCGTAGGTGTACGAGAAGCCAATAGCCTCCGTTACCTGTTGAATGGCTTCTTGCTCTCCCGTCAGGAAGTGCCAGCCGCCCTCAGTGTCCGGGCGGCCGTAGCGACTGAGTGTCCGCTCTTTGGCCGCCGCCGCGATCTCGGGCGTCTCGTCTGGGTCGAAGCTCACGGTCACCACGTCGAACTCTGTGCCCACGTTGAAAGCGAGCCCCTTGAGGCTGCCGCTGATTCCACTCAGGATCAGCTGGCAGAGCATGGGGCACTCGTAGTAGACGGGCGCCAGAATGACCGGTCGTTCCTGAACGTAGTCACCGAGAGTGACCACGTTCCCCTTCTCGTCGAGGAACTCGACATCAAGGGGCACTTGCGCACCGAGGCGTTGGTCGAAGCCCACTTCCCTCAGCTGCTCGGGCAGCTCGGTCGCGGCTGCACCAGCACCGACGCGGTTCTTCGACTCGACCTGAGCCACTGTAGACAAAGGCAGCAGAGCCAAGATCAGCACCAGTGTGAGCATCAGTCGGTGGTAGCCAAGGCGCGGGCGGGAGACCTTCAGATCCAAGTCAGGCAGCTCCGTGGCCATTCGAGGATTCGACTTCAGGGGCCGCGGCGCCTTCTCCGGTGTCCAGCGTACTGGCCTCCGAGCTGGCATCGGTGTCGCCGGTGACGGGCTCGACCAGCAGTTGTCCTGGCACCGTAACCTCGTCATCAACGGCGTCGAGCTCGACACCCGGACGGGTTGGGAAGCCACGCTCCAGCACCAGTTCCATCGCACGCTCGATCGGAATGCGCGCCACCCCAGTCTCCTCGTCTACGACACTGTACGAGCCCAGGATCTCCTCTTCCCAAGCATGGAAAGCCTCGATATCGGTCGTTGGCGGAAACTCCTGGAGATTTGGCGCGGGCGGTTTGTAGTCCTTGACCTGCTCCTGAAAGGGCGACGGAGCAGGATCCTTGGATTCCTCCCACCCCTTGAGGCCCAGGAACAGCCACCACATGGTGACGAAGCTGAGGATCGTGATCACGGTACCAATAGCACCGGCGATCAGGATCGCCCGCACGTTCAATTCCCGATCAAACGGTGGCACTCTGGAGTCGAAGAGCCCTTCGTTGTCGCTGGGCGCCTCGTTGGGCTTGTGCAGCTCACTCATCGTCGATTCCTCTTCAGTGCGCGCGCAGCGCTTCCGGCAAGTACGGATCACGGTACGGCAACACGGGGTGACGCCGCAGGACTGTGGTGAAGACCGTCAGCCAGAGGCCACCGATCGCCAGCATCGTCGCGCCGTCGAGCCAGTGCAGGGTGAAGTGCTCGTGAAAGGTCGGACCCGCCTGCCAGTAGTAGTCCAGCCAATGCATGACCAGCAACATGGCAGCGACTGGCGCCAGCGTGCCGCGATTCTGCTTCAGCGGCCTGGACAGCAGCAGGATGAAGGGCAGCGCGAAGTGCAGGAACGCAACGGCCATTCCCAGGGTCAACCAGTCACCGTGCGACCGATGCTTGTACCAGAGGATCTCTTCCGGCAGGTTTCCCTGCCAGATGATGATCAGCTGCGAGACGGTGAAGTAGGCCCACACCAGGACAAAGGCCAGCTGCAACTTACCCCAGTCGTGGAACCGGTACTTGGTGATCACTTTGCTCATCGGACCGCCATCCGCGGTCAGCAGGGTTGCCATCAGGATCATGAAGGCCATGGCCCCCACGGCACAGCTGATGATGAAATAGGCGCCGTAGATGCTGGAGTACCAGTGCGGATCGAGCGACATCAACCAGTCGGTCGACAGGGGTGTCAGCAGGAGCGCGAAGACCAGCAGGCCGGGAGCACTGATGCGACGCATGCCGGCAACTTGCTCAGGCTTGGGATCCTTGTCCTGTGCCAGGGAGTAGCGGCGTAGCAGGAACCACATACCCAGCAGCAGTGCAAAGTACACGACCGCACGGATCAGGAAACCAGTCTCATTGAGAAACCAGGCCTTGCCTTGGATGATCTCGTCGTGCGCGGCCTCCGGGCCTACCCAGCTGAAGATGTCCTCCATGCCGAGGTAGATCGGGATCCACAGCAACGCCATCAGGCCCAAGGTGCTCGCCGACGCCTCGTTGACGCGGCGCAACACCAGACCCCAAGCACCCGCGGTCATGTGGTTGAGCATGATCAACCCCAGCGCACCCAGTGACAGGCTGATCCAGAACAGGAACGCCACCAGGTAGGACTGGAAGAAGTGGGTTGCGTGCTGGCTCCAGCCAATGCCGCAGCCGATCAAGCCGAGTACCGCCGCGGCGATGCCCACCAACCGCAGGCGGTCGACTCCCGCCGGTGCGGCGAAGTTCTCAGCTGTCCATTCGATGTTCTGTTCGCTCATGACGTCGATCCGGCCCTCTTCAGTGCGCCCCATGATGACCTTCGCCGTGGCCATCGCCCGCAGTTTCATCCGCTTCGGCAGCCTGCGCCGAGGCCTCGATGGCATCGCGCACTTCGCGCTCCATCTCTGGCCCGAGTTCGGCGAACGCGGCATTCTGTGACAGTTGCAGGGCACGGATGTAAGCGGCGATGGCCCAGCGATCTTCGGGCTTGATCTGGCGCGCGTAACTCGGCATCACACCGAATCCTTCGGTGATGACGTTGTAGAAGTACCCCGGCTCCGAATCGCGCAGCCGCTGCTCGTGGAAGGAGGCAGCCTCCTTGTAGCCACGTTGCACGATCACGCCGTTGCCAGTACCAACACGGTCGTGGCACGGGGTGCAGAAGATGTTGTAGCGACTCTGGCCGCGGCGCAGGACTTCCTGCGTGACGGGCATCGGAAACTCGGCAACATACGCGGCGCCAACCTTGCCCGTGTAGTACTCGGTGTCTTCACGGAGGTGGCCGCGAGCCACCGTGTTGGCAGGCAGCATTCGGGAGGCCTTGCCGTCATTGAAGAAGGTGTGAGCCTCGAAAGGCTCCAGCTTCTCCTGGTCGTGCATATCCTGCCGGCAACCAACGCTCAGCAGCAACGTGCCGCAAAGCATGGCGATCAAGAGGGTCAGCTTCTCAGTCTTCAACTTCCCGGACCTCCGTCGGATTCAGGCTGCGCAGGAACTCGGCCGTCTTGTTGGCGTCGAACTTCGGGTCCTTGGACTCGATGCACAGGAAGAAGCGGTCGCGACTGGCGCGTCGAAAGCCCTCGACGTTGAACACCGGATGGTGCGGCCTTGGCAGCCCATTGAGCGCCAGCATGCCGACCACCGCCGACAAGGCGGCGAACAGAATGGTGCACTCGAAGGTGACCGGAATGAAGGCCGGCCAGCTATTGAGCGGTCGACCGCCGATGTTGAGGGCATAGACGTGGACCGAGGTGATGTACTGCAGACCGAAGCCGAACAGCGCACCACAGACACCACCGATCAGCACGAGCAGAGGCACCTTCGAATGGTGCTCACCGATCGCCTCGCAGAGCTCTTCGATCGGGTAGGGCGTGTAGGCGTCCATCTGGCGATATCCCGCCTCGTAGCTCTTCTCCGCAGCCGCGACGACCGCGTCCGGGGTTTCGAACTCAGCCATCAGGCCGTGCAGACTCGGCTCTTGTCGAACCGCGTGTGCCATCACGACTCTCCTTTCAGTGCACTGGGACCGCTCAGGGCCGCCTCGCCTTTCGACGCCGGCAACACCGAGCGCATCTCGAACATCGAGATCATCGGCAGGAAGCGCACGAAGAGGAAGAACAGCGTGGTGAACAGGCCCATGGTGCCGATGAACAACGCCCAGTCCCAGATCGTGCCGGAGTACATACCCCAGGAACTCGGTACGAAGTCCCGGTGCAGACTGGTAACCACGATGATGAAGCGTTCCAGCCACATGCCGATGCTGACCACGATCGAGACGAGGAACAACATCGGGGTAGAGGTGCGGAAGCGCTTGATCCACAGGATCTGCGGTATCAGGCCGTTGCACAGGAAGAGGGCGAACCACTGTAACTGGTAGGGACCAGCCTTACGGTTCATCAGCATGAAGGTCTCGTACGGGTTCGAACTGTAGAAGCCATAGAACAGCTCCGCACAGTAGCCGTAGCAGACGATCAAGCCGGTGCCCAGCATGATCTTGGCCATGTTCTGCAGGTGCAGATCCGTGATGAAGTCATACAGATTGAACAGGAAGCGCAACGGGATCGCCAGCAGCAGAACCATCGCGAAGCCGGCATAGATGGCGCCGGCAACGAAATAGGGCGGGAAGATGGTGGCGTGCCAACCGGGCGTCTGACCGACCGCGAAGTCGAAACTCACGACGGTGTGTACCGACAGCACCAGAGGGGTCGACAAGCCCGCCAGCAGCAGGTAGGCGACCTCGTAGTTGTGCCAGTGCTTGGCCGAGCCGCGCCAGCCCATAGAAAGCATGCCGTAGACGACCTGCGAGAACTTGCTCTTGGCCTTGTCGCGCATGGTCGCGAGATCGGGAATCAGTCCGATGAACCAGAACATCAGCGACACTGCTGCATAGGTGCTGACCGCAAAGACGTCCCAGATCAGGGGACTACGGAAGTTCGGCCACAGCCCCATGGTGTTCGGGTAGGGAAGGAGCCAGTAGGCGGCCAGCCAGGGGCGACCTGTGTGCAGCAATGGGAACATGGCCGCACAAGCCACCGCGAACAAAGTCATGGCCTCGGCGAATCGGTTGATCGAGGTCCGCCATTCCTGCTTCAGCAGGCACAGGATGGCGGAGATCAAGGTACCGGCGTGGCCGATACCGATCCACCAAACGAAGTTGATAATGGCAAAGCCCCAGCCGACCGGGATGTTCAGACCCCAGATTCCGGTGCCTTCCCAGAGCAGGTAGCCGACGGCCAGACCAAGGACTCCGACGACGCCGAGCGCCATCATCATGACCCCATACCACCACAGCGGCGTGCGCCCGAAGATGACGCCGCTGATGTGGTCGGTTACAGAGCCATAGGTCTGACCGGCTCCGACCAGAGGCGGACTATGCGGCTTCTCGGAAGCCGGTGGGTTGAGAACGGACATAACCTTAGCTCTCCTCCAGCATCGGGTTGGGATTGCGCAGCTTCGCCAGGTAGGTGGTGCGCGGACGGGTGCCAAGTTCGGAAAGCATTCCGTAGTTGAGCGGACTGCCCTTCCACTGGCTCACCCGCGCCTCGGCATCATTGATGTCGCCGAAGGCGATCGCGTCGCTCGGGCAAACCTGCTGACAAGCGGTCTTGATCTCGCCGTCGCGCACCTTGCGATCTTCGAGTTTCGCCTGAATCTTGCTCTCGTTGATGCGCTGCACGCAGTAGGTGCACTTCTCCATGACGCCGCGCGTTCGCACCGTCACGTCCGGATTGCGCTGCAACTCGGCGGACTTGGCACTGTTCGGGTGGCGCCCGTTGAAGTAGAACCAGTTGAAGCGGCGTACCTTGTAGGGGCAGTTGTTCGAACAGTAGCGCGTGCCGACACAGCGGTTGTAGACCATGTCGTTGAGCCCCTCGTCGCTGTGCACGGTAGCGGCCACCGGACAGACCAGCTCGCAAGGCGCCTGCTCACAATGCATGCAGGTCACCGGCTGATTGTGCACTTCCAGATTGCTCAGGTCTTCGCCATGGAAGTAGCGATCGACCCGAATCCAGTGCATCTCACGGCCGTTGATGACCTCCTGCTTACCGACGATCGGGATGTTGTTCTCCGCCTGGCAGGCGACAACACAAGCGTTGCAGCCGGTGCAGGCGTTGAGATCGATTACCATGCCCCAGGCATACCCTTCGCTGTAGTCCCAACCAGGGTAGATGGTCTCGTTCGCCAAATCACCATGCCCCATGTGCGCGATCACTTCCGGGTCCGCGCGGAACTCCTCGAAGGTGGCCGTGCGCACCATGTGGCGCTTCTCCGCCTCTTCACTCTCTACCGGAATGTTGTGGTGCAGCTGCGTCGAGGCCAGCTCGAAGCGATCACCCGTGGGCTCCAGACTGACGCTCGGCGCATACCAGGGCGTCTCATGGTTGCGGAGGGCGTAGGCGTCGAAACCACTTCCATTGCCAACCCGACCCGCCTTGCGGCGACCGTGGCCCAAATGCAGGGTGAGAACGCCATCGGCTTGCCCAGGCTGCACCCACAGGGGCACGTCCAGCGCCTGCTCCCCGATGGTGATCCGCACCATCTTGCCGGTGGCATCGATCAGCGACCACAGCTCGGCTTCGTCGCCGGTCAGCTGCTTGGGCAACAGCGGCACGCCGGGCATCTCGCCTTGCAGGCCCAGCGCCTTGACGGTTGCGGGACTGATCAGCAGCGCGTTGTCCCACGTCAGCTTGGTGAGCGGCCTCGGCAGCTCCTGCAACCAACCGAGGTTGGCGTAGCGGCCATCGAAGAGCGACGGATCGGGACGCAACACCAGCTCCAGCTCGGTCGCGCTGCCCGCCTGCTCGGCCAGCTTCTGCGCCGCGGCACCCACACCAGCGGCATCGATCGCCACGGACCGGGCCGGCAACTCGCTACCGGGCAGCAGGCCATCGTGCAGCAGACGCCGGAAGCCGGCGGCCGGGTCGCCCTCGCCTCCCCAGGCAGCCCAATTCTCCTGCCAGTACTTCTCGATCAACTCGTAGGCGTTGAAGCCAAGATCGCCGCTCAGCAGACCGACGATCTCGTGCACCGTGCGACCTTCGTAGAGCGGCTCAATCAGCGGCTGCACCACCGAGATGGTGCCATCATAGGCACGGCCGTCGCTCCACCCTTCCAAGAAGTGAGCAGCGTTGACGTGCCACTGGCAGTAGTCGGCGGTTTCGTCCTGATACAGCCCCCAGTGAACCCGCAGGCGCGCCTTCTGGATCGCAGCCTCGAAGCCCAGGTCAGCCGGCGCACTGTACACCGGGTTGCTGTCGAGAACGACGAGCACATCCACCTTGCCGGCGTTGAGGTCTTCAACCAGCGCCCGCAGCGAGGCATTTTCGCCTGGCGGCACCGCGACCGGCTCCGTCACCTTGACGGTCGAACCGAGGTTGCTCAGGGCACTGTTGATGGCGAGCACCAGCGCGACCAGCTCGGGCGAGGTGTACTCACCAGCAGCGACCAGGCTTCTGCCGGCATGCGCCTGCAGGTCTTGGGCGACGGCGTCCACCATCTTGGTGACCTTGTCGTCGAGCGATGCCGGAGCCGCGGCACCAGCAACTCCCAGGCGAGCAGCCAGGGCCAGGGCGAAGCCATGGACTTCGCTGGTGCGCACCGACAGGCGATGGTCGGCCAGCGTGCCGGTGTTGGTCGGCGTGCTCTCAATGGCGTACAGACGATTCGGCTCCACGCTCTGCGCGGCGTCGACGGCACGGCGGCGCGCGGTGAACTCACGGGAGTAGCGCAGGTGGGCAGGCCCTTCGCCGAGCAGATCCGCATCCAGGGTGACGATCACGTCGGCCTGAGCGATGTCATAGCTGAACTCGGCAGCGCTACCGAAAGCCAGCTGCGCCCCCTCGCGAGCGGCATCGCGACCGGCGGGCTCGAACTGGTGCCAGCGAGCCTCCGGGAAGCGCTCCTGCACCTTGGCCAGCTGCGCCGCCAGGGTGGGCGAGGTCACGGACTCCGTGAGAATGCGAATACCTTCGCCACGCAGCGCTTCCTGCGCCACCAGCTCGCTGGCAAAGGCGGCCGAGAACGCCGTCCACGTGGACTCACGACCGAGATTGCGCACAGACGCCGAGCGATCCGGATCATACAGACCGAGCACCTCGGCTTGCGCCTGCACGTCCGTGGCGCCCAGACTGGCCGGATGCTGCGGATTGCCCTCGACTTTGGTCGGACGCCCCATGTGGCTCTCGACCAGCACACCCGTCGAATAGCCGCCGCGCGACACCGCACTGGCAAAGAACAGCGGCTTGCCGGGCACAAGCTCCTCGGGCTTCTCGACATAGGAGACGATGCGCTCCTGTGGCTGGCGCGTGCAACCGGTGAGACCGGCGAGCGCCAGCGAAGCGCCGGCCAGCTGGAGGAAGTTGCGACGACTGACGTCGTCCGTCCACTCCGTAGCGTGGCGCGGGAACTCCCGGAAGATCATGTCGCGGAACGACTCCGTCTGCGCCAGCTCGTCGAGACTGCGCCAGAACTTGCGACCACCCTGACGAGCGAGACGATCACGCACCTCGTCGAGTTGGAGTTGCGGCTCCGGCGCTGCGCCGGCCTCTGGCGCCGCACTCATCGCTGGCGTCACGCTCATCGCTGGCGTCGCACTGGCCGCTGGCGTCGCAGTGGGCTGCAGCACCCGCAGACCCTCACGTACCACTTTGTCTTTCAAGTCCTAACTCCTGGCTCATTGACGTCCGGAACGCAAACGCCCCGGGCTTCGGTCTTCGTCCTTTGCGCGGACGATCCCCCGACTACCTTCCATCGCCGCCACTCAGCGGTGGCAGGTGGAACAGGTGTCCTTACTGTTGATGTCGTATTCCTCGACCAGCTGCGCCCCCAACTCGGCCTGATTCGCTGGCTGCCAATCGAAATTGAACACCTCTTCGCGTGGCCGCACGTGGTTCTCCGGGTTGCGATGGCAGTCCAGGCACCACTGCATCTGCAGCGTCTCTGCCCTATAGAGCAGCGGCATCTCGGTCACGTTGCCGTGACAGCTCTGGCAGCCGACACCCTTCTTGATGTGGATGCTGTGGTTGAAGTAGACGTAGTCTGGCAGGTCGTAGACCCGGTTCCAGCTGATCGACTCTTTGTTGCGCCAGCTCGCCCGCACCGGCTCCAGCATCGGGCTATCGGCCCAAATCTGCGAGTGGCAGTTCATGCACGTCTCGGTCGGCGGGATACCCGCGGAGGAGGACTCCTCCACAGATGTGTGGCAGTACACACAGTGAATACCCAACACCGCGGTGTGGTGGTCGTGACTAAAGGGCACCGGCTGCTGCAGCACGACGCCTTGCCGGGTCTGCAGCGGCGAGCGCACTAAGTGCATCATCAGGCCGATTCCGCCGACGACACCCAGCACGCCGAACAAGATGCTCAGCCTGGCGTAGATGTTGGAACTGCGAGGGAAGATCTGGGGCATGGTTCGTTCTCAGGCTTGTCCGTAGAAAGCGGCCGCGCGCCTTTAATGCGCCGAATCACTGCTGCACCGAGTCGCTTGTCACACCGGCTACCCGGTGATCTTCAGGGGGACTTTGTGAAATCTTTCACAAACTGGGCGCGGGTGCAACCCCCCGCGCCACCACCAGGCGCGTTTTCTTGGTTCTCAGCTTCGAGTTTGAGTCGTCGGAATGGCGGAGAGGGAGGGATTCGAACCCTCGGTCCAGGTTGCCCCGGACAACTGCTTAGCAGGCAGCCCCGTTCGACCACTCCGGCACCTCTCCGCAAAGGGTCGACAAGGATTCCCGATTGTATGCACTGGTCCACGCGGAGTCAAAGCCTCACGCAAAGAAAACCGACAAGAAATTTTCCCGCCGCCGCGTCCGACCCCTGGATCAGCTCCGCGGGAGCGGCTATCCTTGCGGCCATGAGCCAGCTGAACTCCGACCCGCAGCATCAGACCGCGATCAACACTCTGCGCTTTCTGGCAGTGGACATGGTCGAGAAGGCCAACTCCGGCCACCCCGGTGCCCCTATGGGGCTGGCACCACTGGGCTATCTTCTGTGGAGCCGCTACCTGCGGCACGACCCCAAGCACCCGGATTGGCCCAACCGCGACCGCTTTGTGTTGTCGTGTGGTCACGCCTCGGCATTGATCTACGGCCTGCTGCACCTGAGCGGCTACGACCTGCCGCTCGACGAGCTACGCAACTTCCGACAGCTCGGCTCCAAGACTGCTGGTCATCCAGAGTTCGGCCTCGTTCCCGGAGTCGAGACCACCACCGGCCCGCTCGGCCAGGGTCTCGCCACCGCCACCGGCATGGCGCTGGCCCAGGCGCACCTGGCGGCGCGCTTCCACCGTGATGGCTTCCCTCTCTTCGACCACCGCATCTGGGTGGTGGCCAGTGACGGCGACCTGATGGAGGGCTTGACCGCCGAAGCCGCCTCCTTCGCCGGCCATTTCCGCCTCGCTTCGCTCAAGGTCTTCTACGACGACAACGGCATCTCGATCGATGGCTCGACGTCGCTGACCTTTTCCGAAGATGTCGGCCAGCGCTACGAAGCCTGCGGCTGGTTCGTGCAGCGCGTCGACGACGGCAACGATCTCGACGCTCTCGACGCCGCTGCCCGCGCGGCCGAGGCGGAGACCGAGCGCCCCAGCCTGGTGATCGTCAAGACCCACATTGGCTACGGCGCGCCCACCAAGCAAGACAGCGCGTCCTCCCACGGTGCCCCGCTGGGAGCCGAAGAGACGCGCGGCGCCAAGGAGAACCTCGGCTGGCCCACGGAACCGACCTTTCACGTACCGCAAGAGGCGCGCGATGCTTTCGCCGACGGAGCCCGCCGCGGCGCCGAAGCCCGGCAAGTCTGGAGCGACCTGCTGCAGCAGTATCGAGGCGCCCATGGCGAAGCCGCCACCGAAGTGCAGCGACGCCTCGAGCGGCGCCTACCGGATGGCTGGCAGGATCTGCTGCCGTCTTTCGAGACCGGCGCCAAGATCGCCACGCGCGCCGCTTCCGGCCAGGTGCTCAACGCCGTCGCCGGTCAGCTGACCGAACTCATGGGCGGCTCTGCCGACCTCGCCGGCTCCAACAACACGATGATCAAGGGCGATCCGGTCTTTTCCGCCGACACCCCGGAAGGCCGCAACCTGCACTTCGGCGTGCGCGAGCATGCCATGGGCGCCATCCTCAACGGCATGGCGCTGTCCGGCATGCTCATCCCCTACGGCGGCACTTTCCTGATCTTCTCCGACTACATGCGCCCCGCCATACGCCTGGGTGCCCTGATGGGCCAGCACGTCATCCACGTCTTCACCCACGACTCCATCTTCCTGGGCGAAGACGGCCCGACGCACCAACCCATCAGCCAGCTCCTGAGCCTGCGCTCGATCCCGGGCTTGATCGTCCTGCGCCCGGCCGATGCCAACGAAACCGCCGCTGCCTGGCACTGGGCGCTGGAACACCGGGATGCTCCCGTCGCCTTGTCTCTGACCCGTCAGAAGCTCCCCATCCTGGCTGAAACCGCCGAGCGCGCCGCCGAGGGCCTGGCCAAGGGCGGCTATGTGCTCGCCGACTGCGATGGCGACCCGCAAGTCATCCTGATCGCCACCGGCTCCGAAGTTCCGCTGGCCCTGGACGCACACCAGCAACTGGCCCAAGAAGGCGTCCGAACACGCGTCGTCAGCCTACCGAGTTGGGAAATCTTCGACGCGCAAAGCCAAGTCTATCGGGACAGCGTGCTGCCCCCATCCGTGCGCAAGCGCCTGGCGGTCGAAGCCAGTTCCAAGATGGGCTGGGAACGCTACGTCGGCCTCGACGGGGACGTCATCGGCATGGACGGCTTCGGCGAATCTGCACCCGGCGGTGCGCTGGCGGAGCATTTCGGCTTCACGGTCGAGAATGTGGTGGCGCGGGTCAAGGCGCTGCTGGACTGATCAAGCTCCTTCGCTCGCGGCCCGCCGCTCGAACACCCGCGATGCGTGGTGCTTGTTGTGGTAGAGCGTGAAGAACAGCATCTCGCGGACGGTCAACTTGCCCAGGATGGGATGCGGTAGCTGGTAGCGGTCCAGACGCTTCTCGTCCCAGCGCTGCAACACTGCGTCCAGCTCGCCGCTGACCTTCTGCCAACGCTCTAGCACCAGGTCGCGGAAGGCGGCATCGTCCATGTCGTACTTCTGCGACGAAGGCCCGAACTTGCCGGCCTGGGCGCGGCCCGACTCGAGGGTGTCGAGGTAGACCTGCACCATCTCGTCGTGGCTACGCGACGCCTCCTTGGCCTTGCCGAAGAGGAACCATAGAGCTAGCTTCGGCTTGGCGAGGGCACCGGCCAGCGGGCGCACGGACTTGATGAGATGACGCAGGTGCCCGGCGGGTGACCAGTGGTCGCCCTGGGGTGCGAGGAACTCCTCGACGCTCAGGGACGCCAACTGCTCCTGGATCTCCGCATTCAGAGTGCGCAGGGAACTGCGGATGGAGGGCAAGTCGATGGGGGTCACGTACTCGAACATGGGTGTCTCCCTGTATGGAATCTCGGCAAAGGGTCGAGCTCAGCGCCAGGCGAAGACCGGCTGCTCGTATTGTGCCACTCGCGTGTGGCGACCGCGGAACAGCACCTCGACCATCTGGTAGAGCACGGCGGCTGTCGGCGCGAAGATCTCCGAGCCCATCAGCGGCACGGACAGCACCGGCCGGTCGCTCTCCGGGATGTCACGCAGGATCGGGCAATCGGGGTGATCGAGTTCGGCCACCGGAATTTGGTAGGCGGCGGCGACTTCACCGGGATCTGGGACGAGGATTCGCGGCTCGCTGGACCAGGTGACGACCGGAGTGATGAGGAAACCCGAACGGGTGGCGTAGTCGTCGAGAGAGCCGAGAATCTGGTCCGGTGCCAGCTGTACGCCGACTTCTTCTTCCAGCTCGCGCAGTGCCGCTTGCTCGACGCTCTCGCCGGGATCGACCCGGCCACCGGGCAGCGCCCACTGACGACTGTGGCGCTTGAGCGCGGAGCGGCGGGTGAGGACGAAGCACGGCGTGCCGAGTTCGTCGGGCAGCAAGGTTACCGTGACGGCAGCGCGTCGACGGTCGGCGAGCGGTAGGGTTCGACGCTCGAAGGCGAGCAGGCGGGCACGCACGTGATCGCGGAGGGCGATGTCGTGCCGCAGCTCGGTCAGCTCCACGGGAACCGTCATCGAACCTTCTTCTCGCGCCGCTCACCGAGCAGCATCCGCTGCTCCAGGCGGGCACGCTGGGCGGCATAGAAGGCCTTGAGGAAGTTGATGGGGTGCACCTTCTCTTCAGCCGGCCAGTCGATCTTCTGCCGGATCTTGGCGCAGACTTTGGACATCAACTCGCGGGTCGTCGAGTCCAGGTCGCGGCGCAGGATGTCTTCGAGCACCTGTAGCTCGTGAATGCCGTAGAGGTCGAGCTGCTCGACCGTGAAGTGGTAGTCGGCATCTGCGCTCGAGACACCATCGGCCAGGTCGGGCAACAGTTCCGCTTTGGGCTCAGACACGACGACAGTCCCCGCCACCAGGTCTCCCAGACGGCAGCGATGGCGATTGAGGAACGGCAGAAGTAGCAGGGCGAAAGCCCAGACTGCCCCAAGAAGGATGAACCAACCGGAAGCGTTGGGCATCAACGTCTCCGGCGACAGCATCATGGTCAACGGCATGAAGATCTCAAACTCCCGCGTCAGGTTGCGCGCGAAGACCTGGCCCGCGGTCAGGGGGCCGCCATCGCGCGAGATGACGCGCAGACCCTGCCAACGCTTGCCGGGAGTGCGTCCCTGCCAGCGAATCTCGAACCAGGGGAAGTAGAAGTTGCGCAGCAAGAAGGCGAACAACAGCACGAGCGCAATGACCACGGCACCAGTGCTCTCGGGGTTGCTCAGCAAGAGCAGGAAGACAAGAAGCCAGATGGCGAACAGGACAGCGCCGATCAAGCCGTAGTCCGCGATCACTGCGGCGACGCGCTGTCCAAAATCGCCGCTGCCAAAGCGCAGGCGCAAGTGCTCCGGGGTGACAACTTCGAAGTCGTTGTCGATCAACCCACTCATGAACGACGCCCCTCGGATTCGACGCCGACGCGTTGCGCCAAGGATGGACCCGGCGGCCGGAAGTAGTACAACCACCAGAGAGAGGTGAGACCTACGACGAGATAGCGCCAGAACTCGTCGAGCACCATCTGGCGAAAGAACCCCTCGATGAGGGCAGCGACGAAGAACAGAGCTACGACCCCCGCGACGACAGACGCCGCTTCGCGTCCTTGCCGCGCCAGATTGTGCAGCCGCGAGTACCGGCCGGGAAAGATCAAGCTCCGCCCGATCATCAGACCGGCGGCGGCACACAGGCAAACGGCGAGCAGCTCGGTAACACCGTGCGGCAGAATCCAGGCCCAGAACTCCACCGACAGGCCTTTCTGGTGGTAGACGGCCGCCATCGCACCAAGGAGCAAGCCGTTGTAGATGACCAGGAGCGATACCGGCACTCCCGCGGCGAAGCCGAGCACGAAACAGCCCAGACCGATGGCGGCGTTGTGAGTGAAAAGCATGGACGCGAACACGGTCAACGCTTCGATCGGGGTTTCGTCTTCGTCCTTGAGGATGCTCAGCAAGTCGGCGCGACTGGTCAGCGGTGAACGACCTTGCGCCATCGTGTCCGGCACCAGGCTGTAGTAGCGCTCCTCGTTCTGCAAGGTCAGCACGAAACCGCAGGCGATGCCCAACAGCATCAGGACAATCGACAGCAGAACAGCATGGCGCATCTCCCAGACCCGGCGCGGGAAGGTGTCGCTGAAGAACTCGGCCAAGCGGCTCCAGAAGCCGCCGGGGCCACCATAGACGCGCACGTACGCACGGCTGGCCAGGCTCTCGAGGTAGGCGATGACATTCTTGTCCAGCGAGATCGAACGCGCTACCGAGAGAGACGACAGCACCCCTCGGTAGAGCACCGGCAGGCGGTAGAGGTCGCCGGCATCCAACCCACGAATGCCCTGCTTGTCAGCCTTCTGCAGTAGAGCCTCCAGTTCTGCCCATGCGGCCTCGCGCTCCTTGCGGAAGGTCGTCGACTTGAGCTGGAAGCCGGACGTGGAAAGAGACTCGGACATCAGATCATCTCCCGGCGCTTGACCTGCAAGTAGCGATTGAGCAGATCGGGCCCCAGGTGCTCCGGCGGGGTGTCGACGCACAGGATGCCGGCGCGGCGCAGGCGCTGCAGGACGAGCTCCCGTTCCTGAACCAGTGAGTCGGCGACCACCGAACGTTCGACGTCGAGCAAGCTTTGTGGTGCTGTGGTGACCAGACTGCCGAGTAGCGGATCGCGCAAGGCGACGAAAATGACCAGGTGACGGTGCGCCAGCCGCTGCACATTGTCGACCATCAGCTCAGCGCTGACAGAGTCGACGAAGTCGGTTAGGACGACGATCAAGCTGCGCCGACGCAAGCGCTGGCCGAGATGGGTGAGACCCAGGGTGAAGTTGGTTTCCGCCTCACTGTAGACGAGGTCGGAAGTGGCACTGACCAGGGAGCTGAGCGCGCCGACGCCTCCCCGTGCCGCGACGAAGCGGTGCGGCCTCTCGTCGAAGGCGAACAAGGAGACGCGGTCGCCATGGCGCAGGCAGACGTAGCTCAGGAGCAGCAGGGCATGCACGGCATGGTCGACACGTGGCAAGTTGGCCAGTGGCTCGGCCATCAGGCGGCCCGTGTCGAGCGCAAAGATGATCTGGTGATTGCGCTCGGCTTGGAACTCGCGGCTCAGCAGCTGCGTATGACGCGCCGACGCTTTCCAGTCGATACTGCGGGGGTCGAAGTCGGGCTGGTGCTCGCGCAGTGCGACGAATTCGCTACCGTCGCCTCGAAACTTCTCGATCTTGAGGCCGCGCAGGTCGTTGTTGCGCGAGCTGAAGCTGAGCGCGGCGCGGTAGACCAGCTGCAGACTCGGCACGACGATGATCTTGCGCTGCAGCGGCCGGTGCACGGTACGCAGCATCAAGCCGAGCGGTCCAGCGTAGCGCACCCACGCACCCTCGACACTCGCGGTGCCCCGTCGGTGAGCCACCAGCGGCACCTGCACATCGGTTCCCCCGCGAGCGATCTTCAGCTCGGCTGGCGCCTGCGGCTCGAGGAGTTCGTCGAGGTCGAGCAACACGCTCGCATCGAGTGGCCGGTCCGAGGGCAACTGCAAGCGCACCTCGGCCCACATCTCTTCTCCCAGAGGGATTTGCTTCGGCACCTGCAACTCGACGCTCAGGTCGTCTCGACGCGGGCTGAGCAGGGCGTCGAGACCGCAGGCGAAGACCACGAGCGTAAAGTACACACCCCACGCGACCCCGACTTGCGGCACCGTCAACGACGGTAGCACCGCCGGCAGCAGGCCGGCGGTGAGCAAGAGGAGTGCGCGGGGGGACGGTTGCACGAGGATTCCTTCTCTTCAGTGATGGTGAAGTACGCCTGAGCAGTGTCAGCGCGGCGCCGGTACTTGCTCCACGATCAGGCTCAGAACGCTGTCCGGCGTTTGACCGTCGATTTCGGCGGACGGCGCCAGCACCACACGGTGCCGCAGCACAGGCAACAAGAGGCTCTTGACGTCGTCCGGCAGCACGAAGTCACGCCCCTGGAGCACCGCCAAGGCACGGCTGGCGGTCGCCAACATGTTGGCGGCGCGTGGCGACGCGCCGTGCTGGACGAAAGCGTGCTCACGCGTAGCGCGCACCAAGTCGACGACATAGGTGACGACTTCTTCACTCAACCGCACTTGCTGTACGGCGGCGCGCGCCTGCTGCAGGGTCTCCAGCGTCGCCATCGGCTGCAGCTCGAAGCTCTCGAGGCGCGGCATGGCGGTGCGATGTCCGTGTAGACGCACGATGTCCAACTCCTCCTCGCGTGACGGATACGGAATTTCCAACTTGAGCAGGAAGCGGTCCAGCTGCGCCTCGGGCAGCGGGTAGGTCCCCTCTTGCTCGATTGGGTTTTGCGTCGCCACGACAAAGAAGCCGCCAGACAGTTCGTGCGTGGCCCCATCCAGGGTCACCATGCGCTCCTGCATCGCCTGCAACAAAGCCGATTGCGTCTTGGGAGGCGTTCGGTTGATCTCGTCTGCCAGCAAGAAGTCGGTGAACACCGGCCCTTGGGTGAGGGTGAAGCGACCGGTTTGGAAGTTGTACAGATTGGTACCGATGAGGTCGCCGGGCATGAGATCGGGCGTGAACTGGACACGCTGGAAGCTCAGGCCCAAGGACGCCGCGAAGGTGCGCGCCAGCAGCGTTTTGGCGGTACCGGGAGGACCTTCGAGGAGAACATGGCCCTCACTGAGCAGGGCGACCAGCAACCCTTCGACCGCGTCCGCCTGGCCCACGACGACGCGGGCCAGTTGCTCCTTCAGGTTGTGAGTCAATTGTCGGATCTCAAGCAATTCCATCGGTCATCTCCTTGCGCCAGCGGTGGATTGCCTGCCCCAACCGGAGGGCACGGCGTGCGTCGAGCCCTCGGGGCGACAGCTGGTCGACGCGTTCAGCCAAGTGCCGGACATCGGAACGGACACCGCGCCCGCGCCCGATGGCGGCCAACCGCTCTAGGCGAGCTTCAGGTTTCAGGTCTTCCGGCAGACTGCAGGCACTCGCCACCAGCCGTACCGTCAACTGCAGATAACGGCGCAGACCATAGGCCGTGTGGGCGCCACCGTGCAGGAGTTCGGCAGTGTTTTCGATCAGGGTCTCTTTGCCGGGCACCAGGCGCGGGGGCGGCGGCAGAGCCCTACCGAAGCGCTGGCTGGCCGCCCACAGCAGGGCGATCAACAACACCAGGATGTGCCCGAAGACCAGCACCAAGGGATAGGACAGCAATTCGCGCACCAACGACGGATGGTAGTCGAAGCCATGCAGCGTCTCATCCACCACGAGTGCACCAGCGGCACCCACGTGCCTCGCCAGGCGATACGTGAGCAGCGCGTTGTCCGCCTTGCCCAAGCCGCGGGTGTTGAGCAGGTCCGGGTCGCTCAGCACATATGCCTCGACTCCCGGCACGCGTCCGAGCAGAACGCCCTCATGGGTCGATACGACGGGGAGCAGGAACTGCTTCGGTAGCCGCAACAGCTGCGGCTGCGGTAGCTCGAGATCCAGGCCCGGCCAAGGTGACTCCCAGGGGCCGCTGGTCACCGACGGCCGCAGCAAGAGGCCTTCCATCTCGACTTCGTCCAAGTCGAGAAGCTGCTGCACCTGAGCTTCCAGCTCGAAGGTGCCACGCAGCTCCAAACGCTGCAACCACCGGGGCTCCTCTGGCTGCGGCAAGCCGCGCCACTTGGGCAGCACCAGCAGCACCGGAACCTCGCGGTCGATTGCGGCCGACCACAGGCCCAGGGTGGCTTCCAGGGCTCCGTACTGAGGCTCGATCAGCCACAGAGCACTCTTGTCACTGGACGCTCTGGACAAGCTGTCATAGCGACTGACCTGCACTCCCAACCCGGCGTCGCGCAGAAACTGCGTCACGGCTTGGTGGCCGATCGCGGAGGTGCTGAAACTGTTGGTGTCCGATGTCACAACGTCTTCAGGCGGCTCCAGAAAGAGCATGCCGATCAGCGTCACGGCAACGCTCAGGCCACCTGCGATCAGCAACCATCGAGCATGCCGGGGATCGAACAGACCTTGACTGCGACCTGGCGTCGGCGCTGCTCGGCTCATGTACCGACATTCCCTGCGCTGGATGACTGCCGAAGGGTCCGGCAAGCCTCCAGGCAGCCACGATAGTCCGGCTCCCCCAGTTCGCGACCACCGAACAACCAGCTCTCGGTCTTGCCGACGAGAGTTTCCAATGCTTCCTGGGCCAGCTGCGGCAGGCGTACGCGACCGAGCACCTCGCGACTGGTGCGAGCTTTGCTCACCGCACGCGGCTGCTGCCGCTTGAGAAGACCCAGCGCGTGCAGGAGCAGCAGGTGGACGGCCTCGCCATAGTGGCCTCGGGCTGCAGCGGCCTCAGCTTCGCCCAGGGTCACCGGCCGGAACGGCAACGGCCCGGCCGGACTGAAGGTCGAGCCGGTGTCTTGGCTCGCCGCTTGCTCCCAGCTGCGCCGGCGCAGCGAGGCCAGGACGCCGAGTACCAAGAGAACGACGGCGGCGAGCGCCAGCAGAATCAGCACGATCTGCCCCAAGCCGAAGGTCGGCAGGTTCAGGCTCATGAGCCAGCGCAGCCAGCTCGGGACTTCCTCCTCGTCGATCTCTTCGTCCGGCAGCTGCAGCTGGTACTGGTCGTCCTCGAGGACGCTCTGGACGATCTGCTGCAACTGCGCGTCCTCCACGGCTGGTTCGGCTGCGAACACGGAGGAAACGAGGCAGGTGGCGAGCACCAGAAGGACGACGGTGAGCGAACCGACGGCACGCAGGACAGAGATCACCGTGCCGGCCGTAGCCATGGAGTTCCGCGACAGCGGCCGGCAGGGGATCTCGCGACTCACTCGAAAACCGCGACCAGGTCTTCCGCTCCAAGACCGTCCTTGATACCCCGCAGGTCATGGTAGATCAGCGTGATCGTGGTAGCCGAGAAGAAGCTGATGAAGATCACCAGGAGTTCGGCGAGCACGCCATACCGCCCACCTCGTTCAACGAGGAACTGACCGAGCAAGGACAGTGCCCCCCAAAGCGAGATGGGGAAGAAGATACGGAACTTGTTGCCTGCGGTGAGATTCCAGCTGCGGCGTAACGCCGCCAAGGGCCCAAGGCGCTCGACGATGACCACCGGGGTCACAACCACCAGGCCGAGTCCGACAATGAGCCCCGGAAGGATGAAGAGGAGGAATCCACCTGCGACACATAGGCCCACCAAGATTGCCGCTACTACGAGGGGAAAGAGACGACGCCCCGCGACTCCGAGGGATGCCATCGTCCGGAAGGGTCGACCACACAGGCTCTCGAAGATGCCGAGGGCGAAGGCGCCTGCCTGAGCTTGGGTAACGACCACGGACAACAGCAGGAGGAGTAGCTCGAGGCATCCGGCCCTGAGGTTCTGGAGTTCCGGTGAGGTCGCTGCGGACGGCGCAGTTGCATCGGCAAGAGACCAGAACCGGAGTAGCAGCAGTGGCAGATAGACAACCACCGTGATGAAGGTCAGCTGTGGTAGATGCTTGAACACCACGACTACCGTTCGGCGCAAGATGTCGCCAGAATCGAGCACTTTCTCGTCGGTCATACGCTGCTCTCTTTCGTCAGTCACGTGCCCCGAGTCCAGTGGATTTTCCCGTGCACACCTTCAGGACTCAGCTCGTTGCTGGCTGTTCCTGCTCTAAGGCCGCTCGAACCATGGTCACATGTGGAATGCCAGCATCATCGTACAACTCGCCCTGGCTGCGGAAGCCGAACTGGCGATAGAAGTCTTGCAGATGCGCCTGCGCGCTGAGGCGCACCTGCTGCCCATCGATACGACGCAGGGCTTCCTCCATCAGAGCCCTGCCCAGGCCCAGCCCCCGCCCTGCGGAAGAGGTCACGATGCGCCCCAGCACGACGTCACCAGCACTGCAATACCAGCGACAGTAGGCGAGCGGCGCCCCGTCACGCTGGAAGAAGAGGTGCCTGCTGATCTGGTCCTTGCCGTCCAGGTCTGGGTAAACGCAGTTCTGTTCGACCACGAAGACCTCGGAACGCAGGCGCAGCAGCGCATACAGCTCGTGGACCGTGAGTTCCTCGAAACTCCTCTCGACGTACACACCCGCCGGCGCCGAGAAGACCTCCGTCACAGCAATCTGCGGCGCAGTACCTTCCGGCCCTTGATCCGGGTCTTGCGCTCCTCGTAGGCAGGGATACCTTCGACGTTGTGGCGGGGCAACTCTTCGCCCAACGCCGACTCGATCAGACGCACTGTCGCCTTGTCTTGCCAGGTTGCGATCGTGGACACGGTACCGCCAGCCATACCGCGGGCGGTGCGGCCGGAACGGTGGATGTAGTCCTCCACCGTCTCGGGCATATCGAAGTTGATGATGTGTTCGATCGCCGGGATGTCGATGCCACGTGCAGCGATGTCGGTGGCCACCAGGATCCTGTGATCGCCTTCCCGCAATCCCTGCAGCGCCTGCACTCGCTGGCTTTGCGACAAGTCCGAGTGCATGCGAGCCACCGCGTGGCCGGCTTTCTTCAGCTGACCGCAGGCCCACTCGGCATCGATCTTGCGCCGCATGAACACCAGCGTGGTGCCTTCTTCCTCGTCCAACAGTGCGAGCAAGCAACGCTTCTTGGCTTCTGGCTGCACCAGGTACAGCCTGTGTTCGATCCCTTCGGCAGTACGGCCTGCAGGCAGGATGTCGACACGCTCTGGGTCGTTCATGAAGCGCTGTGCCAACCGTTCAATCGCGTCTGGCATGGTCGCCGAGAACATCACGGTCTGTCGATTGTCGGGAACCGCTTCGAGAACGCGGCTGATCTGCGGCAGAAAGCCGAGATCGAGCATGTGGTCAGCCTCATCGATGACCAGGAACTCGAGTCGGCTGAGATCGATGTTGCCGCGCTCCATGTGATCGAGTAGGCGGCCAGGGGTAGCGACGATGATGTCGGGTTTCTCGCGCAGGCGCTGGATCTGTGGCCGCATGCGAACGCCGCCAATGACGCAGACAGCGGTCAGGTCGTGGTGATGCCCGAGCGCATTGATGAAGGCCTTGGTCTGCAGCGCGATCTCGCGCGTCGGTGATAGGACCAGGCCGCGAACGCCGCGCCCGTGCGGCAAGCGTTCGGCCATGGGTAGGCAGAAGGCGGCAGTCTTTCCCGACCCGGTCTCGGCGAGACCGATGACGTCCTTGCCCTTGAGGGCCAGGGGAATGCACTGGGCCTGGATCGGTGTCGGATGCTCGTAGCCGAGCACGTCGAGACTGTCCAGCAGGGTGTCTGAGATCCCAAGGTCCTCAAAGGTGGTGTCCAGGGTCGAGATGTCTTGCTTCTGTGAGATTGCTCCGGTAAACATAGAACTTCATTGTAGCTTACCGAGCCTGTCTGCCGCTGACTCTCCTTGGTGG
This sequence comes from uncultured bacterium, assembly GCA_965368975.1. Taxonomy (GTDB): domain Bacteria; phylum Acidobacteriota; class Thermoanaerobaculia; order Multivoradales; family JAHZIX01; genus CBDUPA01. Next base: position 9,261 of record CBDUPA010000020.1, on the reverse strand, counting down.
CCGCTGTATCGACGGGCTCAGGAGGGTAGACTGTCCCAATGGACGTACACCGGCCCCCCCGCGCTTCGGTCGATGTAGCGAGCCTTCATCACGACGCGCTGGTGATCGATGGACATACCGACGTTCCGATGCGTCTGGACGAGCGCGCCGTTCGACTCACCGATGAGTTGCCGGACTACCACTCCAATCTGCCCAAGCTGCGTCGGGGTGGGGTCAATGGCTTGTTCTTCGCGCTCTACGTACCCTCCGGGCTGAGTCCCGAGCGTGGCTGGGAGCGTATTCTGCGGCTGTACCACCGGGTGCGCGAACAGTTGCATCCGGGACAGTTGGAGCTGGTACGACGAGCCGCGGAACTGCGCGAGACCGTGGAGCGGGGAGCTGTCGCCGTGCTGCTCGGAATCGAGAACGGTAGGCCACTGCAACTTCCAGGGACCCTGGAACGCTGCGCCGAGATGGGCGTGCGCTACGTCACGTTGACCCACATCAGCAGTCACGAGTGGTGCGACGCCTCGACGGACTTACCACGGCACGGCGGCCTCAGCGAGCAGGGCGTGCAGCTCGTACGGCGGATGAACGAGCTGGGTATTCTGCCGGACATCTCACACGTGTCCGACGATGCTGTCCGCCACGTACTGGAGGTCAGCCGGGGGCCATTGATCGCCAGCCACAGCTCATGCCGAGCGCTGTGCGATCATCCACGCAACCTTCCGGACGACCTGATTCGAGATGTCGCGGCCAAGGGCGGCGTGGTGATGGCCAACAGCTATCCGCCCTTCGTCGCCCCAGAGGCCGCCCAAGCGGCAGGCGAGCGGCTACAACGCTTCGGCCCTCTCATGCTGGCACTCGATCAGGAGAATTCGCGGGCCGCGGTCGAGATCAGGCAGCGGCTGGTAGAAGAATGGCCGTTACCCCCCGTGTCACTGGAGCGCTACATCGACCACGTGGTGCACCTTGTGGCGGTGGCGGGCCCCGAACATGTCGGCATTGGCTCCGACTTCGACGGCATCCCAGAGGTCGTGGATGGCTTCGAGGATTCCTCGTGTTTCCCGGCGCTCACCGCAGCGCTGGTCGAGCGCGGCCTCGACGCCCGGACGGTCCGGGGCATCCTGGGCGAGAACGTCCTGCGCCTCTTGCTGGAAGCGGAAGAGGCTGCAGCGTAGCCGACCGACGCGAAATCGGAATTCGATTCAAACCCTCGGCTCAGCGCCAGCGTCTAAATGGGCGTGAACGGATCGAACTTTGACTACCGCACGGCCTCGAACGCCGAACCGCCCGCGCAGAGAGCAGCCTACCGCCCCGCGGTCAGCCAGCTCGAGAGCCTTCGGCGACGCAGGGACGGCTACGTCGTGAACCCGCGAAGAGACTCCCTCGAAGTGCCGGTCAACCTGCAAGATCTCCAGCAGGAGCGTCGGTTGGTCGAGCGCGCCTGCGGCGGTGACCGGAGAGCTTTCGAGCAACTGTATCGCCTGCACGTGGCGCGCGTCTACGGCCTGTGCTTACGGTTGAGCGGCGACGCCGGACGCGCCGAGGAACTTACGCAAGATGTCTTCGTGCGTGCCTGGCAGCGTCTGCACAGCTTCCGGGGTGCGAGCCGGCTGGCGTCCTGGCTGCACCGGCTGACCGTCAACCTGGCGTGCAGCGCGCTGCGCAGTCTGAGCCGGCACCAGGAGCGCTTCACGAACTCCGACCAGCTCGACCATGCAGAAGAGCGGCGCCCTACCTCGACTGGCACCGCTGTGGACCTGGAGCGCGCGATCTCCGCTTTGCCGGCACGTGCGCGGGAAGTCTTCGTGCTACACGACATGCAGGGCTACCAACACAAGGAAATTTCCGAGCTGACCGGGGTCGCCGTGGGTACTTCCAAAGCCCAGCTGCACCGCGCCCGCCGGTTGCTACGCGAGAGCTTGACGTCATGAACACCACGAATCGACCCTGCGACACCTGGGCTGACAGCCTTCACGACTTTCTGGACGGCGACCTGTCCGAGACGGACGGCCAGCAACTACAACAGCACCTGGAAGCTTGTGATAGCTGCCACCGTGAACTGGACGGGCTGCGGCAACTGCGGCAGCGAACGGCGGCGCTCAGCGTCGACGTGGCACCCCGCCGAGACCTGTGGCCGGAGATTGCCGCGCGCTTGGCGATCGAGCCCCAGGCGCGAGAAACGGCGGATCGCAGCCAGGGTTGGCGGCGCTGGTGGACGAAGGCGCCCGCCGGAGACACGACGCGGACGGCGGCACTGGCCGCCACCGTGGCCTTGCTGATCCTCACTGGTCTGGCAGCACTCTACCTCATGCCGACGTTCCCGCGGTTGGGGCCCAACGAGACGGGCCCCGAGTCTGCCGCGGAGAGCGTCCTACCCGATGGCGTCGGTACCCTGCCCGCCAGTAGGAATGCCAGCACCAGCGACAGCGACTCGAGCTACCGGCAGGTGGAAGTCGAGTTCGAGCAGGCGCGACGGCAGCTACACACGGCTCTGGGACAGCGCCGGGACCAACTCTCGCCAGCCACCCTAGAGGTGGTTGAGCGAAATCTGGACCTGATCGATCAAGCCATCAGCGAGATTCGCCAGGCCTTGGAACAAGACCCGGAGAATCCCGAGCTACGGCATCTGCTCACGGCGAGCTACCAGCGCGAGGTTCAACTCCTGAAGCGCGCGACACAGCTACCTCAGAGCTGACCTTGGCGGCACAGACGCAGACACCCTTTCGCAACCACAGACAATCCGACCTCTCGCCCGAGGTCTCTAACCCTGGAGCATCATCATGCACAGCACCTTGCGTACTCTTCTCCTCCTTGTACTGACTTCCTTCCTCTGCGCCCTGCCAACGCTGGCGGAGCGTCCTGTCGACCAAACCTACCCGGCCAACGCCAACGCGGCGGTGAGCGTAGAGAACATCTCGGGTTCCATTACGGTGAAGGGGTGGAATCGGGACGAGGTCCAGGTCACCGGCACACTCGGTGACGACGTCGAGGAGTTGTCGGTCGACGCGTCCGGTGACCGGATCCATATCGAGGTCGATCTGCCAGAAGGCCGGAACCGCCGCTTGAACGACGCCTCCGCGGACCTCACGATCCACATGCCGAGTGGCGGCAGCCTGAGCGTGGAAACGGTCAGTGCCTCGATCGAAGCCAGTGAACTCGACGGCGCCCTCGAGCTGGAATCGGTCAGTGGCAACATCACCGTCTCCGCCGACGCCGCTAGCATTCAGATTTCTGCAGTCAGTGGTGATGCCACCGTTACCGGCGCTTCCCCGTCCGTCGAGGTCGAGCTGGTCAGCGGCAAGGCGAGCATCGAGGGTGCCGAAGAAGAGCTGAGCGTGCAGTCGGTCAGCGGTGTCGTCGAAGTGACGGCGAGCAACCTGCGCCGGGGCGAGCTCTCTACCGTATCCGGACGCCTGGTGTTCACCGGCGACCTGGCGGCCAACGGCCAGCTGGAGGTCGAGAACCACTCCGGCATGATCGAGCTCAATCTGCCAGGCAGTATCGGCGCTGACATCGAGGTCGAGACGTTCAGCGGCGACATCCTCAACGACCTCAGCTCCGACGAGCCCGAGCGTACTGATCGCTACACGCCGGGCAAAGAACTCCACTTCTCACTCAACGGCGGCGGCGCCCAGATCGAGGTGAGCAGCTTCTCCGGTACCGTCAAGCTGCAGCAACGCTGAGCCCGACGTCGAGAACATCAGCAGAGAGTAGCCTCGACAGCGCCGGAAGTAGGCTAGTGCCCTTCCGGCGCTCTTTCTGTCAACTCACCACGCAGGTTGCGCTGCATCAAGACGCGCACTTCTTCGGGCTTCAGTCCCTGACCGAACAAGTAGTAGAGCTTGGTCAACGCCGCTTCGGCCGTCATGTCCGCAGCTCCGATGACGCCGACGTCCTGAAGTGCACGGCCGGTCGCGTAGGCTTCCAGGCGCACGCTCCCCTCCTGGCACTGCGTGCAGTCCACCACGACCACCCCACGGTCGCACGCTTCGCGCAAGGCAGTCATCAACTCACGGTTGCGCGCCGGTCCGTTGCCCGAGCCATAGGCTTCGAGCACAGCACCGCGCAGCGGTGGACTGAGAAAGTTGCGCACCAAGCCCGCATCGATACCCGGAAACAGGCGAATCGCACCGATGCGCGGATTCTCGACGCTTTGGACATGGAACGGCGCTTCTAGCGGTGGCAACGGCCGCACGGCCTCCCAGTGGATGCGAATGTTGATGCCGATCGAGCCGAGCGGCGGATAGTTGGCTGAACGGAAAGCGTCGAGCGAGCGAGCGCTGACCTTGCGCGTCCGGTTGCCGCGCAGCAATCGGTTGCCGAAGTAGAGGCAAGCCTCTGGAATCCGATGGGTACCTGCTAGCAAGAGGGAGGTCAGCAGGTTGTCGCGAGCGTCATTGCGGACTTCCGCCAGCGGAATCTGCGCACCGGTGACGATCACTGGCTTGGCCAGGTTCTCGAGCAGAAACGACAAGGCCGACGCCGTGTAGGACATGGTGTCTGTTCCATGCAGCACGACGAAACCATCGTAGGCGTGGTAGTTGCGCTCGATGTCGCGTCCGATCTCGACCCAATCGGAGGGCATCATGTCCGAAGAGTCGAGCAGCACGTCGAACTCATGGATGTCGAAGGCCGGCATCAGCGGCGACCGCAACTCCTCCATGGTCGCCATCTGCTCTGCCAAGTAGCCAGAAGCCGGCGCATACCCCTGGGCGGTCCGCTGCATCCCGATCGTGCCGCCCGTGTATGCAATGTAGACGCGCTTGTCAGCCATAGCCGGCATTGTGGATCGGCAGCCTCGAGGCATGCAAGTCTGCCTCTCCCCGGAGTTCTCAGCTTCCTTCAGCGGTACGGATCGGATAGCCTCTGATGATGATCGAGTTCGCTGCCGCAGAGATCTGGGATTCCGAGGTCGTGCGCTATCTCGTCTTGTTTGCTGCCGGCGCCGCCGCGGGGACAATCAACACACTCGCTGGCGGTGGCTCGTTCCTGACCCTACCGATTCTGATTTTCCTCGGCCTACCCGCAACACTCGCCAACGGCACGAATCGAGTCGCGGTGACGCTGCAGAACGTCGGAGCGGTGTGGGGCTTCCATCGGCATCGGGTGCTGCCCTGGCGCTGGGCTCCCTGGGTTGTTGTGCCGGCAATCCTCGGCTCGATCCTCGGGACGTGGGCGGCACTGGTTGTGGGCGACGACGCCTTCCGCCGCATCCTGGCATTGTGCATGGTGGGCCTGTCCTTATGGACGGTCTGGGACCCGCTGAAGAAGTATCGTCGAACGGCTGCCGAGCGAGACGAGGAAGGCAACTGGCTTCCTCTGCCGGAGCTGCAGCGCCGGGAGCAAGCGCTGCTGCTGGTGAGCTTCTTCGGCGTCGGACTCTATGGTGGCCTGGTGCAGGCCGGCGTCGGCTTGCTGATCCTGGCCGCCCTGACTCACGTTGGTGTCGACCTGGTGCGCGGAAACGCTCTCAAGGCCCTCGTGATCCTTCTGTTCACGGCTGTATCGCTGGGTATCTTCGCCTCGCAGGGGCAAGTCGACTGGATCACCGGCCTGATACTGGCCGTGGGCAGCGTCGCTGGTAGCCAGCTTGGCGTGCACTTGGCCGTCTACCGAGGTCACAAGTGGCTCAAGCGCGTCGTCACCATCACGATCCTGGCGTTCGCGGTCAAGCTGTGGGTGTCACCGTAAACCCGTCAGTCCAGCGCTTCCAGGTTCGCATACTTGGCCACCAGCTTGCGGCGGCCGACGCGGTCGAAGATGACGACCAGTTTGGCGCTATCACCCGTGCCGCTCATCTGGAGCACCGTACCCTGGCCGAGCGTTGGGTGTTGCACGCGGCCTCCACGACGGATAGAGGGTGTACCCGCGTCCGGGTCGTACACCGGATCTTCCGCCGGAGCCCACTGCGGCTCATCCTCCGGAGATCGGCCTGAACGCTCCCGATCGCGACCAAAGAAGGAGTAGACGTTCTGGCTACGCCGCTCGAACATGGCTGGGCTGAGCGTGGCATCCAGGTGTTCCTCGGGCAGCTGGGCCAGGAAAGGCGACTCGTCTTGATCCTGATAGCGGCCGGCGATGCGACGGCGGCGGCAGCAGGAGAGGAGTAGGCGCTCTTTGGCCCGCGTCATTCCGACGTACAACAGGCGTCTCTCCTCTTCTACGTCGGCCTGGCTTCCTTGAGCATTGAAGTGCGGCAACAGCCCGTCCTCCAAGCCCGAGAGCGCCACCACTGGGAACTCGAGCCCCTTGGCACTGTGCAGAGTCATCAGCTTGACACCGCCGCCGCCCTGCAACGAGTCCACATCAGCGACCAGAGACACGTGATCCAAGAAGCCGGTGAGCAGGTCGTCCTGCTCACTTTGGTAGCTGTTCTGCTCGGTGAACTCTTGAGCCGCCGAAAGAAACTCCGCGATGTTCTCGAGGCGAGCTTGTCCTTCCGGGTTCTCGCGGTTGTAGAGTTCTTTGTACTGCGTCGCCGCGAGCAACTGATCGAGGAGACTGGGCAACGGTAAGTCAGCCGACAGCTTGCGCAGACTGCGGATCAGATCACGGAACTTGCGCAGCGCGATTCCAGCGCGGCGGGGGAAGGAACCGAAGTCGTCAAGGTCGAGGACATCCCAGACTGGCTGCTTGAGCTCCTTGGCACGGTCCCGCAAGAGCTGCTCCGTGGCGGCTCCGATGCCGCGCGGAGGCTGGTTGAGGATGCGATTCAGAGAATAGTCATCGTGCGGGTTGCGCAAGACTCGCAGATAGGCGATCAAGTCCTTGATCTCGGCGCGGTCGTAGAAGCGTGTGCCACCGATCAGCTGGTAGGCAACGCCACGCCGATTCAGTTCCTCCTCCAGCGCACGCGTCTGGGCGTTGGTGCGCACCAAGATCGCCATCGAGGCCAGCGAGCACGTGCCACGGAGATCTTGCAGTGCCCCGACTAGCCAGCGCGCCTCGTCCAGCTCGTCCGACGCCCGGTAGAGCCGAATGGGCTCGCCCACCGCACCCTCAGTCCAGAGCTTCTTGCCACGACGGCCCACATTGTTGGCGATGAGAGCGCCCGACGCGTCGAGAATGGTCTGTGTGGAGCGGTAGTTCTGCTCCAACTTGCGGATCGTGGCACCCGGAAAGACATCCTCGAACTGAAGGATGTTGTCGAGGTCAGCGCCACGCCAGCGGTAGATTCCCTGGTCCTCATCACCGACCGCGGTGAGGTTGACCTGGGGGCTCGCCAGGGCCTGGACGAGGCGAAGTTGTGCATGGTTGGTATCCTGGAACTCATCCACGAGCAAGTACTCCACGCGCTCGCGCAACCGATCCGAGGCTGGGCTGTCTTGCTCGAGAAAGCGCACGGCATAGGCGATCATGTCGTCGAAGTCGACACCAGCGGATCTCTGCAACAAACCCTGATAGCGGCGGTAGATCTGGACGACGCGCCTTTGGAAGAAGCCGTCAGCGTCTCGCTCGTAGTCTGCAGGCGTCTGCAGCCGGTTCTTCGCACCGCTAATCTCAGCGAGAACGGCACGGGGCGGGAACGCCTTCTCGGAGTACCCTTCAAGACCCAAAGCTTCCTTGATCAGGGCCAGTTGATCGTTGGTGTCGAGGATCGTGAAGTCGTTGCGCAAGCCCACCCGCTCGCCATACCGACGCAGCAACCGCAGGCAGTAGCGGTGAAAGGTGCCCAGGAAGGTCGGCAGCGGGTACCGGTGCAGCAGCTCCTCCACGCGCTCACGCATCTCGGCTGCAGCCTTGTTGGTGAACGTGACAGCGACGATGTGCCTCGGGTCCACGCCCTGCTCTTCGATCAGCCAAGCCACACGGTGGGTGATGACCCGGGTCTTACCGGAGCCGGCGCCGGCAATCACCAGTTGCGGACCATCGCCGTGGGTCGCGGCACGATACTGCTCGGGATTGAGGACGTTCTCGAGGTCGAGATGAATCTTGGACATAGGTCGAGTTCTAACGGACCCAGAGGGAGGACGCAAGGGGATAGCCACCTTTGGGGGTACACTCACTCCATGGAGACTCTACTGATCACGGGTACCAATCGTGGCATCGGCCTGGAACTGACTCGTCAAGCACTGGAGCAAGGCCAGCAAGTCTTTGCTGGCTGCCGAAAGGTGAGCGACGACCTACAAGGTCTGCAGGATGCCCATCCCGATCGGTTATCTCTTCTGACCGACCTCGACGTAACTTCCACGGAAAGCCGGGAGAAGGCGGTGGCTCGGGTCTCCGACAGAGCTGGGCAACTGGATCTTCTGATCAACAATGCTGGAATCATGCATCGGCATGAGCAGCCGGGAAATCTCAGCGCGCAGGTACTCCTCGACACCTTCCGCGTGAATTCGATCGCGCCGATCCTTCTCGCCCAGGAATGTCTGCAGTTGTTGGAGCGAAGCGCGCGACCACGGGTACTTAACGTCTCATCTCAGCTAGGCTCCCTGCACAACAAGGAGACCGGCGGTTACTACAGCTACTGCGCCAGCAAGGCCGCGCTCAATATGCTCAGCAAGAGCCTGGCCTTCGATCTGCGTTCACGCGGCATTATCGTGACACTGGTACATCCCGGGTGGGTTCAGACGGACATGGGAGGCCGGCGCGCGCCACTGACGGCCGTTGAATCTGCTGCCGCTCTGCATCGCCTTGCCGCGAACTTGACACTGGAGGACACTGCCAAGTTCTTCACCTGGGAAGGTCAAGAGCATCCCTGGTAGTTCCCGGTCATTGTCTTTCTTGGAGCCGACCTGGCTAGCTTCTTGTCGAGCAGGCAAAAGCAGCAAGTTTCGCCCCACAAGCGAAAACCCCCAGCTAGGCTGAGGGTTTTCTAGAAATTAACTCCTGGCGACGTCCTACTCTCCCACACCGTCTCCAGTGCAGTACCATCGGCGCAGAGAAGCTTAACTGCCGTGTTCGGAATGGGAACGGGTGTGGCCTTCTCGCTGTTATCACCAGGAAAACCTATTTGGTTTTCAGGGATCCTTGCGGATCGCTGTCAAAGAAGTGGACTTCTGAGTGGTGGGCTCTCCCGTATCCGGGAGATACCGATCTCTTAGAAACCGAATCGAGTCATGACGATAGAATCCGCTGATGCAATGAACATCAAGGAGATATATTATGGTCAAGCCAAGCGACCGATTAGTACGGGTGAGCTCAACGCCTTGCAACGCTTACACTTCCCGCCTATCAACCTGGTAGTCTTCCAGGGGTCTTCAGGGATACCTCATCTCGAGGGGGGCTTCCCGCTTAGATGCTTTCAGCGGTTATCCTTTCCGAACGTAGCTACCC
>CBDUPA010000019.1:0-148153 GCA_965368975.1 uncultured bacterium | reverse complement strand
CGGGCATGTCGATCCAAAGCTGGCCGCACGCGCGCTGATCATCGGCGCCGACCGCCTGCGTCGACGGCCGCACCCGGACGCGGTATTCGCGGCGATGAACCACTACGGTCCGGCCGAGTACTCGGTGACCTGCACGGTGGTGCGGGTGCAGCCGGAGCCCGGCGAGGGTGCCGAGCAGGCGAGCCTCGGGTTGCCCAGTATCGGCCGCGCGCTCGACAACACTGAGATCCATCTGCTGGATAAGCAGGGCCAGCCGGTGCCGATCGGTGTGAAGGGTGAGCTCTACGTCGGCGGCGTCGGCCTGGCGCGCGGCTATCACCGGCGTCCGGGACGCACGGCGCAGAGCTTCGTTCCCCATCCCTATGCGGGGCGCGGTACTGCGTCGGCCGGAGCGCGGCTGTACCGCACCGGTGACCTGGTGCGTGCCCTGCCCGACGGCGATCTCGACTTCCTCGGTCGCGCCGACTTCCAGGTCAAGCTGCGCGGGCTGCGCATCGAGCTGGGCGAGATCGAGTCGGCGCTGGCGCAGCATCCCGACGTCGTCGACTGCGCGGTGCTGGTGCGCGAGGAGGAGACGCCGGGCGGAGGTCGGCTGCAACAGCTGGTCGGATATGTCGCTCTCAGAGATGTGACCCTGAAGGACGAGACTGACGACGCGCTCGCCGCCAACCTGAACCGCTTCCTCGAGACACGACTGCCGGCGTACATGGTGCCGGTAGCCTACGTCGCCCTCGACGCGCTGCCGCTGAGCCCCAACGGCAAGGTCGACCGCAAGGCTCTGGCGGCGGCGCGCTATGCGCCCGAGGCGTCGGCGCTGCAGGCCGTGGGAGGTGGGGCTGCTGAGCTGACGCCGATGCAGGCGGTGCTGGCCGGAATCTTCGCCGATGTGCTGGGTGTCGAGATGGTGGCGCCGTGGGACGACTTCTTCCGCCTCGGTGGTCACTCGCTGCTGGCCACGCGCGTCGTCGCCAAGGTGCGCGCCGCTCTCGGTCGCGAGTTGCCGCTACGTGTGCTCTTCGACCGGCCGACGGTGGCGCAGCTGGCGTCGGTGCTGGAAGCCGGCATTGACGGTGCCGGTATCACCGGGGTTGGCACCGCACTACCCCTGCGGCCGGTGAGCACTACCGAGCGCGCGCGCCTGGACGCCGAGGGCTGGCCGGTCTCGTTCGGGCAGCAGCGCCTGTGGTTCCTCGACCGCCTGCTGCCGGGCAACGCGCTCTACAACATCCCGGCCTCCTTCCGTCTGCTCGGCCAGCTCGACCGCCGCGCCTTCGCGCGCACCCTGGCCGCGCTGCGCCGGCGTCACGACGTGCTGCGCATCACCTTCCATCTGGACGGCGACGAGCCAGTGCAACGCGTCGCGCCTCCAACCACCGCCTTGCCCATGCTCGAGCTGCCCATGGTCGATTTGGGGAGACTGCCCGAGCCAGCCCGCCGAGCTGAACTCGACCGCCTGGTCGTCGCTGACGCGCGGCGTCCCTACGACTTGCGTCGTGGCCCACTGTTCCGCACCACGCTCGTGCTTCTGGACGCGCTCGAGCACGCCCTGGTCGCTGGCTTCCACCACGTGGTTGGCGACGCCTGGTCGACCGGCGTGCTGGTGCGCGAGCTGGTGGCGCTCTACCGCCACTTCAGTGCTGCCTCGGCGGAGTCGCCCAAACGGGTCGAGCTGGCCGAGTTGGGACTGCAATACACTGACTTTGCCCGCTGGCAGCGCGGTTGGCTGCAGGGTGCGGCGCTGGATGCCGAAGTCGAGCACTGGCGGCAGGCACTGGACAGCGTGCCGCGTACGCTGGAGCTGCCCACGGACCGTCCACGCGGCGCCGACCAGCGCTTCCAAGGCGGCCTGATTCCCTTCGAGTGGCCTCGGCCCGAGGGCCTGGATGAGCTGTGCCGGCAGCTCGCCGCGACCCCGTTCATGGTGCTGCTGGCCGTCTTCCAGGGGCTGCTCGGCCGTATCAGCCACCAGCGCCAGTTGCTGGTCGGCAGTCCGGTGGCGGGACGCAATCGGGCCGAAACCGAGGACCTGATCGGCTTCTTCGTCAACCTGCTGATCCTGCGCGGCGACCTGCGCGGCGACGAAGCCCGTGACGAGGCCGGATCGGCGCCGAGCTTGCGCCACTTGGTCGCGCGTGCCCGTGAAACCACCCTCGACGCCTACGCGCACCAGGACGTACCCTTCGAACGCCTGGTCGAGACCCTGACCGATGCTCGTCCTGTCGGTGCTACTGGTGCTACTGGTGCTACTGGTGCTGCTGGTGGGGGGCGAGACCTGAGCCGCGCGCCGCTGGTGCAGGCGGTGTTCTCGTTGCAGAACACGCCGGTGCCCGACTTCGAGCTGCCCGACTTGCGGATCGAGGCGCTGACCGCCTCCACGGGCACCGCCAAATTCGACTTCACGGTCAACTTGCAGGAAGTGCCCGCGGCCCGTGAGGCCGGCCCTGCCCGCCTACAGGGGCTCGCCGAGTACGACAGCGATCTCTTCGACGCCGTCACCGTCCGGCGCCTGCTCGGCAACCTGCGGGTTCTGCTCGAAGCCGCCTTGGCGTCGCCGCAAGATCCGCTGGATCGCTTGCCGCTGCTGAGCCTCGCCGAGCAGCACCAGCTGGCACGGGAGTGGAACGACACCCTGGTACGCGATCCGGTCCGCCCGTTGGTGCACGAGCGTACGCTGGAACAGGCACGGCAGCGCCCGCACGCGGTCGTGCTCAGCGGCTTTGGCCCCGGTGGGCGTGGCGTGCTCAGCTACGGTGAGTTGCAGCGACGCGCCGGCCGCCTGGCCTGGTCCCTGCACCGGCGCGGTCTCGGGCCTGAGTCGCTGGTCGCCCTGATGCTCGGCCGGGACAGCGCCGAGCGCGTGATCGCCAGCCTGGGTGTGTTGCAGGCGGGCGCCGCTTACGTGTCGCTCGACCCTTCGCATCCCGCCGAGCGCCTGGCTTTTCAGCTACAAGATCTGGCCCAGCTGCAAGGTCTGGTCCAGCTGCAAGGTCTGGCCCAGCTGCCAGAGAGTGGCGAGCAGAGTGAAGGCCAGCTCCGGCGGCCGATCGTGTTGACCGAGATGCGCTACCGCGACGCTGTGCCGGCGGAGGTCGAGGCGGTGGTTCTGGATCGCGACTGGCAGGCCCTGGTCGCCGACCCACCCGATGCCGCTGGAACTGGAACGGAAGCCTTGCCGCCGGTGCAGGTCTCGCCGGCCAATCTGGCTTATGTCGTCTACACCTCGGGCTCGACCGGCAAGCCGAAGGGCGTGCAGACGCCGCACCTCGGCCTCAGCAACCTGGCCTACTGGCACCAGCGTCAGTACACGGTGACCGCGGACGACCGCGCCACCCAGGTCGCCAGCCCGGCCTTTGACGCTTCGGTATGGGAGCTGTGGCCCTACCTGGCGGCCGGCGCCTCGGTGCACATTCCGGACGAGGAGACGCGCCTGTCGGCCCCGGGCATGCTCACCTGGTGGCGGCGCGAGCGCATCACGCTGCCGTACTTGATGACACCCCTGGCCGAGGGAGTGCTGGCCGAGGGCGTGCTGGGCCACACGGCTTCTGATCTGGCGGACGACCCGGAGCCGTCACCGTTGCACGCGGATCCAAACCTGGCGGCGCGCGCGCTGATCTTGGGCGGCGACCGCCTGCGACGTCGGCCGCACCCCCGGGCGGTGTTCGTACCGATGAATCACTACGGTCCGGCCGAGTACTCGGTGACCTGCACCGTCGTGGCGGTACCGCCCTTCGGCGACGGCCGTTCCGGCAGTGGCCTGCCGACCATCGGCCGCGCCATCGACAACACCGACATCCACTTGTTCGTGCCATCCGCCACCGGTATTGGCCGCTCGGTACCGATCGGTGTCACCGGAGAGCTGTACCTGGGCGGCCTCGGCTTGGCACGTGGCTACCACCAGCGTCCCGGGCGCACGGCGCAGAGCTTCCTGCCGCACCCGTTCTCCGGCAGCGCCGGCACGGCCGTCGGCGAGCGCATCTACCGCACGGGTGACCTGGTGCGCGCCCTGCCGGACGGCGATCTCGACTTCCTGGGCCGTGCCGACTTCCAGGTCAAGCTGCGAGGGCTACGCATCGAGCTGGGCGAGATCGAGTCGGCGCTGAGTCGCCATCCGTCGGTGCGCGACGCCGCGGCGCTGGTGCGCGAGGATACCGCCGGAGAAGCGGCGGTCCAGCGCCTGGTCGCCTACCTGGCGGTCGACGCGGAGCAACTTGCCGACGACTCGACGCGCACGCGCCTGGTCGCCGAGCTGACCGAACTGGCGCGCGAGAAGCTGCCCGCCTACATGGTGCCGGTGGCCTGGGAGCTGCTCGAAGCCTTGCCGCTGAGCCCCAACGGCAAGGTGGACCGCAAAGCGCTGGCCGCGCTGCCGGCGCCAGCATCGCTGGGTGCTGGCGCCGGTGGTGAAGTCGACGAGCCGCCGCGCGGGGCTGTCGAAGAACAGGTGGCGGCGCTGTTCGTCGAGCTGCTGGGCCTCGAGGGTGCCGGTGTCGCGGGTGTCAGTCGTCACGCCGACTTCTTCGCCCTGGGCGGCCACTCGTTGCTTGCCACCCGTCTCAACAACCGGTTGGAACAGGCGACAGGCGTCGAGATCTCGCTGCGCGCGGTGATGGAGAATCCGACCGTCGCTGGCCTGGCGGCGGTGGTGACGCGGGCGACCGACGAAGGTCGCGCCGCCGGTGCCGTGCGCGTGCCGCCGCCCGAGCCACAGCCTCGAACCTGGAGCGGCGAGGTGTCGGAACCGTTGCCGCTGTCCTTCGCACAGCAACGCCTGTGGTTCCTCGACCAGCTGCTCGACGACTTGCCCGACGGGGGAGCACTGTACAGCGTGCCCGTGACTCTGCGTCTCGACGGCGTGCTCGATCGCGGTGCGCTGTTCGCCGCCATGGTCGGCGTGGTGCGCCGCCACGAGACCCTGCGCAGCCACTTTGTCAGCCGCGACGGCCAGCCGGCGCAGGTGATCTCCCGGCCGTCGGCGGCACGCCGGCAGCTGGCGCGGCAGTGGAGCTGCCTCGACCTCGGCCGCCTGCACGACGGGGAACGCGCCGCCGAGACCGACCGCCTGGCGCGCCGCGAGGTCGAGCGTCCCTTCGACCTCGGCCGCGCGCCGCTGCTGCACGCCGTGGTCATCACCGAGAGCCCTGAGAATCACGTCCTGGTCGGCAGCATGCACCACATCGTCAGCGATGCCTGGTCGATGGGCATTCTGGTGCGCGAGCTGGGTGCGCTCTACGCTCGCGAAGTGGCCGTCGGCGGCGAGGGTACGGTGCCCGAGCTGCCCGAGCTGGAGCTCCAGTACGCCGACTACGCCGTCTGGCAGCGCCGCTACCTCGAAGGTCCGGTGCTCGACGAGCAGCTCGGCTACTGGCGGGAGCGTCTGCGCGGCGCCGAACCGCTCAGCCTGGCGACCGATCGGCCGCGCCCGCCGCGGCTGAGCACGCGCGGCGCCTGGCTGCCGATCTCCCTCGACGGCGCGGCAAGCGCGGCCCTCGGCCGCCTGAGCGGTGACTTCCGGGCGACGCCGTTCATGGTGCTGCTGGCGGCGCTGCAACTGCTGCTCGGTCGCTTCAGCCGCGCCTCCGACGTCAGCATCGGCAGTCCGATCGCCGGCCGTACGCGCGCCGAGATCGAACCGCTCATCGGTTTCTTCATCAACACGCTGGTCTTCCGCGGCCAGCTGACCGAGGACGGCCGTGCGCTGAGCGGCGCGGCGCTGCTGCGCCAGGCACGCGAGCGGGCGATGGAAGCACTGGCCCGCCAGGACGTGCCCTTCGAGCGTCTGGTCGACGAAGTGCAGACCGAGCGCGACCTGGCGCGCACGCCGCTGTTCCAGGTCATGCTGGTGCTGCAGAACACGCCGGTCGAGGGCCTGGAACTCGACCAGCTGGAGCTGCGCCCGTTCGAGGTGGAGAACCGGCAGACCAAGTTCGAGCTGATCTGGAACCTCGCCGAGACGCCAACCGAGACGCCAGCTGGGGCGCCAATCGGGGCGGGCGAAACGCGCTGGAGCGGCCGTCTGGGCTACAACAGCGATCTCTTCGACGCCACCACCGCGCGGCGCCTGCAAGCCGGTCTCGGTCGCTTGCTGGTGGAGCTGGCGGCGGCGCCGCAGACCGACGTGAGCGCCTTGCCACTGCTGGCTCCGGCCGAGCGGCACCAGACGCTGAGGGAATGGAACGACGTCGCGTCACCTGCCGAGCCTGGCATCGCCACCACGAGCGGCTTCGAGTCCTGGCCCGCCGCTTTCTTCGCTGCTGCCGCCGCCCGTCCCGACGCCGTCGCCCTGGTGCACCGTCACCACCACCTCAGCTTCGCCGCCACCGCCGGTCGGGCCGCGGCCCTGTCTCGGCAGCTTGCCCGGCAGATCGCGGAGCGCCGGGCGCAAGAGGCGCAGAGCCACCGTGAACCGCTGGTCGCCATCAGCCTCGAGCGTTCGCCGGAGCTAATGGTGGCACTGCTCGGCGTGCTTGCCGCCGGCGCCGCCTATGTGCCGCTGGAGCCCGGCTGGCCCGAGGAACGACGTCGCCAGGTGCTGGACGAAGCCGCGCCCGCCGTCGTGCTCGACGACCGCCGCGCCCTTGCTGGCTTGGCACCGTTGCCGCTCGCCTCGGCTGTCGTGCCGGTGAGCTCTCCGTACCAGCTGGCCTACGTGCTCTACACCTCGGGCTCTACCGGCCGTCCCAAGGGCGTGATGGTACGCCACGGCGGTCTCGACTTTCTACGCACGGCCCTGCGCGCGGCCGTCTATGCCGGCCTGGCGCGCGACGGGGCAGGGATACCCGTAGCGGCGGCTGGCGACGGCGCGGGCCTGCGCGTCGGGCTCAACGCTTCCGTCGCCTTCGACGCCTCGGTCAAGCAGTGGCTACAGCTGGCCGACGGCCACACCCTCTACCTGGTCGACGAGGCTGACCGCCTGGAGCCGCGTGCCTGGGCAGCGTGGCTACAGCATGGTGGTCTGCAGGCCGTCGACGCCACGCCCAGTCAGCTGACGGCACTCGGGCCGGCGCTCGCCGAGTTGCAGCGCGGTCCCAGCCGCCGCCTGCTGGTGGGTGGTGAAGCGGTGACGCCGGAGCTGTGGCGCCGGCTTTCGGGAAGCAAGCTTGCGGGCACGGCTTTGACCGGCGTCAACGTCTATGGACCGACCGAGACCACCGTCGACGCCACCGCCGCGCGCATGACCGGCACGGCTGTGCACCTCGGTCGCCCGTTGCCCGGCGCCGCGCTGCGCGTCCTCGGCCCGGGCTTCGAGCCACAGCCCGCCGGCGCCGCCGGTGAGCTGGCGATCGGGGGTGCCGGCGTCGCGCGTGGTTACCTCGGCCAGCCGGCGCGCACGGCCGAGGTCTTCGTGCCGGATCCCTTGACGCCGGTTTCCTGCACAGCGACCTTGTCGATGTCCCGTGCCGGGGACCGTCTCTACCGCACCGGTGACCTGGTCCGCTGGCGTCCGGACGGCACGGTCGCATACCTCGGCCGCATTGATCACCAGGTCAAGATCCGCGGCTTCCGCATCGAGCTAGAGGAGATCGAGGCGGTGCTGGAGACGCATCCGGCGGTGCGGCGTGCCGGCGTCGTGGTGCCCAAGGTGGAGGACACCGCACCCGCGCAACTGGTCGCCTACGTCGCGCTGCAGATCGGGTCCTCCGATACTGCGCCGGTCGAGGAGGAGGGCGGGATCGAAATCGAGCCAAGCGAGCTGCGTGCCTGGCTGGGCGAGCGCTTGCCGGCCTACATGGTGCCGGCGTTGCTCGCCGTGCTCGAGGAGTTGCCGTTGACCTCCAGCGCCAAGGTCGACCGCCGCTTCCTGGCGGCGCTGCCGCTGCCGGCGGTCGTCCTGACGGGCGACCAGGAGCTGCCGGCGTCGCCGATGGAACAGCTGATCGCGGGCGTCTGGTCGGACTTGCTGGCGGTGCCCGAGGTGCCACGGCGCGCCAACTTCTTCGAACTCGGCGGGCACTCCCTGCTCGCCACGCAGCTGGTGTCGCGTTTGCGCGAACAGCTGGCGGTCGAGTTGCCGGTGCGCGTGGTCTTCGAGGCGCCGGTGCTGGCCGAGCTGGCGGCGGCGGTCGAAGCTCGCCAGGCCGAGCGGGCCGCGGGCGCTGGGGTGGGC
This sequence comes from uncultured bacterium, assembly GCA_965368975.1. GTDB lineage: Bacteria > Acidobacteriota > Thermoanaerobaculia > Multivoradales > JAHZIX01 > CBDUPA01. The sequence continues at coordinate 140,049 of CBDUPA010000019.1, read as the reverse complement.
GGGGCCGCTGGGGGAGCCGTGCCGCCGATGCGGGCGCTGCCGCGCGACGGTTCGACGCTGCCGGTGTCCTTTGGTCAGCAGCGCTTGTGGTTCCTCGACCGCCTGATCCCGGGCAGCCCGCTCTACAACATTCCCGCCTCACTGCGCCTACGCGGTCGACTCGATCGCCGAGCCCTGGCGCTGGCGCTAGACGAGATCCGCCGTCGCCACGAGGCGTTGCGCGTCACCTTCGTCGAGGTAGCGGGGGCGCCGCAGCAGCGCATCCACCCGGCCGAGTCGCTGGCGCTGGCGCGACTCGATCTGCGGGCCCTGACGGCAGTGGCGCGCGCCGCCGAGCTGCAGCGCCTGGTGGAAGCGCAGGCACGCTTGCCCTTCGACCTGCGGCGTGGACCACTGTTCCGCGCTGTGCTGGTCGAGCTGGCTGTTGAAGATCAGGCGTTGCTTGCCGGCTTCCACCACATCGTCGGGGACGGCTGGTCGACCGGCATCCTGGTGCGCGAACTGGTGGCGCTCTACCGTGCCTTCTTACGCCGCGCCGAGGATCCAGACGCCCCCGAGCCCGCCAGCGTGCTCGAACCCCTGTCGTTGCAGTACGCTGACTTTGCCGTCTGGCAGCGCGACTGGCTGCAAGGCGAAGCATTGGAGGCCGAGCTGGAGCACTGGCAAGGCCGCCTGGAAGGTGTGCCGCGCGCGCTCGAACTGCCGATGGACCGTCCGCGCACGGCGGATGTCGACGTCAGCGGCGACCGCGTGCTCTTCGAGTGGCCGCGCCCCGAAGGCTTGACGCGCTTGTGCCGTCAGCTCACCGCCACGCCCTTCATGGTCCTGCTGACGCTCTTCCAGGTGCTGCTCGGCCGCTACGCCAACCAGCGCGACATGCTGCTCGGCTCCCCTGTCGCCGGTCGCAACCGTGCCGAGATCGAGGGCCTGATCGGCTTCTTCGTCAACATGCTGATGCTGCGCGGCGACCTGCGCCCGGCGGCGGATGAAGCAGCTCCCGGCTTGCTGGAACTGGTGCGCCGGGTGCGCGACGTCACGCTCGACGCTTATGCGCACCAGGACGTGCCCTTCGAGCGCCTGGTGGAGGCGATGAGCCGCGACCGTGACGTCAGCCGGGCGCCAATGATCCAGGTCGTCTTCGCGCTGCAGAACACTCCCGCCGGCCGTCTGGAACTGCCGGGCTTGAAGATCGAGGGCTTGCAGGCCGCCACCGGCACGGCCAAATTCGACCTCACCCTGACCCTCAACGAGGGCGGCAGCGAGGATGGCCGGCCGGTCCTCGCGGGCTCCGCCGAGTACAACGACGGTCTCTTCGATCGCACCACCGTGCAGCGCATGGTGCGTCATCTGCACGTGCTGGTGCAGGCGGCGCTGGCCGAGCCCGAGCGCGCCTACGACAGCCTGCCGCTGCTCACCGACGCCGAGCGCCTGGCCGCGATTCACGAATGGAACGACAGCGCCGTCGGGCCGGATGTATGGGACGAGCCGCCGGTGCACGAGCTGGTGACCGCGCAGGCGCTGGCGCGTCCGGACGCCGTCGCGGTCAGCTGGGAGCCTTCGTCCGAGCTGTCGCCTGCGTTGGGACCGCTCCCGGCGTCAGCCAACGCGGGGGCGCTCAGCTACGGCGCCCTGCACGAGCGCTCCGAGCGCCTGGCGCGCTACCTGCGCGGCCGTGGCATCGGCCCGGAGTCGGTGGTGCCGCTGTGCCTGCGCCGCGATTCGCCCGAGCGGCCGATCGCCTGTCTGGCGGTGCTCAAGACGGGCGCCGCCTACGCCGCGCTCGACCCGACGCACCCGCCGCAGCGCCTGGCTCTGCAGCTGGAAGACCTGGAGCAAGCTCTGGTGCTCACCGAGGCGTCGATCGCCGGCCAGCTGCCCGAGGGCTACGAGACCCTGTGCCTGGACAGCCACTGGTGGAAGGTCGACAGCGATCTGCCGGCGGCGCGACCGCTGGACGAGGTGCCGCGGGTGTCGGCCGACAACCTGGCCTACGTCGTCTTCACTTCCGGCTCGACCGGCCGTCCCAAGGGTGTCCAGACGCCGCACGCTGGCCTCTCCAACCTGGTGCGCTGGCACTGCCGCTACTACGGCGTGACCCGCGACGACCGTGCTACCCAGATCGCCAGCCCGGCCTTCGACGCCGCAGTGTGGGAGCTGTGGCCGTACCTGGCGGCTGGTGCGTCGGTGCACATCCCGAGCGGCGAGACGCGCTTGTCGTCGACCGGCATGGTCGACTGGTGGCGGCGCGAGCGCATCACGCTGGCGTTCCTCATGGTGCTGCTGGCGGAGGGCGTGATGGCCGAGGAGGCGCACAAGGATCCGCGCCTGGCGGTGCGCGCGCTGATCATCGGTGCCGACCGCCTGCGTCGCCGAGCGTCGCCGGACGCCGTCTTCACCGCCTACAACCACTACGGTCCGGCCGAGTACTCGGTGACCTGTACCGCGGTGCCGGTGCATGCCGAGGGCCGCATTCCGGCCGGTGGCAAGGAGCTGCCGAGCATCGGCCGAGCGCTCGACAACAGCGACATCCACCTGCTGGCGCCGACGCCCGCGGGCGGTGTCGAGCCGGTGCCCGTCGGCGTCACGGGTGAACTCTACGTCGGCGGCGCCGGCCTGGCGCGCGGCTACCACCGGCGGCCGGCGCGCACGGCGCAGAGCTTCCTGCCGCATCCCTTCGCTGGCCGTGGCTCGATCCCGGCGGGCGCGCGCATCTACCGCACCGGTGACCTGGTGCGCTACTTGCCGGACGGCGACATGGATTTCCTTGGCCGCGCTGACTTCCAGGTCAAATTGCGCGGGCTGCGCATCGAGCTGGGCGAGATCGAGAAGGCTCTGACCGCCTACGAGCAGGTGCGCGAGGCGGCGGCGATGGTGGTCGAGGGCGGCCGCGGACAGCAGCTGGTGGCCTACCTGGTGCTGGAGGAAGGCGAGAGCTTGCGCGTCCCGCAGTTGCAGACGTTCTTGCAGCAGCGTCTACCGGTGTACATGGTGCCGACCCTGTTCACGATCTTGGACGCCATGCCGGTCAGCCCCAACGGCAAGGTGGACCGCAAGGCACTGCCGGCGCCGGACGCTTCGGGCGGCCGCGAGTACGTGGCGCCGCGCAACCCGGTCGAGGAATCGCTCGCCGAATTGTGGCAAGAAATTCTGGAAATCGACCAGGTAGGGGTCTACGATAACTTGTTCGAACTCGGTGCGCACTCTCTCTTGCTCACACGTCTGCTGTCGCGCGTGCGCGACACTTTCGGCGTTGATCTGGAACTGCGCGCGGTCTTCCAGGCACCGGTGCTCGAGACCATGGCGGCGGCGATCTGGGAGGCCCAGCTGGAAGGGGAAGAGGACGAAGAGTTGCAGGCGTTGCTGGCGGAGCTGGAAGACTTGTCGGACGAAGAGGCGTTGTTGCTGAGCGAAGGCGACGACGAGGGAGGTGAGTCTTGACGCAAGGCGGATCGGGGGGAATGCTCGGCAAAATCTCCAAGCTGTCGCCGGCCAAGCAGAAGCTGCTGCAGGAGAAGCTGCGCCAGCGGGCCGCCGCCAAGACCAAGACGGACACGATCCCGGTCAGCGCGCGCCGTCGGCAGACTGAGCAGCAAGGGGACGGCAACCGGTTCCTGAGCTCGTTCGCGCAGTGGCGACTGTGGTTCCTCTACCGCTTCGATCCCACCAGCGCGGTCTACAACGTGCCGCTGCCGGTGCGTCTCAAGGGCGACCTACGCACCGCCGAGTTGCGGCGCGTCCTGGATGCGCTGATCAAGCGACACGAGGTGTTCCGCACAACCTTCGAGGAGGGGGAGTCCGGTCTGCTGCAGGTTGTCGCGCCACCGCGCCGCGCTTTCCTGCCACTGGTCGACCTGAGCGCCCTGGCGGGCGATCCGCGAGCCGCCGAGCTGCGCCGCCTGACCATCGTCGATGGCCGCCGCCCCTTCGATCTGAGCAACGGCCCGCTGCTGCGCGCCACCCTGATCCGTGTCGCCCCTGATGACCACGGCATGCTGCTCAACATGCACCACATCATCTCCGACGGCTGGTCCGCCGGTGTGCTGGTGCGCGAGGTGGCGGCGCTCTACACCGCCTTCCATCAGCAGCAACCCCCAGCCCTGCCACCGCTCGAGATCCAGTATGCCGACTTCGCCGAGTGGCAGCGCGGCTGGCTGACCGGCGAGCGGCGCGAGAAGCTGATGGAGTACTGGCGTCAGCGCCTGACGCCCCTGCCGGCGGTGCTCGAATTGCCCACCGATCGCCCCTATCCGGCGACGCCGAGCAACCGCGGTGGTGTCGTGCCGGTGCAGCTGAGCGAAGCCCTGAGTGCCCGACTGCGCCAGCGCGCCCAGGAGCTGGAGGCGACGCCCTTCATGCTGTTGCTGGCGTCGTTCCAGCTGCTGATGTCGCGTTACACGGGCCAGTCGGATGTCGCCGTGGGTTCGACCATCGCCGGCCGCCGCTTGCGTCAGCTGGAACCGCTGATCGGCTTCTTCGTCAACACGCTGGTGCACCGTGTCGAACTCGGGGATCTGGACTCCGGCAAGGCGCTGTTCGAGCGTGTGCGCGAACTGGTGCTGCAAGCCTTCCAGCACCAGGATGTGCCTTTCGAGTGGCTGGTGGAGGAGTTGCAGCCGCAGCGCAGCCTGAGCCACAGCCCGCTGTTCCAGGTCTTGTTCGCGCTGCAGAGCACCACCGAGCGTCGTCGCCAGGAACTGGAGCTGCCGGGCCTGCGCCTGGAGCCGCTGTTTGGCGACCAGGGTACCGCTCGCTTCGACCTGACGCTGACTCTGGGCGACGCCCCGGACGCCTTCCAGGGCGTGCTCGAGTTCCGCCGTGACCTGTTCGACGCCACCTCGGCCCAGCGCATGGCCGAGCACTTCCGGGTGCTGGTGGATGGCCTGCTGGCGATGCCGGAGGTGACGCCGTCGCGCCTGCCGCTGCTCACCCGCGCGCAGCAGCTGCAAACGGCGCTCGAATGGAACGACACCGCCATCGATCACGACGCCGTCAGCGGTCCGCGCGTGCCCCATGCACACGAGCAGGTCGCCGAGCATGCCCGGCTGCGTCCCGACGCGGTCGCGGTCAGTGGCGACGCGGGTGTGCTCAGCTTTGGCGAACTGGACGCGCGCGCCAACCGCCTGGCGCGCTACTTGCGCGAGCACGCCGGGGTGCGTCCCGACGCTTTGGTGGCGCTGGTGCTCGGGCGCGAGAGCCTGGAGCGAGTGACCGCCTGTCTGGCCGTGCTCAAGGCCGGGGCCGCCTATCTCGGCCTGGATCCGGCGCACCCGCCGGAGCGCCTGGCGTTCCAGATCGAGGACGCGGCGGCACCGATCGTGCTCACTGAGTCCGAGAACCGTCACCTGGTGCCGGCGCAGGCCCAGGCGCTGTGCCTGGACACGCAATGGTCGCGTGTCGAAGCGAGTGCTGGTACCGGTGCTGGTTCTGGCATGGCGGCCCCCGAGGTATCGCTGGCGCCCGTCAACCTAGCACCGTCCAACCTCGCCTACGTCGTCTACACCTCGGGCTCGACCGGCAAGCCGAAAGGCGTGCAGACGCCGCACGCCGGCCTCAGCAACCTGGTGCGCTGGCACCAGCGCTACTATGACGTCACGCCCGACGACCGCGCGACGCAGGTCGCCAGCCCGGCCTTCGACGCCGCCATCTGGGAGTTGTGGCCGTACCTGGCGGCCGGTGCTTCGGTGCACATTCCGAACGCCGACACGCGGGTGTCGTCGCCCGGCATGCTCGACTGGTGGCGATGCGAGCGCATCACCTTGCCGTACCTGATGGTGCCGCTGGCCGAGGGCGTGATGGCCGAGCCCGACCACGTCGACCCTCGGCTTGCGGCGCGCGCGCTGATCATCGGCGCCGACCGCCTGCGCCGGCGTCCCGATCCGTCGGCGGTGTTCATCGCTTACAATCACTACGGCCCCGCCGAATACTCGGTGACCTGCACCGCGGTGCCCGTGCCGCCCTTCTCGGAAGAAACCGGTGAAGTCGGCCTGCCGAGCATCGGCCGTGCGCTCGACAACAGCGACATCCACCTGTTCGGACGCGCCCACGAAGGTGGCATCGGTATGCCGGTGCCGATCGGCGTCACCGGGGAGCTCTACGTCGGCGGCATCGGCCTGGCGCGCGGCTACCATAGACGACCGGCGCGTACCGCCCAGAGCTTCTTGCCGCACCCCTACGCTGGCACCGGCACCACGCCCGCCGGCGCGCGCATCTACCGCACCGGCGACCTGGTGCGCTACCTGCCCGACGGCGACATGGACTTCCTCGGCCGCGCCGACCACCAGGTCAAGCTGCGCGGCCTGCGCATCGAGCTGGGCGAGATCGAGTCCGTGCTCGACCGTCACGAAGAGGTGCGTGACATCGCGGTGCTGGTGCGTGAGGACGCCCCCGGTGCCCAGCGGCTGGTCGCGTACTTTGTGCGTGATCTGCCACCTGGCGAGGCCAACGGTCTGCAACGCCTGACCAAGTCGATGGCCGAGTTGGCTGGGCAGAAGCTGCCGTCCTACATGATCCCGACCAGCTTCGTGCCGCTCGACGCGCTGCCGCTGTCGCCCAATGGCAAGACCGACCGCAAGGCGCTGGCGGCCCTGCCGCCGCCGGTCGACGAGGGCGCCGCCGACGAGCGACCGCGCACGCCAGTCCAGGAGCTGGTGGCGGGTAGTTTCGCCGAAGTGCTCGGGCTCGAGGACGTCGGCTTGCGTGCAGATTTCTTTGCCCTCGGTGGCCATTCGCTGCTCGCCACCCGCTTGAGCAACCGCCTCAGCGACCGGGCCGGCGTCGAGGTGCCGCTACGCACGGTGATGGAGAATTCCACCGTGCTGACGCTGGCGGCGGCGGTCGCGGAGTTGCAGCAGCACGACGCGGGAATTCCCACTATCCCGCTGCGACCGGTGCCGCGCGACGCCGACGGACTGCCGCTGGAGCCACCGCCGCTGTCCTTCGCGCAGCAGCGCCTCTGGTTCTTGGAGCAGCTGACCCCAGGTTCGCCGGCCTACCACTTGCCGACCGCGCTGCGCGTGCGCGGCGACCTCGACATGGCGGCCATGGACGGCGCGCTCAGCGCCCTGGTCGGGCGCCACGAGAGCCTGCGCACGCACTTCTACGAACCGCAGGCCGGGCGGTCTGCCGACGGGGGCGCCAGTGGTGTGCCGGCGCAAGCCAGTGGTGTGCCGGCGCAAGCCAGTGGTGTGCCAGCGCAAGCCAGTGGAGTGCCGGTGCAGGTGGTGCAGCTGCCCGGCCGCCATCGCTGGCCGGTAGTTGATCTGAGCCGCCTGGAAGCCGAGAACCTGGCCACGGAGCGCACCTCGCTGGTCGACGTCCTGGTGCGGTCGTGCGCGCTGGCGCCCTTCGATCTGCGCAACGGACCTTTGCTGCGCACCCTGCTGCTGCGCTTGGGCCCCGAGGAGCACGTGGCCGAGCTGGTGCTGCACCACATCGTGACGGACGCCTGGTCCATGGGCCTGCTGGTGCGTGAACTGAGCATGCACTACCAGGCGTTCCAGGATCGGAATGCGGAGTCGGAACCGACCCTGCCCGAACTGCCGATCCAGTATCCCGACTACGCCGCCTGGCAGCGACGCGTACTGCAGGGCGAGGTGCTGGAGACGCAGGTCGACTACTGGCGCGAGCGCCTGACCGGCGTCAGTCCGTTGGAGCTGGTGCCGGATCGGGCGCGGCCTCCGGTCGCCACCAGCCGTGGTGGTGCGGTACCGATCCGCATTCCGGTCGCCACCGCACGACCGCTGCTCGAGCTGGCGCGCCAGCAGGGTGTCACCCTCTTCATGGCTCTGCTCGCCAGCGTCGACATCCTGCTGGCACGGCTCAGCGGCGGTCGCGATATCACCGTAGGCACGCCGATCGCTGGCCGCGAGAAGGTCGAGCTGGAGCCGCTGATCGGCCTATTCCTCAACACGCTGGTGCTGCGTGCCGACCTGGCGGCGGCACCGAGCTTCGGTGCCTTGCTGACGCAGGTGCACGAGCGCACGCTCGAGGCCTACACCTATCAGAGCATTCCCTTCGAGCGGTTGGTCGACGAGCTGTCACCGCAGCGCGACCTGTCGCGCTCGCCGCTGTTCCAGGTGCTCTTGTCGTTGCAGAACGTACCGAGCAGTGCGCTGGAGATCGGCGAGGTGACCTGGGAGCCGCTCGCCACCGGTCAGGCGAGCACCCAGTTCGAGCTGATGTTCATGCTCAACGAATTGCCGGACGAGCCGGACGGGATTGGCATCGGTGGTGGTCTGAACTACAACGCCGACCTCTTCGATGCCACCACCGCCCAGCGCTGGGCCGACGCCTTTGGCCGCCTGCTGGCAGCGGTGGTCGTCGAGCCGTCGCGGCCGTGGCACGAGCTGCCACTATCCAGCGCCGCCGAGCGGCACCAATTGCTGGTCGAATGGAACGATCCACCGGATCCCGACGCACCCCAGCTCTTGGCTACGGACGACCTCGCACCGCCGTTGCTGCACGCGCGCATTGCCGCGCGCGCCGCTGGTCTCGAAGACGTCGCCATTGTCAGTCGTGGTCGTCACTGGCTGAGCTTCGGCGAGCTGCGTCGACGGGCCGGTGAGCTGGCTCGATGCCTGAGCACGCTGGGCGCCGGGCCGGACGTACTGGTGGCGGTGTGCGTCGAGCGCTCGATCGAGTTGATGGTGGCGCTGCTCGGCGTGCTCGAAGCTGGCGCCGCCTATGTGCCGCTCGACCCGGACTATCCGGCCGAACGTCTGGCCTTCATGCTCGAAGATGCGTGGGCGGCCTCGGGGTCCGCCGGCCCTGAGCCTGGCATCGCGGGCCTGCTGGTGACGCGCCCGGGCACGTCGCCGGAGCTGGAAGCCGCGGCCAGCGCGGCCGGCGGTCGCGTGCTGCACTTGCTGCCGGCGGGCGGGGTCGAGCTGGTCGGAGATGGGGTCGAACTGGTCGGAGATGCTGCTCCAGATGGGCCGTTCTCAGAAGTACCTTCGGAAGACGTCTCTCCAGACAACCTGGCCTACATGATCTTCACCTCGGGCTCGACCGGCAAGCCGAAGGGCGCCATGAACAGCCATCGTGCCATCTGCAACCGCCTGTTGTGGATGCAGAGTGCCTACCGGCTGACCGCTGATCCGACGGGTGCCGGCGATGTGGTGCTGCAGAAGACGCCGGCCAGCTTCGACGTCTCGGTGTGGGAGTTCTTCTGGCCGCTGCTCGAAGGCGTTCCCCTGGTGCTCGCCAAGCCTGGCGGGCATCGCGATCCCGCCTACCTGGCACGCCTGATCCAGCGTCGCTCGGTGACCACGCTGCACTTCGTGCCGTCGCTGCTGCAGGTCTTCGCCGAGGAGCCCGAGCTGCCGGTCTGTCGCTCGCTGCGACGGGTGGTGACCAGTGGTGAAGCGTTGCCGGCGCCGTTGGCCGTGCGCTTGCAAGAGCGCCTGCCGCACTGGACGCACTCGGTGTGGAAGAATTCAGCGTCGCCGGAAGGCGCTTTCACGCGTGGCCTGCACAACCTCTACGGCCCCACCGAGGCGGCGGTCGACGTCACCTACCACCACTGCGCCTCTGCTACAGCGGACATCGTCGAGGTGTCGAGCGCGTCGATTCCGATTGGCCGCCCGGTGGCGCACACGCGCATCCTGCTGCTCGACGCACACGGCCTGCCGGTGCCGCTCGGCGTACCGGGCGAGCTGCACATCGGCGGTGTCCAGCTGGCGCGCGGCTACTGGCGCCGCCCAGCGAAGACGGCAGAATCGTTCGTGCCGGACGGCACGAGAAACAATACCGCCGTGCCGGACGGCACGAGAAGCAATACCGCCGGCTCTCGTCTCTACCGCTCCGGCGACCTGACCCGTCACCGCGCCGACGGTGAGATCGAATTCCTCGGCCGCATCGACTTCCAGGTCAAGATCCGCGGCATCCGCATCGAGCTGGGCGAGATCGAGGCCGCCCTGGTGGCCGCGGCGCCCGTCGATGTGGCTGCCATCGAGCTGGAAGGGATCGAGGGCGCCACCGTGCGCGAAGCCATCGCGGTGGTGGCCGGCGAGCGCCTGGTCGCCTTCGTCATCCCGGCGCTGTCGACCGGTGCTGCTCTCGAAGCCGAAGCCCGTGAGGCTCTCCAGGAGCCACTCGGCGAAGCGCTGCGCCAGCGCCTGAGCGCCGAGCTACCGCCGGCCCTGGTGCCGTGGCGCGTGGTGGTGGTCGGCGAACTGCCGCTGACCCCGAGCGGCAAGGCCGATCGCAAGGAGCTGGCGGCGCGCGCGCTGGTGCTCGACGTGGTCGGCGACGGGGACGACGTCGAGCTGCCGGTGACGCCGATGGAGACCCTGGTGGCGGGCATCTGGGCCGAGGTGCTGGGGCTGGAGCTGGTGCCGAGGCAGCGCAACTTCTTCGAACTCGGTGGCCACTCGCTACTCGCTACCCAGGTGGTCGCGCGTCTGCGCCAGCAAGCCGGCGTCGAGTTGCCGGTGCGCGTGCTCTTCGAGGCGCCGACCGTTGCCGCGCTGGCCCTCAAGGTCGAGACCGAGCAGCAGGCGCGGGCGGGGGCGTCGGCTCCGACTTCCGAACCGCTGGTGCCGCTGCCACGCGACGCCGACGGCCTGCCCGTCGAGCCGCCGCCGCTGTCCTTCGCGCAGCGTCGCTTGTGGTTCCTCGAAGAGCTGCTGCCCGGCTCACCCGCCTACCACCTCGACTCGACGCTGCGCGTCGAAGGCGCGCTCGACATATCGGCGTTGTCGGCGGCCCTGGCCGCCCTGGTGCGCCGTCACGAGAGCCTGCGCACGGTGTTCGAGGAGCGCGACGGCGAACCCCGGCAAGGGGTACGACGGCCGCAAGACGTGGACGCCGGCTGGCCACTGGTCGACCTCAGCGGCCTCGCGGCTCGTTCTGCGACTTCAGACACCGGCTTGCGAGCCCACGTCGGCGCCCTGGTGCGCGCCTTCCGTATTCGTGCCTTCGACCTGCGGCGTGGCCCGCTGCAGCGCACGCAGTTGCTGCGCCTCGGCCCGCGCGAGCACGTGGTGCAGCTGGTGCAGCACCACATCGTCACCGACGGCTGGTCGATGGGCATCCTGGTGCGCGAGTTGAGTACGCTCTACGGTGCCTTCCAGGAGCGGGCCGCTGGTCGAGCCCTGGCAGATGCCACGAGTGCGACGGCACAGGGCATCCTGCCACCGCTGCCCATCCAGTACACCGACTACGCGTCCTGGCAGCGCCGACGCTTGCAGGGCGAAGCGCTGGAGGTCGAGGTCGATGCCTGGCGCCAGCGCCTGGGCGGAGTCGAGCCGCTGCAGCTGCCCACCGACCGTCCCTATCCGCCGGTCACCACCAGCCGTGGTGGCAACGTGCCGATCGAGCTGCCGGCGTCGGTGATCGAGCCGCTGCGCGTCTATGCCCAGGCGCAGGGCGCGACGCTGTTCATGGCGCTGCTGGCGGCGCTGCAGGTACTGCTGGCACGCCTCGGCGGCGGTCGCGACATCACTCTCGGCACCCCGTCGGCGGGCCGCGACCGCGTCGAGTTGGAAGGGCTGATCGGCTTCTTCGTCAACACCTTGGTGCTGCGCGGTGACCTGGCGTCGGCGCCGACCTATGGTGCCTTGCTACGCCAGCTGCGCGAGCGCACGCTGGAAGCCTATTCGCGGCAGAACGTGCCCTTCGAGCGCCTGGTCGACGAGCTGGCGCCGCAGCGCGACCTGTCGCGACCACCGCTGTTCCAGGTGATGGCGGCGCTGCAGAACCTGCCGCGCACCCGGCTGGAGGCCGGTGAGGCCGTGTGGCAACCGATCGACCGCTGGCTGGACGAGCCGGGCGAGCCGGCGGTGCAGTTCGAGCAGATGTGGATGATGACCGAGGCGGTAGGTACCGGCGGCGCCGGTACTGGCGCCGGTGCTGGCGCCGGGACCTCCAATGAAGGTGGCTTGAATGAAGGTGGTTTAGGGGGTGGCGTCCTGTACAACGCCGACCTCTACGACCGCACCACCGTGCAGCGCTGGCTGCACAGCTTCGGCCGCTTGCTGCGCGCGGTGGCGGCGGAGCCCGAGGGTCCATGGCACGAACTGCCGCTGCACGCGCCGTCGGAGCGGCACCAGTTGCTGGTCGAGTGGGTGGGGGAGGCTGCACGGCTGCCGGAGGGCCTGCACGAGTTCACGGGTCTGCACGAGCCCTTCCTGGCCCAGGCCGAAGTGGTGCCCGAGCGCGTCGCGCTGGTCGCCGGCCGGGTGCACCTGAGCTACCGCGAGCTGGAGCGAGAGTCCGCCCGCATCGCCGCGCGCCTGGACCGTCACCTGCTGGACGCTGGTCCCGAACCCCGCGTGGGCGTTTGCTTGCGGCGCACGTCTCGGCTGCCGGCGGCCCTGCTCGCCGTGCTGCGCCGCGGCGCCGTCTATGTGGCGCTCGATCCAGCCTATCCCGCTGAGCGTCTGCGCTGGCTGATCGAAAACAGCGATGCCGCCGTCGTGCTGGCCGAGCCCGCCACCGTTGGGCTGCTATCGGCCGAGTTCACCGGTACGGTCGAAGTCCTGGAGCCATTGGCGAGTACCTCTCGGGAATCGACTGGTATCTCTTTGGGCACCTCTTTGGAGAGTGTCTCTGCACGGGATGTAAACGCTGCCGCCTACGTGATTTACACTTCCGGTTCCACCGGTCGACCCAAGGGCGTGGTGATCCGTCACGGCGCGGCGCTTCAGTTGCTGCGGTGGTCGGTGAAGACGTACGGACGTCACCTCGACCACGTGCTGGCCGCGACCTCGGCGAGCTTCGACATCTCGGTGTTCGAGGTGTTTGCACCGCTGTCGTACGGCGGCTGCGTGGTGCTGGCCCAGGACGCGCTGTCCTTGCCGTCGCTGCCGGCGGCGTCGCGGGTGACGCTGGTCAACAGCGTACCCTCGGTGGTCACCGAGTTGTTGGCGGTGGCGCCGCTGCCGCCGTCGGTGCGCGTGGTCAACCTGGCGGGCGAGCCACTGGCGGTGAGCTTGATCCGTGCCATCAGCGCGCAGTCCGCGGCCGAGAACCGACCCGCGCCGGAGTTGTGGAACCTCTACGGCCCATCGGAAGACACCACCTATTCGACGGCCTACCGCGTGCCGCCGGACGTCGAGCAGATGCGGGTTGGTCGCGTCCTGGCGGGTAGTAAGGCCTATGTCGTCGATGCCGAGGGCCGGCTGCAGTTGCCCGGCGTTCCGGGCGAGCTGTACCTGGGCGGCGACGGTCTGGCGCGGGGTTACCTGGGGCGCCCGGGCAAGACGGCGTCGGTCTTCGTGCCGCATGCCTTTGCAGCCGAGGCTGGTGTGCTTGCCGAGGCTGGTGCGCGTCTGTACCGCACCGGCGACCTGGCGCGCTGGCGCGCCGACGGCCAGTTGGAGTGCCTGGGCCGCCGTGACCACCAAGTGAAGGTGCGCGGCTTCCGCATCGAGCTGGGCGAGATCGAGGCGGCGCTCGAAGCGCTGCCGGCGGTACGCCAGGCGGTCGCCCTGGTGCGTGACGCCGGCAGTCGCTCAGCGCGGGTTGTGGCCTACGTCACGTCGAACGCGGATCCGCGGGAGGGCCGCCGAGAGAACGAGCCCGCGGCCGACAATGGGCCGGCACTGCAGCCCGATCGCCTGCGCGCCGAACTGAGCGGCACGCTGCCGGCGCAATTCGTACCGGCACAGATCCTGGTGATCGACGAGTTCCCCTTGACGCCGAGCGGCAAGGTGGATCGCCGCACGTTGACGAATCGACCGCTCGAGGCCGGGCCCGAGGTTGTGCTCGAGTCGCCGCGCTCGCCGATCGAAGAGCTGGTGGCCAGTGTCTGGATCGAGGTCCTGCGCGTCGAGGCCGTGGGACGGCAGAGCAACTTCTTCGAACTCGGCGGTCACTCGCTGATGGCGACGCAGGTCGTGTCGCGCCTGCGCCAGCAGCTGGCCGTCGAGCTGCCGGTGCGAGCGGTGTTCGAGGCGCCGACCGTCGCCGCCCTGGCGCGCCGCCTGCAGCAATTGCAGGCCGGTGGCGACGGTGCCGCCGCGCTGGCACCGATCGAGCCGTTGGCGCGTGACGCTCGCGGCGTTCCCGAAGTGCCGCCGCCGGTCTCGTTCGCCCAGCAGCGCCTGTGGTTCCTCGACCGCCTGCAGCCGGGGTCGAGCGCGTACAACATGCCCGCTGCCATGGAGGTCGAAGGACCGCTCGACCGGCGCGCCTTGTTCGACGCCCTGGGCCAGGTGATGCAGCGCCAAGAGAGCCTGCGCACGGTGTTCGGCGAGGTGGCCGGCGAACCCGTGCAGTGGATCCAACCGCACCCGGCGCGCGCCTGGGCGCTGGTCGACCTCGGGGGCCTAGACGCCGAGGCGCGAGAGGTCGAGACGCGGCGGCTGATCGTCGGCGAGAGCACGCGGCCGTTCGACCTGCAGGACGGGCCGCTGGTGCGCTGCTTGCTGGTGGCGATTGGAGCCGCGCGGCATGCACTCGCACTGACCCAGCATCACATCGTCAGCGACGGCTGGTCGATCGGCATCCTGGTGCGCGAGCTGACGGCCTTTTACCGCTCCAGCTCCGCGGCCTTGCCGCCGCTGCTCGTGCAGTACGCCGACTACGCCGTATGGCAGCGCCGCTACCTGGAAGGCGACGTGCTCGGACGTCAGCTCGACACCTGGCGTCGACGCTTGCAGGGTGTCGAGCCCTTGGCGCTGGCCAGTGACCGACCGCGGCCGGCGCGCCTGACGCAGCGCGGCGGGGTCGTCATCCAGCCGTTCACCGAAGCCAGCAACGACGCTTTGCGTCAGCTCGGTCGTGACCACCAGGCGACACCGTTCATGGTCCTGCTGGCGACGCTGCAACTGCTGCTGGCGCGCTTCGGCAGCCAGCGTGACGTCACCGTCGGCAGTCCGATCGCCGGCCGCACGCGGGTCGAGGTGGAAGCCTTGATCGGCTTCTTCATCAACACGCTGGTATTTCGTGGCGAACTGGCGCGCGGCCTCAGCGGGCGGGAGCTGCTGGCGCAGGTGCGCGAACGCACGATGGAAGCCTACGGCAACCAGGACGTGCCCTTCGAGCGCCTGGTCGACGAGCTGGACATCGAGCGCGACATGTCGCGCACGCCGCTGTTCCAGGTCATGCTGGTGTTGCAGAACACGCCTACGCCACAGGGCGAGCTGTCCGGCGATGTCGAGCTGCGGCCGTTCGCCGCCGACAACCAACAGGTCAAGTTCGAGCTGAACTGGAACGTCGGTGAGACGCCGGAGGGCTGGCGCGTCGGGCTGGGCTACAACAGCGACCTCTACGACGCCACCACGGCCCGTCGGCTGCGCGCTGCCTTCGAGCATCTGCTGCAGCGCCTGGCCGCGGCACCGGAGACCGACATCTGGGCGCTCCCCTTGCTGGCGCCGGCCGAGGCGCAGCAGACCCTCACGGAGTGGAGCGATATGGCTCCCGTGGTGGCGCGCGTCTTCGAACCCTGGCCGGTTCGCTTCACCGCCGTTGCCACCGCTCGGCCGCATGCTGTAGCCCTGGTGCACGGTCGCCGTCACCTGAGCTTTGCCGCCGCTGCCGCGCGCGTCGACGCTGTGGCGGCTTGCCTGCGGGCTCGGGGCGCTGGTGCCGAGACGCGCGTCGCGGTGCGCTTGCCGCGCTCGCCGGAATTGATTCTGGCGCTGCTCGGTGTGCTGGCGTCCGGTGCGGCTTATGTGCCGGTCGAGCCAGGCTGGCCGGCGCAGCGTCGACGCCAGGTGCTGGACGAGGCGGCGCCGTTGCTGGTGCTCGACGATGCCGCGGCGATCGCGGCGGAACCCTCGCGCGACGGGGTCCACTCACTGCCCGCCTGGATGCCAGCATGGACACCGGACAGCCTGGCGTACGTCCTCTACACCTCAGGGTCGACCGGCCGTCCAAAGGGCGTGATGGTAACGCACGGTGGCCTGGCCAACTTGCAGCGGGCATTGCGCCGGGCGATCTATGCGGAAGTGCCCCGCGACGGCTCGACGATCTTGCAAGGTCTGCGCGTCGGCCTCAACGCTTCCGTCGCCTTCGACGCCTCGGTCAAGCAGTGGCTGCAGCTGGCCGACGGGCACACGCTCTACCTGGTCGACGAAGCGCAGCGCCTCGAACCGGCATCCTTCGCCGCTTGGGTGGAGGAGAGCCGCCTGCACGTCTTCGACGCCACGCCCAGCCAGCTGAGCAGCGTGCTGGCGAGCGTCGGGGCGGCGCGCCTGGGCGGTGGCGGCGAGCGTCGCGTGCTGGTGGGCGGCGAGGCGGTGACGCCGGAATTGTGGCGTCAGCTGTCGCCGGGGCAGGGTTCGCGCTTGCAGGGTGTCAACGTTTATGGTCCGACCGAGACGACGGTCGACGCGACCGCTGCCGTCATGCGCGATGGCGATGGCTTTCTTCCAGAGACCTCGCCGCACCTCGGTCGTCCGCTGCTCGACGTGACCGTCCGTGTCCTTGGTCCCGCCCTGCTGCCGCAGTCGCTCGGCGCGGTCGGGGAACTGGCCATCGGCGGTGCCGGCGTCGCGCGCGGCTATCTCGGGCAGCCGGCGCGCACCGCCGAAGCGTTCATTCCGGATCCGTTCCTGTCCGCTGCTGCGCACTCGCGAGCAGGCCGTCTCTATCGCACTGGTGATCTGGTGCGCTGGCGCGTCGATGGCACGCTGGTCTACCTGGGGCGGCGCGATCACCAGGTCAAGCTGCGCGGTTTCCGTATCGAGCTGGAAGAGATCGAAGCGGTGCTGGAGAGCTTCCCGTCGGTGCGACGCGCGGGCGTCGTGGTGGCTGGCGACGCCGCCAAGGGCGAGCCGCCGCAGCTGGTCGCCTACCTGAGCGACACCACTGACGCCGCCACCAACGTGCCGCTGCTGCGCCAATGGCTGGGAGAGCGTCTGCCCGCCTACATGGTGCCGGCGGTGATCGAGGTGCTCGAAGAGCTGCCCCTGAGCTCGAGCGCCAAGGTCGATCGCCGCGCGCTGGCAGCTCGGCCATTGGCAAGGCCAGAAGCGGTGGCGCCCGAGGAACTGCCGTCGTCGCCGATGGAGGAGCTGCTGGCCGGCGTCTGGCGCGACCTGCTGGCCGTGCCGGCGGTGTCACGTCAAGGCAACTTCTTCGAGCTGGGCGGCCATTCGCTGCTGGCCACGCAGCTGGTGTC
The DNA here is from genome assembly GCA_965368975.1 of uncultured bacterium. GTDB lineage: Bacteria > Acidobacteriota > Thermoanaerobaculia > Multivoradales > JAHZIX01 > CBDUPA01. The sequence continues at coordinate 122,981 of CBDUPA010000019.1, read as the reverse complement.
GCGGGTGCGCGAGCAGCTGGCGGTCGAGCTGCCGGTGCGCGCCATCTTCGAAGCGCCGACGCTGGCCGCCCTGGCGCGCCGGCTGCAAGAAGAGATCTCCCGTGGTCCTGACGGCTCGGCGCAGCCACCGTCGATGGAGCCCTTGCAGCGAGCTGTGCCGGGTGCCGAACTGGGCAGAGAGGGAGCGGGGCCGGGAGCGCTCGCCGTGCCCGTCGAACCGCCGCCGCTGTCGTTCGCACAGCAGCGTCTGTGGTTCATCGACAGCTTGCAGCCCGGAACCACCGCCTACAACATGCCGTCGGCCCTGCGCCTGCGCGGCACGCTCGACCGTGGTGCCTTGCTGCGCGCGTTGGCTGCCGTCGTGCGGCGCCACGAAGGGTTGCGCACTACCTTCCGCCTGCCTCGTACGCCCCGTTTGCCTGACACGCCGGGTGCCGCGGGCGCGGGCAGTGAGCAGCCGGTGCAGTGGATCAGCCCACGCGTGCCGCGCGTGTGGTCGGTGGTCGACCTGCGACGTCTGGAGCCGGCGCGGCGCGAGCGTTTGAGTACGCGCCTGCTCAACACCAGCGGTGGCCAGAGCTTCGATCTGCAACGTGGTCCGCTGCTGCGCTGCCTGCTGCTGATCGATGCCGACGACCTGCATCCGCTGGGCATCACCCAGCACCATATCGTCAGCGACGGCTGGTCGACCGGCATCCTGGTGCGCGAGCTGAGCGCCTTCTACGCCGCCGAGACGGCGTCGCAAGTGGCCGCCCAGCTACCGCCGCTACCGATCCAGTACGCCGACTTCGCCGCCTGGCAGCGTGCCTGGCTGCAGGGTGAGGTGCTGGACGCGCAGTTGGAAGTGTGGCGCCAGCGCTTGAGTGGTAGCACGCCGCTCGATCTCGCTACTGACCGCCCACGCCCGGCGCTCACCACCACGCGCGGCGCGGCACTGCCGCTGCTGCTACCGGCACCCGCCACGCGTGCCCTGCGGGCGCTGGCGCAGCGCCACGGCGCGACGCTCTTCATGGTGCTGGTGACGGCGCTGCAGGTCCTGCTGGCGCGCCTCAGCGGCCAGTCTCAGATCAACGTCGGCACGCCGGTCGCTGGTCGCAACCGTATCGAGACAGAGGGGCTGATCGGCTTCTTCATCAACACTTTGGTGCTGCGCGGTGACCTCGACGGTGATGCCAGCGATGACGCTGCTGGCGGCAACTCGTTCTCGCGGCTGCTGGCGCAGACGCGCGAGCGCACCCTGGAAGCCTACGCGCACCAGGACGTACCCTTCGAGCAGCTGGTGCAGGCGCTGGAGCCGGACCGCGACCTCAGTCGCACACCGCTGTTCCAGGTCATGCTGGCGCTGCAGAACGTGCCACGGCAGAGCGTGGCGATGGACGCCGAGTTGTCGCTGGAGCCGCAGCCACTGAACCTGGTGGCGGCGCGCTTCGAGCTGACCTGGACTTTCGTCGAGCGTCCGGACGAGCAGCTGGGCGTGACGCTGACCTACAACTCAGACCTGTTCGACGCCACCACCGCGCGTCGCTGGGCGGGCCACTTCCGGCACCTGGTGCAAGCGCTTGGCATGGCTGGAGAAGCGGGTGGCAGTGCTTTCGAGGCGGGTACCACTGCGGTTGAACGTCCGTGGAACACCTTGAGCTTGCTCGGCCCGGCGGAGCGTCATGCTCTGCTGCGGGAGTGGTGTGGAACGTGGTCGCACCGCCGGGCTGTGGCTCCCGTCCGGACGGAAGCCGTCCGACCGGGGACGCCCAGGGAGCGAGGCTGGGAGTACGTCGATGGCCGTCAGCTGAAGGCGGTCCACCTGCGCGTTGCTGAGTGGGCAGCCGAACAGCCGGATGCCGTGGCGGTGTCGCTCTACGCAAGCTCCGAGAGCGGCTCTGAGACTTCGACTTCCGAGCAGCTTCTCACCTACGGTACGTTGCGTCGTCGTGCCGCCGCTGTAGCTGCCGGGCTGCGTCGTCGCTTCGCGGCCCTGAACGTGGACCCGACCGAACGGCGCATCGCCGTGCTGCTGCGCCGCTCGCCGGACCTGATGGTGGCTCTGCAAGCGGTGCTGGAGGTCGGAGCTGCCTACGTGCCGCTGGATCCGGAGACGCCAGTCGAGCGGCTGAACTTCCAGATTCTGGACAGCCAGGCGCGCGACGTGAGGCCGCTGGTTCTCGTCGATCGTGATCTCGTCGATGCGCAGCTGGGCCAGCTCGATAGCGAGATCGAAGTCGTGTCGCTGGATCAGCTGCGCACGCAGGGTCACGGTGCTGTGCGCCACGGTGCTGTGCGCCACGAGATGGGGCCGGCTATCGTCGACCCGCTCCAGCTGGCGTATGTCATCTACACCTCGGGATCGACGGGTGTGCCCAAGGGTGTCGCTGTCAGTCATGGCACGCTGGCGCGCCTGCTGGCCTGGCACGCCGAGACTTTCGATCTGCGGCCGGGCACGCGCACGCTGGCCGCCGCCGGCCTGGCCTTCGACGTCACCGTCTGGGAAGTGTGGGTCGGCCTGGTGCATGGCACCACCATCTGCCAGCCCGCCGACGCCGATCGCGCGCGTCCCGAGGAACTGGTGAGCTGGTTGGTCGCCGAGCAGATCGAGAGTGGCTTCCTGACCACACCGGTGCTGGAATTGATGCTCGGCGTCGACGAGGCGCTGTGGCAGGGCGCCGCGACGGTCCACGTGTTGACCGGTGGCGATCGCCTACGCCGCCGTCCGCAGCCGGGCTTGCCGTTCATGCTGTGGAACAATTATGGCCCGACCGAGAACACCGTGGTCGCGACCTTCGGCCGCGTGGCGCTCGACACCGGTGGAGAAGAATCGCGGCCTCCATCGATCGGCCGCCCGCTGCCCGCGGTCGACGCCTATGTGCTCGATGCGCAGTTGCAGCCGCGACCGATCGGCGTCCCCGGCGAGCTGGCGCTCGGCGGCGGCCAGGTGTCGCGCGGCTACCTCGGTCGCCCGGCTCTCACCGCGGCCGCCTTCGTCCCCGATCCGTTCGCCCGCCCCGGGGCTGGTCTCCGCCTCTACCGCACCGGTGATCTGGTGCGCTGGCTGCCCAGCGGCGAGATCGACTTCCTCGGCCGCATCGACCACCAGGTCAAGGTGCGTGGCTTCCGCGTCGAGCTGGGCGAGATCGAGGCGGCGCTCAACGCGCAGCCAGCGGTGCGCACGGCGGTGGTGCTGCTGCGCGGGGAGCAGCTGGTCGGCTGGGTGACCCTGCTCGAAGACGTCGCGGCTGCCGGCCGTGGCGCTCAAGGGCAGGACCTGCGCGATGCGCTCGCCACCCAGCTACCGCCCTACATGGTGCCGGCGCGCATCGAGTTCCTGGACGAGCTACCGCTGACCGCCAACGACAAGGTCGACCGCCGTGCGCTGCAGGCGCTGCCGCTGTCGCTGACGGCCGAGGGTGAGGCGGAACTGGTGGCGGAGCGGCTGCCGGCGACGCCCACCGAAGAGCTGGTCGCGGGCATCTGGAGCGACCTGCTCGGCGTCGACGCGGTGCCACGGCAGGGCAACTTCTTTGAGCTGGGTGGACACTCGCTGATTGCCACGCAGGTGATCTCACGCCTGCGGGAGCAGCTGAACGTCGAGCTGCCGGTGCGTGCGCTGTTCGAGGCCCCGACTGTGGCGTCACTGGCCCTGCGCGTGCAGGAAGCGATGAAGAGCGAGCAAGCCGCGGCACCACCGCTGGAAGCACTGCCGCGACGCGTGCCCGCTGGTGTTCCTGGCGGTGCTGCGATTCCGGTGGACCCGCCGCCACTCTCCTTTGCACAGCAACGGCTGTGGTTCCTCGATCGCCTGCAGCCAGGGACCAGCACCTACAACATGCCGTCGGCTCTGCGCCTGCGCGGCGTCCTCGACCGCCGTGCGCTGCTGTCGGCTCTCGACGCGGTGGTCGAGCGTCAGGAGAGCCTGCGCACCACTTTCGAAGAGCGCACCTTTGAGCTCGCCGACGGCAAGAGTGCCGATGGCAAGAAGGCCAGCCAGCCGGTCCAGATCATCGCGCCGCTGGCGCCCCGCACCTGGGGCGTCGTCGACCTGGGTGCTCTGACGACCGACGACCTGGATAGCACCCGCCAGGCGCTGCTCGACGACAACAGCAGCCGTCCCTTCGACCTGCGGCGCGGTCCGCTGGCGCGCTGCGTGTTGCTGATCTGCAGCACCGATGAGGCTAGCAGTGAGGCTACAGGGGAAGACCGCGAGCCGCTGCATACCCTGGGCCTGACCCAGCACCACATCATCAGTGATGGCTGGTCGTCCGGCATCCTGGTGCGCGAGCTGAGCGCCGGCTACCGTGCCCTGGCGGCGGGCGAGCAGCCGGACGGGGCACCGCTGTCGGTCTGGCAACCGCTACCGATCCAATACGCCGACTTTGCTGCCTGGCAGCAGAGCTGGCTGCGCGGTGAGGCGCTGGAGGCACAGTTGGAAGTCTGGCGCCGGCGGCTCGGCGATAGCCAGCCACTCGATCTGGTGCCCGACCGTCCACGCCCGGCGATGGCCACCACCCGCGGCGCCGGCGTGCCGCTACGCCTGGACGCCGATACCGCCGAGGCACTGCGGGCGCTGGCCCGGCGTCACGGCGCGACGCTGTTCATGGTGCTGATCTCGGCGCTGCAAGTGCTGCTCAGCCGGGTGACCGGGCAGCAGAGCATCAACGTCGGCACCCCGATCGCCGGCCGCACACGCGTCGAGACCGAGGGACTGATCGGTTTCTTCATCAACACGCTGGTGCTGCGTGGCGAACTGGGCGGCCTGGACAGCTTCGCGGCGTTGCTGGCGCAGGCGCGCGAGCGCACCCTGGAGGCCTACGCGCACCAGGATCTGCCGTTCGAACGCCTGGTGCAGGCGCTCGAACCTGACCGCGACGCCAGCCGTACGCCGCTGTTCCAGGTCATGCTGGCGCTGCAGAACCTGCCGCCGGGCTCGCAACCGCTGGACGAGGGCCTGCAGCTCGAAGCGCAGCCGCTCAACTTCGCCTCCGCCCGTTTCGAGCTGACCTGGACCTTCGTCGAGCGACCGGACGGCGATCTCGGCGCGACGCTGACCTACAACACGGATCTGTTTGATGCCACTACGGCGCGTCGCTGGCTCAGCCAGTTCGCCGAGCTGCTGGGGGCTCTGGTGAAGGGCGATACCGTGCAGGGCGATGCGGGCGATGCGACGTCCCTCGACCGCCTGCCGTTGTTCGGATCCTCCGAGCGGCACGCGCTGCTTTTCGAGTGGGGCGGTACTTTCGCGGCCGCTGCGGAGGGTGCCGCCGTGCACGCGCAGCTCGCGAGCTGGACCGAGCGCCAGCCGGACGCCGTGGCGGTGTCGATGGTCGGCGACGGCGGTCAACTACAGGTCTTGAGCTACGGGACCTTGCGCCGTCGTGCCGCCACCGTGGCCAGCGGTTTGCGCCGTCTGGGGGTGGGGCCCGAGCGTCGAATCGCGGTGCTGCTGGAACGCTCGCCGGATCTGCCGATCGCGCTGCAAGCGGTGCTGGAAGCCGGTGGCGCCTATGTGCCGCTCGATCCCGAGACGCCCCCGGACCGTCTGTTGTTCCAGATTCATGACAGTCAAGAGAGTGCCCTGGACGATGGTGCCCAGGAAGATGGTGCCCAGGAAGAGGGTCCGCTGCTCCTGGTCGACGCTCACCGGGTCGCGGCGATCGAGGCGGCGCTGGCGCAGGCTGCTGTGGTGGTCGGTGGGGAAGAGCAGGGGCCGCAAGAGCGACGCCCCGTCCGTCTGCTGACGCTCGAAGATCTCGAACGAGCCGCACCCGCCGACGATGTCGAAGCTGGCTTGCCGTCACCGCCCCCGCCAGCAGTACCGGAGCAACTGGCGTACGTCATCTACACTTCCGGCTCGACTGGCCTACCCAAGGGCGTGGCGGTGAGCCATGGCACGCTGGCCCGCTTGATGGCCTGGCACGCCGCCCGCTATGCGCCGGGGCCGGGCGTGCGCACCTCGGCCACCGCAGGTCTTGCGTTCGACGCCACCGTTTGGGAAGTGTGGTCCAGCCTGGCGCACGGTGCCTGCCTGTGCCTGCCTGCCGCCGCCGACCGAGCGCGGCCCGAGGCGTTGGCTGCCTGGTTGATCGCCGAGCAGGTCGAGAGTGGTTTCCTGGCGACACCGGTGCTGGAACTGATGCTCGACCTCGACTGGGACGCGCTGACGGGGGCCGGCTCGGCCCGCCTGCGTCACGTGCTGACCGGCGGCGACCGCCTGCGTCGTCGTCCGGATGCGGCCCTGCCGTTCACGCTGTGGAACCACTACGGTCCGACCGAGAACACCATCGTCGCCACCGCCGGTCGTGTTGCCATGGAAGGCCGCGTTGCTCTGGAAGATAGGACTGGGGGCAGGGTCGACGCGCAGCTACCGTCGATCGGCCGGCCGTTGCCCGACGTCGAAGTACGCATCCTCGACCGTCACCTGCGGCCGCAGCCGATCGGTGCCGCCGGCGAATTGGTGCTCGGTGGCGGCCAGCTGGCACGCGGCTATCTCGACCGGCCGGCCTTGACGGCCTGTGCCTTCGTGCCGGATCCGTTCGGCGCGTCGCGCCACGCTGACGCTATGGGTGTTGACGAAGTGCACGCCACCGGTCACAGGCTGTACCGCACCGGCGACCTGGTGCGCTGGCGGGCCAGTGGCGAAGTCGACTTCCTGGGTCGCATCGACCACCAGGTCAAGATCCGCGGCTTCCGTGTGGAGTTGGGCGAGATCGAGGCGGTGCTGGCGCTGCATCCGGCGGTGCGCGAGGCGGCGGTCTTGCTGCGCGGGCAGCAGCTATTCGCGTGGGTCACCTCCGGCGTTACATCCCTGGACATCGATTCCTTGCGCGCCACCCTGAGCGAGCGCTTGCCGGCCTACATGGTGCCGTCGCGTCTCGAGGTGTTGGAGCAGCTGCCTCTGACCGCCAACGAGAAGGTCGACCGCCGCGCCCTTGAAGCGCTGGCCGTCGCGACCGCGCCGACGGCGGGAGAGGCCGGGTTCGAGCCGCCGGCCTCGCCGATGGAAGAGTTGGTCGCCGGCATCTGGTCTGACCTGCTGGGCGTCGAGAGCGTGCCGCGTCAAGGCAGTTTCTTCGAGCTGGGCGGGCACTCGCTGGTGGCGACGCAGGTCGTGGCGCGGCTGCGCGACCAGCTCGACGTCGAGCTGCCGGTACGCGCCCTCTTCGACGCTCCGACCGTCGCGGCGTTGGCGACCGCTGTCGAGCGACTCCAGAGTACCGGCCAGCGCGGCGCCGCGACGCTGGACGCACCGCTGGAGCCGCTGCCGCGCGATGCCCGAGGCGTGCCGCTGGAACCGCCGCCGCTGTCGTTCGCGCAGCAGCGCCTGTGGTTCCTCGAGAAGCTGCGGCCCGGCTCGCCGGCCTATCACCTGAGCAATGCCCTGCGCGTCGAGGGCCAGCTCGATCACCAGGCGCTGGCGGCGGCCCTGAGCACAGTGGTGCGCCGGCACGAGAGCTTGCGCACGGTATTCGAGGAGACATCGGCCGGCGTGCCCGTGCAGCGCGTGCTGCCCCCGGGCCGCGTCGCCTGGCCGGTGGTCGACCTGAGTCGACTGCGCGCCTCGGATTCCGGGGAGGACACGGACTCCGGGGAGGACACGCTGACCGCGTTGGCGCAGTCGCTATCGCAGCGCCAGCGGGTGCTGCCGTTCGACTTGCAGCGCGGCCCGATGCTGCGCACCTTGCTACTGCGCCTGGGCACGACCGAGGAAGGCGTCGAGGAGCAGGTTGTGGCGCTGACGCAGCACCACATCGTCACGGACGGTTGGTCGATGGGCATCCTGGTGCGCGAGCTGAGCGTTGCCTATGCCTTCTTCAGTCAAGCTGATGGCACTTCCGAAAGCAGCATCGACCTGTCCAAAGCCGAACCGGTCGCGCCCGACCTACCCGCGCTGCCTGTGCAGTACACCGACTACGCCGCCTGGCAGCGTCGCCACCTGGTCGACGAGGTGCTGGAAGCGCAGGTCGACTACTGGCGCGACCGCCTGGGCGGCGTCGAGCCGCTGGAGCTGCCGACTGACCGGCCGCACCCGCCGGTATCCACCGGCCGTGGCGGTGCCGTCCCGGTGCGCTTGCCGGAGGCCACCTCCGAAGCGCTACGCACTCTGGCCCGGCGCCAGGGGGTCACCTCCTTCATGGCGCTTCTCGCCGGCCTGCAGATGCTGCTGGCGCGCATCAGCAACACCGCTGACCTCACCGTCGGCAGCCCGATCGCAGGTCGCGAGCGCGTCGAGCTGGAGGGTCTGATCGGCTTCTTCATCAACACCCTGGTGCTGCGCGGGCAGCTGTCGCAGGCCAGTGGCTTCGGCGACCTGCTGGCGCAGGCGCGCGAGCGCACGCTGGAAGCCTACGCGCACCAAAGCGTGCCGTTCGAGCGCCTGGTCGACGAGCTGGCACCCGAGCGCGACCTGAGCCGCACGCCTTTGTTCCAGGTGCTGCTGGCGCTGCAAAACCTGCCGCAGGGCAACCTGGATATCGGCGATACCACGTGGCAGCCGCTGGCCACCAGCAGCGTCCAGACGCAGTTCGAGATGATGTGGATGCTGGGGGAAGTGCCTGCCGCGCCGGCTAGCTCCGGAAGAGATGGCTCCGGTCCTGTGATCGCGGGGACCTTGATCTACAACGCCGACCTGTTCGACCGCACGACGATGGTGCGCTGGGTCGAGGGTTTCACACGTCTGCTCGACGCGGCGCTCCAAGCCCCCGAGCGCGACTGGCGTCAGCTGCCGTTCAACAGCCGCGCTCAGCAGCACCAGTTGCTCCACGAGTACTCGCAGGAGCCCGACGCGCCGACCGCCTGGATCCCCGACGACACCAGCGGTCTGCACCAGCCGTTCCTGGCACGGGCCGCCGAGCTGCCGGAGCGCATCGCGCTGGTGGCGGGCAAGCACCACATCACGTATGCCGAGCTGCTGCGCCAGAGCGCCGCCGTCGCCGAGAGCCTGCGCCAAGCGGGCGTTGAGCCAGGTGCCCGCGTCGGCGTCTGCCTGTGGCGCACGCCGCGCATGGTGGCTTCGATGATCGGTGCGCTCTATGCTGGTGCCGCCTACGTGCCGCTCGACCCTGCCTACCCGGCCGAGCGTCTGCGCTGGTTGATCGAGGACAGTCATGCCGAGATCGTGCTGTGCCAGCCATCGACCGTCGAGCTGATCCCCGAGCACTACCAGGAGCGCGTCCGCATTCTTGAACCGAAAGCGGTGGAGGCTGGTGACGCGCTACCGCGGCCCGAACCGATCCCGCCCTTCGGCTCCTCGCACATCATTTACACCTCGGGCTCGACCGGCCGTCCCAAGGGCATCATGATCCGTCACACCTCGGCGCTGGACATGCTGCGCTGGGCGGTAGCGACCTACACGCCGACGCAGCTGTCCAACGTCCTGGCGGCGACGTCGGTGAGCTTCGACATCTCCGTCTTCGAACTGTTCGCGCCGCTGTCGACCGGCGGCTGCGCGATCCTGGTGCGCGATGCACTGGAACTGCCGACGCTCGAATCCGCCGAACGGGTGACGCTGGTCGACACCGTGCCGTCCGTCGCCACCGAGTTGCTCGCCGTCGCGCCGCTGCCCGCGTCCGTCGAGGCGCTGAACCTGGCCGGCGAACCGGTGGCACTGTCGCTGGCGCGCACCATCTTCGACGCCCGGCCGCGCTACAAGCGCCCGCAGCTGGATGTCTACAACCTCTACGGTCCGTCCGAGGACACCACCTTCTCGACCTCTTGGCGCCTGCCGCCGGACCTGCAGGCCATGCGTGTCGGTCGTACGCTGCCCGGCTGCCGCGGTTACGTGCTGGACCAGGTCGGCAACCTGGCACCCTTCGGCGTGCCGGGCGAGCTGTTCCTGGGCGGTACCGGCCTGTCGCTCGGCTACATTGATCGACCGATGATCACCGCTGGTTCGTACCGTCCCAACCCGTTCTCTGAGGTACCAGGCGAGCGCCTGTACACGACGGGCGACCTGATCCGCTGGCGCATGGACGGCACGATGGATTGCCTCGGCCGGCGCGACCACCAGGTGAAGGTGCGCGGCTTCCGCGTCGAGCTGGGGGAAATCGAGGCAGCGCTGGAGGAGCACGCGGAGGTGCGCCAAGCCGTTGCTGTCGTCCAGCATGCCGGCACGGGTGCTGCGCGTATCCTCGCTTTCGTGACTCTCGAGGTCGAGCCCGGCGCTCGTCCGCAGGGAGATGCGATGGGCGACACGCTGCGCGCCCGCCTGGTCGACAGTCTGCCGGCGCACTTCGTGCCGGCACGGGTGTTGGTGCTGGAGGAGTTCCCTCTCACCCCCAGCGGCAAGGCTGACCGTCGCAGCCTGACCGCGCGTGCCGATCTCGGCACCGAAGCCTCGGCCGACAGCGTCGCACCCAGAGACGAGTTGGAAGCCGAGCTGATGGAGCTGTGGCAGGAGTTGCTCGGCCACGGCGGCTTCGGCGTGCGCGACAGCTTCTTCGACCTCGGTGGTCACTCGCTGCTGGCCGTGCGTTTGACGGCCGGCTTGCAGCAGCAGTTTGGCATCCAGGTCGCCGTCGCGAGTCTGTTCGAGACGCCGACGATCGAAGGCCTGGCGGCCCGCCTGCGCGGTGACTGGCACCCGAGTGAGCGCGAGATCTTGGTGCCGCTGCGCGAAGTTGCCTCTGAGGGTGGAGACGGGGAGCGGCCGCTGTTCCTGGCGCACCCGGTCGGTGGCAACGTCCTGTCTTACCTCGATTTGACGCGGCACCTCGGTACACGGGTGCAGGAGCTGCCGGTCTACGGCCTGCAGAGTCCGCCGGTGGGGGAGCGCTTCGACGACTTCGAGGCGCTGGCGTCGAGATACCTGGACGAGGTGCGGCGCGTGCAGCCTGAAGGCCCGTACCGTCTCGGCGGCTGGTCGATGGGTGCGGTGCTGACGTTCGAGATGTCGCGGCAGCTGGAAGCCGCGGGCGAGCAGGTCGAGTTGCTGGTGATGATCGACGCCACGCCGGATGTTGCGCAGTCTTCTAGCGAGCAGCGCGACTGGGATGAGCCGACGCTGATGGCGACCTTCTTGGCCGACCTGACGAGCCGGTCGCTGTTGCCCGAGCTGCAAGGCAAACTGCGCCAAGCCGCGCAAGAAGACCGCCTCGGTATTCTCGCCAACGCCGCCGTCGCGGCCGGGGCGCTGCCGCCGGGTTCCGGCTCCGAGCACCTGGAGGAACTCGTCGAGTTGTTCCGCCGCAACGTCCACTTGCTCTACAACTACCGGGCAGGCTCCTATGCTGGCGCTGCGGAGTTCGTGCGCGCCGAGGCGACGACGCGCATGCTCGGCACGGGGCCAGCGGACGAGCCCTGGAATGGGTGTCTCGGAGAGGTACGCCGCACCGACCTGGCCGGCAACCACTTCACCCTGCTCAAGGAGCCGACAGTGGTGTCGGTGGCGGAGGTGGTGGTGCGATGTCTTAGCTGAGCGCGAGCCGGAAGCCGAGATCGCAGAAGCGCGAGTTGGGTGGCCACCAGCCACGGTAGGCGGCGCGCAGGCAGCGAGCGCTGTAGCTCCAGGAACCACCACGGCTGACGCGCTTGGAGCCGACCGTGTCCTGGCACCACTCCAGGACGTTGCCCAACATGTCATAGAGACCCCAGGGGTTGGGCCGCTTCGACGCGACGAGGCGTGTACCGGCCTGGTCGCCCGGATATTGCTTGTCTGCCCAGCGGGTCGCGTCGACACCAGCGTCCAGGTCGAAGTCGTGGCAGCTGTTGCCCGCGTACCAGGCGATCTCATCGAGCAGTGGCGCGTTGTACGGGCTCAGGATCTCCAACTCGCCGGCATAGGTGCTGGTCGAGGTTCCGGCACGGCAGGCATATTCCCACTCCACCTCGGTGGGCAGGCGCGGCTCTAGCGACGGCACTCGGGTCTTCAACTGCTCCAGGAAGGCGACGCACTGGTCCCAGCTGACCTGTTCGACCGGGCGTCGCGGAGAGACGAACTTGCTCGGATTGTCTCCGGTCACCGCTTGCCAGACGTCTTGCGTGCAGGGGGTTTCCCCCAGCCAGAAGCCTTGTAGCGTCACTTCGGTCTGTGGCCCTTCCCAGGCATAGCGGCCGCCTTCGCTGGGGGGAGATCCTGCCAGGAAGGTTCCCGGTGGAATCCAGCGCAGGCGGTGCCGCATGCCGTCGAGGTCCAGGTCGGCGAACGTTCCGTGAGCGTCGTGCGAGACAGGAGTCGCCCAGGCGGGCTGGCCGGCCGGCATGTCGGGAGACTCCGGTGCTGAGATCGGTTTCATTTTCGGTCTCGGTTGAGAGGCCTCGAGTCTATCCGATTGGCTCGCTCATGGGACTTCGCCGGATGTGACGCCGTTACAGGCAGGTCGCGGTTCTCGAGATCCTTGGGCATCCACCGCCGGTGCACGGGCCGCCGACGGCCCATACGGTGAGCTCCGGCTCCGGCCGTCGCTGTCTTCGACGGCTGGGCTGGCGTGAAGAGTGGTCCGTGCTCGAGGACGAGGGACTGGTCTACGGACCCAACTTCCGACCTCGATCTCCGTATCAGCTCGTGTCTTTCGGGGATCCGGAATGGCAGTTGAGCGCGAATCGGTAGTCTGAAGCTTGAACTCGTTCCGCGAAGCGATACAATGGCCGCCGTTTCCCTTGATTTACTTTGGTCCGCTATCGGGCATCTACAATTGGAGGAGCAGTGATGATTCAGACCAACTGGTCTCGGCCGGAAGAGTTGCGTCCCGGCTCCGGGGCATGGCTCGACCACTATGGGCTTTCCAGCCGCCAAGTGTGCCGCATGGCACAGCTGGAACTGGCCTACGAGGACGAGCGCCTCTACTCGCTGGAAGGTGACCTCGGCATGCCGTCGGTTCCCTTCCACGAGGTGTTCCCGAAGCGCTGGGTGCAACTGGGTATTTCTGAGGCCGACCTGGTTGGTTGCGCTGCGGGCATGTCCAAACGCGGTAAGGTTCCCTTCGTCAATTCCTTCGCTTCGTTCCTGATCATGCGCGCCTGCGAGCAGGTGCGACTGGCCATCGCCTACCACAACTCGAACGTCAAGCTGATCGGCTACTACTCCGGCACTTCGGGTGGCCTGGCGGCGAGCACGCACTACTGCATCGAGGACTACGCGATCACGCGGGCGTTGCCCAACTTCGTGGTGCTGTCGCCGGCTGACTCGATCGAGACGTACAAGGCGACACGAGCAGCCTTTGAGCACGACGGTCCGGTGTACATCCGGGTCGGCCGTGCCGAGACGCCGCAGGTGTACCAGGACGACTACGACTTCCAGATCGGCAAGGCCGTGCAACTGAGCGACGGTGACGACATTGCCATCTTCGCCACCGGCAACCTCATGGTGGCCGAGGCGCAAGCGGCGGTCGAGCAGCTGCGAGCCGACGGTATCGGGGCTCGGCTGGTTAACGTGCACACGCTCAAGCCGCTCGATGGCGAGGCGATCGCCGAAGCGGCGGCGGCCTGCGGCGCGGCGGTGACGGTGGAGGACCACAACATCTACGCGGGGTTGGGCTGCGCGGTCGCGGAGGTGCTGATGCAGCACGCTCCGGTGCCGCTGGCACGTGTCGGGCTCGACAACGCCTTCCCCGAGAAGTTTGGTCCGCAAGAAGAGATGTTGCCCTGGTACGGCATGGACGCGGCTTCGATCGCCGCCACCGCCAAGCAGGTGCTGGAACGAAAGTCAGCTTAGGAGCACATGGAATGAGTCAACTAGCGATTCACGGCGGCTCGCCCGCTGTCGCCACGGGTGCGATCACCGAGACCTGGCCGATCGTCGATGAAGCTGACATCGAAGCCGTCTCGAACAGCCTGCGTACCGGCAACTTGAGCTGGATCAACACGCACGACGTGCCGGCGCTCGAAGAGCGCTGGGCCAACTACGTGGGCAGCAAGTACTGCATCGCGGTCAACAGCGGTACCGCGGCGTTGCACGCGGCGGTGGTGGCGGCGGGAGTGGAGCCGGGTGACGAGGTCATCGTGCCGGCGCTGTCGTTCCTGGCTTCGGCCTCGGCGATCATCCACCACCAGGGCCTACCGGTGTTCGCCGATGTCGATCCGCGCACCTATACCCTCGATCCGACGAAGCTCGAGCAGCACATCACCGATCGCACCAAGGCGATCATCGCGGTGCATCTCCACGGCCTACCGGCGGACATGGATCCGATCATCGAGATCGCCCACCGCCACGGCGTCAAGGTGATCGAGGACAACGCACAGGCACCGGGTGCCCTCTACAAGGGCAAGCAGGCCGGCAATGTCGGCGACATGGGCACGTACAGCATCATGGCCGGCAAGAACCTCGCGACGGCCGGCGAGGGTGGTCTGTTCACCACCAACGACAGCGATCTGCGCGACCGAGCCGACATGGTCAAGATGTTCGGTGAGAAGGTGGTCAAGGGGCAGGAGCGAGACTACAACGCCATGACCATGGGCTGGAACTACCGTTTCAGCAGCATCCTGGCGGCGTTCACGCTCAGCCAGCTCGACCGCTACGACGACTACATCGCGCGGGTTCAAGCCGGCGCCGATCGGCTGCGTGCTTGTTTCGATGCCATACCGGGACTCGAAGCGCCCCACGTGCCCGAGGGCAGCACCCACGTCTACCACCACTTCCGCTTCCGCGTGAAGCCGGAGGAGGCGGGCCTCGATCTGGATGCCGGCGTGATGCGCAAGGCGTTGGACGACGTGATGGCGGCCGAGGGCGTGCCGCTGATCCACTACCAGACGCGTCCACTGCCGGGGCAGCACCTGTTCCAGAACAAGGACGGGTACGGCCGTGGCTGCCCGTGGTCGTGTGGCCACAACTCGCGCGACATTCAGTACGACATCCACGACTACCCGCAGACGTTGGACGTCATTCGCAGCACGATGCTGGTTGGCAAGCGCTTGTGTATGGCCAGCTTCATGGAGCCGGCCAACGTCGACCTGTACGCCGCGGCGTTCGAGAAGGTGTTCGCCAACCGCGATGAGTTCGTGCGCTACGCCAAGTCGATCGAGTACCGCGAGCCCTGGGAGGGCGAGGTCGTGTTGTTCTGACCTGGCTGTTCTGAACTGCCTAATCTGGTCCGGAATTGCTGAAGAAACATATCGAAAGAGCATCGTCAATATACGCCTGAAGGAGCAACCTATGCCTACCGCCAGCGCCACCAATGCCGCCTCCGCGGACGACCTGCGCGCCATCGCTTATACCCTGCGCGAACACATCGTCCGGATGTGCGCCGACTCGCCGGGCGCCCACCTGGGCGGCTCGATGTCGTCGGTAGAGATCCTCACCGTGCTGCTCTTCGACGGCGTGGTGCGCGTCGATCCCAGCAACCCGAAGTGGGAAGACCGCGACTACTTCATCTTCAGCAAGGGGCACTCCAGCGCGTCGCTCTATGCCGCCATGGCCGAGCGTGGCTTCTTCCCGGTGGAGGAGCTGAAGGAGTACAAGAAGACCGGCGGCCGTCTGGCTGGCCATCCGTCGAAGGCGATTCCGGGCATCGAGCTGGCGACCGGTTCGCTGGGCCACGGTTTGGGCGTAGGCAACGGCATCGCGCTGGCCGCCAAGCACGACGGCGAAGACCGGCGTGTCTACGTCGTTCTGGGCGACGGTGAGTGCCAGGAAGGCTCGATCTGGGAGGCCGCGATGACCGCCGCACACTACAAGCTGGACAACGTGGTGGCGATCGTCGACCGCAACTTCGTGCAGGAAGACGGCAAGACCGAGGACATCATGTCGCTGGAGCCGTTCGCCGAGAAGTGGCGCGCCTTCGGCTGGGACGCGCGCGAGATCGACGGCCACGATGTCGAGGCGCTGAGTTCCGCGCTGCACGACATTCCGTTCACCTCCGGTAAGCCGTCGGTGATCATCGCGCAGACCGTCAAGGGCAAGTCCATCTCCTACGCCGAGGGTAACCACGCCTGGCACTATGGCAAGATGAATGCCGAGCAGCGCGAGCAGGCGTTCAAGGATTTGGAGGCCATCCGGCCGCGGAGTGCATCATGAGTCGCCGTCTGACACCTCCTACAACGGAGCCGGCACCCGGCAGTGCCGCGTGGATCGAGAAGTACGGCCTGTCGACCGTGCGCACCAACCGTCTGGGCCAGCTGCACGCCGGCCAGCAGGACGAACGCGTGTGGTCGGTCGAGGCCGACCTGGGCGACTTCTTCGGCTTCGACTTTCGCGACGAGTTCCCGGACCGCTGGATCGACGTCGGCATCGCCGAGGCCAGCCTGATCGGCGTCGCCTCGGGCCTGGCGTTGCGCGGCAAGATTCCGATGGTCAACACCTTCGCCGACTTCGCCTTGATGCGTGCTTGTGAGCAGGTGCGCCTGGAGATCTGCTACCACAACACCAACGTCAAGATCTTCGGCACTTTCGCCGGCATGCAGTCGGGCTTCTCAGGTCCGACCCACCACGCCATTGAGGATATCGCCATTGGTCGTGCGCTGCCCGGCATGACCGTCGTGGCACCGGCCGACGGTGTGGCGACCTACCACCTGACGATGGCCTGCGTCGAGTACGAGGGGCCGACCTTCTTGCGCATCGGTATGGACGATGCTGAGCAGGTCTACGACGAGAACGCCAGCTTCGAGATCGGCAAGGGCCATGTACTGCGCGACGGCAAGGACCTGACGCTGGTTGCCGCCGGCATCGCGGTGGTGCCGGAGAGCCTGAAGGCGGCGGCCAAGCTGGCCGAGCAGGGTATCGACGCACGCGTCATCGACATGTACAGCATCAAGCCGATCGACGCCGAGTTGCTGGAGCAGGCGGCAGAGGAGACCGGCCTGATCCTCACCGTCGAGGAGCACAACGTCTATGGCGGCCTGGGTGGTGCGGTGGCCGAGACTCTGGCCACGCGCCGGCCGACACCGATGAAGATCCTCGGAATTCCGGATACCTTCTCGCCGGTTCTCGGAACGCACGACGTGCACTTGGCGCACTTTGGCCTCGACGCCGCAGGTATCGCCAAGTCGGCGCTCGCGGCGCACCAAAGGCACAAGGGCTGATAATCCTTTCGCGTTCTCTTTCTATTTGATTCACGGAGTAGGGGTGTGTCGGGGAGATGGGAGAGATTTCAGATGGCTAGGAAAGGTGTAGACAAGGATCAGGGGGCTGCCTTCACGGGTGGCACCCTGGTCGAGCTGCTGCGCACGCGCGCGGCCGCGGATATCCATGTTCCGGGGGAGAGCGATGCTCCGGAAAGCGGCCGTGCGCTCTACACGTTCCTGCGCGATCCGCGTCCCGGCGAGCAGGAAATGGTGGAAGAGACGCTGGGCGCTGCCGAGCTGGATCGCCGAGCTCGGGCGCTGGCGCAGCGCCTGCTCGCGGTCGACGCGGGCCGGCAGCGCGTGCTGCTGTTGTGCCCGCCGGGGCTCGACTTCATCACCGGTTTCTTTGCTTGTTTGTACGTGGGTGCCGTCGCCGTTCCGGCCTATCCTCCGGGGTCCAAGCACCACCTGCCGCGCCTACTGTCGATCGTTCGGGACTCCGAGCCGGCCCTGGCGCTGACCACCTCGGCGTTGCACCAGCGCCTTGAGCGCTTGACCTCCAAGTTCGACGGCTGGCCCGCTGATTTGCCGCTGCTCGACATCGATGCGGTTGGCGAAGACGAGCCGACGCCAGCGTCCCCGGAGGTCTGGCGGGATCCCGGTCTGCAGGCTGCTGACCTCGCCTTCTTGCAGTACACCTCTGGCTCGACCTCGGCGCCCAAGGGCGTACAGGTGAGTCACGGGAACTTGCTGCACAATCAGGAACTGATTCGCCGGGCTTTCGACCATGGCGAGGAGGTCCACGTCGCCGGCTGGCTGCCGATGTACCACGACATGGGGCTGATCGGGAACGTGCTGCAGCCGCTGTATCTGCAGACCTCCTGTGTCCTCATGTCGCCCGTCGCATTCTTGCAGCGGCCGGTGCGCTGGCTGCAGGCGATCAGCAAGTACCGTTCGACTACCAGCGGCGGCCCCAACTTCGCTTACGAGTTGTGCACGCGCAAGGTCAGCGACGAAGAGAAAGCGGGTCTCGACCTGTCGAGTTGGCGTCTGGCCTTCAACGGTGCCGAACCGGTGCGTGCCGCCACCCTTGACGCCTTCGCCGATGCTTTCGCCGACTGCGGTTTCCGGCGCGACATCTTCTTCCCGTGCTACGGACTTGCCGAGGCGACGCTCTTCGTCACCGGCGCGGTGCCCGGACGCGGCTTCGTGCGCGGAGACTTCGACGCCGCGGCGCTGGAGCAGGGGCAGGCGAAGCAGGGCAGAGACGAGCCAAGTACATCGGCGAGCGCGGACGCCGGCACGGCACGCTCCCTGGTCAGCAGCGGCCGCGTCGACCGTCACGCGCAGGACGTGCGCCTGGTCGATCCCGAGACCGCGCAACCCGTGGCCGAAGGCACCGTCGGGGAGATCTGGGTGCGCGGTCCGAGCGTCGCGGGTGGTTACTGGCGCCGGCCGGAGGTGACCGCCGAGACCTTCGACGCAAATCTAGCCGGCTCTTCCCAAGAGAGGGACGGCTGGCTGCGCACAGGTGACCTCGGCTTCCTGCGAGACGGTGAACTCTACGTCACCGGCCGGCTCAAGGACCTGATCATCCTGCGCGGGCGCAACCACTATCCACAGGATCTGGAAGCCACCGCCGAGGCGGCGCACAGTGCCCTGCGGGCTGGTTGTTCCGCCGCCTTCGCGGTCGATCCGACGGGTGACGAAGCCGCGGGCGGCGAGGCACTGGTCTATGTCGCGGAGGTGGTGCGCCATCCCGACGCGTCCAACGAGGAGATCTTCGACGCCGTGCGGCAGGCCCTGGCCGAGGGGCACGAGGTGCGCTTGCACGAAATCGTGCTGCTGCGCACCGGCAGCGTGCCCAAGACGTCGAGCGGCAAGATCCAGCGTCATGCCTGCCGCCGTGGCTACCTCGACGAGAGCTTGAACGTGGTGGCACGGAGCGGTGCGGCGCGTCCCGCGGCGGTGCAGTCCGAGACGCCGCAGGACGGTACTCGGCAGAGCGACACCGTGTCAGACGACGGGGATGAGCTGCGCATCGATCGCGCGCTGCTCCTGGCCATGGACGAGGACGAACGCGGTCCGCTGCTGCGCCTGGAACTCAAGCGTCGCTTGGCGGCGGCGGCGGATCAGCCGCTGAGTGCTGTGCGCGCGGATCAGCCGCTCACCTCTTTGGGCCTGGACTCGTTGGATGTCGTGCAGCTGCAGCATGGGGTGCAGCAAGACTTCGGTGTCGAGGTTCCGGTCGATGTGCTACTCGGCGATCTGGATCTCAAGGGTCTGGCCTCCCGACTGCTGGCGGCGATCCAACCGGGGCCGGGACAGGGTCGGGAAGCTGAGACGCCGGCGTCGAGCAAGGACGATCTCGGCGACGAAGACGAAGACCCCTCCTACGGCCAACGCGCCCTCTGGTTGTTAGCGCGCCAGGCACCGCGCGCCGCTGCCTATCACATCGCGGCCGCGGCTCGGATTTCCCCTGCGCCAAGCGAGCCCCGCCTACGAGGGATCCTGGCGCTCTTGGCCCAGCGTCACGGCGAGCTACGCACCACCTTCACGGCTCCTGAGGGAGACCTGCGACGGGTGCGACGACAGGTGGTACCGGAGCTGGTCGTCGGTGCCGGGGCTACTCCCCGGGCCACTCCCGAGGCGCTCGAAGCTCTGATTGACCGGCCCTTCGATCTCGAGGCAGGGCCCCTGGTACGCGTCGCCCTGCTCGAGGAGGAGGGGGCCTCGACGGCGGACGGTTCGGCCGTGCTGGTGTTGGTCATTCACCATCTCATCGCGGACTTCTGGTCCTTGAGCGTGCTGGTTCGTGAGCTCGGTGAGCTGTGCGCCGCCGAGGTACTGCCTCTGGAGCTTGCGCCGCTCCCCGCGGACTACGGTCACTTCGTGCGCGATGAGACACGCTGTCTCGTCGACCAGGGCGAAGAGCTGGAAGCCTGGTGGCGACAGCGCCTGGCGAACGTGCCGCTGGTGCTCGACCTGGCGACTGATCGCCCCAGACCGGCACAGCCGAGTCAGCGCGGGCTGGCGGTGACGCGCCGCTTGGCCCTCGAAGAGTCTTCGGTGAGTACTGTTGCGCGCGCCGCCGAAGCGACGCCGCTGACGGTACTGCTGGCCAGTTGGGCCGTTTTGCTGGGTCGCCTCACTGGCCAGCGGCGGTTGATTGTCGGCATCCCTTCGGCGGGTCGTCGCCGGGGCGAGTGGGCACCGTTGGTGGGCTACTTCGTCAACCCCCTGGCGATCGCGGTGGATCTGGGTACAAGCTCGGAAGGGCTCGACTTTGGCGGCTTGTTGCGGCAGGTACGCGACCGCGTCGTCGCGGCCCTGGCGCACGCGGAGCTGCCGTTCCCACGCCTGGCCGAAGTGCTGCATCCGGAACGCGACCCGGGGCGCTCGCCGGTGTTCCAGACCATGCTGACGCTGCAGCGTCCACGACTGGCGCAAGACGCCGGCCTCGCCGCCTTCGCGCTCGGGTTGGCCGGGGGAACCTTGAAGATGGGTGGCCCCGGGGATGGCGGCCTGACTCTCGAATCCATCGAACTGCCGGAGCGGTCGGCCACCTTCGACTTGGTGCTGCGGTTGGCCATGGTGCCGTCCGGGCCCAGGTCCAGCCTCGCCGCGTCGCTGCTCGCGGCCAGCGACCTGTTCGATGCCAGCACCGTGCAGCGCTGGCTGGGGGCTTGGGAGCACCTGCTGCAGGCGGCGCTGACCGCACCCTCGACCCCGGTTGCCGCTTTGCCGCTGCTGACGGTGGCCCAGCGTCACCAGTGGCTGCTGGAGTGGAACCACGCTGCCTTCGAGCCGAGACCCCGCGATGATGGTGCTCGTTTCCAGGCCATCCCGCAGCGCGTGGCAGCTGCTGCGCGTCAAGTCCCGGACGCGGTAGCCGTCTGGGTCGCGGACGCAGGCACGGACGCGGTCGATACTGCGGTGGCGGGCGCTGGCCGGGGGCTCGATCTGGGCGTCACCTACCGTTGCCTGGACCAGCGCGCGCAGGCGCTGGCCGGGCGACTGCGTGTATTGGATGTCGGCTTTGAAACCCCGGTCGCCGTGCTACTGCCGCGCGGTGCCGACTACGTCACGGCCGCCCTGGCCGTCCTCTACGCCGGCGGAGCCTATGTGCCGCTCGACTTTGCCTTGCCGGTCGAGCGGTTACAGGCGGTGCTGGAGGACCTGGCGGCCTTCGACGGGCGCGACCCGATCCTGATCACGACCGAGGCTCGGCTCGATGAGATGCCCGGGAAGCTGCCGGCTCGCGTGCTGACCGCGGTCGAACCGGAAGGTACACCGTGGCGAGGCCCAACGCCTCAGCTACAGGCCCCTCAGCTACAGGCCCCTCAGTTACAGGCCCCTCAGTTACAGGCCCCGGAGCCCCAACAGCTGGCGTACATGATCTTCACCTCCGGCTCCACCGGGCGACCCAAGGGCGTGCAGGTGCACCACGCTGGGCTGGCGAACCTGATCGACTGGCACCAGCGCCGGTATGCGATCGGGGGGCCAGACCAGCCGGGCGCCCGCCGCAGCGCCACGCTCGTCTCGGGCCTGGGCTTCGACGTCGCGGTCTGGGACCTGTGGTCGGTGTTGACCTGCGGCGCGACCTTGCAGGTACCCTCCGACGCTGCGGTCAGCGATCCTCCGCGACTGCGCGACTGGTTCCTGACGCGCGGTGCCGAGTCGACCTTCCTGGTGTCACCGCTGGCTGAAGAGCTGATGCGCTTGTCGTGGCCGCGTGGCGCGCGACTGTCCCTGCTGTTGACCGGAGCCGATCGTCTGCACGCGGCGCCACGGCCTGGCTTGCCGTTCGAATTGGTCAACAACTACGGGCCGACGGAGAGTTCCGTCGTGGCCTCCTATGGCTGGGTGCCCGAAGGCGCTGTAGGCGTGCCGCCCATCGGCCGGCCGGTCGATGGCGTGGCAATCTACTTGCTGGATCGGACGCAGCGGCCGGTGCTGCTGGGCGCTGCGGGCGAGATCGTGCTCGGGGGTGCCGGCGTTGCGCGCGGCTACTTGCGACGGGCGGCGGCCACGGCCATGGCCTTCGTGCCACAGCTCGACGTGCCGGCGGCGGTGTCCACCAGTGAGCTCGCGTGCGGCAGGCGCCAGGTGGGGGCCCGCATGTACCGCACCGGCGACCTGGGCCGCCTGCGCGCCGATGGGCGGCTCGACTTCCTCGGCCGCCTCGACCACCAGGTCAAGGTCCGCGGCTTTCGCATCGAGTTGGGCGAGATCGAGGCGGCCCTGCGCCAGCAGGAGGGCGTCGACGAGGCGGCCGTGCTGGTGGTGGGGGAGGAACACCACGCGCGCCTGGTGGCTTTCGTGGTGCCGGCACCCGGCGCTGGCAATCTCGACGAGACACTCCTGCGCAGCCAGCTCGGCCGGCGGCTGCCGCCTTACATGGTGCCGTCCGCCTTGCAACGGCTCGATGCGCTGCCGCTGACCGCCAATCACAAGGTCGATCGCAAGCTGCTGGCCGCGCGCGCCATGCAGACAGTGGGCGAGGCCTATGAGGCTCCGCGTGGAGGGCTGGAAGTTCTGGTGGCCCGGGCCGTCGGCGAGGTTCTGCAGCGCCAGCACGTGGGGCGCGGCGACGACTTCTTCGAGCTTGGTGGACACTCGCTGCTGGCGACACGCCTGGCCGCGCGGCTGCGGCTCGAACTCCACGTCGAGGTACCGCTCGAGACGATCTTTCAAGCGCCCGTGGTCGCCGACCTGGCGGCCACCCTGGCAACGATCCCGGGAGTCGATCACGCGGCGTCGGGAGCGATCACTGAGGCTGAGGCGGGTACTGAGAGAACCGCCTCGAGAACCAACAGTGCCGCCAGCCTGGCGGCGACGCCCTTGGTCGCACTGAGTCGAGGTGCCAGCGGTGTGCCGGAGGACCTGCCGCCGCTGTCGTTCGGTCAGGAACGCATGTGGCTGCTCGACCGCCTGGGCTCGGCAACCGGGGCCTACATCATCCCCGTGGGGCTACGCCTGCGCGGGGACCTGAAGGTGCGGGTCCTGGAGAGATCTCTGGCCCTCGTGGTCGCTCGGCACGAGAGTCTGCGAACCGTCATGCGCACCGCCGGCGGTTCGCCGGTACAAGTGATTCAGCCTGCCGGCGCGCTGCCGGCCCGGTTTCCCGTGCAGGTCGTCGACCTGACCGAGGTCCCCGGTGTTGCTCCGCCTCTGGCAGCGGCGGCACGCCAGCCCTTCGACTTGGCCGCCGGTCCCCTGATGCGGGCCACCGTCTGGCGCACGGCGAGCGACGACTGTGTGCTGGGTCTCAACCTGCACCACATTGCCGCGGACGGTTGGTCGGTGGCGGTGTTGCTGCAGGAACTGGAGTGGTTCTACAACGCTCTCTGTCATGGCGGTTCCGAGGCGCTGCCGGCCTTGCAGTTCCAGTTCGCTGACTATGCGGTCTGGCAGCGGCGCTTGCTGAGCTCCGACGTGGTGGAGCACGAACTGGCCTGGTGGCGTCCGCGACTCTCCGGTTTGCCGGTCCTCGACCTGCCGACCGATCGGCCACGGCCGGCGCGGCCGAGCCACCGTTCCAGCTTGCTGCCGCTCGGCTGGTCGCCAGAGCTGCTGGAGCGCCTGGAACGCTTCGCGGCCCAGCAAGACGCGACGCCCTTCATGGTGCTACTGGCTACCTGGGGGCTGTTGCTCGGGCGTCATGCTGGGCAGGCGGAAGTGGCCATCGGCTTCCCGATCGCGGGACGCGAACGCCCCGAGTTCGAGCCGTTGATCGGCTACTTCGCCAACACGCTGGTGGTGCGGGTACCGGCGCAAGGAAACCCTGAGGGCGATGGGTTCGCCGCCCTGCTGGAGACGGTCCGCCGCCGGGTGCTCGACGTCTTTGCGCACGGCCTGCTGCCCTTCGAACGCCTGGCCGAGGCGCTCGAAACCAGACCGGAGCGCAGCCGCTCGCCCCTGTTCCAGACCATGCTGGCGTGGAATGACCGGGTGCTCGAGCCACCTGCCTTGCATGGCCTCGACGTCTCGGCCGCGCCCGTCCTGCCGGCGGAGAAGTTCGACCTCACCCTGATGGTGCAGCGCTGGCCCGAGGGCTTGCGCGGTGAGCTCACCTTCGCTCGTGACCTGTTCGACGACGCGACGGCACTGCGCTGGGTGGATGACATCGCCAACCTGCTCGAGGTGATTCTGGCGCAGCCCGACACGCCGCTCGAGCAGCTACCCCATCTCCAACTCCCTAGCCTGCCGGCCGGCGCGCGGCGACAAGCCTTGCTGCGCTGGTCCGAGCTGCCGCTCTCCGTGCCAGCGCCGCCAGTAGCCATCGAGCAGGCATCCGTCGAGCAGGTCCCTATCGGGGAAGTGGGCATCGAGCAGGCCTCCATCGAAGAGGTAACCTACGAGGAAGCCCCTACCGTCCGGCCGCCAGGGCTGCGCGAACTTCCCCTGTCGTACTCGCAGCAACGTCTGTGGTTGCTCGACCGACTCCAGGTCGGGTCCGCGGCGTACAACATTGCCGCGGGTCTGCGACTGATCGGGACCTTCCAGGTCGCCAGGCTGAGCGCCGCGCTCGACCACCTGGTGGCGTGCCACGAGGCGCTGCGCACGGTCTTCGTGTCCAATACCAGCGATGAGCCTCGGCAGATCGTGCAGGAGCCGGCGGCGCTACGGCTGCCCGTGATCGATCTGCGCCGCTTGACGCTTTCTCATGCGCATGCCGCCGAAGCCGACGCCGTGGCGCGGCAACTGGGCGCGGCGCATGGTGGCCGGTCGTTCGACCTGTCGCGCGGCCCGGTGCTGAAGGCACTGCTGCTGCGGTTGGCTAGTGACCGGCACCACCTGCACCTCAACGTTCACCACATCGCCGCCGACGGCTGGTCGCTCGGGCTCATGATGCGTGATCTGCAGGCGGGCTGGCAGGCGGGCCAGCCAGGCGACCAGTCAGGCGACCAGCCAAACGACCAGCCAGGCGAGCGCCCAGGAGAGCGACAGGGCGCGAGGCACACGGAATCGCCCGCGCGCCTGCAGTACCCCGACTTCGCGCTCTGGCAGCGCGGCTTTGTCGCCCGGCGGGCACAGGCACAGCTCGACTGGTGGTCCGAGACGTTGGAGGGGCTGGAAGTCCTCGAACTCCCCACCGACCGTCCACGACCGCCGCGACGAGACCCCGATGCCTCGGGTGGCAGTGTTCATCAACACTGGCCCGCGACCCTGGTCCATGGCGTGCGGGCGCTGGCGCGGCGCGGCGGAGCGACGCTGTTCATGGTGCTGACGGCGGCGATCCAGGTCTTGCTGGCCCGCCACAGCGGTCAGACGGACATCGCGATCGGCACGCCGGTGGCCGGGCGCCAGCACGTCGAGACCGAGAGCATCGTGGGCCTATTTCTCAACAGCCTGGTGCTGCGGGCCCAGGTGACGCCTCGGCTGAGCTTCCTGCAACTCCTGGAACGCGTCCGTTCCGCCGCAATCGGGGCCTTCGGGCATCAGGACGTCCCGTTCGAGGCGCTGCTGGAGCGCTTGCGCCCGGAGCGGGACCCGGCTCGAACGCCCCTGTTCCAGGTCTTCGTCAACCTGCTCAACCTGCCGCCGGTGACGCCGACGCTGGCCGGTTTGGAGGTCGACCTGCTGACGCCGCCGGAACTGCCGGCCAAGTTCGACGTCACCTTCTACATTGAGGAACTGGCGGATGGCGGCTTGCGCTGGGAGCTACACTACGACGCCGCGCTGTTCGACGCCGCGCGCATGGAGGATTGGCCCCGCCAGCTGGCAACGCTGCTGACGGCGGCAGTGGCGGACCCTGATCAGCAGCTGGCGGCATTGCCTTTGCGCACTGTCGAGGCGGCGCAGCTGCTGCCAGACCCACGACAGATCCTGGAGACCAGCTGGCACGGCCCGATCCACCAGCACTTCGCCGAGCACGCGCGTCGCCAGCCGGAGAGGCCCCTGGTGCGGGATCGACACGGCGTTTGGAGCTATGGCGAGGTCGCGGTCGTCAGTGACGCGCTGGCGGCTTGGCTGGTGGCGCACGAGGTACGGCGCGGCGACCGCGTGGCGATCCTGACGTGGCGTGCCGCGGTGTTGCTGCCGGCGGTCCTCGGCGTTCTCAAGGCGGGGGCCGCGCTGGTCCTGCTCGACCCGGCGTGGCCAGCCGTGCGTCGTGCTCAGATGCTCGATGCGGCGCGACCGAGCGCCGTGTTGGAACTCTTGCCACCAGCGGCAGAAACCGCGGTGCTGTCTAGCCTGGCGCCGGCGCGCGACGAAGAGGGTCCCAGTGTCGCGACCTGGTGCCAGCAGCGCACGGCCTCCCTGCTGCAGCTGCCGGTCGGCAGCCAAGCCGAGACCCTCGACTTCGTCCAGAAGTTGCCGACGACAGGCCTACCGACGACCGGAACCGCCGTGCCCGACGTCGAGATCGGTCCCGAAGACCTGGCGCTGGTCGCCTTCACCTCCGGCTCCACTGGCGTCCCCAAGGGAATCGAGGGGCGCCACGGACCGCTGACTCACTTCCTGCCCTGGCAGTGCGCGACGCTGGAAATGGGACCGGACGACCGTTTCAGCCTGCTCTCTGGCCTTGGTCACGATCCGCTGCAGCGCGACCTGTTCACGCCGATTTTCCTGGGCGCTGAGCTCGCCGTTCCCGATCCCCGAGACTTGACCGCTGCCGGTCGGCTGGCCGCCTGGATGGCCGAGGTCGGGGTGACGGTCGCTCACTTGACGCCAGCGCTGGGACAGGTCTTGTGCGAAGGCGACACGATCCGTGCGCAGGCTGTCCGTGCGCAGGCTGTCCGTGCGCAACCAGTGCGCCTGCCCGCGCTGCGCCGAGTCCTGCTGGTGGGAGAGGCGCTGCGTGGTCGCGATGTCGAGCGCCTGCGGCAGCTGGCGCCGTCGGTCACCGTGGTCAACCTCTACGGCTCGACCGAGACCCAGCGAGCGGTTTCGTACCACGTCGCCTCGGCGGCCGATGTTGCGCGTCCCGTGCTGCCGCTCGGGCACGGCATGCGCGATGTGCAGTTGCTGGTGCTGGATCGCGACCACCGCCCGGCGGGCGTCGGCGAATTGGGCGAGATCGCCGTGCGCAGTCCGCACCTGGCGCGCGGCTACCTGGACGATCCCCGCGCCACGGCTCTGGCGTTCACACCGGATGTAGTCCATCCTGACGCTGCCCGCACCCAGTCGCAGATTCGCCTCTATCGATCCGGCGATCTCGGCCGCTATCTACCCAATGGCGAAGTCGCGTTCGCCGGTCGCCGGGACAAGCAGATCAAGATTCGCGGGTTCCGCGTCGAACCGGCGGAGATCGAAGCGGTCCTAGTGGCCCTGCCAGAGGTGCGCGAGGCGGTGGTGCTGGCGCAGGGCCCGAGCAGTAGTACTGGGCTGAGGGGACCGCAGCTGGGAGTGGCCAGTCGCCTGGTCGCGTTCCTTGTGCCCCAGGCGGGATCGGCGGGGGCCGTTGCCACGGGCGGGATCGACCCCGGAGCGGTACGCGCCGCGTTGCTGCAGCGTCTGCCGGCCTACATGGTGCCCGCGGCCTTCGAGGTCCTCGATCGACTACCGCTGACCGCCAACGCCAAGGTCGATCGCCGCGCCCTGGCCCAGCGTCTGCCGGCGCTGGCTTCGTCGGCACTGGCTTCGTCGGTACTGGCTTCGTCGGTACTGGCTTCGTCGGCACAGGTAGTGCCTGGAGCCGTTTCTGGAGCCGAACTGGCCGCCGCGCCGCTGCTGCCCGGCTCGACGCCGGAAGAACGGCTGGAGCGCGACATCGAGGCGTTGTGGGCCGAGTTGCTCGAAGTGCCAGCGGTCGACCCGGAAGCCAGTTTCTTCGACCTCGGCGGTCACTCGCTGCTGCTGGTGCGTCTGCACGCGCGCTTGCAGCAGCTGGCGGGCCGTGAGCTGCCGCTGGTCGAGCTGTTCGCGCATCCGACGGTGCGCGGGCAGGCTCGCTACCTGGCACGCCTGCTGGAGACGTCGGAGCCGGCGGTCCGAGCCCAGGTGCTGCAAGCGTCTCGGCCGGCCGGTGCCAGTGCCAGTGCCAGTGCCGGTGTTGGCGAGAGTGCCGTACCGATCGCCATCGTCGGCATGGCGGGCCGGTTCCCGGGTGCGCCCGATGTCGACGCCTTCTGGCGGCAGCTGCTCGACGGTCGCGAGGCGGTGCGCCGCTTCACCGACGAAGAGTTGCTGGCGGCGGGCCTGCCTGCCGAGCTGGTGACGCATCCGAAGTTGGTGCGCGGTCGGGGCGTGCTCGACGGTGTCGAGGACTTCGACGCCGAGCACTTCGGGCTGACGCCGCGTCAGGCTCAGCTGCTCGATCCGCAGGTGCGGTTGTTGCTCGAGACCGCGCGTCTCGCTCTCGACGATGCTGCGGTCGATCCCGAACGCTTTGCCGGCTCGATCGGCGTTTTCGCCGGTGGCACGCTCTCCACCTACTTCTTGCACTACCTGCAACGCGATCCCAACCTGCTGCGCGAGGTGGGCGCCTACCAGCTGGCGATGGGCGCGGACCGTGATTACTTCGTCACCCAGCTGGCTTACCGCCTGGGGCTCAGCGGCCCCGCCGTCAGCGTCCAGACGGCGTGTTCCACCGCCCTGGTGGCGGTGCACCTGGCGTGCCGTGCACTGCGCGCGGGTGACTGCGACCTGGCCCTGGCCGGTGGTGTGTCGATCAAGGTGCCGCAGGTCACGGGCTATCTGTACGAAGAAGGCGGCATCGATGCGCTGAGTGGTCGCTGCCGAGCCTTCGATGCGGCGGCCGACGGCACCGTCTGGGGTAGTGGTGCTGGCTTGGTGGCCTTGCGTCGGCTCGATGATGCCTTGGCCTCGGGGGACCCGATTCATGCCCTCGTGCTGGGCTCGGCGGTCAACAACGACGGCAAGCACAAAGCCGGCTTCACCGCCCCGAGCATCGAGGCCCAAGCCCGCGTGATCGCGGCCGCGCACGCCGACGCTGCGGTCGAGGCGGCCACGATCGGCTATGTCGAGGCGCACGGCACGGGCACGCAGCTGGGCGATCCGATCGAAGTGTCGGCGCTCAACCGGGCGTTCGCCGAGGTCGACGACCGGCGACCCCTGGGTGCCGTCAAGGCGAGCATCGGTCACCTGGGCGCGGCGGCGGGGATCGCTGGCCTGATCAAGACGGTGCTGGCGCTGCGTCATGGCGTCGTACCGCCGACCGCCGGCTTCGAGACGGCCAATCCGGCGGCTCCCTTCGAGGAGGGGCCTTTCTACGTCAGCGGCCAGGCCGAGTCCTGGCCGTCCTCCGAGCTGCCGCGCCGTGCGGGTGTCAGTGCCTTCGGGCTCGGCGGCACCAACGCGCACGTCGTGCTGCAGCAGGCACCTTCCGCGATCGCCGGAGCTGTCGCCGACGAGCCGAAGCCACCCGCCGAGAGCGCCGCCGGGGACGCCTGGCACCTGCTGCTGTTATCGGCGCACACACCGGCGGCCCTGCACACCACTTGCGAGGACTTGGCGACCTGGCTGGACGAGCAGGTCGTCTCCGAGCGCATCGCCCCCGATCTGGCCGCCCCCGATCTGGCGGATGTGGCGCATACGCTGCGCAGCGGCCGTCCACGCTGGCCGACACGTCGCCTGGTGGTGTGCCGCGATGTGGCCGGAGCCATGCGCGCGCTGCGCAGCCGCGACGTGCCTGCACACCTGCGCGCGATCACCGCCGGCAGTGCCCGGCCGCGCGTCGCCTTCCTGCTGCCGGGGCAGGGGAGCCAGTTCCCCAGCATGGGCGCGGCCCTGTACGAGACCGAGCCCGAGTACCGGCGCTGGATCGACGAGGGAGCCGAGCACCTGCGCTCGCGCCTGGGGCTTGATCTGCGCACCCTGCTGCACGCGCCCGCCGACGACAGCGAGGCCGCGGCACAGCTGCGGCGCACGCGCTGGGCGCAGCCAGCGTTGCTGCTGGTCGAGGTGGCACTGGCGCGACTGTGGCAGCACTGGGGGATCGAACCGGTAGCGCTGCTCGGCCATAGCGTCGGCGAGTACGCGGCTGCGACGCTGGCCGGCGTGCTGAGCTTGCGCGACGCGCTCGACCTGATGGCGCTGCGTGGAGAATTGATGGAGCCGCTGGACGGTGGTGCCATGGTCAGCGTGGCGGCTGCCGGCAGCGACATCGAAGCGCGCTACCTGCAAGCGTCCCAGGACGAAGCTGGTAACCCAGGCGAGCGGGTCGAAGTCGCGGCCGTGAATGCACCGTCCGTGTGCGTGCTGACCGGGCCGGTCGCGGCGGTCGAAGCGATGCAGGCGCGGCTCGAAGCGGACGGCATCAGCTGCCGCCGCCTGCCGACCGACCACGCCTTCCACTCGGCGATGATGGAGCCGATTTGCGCTGCCTTCGCCGAAGCGGTCGGCCGCGTCGAGCTGCGTCCACCCACCCTGCCGTACATCTCCAACCTGACCGGCGACTGGGTGACCGCCGAGCAGACCCAGGATCCGGACTACTGGGCCCGTCACCTGCGCCGGTCCGTACGCTTCGCCGACGGCGTCGAGTGCCTGAGTCAACTCGAGGACCTGGTGCTACTGGAAGTCGGACCGGGCCGCACCCTCGGCAGCCTGGCGCGCCAGACGCTGCGACAGGATGGCCTGCAACCCAAGAGTGATGTCCCGAGCCGAAAGCCGGTGACCGCCATTGCGTCGATGCGCCGGCAAAGCGATGCTGCCGAGGCCCAGGAGGACGATCGAGCCCGTGCACTGGAGGCGCTGGGACGTCTGTGGTTGGCGGGCGCCGATGTCGATTGGCAGCGTTTCGACGGCTCGGCGACCCAGACACCGCGGCGCCGGCACCTGCCGGGAACCGCCTTCCAGCGGCAGCGTCATTGGGTCGAGCTGGACGGCATAGCACCGCTGTGGGCTGGCGAGACGGGCCCCGCCCAGCCCCATTCGGCCCCTTCAATGCCCCTGCGAGTCGACGCGGAGGTGGAGGTCGCTTCGTCGGCCGTTGCGCCCTCGGACATCGACGATACTGTCGCCGGCCGCATCGCCGCGCTGCTCGGCCGTTTGCTGGGCGTGCCCGAGGTCGGTGCGCAGGATGACTTCTTCGAGCTGGGCGGCGACTCCCTGCTCGCCACCCGCTTCCTGTCGCTGCTGCGCGACGAAATCGGGGCCGAGCTGTCGTTGCCTGAGCTGTTCACGGCGTCGACGCCCCACGCCCTGGCGGGCTTGCTCGAGGCGCGGGACCCTGGCTTGTCGGCCGCAGCCGAGGCCGATCGAGTCATCCCTCTCGATGCGGTCGACCTCGATCTGGACCTGCTACCGCCGCGACCCCAGCATCCGCCCCTGAGCTTTGCCCAGGAGCGCCTGTGGTTCCTGGAGCGCCTGGAAGACAGTGGCACCGCGTACAACTTGCCGGCGGCCCTGGAGCTGCGCGGCCGTCTGGACGTGGCGCGCTTGCGCGCGGCGTTGCGGCGGGTCGTCGAGCGGCACGAAGTGCTGCGCACGCGCTTGCCCGAACTGGACGGGCGTCCCTACCAGGAGATCCTGCCCGCCTCGTCGCCGATCGTGCGCGCGAGTACCGCGCTGCCTGTCGTCGACCTAGGGGCGCTGGCGGGGAGCAGTTCCGAAGTGGCGGCTATCGCAGTGGGCACACTCGCGGACCAGCTGCTGGCCCGCGCGGCCGGGCGTCGCTTCGATCTCTCGCGCGGTCCCTTGCTGCGCACTGTGTTGCTGCGCTTGCCCTCGGCTCCTGACTCCGCCACAAAGCACCTCTCTGAGCCGAAGCACCGCTTGTTGATCGAGCTGCACCACACCGTCGCCGACGGCTGGTCGTGGCATCGCCTGTGGCTTGAGGTCGGTGCCTTCTATGGCGACGAAGCGGCCTCCATCCCACCCCTGCCTCTGCAGTACGCCGACTTCGCCGTCGCTCAGCGCCGCCAGCTCCAGGGCGAACGGCTGCAAGACTTGTTGCGCGTCTGGCGCCGCCGGCTGGATCCGCCGCCGCCGCCGGTCGAACTGCCGGTCGATCGTCCACGGTCGACGGTCGACACGGCTGAGGCGGCGCGTGGTGCTCGCTTGTTGGAGACGCTGACGCCGGCCGAGACCGCTGCCATCGAAGAGCTGACACGCTCGTCGGGCTTGACTGGTTCTGGCTTGACGGTCTTCATGGTGCTGCTGGCTGCCTTCGGCGAACTGCTCAGCCGCCACGGCGGCGCTGGCGATCCCGCGACCGACCTGGCCGTCGGCACGCCGGTGGCGGGACGCACGCAGCAGCAGCTGGAACCGCTGCTCGGTGTGTTCGTCAACACCTTGCCTCTGCGCCTCGATCTCGGTGGCTCGACGACGTCCGGCGGACCGACGGTCGCCGAGGTGCTAGAGCGCGTGCGCGCCGTGACGCTCGAAGCCTACGCCCACCAGGATCTGCCCTTCAGTCAGCTGGTGGCGGCGTTGCAGCCGGAACGTCGACTCGACCGCGAGCCCCTGATCCAAACCCTGCTGGTGCTGCAGAACACCGAGGCACCGTCGGCGGCTCCGGTGGGCTTGCCGGGCGTCGAAGTGAGACCGCTGTCGGTCGCGGCTGGAGGCGCCAAGTACGACCTCAGTCTGAGCGTCACGCCGCTGCGGGACGGTGCCGGTGTTCGTACGCTGCGTCTCGATGCCGAGTACCGGCCGGCCCTTGTCGACGCGACGACGATCCGGCGCCTGCTCGGTCACTATCGACAGCTGCTTGCCGGCTTCGCGGCCGAGCCGCAACAACGCCTGCGACGGCTCGAGCTGCTCAGCCCGGCCGAGTGCCATCAGCTCGCCCAGGAGTGGCACGGCCCCGCCTCGCTGCGGAAGGCTACCGGCGACATTCTTGCTAGCGAGACTCTCGCCTCGCTGGTCGCCGCCAGTGCTGGACGCGTGCCGGAGGCCGTGGCCCTGGTCGCCGGTTCCCGGCACGTGAGCTACCGCGAGTTGTGGCGCCGTGCCGGCCGCATTGCTACCGGGGTCGCAGACCGAATCGCGCCAGCGGAGGCCTTGACGGGTTCCGAGGCGGAGCCCCGCGTCGGCGTCGCCTTGCCGCGAACACCGCTGCTGGTCGAGAGCCTGCTCGGCGTGCTGCGCGCCGGGGCGGCCTATGTCCCCCTCGATCCGGCCTATCCGGCCGAGCGCACCGTCTTCATGCTGCAGGACTCCGGTGCCGCGCTGCTGCTGATCAGCGACGGTGGCGAGAGTTCGTCGGGTGTGGAGGTGGTGGATCCGGCGTTGCTGGTGGAGGTGTCGCTCGCAGAGGTGTCGCTCGCAGAGGAGGAGCAGCGGACCGGGGCGAGCCTGGCCGATTCTCTGGACAACTTCCCGGATCACAGCCGTCCGGAGCGCCTAGCGTACGTCATCTATACCTCGGGCTCGACCGGCAAGCCCAAGGGAGTGGCGATCGAGCACAGGCGGGCCGTGGCGCGCATGCGCTGGGCCGGGCAGACCTTCACGGCGGCGCAGCTCGCGGGCACCCTGGCGGCGACGTCGGTGTGCTTCGACCTGTCGGTGTTCGAACTCTTCACGCCGCTGGTCCACGGCGGCAGCGTCGTGCTCGCGGCCAACGCCTTGCAGCTGCCGCACCTGCGTGCCGCCGCGCGCGTCTCGCTGGTCAACACGGTGCCCTCGGCACTCACCGCCCTGGTGGCGCTGGAGCAAGACGGAGAAGCCGCACTGCCGCCGGCGCTGGCTGCGGTCAACCTGGCGGGAGAGCCGTTGCCGCCGACGCTTGCGGGGCAGCTGCTGCAGCTGCGTCCGCGGGTCGAGCTGCGCAACCTCTACGGCCCGTCCGAAGACACGACCTATTCGACCGGCACGCGGCTGAAGTCCACGCCAGACGGCGTGCGCGTGACACTCGGTCTGCCGCTGCCCGGGACCACCGCCGCCGTTCTCGATCGCCATGCGCGCGTGCAGCCGGTCGGCGTCGCGGGAGATCTGCATCTCAGTGGTGGCGGACTCGCTCGCGGCTACCTGGGGCGGCCGGCACTGACCGCTGAGCGTTTCCTGCCCGCGGTGCCAGTACTTGCTACGGCACTCGCCGCTGGGCTGGCCACCGGGCTGGCCGCTGGACGCCCGTGCAGGCACGAATCGGACCGTGATGGTGCCGCGCTGAGAATAGGCGGTTCGCGGATGTACCGCACTGGCGATCTGGTGCGGCGCCTGGCCGACGGTCGACTCGACTACCTGGGCCGTCTCGACCACCAGGTGAAGCTGCGCGGGTTCCGCATCGAGCTGGGCGAGATCGAGTCGCTGCTGGCCGGCCACCCGGAGGTGCGCCGCGCGGTGACCGTGGTGCACGCGGGCACGCGCTTGGTCGCCTACGTCGAGCCGGCCGCGGAGCGAGGCGACAGCGTCGCGAACAGTCCGGACGAGGATGGCCTGCGTCGACGCCTGCTGGCACATCTCGGGACCCGTCTACCGGTCTACATGGTGCCGTCGCGCATCGAGATGCTGGAGACCTTGCCGCAGCTGCCCAACGGCAAGGTGGACCGCAGCCAACTGGCGCGGCGGTCACTCCCTATGGAAGGCACGGCCATGGAAGGCACGGCCATGGACGGAGCTGCGCAGGACACGGCCCTCGAGCGAACGGCCGAGGCCTCTGCGACGCTCGGCTCGACGGGGGCTCGCCTGGCCGAAGTGTGGCAGCAGGTTCTGGGGCTGGAGACCCTGCCGGGAGCCGATGCCCATTTCTTCGAGCTGGGTGGCGACTCGATCCTCAGCATCCAGGTCGTGTCGCAGGCGCGCAAGGCCGGCCTCACGCTGACGCCGCGTCAACTCTTCGAGCACCCGACGCTGGGAGCGCTGGCGGCCCTCCTGCAGCAGAGTGGCGTGGAGCAGGGTAGCGGGGGAGTCGCTGTCGCCGAGTCCGGTCCAGCTTTCGCCACCACTCCCAGTTCCGACAGGCTGCTCGAGGGGCCGGTTCCGCTGACGCCGATCCAGCACTGGTTCCTGCGTCCCGGCGTGCGCGACCCGCACCACTTCAACCAGGCGTGGTGGCTGCGCGACGCTGGCGATCCGCCGCTCGATCCGGCGTTGCTGCGACGGGTCTTGCGGCAGCTGCCCGAACGTCACGACGCGCTGCGTCTGCGCTTCGATCAGCGTCCGGGCAAGGACGGTGGCACCTGGCAGCAGCGCTACGCGTCGCGAGCTGAAGCGCGCCAGCTCGACAGCCTGGTGCATGTCGATCTCGAACGCCTGGCGCCGGCCGCGCGTGAGTCGGAAGCCCGGCGCCTGGGCGAGGCCCTTCAGGGTCGCTTCGACCTCGCGCGCGGGCCGCTGCTGCGCGTGCTCTTGCTCACCTACGGCACCGCGCCGGCCGAGCTGCTGTGGTGTGCCCACCACCTGGTGGTCGATGGCGTGACCTGGCGTCTGCTGCTCTCCGATGTGGCTGCGGGCTACGCGGCTCTGGCCTCCGCGGCAGGCAGCGAGTTCGGGGCTGCGGCACGGTCGTCGGCGAGCTTCCGCGACTGGGCGCAGGCCCAGGTCCGTCTGGCGCACGATTCCCGCACCCTGGACGGCGCGCTGTGCTGGCTGGAGCCGTGGTTGGGGTCACGTCCGTCGACGATTCTGCCCACGGCGGTCGAAGCCGCCGAGCCACAGCGCACCGCCAGTCTCGACGTCGAGTTCGACCGCGAGCTGACCACGCGTCTGCTCGGTCCGGTAAGCAGCCGTCTGCGCATGAAGGTCGACGAGGTCTTGCTCGCTGTGCTGGCGCGCGCCTGGCCCGACCGCGCCGAAAGCACAGCTCTTTGGCTGGACCTGGAGCGGCACGGGCGCGATCTGCCCGGTGTCGAGTGCAGCGACGTCGCCGGCTGGTTCACCGCGTTGTTCCCGGTCTTGCTGCCCCTGGATGAAGCGCCGGAGGCGGCCGCGGACCTGCGCAGCGTGCGGCGGCAGCTGCGAGCCCTGCCGGAGGGGGGCATTCCCTTCGGCATCGTGCGCTACCTGGGACCGCCGCACGCGTCCAAGGCACTGGCCAACCTGCCGCCCCGGCACCTGGTGTTCAACTATCTCGGCCAGGCAGGTGGCGCTGGCTTGACGGGCAGCGGCCGGGCCGGTTCCGGCCAGTCCGGTTCCGGAGAGGCGGGACGGTGGCAGCCTCTGGATCGACCCGTGCGGAGCCTGCGCAGCCCACGGCAGCCGCGTCCGCACGCGTACGAGATCAACGGCGCGGTGATCGAAGGCCGGCTGTGCTTGCGCTGGACCTATCCGGACGGCGCTGAAGCCGGGGCGAGCATGCCGGCGCGTGCCGAGCGCTTCCGTCAGCGCCTGGCCGAGCTGGTGCAGTACGGCGACTCGGCCCAGGCTCTGCGCCTGTGGCCCGAGGACGTGCCGCTGGCGGGCTTCGCGGACAATCCCGCCGAGACCGCGCAGCTGCTGTCGCTGCAAGAGCGTGCGGGGGGAGCGATCGAGGATCTGTATCCGCTGGCACCGATGCAGCGCGGCATGATTTTTCACAGCCTGCAGGCCCCCACCGACGGTGCCTACGTCGGGCAGATGTTGCTCGAACTGGAGCCGCAAACCGACGGTAGCTTCGACGCCGCGGCGCTTCCTCTCGCAATGGCTGCCGCCTGGCGTCGACTGCTGGCGCGGCAGCCGATGTTGCGCACCGGCATCCTGGGGCTGGATCGGTCGCAGCCGTTGCAGGCGGTCTACCGCCAGGTGCCGCTGCCCTGGAGCCGTATCGAACTCGACGGTCTGCGCACCGACGATTGCGCGTGGGCACTCGACCAGCTGCTGGCTGCCGATCGCCGCCATGGCTTCGACCTGCAGAGACCGCCCTTGCTGCGCCTACTGTGGATCTCGCGCGCTGAGGAAGGACCGGCGTTGCTGTGCAGTCACCACCACCTGCTGCTCGATGGCTGGTCCATGGCCCTGCTGATCCGGGATCTGGCGGGTGATCTTGCCCATTATGCGGCAGGAAGTCGTGCCCGCGCCACGGGCGAAGGCCGGAGAGGCGCATCGACGTCCCTGGCTCCGGCTCGTCCGTACCGCGACTTCATCGCCTGGTTGGCTGAGCGCGATCTGGCCGAGCGTGATCCTGCCGCCGCGGAGACGTTCTGGCGCACGACCCTGGACGGCTTGCGTGCCCCCACGCGGCTGGCTGTACAGCGGCCCGTGGAAGCAAGCACCGCGGAAGCGGGCACGGACGACCGTTCCGAGACCGGCAAGCAAGACGGTGGCCATTTCGCGCGCTCGGTGCACCTGAGCGCCGCTCAGGCCGAGGCCGTCAGCGCCGCCGCGCGCCACGCCGGGGTCACGCTCAACACCTGGGTGCAGGCAGCCTGGGGCCTGGTGCTGGGACGCTTCAGCGGCGACCGGGACATCGTCTTCGGCGCCGTGTCGTCGGGACGCGAGGCTGACCTGTCCGGCATCGACCAGATGGTCGGGCTGTTCATCAACACCTTGCCGGTGCGCCTGAGCCTGGCACCGAGCCAGCGTGTGACGTCGTGGCTGCACCAGCAGCAGACGCGACAGGCGCAGGTGCGCGAGCACGAGTACGTCGCGCTCGCCGACGTCCAGCGCTGGAGCCCCCTGCCTGCCGGTGAGCAGCTGTTCGACACCTTGCTGGTGTTCGAAAACTACCCGGTCGACCGTCTCGCCAGCCAGCAGGCTGGGCAGGACTTGCGCGTCCGGCGCGCCCACATGCGCGAGCAGACGAACTATCCCCTGACCCTGATCGCCGAGCCGGCGGCGGGTGCCGACGGCGCGGCGGCGGGCTTGCACCTGAAGTTGGACGCGCAGTGGCAGGCCTTCGAGCCGGTCGCGGTCGGTGCCCTGCTGCACCAGCTGCACTGGCTGCTCGGGACGGTGTTGCCGGCGGCGGTCGACAGCGAGACACGACTCGGGGCACTGCCTGCCTTGCCGCCGACCGAGCGCCAGGCACTGTTGTTCGAATACCAGGGTCTCCCGGTACCTCACTCGCCCGACCCCAGCCTACACGGCCCCAGCCTACACGGGCCGGTCGTGGCGCAGGCGACGCAGCGTCCGGACGCCGTGGCCCTGCTCGCCGGTCGTCACCACCTCAGCTTCGCCGCGCTCGTCTGTGGCGCGCGTGCCGTCGCCGGCAGACTGCGCGCGGCCGGGGTCGGCCTGGACGATCGCGTCGGCCTGCTCGCCGAGCGCACGCCGCGGGCCCTCACCGGCATTCTCGGCGTGCTCATGGCGGGCGCCGCGTACGTGCCGGTGGATCCCCAAGCTCCGCCGTCGCGCTTGCAGCAGCTCGCCGCCGACGCCGCCTTCGCCGTGGTCTTGACCGACGCCGAGCATGCCGCTCTCGCGGCCGAGTTGGGTGTCGCCACGGTGGCACGCTTGGAGGATGCCACGTCGGACGACGCTCCTCAGGACGATGCCGACGAGGTGGATGCGGCGGCGGTCGCGGTGGAGCAGGGCCTGGTCCATCCGCAGGCGGCCGCCTACGTGATCTACACCTCCGGCACCACGGGTGCCGCCAAGGGCGTCGTGATCAGCCAGGCCTCCGCCGGTGGCTTCGCCGCCACCTTCCGCCGGCAGCTCGCGCTCACTCCCGCGGACCGCCTGATGCTCTTCGCGCCGCTCAGCTTCGACGCCTCGGTTCTGCAGACCTTCCCGGCGCTCGGCGCCGGTGCCGGGTTGCTGATCCCGCGCCAGCCGCGCCTGCTGGTCGGGCGGGCTCTGCTCGGCTACGCCGCGCGCCATGGCTTGACGGTGCTCGACCTGCCGGCTGCGCTGTGGCGCGCCTGGGTCGACGACACGGCGGCCCACGGCCTGCCGCTGCCGCGCCGTCTGCGCCTGTGCCTGACCGGTGGCGAGAGCGTGCCACACGCGCACCTGCGCACCTGGGCCGGGCTGGCACCCTGGCCGATGGACTTCTTGTCGTCCTATGGCCCGACCGAAACCACCGTCACCGCGACCGCCATCGAGGCGCGCAACCTGGACGTGCTGCGCCGTTCCGCTGGCGCCGCTCCGGCAAGCCAGGGCAACCTGCGCTTGGGACACCCCCTGGCCGGAGTCCGCCTGTACCTGCTGGCGACAGGTGCGGAGGCACTGGGCCAGCAACCGGTGCCGCGCGGCGTCGCTGGCGAGTTGGTGCTCGGTGGGCCCGGCGTGGCACGCGGCTATCTCGGCCGTCCGGCGCAGACGGCGACGGTGTTTGTTCCGGATGGCATCGAAGCGTTCGTTCCGGATGGCGTCGAAGCCAGCGTGGCAGGTGGCCGGCTCTATCGCACCGGAGACCTGGCCCGGCGCGATTTTCGCGGCGAGCTGGAGTTCCTGGGCCGTGCCGACCGCCAGATCAAGCTGCGCGGCTTCCGCCTGGAACCGGCCGAGATCGAGGCCGTGCTGCGCCAGCACCCGGCGGTGCGCGAGGCGGCGGTGGTGCTGCGCAAGGATCACCCCGGCGAGCGCCTGCTGACCGCCTACGTGACGCCGGCGGGCAGCGCCGATCCGGCCGCCGACGACCTGCGCCAGCTGGCGGCGGCCCACCTGCCGGACTACGCGGTGCCGGCCGCCTTCGTGGTGCTGGACACCGTGCCCTTGCTGGCCAGTGGCAAGCTCGACATGAAAGCCTTGCCGGCACCGCAGCTCAGCTCGGCGGCGCTTGGCGGGGTTGGGAGTGCTGCGGGTGCGACCCGTACCGTAGGCCGGCCACCCGCGGGCGACCTCGAGCGTCGCCTGGCCGAGATCTGGATCCAAGTGCTGGGCCTGCAGGCAGCAGGCGCGGAACTGGATCTGGAAGCCTTCGACGCCGAGGCCGATTTCTTCGCCCTGGGTGGTGACTCCATCCTGACCATCCAGCTGGTGGCCCGCGCGCAGCAAGCCGGAGTGCAGCTGGACGCGCGCGACGTCTTCGCACACCCGAGCGTCGCCCGCCTGGCCGCGCACCTGCAAGCGTCGCCCGAGCGCGCTCGCCCCGAGGCGGAGCAGGGTCCCGTGAGTGGCCCAACACCGCCGACCCCGATCCAGCGCTGGTGGCGAAATCTCGGGGCGCCCGCTCACTTCAACCAAGCCTTGTTGCTGCAGCCGTCTCGCCAGGTGTCTCCGGGGCATCTCGATCGAGCGCTCGGCCGTCTGCTGCGTCACCACGACGCGCTGCGCCTGGTCTGGCGGGTCCCGGCGGAAGGGGCCTCCGCAACCGAGGACAATGCTGGCGAGCCGCTGATCCTGCCGCCGCTGGCGCGCGCGGAAACGCCGTACGCCTGTCTCGACCTGCGCGGCCTGCCCGCCGAGAGGCGGCCCGCCGAAGCGCAGCGCCTGGCGACGCGAGCGCAGGCGTCGTTCGACGCGGCACGCGGACCGCTGGTGCGGCTGCTGCATGTCCTGGGTGTATCTCCTCGTGAGGAGTCGCCCATTCAGGAGTATCTGATCTGGCTGTGCCACCACCTGGTGGTCGACGCGGTCTCGTGGCGCCTGCTGCTCGACGACCTGGAATCACTCGTCCTGGAGCGTCGACTACCACCCAAGACGGCGCCCTGGACCGCCTGGAGTCGCCACCTGGCCGAGCTCGCGGCGGCACCGGAAGCTCCCGCACGGGCGGCAGCCTGGGCGGCATACCTGGCGGCGCCGGTGCTGCACCTGCCCGAAGATGTCCGAGCTGCTCGCGAAACTGCTTCGCCCGAAGTTGACACCTTCGGTCGGCAGGCGAGCGTCGAGCGGCGCCTCAGTACCGACCTCACCGGAACGCTGCTGACGGATGCGCTGAGTGTCTACGGCGGCAGCCTGGCCGACGCCGTGCTCAGCGCCCTGCTGCGCGCCTGGCCGCGACACCTGCAGGCGGAGCCACTCGAGAAGCCAGCAGACGGCCCGGCAGAAGGCCAGCACCGGCGGCATCCGGTTCTGCTGGTCGAGCTCGAAGGCCACGGTCGCGACGTGTTGCTGGACGGTGCCCTCGACGTCAGCCGAACCGCGGGCTGGTTCACCGTGCAGACTCCGCTGGTGCTGCAGCCTGCGAGTGCTGGCACGGCGAAGCCGGCAGAGGCGCTACAAAAGGTACGGACGGCGCAGGACGAGCTGCGTCGCGGTGTCGCTCCCGGGCCGGGTGACGCTACGGATAGTCATGCCTCAGACGGTCATTCCTCAGAAATGGGGGCCTTGGCCGGCCTGGATGGCCGCGCGGAATGGGGCGTGCTGCAGGGGCTCCCGACGCCGATCCCCAAGGCGCGGCCGACCCTGGGTTTCAACTACCTGGGACGTCTCGACGCTGCCGGCGGTTCGCAGCTCTGGGAGCCGAGGCTGGACGTGCCGGCCTGGATCGGCCCGCAGGTCGACCCCGAGCTGCCGCGGCCCCTGGCGTTGGAGCTGCAAGCCGCGGTGCGCGAAGGTCGCCTGGAAATGACGCTGCGCTATGCGCCGAGCCGGCATCAGCGGGCGACCGTCGAGCTGCTGCTCGATGGCCTGACCTCGGCACTCGAAGAGCTGGCGGCAGCCGCACGCGACCTGCTAGTCCGCATGACGCTCGACGGCCGGCGTCCCGAAGCCATCTATCCCGTGACGCCGATGCAGCAGGGCATGCTATTCCACAGCTTGCGCGCGCCGGGCCAGGGGCTCTACGTCCAGCAGCTGACGCTGCGCCTGGCCCCGGGCCTCGATGTGCAGGCCTTCCACCGCGCCTGGCACCAGCTACTCGAGCGCCACGCGGTCCTGCGCACCGGCTTCTTCGCGCTCGACACCGAGACGCCGCTGCAGGCGGTGCGGGCGTGGCCGTCCTGGTCGGATTCCTGGTCAGATTCTTTGGCGGACGGCGGATCCCCGCTGGCGCTGCACCCGCTGCCGCTGCAGGTAGTCGACCTGAGCCGCTTGCCGGAACCTGTCCGTGTGGCAGAGTGGCAGGGCCTCGCCGACGCCGACCGTCGCCAGGGTTTTGCCGCCGGTGCCGCGCCGCTGATGCGGCTGCTGCTGGCGCGTGAGTTCGCAGCGTTGACGTCTTCACAGGCGGAGGGGGCGACGCGCTACCGCTTCCTGTGGAGTCATCACCACGCGTTGATGGACGGCTGGTCGCTGCCGCGCTTGCTGGGCGAAGTGCGGGCGCTCTATGCCGGCGCCGCACTGGCGCCGCCACCACCACCGTTCCAGCGCTACGCCGAGTACCTGGAAGGTCGCGACGCGACGGCCGAGGAGCGTTTCTGGCGCGCCTACCTGGCCGGCTTCGACGAGCCGACGCCCCTGCCGGCGTCAGGGCCGACGTCGGGTGCTGTTGTGGCCTCTGGTGATGGAAGAGCCGACGAAGGCCATGCGTTCGACGACCGTCGACAGCCGCTGTCCCACGACCTGGTACAGGCACTCGAAGCCTTCGCACGCCGCCACCGTCTGACCCTCAACACGTTGTTCCAGGGCGCCTGGGCCCGCTTGCTGGCGGTGCATGCCGGTGTTACGGAGGGGGCATCGGATGGAGGTGTTCCCGATGTCGTCTTTGGTGCCGTGACCGCGGGTCGTTCGGCGCCGCTGCCGGGTATCGAAGAGATGGTTGGCCTGTTCATCAACACGCTGCCGGTGCGCGTGCACTTCGACGGTCGACCGCTGGTTCCCTGGCTGCAGGCGTTGCAGCGGGCCCAGGTCGAGCAGCGGGCCTACGAGGCGACGCCTCCGGCGCGGCTGCAGGCCTGGAGCCAGGTGCCGGCCGGCCGGTCGCTGTTCGAGACCTTGCTGGCGTTCGAGAATTATCCCTTGGAAGCCGATCACAGCGCATCCAACGAGCCTTCGAGCTTGCAGGTCGAGGAGGTGGCGGCACGCGAACAGCCGCACTATCCGCTCAGCCTGCTGGTGGTGCCGGGGCGCGACCAGCGTCTGGAACTGCGCCTGCTGTCCCAGCGCTCGCGTTTCGTGTCGACCGAGGCGCTGCGACTGCTCGGGCACTTGCTCCGTCTGCTCGAAGGTCTGGCGTCGGTCGGCGAGGAGGACTCTTCACGGGCGAACTTGCCGATCGAGGCGCTGTCGCTGCTCGGCAAGTCCGAGAGTCATCAGCTCCTCATCGAGTGGAACGAGACGCCCAACCTTGCCGAGCACCCCGGCCGGGAACCCGCAGTGCTGCACGAACGCATCGCCGCCCGCGCGCGTCGAGTGCCGGAGCGGACCGCCGTCGTCTGCGGCCGGCGTTGGCTCAGCTTTGGCGAGCTGGATCGCCGTGCCACGGCGCTGGCCGCGCGGCTGCGTCGAGTCGGGGCTGGCCCGGACCAGGTAGTGGCGGTGTGTCTACAGCGCTCGCCGGAGTTGATGGTCGCCCTGCTCGGCGTGCTGCGCGCCGGAGCGGCCTATGTCCCTCTCGATCCCGACTATCCGCACGAGCGCCTTGCCTTCATGCTCGACGATGCCTGGGCCAACCAACTGGGCCACGACGACCCCACCAGCGACCAGGGCAGCGAGCAGAGTAGCGACCAGGGTGGCATTCTGCTCGTGCAGCCCCACGCCGTGCCGCAGCTGCAACAGCAGGCCGTCGATCGTGGTGCCGCGGTGCTGCGCTTGGCGCCGGACGGTGGCGTCGAGATGCCGGACTCGCACACCGACCTGGCCGCGGCCCCCGATGAGATGCAGCCGTGGACGGAGTCGAAGCCGGAGCATCTCGCGTACGTCATCTACACCTCCGGCTCGACCGGCAAGCCCAAGGGCGCGATGAACAGCCACCGCGCGATCTGCAACCGCCTGGCCTGGATGCAGCAGCAGTACCAGCTGAATGCCGGCACTCCGGGTACAGGTGGCGATGCGGGCGACGTGGTGTTGCAGAAGACGCCAGCCAGCTTCGACGTCTCGGTGTGGGAGTTCTTCTGGCCGCTGCTCGAAGGCGTGCGCCTGGTGCTGGCCAAGCCCGGCGGGCACAAGGATCCGGCCTACCTGACCTGGCTGATCCGCCGCCAGGCGATCACCACGCTGCACTTCGTGCCGTCGCTCCTGCAGGTCTTCGTCGACCAGCCGGATCTGCCGGCGTGCCGTTCGCTGCGCCGCGTCGTGACCAGCGGTGAAGCGCTCTCGGGTCCCCTGGCGCGTCGCCTGTTGCAGCGCTTGCCCTTGCCGCTCCTGAGCGATGCTGGCTTGCCGGGAGCCGGTCTCCACAATCTCTACGGTCCCACCGAAGCCGCCGTCGACGTCACCTACCACTGCTGCACGCCGGACGAGCTCGCTGCCGGTGTGCCCATCGGCCGGCCGGTGACCAACACGCGAATTCTGCTGCTCGACCGTCAAGGTGAGTCGGTACCGATCGGGGTCGGTGGTGAGCTGCACATCGGCGGCGTCCAGCTGGCTCGCGGCTACTGGCGACGCCCTGCCAAGACGGCGGAAGTGTTCGTTCCAGCTCGGGGAGGAGAAGGGGAGAGCTTGGACCGGGGCGCGCGTCTCTACCGGACGGGTGACCTGGCCCGCTACAAGCCGGATGGCGAGATCGACTTCCTCGGGCGTATCGACCACCAGGTCAAGATCCGCGGGTTGCGCATCGAGCTGGGCGAGATCGAAGCGGCGCTCGACGAGCACCCGCGGGTGCGCGACGCCGTGGTGGTCGCGCACCGCACCGGGGGCTCTGCCGGCAGCGCGCGCCTGGTGGCCTACGTGGTCCTGGACGCGTCGGACACCCGCGGCGAAGACAGCTGGCAGGAAGACCTCCGAGCTCACCTGCGCAGCCGCCTGCCGGACTACATGGTGCCGGCGCTGTGGCTGCGTCTCGACGCCTTGCCCTTGTTGCCCAACGGCAAAGTCGATCGGCGCGCTCTGCCGGCGCCGGACGGTGGGCTGAGCCGCGAAATCGCCTACGAGGCCCCGGTGGAGGAGACGGAGATCCGGCTGGCGGCGGTGTTCGCCCGCGTGCTGGGCCTGGAGCGGGTCGGGCGTCACGACAACTTCTTCAGCCTCGGCGGCGATTCGATCCTCAGCTTGCGCGTCGGGGCCCAGGCGGCCGAGCAAGGATTGGAGATCGGCTTCGGCGACCTCTTCACGCACTCGACGGTGGCCCAGCTGGCGACGGTTTCACGGGTGATGGGCGCTGAACAGGCAGAGGGCGCGGCGCC
Organism: uncultured bacterium; assembly: GCA_965368975.1. Taxonomy (GTDB): domain Bacteria; phylum Acidobacteriota; class Thermoanaerobaculia; order Multivoradales; family JAHZIX01; genus CBDUPA01. The sequence goes on along the minus strand of CBDUPA010000019.1, from coordinate 78,186 downwards.
GGATCAGGAGGCTTGGGCCGGCCCCTTCGAGTTGCTGACGAACGCCGACCGGCAGCGGTTGCAAGACCGGGAAACGGAGCTGGAGGACGCCTATCCGGTGTCGGCGCTGCAGCTCGGCATGCTTTACTTCACCGAGCACGCGAGCCCCGATACAGCTGCCGAACCTTCTGCCGAGCCGGGAGCGGTCTACCACAACGTCTCGGCCCTGCACCTGCGCGGCGACGTGAACCCCGGAACCCTGCAACGGGCGCTGGAAGCGGTGACCGACCGGCATCCGGCGCTGCGCACCAGCTTCGATCTCGACAGGTTCGACGAGCCGCTGCAGCTCGTGGCGCGACGGGCACCGGTGCGCTTCAGCGTCTGCGACCTGTCGGCGCTGGCACCCGAGGACCGCGAGCGCCAGCGGGCGCGGCGCTTCGAGGCCGAGCAGCGAGCGCGTTTCGACGTCCGTCGACCACCGCTGCTGCGGGTCTGGCTGTTGCCCTACGGGGACGGCAGCTTCGTCTTCGGCTGGAGCGAGCACCACGCGATCATCGATGGCTGGAGCATCGCCAGCTGGTTGACCGAGGTCTTCTCCGAGGTCCAGCGGCTGCTTGGTACCGCCTCCCGGGACGCAACACCGCCAGCACCACCGTACAGGCACTTCGTGCAGCTGGAGCGGCAGATGCTGGCCAATCGAGAGCCGAGTCGCGAGGCCTGGGATTTCTGGAGCCGCCAGCTGGCGGGGGCCGAGATGCTGCGCCTGCCTCGTGCCGGGACTTTGGCCGACCAGCCGCCAGGCGTCGACGTGATCGAGGTACCGATGCCGGACACGGCGGCGCTCGAGGCCCTGGCGCGCGCTATCGGCGTGACGCTCAAGTCCGTGTTGCTGGCCGTTCACCTGCACGTCCTGGAGCAGCTGAGCGGCAGCCGCGACGTGATGACCGGTCTGGTCAGCAACGGGCGTCCGGAAGGTGCCGACAGCGAACGCACGATGGGCTTGTTCCTCAACACCCTGCCGCTGCGCCTGCGCCTGCCGTCGGCGCGGCACGGGGGCAGCTGGCGTCAGCTGATTCGCTCGGTCTACGACGCCGAAGTGGCCATGCTGCCGTATCGCCGCCTGCCCTTGGCCGAGCTGCAACGGCGGCTGGCGGACGGCAGTGCCTTGTTCGAAGTGGCCTTCAACTACATCCACTTCCACGTTCTGGCCTCGGCCGACAACCTCGCCGAGCGTCTCGAGACGCTGGCGGTCCACACCTTCGCCGAGACCGACTTCACGCTCATGGTGCAGACCGGCCGCAATGCCGGCGACGGCCGGCCGACGCTGGAGCTGCAATACCGGCGTGAGCGCCTGCACCCGGCCCAGGTGCGCCAGTGGGCGGGTTGGTACCGGCGGACGCTGGAGGCGCTGGTGGCGGCTTCCGCAGAGCCCGACCTGCCGCGCCATGCGCGGTCGCTGCTCAGCCGCGCTGAGCACCACCAGCTGCGCTACGCCTGGAACGACACGCGTGTCACGTGGCCGGCCGACGGATCCCGCTACCTGCATCGGCGCGTCGCCGCCACGGTCGAACGCCTGCCGGACGTGGTCGCCCTGGTCGCCGGTCTTCAGCATGTGAGTTACGCCGAACTCTGGCGTCGAGCCTGCCACCTGGCGGCGCGCCTGCAGGCCCTCGGTGCCGGTCCCGACCGCCGCGTGGCGCTGTGCCTGGAGCGTTCGGCGGAGCTGTCAATCGCACTGCTCGGCACGCTGCTCAGCGGCAGTGCCTATCTGCCACTGGACCCGGAGCATCCGCCGACGCGCCTGGCCGAGATCGTCGGCGACGCGGAGCCCGTCGCCATCGTGACCGTCGCGGCGCTGCGCGCGCGGGTCGATGCCCTACGGCCATTGCTGCCGCAGCCGGCACCGCCGTGCCTGGAGCTGGACGTGTCGAGCCCTGCGGGTGCACGCTCGCCGGACGCGGTGGCCCGGATCCCGGCGGATGCCGGGGCAGACCAACTCGTGCCGGCGGATGCCGGGGCAGACCAACTCGTGCCGGCGGATGCCGGGGCGGACCAGCTCGCCTATGTCATCTACACCTCCGGCTCGACCGGCAAGCCGAAGGGGGCGATGATCAGCCATCGCAGCATCGACAACCGCCTGCGCTGGATGCAAACGGCCTACGAGCTGGGCCCGGGCGACGTCGTGTTGCAGAAGACGCCGGTGACGTTCGATGTCTCCGTGTGGGAACTCTTCTGGCCCCTGCTCGAAGGCGCACGCCTGGTACTGGCGCGACCCGGAGGCCACCGCGATCCGGCGTACTTGGCAGCGCTGATCCGGCGCGCTGGCATCAGCGTGCTGCACTTCGTGCCGTCGATGTTGCAGCTCTACGTGGACGCGGCACCGGAAGAGGCTACCCAGCGACCCTGGGGGCCGCGCCTGGTGGTGACCAGTGGAGAAGCGCTGCCCGTGTCCCTGGCCGAGCGCACGCTGGCACAGCTGGATCCCCGTCGCGGCGCGCGGCTGGAGAATCTCTACGGTCCGACCGAGGCCGCGGTCGACGTGACGCGCTGGACCTGCCGCCCGAGCGCCACGACGCTGCCCATCGGTCGACCGATCGCCAACACGCGTATCCACCTCCTGGACGCCAGCCTGCGACCGGTGGCGGCGCTGGTGCCGGGGCAGCTGTGGATCGCCGGCGTCAACGTGGGGCGCGGCTACCTGCGTCGACCGGCGCTGACCGCCGCCGCGTTCCGTCCCGATCCCTTCCCGGAGGACGGTACCGGCGGCGCCCGTGCCTACGCCACGGGCGACCTGGCTCGCCATCGCGGCGACGGTGCGATCGACTTTCTGGGACGCATCGATTTTCAGGTCAAGGTACGGGGCCTGCGCATCGAGTTGGGGGAGATCGAAGACGTGCTGCGACGCCTGCCGGAAGTCGCGGACGCGGTGGTCGTCGCCCAGCGCACGGCGGGCGGCGATTCACGCCTGATCGCCTACCTGACTGCCTCCTCGACGCAGGACCCCAGTGACCTGCGCCAGCGGCTAGCGGACACCCTGCCCGACTACATGATCCCCGCCGCCTTCGTGCAGCTCGACGCCCTGCCGCTCAACACCAGCGGCAAGGTCGACCGCAAGGCGCTGCCCGCGCCGGACAGCGACCTGCTGGCCGCCGGCACCGGCGGTGCGGACGCCGGTGGGCCGCCGCGCGACGAGCTGGAAACGCGCTTGGCGGCGCTGTTCAGCGAGTTGCTCGAAGTGCCGGTGAGCGGCCGTGACGCCGACTTCTTCGCCCTCGGTGGCCACTCCCTGCTCGCCACGCGCCTGCTCGGCCGCCTGCGTCGCGATATGGCGTCGGAGTCCGGGGTCGGAGCCGAAGTGTCGCTGCGCTTGGGGGACATCTTCCGGGCCGGCACCGTCGCGGCCCTGGCGCAGCGTCTACGCGAGGCGGGTTCCGTCTCAGAGGAGGCTTCGGGGCGCACCTCGGTGGGGCCGCCGCTACGCCGTATCTCCCGCGACCAGGTACTGCCGGCCTCGTTCGCGCAGCAGCGCTTCTGGGTGCTCGATCGCTTGCTCGCTCCCCTGCCTGACGGGCCCTTGGAGGCACGGCAAGTGCAAGCTGGCCAGCCTGAAGGGGCACTGGACGGGCGCGCCGCCTACAACGTGGTGTTCGCCAGCAGGTTGGAGTCCACGTCGGAAGACGAGGCGGGCTCGAAGGGTGCCGTCTTGAATCGTGCCCTTCTGCATGGCGCTCTCCTGAATCGGGCGGTGCGTGCGGTGGTGGCCCGGCACGAAGTGTTGCACAGCCACCTCGACGCCGACGAGGAGGGAAGGCTGCGGCAGGTCATCGCCCCGGCCGCCACGGGCGTTTCGGTTCCGTGCCTGGACCTGCACCACCTGGCGCCGTCGCGACGCTCGGCTGAAGCACGACGCCTGGCACAGCTGGCCGGCGCGCGACCCTTCGACTTGCGGCGCGCACCGCTGCACCGCTGGTTGCTGGTGCGCCAGGAGCCGGCAACGCACACCTTGTTGTTGGTGCTGCACCACGCGGTGACCGACGGCTGGTCCGTCGGCTTGCTGGTGCGCGAGGTGGTGGAGGAATACCAGCGGCAGCACAGCCGTCAGCTTGGTGGGCAGGTTGCTCAGCCGGCTGCCTCGGCGCCTGCCGAGGAAAGTCTGCAATACGCCGATTATGCGGCGTGGCAGCGTGCCTGGTTCGACGCCGGCGGCGCGGCAGCGCAGCTCGACTGGTGGCGCCAGCAGCTGAGGGGCCTGGAACCGCTGGACCTGCCGAGCGACCGACCGCGGCCGGCGCAGCAGAGCTTCACCGGTGGACGCCTGGCCCTGCCGCTGCCGGCGTCGCTGACGCAAAGTCTGGAGGCGTTTGCCGGCAGCCGTGGCAGCACGCTGTTCATGACCCTGCTCGCCGGCTTCCAGCTCCTGCTCGGCCGCCTCGCCGCGCGCGCCGATGTGGCGGTGGGCACGCCGGTCGCTGGTCGTCCGCGGCCCGAACTGGAGACGCTCCAGGGCTGCTTTGTCAACACGCTGGTGCTGCGCAGCGACCTGGCGGCCGCGGACGGTTTCGGTCAACTGGTCACGCGGGTGCGCGACGAGACGCTAGCCGCGCAGGAGCGCCAAGACCTGCCCTTCGAACAGCTCGTCGCGGCGCTGCAACCGCGTCGTGATCGCAGCCGGACACCGTTGTTTCAGGTGCTCTTCGTGTTGCAGAACGTGCCGCCGGTGCACCTGAGCTTGCCCGGGCTGGCGGTGCGACCGCTGGAGGTCGAGACCGCGCAGGCACGCTTCGACCTGTCGCTGACCGTCGAGCCCGCCGGAGCAGGCACCTACCGAGCCATCGCCGATTGGAGCCTGGCACTCTTCGACGCCACCACCGTGCGTCGCTGGATGGCTGCCTGGCAACGTTTGCTGGCTGCCGGCGTGGCGCAGCCGCAGGTGCCGCTGGCGGACTTGCCCTGGCTGTCCGTGGCGCAGGAACAGCAGGTGCTGCGCGAGTGGAACGAGACACCTGCACTGTTGCCGGCAGAACTGCCGCCAGCCCATCCGCCAGTGCCGGTCAGCGAACCGGCCGTGCTGGATGCGCGCATTGGCGCCCGGGCTGGGCAGTGGCCGCAAGCGATCGCGGTCCAGTGCGGTCAGCACTGGTTGAGCTACGACGAATTGCTCAGCCGAGCCGAGACGCTGGCAGAGTGCCTGCGAGAGCAGGGTGCCGGTCCTGAGTCCGTGATCGCCGTCTGCATGCCGCGCTCGCTGGAACTGGTGGTGGCGCTGCTCGGCATCCTCCGTTCTGGTGCGGCCTACGTGCCGCTGGACCCCGACTATCCAAGCGAACGGTTGACCTTCATGCTCGGAGATGCCTGGAGCGCCGCTGCGAACGAAGATAGAGGGCTATTGGTGACCGCACCGGGGCTGGCACCGGCGGTCGAGTCCGCTGCTGTCACGGCGGGAGGGGTGATCGTCGAGTTACACGGCGACGGCTCGCTGCATGTACCCACTGCTTCGACGAGCCAAACCGCTTCGACGAGCCTGGCCGATAGGCGCCCGGAGAATCTCGCCTACGTCATCTACACCTCCGGCTCGACCGGCAAGCCCAAGGGCGCCATGAACAGCCATCGTGCCATCTGCAACCGCCTGCACTGGATGCAGCAGCAGTACGGCCTGGCGGCAGGTGACGTGGTGTTGCAGAAGACGCCGGCCAGCTTCGACGTCTCGGTATGGGAGTTCTTCTGGCCGCTGCTCGAAGGCGTGCGACTGGTCCTGGCCAAGCCGGCGGGTCACAAGGACCCCGGCTACCTGGCTCGCTTGATCGTGCGCCAGGCGGTGACCACGCTGCACTTCGTGCCGTCGATGTTGCAGGTCTTCGTCGAAGAACCCGGCCTGCAACTGTGCACCTCCCTGCGCCGCGTGGTGGCCAGTGGTGAAGCGCTGCCGGCGGCGCTCGCGCGGCGCCTGCTCGAGCGCCGACCTGGCGCGGGGCTGTACAACCTGTATGGACCGACCGAGGCGGCCGTGGACGTCACGCACCATCCCTGCCGCCTTGACGAGACGGGCAGCTCGGCCGCCATCGGCCGGCCGGTCGCGAACACCCGCATCCTGCTGCTCGATCGCCGTGGCGCTCCGGTGCCGATCGGCGTCGCTGGCGAGCTGCACATCGGTGGCGTCCAGCTGGCTCGCGGCTACCTCGGCCGCCCGGCCCGCACGGCTTCTTCGTTCGTACCGGACGGTACGCACCAGGGAAATCGCGTGCCGGAGGGCACGCACAAGCAATACCGCGGACGCTTGTACCGCACCGGCGACCTGGCGCGCACCCTGGCCGACGGTGAGATCGAGTTCCTGGGTCGCCTCGACCACCAGGTCAAGATCCGCGGCCTGCGCATCGAGCTCGGTGAGATCGAGGCCGCTCTGGCGACTCTGGCACCTGTGGGCGACGTGACGGTGCGCGACATCGTCGTGACCGCCTGGCGACCGGCGCAGGCTGCCGACAGCCCCGCGCGCCTAGTGGCTTACGTGGCGACGGACGCGCCGCCGGCTTCCGAGAGCGAGTGGGTCGCCGACCTGCGCGCGCAGTTGGGCACCCGTCTACCGGACTACATGGTGCCGGCGCTGTGGGTGCGGCTGCCGGAACTGCCCCTGCTGCCCAACGGCAAGGTCGACCGCAAGGCGCTGCCGGCTCCTGGGGTGCAAGCAAGTGAGGTACAAGGGGAGGCGGCGCCATCGAACGACCGGGAAAGCGCACTGGCGACGATCTGGCAGGAAGTGCTCGGAGCGGGGCCGTTCGGCATCCACGACGACTTCTTCGCCCAGGGCGGGGACTCGATCCTGGCGCTGCAGGTCGTGGCACGCGCGCGGTCCGCCGGGCTCGGCCTGACGCCGGCTCAGCTGTTCGAGCATCCCACGATCGCCGCCCAGGCCGCCGCCGCGGTCGGCCTGGACGAGGTCGAGCTGGTGCACAGTGCCTCGGCCGCTGGTCCAGTGCCGCCGACGCCGATCCAGGCCTGGTTCCTGGATCATCTGCGCCAGGGTGGCCAGGAGCTGCACCTGGAACGACCGGAGCACCCCGGGCACCACTTCAACCAGGCGCTCCTGCTGCAGCCGGCGCAGCCCTTGGCGGCACCGGAGTTGTTCACCGTCCTGCGCGTGCTGTTCGAGCGTCACGACGCGCTACGGCTGCGGCTCGAGGTGCTGGACGGGGCGGTCGACGGAGCCTGGCGGCCGGTGCTGGCGTCGGCGCAGCGAGCGTCGCACCTGGCGTCGTCGGCCGGGGCCGTGGTCGATCTTGGGCGCATGCCGGAGCCCGCGGCAGTGGAGCAGCTGACCACCTGCCTCCAGCGAAGTTTCGACCTGACGCGCGGCCCGCTGCTGCGCGCGGTGCTGATCCGTCTCGGTGGGCGCGAGCAACGCCTGTGGTTGGGCGCCCACCACCTGGTGGTCGACGGCGTCTCCTGGCGCATCCTGCTGCAGGACCTGGCGACGGTGTTGACGGCGGTGCGCGCCGGACGCGATCCGCTCGCCGCGGTTGCGGGGGTCGGTACCAGCTTCCGTGCCTGGTCCGAGTGGTTGCAGAGCTTCGATGCAGCTGAACCGCTAGCAGCGGTGGCGAGTTACTGGCGCCGGCTGCACAAGCGGTTGCCACCGCCACTACCCCTGGCCCAGAGCGGCGATGCCCCGACTGAGAACGGAATCCGCGCCGACGAGGCGTCGGTGAGCGTCGAACTGGATGGCGCGACCACCCGTGACCTGCTGCAGCGCGCCGGTGCCGCCTACCGCATGCGCGTCGATGAGATCTTGCTCACCGCCTTGACCTTGGCCTGCGCCGAGTGGAGCGGGGAAGATCGCCTGTGGCTGGACCTCGAAGGGCACGGTCGTGACGCCGAAGCCTTGACTTCCCTGCGCGCCGACGAGGCTGCGGCTCCAGATCTCAGCCGCACGGTGGGTTGGTTGACCTCGCTCTATCCCGTCTTGCTCGACCTGGGTGCTGCGCGTGGCCCGGCAGGAGAGGCGGGACTCGACCTGGGAGCCGCACTCAAGGCGATCAAGGAACAGCTGCGGACGCTGCCGGCCGGCGGGCTCGCCTTCGGCCTGGTGCGCGAGCGGCTGGCGTCGATGGCCCCGTCGTTGCCCCCATCAGTACGGCAGCCGGAGGTGCTGTTCAACTACCTCGGCCAGTTGCACCGCGGCGGCGGCGTGGCGGCAGAGGGTGAAGCGCCGTGGCGTGCCGCGGCCGAGTCGGCCGGCCCCGATGCCAGTCCCAGGCTGCGCCGCAGTCACGCGCTGATGGTCGACGCCCAGGTCGTCGCCGGCGCGGCTGAGGGGCCAGAACAGCAGCCAATGCAGCAGCCGCGCCTGCAACTACGCTTGCGCTACGACCGCCGACGCGGTGCGCAGGATGTGCTCGAGCGCGTGGCGGCTTCCTTCGCCGAGCATCTACATGGTCTGGTCGCGCACTGCCTGCAACCGGACGCTGGAGGCTATACGCCTTCGGACTTCCCGCTCGCCGTGTTGCGAGCGACCGAGCTGGACGAACTTGTGACGGTCGTCGGTGGACGCCTGGAGGATCTCTACCCGGCGACGCCGATGCAGCAAGGCATGCTGTTCCACAGTCTGCGCGCGCCGCGCTCCGGCGTCTACGTGCAGCAGTTGGTGCTGCGCTTTGGCGGTGAGGGCGCTGCGGGTTCGACCCTCGACGAGCGGGCCCTGTATTCCGCCTGGGGCCGCCTGCTCGAACGCCACCCGGCCCTGCGCACGGCCTTCTGGCTGCAGTTCGACGAACCTCTGCAGGTCGTCCTGCCCGCGGAGGCCGTGGCCCTGCCCTGGACGGTGAGCGACTGGAGTGACCTACCACCCGTCGACCAGCGCCGTGCCCTCGATCGTCTGCTGGTGGCCGACCGTCTGCGCGCGTTCCGTCTGCCCGCCGCCCCGCTGTTCCGGCTCGCCCTGCTGCGCTTGGGGGCCGGGGAGCGAGCCCTGATCTGGAGCTACCACCATGCGTTGCTCGACGGCTGGTCGACGCCGATCCTGCTGCGCGAGTTGTTCGAGTTCTATCGCGCCGCCCGTCAGCGGCAGCGCGTCGAGATCGCGCCGCCTGCCGGTCGCTTCCGCGACTTCGTCGCCTGGTTGCAACCGCGCCTGGCGTCGGGCGAGGCCGAGGAGTTCTGGCGATCGCGCCTGGCCGACATCGCCGCGCCGACGCCACTGCCGGCCGATCGTCCGGCGCGTGAGGGCAGCACGGGTGGTTCGCAGCACGAGCACCGCAGCTTCCTGACGCCGCAGCTGAGCGAAGATCTCGAGGCGCGCGCCCGCCAGTTGCGCATCACCACCAACTCGCTGTTGCAGGGAGCCTGGGCCTTGTTGCTGGCCCAGACGTTGTGGGGACAGCGCGGCGCGCGTGGCGGAAGCACTGGAGGCGACAGTGAGACGGAAGTCGTCTTCGGCGCCATCACGGCAGGACGCTCGGCGCCGTTGCCGGGTCTGCAGGAGACGGTGGGGCTGTTCATCAACATCTTGCCAGTCCGTCGGCAGGTGTCGCCCAGCGCCAAGACGGCGGACTGGTTGCGCGCGCTGCACGAGGAATTGGCGGCCCTGCGCCGCTTCGAGTACAGCCCGCTGGCGCAGCTGCAAGCCTGGAGTGGCGTGCCGCCGGGGCAGCCCTTGTTCGACAGCATCCTGGTGTACGAGAACTTCCCGGTCGGCGCGAGCGCGTCCGCTGCCGGGGGTGGGCTGGGCCTGCGCGGGGTCGAGATGGCGGAGCAGACGAACTACCCGCTGACCTTGGTGGCGGCGCCGGGCGACCGGCTCAGCCTGCGCTTGCTCTACGATCCGGAACGTTTTGACGCCACGACCGCGCTGCGTTTGCTCGGCCAGCTGCAACGCTTGTTGGAGGGTTTGTCGGGTCCGGATGTGTCGGCAGAACAGCTGGGCGACCTGCCGCGGCTCAGTCCGGCCGAGCGTCAGCTGCTGGTGGTCGAGCGCAACGACACCCGGCTCGAGCTGGCGCCGGAGCGGCGCTTGCTGCCCGCCGCCTGGCTCGCCCAGGCCGCGCGCACCCCGGACGCACTGGCGCTGACGGTAGGCTCGCACACGGAGCGCCAGCTGAGCTACGGGCAGCTGCGAGCTCGCGCCGAGGATCTCGCCTACCAGCTGCGGGCCCTCGGCGCCGGGCCGGACGTGCCGGTAGCGTTCTGCCTGCCGCGTTCGACGGGACTCCTGGTGTCCATGCTCGGCGTCTTGCTCGCGGGCGCCACGTGCGTACCGCTGGACCCAGAGGTTCCGCCGGAAAGGCTCGAGTTCCAACTGCAGGACAGCGGTGCCAGGCTCTTGGTGCTCAATACGGAAGGGAATTCGTCACTACGGTCCCGCTTCGCGGCGCTGCCGCACCTACAAGTTGTGGAACTCGATACGCTCGATCGCGTGACGGCTGCAGTACCCGTGCCCGAAACGGGTCGGCAGCAAGGAGGCCGAAAGGCCCTTCTGCCGCCGCCCGAACTGCATCCCGACCACCTGTTCTACGTCATCTACACCTCCGGCTCGACCGGCCGGCCCAAGGGCGTCCAGCTCAGCCACCGGGCGATGAGCAACCTGGTGGCCTGGGACCAGGCGGCCTGGCACACTGGGGATCGCCCGCGCGTGTTCGGCTTCTCGCCGGTCGGCTTCGACGCCTGCTACAACGAGACCTTCCTGGCCTGGGTCACTGGCGGCACGCTGTGCTTCCTGGACGATGCGGCGCGCCGCGATGTGCCGAAGGTCACCGACTACCTGGAGCGCCAGCGGGTCGACAAGGCGCTGGTACCGGTCGTCTTGCTGCAGCAGCTCGCGGAGGAAGCGGCGGAGGGGCGCTGGCCGGCGTCGTCGCTCAGCGCGCTGATCACCGCTGGGGAGCAGCAGCACGTAACGCCGCTGGTACGCCGGCTGTTCGAGCAGCGTCCGGAGCTGGTTCTGGGCAACTACTACGGTCCGTCGGAGAGCCACGTGGTCACCGCGCGCTACTTCCGGCGCGGCCCCGGCCAGCCCGAGTCCCAGAGAGAGCCCGAGCAGTGGCCGGCACGACCACCGATCGGTGTACCCTTGCCCAACACGCAGATCCAGATCCTCGGATCGGACTTGTACCCCGTGGCGCTGGGCACGACGGGCGAGCTGTGGATCGGGGGCGATTGCCTGGCGCGGGGCTACCTGGCACGCGCGGCCTTGACCGCGGACCGCTTCCGGCCGCATCCACTCGCCGGCCGCGTGGCCGCCGCCGGTGCGCGTCTGTACCGCAGTGGTGACCTGGCGCGCTGGCGCGTGGACGGCGAGATCGAATACCTGGATCGCGCCGACTTCCAGGTCAAGATCCGTGGTTTCCGCGTCGAGCCGGGCGAAGTGCAGGCCGTGCTGGAAAGCCACCCCGACGTGCGCCAAGCGGCGGTGGTCGCGGCTGCTGACCCGACCCTGGCCGCGACCGGTGGCCAGCGCTTGCTGGCCTATGTCGTCCCGGTGGGGGATACGGAGGCTGATGTGGCTGCAGCTGGCACTTCCTTGGTCGACATCTCCAGCGAGTTGCGAATGTTCCTGTTGCAGCGGCTGCCGAGCTACATGGTACCGTCTGCGTTCGTCCGCCTGGCAGAGCTGCCGGTGAATGCCAATGGCAAGCTCGACCGCCGCGCGCTGCCGCAACCGGACGGAACGGCCACGGGAACTCTCTTCGTCGCACCACGTACAGCAGTAGAAGCGGTGCTGTGCGGGATCTGGCGGCGTGTGCTGGGCGTCGAGCGGGTCGGAGTCGACGACGACTTCTTCGATCTGGGCGGTCACTCGCTGCTGGCGACGCGGATCGTCAGTCGCGTCCGCCGCACTTTCCGCGTCGAGTTCCCGCTGCCAGCCTTCTTCGAGCTGGCGCGGCCGACTGTCGGTGAACTGGCCAAAGCTGTCATCGCCCACGAGTCACGGCCGGGGCAGGCAGAGGTCATCGCGCGGGCGCTGCAGCGGGTGAGTCGCAAGAGCGAAGAGACGGAATGATCAAGAGTGAAGTGACGGAATGATCTCGTGTCCACGGCGTTGTGAGGAGTGGACCGTTTCGATGAATTTCCTAGGACGAGGCGCTGAGAGATGAGGTTTGACGACGTTGCCGACTTTGAAGACTTGTTGGATGTCGATGATCTGTCGGCGGAGCAGTTGGAGGAGTTCGAGGAACTCCTGGCCGCCGAGGGCATCCGGCCTTCGACCGCCGAACCACCGCCTCGCCGCCCGGATCCGCAGGCACCGGCGCGTCTCTCCTTTGCCCAGCAGCGACTCTGGTTCCTCGAACAGCTGAGCCCGGGGCAGGCGGCGTACAACTTGCCGTGCGCCGTGCACCTGCACGGAGACCTGGATCCTCGACGACTGCGCGACGCCGTGGCGGCCGTGGTTCGACGGCACGAAGCGCTGCGCACGAGCTTCCGTCTGGTCACGGTCGCGGGTGTGGCCGAACCGATGCAGGAGATCGTGCCGCCCGGACTTCCAGCCCTGCCGGTGGTCGACCTCGGTGGCCTGGACCTGCCACGGGCACAGCGGCTGCTGCCGGAGCTGATCCGGCGCCAGTCCGCGGGCTCCTTCGATCTCACTTCGGGCGTCTTGCTGCGGGCCTTGCTGGTGCGCCTCACGGCTCCCGAAGCCGTCTCCGGGGCCGTCTCTGGAGATGGGGTCGCGCAGCACGGACTCTTGCTCTGCCTGCACCACATCGCGGGCGATGGTTGGTCGCTCGGACTGCTGCTGCGCGAGCTCGGGGCGGCCTATGCCGGCACCGAGCCGGCGCCGCTGCCTCTGCAATACGCTGACTTTGCACACTGGCAGCGCGAGCGGCTCGATGGCGACTTGCTGGAAGCGGAGCTCGATCACTGGCGTACCGTCCTGGCGGGCGTGCCGACGACGCTGGACCTGCCGTCCGACCGACCGCGACCGCGGCTGACCGATCTGCGCGGGGCGCAGCTGCCGGTGGCCTTGCCGGAAGGCCTCGGTGACGGCTTGCACCAGCTGGCACGGCAGAGCGAAGGGACCCTGTTCATGGTGCTGCTGGCGGCGTTTCAGGCCGCCCTGGGGCATTTTGCTGGCCAGCAGCACCTGCTGCTCGGGTCACCGATCGCCGGCCGCGACCAGCCCTGGAGCGAGCCGCTGATCGGCTGCTTCGTCAATACCCTGGTGTTGCGCGGCGATCTGCACGGCGATCCGACCTTCCAGCAGCTACTGCACCGAGTCCGGCGTACGACCCTCGACGCCTACGCCCACCAGGAGTTGCCGTTCGAGCGCCTGGTCGAGGCGCTGCAACCGCGCCGCGACCTCAGTCGCACGCCGCTGTTCCAGGCCATGCTGGTGCTGCAGAACTTGCCCGCGACGCGGCTCGAAGTGGAGCGGCTGCGCCTCGAACTGCTGCCGGCCGACAACGGTAGCGCCGCCTTCGAGCTGACGCTCAGCCTGCAAGAGGAAGCCGGCGCCATCGTCGGCTCCCTGGAATACGCTTCCGAGCTCTTCGATCGCACCTCGATGCGCCGCCTGATGCGTCGCTGGCGCGAGCTGCTCCTGGCCGCGGTCGAGAACCCGAGTGCTCGGCTGTCTGAGCTACTGGCGCCCTCGCCGGCCAAGCGGCAACAGGTGCTCTACGAGTGGAGCGGCGCCGCGCGCCAGGCCCGTTGCTCGGCCTATGGTGGCTGTTCGGGCTTCGTCGAGGCCGTGCGGGAGCAGGTCGCGGCTCGAGCCGATGCCATCGCGGTGTTCGATCCACGTCGGCGCTGCCACCTGAGCTACGGTGCGCTGGTCGCGGGCGCAGATGCACTCGCCAAAGAGCTGCGCCAGCAGGGCGTCGGGCCAGATGTGCCGGTCGCCGTCCTGCTCGACCGGAGGGTCCAGCTGCCGCTGACGATCCTCGCCATCCAGACGGCCGGTGGAGCCTACCTGCCGCTCGATCCGGCGTATCCGGCGGCGCGGCTCGAAGCGCTGCTGCAGGACGCCCGACCGCGCTTCCTGGTGACCGGTGGGCCGGCCGCGGGACGCTTGTCTGAACTGGAGAACCTGTCGGGGGCCGAGCCCAACGGCCTGTCTGTGCTGGACGTGGTGGACGGTGCGCCAGCGGTCCTGATCGAGCGGGCTGCGGCGCTGTCTGGCGATGCGGTACCTGGCGATGTGGTATCTGGCGATACGGTTCCTGACGATGCCGTAGCCTATCTGCTCTACACCTCCGGCTCGACCGGCCGACCGAAGGGCGTTCCCGTGTCGCGTGCGGCGTTGGCCTGGTACCTCGGTGCGGCGCTGGAGAGCTACGAGCTGAGCACGGCCGACCGCGTCCTGCAAGCCGCACCCCTGGGCTTCGATATCAGCGTCGAAGAGATGTTCCCGGCGCTGGCCTGCGGCTCGACCTTGGTGTTGCGCGATGACGAGACGCTGGTCGCCTCGGCCCGCACGTTGTTCGAGCGCGTCGGCCGCTGGGGCGTCAGCGTGCTGTCGCCGCCCACCGCGCTGTGGCACGAGCTGGTCGATGCCCTGACGTCCGGTTCTGTTTCTCCTGGTTCTGTTTCTCCTGGTTCTGTTTCTCCTGGTGCTGCATCTTCTGATTCTGGGGTGCACCTGCCGGCGAGCGTGCACCGGGTGATGATCGGCGGCGAGCGCCTGCACCCCGATCGCGCCGTGGCCTGGGCGCGCGCGGTACCCGCGCGGCTGCGCTGGTTCAATACCTATGGACCGACCGAGGCCACGGTAGTGGCGACGCTGGAAGAACTGACCGGGGTCGACTTCGAGCCGCGCGACGGGCTGGCGGCCGATGTGCCGATTGGCCGTCCGCTGCCCGGCGCTGCGGTGCGGGTCCTCGACCGACTCGGCCGGCCACTTCCGGTTGCGGTGCCCGGTGAGTTGTGCCTGGGGGGACCGGGGGTCGCCCGTGGCTACCTGGGGCGACCGTCTCTGACGGCGGAGAAATTCGTGCCCGATCCGGCCGCCGTCTCCGAGGGCCCCGGCGGACTGCGCCTCTACCGTACCGGCGACCGAGCCCGCTTTCTCGCCGACGGTCGCTTGCAGTTCCTGGGCCGCCTGGACCGCCAGGTAAAGGTGCGCGGCTATCGTGTCGAACCCGGGGAGATCGAAGCACGGCTGGAGGCCCTGCCGGGTATCGGGCGGGTCGCCGTGCGCCTCGTGCCCTCGGATGCCGGCAACCGACTGGAGGCCTTCCTGGAGCCCGCGACGCCGACCGCGGCTGGAGGCTCGGCGCTGCCGCCGGCCGAGTCCTTGGCCAAGAGCTTGCGCCAGCACTTGCCGGCGTACTTGGTGCCGGCGGTATTCCATCGCCTCGACCGCTTGCCACGTCTGCCGGGAGGCAAACTCGATCGTGCCGCGCTCGACGCCCTGGGGCTGGACACGCTGGGGCTGGACTCCTCGGAAGCTGGCGGCGTGTCGGCGCCAGGGCCAGGGGGCACGGTGACGGCGACGACCTCGGCCACTGCCGAGTTGCTCACCGGTCTGTACGCCGAACTCCTGCAACGTCCGGATGCCGGTCCCGGCGACGACTTCTTCGAGCTCGGCGGCCACTCCCTGCTGGCCATGCGCTTGCTGGCTCGCGTGCGCGAACAGCTCGGCGTCGAGTTGCCGGTGCGCACGCTGTTCGAGGCGCCGCAGCCGGCGGCGCTGGCGGTTGAGGTGGAGGAGCTGCGGCGGCGCCAGGCGGGCACCGCGCCGCCACCGCTCGAACCCCTGCCACGGCGCGACGGCATCCGTCTCAGCGCGCCGCCGCTGTCGTTCGCGCAGCAACGCTTGTGGTTCCTGCAACAGCTGGAGCCGGAGAACGTGGCCTACCACGTGCCGATGGTGGTCGAGCTGAGCAGTACGGACGAGGCGGTTCTGGACGTCGAGGCGTTGCAGCGAGCCCTGACGCGGGTGGTCGAACGTCACGAGGCGCTGCGCACCGTCTTTCGGGAGCCCACGGCGGCGGAGGCCACGGAGGATCCGGCGATGGCGGCTGCCGCGACGGCCGAAGCCGACGAACCCGTGCAGGTCGTGCACGACGCCGCACCGGTAGCGCTGCCCATGCTCGACCTGAGCCGTCTCACCCAGGACTCGGGCGGCGAGAGAGCCGAAGCCGAGACGTGGCGCGCGCTCTCGGGGCTGTTGCAGCGGCCGTTCCGTCTGCGCCAGGGGCCAATGCTGCGCACCCTGCTACTGCGTCTGGCACCGGACCGTCACCTGCTCGCTCTGGCCCTGCACCACATCGTGACCGATGGTTGGTCGATGGGGGTCCTGGTGCATGAGTTGACCGCTCTCTACCGCGGCGAGACGCTGCCGCTGCTGCCCGTGCAGTACGGCGACTTCGCCGCCTGGCAGCGCGCCTGGCTGAGCGGGGAGACGCTGGCCGCGGAGGTCGACTACTGGCGCCAGCGTCTGCTCGGAGGCCGCACCGCGGTGCCAGTGCTGGAACTGCCCACCGACCGGCCGCGGCCGTCCGTGCAGACCTTCCTCGGCGGTAACGTCGACCTGCAGCTGCCGGCCGCGACCGCGGCTGCGGCGCGCAAGCTGGCGCGCGACACCGGCAGCACGCTGTTCATGGTCTTGCTCGCTGCCTTCGAAACCCTGCTCAGCCGCTACAGCGGCCAGCGGGAAGTGATCTTGGGCACGCCGGTCGCTGGGCGCAGCCAGGTCGAGACGGAGCCGCTGATCGGCTTCTTCGTCAACACCTTGGTGGTGCGTACCGACGTGCAGGAAGGCGACGAACCGTCGAGTTTCCGGCAACTGCTCGGGCGCTTGCGTCGCGATCTGCTGCAAGACTACGCGCACCAGGATCTGCCGCTGGAGAAGTTGGTCGAGGAGCTGTCTCCCGAGCGGGACTTGAGCCGCTCGCCGCTGTTCCAGGTCGTCTTTGCGCTGGAGAACACGCCGGTGGTGCCGGCGCTGGTGCCGGGGCTGGACCTGCGCGCCGTCGACCTGCCGTCGGGAACCGCCAAGTTCGACCTGACGGTCAACCTGGTGCAGGTCGAGGACGGCAGCTTGCCTGGCAGCGTCGAGTTCAATAGCGACCTGTTCGACGTCACCACGGCGCGGCGCCTGGCGCACCACCTGCGGCGATTGCTGGAGCATGCCGTCACCGCACCGGACACGCGTCTCGACCAGCTGCGCCTGCTGGCCGCCGCCGAGCGTGCGCAGCTGCTCTGGGAGTGGAACGACACGGTGATCGAGCACGTGCAGACACCGCTGGTGCACGAGCGCTTCGCCGAGCACGCGCGACGGACGCCGGACAAGCCGGTGCTGGTGGCACCGCCGGACGCCTCGGGCCAGCAAGCGGTGTTGACCTATGGCCAGCTCGAGGTGCGGGCCAACCGCCTGGCGCACCTGCTGCGCCGCTTGGGGGTGACGGAGGAAGTGCGGGTGGTGCAGGCCACCGAGCGCCAGGCGTTCGAGCGCGTGGTCGGCATCGTCGCGGCGCTCAAGGCCGGCGGTGTCTACGTGTCGCTCGACCCGACGTATCCGCCGGACCGGCTCGCCTTCCTGCTCGAGGACGCGGCGGCGCCGGTGGTGCTCACCCAGCGCAAGTTCGTCGACGGCCTGCCGCCGACGTCCGCCCGCGTCCTGTGCCTGGACGATGCGGAACAGGTTGGCGAAGGCGTGGTCAGCGGTGAGTTCGAGGAACGCGCGACGGATCCCGAAGCAGCGGAGCCGCCCGAGGCTGCGCTGACCCCCGGCCATCTTTCGTACATGGTCTACACCTCGGGTTCGACCGGCAAGCCAAAGGGGGTCGAGACGCCGCACGAGGGGCTCAGCAACCTGGTCGGCTGGCACCAGCGCGAGTACAGCGTGCGCGCCGACGATCACGGGACGCAGGTCGCCAGCCCGGCGTTCGACGCTTCGATCTGGGAGCTGTGGCCGTACATCTCGGCCGGTGCCACGCTGCACATCCCGGACGAGGACACGCGCCTGTCGTCGCCCGCCATGCTGCGCTGGTGGGCGAGCGAAGGCATCACGCTGGCCTACTTGATGACGCCACTGGCCGAAGGCGTGCTGCAGGAGGAGATCCCGCCGGACCTCGACCTGCACGTGCGAGCGCTGATCATCGGCGGCGACCGGTTGCAACGCCGCCCACGGCCGGAAGCCGAGTTCGCCCTGATGAATCACTATGGACCGGCGGAGTACAGTGTCACTTGCACGGTGATCTCGGTGCCGCCGGCGCGACCGGGGCACAACGCGGGCATCCCCAACATCGGGCGGGTGATGGACAACACGGACATCTTCCTGCTCGATCGCCGCGGTCTGCGCCCGCAGCCGATCGGGGTGCCGGGCGAGCTGTACGTCGGCGGTATCGGTCTGGCCCGCGGCTATGCCCGGCGGCCGTCGTTGACCGCGTCGCGCTTTGTGCCGCATCCCTTCGCCGCCGAGTCGCCGCACGGTGGTGCTGGCAGTCGCCTCTACCGCACCGGCGACCTGGTGCGCTACCTGCCGGACGGCTGCATGGACTTCCTCGGCCGCCTCGACCACCAGGTCAAGCTGCGCGGTTTGCGCATCGAGCTGGGCGAGATCGAGGCGGCGTTGTCGGCCTTGCCGCGCGTGCGCGAGGCCGCCGTGATGCTACGCCAGGGGCGCCAGGGGCAGCAGCGCCTGGCCGCCTACCTGAGCCTGGAAGCCGGGGCGGTGCCGGGGGCGGCGGCCGAAATCGCGGAGGACGAACTGCGCGAAGCCTTGCGCCAGAGCTTGCCGGACTACATGGTGCCCTCGGCCTTCGTGGTGCTCGACGCGCTGCCGCTGACGCCGAACGGCAAGATCGACCGCCGGGTACTGCCCGAGCCGGAGTGGTCGACGGTGGCCTTCGTGCCGCCGGAGAGTGAGACGGAGAAGGAGCTGGCGGTTCTGTGGTCGGGGATTCTCGGCATCGACCGCATCGGCCTGGAGGATGATTTCTTCGACCTGGGTGGCCACTCGCTGATGGCCACACGTCTGCTGGCGCAGGTTCGGCGCCAGTTCCAGGTCGATGTACCCCTGCGGCGCATGTTCGAGCAGCCCACGCTGCGCGCGGTTGCCGCGGTGATTGACGAGTTGCGCGCTGGTGGCGGAGGCGATCTGGCCAAGATCGCCGACATGCTGGGGCAATTGGATGCACTGGGTGACGAGGAGGTGCTGGCGCTTCTGGGCCAGCAGGGAGACGACTGATGACCGATCTGGCCAAGACGATCGCGGGCCTGTCGCCGGAGCGGCGGCGCCTGCTCGAGGGGATGTTGCGACGGCAGGGGGTGGACCTCGAGCAGAACGTCGTGTTGCCGCGGGAGCCGGATCCGCAGGGAGAGCCCCTGGCGTTCGCTCAGCAGCGTTTGTGGTTCCTGGATCGCCTGCTACCGGGCAATCCGCTCTACAACGTCGCGACCGCGGTGATTCTCGACGGCCAGCTCGACAGCGCTCGCCTGGCGGCGGCGTTCCTCGCCGTGGTGCGCCGTCACGAGGCGCTGCGCACGACCTTCGTGGAGGTGGCGGGCGAGCCACGCCAGCGTGTCGGCGAGGCACCGCCGCGCTGGTCGCTGCCGGTGGTCGACCTGCGCAACTTGCCCGCGGCACGGGCCCAGCACTGCGCGCGCGAGTTGGCGGCACGCGAGGCGCTGCGCCCTTTTGATCTCGAGACAGGCCCCCTTCTACGCGCCGCCCTGGTGCGCTTGCCGCCAGCTGAGCACACCACCGAGAGGACACGCACGGCGCTCTTTCTGACCCAGCATCACATCGTCAGCGATGGCTGGTCGATGGAGTTGCTGGTGCGTGAGCTGGTCGCTTTCTATGCCGACCGCCAGCAGGCGCGCCAGGTGCTGCCCAAGCTGGGGGTGCAGTACGCTGACTATGCGGTGTGGCAGCGTCGCTGGTTGAGTGGCGAGCGCCTGGCCGCGCAGCTGGACTACTGGCGCCAGCGCCTCGACGGCCTGGAACCCCTGGCGCTGCCGGTCGACCATCCACGCGAGGGCAGCGCTCGTCGCGGTGACGCTGGCGGTCGCGTCGAGAGATTGTTGCCGGCGACGGTCACCGGCCCGCTTCTGGCCTTCGGCAAGGCGAGCGGGGCGACCGACTTCATGACCTTCGCCGGTGCCGTCCTGGTGCTGCTCGGCCGGCTGTGCGGCAGTCGTGACGTCGCCATCGGTACACCCGTGGCCGGACGCAGCCGCGAAGAGATCGAGAATCTGATCGGCTGTTTCGTCAACACCCTGGTACTGCGCCTCGATCTGGGTGCCAATGAAGACGGTGCCAATGAAGACGGTGCCGGTGAAGACGGTGCCGGTGAAGACAGTGCCGCGGCCCAGCCCGGCTTCGGGACGCTGCTGGCGCGTACGCGCCAGGCGATGGTCGATGCCCAGGCACACGGCGACTTGCCGTTTGAGAAGCTGGTCGAGGAACTGCGCCCCGAGCGCCGCCTGGACCAATCGCCCTTGTTCCAGGTGTTGTTCGTGCTGCAGCAGGCGGAGAGCAGCGGTCAGGCTGGGAGCCGTGGCGGTCAAGGTGCGAATGCGGGTTCGAGAACGGCCGGTTCGAAAGCAGGCGAGGGCTTGCAGGTCGAGCCGATGGAGCTGCCGCCGCCGGTGCCCAAATTCGATCTGACGGTCACGCTCATCGCCAGCCCCGAAGGCTGGTTCGCCAGCTTCGAATTCCATCGCGACCTCTTCGATCGGGCCACCGTCCGCCGCATGCTCGGTGCCTACGGGCGCCTGCTCGAAGCTGCCGCCGCGACGCCGGCGCTGCCGTGGACGCGTTTGCCCCTGCTCAGCAGCGCCGAACGGCACCAGCTGCTGTGGGAGTGGAGCGGTTGTGCGCAGGCGTCGACGCGGCGTATCGAGGCCGCACGCGACGCCTTCCTGCACGGTCGACTGGAAGCAACGGCCGCGGAGTCGCCGGACGCGATCGCGGCTGTGGAGGAAGTGTTGCAGGATGAGCCGCAGGGTGGAGGGTATGTCGGCCACTTCCTCAGCTACGGCTATCTGCACGCCGAGGCTGAGCGTCTGGCGCGCCACCTGCGCTGCCACTTCGGCAGCGTCGAGGAGCCGCGCGTCGCGGTGGCGCTGCGCCGCGGCATCGCGCAGGTGCTCGGCGTGCTCGCCACCCTCAAAGCCGGTGCCGCCTACCTGCCGCTCGATCCGACCCAGCCGCCGGCCCGCCTGCTGGCGGTACTCGAAGACGCGGGTGCGAGCGTCTTGCTGGCCGGCGCCAAGACACCGAAGCTGCTGGCCTTCCAGGGCCACGTGGTTGACACCACGGTGCCCTGGCGGCAACGGCCGTGGCGCCAGGCCGCGACCGGTCCCCTGACGCTGTCGGCGTCCCCCGCGGCTGCCGCCTACGTGCTCTACACCTCGGGCTCCACGGGCGTGCCCAAGGGCGTGATCGTCGAGCATCGCCAGATCCTCGCGTACCTGGACGCGATCTTCCGCCTGCTCGGCCCGGCAGCCGGCGGTAGCGCGCTGATGGTGCAGCCGCTGACCGTCGACGCCTGCAAGACGGCGCTCTATCCGCCCCTGCTGGGGGGCAGTACCCTGCATCCGATGTCGGAGGACCGGGCCCTCGACGCCGCCGGCATCGCGGACTACTTGCAGCGCTTCCGGGTCGACGGCCTCAAGATCGCGCCCTCGCACTTGACCGCTTTGCAGGGCAGTGCTGACCCGCGCGCCGTGCTGCCGGCCACTTGGCTCGTTTTCGGCGGCGAGGCCAGCACCCGCGCCTGGGCCTTGCGCCAGGCCGCATGGATGGCCCCAGGCAAGGCCTTCAGCCACTACGGTCCGACCGAGGCGACGGTCGGTGCGCTGGCACGGCGGGTCGATGAAGGTCTCGGCAGCGGTCCGTCGCGCACCTCGTCGCTTGGGCGACCCCTTGTGGGGGCGCGCGCCTACGTGCTCGATGCCGAGTTGCAGCCGGCCCCGTCCGGGGTCACCAGCGAGCTGTTCCTGGGGGGCAGCTTCGTTACCCGTGGCTACCTGGGACGTCCGGCCCAGACGGCGGCGGCGTATCTTCCGGATCCGTATTCTGCGGATTCGTTTCCGCCGGACTCTGTTCTTTCCGATCCGTCGTCAGCCTCGGCGGGCGACCGGCTCTACGCCACCGGTGACCTGGTGCGCCACCTCCAGGACGGGCAGGTCGAGTTTCTCTCTCGCCGCGACCACCAGGTCAAGATCCGCGGCCTGCGCATCGAGCTGGGCGAGATCGAAGCGGCGCTGGCGGCGCATCCACGGGTGCGCCAGGCGGTGGTGCTGGCGCTCGAAGATCCCACCGGCGTCACCCGCTTGGTGGCCTACGTCCTGGCGTTGGCGTCGGAAGCCGCGCCGCGCGAAGCCGAGTTGCGCGCCCACCTGCAAGCGGCCGTGCCCGACTACATGGTGCCCTCGGCCCTCGTCTATCTCGACGTGCTACCCCGTACGGCGCACGGCAAGCTCGACCGTAAGGCCTTGCCGGCGCCGGCCTGGGAGCACCGTCCGGGGGCCGAGCCGGCGCGCACGGCGACGGAAGAACTCCTGATCGAGATCTACACGGATCTGCTGCAAGTACCCGAGGCCGGTCGCGGTGACAGCTTCTTCGACCTCGGCGGCCACTCCTTGCTGGCGGTGCAGCTGGTGTCGCGCGTGCGCGCCAGCTTCGGTGTCGAGGTGCCGGTGCGCGGGGTCTTCGAGGCGCCGCACCCGGCGGCGCTCGGACGGCTGATCGAGCAGTTGCACCGAGGTGGTCACCAGCCCGAGATCCCGGACATCGAGCCGCTGCCGCGCCAGCACGGCGTGCCGGTCGAGCCACCGCCGCTGTCGTTCTCGCAGGAACGCTTGTGGTTCCTCGATCACCTGGTGCCCGACAACGCCGCGTACAACATCGGCAATGCCTTCGTGCTCGGTGGCGACGGTGAGGAACTCGACGTGGCGGCGCTGGAGCGCGCGGTCGGGGAGATCATCCGCCGCCACGAGGTCCTGCGCACCACGTACCCGGAGGTCGACGGCAAGCCGATGCAGCGCGTGGCGCCGCCACCCCGCCGCTACCGAATGCCTGTGATCGACCTCGCCGGCCTGGGTACCGCCGCTGGCGATCTCGAGGGACGGCGGCTGGCAGGACGCGAAGGCATGCGCGTCTTCGTGCTCGGCCGTGATCCGCTGCTACGCGCGCTCTTGTTACGCCAGACAGAGGGGCGCCACATTGCCCTGTCGACCATGCACCATATCGCCAGCGATGGCTGGTCGTCGGCGGTTCTGCGGCGCGAGGTGCGGGTGCTCTACGATGCCTTCCGCCAGGGCCGCCGCTCGCCCCTGGCGCCTCTGCGTGTGCAGTATGCCGACTTTGCCGCCTGGCAACGCCGCTGGTTGACCGGAGACCTGCTCGAGGCGCAGCTCAGCTGGTGGCGCCAGCATCTGGAGGGCGCACCGCCGCTGCTCGAGTTCCCGACCGACCGTCCACGGCCACCGGTGCAGAGCTTCCAGGGGGCCTATCGCAGCCTGCGCATGTCGCAGGCGGTGTCGCAGGGCGTGCACCGGCTGGCACGCGGTTCCGGCGCGACGCCGTTCATGGTGCTGATGGCCGCCTTCCAGGCCTTGCTCGGTCGCTACACCGGCCAGCCCGACGTCAGCGTCGGCACGCCGGTGGCGGGACGCAACCGTATCGAGATCGAGCCGCTGATCGGTTTCTTCATCAACACCCTGGTGTTGCGCACGCCGCTGACCGGCGACCCGGACTTCGCCGAGGTGGTGCGCCGCGTGCGCGAGATCAGTCTCGATGCGCACGCGTACCAGGATGTGCCGTTCGAGAAGCTGGTCGCCGAGCTGTCGCCGCAGCGCAGTCTCAGCCATTCGCCGCTGTTCCAGGCGCTGTTGGCGTTGCAGAACATCCCGCAGGAACTGGCGCTGGAGATGCAGGAAGGCATCGAGGCGGCCTCGGGTACCGCGGGGATCGAGGACGGCGCGCCCGCCGGTGGCCTGGCCGCCGCCGGCATGGGTCTGGCCGATGGCACCGCCAAGTTCGACTTCAGCCTGATCCTGCTCGAAGACGCCGATGGTTTCTTCGGCAGCCTGGAGTTCGCCTCCGACATCTTCGACGCCACCACCGCCGAGCGTCTGCTGCGCCACTTCGAGGTGCTGCTCGGGGGCGGTGTGCAGACGCCGGGGACGGCCCTGTCGCGCCTGCCGCTGCTCACCCGTGCCGAGCGGCACCAGTTGCGCGAGTGGAACGACACCGCCTGGGAGACACCCAAGGTGCCGTCACTGCAAGCGCTGTTCGAAGCGCAGGCGGCGGCCGCGCCGCAGCGCGTGGCGGTGATCGACGGCGAGGGCGACGCGGCCCGCGAGTGGACCTACGGTGAACTCGACGCACGCTCCAACCAGCTGGCGCACACGCTGCGCGCGCAGGGCGTTGGGCCGGGCGTGCTGGTCGGTCTGTGTACCGAGCCGTCGTTTGACACCGTCACCGGGCTGTACGGCATCCTCAAGGCTGGGGGTGCCTATATCCCGATGGACCCGACCTATCCGCGCGAGCGCCTGGGCTTCATGGTCGAGGATGCGCGCTTCGTGCTGGCGCAGCATGCCCTGGTCGACAATCTGCCCGAGTCGTGCCCGCCGGTACTGTGGTTGGATCGCTCCGCCGATGGCGAGGAGCCCGCTTGGTGGCAGGAGGAGACGACCGCGCTGCCGTCGCTGAGCCAGCCGGACCACGTCGCCTACATCATCTTCACTTCCGGCTCGACCGGCCGCCCCAAGGGCGTGGTGATCGACCATCGCGGCGCCGTCAACACGCTGCTCGACGTCAACGACCGCTTCGATATCGACGCCGACTCCCGCGTGCTGGCCATCTCGTCGCTGGCCTTCGATCTGAGCGTCTACGACATCTTCGGCTTGCTGATGACCGGCGGCGCGGTGGTCAATCTGCCGATCGCCGCGCGCCGCGATCCGGCGACCTGGGAGCGCTTGTGCCGTCAGCACCGGGTCACCTTCTGGGACTCGGTGCCGGCGCTGATGGAGATGTACGTCGAGTACCTGGAGGGGCAGCTCGAACTGCACGACGTGGCGCCGCCGCCGGACCTGCGCGGTGTGCTGATGAGCGGTGACTGGCTGCCGGTGTCGCTGCCCGATCGCATCCGCCGGCTGTGGCCGGCATGTACGGTGTACAGCGGTGGGGGTGCCACGGAGGCGTCGATCTGGTCGATCTGCTATCCGATCGGCGAGGTCAAGGCGGACTGGACGTCGATCCCCTATGGCCGGCCGATGCGCAACCAGAGCTTCCACATCCTGGAAGAGAACCTGGAGCCGCGGCCGTTCGGTCTGCCCGGCTTGTTGTTCATCGGCGGCATCGGCGTCGCCCTCGGCTATTGGGCCGACGACGAGAAGACGCGCGCGGCCTTCCGCCACGATGCCCAGACTGGCGAACGCCTCTACCGCACGGGCGACCTGGGGCGCTTCCGCGACGACGGCCTGATCGAGTTCCTCGGTCGTGCCGACCACCAGGTCAAGGTGCGGGGTTTCCGCATCGAACTGGGCGAGATCGAGGCCGTGCTCTTCGGCTATCCGCAGGTCGAGGAAGCCGTGTGCGTGGTGCGCGAGGACAACACCGGCTCGCGCACCCTGGTCGGCTACGTGCTGCCGTCGAGCACGGTGCGCTGGGACTCGGAGGAGTTGCAGGACGCGATCAGTGCCCAGTTGACCGCCCAGCTGCTCGAACACTTGCCGGGCTACATGGTGCCCAGCCACTTCGTTTACTTGCAGAGCTTCCCGCTGAGCTCCAACGGCAAGGTCGACCGCGGTGCCCTGCCGGCGCCGCGCTGGCGCCACGTGAGCCAGGAGCGACGCGCTCCCGGCACGCCGCTCGAACGGAAGTTGGTGGCGGTGTTCGAGGAGGTGCTCGGCGTTTCCGACGTGGCGGTCGACGACAACTTTTTCGAGCTCGGCGGCGACTCGATCCTGAGCATCCAGGTGATCTCGCGCGCCGGCCGCGATGGCATCACGCTGTCGCCACGACAGCTGTTCGAGGCGCCGACGGTGGCCGGCCTGGCGGCGGTCGCGGGCGTCGCCGACGGAGCCGGAAGTGCGCAGTCCGACCAGGGGCCGGCCGCCCTGACTCCGGCGCAGCGCTGGTTCTTCGAGCAGCGGCTGGAAGGCTGGTGGCACTTCAACCAGGCGGTGCAATTACGTCCAGCCGGCGACACGCGGCCGCCGGTCGTGCTGCTCGACCGCGCGGTCGAAACGCTACGTCGACACCATGGCGCGCTGCGTAGCCGCTTCTCGGTCGACCTGGAAGCACCGGCCAAGTCGACGCAGGAGATCCTGAGCGCGGCCGAGGCACGACGCCTGGCCGGTCCGGCTGGTGCCGTGCTCGACCTGTCGCGGCTGATCGAGGGGGCACGCCAGCCCGAGCACGAGCGCTTGGCCGCCGCGGCCCAGGCGAGTCTCGATCCGACGCAGGCCCGCGTGCTGCGCGCGTTGTTCTTCGTCTTGGAAAGCACGCCGCCCGGAGGCTCGCCGGAGGTCGACCGCGTGTTGTTGATCTTGCACCACCTGGTGGTCGACGGCGTCACCTGGCGCGTGCTGCTCGACGACTTGACCGTCGTGCTGGAACAGCTGACGAGCGGCCAATCACCACGGCCGATGGCGTCGCCGGTGACGCTGCAGGCCTGGGGCGAGGCGCTCGACACCTTTGCTCAGGCGCCGCGGGCGGTGCAGCTGGCCGAAGCCTGGCGCCGTCGCCTGGCTTCGGCATCGAGCCTGCTTCCGGTCGACTTCAAGGCTGGCAAGGATCTGTTGAGTGCCGCCCGCGACGTCGAGATCTCGCTGACGCCGGAGCGCACCCGCACACTGCTGCAGCAGGTGCCGCGGGCCTACCGCACTGGCGTGCCCGAGGTCCTGCTGGCGGCGCTGCTGCAAGCGGTCGGCGCCTGGACCGGCCGGCCGCGCCTGCTGGTCGAGATGGAGGGCCACGGCCGCGACGCCTTGAGTGTCGGTGGAGAGGTCGCCGACGAACTCGATCCCAGCCGTACCGCCGGCTGGTTCACGGCGCTGTACCCGGTAGCGCTGGAGCTGCCAGAACGGGAGGCTGCGCAGACTGGGGAAGGCGGCGAGGAGGATCTCGGCAGCGTGCTCAAGCGCGTCAAGGAGCAGGTGCGCGCCGCGGCGTCACCACAGCTGGCCGGAGGCCTGGGCGGCGGTGCGGCCTTCGGCGCTTTGCGCTACGCCGAGCGCGACGATCTCGGACTGCGCGATCTACCCCGGCCGTCGGTCGTCTTCAACTACCTCGGTCAGCTCGACCGCGCGGTCGCTGCCGATAGTCCCTGGCGCGGTGCTCCCGAGTCGTCTGGACCCATGCGCGATGCGCGCCAGCAGCGGCTCTACCTGCTCGAAGTGTCGGCGCAGGTGGCCGGCGAGAGATTGCACGTGCGCTTCACGTACAGCGAGCGGCGCCATCGCCCGGCGACCATCGAGGCGCTGGCGGAGAGCTTCGAGGCTCGGCTCGACGCGCTGATCGAGCACTGTGCGACGCCCGGGATCGCCGGCCGGACGCCGTCCGATTTCCCGCTCGCCGAGGTCGACCAGGAGACCCTCGACGCGCTCACCGTCCAGCGGCCCGGTGGGGCTGAGCCGCCGGTCGACCTGTATCCGCTGGCGCCGGCGCAGCAGGGCATGCTCTTCCACACGCTGCACCAGCCGCACTCGGGCGTCTACGTCGAGCAGTTGGGGCTGCACCTGGACGATGCCCTCGACATGCCGGCCTTCCTGGCCGCCTGGAAGCGCATGCTGCGCCGCCACTCAGTGCTCCGGACGTCCTTCCTGTTCGAGCACGAGCCACCGCTGCAACGCGTGTGGCAGCATCCTCCGAGCCCCTGGCGCCTGCTCGACTGGCAGCGGGTGCGGCCAGAGGAGCGGCAAGCGCGCCTGCGTGCCTTGTTGGATGCCGACCGCCGGTACGGCTTCGACGTTGCCGCCGCGCCGCCGCTGCGCCTGACCTTGGTGCGCTTCGCCCCGGATCTGCACCACTTTGTCTGGAGCTTCCACCATGTGCTGATCGACGGCTGGTCGCTGCCGTTGCTGCTGGGGGAGCTGCTGGAAAGCTACGATGCCTACCGCGGCGGCGGCTTGCAGCGGGGCGACGAGGCGCCGCTGCCACCGGTACGGCCCTATGGCGACTACATCCGCTGGTTGCAGGGGCAAGACCTGGCCGAGGCGGAGGCCTTCTGGCGTCGCTACCTCGCGGGTTTCCGGGCGCCGACGCCGCTGGTGGTCGACCGCGCGATCACCTCCGAGGCCCCGGCGGATCGCGAGCACGTCGGTCCCGGCGCGCGCGAGCTGCTGCTGCCGGAGGCGGTCAGCGGTGAGCTGCAGCAGCTGGCACGGCAGGCTGGCGTCACGCTCAACACCCTGGTGCAGGCGGCCTGGGGCCTGCTGCTGGCGCGCTACAGCGGCGAGCCGGACGTCGTCTTCGGTGCCGTCACCTCCGGCCGTGCCGCCCCGCTGCAGGGCATCGACGGCATGCTGGGGCTGTTTCTCAACACGCTGCCGGCGCGCGTCGATGCCTCGCCCGAGCGTTCCTTGGTGCCCTGGTTGCGCCAGCTGCAGGAGGGGCAGGCGGAAGCCCGCCAGTACGAGCACAGTCCACTGGCGCAGGTCCAGGGATGGAGCGACCTGCCGCCGCGCGCGCAGCTGTTCGAGAGCATCATGGCGTTCGAGAACTACCCGGTGCGCGAGACGCTGCAACGGCAAACCGGCACCCGCCTCGGCGTCGCGGGCATGGAGTTCCAGGAACAGACCAACTATCCCTTGACCGTCGTGGCGACGCCCGGTGTTCGCCTGCACCTGAAGCTGGCCTTCCAGCGCGGTCGCTTCGACGGTAGTTCCGTGCAGCGCATGCTCGGTCACCTGGGGCAGCTTCTGACCTCGATGGTCGCGCCGGTGCACGAGGAGGGCGACAGGGAGGCCGGGGAGCGGTCGATCGGTGAGCGGGTCGTCGGCTCGCTCGACCTGCTGTCCTCGGCCGAACGGCACGCGCTGCTCCACGAGCAGCAAGGCCCGGCTCCCACGCTGCTCGCGACCCGGGTCCCTGGCGAGCTTCCCTTGGTGCTGCAGGTGGCGGCCCAGGTGCAGGCGCGACCGCAGGCCATCGCTGTCAGCAGCGGTTCGATCCACCTGAGCTACGCCTGGCTCTGGCAGCGGACACTCGAGTTGCAGCAGCAGCTGCGGGAAACGCTCGGCCCAGCGCGCCAGGGCGAGGCCCTGTGCGGCGTCTTGCTGCGCCGCCGCGCCGACCTGCCAGCGGTGTTGCTCGCCGTGCACCTGGCGGGCGCGGCCTACGTACCGCTGGACCCGAGCCATCCGGCCGAGCGCCTGGCGTACGTCGCCCGGGATGCCGGCCTGGACGCGCTGATCACCGAAGCGGACCTGGACGCGGGTGTGCTGGAGGCTTTGGGCGAGCGGGCGGCGACGCTGCCGATTCTGCGTCTGGGGGCGCTGAGCTGGTTGGAGCGGTCGGCTAGTGCTTCTCAGAGTGGCGTACCCGCCGTCGAGGTGCCGCCAGCCCAGGTTCCCGACGAGCGTCAGCTGGCCTACATTCTCTACACCTCCGGGTCCACGGGGCGTCCGAAGGGCGTGGCGGTGCCGCAGGGGGCACTGGCCAACCTGTTGCTCTCGGTGCGCGAGTTGCCGGGTCTGGCGGCCGGGGAGCGCATGACCGCGCTGACCACCCTGGCCTTCGACATCGCGGTCGTCGAGCTGTTCTTGCCGCTGGTCAGCGGGGCTTGCTGCGTCCTGGTGAGCACGGCCGTCGCCGCCGATGGCGCCCGCCTCGGACGCCGGCTGGAGACCTCGGCTGCCGACGTGGTACAAGCGACGCCGGTCACCTGGCGTCTGCTGCTCGAGAGTGCCTGGGACGGTGCGTCGGACCTGCATCCACCAGCAAGCCCGCGGCCGCGTGTCTTCAGCACCGGTGAGGCCTTGCCGCCGGCCCTGGCGGTGCGCTTGCAGCAGACGGCCGGGCCGCTGTGGAACCTCTACGGACCGACCGAGACCACCGTCTGGTCGACGCTCGGCCGGGTCACCGGCCCGACGGTCGACATCGGTCGACCCCTGGCGGCGACGCAGATCCACCTGCTCGACCGTCGCGGCGCGCTGGTGCCGCTCGAGGTGCCCGGTGAATTGCTGATCGGCGGCGAGGGGCTGGCCCGTGGCTACCTCGGCCGTCCTGCCCTGACCGCTGAGCGCTTTGTGCCCGATGGCTGCACGTCGGGCGGTGAGGCCGGCCGGCGCCTCTACCGCACGGGTGACCTGGTGCGCCGCCTGGCCGATGGCCGCCTCGACTACCTCGGCCGCCTCGACCACCAGGTCAAGATCCGTGGCTTCCGGATCGAGTTGGGCGAGATCGAGGCCTGGATGGAGCGGCGGGACGAGGTGCGGGCGGCGGTCGCGATGGTGGTGGACGGCGGCGAGGGCGGCGAGCCCCGGTTGGCCGCCTTCGTCGAGCCGCGCGATGCCGGTGCCCTCGCCGATGGCGACCTGCCGAGCCGTCTGCGCCGGGCGCTGCGTCAGCAACTGCCCGAGTACATGGTGCCGTCGGCGGTGCTGGTGCTGCCGGCATTGCCCGTGACCCCCAACGGCAAGGTCGACCGCCGGGCCTTGACCGACATGGCGCAGGCACCGCTGTATGGCGGGAAGTCCTCCAGCGCCGGCGTGGCTGCCACGGCTGCGGGCAGCCAGCTGGAAGAACTGCTGGCCGGCATGTTCAGCCGCTTGTTGGGCGTCGAGCGGGTCGCCGGTGACTCGGACTTCTTCGAGCTCGGTGGTCACTCGCTACTGGCCACGCGCCTGGTGTCGCAGATCCGTCGCTTGCTCAGCGTCGAGTTGGACTTGCGCCAGGTGTTCGAAGCCGCGACGCCGGCAGCGCTCGCCGCGGTGGTCGAGGAGGCGCGCCAGCAGGGGAGCGGTCTGTCCCTGCCGGACATCGAGCCGCGACCGGTGACGGTAGACGCCGGTGTCGAGGAGGAGATTCCGCTCTCCTTCGCCCAGCAGCGGCTGTGGTTCCTCGACCAGCTGGAGCCCGAGAATCCGTTCTACAACATCCCCAGCGCCGTGCGCCTGCGCGGTCCGCTGCACGCTGGCAAGCTGGCCGCGGCCTTGACCGGCATCGTGGCTCGTCACGAGGTGCTGCGCACCGTCTTCCCGAGCCGCGACGGCAAACCGCTGCAACATATTCATGCGCCGGCCCCGGTGCCGCTGCCGGTGGTCGATCTCAGCGGTTTACGGGACGTCAACGATCCAGAGGAAGTGAGCGGCCTGCAGACGGATCGGGCGACCGAGGTGTTACAGCGCTTGACCGCCGCCGAAGTACAGCGTCCTTTCCGTCTGGCCGAGGGACCGCTGTCGCGCGCGCTGCTGCTGCGCCGCGCCACCGACGATCACACGGCGGTGTTCAACCAGCACCACATCGTCAGTGACGGCTGGTCCGGTGGTCTGCTGGTGCGCGAGCTGGCCGAGTTCTACCGCGCCGGCGTGCAGGGCGGCGAGCCGAGCTTGCCGGCCCTGCCGGTGCAGTACGCCGACTACGCCTGGTGGCAGCGACGCTGGCTCGAAGGCGAAGTGATCGAGGGGCAACTCGCCTACTGGCGCCGCCAGCTGGCGGGGGCTCCGCCGTTGCTAGAACTACCGACTGACCGGCCGCGGCCGCCGATCCCGAGCTTCCGAGGTGGCACCGCGGAGCTGGTGTTCGATCGGGATACGGCCGACGCGCTGCGCGGCCTCGGGCACCGCGGCGGCGCGACCCTGTTCATGGTTCTGCTCGCGGGCTTCCAGCTGGTTCTCGGCCGCTGGGCCGGGCAGCGCGACGTGTGCGTCGGCACGCCGGTGGCCGGCCGCAACCGGCTGGAGATCGAGAACCTGATCGGTTTCTTCATCAACACGCTGGTGCTGCGCACCCACCTCGGGGGGCAGCCGACATTCGAGGAGTTGCTGCGCCGTGTCCGCGACGTCGCGCTCGAAGGTCACGCGCACCAGGATCTGGCGTTCGACAAGCTGGTCGAGGAGTTGCAGCCGGAGCGCAGCCTGAGCTACATGCCGCTGTTCCAGGTGTGGTTCGTGTTGCAGAACACGCCGGACGAACAGCTGGTGCTCGAAGAGCTGACGCTCGAGCCGGCCGGTACGGCGGGCGGTAGTGCCAAGTTCGATCTCAACCTGTCGATGGGGGAGGTTTCGGACGCGGACGTCGGGTTAGTCGGCAGTCTGGAGTACAGCAGCGACCTGTTCGACGCGCACACCGCCGAGCGTCTGCTGCATCACCTGCGGCGCCTGCTAGAAGCCGCCGTACGGTCCCCCGAGACGCCGATCGACAGCTTGCCCTTGCTCGACGACAGCGAGATGCGGCAGCTGCTGGAGCAACCCAACGCCACCACCGAGGAGTACTTCGAGTCCGATGCCGGCATTCCGACCGTTTCTGCTCAGCTGCAGGCGTGCGCACTCGAGAGTCCCGACGCCATCGCGCTGGTTGCCGGCCGTCGCCACGTGACGCTGCGTTCCGTTGCGGGGCAGGTGCGCGGCCTGGCCGCCAAGCTGCGCACCCGGGGCGTCGGACCGGGCGCTCGGGTCGGCCTCTATCTCGACCACTCGCCGCGGACGGTGATCGCCCTGCTGGCCGTGCTCGAAGCGGCGGCCGCCTACGTACCGCTCGATCCCGGACATCCGCCGAGGCTGACCGCCTACATGCTGGCCGACGCCGGCGTCGTGCTGCTGGTCACTCGCGGCACGCTCGCGGCCCGCCTGGAGGCCGAGGACTTGCCGCCGCTGCTCGATCTCGACGACCGCGATCTGTGGCAGCGAGTACGCGCTGGCGCCGACGCGGGCGGCCAGGGCGACCAGAGCGTCCAGGGGCAGCGTCTGCCGTCGTCGCTCGACAGCGCCTACATCATCTACACCTCGGGTTCCACCGGCAAACCCAAGGGCGTCGAAGTGCACCACGGTGCACTGACCAACTACGTGGCCTGGGCCCAGCGCTCGTATCTCGACGGCCAGCAGTTGACCTCGGCGCTCTACTCGTCGCTGTCCTTCGACCTGACGGTGACCGCCCTCTATCCAGCGCTGCTGGCGGGGCGACCGGTGCACGTCTATCGCCAGCGCGGAGACGAGCCCGTGGTGCTCGACGTGTTGGCCGATGGGCGCGCTGATCTGCTCAAGCTGACCCCCAGTCACCTGGCCCTGCTGCAGGAAGGAGACCTGGCGCGGGCCGGTCTACGTCGCCTGGTGCTGGGGGGCGAAGCGCTGAGCACCGAGCTGGCGCGCGGCATCCTGCAGCAAGCCGCCGGCCGGCGCCAGGACCTGGAGGTGGTCAACGAATACGGACCCACGGAGGCGACCGTCGGCTGCATGATCCACCGCTTCGACCCCGAGCGCGATCTGCGCGCAACGGTGCCGATCGGCCTGCCGGCAGGCAACACCCGGATCTACCTGCTCGCTGCCGGTGCCGACGGCGACCTGAGGCCGGTCGCTGACAACGTCACCGGCGAGCTGTTCATCGCCGGCCGCGGCCTGGCTCGCGGTTACGTCGGCCGGCCGGCCCTGACCGCCGAGCGTTTCTTGCCTTGTCCCTTCCTCGCAGGATCGTCTGAGGCGGCCGACGCCGCCGAGAGGGCTGGCTCTTTCGCCGGGGGAGGCGAGCGGATGTACCTCAGTGGCGACCTGGCGCGCTGGTTGCCCGGCGGCGGGATCGAGTTCCTGGGCCGCCGTGACGCGCAGGTCAAGTTCCACGGCTACCGCGTCGAGCTCGAAGGCATCCAGAGTGCCCTCGACGAGCATCCGCAGGTCAAGAGCAGCGCGGTGCTGCTGCGCCACGATGCACAGGGCAACGATCTGCTGGTCGCGTACTATGCCGCCCGCAAGGCGGTCGAGCCGGCCGAGCTCAACGCGTTCTTGGGCGAGCGCTTGCTCGGCGACACGGTGCCGCAGCTTTTCGTCCACCTGCGCCGCCTGCCGCTGACGCTCAACGGCAAGGTCAACCGCGACGCCTTACCCTCGGTCGAGGAGGCGCGCGGCCAGATCCAGCGCAAGGAGTTCGTGCCGCCGACGACGGCGACGGAACTGCTCCTGGCCGCGCTGTGGACCGAGTTGTTGGGGATCGAGAAGGTCGGCACGACCGAGAATTTCTTCGAGCTCGGGGGGCACTCGCTGCTGGCGACGCAGTTGGTGGCGCGCATCCGGGAACGGGCCGAGGTCGAGCTACCGGTGCGGGCCATCTTCCAGGCACCGACCGTCGCGGCCCTGGCGCAGCGCGTCGACGAGGCGGGGGCCGAGCGGACGTCCGACGCAGCGCCGCCGTTACCAGGTGTACCAGTACCGGCCTTGGCGGCACCACCGCTGACGCGGCAAGCGCGGCCCGCGTGGCTGCCCTTGTCTTTCGCCCAGCAACGTCTGTGGTTCCTCGATCGCCTGGTGCCCGGCAGCGCCGCCTACAACCTGCCGCAGGCGGTGCGTCTGCGAGGCGACTTGGACCCGGCGCGGCTGGCGCGCAGCTTGGCCGGGATCGTGCGCCGGCACGAGGTTCTGCGCACGACCTTCAGCGAAGTTGAAGTTGGCGCGGGCCGGCAGCCGGTGCAGGTGATCGCGACGGCGGACCGGCACTTCTCGTTGCCGCTGGTCGATCTCTCCACCGTGCCGGCGCCACAGGCCGAAGCGCAGGCGCTCGAGCTGGCGCAGGCCGAGGCCCGCCAGCCGTTCGATCTGCAGCGCGGCCCGGTGCTGCGGGCGCGGCTGCTGCGCCTGGACGAGCGTCAACACGCGCTGCTGCTGACCCTGCACCACATCGCCGGGGATGGCTGGTCGCTGCAGGTGCTGGTACAGGAGCTGACGACCCTCTACGCGGCCGAGGGCGAGCTGGCACCCTTACCAGCTCAATTGCCGGTCCAGTACGCCGACTATGCCTTGTGGCAGCGCTCCTGGCTGCACGGCGAGACGCTGCAAGCCGAGATCGAGTTCTGGCGCCAGCTGCTGGGCGGTGACGAAGGCGTACCGCCGGCCCTGGATCTGCCGACCGACCGTCCGCGCGGCGCGGTGCAGTCGCAGGTGGGGGCGGACCGTCAGCGTGCCTTGCGCGTCGATGCCACGGCCGTCGGAGAGCTGGCACAGGCAGAAGGTGCCACCCTCTTCTTGCTGCTGCTGACCGCCGTCCAGGAACTGCTGGGCCGCCACGCCGGCCGCCGTCGTCTGACGATCGGTACGCCGGTCGCCGGCCGCAGCCACGTCCAGCTCGAACCGCTGATCGGTTTCTTCGTCAACACGCTGGCCTTGCCTGCCCGGCGTCACCCCGAGGACGGCCTGCGCCAGCGGTTGCGGGCGCTGAGTGACGACGTCCTGGAAGCGTTCGCGCACCAGGACGTGCCTTTCGACAAGCTGGTCGAAGCGCTGGCGGCGCAGCGCGACACTGCCCACACCCCCCTGTTCCAGGTGGTTTTCGCGTTGCAGAGTGCCGGCACGGCCGTGTTGCCTGGCGCGGGTTCCGGAGTCGCCGCGGCCGCTGGTTCCGGGCTGCAGCTGGAAGAGCTGCCGGCGTCGACCGGCGCGGCCAAGTTCGATCTCACGCTGGTGGTCGGTGAGACGCCGGACGGTCTGGTCGCCGGTGCCAACTATGCCAGCGCGCTGTTCGACGGCACGACCATCGACCGTCTGCTGCACCACCTGGACGAGCTGCTGTGCGCCGCGGTGGCGGCACCGGATCTGCCGCTGGCGACGATCGGTCTGCTCGGCGCGGCGGAGCGTCACGCCTTGCTGTGCGAGTGGAACACGACCATCGGTGCGCCGCCGGCGATCGAGGCGGCTCAGCTGCCGGTGCACCAGCAGGTCGCTGCCTGGGCGACGCGCCAGGCCGATGCCGTGGCGGTGTCGGCACGGCGAGCCGACGGCACGGTCGAGGCCCTGACCTATGGGGTCTTGCAGCAGCGGGCAGCGCTGGCGGCGGCCGGTTTACGCCGTCTCGGGGTGGCTCCAGAACAGCGCGTCGCGGTGCTGATGCAGCGCTCGCCGGAGCTGGCGGTTGCCGTCCAGGCCGTGCTGCTGGCCGGTGCAGCCTACGTGCCGCTGGATCCGGACACACCGGCCGCGCGGCTGGCCTTCCAGGTGCAGGATTCTCAGCAGGCCGCACCGGGTGCGCAGGCTTCGGAGTCGCTGGTGGTGGTCGATGCCGAGGACGCCGAGTCCTGGTCCGAGGTGCTGCCACCGGCGGTGCGTGTGCAGACGCTCGAAGGCCTGTACGCGCTGGCTGCCACGGGTGCCGAGCTCGAGACTCTTCAGCTCGAGACTCTTCAGTTCAAGGCCGTCCACCCCGAGCAGCTCGCCTACGTCATTTATACCTCCGGCTCCACCGGCCGTCCCAAGGGTGTGGCGGTCCAGCATGGCACCCTGCAGCACTTGATGACCTGGCACCGGGCAGCCTACGCGCCGGGGCCGGGGAAGCGGACGTCAGCGGTCGCCGGTCTGGCCTTCGACGCGACGGTGTGGGAGCTGTGGTCAGGTCTGGCCCACGGTGCCTGCGTCTGCCTGCCGGACGCCGTCGACCGGGCGCGCGCCGATCGCCTGGCCGCCTGGCTGATCGCCGAACGCATCGAGAGCGGTTTTCTGGCGACGCCGATTCTGGAGCTGATGCTCGACCTCGACTGGGCGGCGCTCGCCGGCTCCGCGGCGCCGACTCTGCGTCACGTGCTGACCGGCGGCGACCGGCTGCGCCGCCGGCCGCGGGCGCGCGTGCCGTTTGCCTTGTGGAACCACTACGGGCCGACCGAGAACACGGTGGTCGCCAGTGCTAGCCGCGTCCGTCCGGAGGCTCCGGGATCGGCGGACGGCCAGCAGCGGCCCCCCTCGATCGGCCGTCCCTTGCCGGGGGTCGACGCCCGCGTTGTCGATGCGCGGCTGCAGCCGCAGCCGGTCGGCGTCGCCGGTGAGCTGGTGCTCGGCGGCGGTCAGCTGGCGCGCGGCTACCTGGATCGTCCCAGCCTGACGGCAGAGGCCTTCGTGCCGGATGCGGGCGCCTCGGCGGACACAGGTTCTCGCCTATACCGGACGGGCGATCTGGTGCGCTGGCATGTCGACGGTGAGCTCGACTTCCTGGGTCGTATCGATCACCAGGTCAAGGTGCGAGGTTTCCGGATCGAATTGGGCGAGATCGAGGCCGCGCTGACGGCCCACCCGGACGTGCGCGAGGCCGCCGTGCTGGTGTACCGGGAGCAGCTGGTCGCCTGGGTGGTGGCCGGG
This sequence comes from uncultured bacterium, assembly GCA_965368975.1. Lineage (GTDB taxonomy): Bacteria > Acidobacteriota > Thermoanaerobaculia > Multivoradales > JAHZIX01 > CBDUPA01. Next base: position 41,055 of record CBDUPA010000019.1, on the reverse strand, counting down.
GGTGCGGCGGCGCTGGAGGTGCAAGAGCTGCGCGGTTTCCTGGCCGAGAGGCTGCCCGCCTACATGCTGCCCGCGCGCTACCAGCGGCTCGAGCGGCTGCCGCTTACCGCCAACGAGAAGGTCGATCGCCAGGCGCTGCGCGGCTTGTTGCTGGACGCCGGGGTGCAGGACACCGAGTCGCTGACCGAGTCACAGGAGGACATGGCCGCTGAGCTGATCGGCCGTGAAGTGCAGGGGCCGACCGAGCAGCTGGTGGCGGCTCTGTTCGCGGAGTTGCTCGCCATCGACCAGGTTGGCGCCGCCAGTCATTTCTTCGAGTTGGGAGGCCATTCGCTGCTGGCGACCCAGCTCACCTCGCGCCTCGGCGACCTGTTCGAACTCGAAGTGCCGGTGCTGGCCGTCTTCGAGCAGCCGCGCGTGGTGGCCCTGGCCGCCTGGCTGGAAGAAGCCCGGCGCCAGCAACAGGGGTTGTCTGCGCCGCAGCCGATCGAACCACTGCCGCGCGACGCCGCCGGTGTGCCGCTCGAAGCACCGCCGCTGTCGTTCGCGCAGCAACGGCTGTGGTTCCTCGAGCAGCTGCAGGGAGCGACCGACCTCTACAACATGCCGGCCGCCTTGCGCTTCGAAGGTCCGCTCGATCGCCGCGCCCTGCGTGCCGCCCTGGCGGCCCTGCTGGCGCGCCACGAGAGCCTGCGCACCACCTTCCAGGAGCAGGGCGGCGTGCCGGTCCAGGTCATCGCCGCCCGCGCGGACGTCACCTGGCCGGTGATCGACCTGCGCGCGATTTCGGCCGAAGAGCGAGAGTCGCTGGCCGCGGGTCTGCTGAGCCGCGAGGCACGGCGACCCTTCGACCTGGAGCGCGGTCCCCTGCTGCGCGCGTTGCTGCTGATCCACGCCGACGAGGAACATGCCGCCAGTCTGACCCAGCACCACATCGTCAGTGACGGCTGGTCGATGGGCATTCTCATGCGCGAGCTCAGTGCCTTCTATCAGGGTATCCGAGAGGCGAATCCACGACGCCTGCCGGCGCCGCCCGTGGCCTACGCGGACTTCGCCGTCTGGCAGCGCCAGCGCCTGCAAGGCGAGGTGCTGGAGTCCATGGTCGAGGTCTGGCGCCAGCGGCTGGACGGTGTCGAGCCGCTGCGTCTGCCGACCGATCGACCGCGACCACTGGTGCGTGGTCACCAGGGCGGACGCCTGCCGCTGGCGGTCGACGAGGCCACCTGCGAAGCGCTCTACGGCTTGTGCCGCGAGGCGGAACTGACGCCGTTCATGGTGCTGTCGTCGGTCTTGCAGGTGCTGCTGGCACGCTTCGCGCAGCAGCCGGACGTCACCGTGGGAACGACGATCGCCGGTCGCACGCGCGGTGAGCTGGAAGGTCTGATCGGTCTTTTCGTCAACACGCTGGTGCTGCGGGGCCAGCTGCCACCCGGCACGAGCTTCGAGGATCTGCTGGCCGAGCAGCGCGCGCGCACGCTGGAGGCGTTCGCCCACCAGGAAGTGCCCTTCGAGCAGCTGGTCGAGGCGGTCGCGCCGGAGCGCGATCTCAGCCGCACGCCGCTGTTCCAGGTCCTGCTCAGCCTGCAGAACGTCCCTCGCTCGGAGCTGCAGCTGGGCGACGTGCGCTGGCAGATGCTGCCTTTGCAGCCGGGCGGCTCGCGCTTCGACCTCAGCTGGTCGTTGCAGGAGACGCCGCCGGGAACGGGTGGCGCTGCCCGCATCGCCGGTAGCGTTGCCTACGATGCCGACCTGTTCGACGCGACCAGCATCCAACGCCTGACCCTGGCCTTCCCGCGCCTGCTGGCGGCTCTGCTGGCGGCGCCGAACCGCGATCTCTGGGAGGTCGAGTGGTGGTCGCCCGCCGAGCGGCAGCAGGTGTTGGTGGAGTGGGGTGGTCACGGTGTGTCGGTTCAGAAGCCGACCCAGCCGTCAGCCTTCATCTCGATCGTGCAACTCGTGCACGCGCAGGCGGCGCTGGCGCCGGAGCGCATCGCGGTGGTGGCGGGTCGTGGCGGCCTGGGCGACGATGCCGGAGATGGTGCCGGCGATGTGACTCCCGCCTGGCACTTGAGCTTCCGCGAGCTGGAACGACGCACGGCGTTGCTGGCGCAGCACCTGCAGCGGCTGGGCGCCGGTCCAGAGTCGACCGTCGCGCTGGCTCTGGGGCGCGCTCCCGAGCTGCCGCTCGCCCTGCTCGCCGTGCTGCGCTGCGGCGCCGCCTTCGTACCACTCGACGACGCCTGGCCGGCGGCACGTCGACAGCAGGTGCTCGACGAGGTGGCGCCGCGCGTCGTGCTGGCCGCGTCCGCCGAAGCCTGGCAGCCGGCGGTGCCGGGTGGTGTCCCCATTCTGACCCGGGCCGACCTGCGCGACTTGGCTGCCACCGACGACTTGCCCGCGACTGGCACCGTGCCCTCGACCGCCTTGCCCGCGATTGGCACCGCCTCGACGGTACCGGCGATCGATCCTCGACAGGCGGCGTACATCCTGTACACCTCGGGCTCCACCGGCACGCCGAAGGGCGTCGTCGTCCCGCACAGGGGACTGAGCGCGCTGCTCGATAGCCTGCGGACGGCAGTGTACGGCAATGCCACCTTCCACCCGGGAGGGCAGGCACATGGGCCTGCCCCTACACGGATTTTGTTTTCCGAGAGCTCGTCGACTCCGCGAGCGCTGCGCGTCGGCATGACCGCGTCGGCGGTCTTCGATGCCTCGGTCAAGCAGTGGATCCAGCTGGCACACGGTCACACGCTGTGCCTGGCGGGCGACGAGGCCCGCCGCGATCCGGCGGTCTGGGCTGCCTGGCTCGAAGCTGCCGGCGTCGAGGTGGTGGATGCGACCCCCAGCTGGTGGGCGCAGGCGAGCACCTCGCTGTCGCCAGCGGAGTTTGCCCGACCGCGCTTCCTGTTGTTGGGCGGAGAAGCGATCTCTCACGAGCCCTGGCGTTGGCTGGCGTCGCGGCGCGACTGGCGGGCTTTCAACGTCTATGGACCTACCGAAGCCACGGTCGATGCCACTGTGCGCCGGGTTGCCGGCAGCGTACCCGTGCTCGGGCGACCGCTGGCGCACGTCAGCTTGCAGATCCTCGGGCGCGCGGCGCAGCCAGTGCCGCTGGCCGCCGCCGGTGAGCTGGTGATCGGGGGCCACGGCGTGGCCCGGGGCTACCTGGGACGGCCGGCGCTGACCGCGTCCAAGTTCCAGCCCGATCCGCTGGCCGATCCCGGCGCGCGTCACTACCGCACCGGCGATCTGGCGCGCTGGCGCGCCGATGGTGAACTGGAGTTCCTGGGCCGGCTGGATCACCAGGTCAAAGTACGCGGTCTGCGCGTCGAGCTGGGCGAGATCGAGGCGGCCCTGGAGGCGCATCCCGACGTCCAGCGTGCGGTGGTCGAACTGCGCGGCGAAGGGGACCGAGCTTTCCTGGTGGCGTGGCTGGAGGCCGCGGGAGACGTCCGCGTGGACGTCGACGAGCTGCGCGCCTTCCTCGCCGAGCGTCTGCCGGCAGCCTTGAGCCCGGCACGCCTGGTCGAACTGGAAGCCCTGCCGCGCACGGTCGCCGGCAAGGTCGACCGACGCGCGCTGTCCGGGCACGATCTGCCGGCCGTGCATCCGGCGAGCGTGGTGTCGTTGGCCGAGCCGGCGGTGTCGCCGACCGAGGAGCTGATCGCCGGTGTCTGGGCCGAATTGCTGGGTGCCGAGTTGCTGGGTGCCGAGTTGGGTTCAGGACTGGTGGCGCGCGACGCCGACTTCTTCGACCTCGGTGGGCACTCATTGCTGGCGACCCGCGCCACAGCTCGCTTGCGCACGCTGCTCGGCGTCGAGGTGCCGGTGGCGATGCTCTTCGAAGCCCCGACCCCGGCAGCCCTGGCGCGTCGCGTGGCCGGCCTCGGTCCCGCCGCCGTCACGGCGCCTCTGGAAGCCCTCGCGCGGGACAGTCGCGGTGTGCCGCTGGACGCGCCGCCGCTGTCGTTCGCGCAGCGCCGGCTGTGGCTGCTCGACCAGCTCCAGCCCGCGAGCTCAGCCTACAACATGCCGGTGGCCCTGCGTTTCGAAGGCCCGCTCGACCGCCGTCGCCTGCTATCGGCCCTGGCCCAGGTGGTGGCGCGCCACGAGACCCTGCGCACCACCTTCGCGGTGCAGGCCAACGGAGATCCGGTGCAGCAGATCTCGGCAGACGCCAGCACCGGGCTGAGCTGCGTCGATCTCACCCGCCTGCAGCCTGCGCACCGAGAGGCCCAGCTCGCGGCCTTGGTGCAGACCGAGGCGGCACGGCCCTTCGAGTTACACCGCGGCCCCTTGCTGCGTGTTCTGCTGCTGCCGCTGGCCGCGCACAGCCTGGCGGCAGTGCTGACTCTGCACCACATCGTCACCGACGGCTGGTCCACCGGCATCCTGGTGCGCGAGTTGAGCGACTTCTATGCCCAGCGCGAGCTGCCGCCTCTGCCCTTGCAGTACGCGGACTTCGCCGCCTGGCAGCACCGCTGGTTGAGCGGTGACGGCATGCAGCGGCATCTCGACTTCTGGCGCCAACGGTTAGGTCAAGCGGGGATGGCCGAGGTCAGGCCGCTACAGCTGCCGACCGATCGGCCGCGGCCCAGCGTCGCGACGCAGCGCGGTGGACTGCAGGCGCTGAGCGTCCCGTCACCGGTGCTGGCGGCGCTGCACAGGGTCTGCCGAGAGCACGGCGTGACGCTCTTCATGGCGTTGCTGGCCGCTCTGCAGATGCTGCTGGCGCGGCTGGCGGATCAGGACGATCTCACCGTCGGCACGCCGGTGGCCGGCCGCGATCGGCAGGAAGTCGAGGGCCTGATCGGCTTTTTCGTCAACACGCTGGTGTTGCGCGCCGAGCTGCCACCGGGTGCGACGTTTGCTGACATGCTGACCCAGGCCCGGCAGCGCACGCTGGAAGCCTTTGCTCACCAGGCTGTGCCCTTCGAGCGACTGGTGGAGGAGCTGGAGCCGGCCCGGGATCCGAGCCGCTCACCGCTGTTCCAGGTCATGCTGGCGCTGCAGAACGTGCCGCGATCGCAGCTGCAGCTGGAGGACGAGGTGCAGTTGGAGTGGTTGGGTACCGGGGTGCCGCCGGCACGTTTCGAGCTCGCCTGGACCTTCGGCGAGACGGTGGATGAGAGCGGCGAGCCGGTGCTCAACGGTGCCCTGAGCTACAACGCCGACCTCTACGACGCCACCTCCGCGCAGCGTCTGGTACGGCGCTTCGAGCACTGGTTGGCGCGGCTGGTGGAGCAGCCTGGGACGGCTCTGCACGGTGTGCCGTGGCTGGGCTCCGCCGAGCACCATCAGCTGCTCTGGGAGTGGAGCGGTCAGGCTCGGTTGATGACCGAGACGAGGCTGGCCAGTGAGGTGGTAGACCCGCCGCCGGTACATGCGCAGGTGGCGGTCGTTGCCGCGCGGCATCCGGAAGCGGTGGCCGTGGCGGCTGGCAGGCAGCACCTGAGCTACGGTGAGCTGGTGCGGCGAGGCCGCGTCCTGGCGGATCGCCTGACGCGCGAGGGAATAGGGCCAGAGAGCGTGGTGGGCCTGTGCTTCGAACGTTCCACGGAGCTGATGCTGGCGTTGTTCGGCGTGCTGCAGGCGGGCGCCGCCTACCTTCCGCTGGACCGCGCCTATCCGGGTTCCCGACTGGCTCTGATGGTGCGCGACGCGGGAGCGGAGCTGGTGCTGACCGACCGCCACGGCGTTGCGTCCCAGGTCGAGGCGGAGGCGCCCGCGCGAACCCTCTCTGCCTGGCTCGAAGATGGAACTGCAGAGCCTGCAGTAACGTCGGTGGAACTGGATCTGGCGAATCCCGCGTACCTGATCTACACCTCCGGTTCGACCGGACGGCCCAAGGGCGTCGTGGTGCCGCACCGCGGCTATGGCCGCCTGGCGGTCGCGATGCGGGCCGCTTTCGACCTGCAACCTGCGGATCGGGTGCTGCAATTCGCCGCCCTGTCGTTCGACGCCGCGGCGGCCGAGGTGGCGATGACTCTGACCACCGGTGCGACCCTGGTACTGGCGCCGCGCGAGCAGCTGCTGCCCAGCGGTGGTGCGTCCGGTCTCGAGGCCTTGCTGGCGCGGCAGCAGATCAGTGCAGCGATTCTGCCGCCGTCCTTGCTGGCGGCGCTGGCACCGCGAGCCGCGAGCTGGCCGGCGCTGCGCACGGTGATCACGGCCGGCGAGGCCTGCCCGCCGTCGGTGGCTGCAGTCTGGGCTGTCGGGCGGCGGTTGATCAACGGCTACGGTCCCACCGAGACGACCATCTGCGCTAGTGTTTGGCATTACCGGGGCGGCGACGTGTTGCCGATCGGCTATCCCCTGGATGGTGTCGGCCTGGAGGTTGTTGACCGTACGGGGGCCTCGGTACCCGTTGGCGTGGCCGGTGAGCTGCGGGTGAGCGGTCCACAGGTGACTCGTGGCTACCGCGGACAGCCCGCCTTGACCGCTGCCGCCTTCGTGCCGGCCGCACGTGGTGGCGACGGCGCGCGCGAGTACCGCACCGGAGACCTGGTGCGCTGGCGTGCCGACGGCAGCCTGGACTTCCTCGGCCGTCTCGACATGCAGGTGAAGGTGCGCGGTTTCCGGGTCGAACTCGGAGAAGTCGAAGCGGCTCTCGAACGCCAGCCGCAGGCCCGGCGCGCGGTGGCGCAGCTGCGCGGGCAAGGCGAGGCGGCACAGCTAGTGGCCTGGGTGGAAAGCGACCAGACTGATGGAGGTGGGCTGAACTCGGGTCTGGGCTCGGGTCTGGGCTCGGCGCTGCGCGAAGCTCTGAGGGAAGAGCTGCCGGCGCACCTGGTGCCGTCGCACATCTCGGTCCTGGAGGCGCTGCCGGTGAACGTCAGCGGCAAGGTGGACCGGCAAGCGCTGGCGGCCCTATCGCTGGCTGGCCCGTCGTTGGCTGAGGAGGGAGGCTCCGAACGAGCAATGCCAGCCGGCGAACGCTCGCCGCTCGAGGAGCTGGTCGCCGACGCCTGGGCACACGTGCTAGAGCTGCAAATGCCGGTGGCCGCAGACGGTGATTTCTTCGAACTCGGTGGTCACTCGCTGCTGGCCATGCGGGCGGTTGCCAGGCTGCGCACCGTGCTCGGCGTCGAGGTGCCGCTGCCGGTGCTATTCGAACACCCGACCCCGGCACGCCTGAGCCGCTGGCTGTCCGCGCAGCAAAACACCACGGCGGCGCTGCCTGCGATCGAGCCCTTGCCTCGCGACCGCGCGGGAAGGCTGCTGGCGCCGGTGCCGGCCTCGATCGCGCAACGTCGTCTGTGGTTGCTCGACCGTCTGCTGCCGGGCTCGCCTGCCTACCACATCGCCGCCGCTCTGCGCTTGGAAGGACCGCTGGTCCTGGCGGCCCTGGCGTCCGCGCTACAGGCCCTGGTGGTGCGGCACGAGAGTCTGCGCACAGTCTTCACGCAGAGTGCCGAGGGAGAGCCGGTGCAGGTGGTGCAGTCCGCCACCGAGCAAGCTGGCTCGCTGGCTGACTCATTGGCCCCGACCCTGGTCGACGTGACGCGAATCGCCGACGATGTGCGTCAAACCCTGGTGAGCGACCTGGTGGCGCGTGAGCGTGCGCGTCCTTTCGACCTGGCCGTGGGACCGCTGCTGCGTCTGCGTCTTCTGAGGCTGCAGACGGACGACCACGTGGCGGTTCTGACGCTGCACCACATCGTCACCGACGGTTGGTCGATGGGTATCCTGGTGCGCGAACTGGGCGCGCTGTACCAGGCTGCGACATCCGAACGTCAAGCCGTCCTGGCACCGCTGCCGGTGCAGTACGCCGACTTCGCGGCCTGGCAGGACCGCCACCTCGGCGGCGCACAGCTCGAGCAGCACCTGGCGGTCTGGCAACAGCGCCTGGCCGGCCTGCAGTCATTGCAACTACCGACCGACCGGCCGCGAAGCGGTCAGCGTGCCAAGCGGGATACCAGTCGGGGTGGCAGCGTGCCGTTGACCATTCCCGCGACCACCACGGCCGCGCTGCGTGCCTTCGTGCGCGAGCGCGGCGGTACGGTCTTTATGGGCTTGTTGGCTGCTTTGCAAACGCTGCTGGCACGCCTGGCGGATCAGCACGATCTCACCGTCGGTACTGCCGTGGCGGGCCGCGGTCGCAGCGAGCTGGAAGGCTTGATCGGTTTCTTCATCAACACCCTGGTGCTGCGCGGCGTGCTGCCGGTAGGTACGAGCTTCGTGCAGCTGCTGGCACAATCCCGGGAGCGCAGCCTGGAGGCGTTCGCGCACCAAGACGTGCCCTTCGAGCAGCTGGTCGAGAGGCTGGAAACCGAGCGTGACCTGGATCGACCGCCGCTCTTCCAGGTGATGCTGAATGTGCAGAATCAGCCGCGTGCCCAATTGCAACTCGGCGAGCAGCCGGGCGAGACTCGCTGGACCCCTGTCGACAGCGGGCCTGCGGCGGCACGCTTCGATCTCAGCTGGGTGCTGGTCGAGGCACCGGGCACAGTGGACGAAGAGCTGGCGGGAGCCTTGACCTACGATGCCGGTCTCTACGATGCCAGCACCGCCCAGCGCCTGGCGGCGGCGCTGCCACGGCTCCTGAGCGAGCTGCTGGCGTCTCCCGAGGGTGATCTGTGGAGCTTGCAGTGGTGGAGCCCGGCCGAGCGCCAGCAGGTGCTGCACGAGTGGGGTGGCTGGCCGTCGACTCAGGTGGAGCTTGGAGTGCCTCAGGGCTTCACCTCGGTCTCTGCCCTTTTCCAGGCCCAGGCGGCACGGCGACCCGATGCCGTGGCCGTGGTGCGCGGCCGTCGTTGCCTCAGTTTCGGCGAGCTGGAGCGTCGAACCGCTGCCCTGGCGGCCGTGTTGAGGCAGCGGGGTGCCGGGCCAGAGAGGCTCGTCGCCCTGGAGCTGGGTCGACGCCTGGAGCTGCCACTGGCGATCCTAGCCGTGCTGCGCACTGGCGGCGCGTTCGTTCCCGTCGATGCCGGCTGGCCCTCGGCACGTCGACGCGATGTGTTGCACGAGGCCGCGCCGGTGGTGCTGCTGACGGACCGATCACCGGCCGGGGACACTGCCGACGCCAGGGACACAGTGCCGGTGCTGACGCTGGCCGAGGCGAATGCGATGGAGGCTCCCCTCGAAGGCCTGCCAGCCCTGGTGCCCGAGAGCCTGGCCTACGTGCTCTACACCTCCGGCTCGACCGGCCGCCCGAAGGGCGTTTCGGTGGTGCAGGGCAGTGTCCTCGAGTTGCTGCGTGGTTTGCGCGCTCCGGTCTATGCCGATGCCGAGGCGGGCCTGCGTGTCGGCATGACCGCAGCGGCGGTGTTCGACGCATCGGTGAAGCAGTGGTTGCAGCTGGCGGAGGGGCACACGCTGTGCCTGGCCGGCGACGAGGCGCGCCGCGATCCGGCGGCCTGGGCGGACTGGCTGGCCCGCGACGGTGTCGAGGCGGTGGATGCGACGCCCAGCTGGTTGAGCTTGACGCTGGACGCAGTGGCGCGCTTGCCGAGGCTGCGCCGCTTGCTGGTCGGTGGTGAAGCCCTGGCGCCCGAGCTGTGGCGACACCTGGCGCAGCTCTCGGCGCGTGGCGGCACTGCACCCTTCACTGCGACCTTTACTGCGACCTTCAACGTGTACGGTCCAACGGAAACGACGGTGGATGCGACGGTGCGGCGGGTCAGCGGTGATCAGCCGTCCCTCGGCCGGCCGCTGGCGCACGTCGCCTTGCGCGTGCTGGGTCGCCACGGCACACCGGTACCGTTGGGGGCCATCGGTGAGCTGGGGATCGCTGGTGCCGGCGTCGCGCGCGGCTATCTGCGACGTCCGGCGCTGACTGCCGAACGCTTCGTTCCCGACCCGGCGAGTGGGGCCCAAGGCATCGTCGGTGCACGCCTGTACCGCAGCGGCGACCTGGTGCGCTGGCGCGCGGACGGCGAGCTGGAGTTCCTCGGCCGCATCGACCACCAGGTCAAGGTGCGCGGTCTGCGCGTCGAGTTGGGCGAGATCGAGGCGGCGCTGGAAGCCCATCCGCTGGTGCGTCGGGCGGTCGTTGAACTCCGTGGTGAACGAGGCGGCGCGCGTCGTGGCGGGGACGCAGCGGATCGCTTGGTGGCATGGATCGCCAGGGCCCGGACGGACGCGGCACCCCTGGAGCCGAACATCCTGCGGGCCTTCTTGGCCGAGCGGCTGTCGACGGCGCTGATCCCCAGTCACCTGGTGCTCCTCGACGTGCTTCCGCGCACCGTCGCCGGCAAGCTCGATCGCCGAGCCCTGGCGGCGCGCGCCTTGCCCGCCGATGCGGGGCCGACCGTCGGGGACGCCGAGGCAGCATTGCTGGCACCGTCGGCGGCCTCACCGACGGAAGAACTGATCGCCGGGGTGTGGGCGCAATTGCTCGGTAGCGAGACCGTCAGCCGCGATGCCGACTTCTTCCAGCTCGGCGGCCATTCGCTGCTGGCGACACAAGCCGTGGCCCGCTTGCGCACGCTGCTCGACGTCGAGCTGCCGGTGCGAGCCCTGTTCGAGGCTCCGACGCCGGCCCGTCTGGCGTCGTGGATCACGCAGCAGAGGGTCGCGCAGCAGACGGTCTCACAGCAGACGGTCTCACAGCAGACGGGCGGGACGGATCGAGACGCGCGCTTGGACGTGCCCTTGAAGCCCCTGCCCCGCGACACCGCCGGTATCCCCCTGACGCCGCCGCCGGCATCCCTGGCGCAAGGACGCCTGTGGTTGCTCGACCAGCTGCTGCCCGGTTCCGGGGCCTACAACGTTCCGGCCGCCCTGCGCCTGCAAGGTCCCCTCGACCGCCACAGGCTGCTCGCCAGCCTGGCGGCGCTGGTGACGCGTCATGAAAGCCTGCGCACCACGTTTACGGTCGCGGTCTCCGCTGGGAAGCGTGCGGAAGGCGAGCCGCTGCAGATGATCAGCCCGCGGGTTCGTCTGGGCCTGCGCAGCCTCGACCTGTCTGGCCTCGGCCGGCGGGATGCCTCGGTTGTCGAAGCCTTACTGCCGGACCTGGTCGCGCGCGAGGCCTTTGCGCCCTTTGATTTGAAGCGCGGACCCTTGCTGCGCGTGCTGTTCCTGTGCCTGGGCGACGACGATCACGCGGTCGTGCTGACCCTGCACCACATCATCACCGATGGCTGGTCGACCAGTGTGCTGGTGCGCGAGCTGAGCGACCTGTACCAGCAGCGCGCCTTGCCACCGCTGGCCCTTCAATACGCCGACTACGCCACCTGGCAGCGGCAGCGTTTGACGCCGGACGTGCTGGTCCAGGAACTCGACCTGTGGCGGCGGCGCTTGAGCGGCTCCAGCGCGCTGGAGTTGCCGACGGACCGGCCACGGCCGGCGCTGGTGACCAGTCGCGGTGGCCACATTCCGGTGGTACTACCGATGGCTGTCACCGATGCGCTGCGGCGACTCGCTCGAGACCAGGGTGCCACCCTCTTCATGGTCTTGCTGGCGGCCCTGCAGGTGTTGCTGGCACGCACGTCGGGTCAGGACGATCTCACCATTGGCACCCCGTCCGCCGGTCGCGACCGGTGGGAGATCGAAGGGCTGATCGGCTTCTTCGTCAACAACCTGGTGCTGCGCGGCGAGCTGCGAGGGCTGCGCACCTTTGGCGCGCTGCTGACTCAGGCCCGCGCGCGCACGCTGGAGGCCTTTGCGCACCAGGAGGTCCCCTTCGAGAGGTTGGTGGAGGAGCTGGAGCCCGCACGCGATACGCGCCGGACGCCGTTGTTCCAGGTCATGCTCAGCTTGCAGAACCTGCCACCGACCGAGTTGCGCCTGGCGGCGGAGGGCGACGCGCCGCTGGCGCTGCGCACTGTGTCCGTGGGGGCCCCGCCGGCGCGCTTCGAGCTCAGCTGGAGCCTGGTCGAGACACCCGATGGGCTGGCCGGTACGCTCGCCTACAACGCCGATCTGTTCGATGCCACCACCGCGCGTCGCTGGGCGGGCCGCTTCGAGCGCCTGCTGGCCGAGCTGGCACACGCTTCGGACGCGCTGCTGGAAACCCTGGATCAACCTTCCAGCGCCGAGCGGCAGCAGTTGTTGGTGGAGTGGAGCAGTCATCCCGTCGCGTCGCCGGAGCTCCTGTCGCCGGTTCCTGAAATGGGCGACGAAAACGGCCTGCACAGCCCGTTCTTCCTGCGCAGTGCCGAGTTGCCGGAGCGCATAGCCCTGGTCCACGGGCACCAACACTTGAGCTATGGCGAGCTGGCACGCCGAGCCCTGGCGCTGGCGGCGCGCTTGGCCGAGGCTGGCGTCGAGTGCCACGACGAGACGCGAGTGGCTATCTGCTTGCGGCGCACACCACGGCTGGTCGAGGCCCTGCTCGGGGTGCTGGCGGCCGGCGGTGTCTACGTGGCTTTGGACCCGGCGTATCCGGCCGAGCGCCTGCGCTGGATCGTCGAGGACAGCCTGACCCGGGACGCGGCCGCATCCATGGCCGCGCCAGTGGTGCTGGCGGAAGCAGCGACCCTGGAACGCGTGCCCACCGAGCTGCACGCGGGCTGTCTGCTGCTGGAAGCTCTCGAGCCTGAGGCGCAGACCTCTCCCGAGGCTTCCGCCGAAGCTCCGCTGTGCTCGATCTTGCCGGTGCCCGCGGACGAACGACGCCTGGCCTATGTTCTCTACACCTCCGGTTCGACCGGGCGGCCCAAGGGTGTCGCTATCCGTCATGGTGCCGGCCGTGCCTTGGTGGACTGGGCGTTGTCGACCTACAGTGCCCACGAGCTGGCCGGGGTGGCCGCGGCGACGTCGGTGAGTTTCGACCTGTCGGTGTTCGAGCTGTTCGCGCCGCTGGCGGCGGGGGGTACGGTGGTGCTGCTGCGCGATGCTTTGGCCTTGAAGACAGCCTTGGCGGCACCTCGGGTGCGACTGGTCAACACCGTTCCGTCGGTGCTCAGCGAGCTGGTCGCTTCCGATACCGGCGGATTGCCGCCGTCGGTGACCACGGTCAATCTGGCGGGCGAGGCACTGCCGCATGCTCTGGCCGAACGCCTGCACCGGCAGCATCCCGGCCTGGTGCTGTGGAACCTTTACGGACCGTCGGAGGACACCACCTATTCGACCGGCTGGCGCGTGCCGCCAGGCGCGACGACCCTGCCCATCGGTCGCGTCCTGCCCGGGAGCCGTGCAGTCGTTCTCGATCGTCGCCTGCGACTCCTGCCGCTTGGCGTGGTCGGCGAACTGACGCTGGGTGGCCAGGGGCTGGCGCGCGGCTACCTGGGACAGGCTGCGCGCACCGCTGAGGTCTTCGTGCCCGACATGGCGAGCCGTGCCTGGGGCACCGCCGGTGAGCGGCTGTACCGCACCGGTGACCTCGTGCGCTGGAGCGGCGAGGGCGAGCTCGAGTTCGTTGGCCGCCGCGACGCCCAGGTCAAAGTCCGCGGCTTCCGTATCGAGCTGGCGGAGATCGAGACCGTGCTCGGCGCTCATCCGGCGCTACGGGCGGCGGCAGTGGTGGCTGTCGACACTACCGCTGGCATTACCCCAGGCAGTGCCGCCGGCAAGCGCCTGGCTGGCTGGGTCGTGGCGGCGGAAGGAGCCAGCGCACCTACCTCCTCCGAGCTGCGCTCCTTCCTGGCGCAGCGCTTGCCGGACTACATGGTGCCGGCGTCCTTGGGGACGCTGGACTCTCTGCCGCAGACGGCCAGCGGCAAGGTGGACCGGCGGGCACTGGCAGTGCTGCCGGTGGCCACGGCCGCGTCCGCCGGCAGTGGCCCGGTGACGCCGATGGAGGAGTTGGTGGCCGAGCTGTGGGGCGAACTCTTGGGCCTCGACGCCGAGCGGCCACTGGACCGCGCTGCCGACTTCTTCGAGCTGGGCGGCCATTCGCTGGTCGCCACCCGGCTGGTGAACCGGCTCACGGGGACGCTCGACGTTGAAGTGCCGGTGCGCACCGTCTTCGATGCGCCGACGCTGGCCGCGCAGGCCGCGGCGGTCGACGCCCTGCGTCGCGGTGGCGGTGCCTCGCCACCACCCCTGGTGGCCCAACCACGCCAGTGGCTCGACAGCACTTCGGGTCGTCACTCGGAGCCGCTGCCGGTCTCCTTCGCCCAGCAGCGCCTGTGGTTCCTGCACCGGCTGGATCCGACGTCCGCCGCCTACAACATCCCCAGCGCTCTGCGCCTGGGTGGAGACCTGGACTTGCGGGCCCTGGCGGACTCCTTGGCGGCGCTGGTAGCGCGGCACGAGAGTCTGCGCACCCGCTTCCAGGTCGTCGACGGCGTGCCCATGCAGGTGGTCGCCGCTCCGCTGTCGAGGTCGGCGGCGCGCTCACTGCTGCCGTGTGTCGATCTGAGCCGGGTGACCGGCGCTGACGGGCTGGCGACGGGACTGGCGGAGAATCTGGCACAGCGGCACGCCCGGCGGCCCTTCGACCTGGCCCGTGGTCCTCTGCTGCGCGCGGCGCTGTTGCGCCTGTCGCGCGACGCGCACGCCTTGCTGCTCAACCAGCATCACGTGATCAGCGATGGCTGGTCGTCGGGCGTGCTGGTGCGCGAGCTGACCTCCGGTTACCACGCTGCTCGTGCTCTTGTTCGAGACGGGGTCGCAGCCGGTACCAGCTCGGGTGCAGACGGTTCTGGCTTGGAGGCGCTACCGCTACAGTACGCCGACTATGCGATCTGGCAGCGAGGCTGGCTCACCGGGTCGCGCCTGCAAGCCGAGGTCGACTTCTGGCGCCAGCGGTTGACCGACGCCGAGGGCCAGTTGCCGGTGCTCGAACTGCCAATCGATCGGCCACGTCCGGCAGTCTTGACCGACCGCGGAGCGGAGTGGCTCGAGGTCCTCGGGCCGGAGCTAGCGCAGCCACTGCTGGAATTGGGCCGACAGGCCGGAACCACGCCCTTCATGACCGCCCTGGCGGCCTTCCAGGTCGTGCTCGGTCGTCTGGCACGCTCGGCCGGCACCGGTGGCTACCACGTGCCCGTTGGCACGCCGGTGGCCGGTCGCGGTCACCTGGGCACTGAGAATCTGATCGGTTTCTTCGTCAATACGCTGGTGCTGAGTGCCGAGCCGCAGCCGGGGCTGAGCTTCCTGGACCTGCTGGCGGCGGTGCGCACGGTGTGCCTGGATGCCTACGCGCACCAAGACCTGCCCTTCGAGAAGCTCGTCGACGAGTTGGAGCCGCGCCGTGATCCGAGTCGTTCGCCGCTGTTCCAGGCCTTCTTCGCGCTGCAGAACCTGCAGACACAGAGCAGCGTCGACGAGGCGGAGCTGGAGCTGACGCCCATGCCGCTGACCAGCGATACCGCCAAGTTCGAGCTGTCGCTGTTCCTCGGTCGGCGGCGCAGTGTCGACGGCGAGGATGTGCTGGTGGCACGCTGGGAGTACAACCGCGACCTGTTCGACGCCACGACGGTCCGGCGCGTGAGCACCGCCCTGCGGCAGCTGCTCGCGGCGGTGACGGCAGATCCCCGGCAGCAGCTCGGCGAGCTGAGCCTGCTGAGTCGTCCCCAGCGGGCACAGCTGCTGCGCGAGTGGAACCACACTCCAGCTGTTCCCCCGGCAGCGAAGCAGGAGCGAACCCTGGGGGCTTGCTTCGCCGCCGGTGTGCTGCGAGCCGCCGAGGCCATCGCGGTCGTGCACGGTCGGCGCCATCTCAGTTACGCCGAACTGCAACGTCAATCCGCCACTCTGGCGACCCAGCTGGGAGCCGCGGGCGTACGCCCCGGCGACGCGGTCGGCATCTGCCTGCCCCGCTCGTTGAGTACTGCCGTCGCCGTGCTCGGCGTGCTGCGCGCGGGTGCTACCTGTGTACCGCTGGACCCGTCCTATCCGGCCGAGCGCCTCCGCTTCCTGGCGCAGGACTCGGGACTCCGACTGCTGCTCACGAGCGCGGGTCTGGAAGTCCTCGACGCCGCGTGGGCACAGGCCTTGCCGCGCCTTCAGCTGGAGCCGTCGCGGCCGGTTTCAGGTCCGGTACCGGCAGCCCCTGAGTCGCTAGCCACCGAGACCTCGATCAGCCCGTGGCACCCGGCCTACCTGATCTACACCTCCGGTTCCACCGGCACCCCCAAGGGTGTGACTATGCCGCACGCGGTGCTCGCCGATCTCTTCGCCTGGCAGCTGCGCCGCTCGACTGGGCGACCGCGCAGCGTCGCGAAGCAGAGTCGCCAGCCGCTGCGGACCCTGCACTTCGCGCCGCTCAGCTTCGACGTCTCCTTCCAGGAGTTGTTCGTCACCTGGGGCGCTGGCGGCACGCTGGTGGTGGTGGAGGAGGAGCTGCGGCGAGATCCGGCGGCGCTGCTGCCGCGGCTCGTCCGCCTGCGCGTCGAACGGCTGTTCCTGCCCTTCGTCGCGCTGCGTCAGCTGGCCGAGGTAGCTGTCGCCGAAGCCCGCCGCGCGGCGGAAGGTGGAGGCCGTTCAGCGGTCGCCTTGCCGCTGCGCTCGCTGATCACCGCCGGCGAGCAGCTGCAGGTCACCGCCGAGGTGGCGGCCTTGTTCCAGGCCCTGCCCGAGTGCACGCTGGAGAACCACTACGGTCCGTCGGAAAGCCACGTGGTGACCGCGCACACGCTCTCCGGCGCCCCGGAGACCTGGCCGACGCTGCCGCCGATCGGTCGACCTGTGGACGGGGCCCGCGTCTACTTGTTACAGGGGTATATGGCCAGCGGTCAGGAGAGCAGGGGCCAGGAGGGCGCGAGCGGCTGGCAGCCGGCACTCTTGGGCGCCAGCGCACCGTTGTACCTGGGAGGTGGTTGCCTGGCTTCGTCTTATCACCAGCGTCCGGCACTCACCGCCGAGCGCTTCCTGCCGGACTCGTGCAGCGGCGGCGCGGGTGAGCGCCTCTATGCCACTGGTGACCTGGCCCGCTGGACGTCCGATGGCGAGTTGCAGTTCCTGGGTCGTGCCGATCAGCAGGTCAAGGTGCGCGGCTTCCGCGTCGAGCCCGGGGAAGTCGAGGCCGCCCTCGCCGATCTGCCCGCGGTCGCACAGGCGGTGGTGCAGGTGCGCCGGGATCGTCTGATCGCCTGGGTGGTTCTGGAGGCGCCGGCCTCCCACCCGCAGGAAGAGGTGCAAGGGCAGGTCGACGAGAGCCGGTTGCGCGACGCGCTCGCGCAGCGTCTGCCGGCGCACCTGGTGCCGGCACGCGTGCTGATCCTCGACTCGCTACCGCTGACCGCCAGCGGCAAGCTGGATCGCCGTGCCCTGCCCGAGCCGGAGATCGTCACCGGCAACGCGCCGCTCGAGACACCAGCCGAGGAATTCGTCGCCGAGGTGTTCCAGGAGATCCTGCAGCTGCCCGAGGTCTTCGCCGACAGCCACTTCTTCGACCTGGGCGGGCATTCTCTGCTCGCGACCCAGGTCACCACGCGCCTGAGCGAAGAACTCAGCTTCGTGGTGTCGGTGTCCGAGATCTTCCAGGCACCGACGGTGCGCGCCATGGCCGCTCGCTTGGAGGCACGGGAAGCGGAGCTCGAAGCAGAGGCCGAGGAGACGCCAGTAGCCTCGCCGCCGCCGGTGTCGGCGCAGCCGCGCGTGTGGCAGGGGGTTCCCGGCCGCCGTGAATCTCAGGCCTTGCCGCTGTCCTACGCGCAGCAACGCATGTGGTTCCTGGAGCGTCTGCGGCCCGGGTCGGCGATCTACAACATGCCGACCGCGCTGCGCATCCACGGCGACCTGCATCCGCGCGCCCTGGCGGCGGCGGTCACCGACTTGCGCAACCGGCATGAGAGCCTGCGGATCCGTCTGGTGGAGCAAGGTGGTTCGCCCTCCCAGGTGGTGCTCGAACGCGTGCCGGCGAGCGACGAAGAAGTCTGGCCCGAAGTCGACCTGGGACGCCTGCCGCCGCAGGTGCGCGAGGCGTGGCTGCGCCGGCTTCTGTCTCGCGAGGCGGGGCGTCCCTTCGACCTCGGTCGCGGACCGCTGCTGCGCGGCTTACGCCTGCGTCTCGCGAAAGCTGAATGGGTGCTGGCGGTGACGCTGCACCACATCGTCGGTGACGGCTGGTCGCTAGGCATCCTGACGCGCGAGTTGAGCCGCTTGTACGAGGTCCACCGCACCGGCGTGTCGCGGGAACTGCCGCCGCTACCGGTGCAATATGCCGACTACGCGGCCTGGCAACGGACCTGGTTGGAGCGCGACGGCGGCGCCGAAATGCAGCGTCAACTGGCCTACTGGCGCCAGCGCCTGCAAGGTACGCGGCAGTTGGCCTTGCCGACCGACCGGCCACGGCCGCCACTGGGCGGCGACCGTGGGGCCAGCGTGCCGGTGAGGCTGCAAGCGGCTGAAGTTGCCGGCTTGCGCCAGCTGGCCTCGGCGCACGGCGCGACGCTGTTCATGATCTTGCAGGCCGGCCTGCACACCCTGCTCGTGCGTTATGCCAGCGGCACCCACGAGGCCGAGCAAGAAGGCAGCGTCACGCTCGGAACTCCCATCGCCGGCCGGGTCCAGGTCGACCTGGAAGCCTTGATCGGACTGTTCGTCAACACGCTGGTGCTGAGTGCCGATCCCGCCGCAGCCGCTAGCTTCAGCGACCTGCTGGAGCAGGTCAAGGCGCGGACGCTGGAGGCCTACGAGCATCAAGACATCCCCTTCGACCGGCTGGTAGAGGACTTGGAGCCGGAGCGGGATCTTTCGCGCTCACCGCTTTTCCAGGTCATGCTGGCTTTGCAGAATGTGCCGCGCGAGACGCTGGATCTCACCGATGCGCGCTGGAGTCGCCTCGGCGGTGAGTCACAGCTGGCACGCTTCGAGCTGAGCTGGTCGTTGCAAGAAACGACCCCATCCGAGGGGGCCCCGTCCTCGGAGGTGGTCGGAACGCTCAACTTCAGGTCGGATCTCTTCGACGCCACCACGGCCCGACGCCTGGCGCGTCACTGGCGGCGGTTGCTGGTCTCGGCCGTCGCGACGCCGACCCGGGCACCGCTCGAACTACCGTGGCTCGATGCGGCCGAGGAGCACCAGCTACGCCACGAGTGGAACGCTACGCGGCGCTCCGTGCGCACCGAGATCCCCGGTGTTCCTCGCATTCCCGACGTCCTGGCCACCTTCGAGGCACAAGTCGCTGTGCGCCCCAACGCCGTGGCGGTGGTGAGTGGCGTCCAGCATCTGAGTTTTGCCACGCTGGCTGCGCGTTCAGCTGATCTGGCGGCCAACCTAGAGAAGTACCTGGATGGCCCTGCCGATCCCGCAACGGACAGTCACCTGTTGGTTCTGGCCCTCGACCGCACGCCCCGTCTCGCCGTGGGGCTTCTGGCGGCGTTGCGGGCGGGTGTCGCTTACCTGCCGCTCGATACCTCGCTGCCCGCCGAGCGCTTGACCTACCTGCTGCGCGATGCCGCGGCACATCTGCTGCTGACCGAGCGCTCGGTGGCGGCGGAGTTCCAGTCGACCGGCCTAGACTCTGCACTTCAGTCCTTGGAGACGGTGCCGGGAGGAAACGGCAGGACCCGGGTCCTGATGTTCGAGGACCTGGAATCCGCCAAGCCAAGGCCAGTTTCTCGCACTGCGGGACAGGCTGGAGAAGCACAAGCTTCCCAGCCCGCCTATCTGATCTACACCTCCGGCAGCACCGGCAAGCCGAAGGCGGTCGTGGTACGGCGCGCTGGCCTGGCCTCAACCCTGGCCTCGGCACAACGGCGCTTCGACTTCGCACCCGGTGAGCGCATGCCGGTGCTGGCGCAGGCGTCTTTCGACATCTTCGCCTTCGAGCTACTGGCGCCGCTGCTGGCCGGTGCGACGGCGGAGCTCGTGGCGTTGACGCCGACGCTCGATGTTGGCGCACTGGTGCAAGCATTGCCGCGCTTCACCCGTCTGCACGCGGTACCAGCACTGCTCGGCCAGGTGCTGCAGGCCGCGATGGCGACGGGCGTGGTGCCCTTGGGCTTGCGTCACGTCTTCGTCGGCGGCGACCGCGTACCGGCCGAGCTCCTGCGGCAGGTACGCGCGTGCTGGCCGTGGGCGCAATCCTGGGTGCTCTACGGCCCCACCGAAGGAACCATTCTGGCCGCTGCCTACCGTGTGCCCTCACAAGAGGAGCCACCGTCGTTGCTCGGTCGTCCCCTGGAGGGCGTCGGCCTGACGGTGCACGATCCCCGCGGCGCTCTGGTGCCGCTGGCGGTTGCCGGCGAATTGTGGATCGATGGTGCCGGCGTCGCCCTCGGCTACTGGCGGCGTGCTGCCTTGACGGCGGAGCGCTTCGTCGCCGACGGCGGCAGGCGCGTCTACCGCAGCGGCGACCTGGTCCGCCGGCTGGCCAGTGGAGACCTCGAGTTCCTGGGCCGCGTCGACGACCAGGTCAAGGTGCGCGGCTTCCGGGTGGAGCCGGGCGAGATCGAAGCGGCGCTGCTGACCCATCCGGAGGTCAGCGAAGCCGTCGTGGTGCACCGTGACAGACAGCTGGTGGCCTGGATCTGCGGCACGGCGGATGGGCGCCAGCTCCAGACCCTCCTGGCGCGCAGCCTACCCGTCTACATGCTGCCGTCTCGCTATGTCCCGCTCGACGAGCTGCCGCGCACTCCGAGTGGCAAGTTCGACCGCCGTGCCCTGGCCTCGCGGCCTTTGTCGACCGAGGCCGAGAGTTTGGAAGCTGCCGAGGCTCGAAAACCAGAGACCCCAGCGGAACGCTTGGTGGCGGGGCTCTACGCGCGCCTCCTGAGCTTGGACTCGGTGTCCGCCGAAGGGCACTTCTTCGACCTCGGTGGACACTCGATGCTGGCGACGCAACTGTGCTTCCAGCTCGGGGAACTGCTGGAGCTGGAAGTGCCGGTGGTGGAACTCTTCGAGAACCCCCGCGTCGACCAGCTGGCGGCTCTGCTGACCGAAGCGTGCGAGGCCGAGGGCATCCCCTTGGAGCCCGTGCTCGCCAGCCTGCAGCCGGAGGACACCGAGGCGTCTTGAGCAGGGACAGACTCACCGAGTCATGAGAAGATGAATACCTTGTGTTGAACCTACCTTCAATTGAGGAGAACTACCGATGACCGCGATCACCGCTACCGACCGTCCGCCGCTGGGCATCCTGATGCTGGAAGGCAAGATGTCCGTCGAACCCGGCTGCATGGCCTGCCCCGATACCTGGCCGTACCCGGTCATTCGACACACGGTGAAGGGATCCAAGACCCCGACCTACGCCGATGACGCCTGGAACATGCTGCCGCTCTACCTCGACGCCGCGAAGCAACTCGAAGCCAAGGGCGTCGGCGCCATGACCGCCAACTGCGGGCTGATCGCGCTGCTGCACAAGGAGCTGTCCGCTGCCGTCAAGGTACCGATCGTCACCTCTGGTTTGCTGCTGGTACCGTCGCTGCACCGCATGATGCCCGACAAGCGCATCGGTATTCTCACCTTCCACACGCACGCCGTCAGCGAGCGCAACTACAACGCCTCGGGCTGGAGCGAGAAGGAAATCCCAATCGCTCTCGGAGGTATCGGTGAGTGTGAGTCCTGGCTCGAGTTCTTGGCGACCAAGGAGATTCCCGATACCTTGCGGCCACAGCTCGAAGCTGACCTGATTGCTTCCGCCAAGCGGCTGCTGGATGAGAACCCGGACATCGGCTGCTTCGTCTCCGAGTGCACCATGCTGCCGACCTGCCTACCCGCCGTGCGGGAGGCCGTCCGCATGCCGGTCTACGACATCCTGACGCTGCTCGACCTGACCATGAGCGGCTACTACCGTCCCGCCGACCTCGGCCGCGGTGTTGCACCGCAGCTGGCCGCCGTCGGAGCCTGATCCATGGGTACAGGCACTTCGGGAGCCGGGGAAGGGCGCGAGCCTTTCCTCGGTATCCTCTTGCTCGATGGCAACATGGCTAAGATCCCTGGCGCCATCGCCACGCCGCTCAGCTTCCCCTATCCGGTGGTCCACCGCACCGTCAAAGGCGCCACCGGCCCCGGCAGCCAGGAAGCCGCCATGGCCATGGAAGCCGACTACGTTGCCGCTGCCAAGCAGCTCGAAGCCGAGGGCGCCATCGCCATCACCGAGAACTGCAACGGCCGCATGATCCACTTGCAGCGCGCCATGTCCAACGCCGTCAACGTGCCGGTGGCCATGTCGCCCTTGCTGTGGGTACCCACCCTGCACCGCCTGATGCCCGACAAGCGCATCGGTATCCTGACTTTCTTTGCTCCCGATCTAGGCGAATGGCACTACCAGGAATGCGGCTGGAGCGAGAACGACATCCCGATCACCGTCGAGGGCATCGGCGAGTGCGAGTCGTGGCTGGAATTCCTGCGTACCAAGGAACTGACACCGGAACGAGAAGCCGCCATGGCCGCGGACTTGATCGGTGCCGCCCAGAAGATCCTCGATGCCCACGACGACGTCGGCGCTTTCATCTGCGAGTGCACCCTACTGCCGCCGTGCAGCCAGGCTGTGCGCAACGAGCTGCGGCTGCCGGTCTACGACGGTCTGACGCTGCTCGACTTCCTGATGGGGGGGAGGTTGCGTCCAGCGGGGTACTGAGCCGTGCGGCGGGGTGGAAAGTTGGGTGTCTGGTAAGCTACGTCTCAAGGTCAGCTTATCGAAGTGAGTTCTGTATCTTGCATCCAGAGTGAGTCTGGCCGGGTCTGGATTCTCCATGATTCACGTCAACCGCAACCGCGTCGCGGCGCCTCCTGAGCTCGAGGACATCTGGTCTCGCGAGCGCGAACGTGCTCGCGAGTTCTTCCAGACGGAAGCCGGCAGTTCAGGTCAGGAGCGGTTCCAATTCAGCGCCTACCGACACCCGGAGGTCAAGCAGGCCCTGCGCGAACTCTTCCATGGAAAGTGTGCTTTCTGTGAGTCGATCCTGGTGCTGCCATCAGAGAGCATCGAGCTCTTCCGGCCCAGGCAGAACACCGTAAACCTCCACGGTGAGCACTTTCCACTCCACTACTGGTGGTTGAGCGGGGAGTGGTCCAACCTCTACCTGGCTTGCCAGGTCTGCAATTCCACCAAGCGCAACCGCTTTCCCATCAGGGGTTCTCGTTGCGAGCCGGAGGCCACCGGCAAGGCCCTGGACGAAGAGCGGCCCCTGCTGCTCGATCCGTGCGCGCAAGTTGACAACCCGGAAGAGCACCTGGTCTATACCGACGATGGCTTGGTGACCAGCGACACCGAGCCCGGCCGCATCACGATCGAGTTGTTCGACCTCAATCGAGAGCCGCTGCGAGATGCGCGGCGCGAAGTTTCGGTGCGGCTGAACCGTTGGTTGGAGGTGCTTGCGAGTCTGCCGCCGTCCGAGGCTCCGCGGTTGTGGTCTCGGATCGAGCCGATGCTGAGTGACAGGGCTGAATTTGCCGGAATGTGCCGGCAGGTGGTGCGCCGCTTCTCGGAAGAAGCGAGTCTCGATGAGTTGGGGATACCTGGCAGGAGTCCCCGACGACCGACGCGAGGCCCCAGCCGCGGAGGCCCTAAACACCTGGGACCTGGCCGTGGAGGCCCCAAACGGGGAGAACCCAGCCGCAGGACTTTCGAAGAGAGCCTCTCCGGAGAGCACGCCTCCGGAGAGCGCGACGACCGGCGGCGTGGCCTCGGAGGTCCGCCCGTGAGTTTCGAGGCTCCGGTGGACCGAGGGCCTGTCTACCTCGACGGCGAGGAAGAACCTGACATCTTCGCGCACACCCGCTTTGTGCCCTTGGACGAGCAAGCCAAGATCGCTGAGGACTTCTCGGTCGCCCAGGCGGTGCAGCAGAGCTACTCGCTCGACCAGAAGTCGGGCGAAACGGCGCCCGGCGCGAAGGAGAGCTATTACGAGCGCAGCCGCACCGTCGAGCGCGTCGTGCTGCACAACTTCCGCGGCATCGAACATCTGGACATCGAGCTGCCGCGACGCGAAGGGCCGTGGACGGTGCTACTGGGGGAGAACGGGGCGGGCAAGTCGTCGGTACTGCAAGCGGTGGCCTTGGCGCTGGTGGGGCGACGCTACCGTGAATCGCTCGACCTCGACGCCCGCGACTTCGTGCGCCGGGGCAGTGACGGCATCGGCTTCGTGCGCGTGTTTCTCTCCGGCATGAACGAGCCAATCCAGCTCGACTTCCACCAGGACAGCGAAGCCTTCGAAGGCGCCCAAGAACCCAAAGTTCTGCTGCTCGCCTACGGCGCCACCCGCTTGCTGCCGCGCCCGCGTGCGTCGCCGCACCAAGCGGACGGATCCTACGGTACCGACTTTGCCCGCGCACACAATCTCTTTGATCCCTTCCAGCCACTCGAAGACGCCCAGCGCTGGTTGCTTGGGTTGGAGGCGGCCGAGTTCGACAACCTCAAGCCATCGTTCAAGGCGTTGCTCAACCTGGGTGACGAGGACGATCTGCGTCAGAACCATGCCGAGGAGCGCATCGACGTTCAGCTCTTCGGCACTGAGGTGTCGTTGACACAGCTCAGCGATGGGTACCAGACGGTGGTGGCGTTGACCGCGGAGGTGATGTCCATCTTGCTCGATCGCTGGTCGGACATGGCGGTCGCTGAAGGTATCGTGCTGCTCGACGAGCTCGGCTCGCACCTGCATCCGAAGTGGAAGATGCAGATCGTCTCTAGCCTACGCAAGGCCTTCCCGGCGGTGCAATTTCTCGCCACGACGCACGATCCGCTGTGCTTGCGTGGGCTGGAAGACGGGGACGTTGTGGTGCTGCGTCGCAATAGCCGGCAGCAGATCGTGCAGGTACGAGACCTGCCGCCGGTGAAGGCGCTGCGCGTCGACCAGTTGTTGACGTCCGAGCATTTTGGGATGTCGAGCACGCAAGATCCCGAGTCGGCGCGTTTGCTGGAGGAGTATTACGAGTTGCTGGCGCTCGACCAGCGCAGTGATGAGCAGAGCGAGCGCCTGCGTGACCTGCAACGGGACTTGCGCAGCTTCCATCTGCTCGGCCAGACGCGCCGGGAACGGCTGATGTTGACGGCGATCGACCTGTACCTGGCGCGGGAAGCTGCCGCGCTGGGTGTCGATGAGATCGAGGATCCCAAGCTGGCGCTGGATCGCCAGCTGCAACGGATCCTGGATGTGACCTAGGGAGAGGTGGGTGATTCAGGTCGATCGTACTCGGGTTGCCGTTCCTGCCGTCCTCGATGGTGTCGATTCGAAGGGTGAACAGGAGCGCCAGAAAGCTGCAGCCTTCTATGCTGATCCGGCGAAGTTCAAGAAAGATGGCAAGTTCAAGAACTATGACTTCGAGGTCTACCGCGACCTCGAGATCAAAGATCGCCTGAACGAATTGTTCCATGGCAAGTGTGCCTATTGCGAGAGCACCTACGAGGCGACCCAGCCGATGGATGTCGAGCACTACCGGCCCAAAGGTGGTTATGTCGTCGAAGAGGGGGGCAAGAAGCTCTTGAAGCAACCCGGGTACTGGTGGCTCGCGGCGGATTGGGACAACTTGCTGCCTTCCTGCATCGACTGCAACCGCAGGCGCACGCAGCGCTTCGAGGATGGGGAAGAGGCGTCCCTGGGTAAGCAGAACTTGTTCCCATTGCACGAAGAAGGGAAGCGAGCCGAGAAGCCGGATGCCGAGGCGCAAGAACGGCCGCTGCTCCTACATCCCTGCCGCGACGACCCTGCACAGGTATTGGAGTTCACGAAGCAAGGCGTCGTCAGGCCGCATCCGGAGGCGGGACCGTTCCAGCAGGCGATGGCCAAGCAGTCGATCGAAGTCTATGGGCTGCGACGATCTGGCCTGGTCTCGGTGCGCGGCGAACGGCGGTTGAAGCTACTGGGCCACGGCAAGTCAGCCATCAAGTTCTTCAAGCGCTTGCGTGCGGCACCTGGGAACGAACTCCATCGGCAGGACCTGGCGGATGCGCTCTGCATACTGCTGGAGTACCGGCGAGCCGAGGAGCCCTATTGCCTGATGTCCCGGCAATTCGTCGATCCCTTGCTGGTCTCGATGCGAGAGACGCTGGAGGCAGAGCTGAAGGCCGCGGCCCTCTTCGACGAGCAGAAAGACCCAGCGGTTCAGTTTGTCGAGGCTTTCGCGGCCGGTGCCGAAGCGACCGGCGAAGAAGACTTACTCGCGGACCTGGCGTTGCTATAGATCGCCGCGGGATCTCCCTATCGCTGGGTGGGCACGGGATTTGGCGTTGGCACAGTGAGTCGAGAGCTGGTAATCTCCGACGGTTGTAGTTGCTTTCCCTTCTGCTGCCGGTTCTGATTTCGGATTCGACCCCTGGAGGAGACCCCATGTTCCAGCTTCGTCGCCGGTTTGCGCTCGCTTGCCTGCTCGTTCTTATCTTCCCGCTGAGTGCAGCTCACGCCGCCGAGAACGAACCCGGCGAAGGTACCGGTGCCGATGCCTTCGCGCAGCTCGACTACCTGCTACCGACGCCCGGCGCTGATCGCACCGCTTCCGGGGCACCCGGACCGGGCTACTGGCAGCAGCGCGCCGACTACCAGATCCAGGTCGAACTGGACGATCAGAACCAGCGCATCGTCGGCTCGGGAACGATCACGTACCATAACCGTTCACCGCACGTGCTCCGCTACCTGTGGTTGCAACTCGACCAGAATCGCTTCCGCCGCGATTCGGACGAGATGCTCACGCTGACGGCGCCGAACTTCGACAAGCTGAGCTATCGCAAGCTGGGGGAGTACTTGGAGCGCTCGGACTTCGAGGGTGGCTTCGAGATCACGCGTGTTGATGATGGGCAAGGTAGCTCCCTGAAGCACACCATCGTCAAGACCATGATGCGCGTGGATCTGCCGAGACCTCTGGCTCCAGGAGAGGCATTCGAATTGCACATCGACTGGCAGCACAACGTCATTGACGCCGTGCGTGCCCGTGCGCGTGGCGGCTACGAGTACTTCGAGGCGGATGGCAACTACATCTACGAGATCTCGCAGTGGTACCCGCGCATGGTGGCTTACACGGACTACCAGGGTTGGCAGCACAAGCAGTTTCTCGGCCGTGGTGAGTTCACGCTCGAGCTGGGCGATTACCGGGTTGAGATCACGGTGCCGGACGATCACATCGTGGCTGCTACCGGCGTGTTACAGAATGTCGACGAGGTCCTCACCGAGGCACAGCGCCAGCGTCTGGAAGAGGCAGTCGACGCAGACTCACCAGTCTTTGTGGTGACGCCGGAGGAAGCGAAGCGAAACCAGGAGACGCCTGCCACCGGGACCAAGACCTGGGTCTTTCAGGCCGACAATGTCCGAGACTTCGCCTTCGCCTCGTCGCGCAGGTTCATCTGGGACGCCATGGGCCATCGCTCACAGGCTGCGGAGCTGGCTGACGACGAGGGCCGGGTGATGGCCATGTCGTTCTACCCCAACGAGGCGGAACCACTGTGGAGCAGCTACTCGACGCATGCCATCATCCACACGCTCGAGACCTATTCGAGCTTCACCTTCGAGTATCCGTACCCCGTTTCCATCTCGGTCAACGGTCCAATTGGCGGCATGGAATACCCGATGATCACCTTCAACAAGCCGCGTCCTTACCCGGACGGCACCTATTGGGACGCCCGCCAGAGTCGAGATGATCGCACCTGGGAGCGCAGTAAGTACGGTTTGATCTCGGTGATTATTCACGAGGTCGGGCACAACTACTTCCCGATGATCGTCAACTCGGACGAACGGCAGTGGACGTGGATGGACGAGGGGCTCAACTCGTTCCTGCAGTTCCTCGCTGAGCAGGCTTGGGAAGAGGACTATCCGTCGCGTCGAGGGGAACCACAGGAGATGGTCTCGTACATGATCAGTGACCGCCGGGTGCCGATCATGACCAACTCCGAGTCGCTGCTGCAGTTTGGCAACAACGCCTACGCGCTGCCGGCGACCGCACTCAACGTGCTGCGCGAGACGGTCCTCGGTCGCGAACTCTTCGACTTCGCCTTCCGCGAATACGCTCGCCGCTGGCGCTTCAAGCGGCCAACACCGGCGGATTTCTTCCGCACCATGGAAGACGCCTCCGGTGTCGACCTCGACTGGTTCTGGCGCGGTTGGTTCTACGGCACGCACCACGTCGACATCGCGGTCACCGGCATCACCCGCTATGACCTCGACACGCGCGATCCGGAGGTGGAGAAGGCTCGGGCGCGTCGGGAGGAAGCCGAAGGCCCGGTGACGCTGAGCGAGCAGCGCAACGAGGGCATGGAGCGCCGTCTCGATCGCTATCCGGCCTTGGCGGACTTCTACAACGAGTATGACGAGTTTGCCGTTACGCCCTGGGACTACGCGCAGCACCAAGCGTATCTGGACAGCCTCGACGGTCGCGATAAGGAAGTGTTGGCGATGAACAAGAAGCTCATCGTCGTCGACTTCGAGAACATAGGTGGCTTGCCCATGCCACTGCCGTTGCGCGTGACCTACGAAGACGGCAGCGTCGAGTCAATGACGCTGCCGGCAGAAATCTGGCGTACCAACGCCGAGCGCGTTTCCAAGCTCTTCATCAGTGATCAGGACATCGTCAAGGTCGAACTCGATCCGTACTTGCAGTTGGGCGACGCGGAGCGTGGCGACAATGTGTACCCGCCTGAGCCGGCGCGCAGTCGCTTCCAGTTGTTCAAGGCCAAGGAGCCGCCGAACCCGATGGTGCGCCAAGATCCCGACGCTCGAGGGGGTGGGGAAGAGTGAGTCGATGCACGGTCGGCTGGCTGGTTCGCCTAGTACTGCTGCTGCCCATTCTGCTGCCTGGGGCTGTAGCGGCGCATCCCTACCATGCCAGTCTGGCCGAGGCCGAGTACAACCCGGAGCGACGCAGCTTGGAGATAGCGTTGCGCGTGTTGCCCGAGGAGTTGGAAGCAGTGCTGTCCGAGAGGGCGGGCAAGCCGGTCAACCTGGACGCGACAGACAAGGTCGATGAGCTCATCGTTGCCTACCTGAACGAGACCTTCCGTCTACTCACCGACCAGGCATCCTCGCCGGCGCTGCAGTGGCTGGGTAAAGAGGTCTCACATCGTGCCGCCTGGCTCTACTTCGAGGTCGTGATCGATCCGAAGCTGCGATGGAGCCTCGAGAACCGCGTTCTCTTCGACTACGAGCCACGGCAGGTGAATACCGTGCTGCTGCGTCTTGGAGAGATGCAAGTGTCGCTGACCTTTGACGCCCGTAAGCCCGTCGCTACGCTACCGCTACTGACAGTCGACTAGAGGCATCGCGTACCATCGCAACACAATCGCCGATTGTCGTCTATAGCGCGGCACGGTACGTATCCTGCCCCTCGAATGCAGTAGACTCCGCTCATCTTTGCGCGCCCGACGCCGTCATCCTTCGTGCATCTGGCGTAGTTCCATTTGAATGGTCCATCAGATCGATCCATTGACCATTTCCCTGAGCTAGCTTCTGAGCCAGCAGCTCATTCGGAGGAGAACCCATGAACCTCAACTTCTTCCACCTTGTTCCCGCCCTGCACTACGGCGACGGGGCCGCGCGCCTCGCCGGTCCCGAGATGAAGAAACTCGGCTGCAAGCGGCCGTTGGTGGTCACCGACAAGGGTGTACTCGACGCCGGCGTCTGCGATCCGGTGCTCGAGTCGCTCAAGGAAGCCGGCCTCGAAACCACCCTGTTCACCGACGTCGCCACCAACCCCGACGACATCATGGTGATGGCAGCCGCCGAAGCCTACAAGGCGGCCAACTGCGACGGCATGATCGGTCTCGGTGGTGGCAGCCCGATGGACGTCGCCAAGAGTGCCGCCGCGGTGGTGACAGGTGGCGGCCACATTCGTGACTACGAGGACGGTGCCAAGTTGGTCACCGAGCCGCACGACCCGCTGATGTTCATCCCGACCACTGCCGGCACCGGTAGTGAGGTGGTCGGTGGCACGATCATCATCGACACCGACCGCCAGTTCAAGATGCACATCGTTGCGGTGCCCGGTCATGTTGCCCTGTGCGACCCCGAGCTCACCTTCAGCCTGCCGGTGCACGTCACCGCCGCCACCGGTCTCGACGCGTTGTCGCATGCCGTCGGTGCCTACGTCTCGGTGGAGAATCAGCCGCTAGCCGATGCCTACGCTCTGTACGCCATCGAGCTGGTGAAGAAGTGGCTGATGCGCGCGGTCAACGACCCGAGTGACCGGGAGGCACGCGGCTGGCTGATGGTCGCCGCGCTCACCGCCGGTATCTCGATGAAGGGCGGCGGCAGCGGCGAGCACGCCTTCGCGCACGGCGTCAACGTGCTGCACAAGGTGCACCATGGCGTCGCCTGCGCGATCTTCCTGGCCGACGTCATGGACTACAACCTGAGCACCGTGCCCGAGCGCTACGCCGCCATCGCCAAGGCGATGGGGGTGGCCGACACCGGTCAAGGCACCGAGCAGCTGGCGCGCGAGGGCATCCAGGCCGTGCGTGATCTGGTCGAGGAAGCCAAGACGCCGACCCTGCGCGATCTGGGCGTCAAGGATGACGACCTCGGGGCCCTGGTCGACTACGTGATGCAGGACGAGTTCCACCTCGGCCTCAACCCGGTACCGATCACCCGCGCCGATGCCGAAGTGATCGCGCGCACCACGCTGGGCTGACAGCAGGGCAGCGCCTCTGTCACGCTGACGTCACCCGGCACGGGTGACATCCGCTTCCCTCCATATCGACACAGTGCTATCTTCTTAGGCGCTCGGTCCGTGCTCTGTTCTGAGCCGCCGAGCGCCTTTCACATTCCATCCCATCCTCGCTAGTCCATCCCATCCAGTGCGGAGTCCTGACTTTGCAGCAGGTTCCGCTATCGAACTGACATCACAGGAAAGAGGAGAATTCTGTGTCGATCATGAAAACTCTATGCAGGGGGTCGCTCTTGGCGCTCCTGAGCGTTCTGGTCTTGACGCCCTTGTGCGTATCCGCGCAAGTTTCCCTGAGTGAGATCCGCATCGATCAGCCGAGCACCGACAACGACGAGTACTTCGAGCTGACGGGCACCGCTGGTGCCTCGCTCGACGGGTTGAGCTACGTGGTGATCGGCGACGGTGCCGCCGGCAGCGGCGTGATCGAGAGCACCGTCGACCTGGGGGGCCTGAACCTGGACGGCAACGGCTTCTTTGTTGCCGCCGAGGGCACCTTCTCGCTCGCCTCTGCTGGCTGGGCGGGGCCGGACCTGTTCGTCAACCTCAACTTCGAGAACAGCGATAACGTGACGCACCTGCTGGTCTCTGGCTTCACCGGCACCTCCGGTGATGACCTGGACAGCAACGACGACGGCGCGCTCGACGTGACGCCGTGGAGCGCCGTGGTCGACTGTGTGGCGCTGATCGAGAGCGTGGGCTCAGGCGATTTCACCTACTGCGGCACGACCGTCGGTCCCGACGGTTCCTTCGTGCCCGCGCATGCCTTCCGCTGCGCCGCCGGAGCTGATGGCTGGCAGATCGGTGCCTTCGATCCCGCCGGTGGCGACGACACCCCGGGGGCCGCCAACGCCTGCGGTCCTGTCGATCCGCCGCCGCCGACCGATCTGGCCGAGCTGGTGATCAACGAGGTCGACTACGATCAGCCGGGCACCGACTTCGCCGAATTCATCGAGCTGCGCAACAACGGCAGTGAGGCCGTCGACCTCGCCCCCTACCAGGTTGTGCTGGTCAACGGCAACGGCGACTCCGTCTACAAGACGATCGATCTACCGGCGGTGTCGCTGGCGGCCGGCGATTACTTTGTCATCTGCGGCGACAGCGACGAGGTCCTCGGCTGTGATCTCGATGTCAGCCCGGACAGCAACCTGGTGCAGAATGGCGCACCGGACGCGGTCGCCATCGTGCTGAACGGCACCGTCGTCGACGCGCTGAGCTACGAAGGTTCCGTCGCCGCGCCCTACACGGAAGGTAGCGGAGCGGGGAGCGACAACTCCTCGGGCGGCACGGGCGGCCCGAACGAGAACAAGAGCTTGTCGCGTCTGCCCGACGGCAACGACACCGACGACAACAGCGCCGACTTCTCGCTGCGCTGCATCACCCCGGGCTCGGCCAACACCACCGCCGACGCGGATTGCCCCAAGCCGACTCGTCCGGCGCTGGTGATCAACGAGATCGACTACGACCAGCCCGGCTCGGACACCGCCGAGTTCATCGAGCTGAAGAACACCGGTGATGGCGATCTCGACCTGAGCACCGTCACCGTCGAGCTGATCAACGGCAACGGCGGCGCGGCTTACAGCTCGTTCGTGCTGCCCGCGGTGACGCTGGCGGCCGGCGACTACTTCGTGCTGTGTGCCGATGTCGCCACCGTCGCCGAATGCGACCTCGACGTGCTGTCGTCGATCCAGAACGGGGCGCCCGACGCCGTTGCGCTGGTGGTCGCTGGCGAGATCCTGGACGCCGTCAGCTACGAAGGCTCGGTCGGTGCGCCCTACACCGAGGGCAGCGGCGACGGTCTCTTCGACTCCGGCTCCAGCGGCCAGGACTTCCGCGGCATCGGCCGTTTCCCGGATGGCACCGATACGGATCAGAACAACGTCGACCTGCGCAACGCCTGCATCACGCCAGGCCGCTCCAACACCTCGGCCACGGATGGCTGCGGTCCGTTCGGCCCCGAGCGCGAGATCTACGAGATCCAGGGCACCGGCCTGACCTCGCCGTTCGAGGACCAGACGGTGAGCACGGTCGACAACGTGGTCACGGCGCTGGCTCCCGATGGTTTCTTCGTGCAGACGCCGAGCGCCCGCAGCGACGGCAGCGTCGATACCTCGGACGGCATCTTCGTCTTCACCGGCACGGCGCCGGCCGTCGCCGTCGGTGACCAGGTGACCGTCACCGGTACGGTGGTCGAGTTTTTCGACTTCACCGAGTTCACTGGCGGCTCCAGCGTCGTGGTCACTGGCGCCGAGACCATACCGCCGGCCGTTGCCTTCAACGCCGCCGTGCCGTCGCCTGATCCGTCTACGCCCAGCTGCAGCATCGAGTACGAGTGCTACGAAGGCATGCTGATCGACATCGCCGCTGGCAGCGTCAGCGGACCCAACCAGCGCTTCGGCACCGATCCGATCGCCGAAGTGCATATCGTTGCCCGTCCGGGCCGCGCCTTCCGCGAGCCGGGTATTCAGTTTCCGGGTGAAATTGGCCTGCCTGTCTGGGATGGCAATCCCGAGGTCTTCGAACTCGACCCCGACAAGCTGGGCCTGCCCAACCAGGTGATCCCAGCTGGTTCGACCTTCAGCGCTACCGGCGTGCTCGGCTACGAGTTCGGTGGCTACGAGCTATGGCCGACAGCACTTACCGTCACCCCGGCCACCCTGCCGACCGCCGTCGCGGCGCGTGGCGAAGGTGAGTTCACCGTGGGTTCGCTCAACCTCTTCCGTCTGTTCGACGACGTCAGCGACGGCGGCGAGACGGTGGTGTCGAGCGCCGGGTACGCCTTGCGTCTGGCCAAGTTCAGCAGCTACATCCGCGAGGTTCTGGACAGCCCGGACATTCTGGGTGTGCAGGAAGTGGAGAAGCTGGGCGTGCTCGAAGATCTGGCGGCGCAGATCGCGGCCGATGACCCGGCCGTCAGCTACAGCGCCTATCTGGTCGAGGGCAACGATGTCGGCGGTATCGACGTCGGCTTCCTGGTGCGCGACACCGTCGCCGTCGATGCCGTGACGCAGTTCGCCGCCAGCGAGTTGCTGACCTTCGACAACAGCCTGCTGCACGATCGTCCGCCGCTGCTGCTCGAAGCGCGTGCTACCTGTGCTCTTGGCGGCGGCTTCCCGGTCGCCGTGCTGGTGGTGCACAACCGCTCCCTCAGTCGCATCGACGATGCCTCCGACGGTCCGCGCGTACGCCAGAAGCGTCTCGAACAGGCGCAGAGCATTGCGACGATCGTGCAGTCGTACCAGACGACGAATCCGACGCGGCCGCTGGTCGTGGTGGGTGACTTCAACGCCTATGAGTTCACCGACGGTTACGTCGACGTCATCGGCCAGATCCAGGGTACCGCCGTGCCGGCGGACAACCTGCTCTCTGGCCCCGATCTCGTCGAGCCGAACCTGAGCAACCGGGTGCTGAGTCTCGATCCCACGGACCGCTACTCGTTCATTTTCCGCGGCACCGCCCAGGTGCTCGACCACGCCCTCACCTCGGCCGCAGCCGAGCCCTGGGTGCGCGGCTTCGCCTATGGTCGCGGCAACGCCGATGCGGCGGTCGACCTGATCAATGGCGACCTGATCAACGGCGGTGGCGCCCTGCGCTCGTCCGACCACGATGGCTTTGTCCTCTACCTGGCCGCCGACTGCGACGGTGACGGCATCGCCGAAGCCGACGATCAGTGTCCCGGCACGTCGATCCCCGAGAACGTGCCAACCAGCGGCTTGGGCGTCAACCGCTTCGCCCTGGTCGACGGCGACACGACCTTCGACACCAACGCCCCTAATGGGGTCGGGCCGCAGGTCAGCTTCACCACTGAAGACACCGCCGGCTGCTCCTGCGAGCAGATCATCGATGCCCTCGGCCTCGGCAATGGCCACCGCAAGTTCGGTTGCAGCGTCGGTGCCATGCAGAACTGGGTGTCGGCGGCCAGTCAAGCGGCCAGTCAAGCGACCAGCCAACCCTGATCCCCGTCCGAGGACGGTAGACAAGAGAAACGGCCGGCGGGTGAACCCTGCCGGCCGTTTTCTTTGGAGACGCTCTCTTTCCGTCAGAATCGCGCCGTTAGAACCTTTTGGCCGTCACCACCGGTGCTCCGTCCAACACCGTCAAGCTCACCGCCTTGCCGTCCACCACCTCGAACTGCACCCGCGAGCCACGCGTACCGGCGGGCTCGAAGGCATGCTCGCCGACATAGAAAAGTGTGCGCGGGAAGTCGTCCGCCAGCGTAATCCCGAGCAGGTCACCTCGGCCGATTTCGACCTTCAGCACATTCGCCTCGCCCGGTCCGAAGCGGTAGTTGCCCTCGTAGCAGGCCTTGTCCTCGTTGCTCATGGGCTCGGAGATCTGGCGCATGTCGGCATCTCCGAGCTCTTCCAGGAACGCCACCACGGGTTCCGAAGCCTCACCGCCGGTGCGCGCGTGGTGCAGTAGCGTCAAGCCATGCGGCCCCGGGATGCGCTGGATCCCTGGCTGTGCCGCGACGTAGGCCTTGACCACGTCGAGATAGCCGAGCATGGCGAAGGTGAACAGATCTGGTCGCGCGCCGTGCGCCATCAAGAGCTGCGCGATCTCCCGCTGCCCGGTGTGCGATGCCGCGCCCAGCGCCGTCTCCCAGTCACCATAGCCCCAATCCCACACCGCCTTGGCCAGGTCCGGACTCTCCGTGATCAGTTCTTGCACCCGCTCCAGGTTGCCATGTGAAGCGCCGACGATCGCGCGCACCCGGTCTGGGTCCTGCGCTGGAAAGCTCGCATGCACCGCAGCCGTGGCCGCTTCTTCTCTTCCTTCCTGGGCCTGCGTCTCCTGGCGCCACAAGACCGCCGGTGCGGCGCTGAGGACAGGTAGAGCGGTGAGCAGACGGCGGCGGGAAAATCCTTGCAACATGTCGTGTCTCCCTGGGCTGCGTGTTGGAACGGTTGGGCTGGGTTCACCAAGGATACGTTGCCCGGCCTCCGGAGTTGCTTGTACCGCGACGCCGTGCTTCTGGCAGAATGCCTGCACCATGACGTCTCTCTCCGCTTCCGCGCTCGCTGCCCGTTTCTATGCTGCCCGTCGAGATGACGGGCTCGTCGTGCTGGAAGGTGTGCATCCGCTCAAGCATGCCCTGCGCTTCGGTGGAGATGTGGAAGACGTTGTGGTGCGCGCGGACGTCGAGATCGAGGCGATTGTCGGGCACGTGGCGCCGGAGCTGGTGGCGGAGGTGCAGCGGCGAGCCGTGGTCATGCCGGCGTCAGACTTCGAGAGCCTGGCCCCAGCCGCACCGCCGAGTGGTGTGATCTCGCTGGCGCGGCGGCCGTCGGTGGATTCGGAGGCGCTCTGGAATGGTGGGGAGGGGAACGGTGGAGATGAGAAGGGGAGTGCCGCGCCCGTGGTGGTCTTGGAGACTCCGTCGCATCTGGGCAACGTGGGAGCGGTGGTCCGAGTGGCCGCAGCTGCGGCGGCGGGCGGGGTCGTGGTCGTTGGTAAGCAGGATCCCTGGCATCCGACGGCAGTCCGTGGCGGCGCCGGCTTGCAGTTCGCGGTACCGTGCGTGCGCGTCGAGGAATTGCCGTCGCGGATGGGACGTCCGTTGGTGGCGGTGCATCCGGAGGGGGAGCCGTTGGGGAGGGGGACAGATTTGGGTGGGACGGTGCTGGTGTTCGGGTCGGAGAGCCGGGGGTTGAGTGAGGGGATGTTGGCGCGGGTGGAGCGGAAGGTCGCGATTCCGATGCGGGAGGGGGTGTCGAGTTTGAACTTGGCGACGGCGGTCGCGGTGGTGCTGTATCGCAGTTGTGAGTGAGCCCGAGGAGTTCTCGCGAGGTTCCCCGATCTTGGTCAGAGCAAACTGCTCTCCTCCCGTTCCTCCGTCTCGCCAATACTCACAATCCCAGGCTCAGCAGAATCTCTCGCTTCAACAGGCAAGGAGGCGAGTTCCCGCTCCAGCCACGCCGCCGCCTCGGTGCTCCCGACTGCGCGATGGAGTTCGAGGAGACTCCCCAGCAGCTTGCGGATGCGCCCGAGGTTCGGCGTTTCCTGAGCTTGGTAGATCCGCAGGGCCTCTTCCTGGTGGGTGATCGCCTCCGCCGTCTTGTCGAGCCTTATCGCGACGAGTGCCAGATTCTCAAGTTTGGGCGCTAAGGAAGGGTGATCTGGCCCCAACGAA
The DNA here is from genome assembly GCA_965368975.1 of uncultured bacterium. Taxonomy (GTDB): domain Bacteria; phylum Acidobacteriota; class Thermoanaerobaculia; order Multivoradales; family JAHZIX01; genus CBDUPA01. The sequence goes on along the minus strand of CBDUPA010000019.1, from coordinate 4,562 downwards.
GATCGCTGGACCGCTAGGCCTCGTTCGAAGTAGGGCTCTGCCTCCGAGACCCGGCCCATCTGGGCCAAGAACACGCCGATATTGCTGTTCGAACTGGCGAGTTTGGGGTGGTTCGGAGGCAAGACTGCTTCTTTGATCTCCAGGTTGCGCCGGGCCAGGCGCACGGCTACTTCTGGTTCGCCAAGCTGGAAACGAGCCTGTGCCAGGGACGTTAGCGGACCTGCCAGGTCCAAGTGATCCGGGCCCAGGAAGGCGATCATGCCTTCCATTCCTTGTTCGAGAAGCGCAGCGCCTTCAGCGAATTGGCCGAGTCGCACGTATGTGGTTCCCAGACCGGTCTTCGCTCTGGCATGCATCAGCGCCGCTTCGTCCGAGGTCTCGAGGTTCAGTTTCAGCAGTTCCTCGTAGGTCGTCGCGGCTTCTTCGAGTCGGTGAGTTCGGAGGAGGAACTGTGCTAGCTGATGAAGACTCCCGGAAATGTCCGCGCGCTCGTTGGGCAGATGCTCACGATGCAGCCGAACCGCGTGTCGGAGTGACGTCTCGGCTTCCTCCAGCTGATGCAGTTCGTTTTGGGCGGTGCCGAGCCAGAGCAGACGGTACGCATGCTCCTCCGGAGCTTCAGGGACGACTTGAAGGTGCAGCTCCTCGGCCTCCAGCAGTAAATCCAGCGCCAATTCGTACGAGCCCAGCGCGACATGAACCTTGCCCATGGTTTCCAGCAAGCGTGCTCGAAGCTCCGGCTCCTCCGTGAAGCGCCCCTCGAGACGTTCCGTGCCACGATCGAGCACCTGACGTAGGGTTACTTCTTCCTCCGCGGATCCGGCCGGCTTGGCGTCAGCGAACAAGCCCAACAAGAAGTCCGTCACGGATTGTGCTTCCAATTGCGCGCGCCGTGCCCTGCGAGCCTCGTGATCGCGGGCGATCAGACTTCCGACAAAGATCGTCAGGATCAATGCGGATACGGCAACGGCGGTCCGGTGGCGCCGCGCGAACTTCTTGGCAAGATAGAGCTTGCCAGGTGAGGCTGCGTGTACGGGCTCGAAGGCCAGAAAGCGGTGGAGATCGTCGGCCAAGGCTGTCACCGACCCGTAGCGCTGGTCGCGTTCGCGAGCCAGAGCAGTTGCCAGGACGCTGTCTAGATCGCCTCTGAGCCGGTGGCGAAGGCGAGAAGCCGTCGTGGATCGCTGCCGTGCTACCTCGACCTGTCGGTCCACGGGCAGTTGTCCGAGGCGGGAACTCGCCAGAGCCGGTTCTCGGTGGGCCACGCGCTCCATGTACTCCAGTAAGCCGATGTCGACTTCGGCATGTGGTAGTTGCCCGACGACCAGCGAGTACAGGAGGACACCCAACGCGTAGACGTCTGAACGGATGTCGATGCTCCCGTCCTCACCGCCGGTTCCCTGCGCGGCCAGCTCGGGGCTGGCGAAGGCAGGTGTGCCCATGAGCATGCCGACAGTCAAATTCTGGTCGACAGGTGTATCGAGATCTTTGGCGATGCCGAAGTCCAGGATCTTGACGATGGGTTGACCATCTTGTTCCTGAACCAGCAAGTTCGCTGGCTTGATGTCGCGATGCACGACGCCTTTCTGGTGCGCATGGTGAATGCCCGCGCAGATCTGGAGAAAGAGCTCCAGCCGGGTGTCGAGATCGAGGTGCCCTTGATCACAGTACTGGTCGAGCGGTACGCCTTGCACGTACTCCATGACCAGGTAGGGGCTACCATCGTCGAGATCACCAGCCTCGTAGACGCGCGCGATGTTGGGATGGGCCATGCGGGCCAAGATGCGTCGCTCCAACTCGAATCGCATGTGCAACCGCTCCGACTGCTGCCGAGGCTGCCGCGTGACCTTGATCGCGACCTGACGCTCGATCGGTTCGGTTTGTTCGGCCAGGTAGACGATGCCCATGCCGCCTTCGCCCAGGGTATCGAGGATGCGGTAGGGACCGATGTGCTTGGCCGGCTGCTTCTGCTCGGTCATGGGGCTCTATGGTAGTTCAGAGATCGACTGGTCCTCCCGAGATACCGAGGCTGTATCAATCCCGATCCCCAACCTCCCATTCTGGCGCCTCGCCAATTAGCACGATCCCAGGCTCGGCAGAGTCGCCGGCTTCGGCAGGCAAGGATTCGAGTTCTCGCTCCAGCCGCTTCGCAGCCTCGGTGTCACCGACTTCGCGATGGAGTTTGACGAGACTCGCCAGCGCTTCGCGAATCTGCTCGAGGCTCGAAGTCGGCTGAAGCCGGTAGATCCGCAGCGCCTCTTCCTGGTGGACGATGGCCTCCCTGGGACCATGGAGGATCAGGGCAGCGCGCGCGAGATTCCAGTATCCCGCCGCCAAGGACGGATGATCCGGTCCCAGGGATGAGTGCCGGATCTTCACGGCTCTGTGGAAGTGGGTCTCTGCCTCGGAAACACGGCCCATCTCAGCCAAGAGGACACCGAGGTTGGTGTGTGAGCTGGCGAGTTCTGGATGGTCCGCGGGCAGCAAAGCTTGCTCGATCTCCAGGCGGTGCCTGCGGAGTCGCACTGCCTCTTCTGGTTCGCCTAGCTCGAAACGGGCTTCGGCTAGCAAGTTCATGGGGCGTGCCAGGTCCAAGTGATCCGGGCCCAGGGACGCGATCATCCCCTGGACCCCTTGGTGCAGCAGCCGGGCACCCTCTTCGACCTGACCGAGTCGAACGTATGCAATCCCCAGTCCAGTCTGTGCTTTGGCCCGCATCAGGGCGCCGTCCGAGGAGGTCTCGGGATTCAGTTCGAGGAGTTCCTTGTAGCCTGCCGTGGCTTCGTCGAGTCGGTGGACGAACTGGAAGAACTGCGCTAGTTGGAGGAGACTCTCGGAGACGCGGGGGTGGTCCGCTGGCAGGTGCTCGTGATGGAGGCGAACCGCCTTTCGCAGGGATACCTCGGCGTCTTCGAGGTGCTGTTCTTTGCTCTGTGCCTTACCCAACCAGAGCAGATTGTCCGCTTGATCCAGTGGTTTTTCCGGCACGAGTTCCTGGTATAGCTCCTCGGCCTCGAGTAGCAAGTCTAGGGCCAGATCATAGGAGCCCAGCGCGACGTGCACCCGGCCCATGGTTGCCAGCAAGCGCGCCCGCAGTTCCGGTTCTTCGGTGAAGCGGTTGTCAAGACGTTCCGTGCCACGATCGAGGACTTGGCGCAGGGTCACCTCTTCCGCTTCGGAACCCGCTGGCTTGGCATCGGCGAACAGTCCAAGCAAGAAATCGGTCACGGTCTGGGCTTCCAGCTGCGCGCGATGTGCCTTGCGTGCTTCGTAGTCGCGCGCGACGAGGCCGCCGACCAGGATCATCAGGATCAACACGGCCACAGAAGCGGCGGTCCGATGCCGGCGCACGAACTTCCGTACTCGATAGAGTCTGCCGGCGGAGGCCGCCTGGATCGGCTCGAAGGCGAGATGACGACGGATGTCGTCGGCCAAGGCTGTCACCGACCCGTAGCGCTGGTCGCGTTCGCGAGCCAGAGCAGTTGCCAGGACGCTGTCTAGATCGCCTCTGAGCCGGTGGCGAAGGCGAGAAGCCGTCGTGGATCGCTGCCGTGCTACCTCGACCTGTCGGTCCACGGGCAGTTGTCCGAGGCGGGAACTCGCCAGAGCCGGTTCTCGGTGGGCCACGCGCTCCATGTACTCCAGTAAGCCGATGTCGACTTCGGCATGTGGTAGTTGCCCGACGACCAGCGAGTACAGGAGGACACCCAACGCGTAGACGTCTGAACGGATGTCGATGCTCCCGTCCTCACCGCCGGTTCCCTGCGCGGCCAGCTCGGGGCTGGCGAAGGCAGGTGTGCCCATGAGCATGCCGACAGTCAAATTCTGGTCGACAGGTGTATCGAGATCTTTGGCGATGCCGAAGTCCAGGATCTTGACGATGGGTTGACCATCTTGTTCCTGAACCAGCAAGTTCGCTGGCTTGATGTCGCGATGCACGACGCCTTTCTGGTGCGCATGGTGAATGCCCGCGCAGATCTGGAGAAAGAGCTCCAGCCGGGTGTCGAGATCGAGGTGCCCTTGATCACAGTACTGGTCGAGCGGTACGCCTTGCACGTACTCCATGACCAGGTAGGGGCTACCATCGTCGAGATCACCAGCCTCGTAGACGCGCGCGATGTTGGGATGGGCCATGCGGGCCAAGATGCGTCGCTCCAACTCGAATCGCATGTGCAACCGCTCCGACTGCTGCCGAGGCTGCCGCGTGACCTTGATCGCGACCTGACGCTCGATCGGTTCGGTTTGTTCGGCCAGGTAGACGATGCCCATGCCGCCTTCGCCCAGGGTATCGAGGATGCGGTAGGGACCGATGTGCTTGGCCGGCTGCTTCTGCTCGGTCATGGGGCTCTATGGTAGTTCAGAGATCGACTGGTCCTCCCGAGATACCGAGGCTGTATCAATCCCGATCCCCAACCTCCCATTCTGGCGCCTCGCCAATTAGCACGATCCCAGGCTCGGCAGAGTCGCCGGCTTCGGCAGGCAAGGATTCGAGTTCTCGCTCCAGCCGCTTCGCAGCCTCGGTGTCACCGACTTCGCGATGGAGTTTGACGAGACTCGCCAGC
>CBDUPA010000018.1:0-149998 GCA_965368975.1 uncultured bacterium | reverse complement strand
GTGAAGGTCTCTCCGGCATCCTCACCAAGCAAAACGATTCATGGCACTACAAGCCGAATCTTGGCAATGGGCATTTTGGTTCAATGCAGACGCTGCGTACTCGGCCCTCATTGTTCGCCCACGCTGCCGCAGCAGAGCACCGAGACGCCGGGCACGGCGGTAGAGCTCGCCATAGCTCAGCAGGGCGTCGGCACGGCCGTCCGCGTGGTGGCTGGGCAGCACCAGGGCGATGGCGTCGGGCGTCGACGTGGCCCACGGTTGCCCCAGCTCGTGCAGCCGAGCGGCACGCGGTTGCACGTCCCGGCGGTGGCCCCACTCGACGAGTAGCTGATGGCGCTCGCGCCGTGGCAGCAGCGGGATCTCGCGCAGGCGCAGGTTCGGGTCGGCAACCACCGCCTCGGTGACGGTCTCCAGGTAGCCCAGCCAGCGACGCATGGTCGTAGCGTCGAACAGGTCTGTGTTGTACTCCAGGTGCGCATAGCACACCTGCTTGCTGGTCTCAGGCTCATCACCGAGGCCAGCGAAGAGGATCAGGTCGACCTGCGAGGTGTGGTTCTGGACGAACAGTTGCTCGACCTTGGTTTCACGCAGCTGCAGCGGCGGGATCGGGATGTTCTGCACCGTGAACATCACCTGAAAGATCGGCGGGTAGGACGGGTCGCGCTTGGGCTGGACTTCCTTGACCAGCAGATCGAAGGGCAGCTCGTTGTGCTCGTAGACCTGCATCACGCGTTCGCGCAGCTCGGCCAGTAACTGGCGGAAGGTGAGGTCGGGTTGGAGGTGGGCCCGGAAGACCAGCGTGTTGACGAAGAAGCCGACCAGGTCTTCGGTGCCCGGCAGGTGGCGACCAGCGATCGGTGAACCGGAAAGAATGTCGCGCTGGCCGGTAAGCCGGAACAAGAGGGTGCTCCAGACGCCGAGCATGAAAATGAAGCCGGTGACGCCCTCGGCGTTGTGACGCGCTTCCAGCGCGTCGATCAGCGGCGGCTTGAAGTCGAGGAACTCACGGTAGCCGCTGTAGGTCTGCTGTGCTGGCCGCGGTCGGTCCGTTGGCAACTCGAGCACCAGCTCGGCGCCGGTCAGCTGGTCTTTCCAGAAGTCGATTTCGCGCTGCAGCCGATCGTCGCGGAAGCGCTCGGACTGCCAGCGTGCAAAGTCCCGGTACTGGAAATGCAGCGGTTCCAGCGGCGATGACTGGCCGTCGGCGAAGGCATAGTAGAGGCTGTTGATCTCGCGGTAGATCACGCCCATCGACCAGCCGTCCGAAATGATGTGGTGCATGATCACCACGAGCACGAAGTAGTGCGGGCTCAGGCGCAGCAGCGTCGCCCGCCACAGGCGGTCGTGGACCAGATCGAAGGGAGTGCGCCCGTCGTGGATCGCCAGCGCCTGGGTGAGCCCCTGGTGCATATGGATCGGCATGCCACTGATGTCGATCACTGGCAAGGGCATCCAACGCCGCGGTGGATGGATGACTTGGCGACCCTGGCCATCGACGTTACGGAAGGTGGTGCGCAGGGATTCGTGGCGGGTCTCGATGGCGGTGAAGACCTCCTGCAGCGCGCGCAGGTTGGGGCGGCCGACGACCTTGAAGGCGAGAATGGGTAGACTGAAGGCGAGGTTGCCCGGCTCCAGTTGATCCAGTAGCCACAGCCGCTGCTGCATCAGCGACAGCGGTGCCAGGATCTTGCCGTCCGGGCCAATTTCCTCGGGGGTCGGTGTCGAGGCCCGAGGCCCGGGTATCCGCCCTTCCAGGGGGTGCGCCCCGCCGGGGCGAGGGGTCGCCCGGCTGCTCTCGCTCTCTTGCCGTTCGCGCTTGCGTTCGAGCAGCGCTCGCTGCTCCGGCGTCAGCGAGGCGATCCGCTTGTACAGGTCCCTGACGCTCATGAACGGTTCCCGGGGCCGAAGCGCGGCCGTGTGCCGCCGTCCGGGCCACCTCCCTGCAGGCGGCGCATGCGCTCTCGTTGCTTCTGCCGTTGTTGTTGCCTCTGCTGGCGCCGCTCGTCGACGCCGCGGCGGACTTCCTGCACGCTTTCCCGTGGCTGGGCTGCGCCGTTGTCGCCGTCCAAGCTCTGCAGGTACTGGCACAGGCTGTGAATGGTCGGATGCTCGAACAGTTTGACGATGGTCAGCGGTCGCCCCAGGATGTCCTGCAACCGGCTCTGCAAGCGCGCCATCAGCAAGGACGTACCGCCGAGGTCGAAGAAGTTGTCGTGAATGCCGGTCTGCTCGACGCCCAGGACCAGTTGCCAGACCTCGGCCACCTGCTTTTGCAGCACTCCGGTCGGCGCCACATAGGTGGCACCGACGGCGGCCAGTTCGCCCTCTTCGGGGGCTGGCAAGGCCTTGTGGTCGAGCTTGCCGTTGGGGGTCAGCGGCATGCGCTCGAGGCGTACAAAGGCGGACGGGGTCATGTAGTCGGGTAGGGTGCCTTGCAAGCCGAGGCGCAGTGCACTGACGGTGAGGTCGTCCTCAGCGGCGTCGTCCGCGGGCACGAAGTAGGCGACCAGGCGCTTGACCTTCTTGCCTTGGGCGGCGGAGGCCGCCGGATCGTCGAGAACCAGCACGGCGCCCTGGGCGATCTGTGGCAGCTCGCTGAGCGCCGCCTCGACCTCGCCCGGCTCGATGCGGAAGCCGCGGATCTTGACCTGCCGGTCGATGCGGCCCAGGCAGTCGATGCGGCCGTCGGCCAGCACGCGTGCCAGGTCGCCGGTGCGATAGAGGCGAGCGCCGGCCGCGACGGGCTGGCCGTCGGGGCCGAGTTGACCGGCGAACGGGTGGGGGATGAAGCGGTCGGCGGTCAGGCCCGGACGCCGGTGGTAGCCACGCGCCACGCCGTCGCCGCCGACGCACAGCTCGCCGATGGCGCCGACCGGCCGCAGGCTGAAGAAGCGCGGGTCGAGCACGTAGGCGCTGGAGCGCGACAGCGGGCGTCCGATGGGCACGCTACGCGCGTCGGTCGGCACGTGAGTGATGTGCTCGACGACACTAAAGGTGGTGTTCTCGGTAGGACCATAGCCGTTGAGCAGTCGTAGCGGTGGAGAGCCGCTCTCGAGGACCCGGCGGATCGAGGCCGGGTCGAGCGCTTCGCCACCGACCAGCAGGTGCTTCAAGCCGCTGAGGCTTCCCGGCTCGCGTGCCGAGATCTGGTTGAACAGCGAGCAGGTGAGGAACATGGTAGTGATGCGCTGGGCGCCCAGGGTGCGGACCAGCTCTTCGGACGCCAGCACCGTTTCGCGGGGTATCACGACGACGCAGCCGCCGTTGAGCAGTGCCCCCCAGATCTCCAGCGTGGCGGCATCGAAGGATGCGTTGGCGACCTGCGCCAGCCGGTCGTCCGGGCCCAGGGGGGCGAAGCTGGCGTGACGTACCAGGCGCCGCACGGCGCGGTGCGGGATCCCTGTGCCCTTGGGACGGCCGGTGGAGCCCGAGGTGTACATGATGTAGAGCAGGTCGTCGGCGCTGCTGGTCAGCTCGCGGCGCGGGGGTGCAGGCGTGGGCGCTGCGCGGCCGGCGCCCAGCACGGTGTCGAGATCGAGCGCCGGCAGGACGGCCGGCAACTGCGCACCGCCAGCGGCGCCGCGATGCAGAGCCAAAGCCATGCAGGAGTCGCCGACCATGTCGGCCAGTCGAGCGGCCGGGTAGTCGGGGTCGAGCGGCAAGTAGGCAGCGCCGGTTTCGACGACGCCCAGGAAGGCGGCCAAGAGGTCGGCGCTACGCGGCAGGCAGACGCCGACCGCGACATCCGCACCCAGGGCGACACTGGCTTCGGTCGCACGCTGACGCAGCGCGTGCGCCACATGGCGGGCGCGGCGATCGAGCTCACGGTAACTCAGGTGCAGGTCGCCGCCCGCCTCGTCGCGATTCTCGACGATGGCGATGGCGTCGGGCGCGCGGTCGGCCTGCAGCCGGAAGCGTACGCCGACGCTCTGTTCCTGGTCGGCATCGTCCGCCAGCGGCGGGCTCTGTGCCCATTCCAGGCACAGCTGGTGACGCTGGGCGGCGTCGAACCACGGCAGCCGCGATAGCGGCTCTTCCGGCTGGACGCCAACCGCTATCAGCAGGCGCAGATAGTCGCGCAGTAGGCGGTTGATGGTGGTGTGGTCGAAGAGGTCGGCGTCGTAGGCGACCGAGCCCATGAGGGCGCCCTCGGGGCTGTTCTGCAAGTGGATTTCGAGATCGAAGTGGGTGCTGTGCAGCTCGACCGGCAGGCTGTGGAGCTGCAGCCCGGTGGTCAGCTGGCTGCCGGCGGTGGGGGCGTTCTGCAGTGCGAAGCTGACCTGGAACAATGGGTTGCGCGACAGGTCACGCTCCGGGGCCAGCTCTTCGACCAGTTTCTCGAAAGGCAGGTCTTGGTGGCTATAGGCCCCCAGCGCCGTCTCGCGCAGCTGCCGGACCAGCTGCCGGAAGCTGAGCGCGCTGCCATCGTTCGCGCGCAGGCGGCAACGGAGAGACAGGGTGTTGACGAAGAAGCCGATCAGCTCTTCGAGCTCTGCCTGGTCACGGCCGGCGATCGGTGAACCGAGAATCAGGTCATCTTGACCCGCCAGGCGGCCGAGGGTGGCACCGAAGCCGGCGAGCAGGACCATGAACGGTGTCGCACCGCCTTCGCTCTGACCGAGTCGACGCAGGGTCTCGTGCAGGTCGGCGCCGATGTGGAAGCCCAGGTGAGCGCCACGGAAGCGCGGAATCGGTGGCCGCGGTCGATCGGTGGGTAGCTCCATCTGGCGCGGTAGCTGATGACCGTCGACGGTGAGGGTTCGGCGCCACCAGCTGATCTGCTGTTCGAGCGCGGCGCCTTGCAGCCAACTGCGTTGCCAGAGCGCGAAGTCGGCGTATTGCACGGCCAGTGGCGGCAGCGTGTGTCCCTCGTAGAGAGCGCCGAGGTCGCGGCTCAGGATGCCGACCGACCAGCCGTCGGTGGCGATGTGGTGCTGCGTCAGGAGCAGCGTGTGCCGCTCGTCATGCAGACGCAGCAGGCAGGTGCGCAGCGGCGGGGCGTCGAGCAAGGCCAAGGGGCGTAGCGCTTCACGCTCCGACAAGCGCGCGATCTCACATTCGGCCACCGAGGCCGGTAGGCCACTCAGGTCGATCGCGGGCAACTCGCAGCGGTGCGGTGGCCGGACGCGCTGGGCCGGCTCGCCGCCGACCGCCGGGAACTCGGTGCGCAGCACTTCGTGGCGCTCGACCAGGGCCGTCAGTGCCGCGGCCAGTCGCTTGGGTGCCAGCTCACCGCGTAGTTCCCAGGCTAGTGGCACCAGGTAGAAGGGGTTGTCGGGTGTCAGGCGGTCGAGGAACCACATGCGCTGCTGCGCGAAGGATGCCGGCACCGTCTCCGGCAGTGGGCGGGGCCAGGCGGTCAAGGGGGGCCGTGAACGGCGGCCGGCGGCTTCGACGCGCGGCGCCAGCTGGCGTACGGTGGGTGCCTCGAACAGATCCTGCAGTGGCAGCTCGACGTCGAGCAGACGGCGGATGCGTGCTGCTAACTGGGTGGCCAGCAGCGAGTGGCCGCCCAGGTCGAAAAAGTCGTCCTTGACGCTGATGCGCGGCAGGCGCAGGACCTGCTCCCAGATCTCGACCAGCTGTGCTTCCAACGGCGTCGCGGGTGCCACGTAGGCCTGACTGAGCAGCGCTCCCTCCTCGCTCGGAGCCGGCAGCGCCTGCCGGTCGAGCTTGCCGTTGGCGGTCAGCGGCATGGTGTCGAGCAGCATGAAGAGGGCCGGCACCATGTAGTCGGGCAGGCGTTTCTGCAGGGCCGCGCGCAGCGTGCTGACCTCGAGGTCGTCGGTGTCGGCGTGCTCGCGCGGCACCAGGTAGGCGACCAGGCGCTTGTTGCCCGCCCCCGTGCCGTCGTCGTGGACGGCCACTGCGCCTTGCGCGACCTGTGGTAGCTCGTTGAGTGCGGTCTCGATCTCGCCTAGTTCGATGCGGAAGCCGCGAATTTTCACTTGGCGATCGATGCGGCCGAGGCAGTCGACGCGACCATCGGCGAGATAGCGCGCCAGGTCGCCGGTGCGGTAGGCCCGGGCGCCCGCAGGCACCGCGCCGTGGCCGGCCAGCGGGTGGGGTGCGAAACGGTCGGCGGTGAGTCCCGGCCGCTGGTGATACCCGCGTGCCAGGCCGTCGCCACTGACCCACAGCTCGCCGGCCGCACCCAGCGGCAGCAGGCTGCCGCGGCGACCGACGACGTGGGCGCCCGAGCGGTCGAGGGGGCGGCCGATCGGTACCGTCGCGGCGTGCTCGGGCACCCGTGTGATGTGCTCGACGACGCTGAAGGTCGTGTTCTCGGTCGGCCCGTAGCCGTTGAGCAGCCGCTGTGGCGGTGAGCCCGATTCGAGCACGCGTCGGATCGACGCCGGGTCCAGGGCCTCGCCGCCGACCAGCAGGTTGCGCACACCGGAGAGCCGTTCGGGAGCCTGCGACGCGATCTGGTTGAACAGGGCGCAGGTGAGGAACATGGCACTCACGCGCTGGGCCGCCAGGGCGGTGGTCAAGCGCTCGGAAAGCAGCACGGTGTCTTTGGGCAGCACCACGACGCAGCCGCCGTTGAGCAGGGCACCCCAGATCTCGAAGGTCGCGGCGTCGAAGGAGGCGTTGGCCACCTGGGCCAGGCGGTCCGAAGCGTCGAGCGGTACGAAGCCAGCGTGGCGCACCAGGCGCTGGACAGCGCGGTGCGGGATGCTGGTACCCTTCGGCCTGCCGGTCGAACCCGAGGTGTACATGACGTAGAGCAACTGGTCCGGGTCGGTGAAGGCCGGCGGTGCCGCGGGGAGCGCGTGCGCCGGTGCCGGTGCCGCCGTGGCCAGCACGTCGTCGAGGTCGAGCAGTGGCCAGATCGTCGGCAGCTGGGCCGTGTCCGCCGACGTACGCCGGATCACCAGTGGTGCGGCGCTGTCCTCGACCATGTGAGCCAGGCGGGCAGCAGGGTAGTCGGGGTCGAGCGGCAGGTAAGCGGCGCCGGTCTCGACCACCGCCAAGAGTGTGGCGATCAGCTCGGGACCGCGCGGCAGACAGACGCCGACCGGCACGTCCGGCCCCAGGCGTACGCCCAACTCACCGGCGCGCCGCCGTATGGCGTTGGCCAGCCAGCCGGCACGACGAGCGAGCTGGTCGTAGCTGAGGTGCAGGTGCGGTCCATCGCCGCGGTCCTCGACCACCGCGATAGCGTTGGGCTGCGTCTCCAGCTGTGTTTGGAAACTGAGGGCGACGTGCTGCCGGGCCAGCGGATCGGTGCCACGCAGTGAGGCGTGGTTCCATTCGCGGTGCAACTGGTGGATCTCGGCGTCGCTGAGCATCGATAGGTGGGTGATCGGCACGTCCGGCGTCGCCGCCGCGCGTTCCAGCAGGCGCGCGAACTGCCGCACCATGCGGCCGGCCGTGCTGGCGTCGAAGATGTCGGAAGCGAAGAAGAGATCGGCGTTGAAGCGCCCGTCGCGCTCCTGGCGCACGTGCATCTCGAGGTCGAAGCGCGTGGTGTCGAGGGTGACCTTCAGCGTGTCAATCTCCAGCGGTCCCAAGTGTGAGCCGGCTTCCGGTGTGTTCTGGTAGGCCAGACTGACCTGGAACAGCGGGTTGCGCGACAGGTCGCGTTCGGGGGCCAGTTCCTCGACCAGCTTCTCGAACGGGATGTCCTGATGCTTGAAGGCTCCGAGGGCCTTCTCGCGCACGCGGTCGAGCAGCTCTTCGAAGCTGGGGTCGCCCTCCAGCCGGCAGCGCAGCGCCAGCGTGTTGACGAAGAAGCCGATCAACTCGTCGAGCTCCTGGTGGTCACGGCCGGCGATCGGCGAGCCGATCAGCAAGTCGGTCTGGCCGCTATAGCGGCTCAGCAGCACCGCGAAGCCGGAGACCAGTGCCATGAACATCGTGCCGTTGTGGCGCCGCGCCAGCTCGTCGATGCGATCGCGCACCGGTCCCGGGATCTCGGCCGTCAGGTAGGCGCCGCGGAAGCGCTGCATGGGCGGCCGCGGTCGGTCGGTCGGCAGTTCCAGGGTCGGTACCGGCCGCCCTTCCTCGGTGGTCAGTCGTTCGCGCCACCAATCGAGTTGCTCGTCGAGCGCACGACCGCTCAGCCAGTCACGCTGCCAGAGCGTGAAGTCGGCGTATTGCAAGTCGAGTGGGCGGAGCGCCTTGCTCTTGTCTTTGGGCAAGGAGCCACCCAGGAAGCGGTAGGCGACATCGAGATCTTCGTGCAACACGCCGATCGACCAGCCGTCGGTGACGATGTGGTGCTGGGTGATCAGCAGCGTGTGCATCCACGGCGCCTGGCGCAGCAAGAAGGTGCGGATCGGCAGGTCGCGGGTCAGCGATAGGGGACGCGTCGGTTCCAGCGTCGCCAGCCGTTCGGCTTCGGTGTCGCCGTGGTCGTGGCGCAGTCTCGACAGGTCGATCGCCGGCAAGGGCCAGAGCTTGGGGACCGGCAAGACGTCTTGCGCCGGCTCGCCGTCGATCTCTGGGAACACCGTCCGCAGCACTTCGTGGCGTTCGACCACCAGGCGGAAAGCCTGGGCCAGCCGCGAGACCTCCAGCGGTCCGCGCAACTGCCAGGCCTCGGGCACCAGGTAGAAAGCGTTGCCGGGCATCAGGCGGTCGAGGAACCAAAGACGGCGCTGGGCGAAGGACGCCGGCAGCGGCTCGGGACGCGGGTAGCGGCGCAGCGGCGGCATTGAGGTATCTTCGCCTTCGTGCATGCGTTCGACCAGGCGCGCGATCGTCGGATCGTCGAACAGCGCCCGCAGCGGTAGGTCGACCTCGAAGGCCTTGCGGATCTGGGCCGTCACCTGCGTTGCCAGCAGCGAGTGGCCACCGAGCTCGAAGAAGTTGGCCTCGACGCTGACCTGCTCCAGCCCCAGCGCCTTGCCCCAGATGGCTGCCATCTCGGTCTCGGCGGGTGAGCGCGGCGCCACGTAGTTCTGGCGTTGCAGGCCCTCGGCGGTGTCCGGGTCGGGCAGGGCAGCGCGGTCGACTTTGCCGTTGGCGTTGAGTGGCAGCACGTCGAGCACGACAAAAGAGGCCGGCACCATGTAATAGGGCAGGGTCTCGCTCAGAAAGCTCTGCAACGCCTCGACATCGAGATCGCTCTTGGAGCCGTCGGAAGCGTGGGCCAGCACCAGGTAAGCGACCAGGCGTTCGCGTTCGCCCTGTCCGCGCACCTGGACGATGCTTTCTAGGACCGCTGGGTGCCGGTTGAGCTGCGCCTCGATCTCCCCGAGCTCGACGCGGAAGCCGCGCAGCTGCACCTGGTGGTCGATCCGCCCGAGGTACTCGAGGTCGCCATCGTGGCAGCGCCGTACGAGGTCGCCGGAGCGGTACATGCGCTCACCGGCAGCACCCGTGCTGAACAGTCGTCGGCCGTCGCCGCCGACGCTGGGCGAGCGCCAGGTTGGCGTGAAGGGATCGGGCACGAAGCGGCCGGCGGTCATCGCTGGCTGTCCCTGGTAGCCTCGCGCGTTACTGGGACCACCGACGCACAGCTCACCTGGGATGCCGGCTGGGCTCAGGCGCAAGAACGGGTCGACCACATACTGCGGTACGTCGACCATCGGCCAGCCGAGCAAGCCGACGCCGCCGGCGGTGATCTCGCGGGTGCGCAGGGGCCGCCGCGTCAAGAATACGGTGGTCTCGGTGATGCCATAGATGTTGTACAGCCTCGGTCGCACCGGATGGCGGGCGATCCAGGGTCGCAGCGTCTGCAGCTCCAGCGCCTCGCCGCCGATCATGACGTGGCGTAGCGGCGTGCGGCCGCTCGGGTCGACGCTGGCCTCGGCCGGGATCAGCTGCCGGAAGGCCGAGGGCGTCTGGTTGATCACCGTGATGCGAGTGTTGCGGATCAGGGCGTAGAACGCTTCTGGCGAGCGGCTGACCTTGTACGGCACGATCACCGCGCGGCCACCGAAGGCGAGGGCGCCCCACAGCTCCCAGACGGTGAAGTCGAAGGCGAAAGAGTGAAAGACGCTCCAGGCGTCGGCGGCGGAGAAGTCGAACCACTCTTCGACCGCGCGTAGCATGCGCGTGACGTGCTGGTGCTGGATCAGGACGCCCTTGGGTTTGCCGGTTGAGCCGGACGTGTAGATCAGGTACGCGAGATTGGCCGGGTCGGCGCGGCATGGAGGTGGCGTTGCCGGCAACGGGCTGGTCGCCGAGTTCAGCTGCTGCTCGACCTCGGGGGCGTCCAGGCACAGGATCTCCAAGCCTTCGGGCAGCTGCAGGTCGTCTTGCCGCGACCGTTCGGTGATCAGCAGCTTGACGCCGGCGTCGCGCAGCAGCAGTTCCAGACGGCCGTGTGGATGGGTCGGGTCGAGCGGCAGGTAGGCGGCTCCGGCGTGCAGTACGCCCAGCAGCGCCACCGGCACGTGCAGCCGGCGGTCGAGGTATACGCCCACCAGGTCTTCGGCGCCCAGGTCGCGCGTTTGCAGCAGGTGCGCCAGCCGCCCCGCGCGGCGGTAGAGCTCGCCGTAGGTGAGGACCGCGGATGCGGAGCCGCCGGGGTCGCCCAAGACCACCGCCACGGCGTCGGGTGTGTGTTCGGCCCACGGTGTGCCGAGTTGGTGCAGCAACCGGGCCCGCGGTTGCAGGCGTCGCTCGTGGCCCCACTCGACCAACAACTGGTGGCGTTGCGACGGAGGCAGCAGTTCGAAGTCCGCCAACGCCGTGTCCGGGGCGTCGGCGACGGCTTCGGCCAGCAATTCGTACTGGCGGAACCAGCGAATCATGCTGACCTGATCGAACAGATCCGTGTTGTACTCCAGGTGCGCGTAGCTGACGCGCTTGTCTTCATCCTCACCGATGAACAGGATGACGTCGACTTGCGACGCGTGGTTCTGCACGTGGCGCGACGTCACTCGGCTGTCGCCCAGCTCGAGGTTCGGCGTCGGGATGTTCTGCACCGTGAACATCGCTTGCACCAGTGGTGGATAGCTGGGGTCGCGGTGGGGCTGCAGCTCCTTGACCAGGACGTGGAAGGGCATCTCGTGGTGCTCGTAGACCTGCATCACCCGGTTGCGCAGTTGTTGCACCAGCTCGCTGAAGCTCATGCGGGGGTGCAGGCTGGCGCGGAACACCAGGGTGTTGACGAAGAAGCCGATCAGGTCCTCCGTGCCCGGCAGCTTGCGGCCGGCCATCGGTGAGCCGGTGAGCAGCTCACGGCGGCCGCTGTGGCGGAACAGCAAGAGGTTCCACACCGCCAGCATGAAGATGAAGTTGGTGGCGTTCTCGGCGCTCATGCGCTGATGGATCTTGTCGATCAATGCACCGGGGAAGCGGCGCGTCTCGCGGAAGCCAACGAAAGTCTGCTTGGCCGGTCGCGGCCGGTCGGTCGGCAGCTCGAGCACCATCGGAGCACCTGCCACCTCCTGGCGCCAGAAATCGAGCTCTTTCTGCAGTCGTTCGCCGCGGAAGCGCTCGCGCTGCCAGCGAGCGAACTCGCGGTACTGGAAGCGCAGCGGTGGCAAGCTCACCTCGCTGCCATCGGCGGAGGCAGAGGTGCTGAGGGCGCCATAGGCGGCGGTCAAGTCCTTGTACATCACGCCCATCGACCAGCCATCCGAGATGATGTGGTGCATGAGGATGATCAGCACATGCTGGTCCGGCGCGGCACGAAACAGGAAGCAGCGCCACACCGGGCCGTTGCGCAGGTCGAAGGGGATGCGGCCGGCGCGCTCGGCAATCTTCATCCAGGTGGCGTAGGAGGTGTCGTCGTCGAGGGCGGCGAAGTCGATGATCGGCATCGGCACGCGCTGGCGCGGTGGGTGGATCACCTGGTAGCCGGTGCCATCGATGTTGCGGAAGGTCGTGCGCAAGGAATCGTGGCGCTCCTCAAGCAGCGTGAAGGCCCGCTCCATGGCACGGCGATAGAACTTGCCCTCAATGGCGTAGCTCATGATCGGCAAGCTGAAAGCCAGGTTGCCCGGCTCCATCTCGTCCAGCACCCAGAGCCGCTCCTGCATGAGTGACAGCGGAGCGAGGATCTCGCCGTCAGCGCTGTGCTGGATCGGCGGTTCTGGGCCCTCTCCGGGCAGCGCAACCTCATCGTGGCCTTCCAGGCGGCGGCTCAGCAGCGCACGCTGCTCCGGTGCAAGCGACGCGATGCGCTTGTACAGGTCTTTGACTTTCATGGGACTGCTCCCCTCCTGGGACCATGCAGCAGCCCCGCCCAACCCAGGGCGGACCCCGATGGATTCCGTGCGGAAACCACAAACCTCGGCGGGTCGACGCGGGCGACCCCCAAGATGCACTAGGTGATGCGGGTGCTCATAGTCCTCCAGAGAAAGAAATCAATACAAGATGCAAATCAGATAAGAATGGCCGAGTGGAAGATTCGGCTATCGAACTTCTATGATCTCATATCGAGCTTGCCGGGTCACCTGTCAGGTGGTCTCAGGTGGTCAGGTGAAGGATGTTTCGACGATCGCCCAATCCCATCGCGGGGCTCCGGCACAAGAAGCCAATCCGCCCCCAAGGGTGTTCGCGCGTCAGTCGTCGAGGGACGAAACGGGGCAGTCCGGGGCGGCACATGCCCGCGCCAGCAGCCGCCACCAGGCGTCGTGCAGCCTTTCGACGGTTGCTGCGTCGAAGAGGTCGGCGTCGAAGTAAGCGCTGCCTTCGATCCGCTCGCCGTCGACCCATAGCTGCGTCTCCAGATCGAAGCGAGGAGCCTGGACGGTGAGCTCGGCCGTCTGCGCCTGCCAGGGAGCCACCGTTCTCGACGTTCCCGTCTCCACTTCCGGACCGGCCATTCCCGGAGGGGCTGCTCTTGGACGAGCGGGAGCTGGACGCTGCGTGAAGCCGACGCGTGCCAGTGGATGGCGCAGCAGCGGCTCGTCGCGCCGCCGCCATAGGAGGTCCACCGGAACGTCGGCCTGCAGCGCGTCCAGGAAGGCCAACTGTGCCTGGCGCACGAGTTGGCTGAAGGGAAGGGCAGCTTCGACATCGAGCAGGATCAGCAGCGGATGCGTGAACAGCCCGACCACGCTGGCCAAGCGTGCATCGTGGCGGTGGACGATCGACGACACGATCGGGATCTTGGCCTGGCCGCAGTAGCGTGACAGCCAGAGTCCGAGCCCGGCCAGCAATACGGTGAACGGGGTCACCGCCTGCGCGCGCGCCAGGGCCAGCACGCCGCCTGCAGCGTGGCCCGGCATGGTGACGTGCAGGCGCGCACCGTCGCGCACGGCGGGAACGCCAGGAAGCAGTGTTGGGCGGGGACGGTCGGTGGCCAGGGCGAGCTCGTCGATTCCATCGAGCTGCCGCTGCCAGGCGTCGAGCTGGCGGTCGATCTCGACGCTGGTCAGGCGCTGGCGTTGCTCGTGCGCAAAGTCGGGGTACGTCGAGGGCGGGACGGGTAGTTCCTGCGATGGGTTCCCGTAGAGCGTGGAGAGCTCCTCGAACAAGATGCCCGACGAACCGTTGTCCACCACGAGGTGGTGCGCGCTCAGCAGCAAGAATACTTCGGTCGGTTCCAGGCGTAGGAGCAAGGCCCGCAGCAGTGGCGGATGCGCGAGCTCGAATGGCTGGCGCGAGAACACCAGGCCAAGACGCCGGCTCTGGCGCTGGCGTGCCGCGGGCGTCAAGCGCTGGAGGTCGATGCACGTCAAGCTGATCACAGCCTTGGGTGCGACCCGCTGGCGAGGCTCGGCGGTAGGGCCGTCCGGGCGCTCTCTCGCCAGCTCGGTGAAACCGGTGCGCAGCACCTCGTGACGTCTCGTCAGAGCCTCGAAGCCAGCTGCCAGGCGGTCGGCTCGGACCACGCCGCGCAACTTCCAGGTGAGTGGGATCAGCAAGACTGGGTGCCCCGGGCACTCCTGTTCCTGCAGCCAGAGTCGCAGCTGGGCCAAGGTCAACGGAGTCAGTGTCGAGGTGGTCGTGCGTGCGTCCATCTGGAGATGCTACCGCAGCCCGTGTGACCTGCTACGATGCCGTCGACTGGTTGCGATGAAGTCAGACGTTCTACGCGCGAATTCTGCTCGACGCGAAAGGAGTCCCCCATGTTCCGGCTCTTGCTCCTCAGCTTGTTCTTCTTACCCCTCACGCTGCTACGCTGGTTGCCAATGGCTTTCTCCGGCTGCACCAGGGCGGCTGTGGGCACTACCGTAGCGCCCTTGGCAGGCTCGTCGAATGCAGCGGCTCAGAAGCCGTCCCCCCAGAGGCTGCCGCAAGAGAAGAGGTCGAAGAAAGCTTCCTCGGCGGACGACCTGCGCAAGATCGAAGGAATCGGCCCCAAGATCGCCTCGACGCTGCAGGCCGCGGGTATCTACAGCTTCGCTGACCTTGCGATCTCGACCCCTGAGGCGGTGAGTCAGATCCTCGATGACGCAGGCATCCGAATCGGTTTTCCTGCGACCTGGCCCGAGCAGGCAGGACTGGCCGCGTCCGGCAAGTGGGACGAGTTGGAGGCACTGCAGGCCAAGCTCAAGGGGGGGCGCAGAGTCTGAAGATGCAACCGTCAGCGCCGTCGTACCCCCCGCGTTACCGCGTTTCCTTGGCGAAAGAGGACTTCAAGTTCTCGAGCGCCCACTTCACCCTCTTTCCGGATGGTAGCGCCGAACTGCTGCACGGGCACAACTACCAGGTGCAGCTGGAAGTGTCCGGCGACCGGCTCGATGAGCTCGGTTTGCTGTGCGACTTCGAGCAGCTCAAGCGCACGATCCGCGCGCTGTGCGACGAGCTGGATAGCCGAATGCTGTTGCCGGAGCGGTGTGCGCAGCTGGATTTGCGCCGTGAGGGTGACGAGGTCGAGGTGCGCTTCGACCGGCGACGTTATTGCTTCCCAGCTGCCGATGTTCTGCTACTGCCGCTGGTCAACACCTCGGTGGAGGAACTCGCCACCTGGTTGTGGCAGCGCGTGGCCGACAGTCTGCGCCAGGAGCAGCCGACGGCGATGGAGCGACTCAGTTGGTTGGGGATCGATGTCGGGGAGACGGCGGGGCAGGGGTGCCGGTACTTGAGGCCGTTCCTCTCGAGCGACGGCTCTTGAGCGACGGGGCACCACCTGAGTAGGAGAGGGGAAAGGGGGCACGGCCGCGCAGGACCGTGCCCGAGGCGACCGCGCTGCGAGCTTGTCAGCTCGCGGCAGGGAGTCGATCGCGCAGCAGCCCTTCGACTTCGCCCGCATTGGGGAAGCGGCCTTGCTGCTTCTTGGAGTACACGGGCTGATCGTCGAGATGGACTTCGAAGACGCCGTTGCGTCCCTTGATCAACTCCGCTTGGATACCGAATTGCTTCTGAACCTCGTCCGCCAGACCGGCGGCTCTAGGAAGGTAGTTTCACTGGACGCAGTATTCGATCGTGAGACGGTGGCTCATCGGGTTACCTCCTGTTGACGAATGTATGAGCGTTGCGATGACGCGGCACCTCGAGAGGCTTCGCTCCGCCAGTGTGGGGCGGGGTCGAAGGGTCCGCGGGGCCCGCGCATCCGTAGCTCACGTAGTATACCCGGCGCGTCGTCGGGTCTCGTTGCTGCCGGGAGTAGCGAGTCGGCAAGAGCCTTGGGATATGATCCGCACGCCGCCGCGGGCAGCGCGGCGAAGGAGTAGTCAAACGATGGCAGCAGACCGCGATACTGAAGACCGCACCTCCGAAGATCGGGCAGCGAGAGATCAGGTGGATGCACCGATCGCCGGCCCGGCGGAGACGCACTCACTGGAAGCCATAAGCCGCAGATTGAAGGGGCGGGAGGCGTTCAACGACGTGGACCCACGCCAGGTCCAGCGCCTCGCAGGACACGTGCGGGCGCTGCTCGAGGAACTGCAGCTCGATCTCGAAGAGCCACACTTGATCGAGACCGACCTGCGTGTTGCCAAGATGTACCTGGAGATGTTCCGGGGGCTGCGGGAGGGCGCCGAGCCCCAGGTCACGACCTTCCCCAACGACGAGGAGTACTCGTCGATGGTGATGGAGAAGCAAATTCCGTTCTATTCGATGTGTTCGCACCACCTCGTGCCGTTCTACGGCCACGCCCACCTGGCCTACATTCCCGGCGAGCGGATTGTTGGCCTGTCGAAGCTGGCCCGCATCGTCGAGTTCTATGCCAAGCGTCCACAGCTGCAGGAGCGCATGACCGAGCAGGTCGTCAAGTACCTGGAGGAGAAACTGCGGCCGCAAGGTGCGATGGTGGTGATCGAGGCACGCCACTTGTGTGTCGAGATGCGGGGCATCAAGAAGCCGGGAGCGGTGACTGTCACCTCTGCGATCCGAGGAGTGTTCCATGATCGACCCGTGCGCGAAGAGTTCCTCGATCTACTGCGTCGTCCCTGACGGCCCCCCGTTGTGGCGGTGCCGGTTAGGCTTCCGGGCAGGTCCGCTGCAGGTGTTGCTGGTCGTGGTGACGCTTGTGCTGAGCAGCGCATCCTCCGTCGAAGCAGCGCGCAAGTGGCGCGACTACGACCCGGCAGTGCTGCTCAATCCGCTGCTCGGCCCCGAGTATGCACAGTGGCTGGTCGGCCCGATCGCCCGTATCGCCGATCGTGACGAGGTCGAGGCGTTCCTGCAACTCGCTGACGACACGGCGGCGGCAGAGTTCGTCGAGGCGTTCTGGAGCCGGCGCGACGACGCACTGAAGCGTACCTTCGACGAGCGTTGCGCTGAAGCCGACGAGCGCTACACTGAGGCTGCCTACCAGGGCTGCCGCACCGATCGTGGTACCGTATACGTACTCTATGGCGACCCCTCCGAAGAAGACTTCGACATCGCGCCGTACCGCGGCGGACCGCCGCTGATCATCTGGCGCTACGATCGAAATGCGGAGGAAGGCCTGGACGGTGAGGAACCCAAGCGCAAGTACGACTTCATCCGTGAAGGCGACCTGACCACCTTCTTCAAGAGCAATCAACCCCGGCGCCAGCGGCCCCAATTGTGGCCGTCCGAGCTGCCTCAAGACTGACCCCCAAGCCGAGGATCGAGGCCCATGACGCAACCCCGTGCCTTGCTGGCTGGAGCCGGCATTGCCGTGCCGCCGCACAAAGTCGACAACCACATGGTGTCGCGCATCGTCAAGACGGATGACGCGTGGATCCGGGAACGTTCAGGTATCGAGACACGCTACTACGTCGACCCCGGAACCGGCTCGGCCGACCTGGGGGCTGCCGCGGCCAAGGCAGCGCTGGACGACGCGGGTGTCGACGGTGCGGAGGTGGACTACATTGTCTGCGCCACCATGACGCCGGACCACTACTTTCCGGGGAGTGGAACGCTGATCCAGCAGCGTCTGGGCCTGCGACCGGTTCCGGCGCTCGACTTGCGTCAGCAGTGCGCCGGCTTCGCCTACGGCCTGCAGGTGGTCGACATGCTGATCCGCAGTGGCACGGCACGGACTGTCCTGCTGGTCGGTTGTGATGTGCACACGGCTCTGATGCCCTTCTCCGATCGCACCTGGGAGGTGCTCTACGACGCCGACGCTGAACCTCTGGAAGCCGAGGAATTCGAGTGGAACTCCCAGTTTCGCCACCTCTTGGTGCTGTTCGGCGACGCCGCTGGAGCGATGGTCTTTCGCTCCCATGATGCCGACGATGGTCGCGGTATCCTGGACAGTCAGATGTATGGCGATGGCGAGAGCAAGGACATCCTCTACGTGCCTGGTGGTGGTTCGGCGCAGCGGCCGTGGGTGACCTGCGAGATGGTGGAGAAGGGAGAGACGGTGCCGGTGATGGATGGCCGCGCGGTATTCAAGCTGGCTGTCACGCGCATGCCGGAAGTGACCAAGGAAGTGCTCGATCGCCAGGGTCTGAGCACCGACGATCTCGACCTGCTGGTGATGCACCAGGCCAACCTACGCATCAACGAGGCCGCACGCAAGGCTCTCGGTCTGCCCGAGGAGAAGGTGTTCAATAACATCCAGAAGTACGGCAACACGACCTCGGCTACCCTGCCGCTTGCCTTCTTCGAAGCGCGCCAAGCCGGCAAGGCGCCGGAAGGCTCCCTGGTCGCGCTGACCGCACTCGGCGCGGGTCTGCACTGGGGCTCGGTGCTGATGCGCGTCTAGTCGCCGTCGCGCAAACGACGCAGCCAGTTCTTGCGCCGCAGCTCGACCGGTTCACTGGCGCTGCCGATGCGCGACTGGTGCCCCGAGCTGTCCTCGGCAAGAACATAGAATTCGACCGTGGCGTTGTTGTGCATCGAGGCCGGGATTTCGGCTCGGAATTGCCCTTCCGGTCCCTGCGGTCGTAGCGGCACCGAGCGGAATGCACCGCCCTCGCCGCGCTGCCGGGCGAGGAATTGCACGGCGCGGACCTCGTAGTCGTCGGTCACGGTCAGCTCGACGACAGCAGTCTGGTTGCGGTCGAAGTAGAGCGCTTCCTCGCCGCCGCGTAGACGCAGCATCGGGGCAGCACCGTCGAGTTCTTCCAGTCGGTCGAGCAACTGCTGCGCTGCCTGCTGGTAGCGCTGGCGGAAGCGCGGCGTCGGATCGACACGGTTGAGGATATCCATACCCTCGGTCGGTCGGCCGCGGGCGGCGGCCGCCAGCGCCTCGGTGATCAGGTTCTCGATCCGCGTTTCACGCAGCTGCTGCTGATCCATGCGAGCTTC
Source organism: uncultured bacterium (assembly GCA_965368975.1). Lineage (GTDB taxonomy): Bacteria > Acidobacteriota > Thermoanaerobaculia > Multivoradales > JAHZIX01 > CBDUPA01. The sequence goes on along the minus strand of CBDUPA010000018.1, from coordinate 131,482 downwards.
CAACTCGCCGAGGCCGGGACGGTCCGGCCAGTGCTCGCGCAGAGCGTCCAGGCGATAGACAGCTTCTGGGTAGCGTCCCTGCCCTGCCAATTGCTCGGCCTCGGCTTCCAGGGTGGTGGCGGCTTGATCTCGCAGCTCTTCGGCGCGCCGGAAGCCAGGAGCGTGGCGCAGCAACGAACTCGCATTGCGCAAGATGCCGAGGTGGTTGCGCTGGCGGTGTTCTTCCCACATCGAGTCGTAGGCTTCGAGTGCCGCGCGGGCACGCTGCAACACTCCACCCTGACGCTCCTCCAGGCCACGCCTGTCCGCCGTGTCGATCAGCCGGCGTAGACGGTCGAAGTCCTGCTGGTCCAAGGCTCGCTCGACGGCGCGCAGCGTGCGCGACCGGGCGACATCCCGCTGATCGATCGCGTCGGCCACGGCCAAACGCAGTGCGTCGTAGAAGGCGCAGCCGCGTTCGGTGAGCAGGCCTTCCTGCTGGTCGCTGAAGTCGGCGAGCAGCGTTTCGGCGCTGTCGACGTCCCCAGCGTCGAGTGCGTCGCTGGCTTGCAGCAGCAGCGTCGGCAGGGCGGGTTCCGCTGGACGCCCAGGCTCGGCGGGGGTCGGCAGCGTCAACGGCGCTTCGGGAGCGGGGGGTTGCGGAGTGTGGGTGGTGGCCGGCGCCGGTGTGCCCGTCGAGCGCAACCAGAACCACCAGAGTGCCACGGCGGCCAGTGCCAGGACCACAGCCGCGGCGCTGCCCCACAGGAGCTTGGTGCGTGAGCCCGGCCCGGCGGCGACGGGGGATGCAGGCTTCCCCGCGACGGCCGGTTGTTGTTTCGCAATGGCTGGTTGGTGTCCAGCGGCGGACTGTTGGTGTCCAGCGACGGGCCGGGGCGGAGGAATGGGTGCCGCGGGTGTCGAGTCCAGGAAGTTCGGTAGCGGTACCGCAGCCGGAGTCGGCCGCGCCGCGGGGGGCGACACTGGGGGCGACATGGGGGGCGACACTGGGGGCGACATGGGGGGCGATACCGGCGGCGGCGTCGTGGGTCGGGGGGCAGGGGCAGGAGTGGGTTGCGGCTGAGGCACGGGGGACGGCATCGCTGCCGTCGGAGCGTTGGCACGGTGTGCCGGCAGAGGTGGGGGCGGCGGCAGTTCGGGCAACCCGGGGAACTCGGTCTCCGGCGGCGTCGCGGCGGCCGGGTGAAGTTCGTGGACTTCAGGAGTGCGGGGTGTCTCGGCCGGCCGCGGTGGCATGTCGGACATCGGATGGCGGGGTGCCGGCTCCGACGTGCCGGACGTAGTTGAAGTAGGGGTATCTGGCGCGGAGTCTGCCGCCGGAAAGACGGGTAGCGTGCTGTCCAGGTTGAGTGGCAGCGGTTGGACGCCGTTGACGTCGATGGTCGCGTCTAGGTCTGGGGGGGCGACGGTCGAGTCGCGCACACGGGCTTGCGGCGGCTGCGTGGTACGCGCGACCAGGCGCAGGCCGCGCGCCAGTTCCGAGAACGGAGGCGGTGTGCCTTCGTCCTGCAAGCAGCGGTCGAGCAGCAGCTTGAGGATGGTGGCTTGCGGCAACTCCTGTCGGCTCTCCGCGCTCAGCTCGATACCGTTGTCGCCGAGGGGCAGCTCCAGCAGATTGCTGGCCAGCACGGCGAGCTGACGCAGGCTGTGGCGCGGCTCTTTCGCAGCGTCGACATCCGGTTGCAGGGTGCGGATGTTGAGTCCCAACAAGACCAGACGGCGGGGTTGGGTACACGTCAGCCGGACGTTGTCCGGACTGAGCCTGCCATGGTGCAGGCCGCGTCGTGCCATCTCGGCCAGGGCGTCAACCACGCCCGCGAGCAAGTCGAGGCGCTGAGGGCGAGGCAGGCCGCGGATGGCATCCGCTTCTTCGATGTCAACCGATTCGAGGACCAGGAACGCGCTGCCAGTCGTGGTGTAGCCGCCGTCGCGTACCCGCGGCAGGCTCGGCGTATCGATCTCTTGCAGCGCGGCGATCCTGGCCAGCACCGGCTCGCGCACCAGCGTTTCGTCCGGCGAACCATCGGTGGTGATCAGCTTGACCGCGACCTCGTCACCGGTCTCGGTGTCGACGGCGGCGAAGACGCTCGCCGCGGGGCTGGAGCGCAGCAAACGCTGTAGCTCGTAACGGTGGGTGATCTCGCGCAAATGGGGGTTCATGGGATCCTGGGAACGGGGGGAGTCAGGGTTGGAGCTCGGCGGTCAGGAAAGCCCGCACTGGAGGAGAGAATAGCGCCAACCGCCGCTCGCCACGAGCTGCAGCGCCGTCGGCGGAAGACAAGTCCCGCGAGGCCGTGCGCGCTTCCTGTGCTCGGGTCAGGAAGGTGGGGTCCTCACCGCCATTCTCGAGGTACAGAGAGTAGGCGGCGGCTGCGCACAGCAGCTGAGCGGTCGAGAGACTCTTGGTGTCGAGTTCGCCGGACGTCAGCAGTGGCGTCAGATCGTCGAGGACGCGCTGATAGTCGGCCCGCAAGTAGGCATCCGCGGCCAGGATGAGCGCGGTCGGCGGTGTGCTGTCAGCGCTGCCACGGGCCGGGCGTGCCAGGATGTTGAGTGCCGCCTGGTAGCCGGCGTGGAGTGAACTCACCCGGTCCGCCGCTTGCTCGGTCGAGCGGAAAGCCACCGGTCGCTGTCGTGCCAGCTCGCGCAATCGCGTCAGCTCGCTCTCGAGTGCTTGCCGACGGTTGGCCGCTTCAGCCGGCAGCTCGAGGTCCGCGCTGCCGTCCAGGGTGGCTTGCACGTCGCGGACCAATCGCTGCACGCGAGTGCGTAAATTTTCCAGTCTTTGTCGAGCCAGCGGCGTGGTCGTTCTGTCGCTGGTTCGTGGAGAGATGCCGGGTCCACTGCTGCCCGCGAGGGGTCTGCGAGAGGGGGCTCCCCTGCCAGGTTCCGTCGATCCCGGATTGGAACCCGACGGTGGAGCGGCTTCCACGGACGGTGTCGTCGTGCCGCCGGGAGGCACCGCGGGCAGGTCATCGGGGCCGGCACCGTCGTTGAGGGTGGCTGTCGCTGATAGCGGCGGGGGAGGAGCGCTCTCGGCGCGGGCGGCCTCTTCGGCCAGCCGCTCGTTGCAGGTCCGGGTCATGCGCCGCATCGCACTCTCTCGCGGTCCTCGAACGCGTCCTTTTTCCTCGGAGATGGTCCACTGCAGCAAGGCGCCTTCACAGTCGCCTTGCTCGTAGAGCACCAAGCCCAGGTAGTAGTAGGGCAGGTAAGGTGTGAAGTCCAGACGCTGGAACATGTTGAACTGTCCCGGTTCCGGCTTCTCCCGGATCGCCCGCAGCAAAAGGCTCTGGGCCTCGGACCACTCCAGGCGTTCGATCGCTTCGAGTGCCTGCCGGTAGTCGTCCCGGTAGTCGGCACGCACTGGGATCGCGGAGCCTAGGGACAGGATCACCAGCCAACCTGCCAGGTAGCGGGCCGCGTTGGCCGTCCTACCAGCCGAGCTGTTGCAGCAAGTCATCTGCGGAGATCTCCTGCAGGGTAGTCTGGAGTCGGGTCACCTCTCCGGCGACCACTTCGGCTTCGATGTCGCGGGTTGCGCTGTCTCGGCGCAGCGTGACGGTGTAGCGACCCGCAGCCAGGTCGAGGGCGGTCGGAGTATAGGTGCCGGGAGCGATGGTCATGGCCTGGCCGTCGGCGTCGACGATAGCGGTCACCTGGGCCCAGGGGACGGCGTTGAGGATCAGGCGGCCGGACGCTGCCGCCGGTGCGTCGACGGGGCCGGTCTCGCCGCGGCCGAGGAAGTACCACGCGGCTGTGCCCGTCACACCCAGCAGCAGGAGCAGTACCACGACACCGAGCCAGCGACGGCCGCTCTGGCCGGTGCCCGGTTGCCTGGACGGTGCACCGGCGGGTGCTCTGCTCTCTGAACTACTTGCCGCGCTACCCGCCGAGCGCAGCGCATGGGTCGCGGAGGTGGCGCGCTGCGCGGCAGCGGGCGTCGGGGAGGCTGGAGCTGCGGGCGCTGCCGGCGATACGAGAGGCAGAGGCGGCGGCGGTGGTGGTTCGACCAGGGGATGGGTCGACGGCAACGGCTTTTCAGGTAGTCGATCCGTGCGTGCTTCTGGCTGCGGTGTCGCCCTCAGGCCGAATTCCTGGTTCAGCCGCTGCTGCGTGCTCCCGGGTTCGATCTGGTCCGAGACTTCGAAGTGGTCCCGGTCGAGGAGGGTGTGGGCATGTTGGGACAGCTCGTGGGTAAACGGATGCTGCTGCTGTATTTGCTCCAAGAGTTGCTGGAATTCTTCTGCGCTGGCGAATCGATCTTCCGGCTTCTTCTCGAGCGAGCGCAGCACCGCCGAACGCAGCATCGCCGGCACGCGACCCTTGGGGTCGGTCTTCTCGAAACCCGTCGGTGGATGCATCAGGTGCCCGGCGATCAGAGCCGACGGCGTTTCGCCGGCGATCGGGCACTGGCCGGTCAGCAGTTCGTAGAGCACCAGGCCGAAAGAGTAGAGGTCGCTGCACGGCGTGATGCTGCTGGTGCTTTCGAGCTGCTCGGGTGAGCAGTAGCGCACCTTGCCGAGGAAGTGGCCGGTCGCCGTCAGGTCGGAATTTCCCTCCAGGGCCTTTGCGATGCCAAGGTCGATCAGCTTGATCAGTGGCCGCTCGTCGAAGTCCTGACTCAGCATCAGGTTATCGGGCGAGATATCGCGGTGAACGAAGCCCTGGCGGTGCAGGTAGTCGAGCGCCTTGAGCGACTGCACCGCCATCTCCAGCGTCAGGCCGAGCGGTGGTGGTCCTGCCTGATCGATCAGGTCACCGAAGTTGAGGCCGCCTATGAACTCCATGACGATAAAGGCGTTGCCGTCGTCGTCGATGGTGAAGTCGTAGAGCTGGGCGATGTTGGGATGGCGCAGCTGGATCGCCATTCTTGCCTCGCGCAGAAAGCGAGCGTACAGCTCTTCGTCGTCGCGCAAGGTCGGGCGCATGACCTTGATGACGCGGACTTCTTCGAGCAGCCGGTGGCGCACCTTGTAGATGGCACCCATGCCACCCTCCCTGAGCTTCTCGAGGATCTCGTACTTGCCGTCGATGTGCTCCAGGGGCTCCGCCACCTTAGATTCTCCTGAGTACCCGTCTCGCTGCTTGCTGCTACCCGCTGCTGGCTGCTAACTGCTGTCGTGGCTCGATGCACAGGCGCTGTGCGTGGCCATACTCGTTACGCCGTTTCAGCATAACTCTGAAGAGAGCAACCTGACCAGAGACTAGTGGATTTGCTATCGTCAGGCAACCGCCCGACCCCGTCCATAATCGCTCTGTGAGGACTGCCACCCATGTGCTTGCGTTCCCGTTCGATGCCGTGGCTGACCTTGGAATTCGCCCTCACCACGGTGTTTCTGACGTTCCTGGCGGTGCACGCGCCTGTGCTGGCTGGTGCTGCCGACGTGGCTGGTGCCGCCGACGCGGCAGAAGCCCACCCGATGCCGATGCGTCACGTCGTGCTGGTGTCGATCGATGGTCTGCGTCCCGAGTTCTACCTCGATCCGACTTGGCCGGCGCCGATGATGCAGCAGATGGTCGCCGAGGGTGCGCACGCTGAAGCGGTGCGCGGCGTTTTTCCGAGTGTCACCTATCCGTCGCACACCACCCTCGTCACCGGTGCTCGGCCCGCCCGCCACGGGATCTACTACAACTCACCGTTCGAGCCAGAGGGAGCCACGGGCGCCTGGTACTGGTATGCCGACGCCATCCGCGTCGACACTCTGTGGCAGGCCGTGCATCGCGCTGGAGGCACCAGTGCCGCCGTCTCCTGGCCGGTCAGCGCTGGTGCCGAGATCGACTACAACCTGCCCGAGATCTGGTCGCTCGACCCTACGGCTGCACCGTTGGCGGCCATGCGGGACGCAACGCGGCCCAGCGGTTTGTGGCAAGAACTCGAACGCGAGGCAGCTGGACCGCTCAACGGTGAGACCTTCCACATCGACTTTCTGACCCGAGACGATCGTGCCGGTGACATCGCCGCTTATCTGCTGGCCAAGAAGCGGCCTTCGCTGCTCGCCGTGCACCTGATCGAAACCGACCACTGGCAGCACGAGAGGGGCCGCGAAGATTGGCTTGTTCGCCGAGCAGTCGCCGCCGTCGACCGTGCTCTGGCGCAGATGGTCGAGGCTGCTGAACGTGAAGGCATTCTCGAGCAGACCACTTTCGTGGTCACCGGCGATCATGGGCATGTCGACCTGCACACCCTGCTCGCCCCCAACGTCTGGCTGACAGCCGCCGGTCTGCTGGAGCAGCCTGGAGAGGGCGAGCGCGGCAGGTGGCGCGCAACCTTCCACACCAGTGCGGCCTCTGCCTTCCTGATGTTGCGCGATCCTGCTGATAGGGAGGCCGTCACTGCCGCGCGTACCGCTCTCGAGGCCCTGCCTGCTGGCCTTCGTCGGCTCTTTCGCATCGTGGACCGAGAAGAACTCGACCGTCTCGGAGCCTCCCCGGAAGCCGCCTTCGCGCTCAATCCTGCTCCCGGTGTCCACTTTACGAGTTCCGCGGAAGCTCCCGCCGTCCGGCCTTCCCAGGGCGCAACTCACGGCTATGTTCCGGACTTTCCGCAGATTCACACCGGCCTGGTGCTATGGGGTGCCGCGGTGCGTGAGGGGGCGGTGGCACAGGAACTCCACCTGGAAGACATCGCTCCGATTGTCGCGGCGTTGCTTGGTCTTGACGACTTCGAAGCCCCGGATGGGGTCTTGCCAGCGGGACTGTTGACGGCAGCACAGGAGTAGGCAGGGTTGTTTTGCTATACTTTCGTTTGAACTGATTTCCCTCGAACGAAAATCTTCTCCGAACTTTCGGGAGCTTGATTTTGTGGACTGAGCTTCGGTTTGACCGGCCGCTACGAGCCGGCCTCTTTGTGTTTGCTCTCCTAGTCGTACCTTACCTTGTGCCAGTGCTCCGCCTGGAGCCAGCTTGGGACCTCCTATGGAATCACTGGACGATTCCCTCGCTGCTAGTGACCCTGTGGTTCTTGCAGTACCAATTGGCCCAGATCGAACGGCGTGAGCAACGTTTCTGGTTCCTCTTGATCGCGGGTTTCAGCGCTTGGCTGGTGCGTTCTGTACTGCTGCTGGCCATCCCCGAGGAGACCTTTTCCGTCGTCGCCGCATATCTGCTCGAGTTGCTCTACTTTGCACTCTTCATATGTTTCTTTGCCGCCGTCGAGTCGAGGCCGGACTTGCCTCGAGGGTTACGTCCCGGGCGCCTGACGCCGCGTCTGGAGCGCGTGGGCCTGGCTTTCTTTGCGATCGCCCTGATGGTCTACTTTCTGATCTTGCCCTTGTTCACGTCGTCGCCTGAGCCCTTGCCCAGAACGCTCTACCTACTGATCACGTTCGACCTCTTTTTGGCGTTGCGGACGCTGCAGTTCGCGTTGACCTCTGTGTCCAGACGTTGGCAAGCGCTCTTCGCCTGCTTGTCGTGTACCGCTTTCCTGTGGCTCCTGACGGATGGAGCGCAGGCTCTGTTCCCTGTCTGGCAGTTCGACTTCGACGACAACGTTCCGATCGCCGCGCTTTGGTTTCTGCCTTTCCTGCCGATTCTTGCGGCTGCCCGCATTCGTCATTTCTCGTTTCGAGAAAGAGATGGCGGAGAATCTACCAACTTCTTGGAGCGACTCGCGGCTGCGCGCAGCGGTCCGGGCTTCCTCTTGCCGGTCTATTCCGTCGCCTTGCCGATACTCCATTTCAGCCTCTATTTGATGGGCGGTCTTTCTGACGCCGAGCGGCAATCACGGGAAGTTCTCGTGCTCGCGACGCTGGCTGTGCTAGGCACCCTGGCACTCCTGCAGAGCTTGACCCTGCGGAGAGAGTGGGACTACCTCGAGGAATATCGGGCGTTGTTCGACCAGGTCGCGGACTGCATTTTCATCTGGCGCGCCAGCGACCAGCGGGTCCTGGAAGCCAATCAGCAGGCTGCGGACTTGCTCGGTTTGCCCTTTCGGCAGCTGAGCAGCAAATCTCTGGCCCAGTTCTCGACCCAGACCGCTCAGGACTGGCGCTACATCGCCAGGGCCGTCGAAGAGCATGGGATGTATCTGTTCGAGCACACCTTGATCGATAGCCACGGCGAGTTGCGATATCTCGAAACAGCGGCAACCCCTCTGCAGCACGGACGCGATAAAGCCATTCTGAGTGTCTCGCGAGATCTGACGGTCACCAAGCAAATGGAAGATGCTTTGACCTCGGCCAATGAGCAGCTAAAGGTCTTTCTGCACGTTGCAGCCCACCAGTTGCGGACGCCGATTCTCACCCTGAGCGGTTTTGTCGCCGAGCTGCGGTCCTCTCTGTCCGGGCCCGTTGATGAGCCGGCTGCTGATCGAGCCGAGGTCCAAGAAGCGTTGCTCTTCATCGAACAAGCGGCCAAGGACGTGGCTTCGCTGTCGGATGCCTTCCGCGACTTCAACCGCATCAACGATCTCCAGCCCGAGCCTGTCCAACTCGATCTCAACGACTTGGTCCAGGAAGTCTTGGCCTCGCTGTCCTTGGACCACCGTCCCCCTGACTGTGAGATCCGTGTTCAACCGCTGCCAAGCGTGATCATGGATGCGACCTTGCTGCGAAAGGCCTTTGAATGTCTGTTCTTGTTCGCCCTCCAAGCGATTGATGGTGAGGCTCCGGGACTGGTACGCGTGCAGGCTGAGGAAAAACACCTGGAGTTCCAGTTTCGCATCTGGACCAGCGGCTGCGCGGTGGCACGGGAAGCGCGCGACCGCGCCTTCCATCCTCTGGAGGTGGTGCTGGACGGCGAGGGGAACCTCTTCTTCGCCCGTGCCTTGATTCTGCGAATGCGCGGCCGGATCTGGATCGAGTCCGTGACGGAAGAGGGGACGTCGATTACCTTCACCATTCCGCGCAGGGTCATGATCGGTACCTCGTAGGGGTACGAGCCGGCTCCTTCGCATTGACTCCGGCAGGGCGAACGTAGAGGTTCTGGAGGGGGTATACTCGCTGCGGAGAAACCCATGTCTGCCCACCAAGCCCCCGAGAGTGACCCCGCCGGCCGCCGCAAGACGAGCATCCTGACGCTGCAACGCAAGAAGCAGCGGCAGCAGCCGATCAGTGCCGTCACCGCCTATGACGTCAGTTCGGCGCAACTCGCTGACCGAGCCGGCATCGACCTGCTTCTGGTCGGTGACTCGCTCGGGCAAGTGGTGCTGGGGCGGACGTCGACGGTCGGTGTGACCATGGATGAGATGGTGCACCATTGCCGAGCGGTGAGCCTGGGCGCGCGCTTCGCCTTTCGCGTCGGTGACCTGCCGTTCCTGAGCTACCAGACGGACCATGCTGAGGCCGTGCGCAACGCCGGCCGGCTGCTCAAGGAGGGCGGCATGGAAGCGGTGAAGCTGGAAGGCGGGCGAGCGATGGTACCCACGGTGCGTGCTGTGGCAGACGCGGGTATCGCGGTGATGGGGCACATCGGTTTCACACCGCAGGCGGTGTCCAAGCTGGGTGGCAATCGTGTCCAGGGACGCACGGCGGAGGAAGCACGGATCCTGCTACGCGACGCGCTGGCGTTGGAGCGGGCGGGTTGCTTCGCGGTGGTTCTGGAAATGGTGCCGTCACCGGTGGCAGCGGCGATCAGTCAGCGGTTGGCGATCCCGACCATCGGTATCGGCGCCGGCGCCGGCTGTGATGGTCAGGTCCTGGTCTATCACGACCTGCTGGGTTTGCAGGACGAGTTCACGCCCCGCTTCCTGAAACGCTACGCGAACTTGGCGCAGACGGTGGTCGAGGCGCTGGGGCAGTACCGGGAAGATGTCGAGCAGCGGCGGTTCCCGGCCTCGGAGCACACCTACCCGATGGCCCAGGCTGAGCTGGAAGATTTCCAGCGCCACCTGGAGGAGGTCGAGGCTCAGGATCCCGCGGCAGTGGCGGCGGCACTGGGTATCGCTACCGACTCGTGAGCGCGGACGCCGAGGAGCCCTTCCGCATCCAACGCGTCGTGATCGTCGGCGTCGGTTCGCTGGCGTGTCTCTTCGGCGGCAAGCTGGCATGCTACCTGCCGGTGACCCTGGTCGGGCGCTGGCCGCAGCAAGTGATCGCGCTGCGGCGCTCGGGCTTGACGCTGATCGATCCGGCGGGTGGGCGCGACGTGCAACCCCTGGTGGAGCTGGGATCAGAGTCTGGTGTCACAGGCCTGAGCGTCGCGGCCCCGGGGGAGACCCTGGCACCGGCGCAGCTGGTATTGGTCGCGGTCAAGAGCGCCGGCACGGCCGCCGCGGTGCGCTGGGTGCACCACTATCTAGATCCAACGGAAGGCGCCGCGGTAGCAGTGACGCTGCAGAATGGCCTGGGAAACCTGGCACACCTGGCCGAGGCCGTGGGCGCTTCGCGAGCGGCGCTCGGCGTGACCACGCAAGGGGCACACGTCGTCGAGCCGGGGATAGTGCGGCATGCTGGCGAAGGGTTGACGCAGCTGGCGGGGCCGGGTGCTCTGGCACCGCAACTGCGGCAGGTCGCCGAGGTGTTCAACCGTGCCGGCTTGCCGACCGCCTGTGTCGACAACGCGGATGGATTGTTGTGGGGCAAGCTGGCGGTGAATGCGGCGATCAATCCGCTGGCGGCGCTGCTCGGCCGGCCGAACGGGGTGCTGTTGGCCACAGCACCCGCTGAACGCTTGCTGCGCCGGGTTGCGTGGGAGGTCGAGGTGGTGGCGGCCGCGGTGGGCGTCGAGCTGCCTTTCGACGGGGTCGAGCGGGCGGTCGAGGTCTGTCGCGCGACTGCGGGCAACCGAGGGTCGATGCTGCAGGACTTGACCGCAGGCCGGCAGACGGAGGTCGACGTGATCAACGGTGCAGTTGCCCTGGAAGCATCGCGCCATGGGGTGCGCGCGCCGCTCAACGAACTGCTGACACGACTGATGCGGGCCGCCGAGGCTGGCGAGCCTGTGGCGGTATCTGCCTGGCAAGAAGCGTTGCAGGCGGCGACGGCTTGGAGCCAGGGCGTCGAGGATCTGCACTGGTTGCGTCGACAGCTGGAGCTGCGGGCAGGGTAGACTCGGCCCTGCACTCGATACCGTGGCTCCGTAGCTGCGCGGCCGCCCTCGGCACGCTGCAGCCAAGAAACTCGACCTGAGCCGGAAAGGACCGCACGACGCCATGTTGGTCAGCGCTGACATCGCCGAGATTCACCGTCACCTGGGGATCGTCCACCGCCGCCGTACCGGCGGCGAAACCTGGGGACTCATCCCGACCATGGGCTTCCTGCACGAAGGTCACCTGGCGCTGGTGGCCCGCGCGTGCGCCGAGAACGACCGTGTCGCGGTGAGCATCTTCGTCAACCCGGCGCAATTCAATCGGCCGGAAGACCTCGATAGCTACCCCCGCGATCTCGATCGCGATCTCGACAAGCTGCGCGATGCTGGTGTCGACCTGGTATTCACGCCGACGCCGGAGAGCATGTATCCACCGGGCTACCAGACCTGGGTCGAGGTCGAGGACGCATCGGTGCCGCTTGAGGGCGCGTCGCGCCCTGGGCACTTCCGGGGGGTCGCGACCGTCGTGACCAAGCTGTTCATGGTCCTGCAGCCGGATCGCGCGTACTTCGGGCAGAAGGACGCACAGCAGTGTGTGGTGGTCAGTACCGTGGTCGAGGACCTGGGGCTGCCGCTGGAGATCGTGGTCTGTCCGACGATCCGCGAGAGCGATGGTCTGGCGATGAGTTCACGCAACGCCTTGCTGACGCCTGCACAGCGAGCCGCGGCGCCGGTGATTCACCAGGCGCTGGTGGCCACCGCGGGTGCGCTGCGTGCCGGCGAGCGCGAGGGAGACTCGCTGCGCCGGCGGCTGAGCACGCCTATCGAGGACGAACCTCTAGCTCAGCTCGACTACGCCAGCGTTGCCGATCCGCGCACGTTGCGGGAGCTGGAGCACGTCGGCAACGGTGGAGCGCTGCTGTCGATGGCCGCCTACTTCGGTTCGACCCGCTTGATTGATAACCTCTTGGTCCTCGATCTGCCGGCGGAGAACTCCCTCTCGGCCGAAGACAGCGGGTCGGGCGAAGAGAGCGGAGCCGCTGACACGACAGGTCCGACGGAGGAGCCGTAGCCCTTCATGCGCTGGTTGTATCGATCGAAAATTCACAAAGCCACCGTCACCGAGGCGGACCTGAACTACATTGGCAGCATCACCATCGATGCAGAGCTGGTGGAGAAGTCGGGTCTCTGGGAGGGCGAGCGCGTGCTGGTGGTGAGCAACACTTCCGGTTCCCGGCTCGAAACCTACGTCATCCTCGGTGAGCGTGGCTCGGGCAAGATCTGCATGAACGGGGCCGCGGCGCACCTGATCAGGGCGGGCGAAGAAATCATCATCATCGGCTTCGAGCTGACCGACAAGCCGATCGAGCCGACCGCCATCCTGGTTGATGAGTACAACCGCTTCGTGCGCTACCTCTGAGGGCCATCGTTGGGTAGCGTCGACGTGAACTCGCCTTCTGACTTCCGGTCGACGGTCGTCTTCGCCAATCCCGCCGCGGGTGGCGGACGGGCCGCCAAGCTGTGGCATGAGCTGCAGCTGGCGCAGCCGGCGCTCAAAGCCGCACACGTGATCTTCGCCAAGGACGAAGCCGAAGCGCGCCAGCTCCTCGACGCCGCGCTGACCCCATCCGAGAGCACACCGAGAGTCGAGCGTGTGCTTTCCGTCGGTGGCGATGGCACCTTGCACCTGGTGGTCAACGAGCTGCTGCGCAGCGGCCGTGCCACGGACATTGCGCTTGGGCTGATCCCTGCCGGCACGGGCAGCGATCTGGCGCGGTTTCTCGGATTGCCCAAGCGGCCGCTGGATGCCCTGGCTCACGTCATGCGCGCTCAGCCGCGGGCCGTCGACCTGCTGCGCATCACCGCACAGGATGGCACAGGAAGCACCCTCGTCGAGCACGCCGTCAACACCGCTTCCGCCGGCCTCTCGGGCCTGGTCTGCGGTGCCGTCAACGCGCAACCGCGCCGGGGTCCGGACGTCTTCTTGCGGGCGACGTTGAGTGCGCTGTGGCGCTTTGGACCGCTGCCGTGCCGCGTCGACGTCGAGGGGCCGGGCCTGGACCCGGCAGCAGGCGAGCCTTGGTACGACGGCGATCTGCTGCTGCTGGCCATGGCCAACGGTCGCTATTTCGGCAATGGCATGAAGATCGCTCCCGATGCCGAGCTGGACGATGGCCTCATGGATGTCGTGCTGGTGCCCGCGATCCCGCGCTGGAAACTGCCGCTGTACTTGCCGCGCCTCTACTTCGGGACCCACCTCGGTGTGCCCGGCGTTCGTTTCGCCAAGGCGACTAGGGTACGGTTGCAGCCACGAATCCCGTTTCCACCCCTCGAAGTCGATGGCGAAGCCGTGCTGGCGGGCGATGTCGAGGTCGAGGTGCTGGCGGGTGCGCTGAAACTATTGATGTGACAGAATTGAGCTGTTCTTGAGCAAGCGTTATAATTCTGTCGCTAGGAAGTCAAAGGAGAGTTGAGATGAAGGCTCGCAAACTGAAGCTGCATCGGGAAACACTGGTCCTTCTAGAAGACAAGGCTCTACGCCACGCAGGTGGTGGTGACGAGAGCACCCCGCTGTCTGGGTGTAACACTTGCGTTACCTGTGTCGTTATCCAAGACGACATCGGATTCTGAGCGGAGGACGTCTGTTTCGTTCTTGGAGATGAAGTAATCGCCTGACTGTTGGCGAAGAAGGCTTCAGGGCTCTTGGCTCGACGTCAACTCCGCCAGCGTCTCGCGTAGCCGCTCATTGAAGGTGTCGGGGGATTCCACCTGCAGGAAGTGCCCGACACCGTCCATCATGCGGACGTCGTAGTCAGCGTACCTCTGGTTCACCTCGACCGCCGTCACCAGGCTGGCTTCGGAATACGGTTCGGCGTTGATCGCCCGGACCCTGACGCCGGCCGCTTGCATCATGGCTGGCAGCTCCAACCGTGGGAAGTCCAGCAGCAGGGCCATGGCTGCAGCATGATCGGCGGCGAGGGCTTGCTGGACGATGCCTTCGACGATTTCGGGATCCGCGGAGGCGGGGAACATGGCCGGCATCATCCGACGCATCGTGCCCTCGTAGTCGGCTTCGAACTGACCGACCAGTTGCCGCGCGGCTTCCGGTGGCCACTGCGATTCGACATTCTGCAGGGTATCGACGGGGATCAGGCCGATGACTTCGGCGTCGAGGCGCGGAATCGAAGCCAGGGCCACCGGTCCGCCCATCGAGTGGCCGACCAAGATCACGCGTTCCAGGCCGAGGTGCTCGACCACCGCCTCGACGTCGCCGGCCAGACTGTCGAGGGTCCAGGTCTCGCGGTCGCGGCCGGACTCCCCGTGACCCCCCAGGTCGATGGCGACGACACGGTAGTCGCCGTCGAAGGCGTCCATCTGAGCATCCCAGATGTGGCGGCTGCAGGCCCAGCAGTGAACGAAGACCAGAGTGGTGTCGCCCTCGCCACGGTCTTCGAAAGCGATCGGCAGTCCGTCGGCGGCCTGGGTCAGGTGGGCGCCCGTCTCGGTGCGGGCTGTCTCGGGTGGTTGTTCGGTACTGGGTATCGACTCGGTGCTCTCCGGAGACTCAGTGCTCTCCGGAGACTCGGCTTCTGGGGCCTCGGATCCGCAAGCGTTGGTGCCGAGCATCCCGGCGACGAGTCCGAGGAGGAGGAGACGGTGCAGCCAAAGGGAGCAGTGAATCTTCATGATGGGCCTCGTGACTGGATCAGTCGACTTGCCGGCTGCGCTGCCGGTACTGGAAGTAGAGCACCAGGGCGGTGAGTAAGTAGACGATCGCCAGGGCGACGATGCCCAGGCGGTAGCCGCCGTCACCACCCCAAACGGTAAGGGCCCAGGGCAGGCATGCAGCCGCTACAGTCAGGGCGATGTAGACCTTCGTCTCGTGCAGCCAGGTGTAGGGCAGGAAGTGGCCAGCGGCCACCGCGGCAAAGGCGGCGGGAACCAGGTCGGGGCGGCCGAGCGAGAAGAAGAAAAGCACTGCCAGGAGCGCTGGCGTCTGGATGTTGGCCACCTGGATGATCAGGGGTTTGACCGGATTGTCCGGCGCCATGCGCGGTAGTCCGAAGACCCGTTCCAGGCCGAAGGCGAGTGGTAACGCGACACCGCCCTGGAAGACGAACATCAAGGCGGCGAGACGTGTCGAGACGAAGAACGAGGCCACGGCGCAGACCGAAACGGTGAAGCCGAAGGCGAGCAGCCAAGGGTAGCCGAGACCGGCACTCAAGGAGGCTTGTCGCCGGGCGTCGGCGAGAGTGTCGCCCGTCGCGGTCAGGTCTGCACCGTGGCTCGGCATGTCAGCCGACTCCGATGACTACGGTCTCATTGCCGCCGCATAGGCACTCGGTTTCCGGGGTGGTCATGCACAGACAGCTCACCTTCGGATCCGAAATCGGCCGCGGGTTGCCGATCTGCACCACGGCGCCTTGGGCGTCGCGCAGCTGCTGGCCGCTCATGTGGTGCAAGGTCTCGGAGTGGAGGGCGAGCTTGCGATTCCGTTTCTTCATAAGGTTTCCTCCCCATGAGATGTTGATGTGTTGCGTCATTCTAGCGTCGGCCGTGGCCGGAAGGCCAGGGCGTCGATCTACGGGACGTCGATATACAATGGCGCCCCATGGCCAAGAAGAAGTCCTCCAAGAAGTCCGGTTCCCGCACCCAGACACCACGCACCACCTCTGGTACCGCCTCGGTGGACCAGCCTTCCAGGGCCGGTCGCCGTTTCTGGCTCACCGCGCTGGTCCTGCTGGCCGTGACCTTCCTGGCCTATCGTCCGGCGCTGGAAGGCGACTTCATCGCCTTCGACGACACCGTCTACGTAAGCCAGAACGACATCGTGCAGCGTGGTTTGACGGCTGATGGTGTGGCCTGGGCGTTCTCCAGTTTTCATGCTTCGAACTACCATCCACTGACCTGGCTGTCGCACATGCTGGATATCGAGATCTGGGGCCTCGACGCCAGCGGACACCACCTGACCAATGTGCTCCTGCACTTGGCCTCGGCGCTCGTGTTGCTGTGGCTGTTGCTGCGGCTGACGGCTGCTTGGTGGCCCAGCACGCTGGTGGCATTGCTGTTCGCGCTGCACCCGACGCATGTCGAGTCGGTGGCCTGGGTGGCCGAGCGCAAGGACGTGCTGAGCACCCTGTTTTGGATGGTGACGCTGCTCGCCTACGTGCGCTGGACGGAAAAGCCCGGGGCGCGCCACTACGCGTTCTTGGTCACCAGCTTTGTGCTCGGCCTGCTAGCCAAGCCGATGCTGGTGACTCTGCCCTTCGTGCTGCTGTTGCTCGATGTGTGGCCACTCGGACGGCTGCGCATCGAGCGCTGGACGGAGTTCAAGGAGCTCTTGCCCCGGGTGCTGGAGAAGGGGCCCTTGTTCGCCTTGACGCTGGTGTCCAGCATCGTGACGGTGCTGGCGCAGCAGGCCGGCGGAGCGGTCGTGGCGGTCGACCGCGTCGGCCTCGGTGAGCGCATCGCCAATGCTGCCGTCACCTATGTCGCCTACCTGGGCAAGCTCCTGTGGCCGTCGAACCTGTCCCTCTTCTACCCGCACCCCGGCATGCCACCAGCCTGGCAGATTGCTGGAGCCCTGGTGCTGCTGGTGGCGGTGACGGTGCTGGCGCTGCGTCTGCGGACGTCGCGGCCGTACCTGATAGTGGGGTGGCTCTGGTATCTCGGCACGTTGGTGCCGGTGATCGGCCTGGTCCAGGTCGGTGCGCAGGCGATGGCCGACCGCTACACCTATGTTCCCTTCATCGGCTTGACGCTAGCCCTAGCCTGGGGGTTGGCGGATTTGCCGACGCGTTGGGCTGCGACACGCGTCGATGGCAAGGCCGGAGAGGATGCGGCCACGAGGGAGCCGGGCCTGCCCTCATGGCTACGGTGGACCGGCGTGGTGACCGCGCTCGTCCTGACGGTGGTGCTGGCCTGGCTGACCCACCGGCAAGCGATGCACTGGCGCAACAGTGAGACGATCTTCACCCACTCGCTCGCGGTCACCGAGGGCAACTACTTGATGCACAACAACCTCGGTGCCGAGTTGCTCGACCAGGGGCGCTATGGCGAAGCCATCGGGCACTTGGAGACGGCGCTGGAGCTGCGGCCCCTGTACACGCAAGCACACAACAACCTCGGCTTGGTCCTCAGCCGGCGCGGCGAGGCCAGCCGTGCCGAGCACCACTTCCGGCGAACCCTGGAGATCGATTCCGGCTTCGCTGAAGCGTACCTGAATCTGGGGAATCTCTACGCCGCCCAGGGACGGCCGAACGAGGCAGTCACTGAGTTTCGGGCGGCCCTGCGCGCGGATTCCAGGCTCGCCGAAGCACACAACAACCTGGCCAATACGCTGGCATCGCAGGGGCGGCTGGACGAGGCCCTGGAGGCCTATGAGGCAGCGCTGGCGCTACGCCCGAATTACGCCAACGCACACGCCAACCTGGCCAACGTGCTGGTGCAGGCCGGCCGGCTGGAAGAGGCCGAAGCGCGCTACCGTCGCGCCCTGGAGCTGGATTCACGGCACGTCGAGGCGCACGTCAACCTGGCGACTGTCCTCGCTGATCGCGGCGATCTGCAGGGAGCCCTGCGCTACCTCAAGGAGGCGACACGTCTCGAACCGCAACGCCCCGAGCCGCACTTCTTTCTAGCCCTCGGTTACCTGCAGAGTGGCGACCGTCAGGCCGCGGAAGCTCAGATCGAGCTGCTTCGACGCATCGATCCGGCGATGGCACAACAGTTGCTACGCGAGCTGGGAGCCACGCCGCGCTGACTAGAGTCGATCGGACCAATACCCAGGTTTGCGTTTCTGGTGGGCGACCGAAACGATCTCGACGCTGTTGGCGAGGACTCGGTAGTGGAGAGAATAGGGGAAGCGCTGCAAAGGAAGACGCCGCACTCCTGGCCGAATCTCCTCTGCTAGTTGAGGGAACGCGCGGATGCGATCAACGGCTTCGAGCGCCGCATCTAGGAACGAATGTCCCAGTCCGTCGACTTGTTCTTGGTAGTATTGGCTGGCATCGATCAATTCCTGCTTGGCGGCAGGATGCATACGCGCCGGTATCACCGCAACTGGGCTCGGGCTTCGTCGAACACGACTTCGATGGGTTCAGCTTGTACGTGCCCAGAGTCCAGCTCAGCAATCCGTCTCAGGGACTCCTGAGCCCAGGCGGCCTCGATTTCTTCGGCAGAAGCTGCCGCCAGACTCTGCAGCAACCGTGTCGCGAGGATCCCACGTTGCTTGGCATCGAGCTTGAGGGCTTCCTCTTCGAGTTGTTCTACGCTCAGTGACATGACGACCTCCAACCGTAGGATAACAAAGTTGGCTTCTGTCGACCTGATGCCAATTGTGACTGTACTTTGGTAGCGCGTGCAAGGAATTCTCTCCAAGCGCCCAGGGGTTATCACGGACGATGAAAACCAAGAGTGTGCGGATTCGGTGGATGGCCTCGAGCGCGCTGGTGCTGGTTTGGACGCTGGCCTTGTCGTCAGCGACCGCGCAGGAGCCGGCCGAGACTTTCGGCGAGGAACTCGACGTTGTCGAGGTCTTGTTGCAGCTCGAGGTCACCGACCGCGACGGCCATCCGATTCTCGGTCTCCAGCCGGAAGACTTCGAGATCACCGAGGACGGCGAACCGGTCGAGGTGACTTCGGTTGCCTATGAGAGTTACCGGCCCTTTGGTGGCGACCCGGCGGAGCTGGAGCGCTTGCGGGCGCAGGGTATCGACGTCGAAGCCGAAGCGCAGAGGCGCTACTTCATTGTCTTCTTTCACGACATCCGCAAGACCGACCGTGAGACCCGCGGCGTGCTGAGTCAGCAGATGCGCGCGGCGCAGGGGGCCAAGGAGTGGGTCCGCGAGGAGTTGGGGCCGGACGACTTCGTGGCGGTACTACGCTACGACTTCAGCCTCAAGCTCTATCTCGACTTCAGCAACGACCGCCGCACGGTCGTCGATGCCATCGACCGTGCGGTGCAGCGCAAGGACCCGGGGCGTATCTGGCCATCGCGGATCAAGGCGGATGGGCCGTCGCTGGCGCGGCACATGCCGTTGGGTGAGGCGATCGTCGATGCCACGCCGACCACGTACGACGCGCTGCAAGTGATCGGCCGCGCTGCCGCCGAGGTACCGGGACGCAAGCGACTGTTGTTCTTCAGTATCGGTACAGGCCTGGGCGGCGGGGAGATGCCGCTGTGGGGTGGCAACGGCGACGACGCGCCGCTGGTCGCGACGCTCAACGGCGCCGACATCGCGGTCTACACCATGGACCTGACGCCGCCGCGAGCCAACCACATGCTGGCACCGGTGCTGCACGAACTGGCGGCGGACACCGGCGGCCGCTATTACCACCACATCGATCACTTCCACAAGCCGTTGCGCCGCGTGACACAGCAGCTGCATGGCTACTATCTGGTCAGTTTCCGTAGCCGCCAGCCGGCGGGGCAGCGCGGCTACCAACGCGTCAAGGTCGAGATGGCCGATCCCGGTCTCGACGTCCAGGGGCGCCAGGGCTACTTCTACGGCCCGGATGCCGAGCCTCGCTGAAATACAAGAACGCCGGAGCGGGTGAGGCTCCGGCGTTCTTGATATCAGCAGGGCCAAAGGCCCGAAACACCTCAGCGCTTGCGCGGGTGCTCCTTGTCGAGGATGGCGTTCCACTCGGCCAGCTGATCCTTGACTTGCTCGCGTAGGGCTGACCAGTCGCCCTCGACCTCGACCTTGGTCATCGTGTCGCCCTGGCGGATGGCGTTGACCACATCCATGCCCTCGACGACGACGCCGAACACCGAGTGACGGTCGTCCAGGTGCGGGGTAGCTGTGTGGGTGACGAAGAACTGGCTACCGTTGGTGCCCGGACCGGCGTTGGCCATGGACAGGATGCCCGGCTTGTCGTGGCGTAGGGTCGGATCGAACTCGTCGCCGAAGCGGTAGCCAGGGCCCCCGGAGCCACTGCCGGTCGGATCACCGCCCTGGATGACGAAGTTGGCGACCACGCGGTGGAAGCGGATGCCATCGTAGTAGCCACGGTCGGCCAGGTTGACGAAGTTGGCCACGGTCAGGGGCGCACCTTCGGGGAACATCTCGAGCTTGATGGTGCCGCGCTCGGTATGGATGATCGTGTAGAGCTTGTTGGGGTCGGACACGTGAGCCTCCTGTTCGCCTGCTTGGGTTTCGGGCGTCTGGGCCGCAAGGGCAGCCGGGATGAGCACAAGGAAGCTCAACACGACAGCGAAGAAACGGTTCATGCCTTTTCCTTCCTTGGATGGAGTTGGATTTCGTCGAATGCTCGGATCAGGCCGCGGCGGGTGGGTCTCGGGAGCCGCGACGGGTAGAGCAGCTTTCTACCAGATTCTTCGGCACAGCGTCAAAGAACGCCCCTCAGGTGGTCTGGGTCTTGCGCTTCTGTAACTGTGCGAACGCTGCCTCGATCTCCGCGTGGCTACCCATCAGTACGAGCGTGTCGTCGGCTGCGAGGATCAGCTTGGCGTCCGGATTGCTGTGTGGCTTGTCGTTGCGCACCACCGCCAGCACCGAGGCGCCGGAGCGCTTGCGTAGGTCGAGCTGGCGCAGGCTCTGGCCGCAGGCAGCGTGCTCGGGCAAGAGCTGGAAGGTGTCGGTCGTTCCTGACGCCAGCGCCCGCACCATACGCTCGGAGAGGCCGCTGGTGGTGGGGGAGCGCAGCATCTGGTAGCCATCCTCGCGCAGCAGCCGCGCCTGCGCGCGGATCACGTTGCCGGGCAGATGCAGGCGGCCGAGCACGTGAGTGACCAGTTCGATCGAGGTCTCGAACTCCTCGGCCACGACTTCGTCGGCTCCGCACTTCTGGAGTTCTTCGATCTCGGACAGCTGGCGGGTACGCGCCAGAATATACAGGTTGGGGTTGAGTTGACGGGCTAGCGGCAGAGCTTGCCGCAGGGCGATCGGGTCGGAGAGCACAAACACCGCGATGCGTGCCTCGGCCATGCCGCAGCCCTCCTGGATGTCGCGCCGCGTGATGTCGCCGTAGATCACCTTGTCGCCGCGTTCCGTGGCCTTGCGAATTGCATTGGCGCTGAGGTCGACGCCGAGATGCGGGATGTTGCCCTGGCGCAGCACGCGCATCAAGTTGCGGCCGTTGAGGCCGAGGCCGGCGACGATCACATGGTCGCGGCGCCGAGCTTCCCCTCCCTCCTCGCTGTCCAGGGTAGTGCCGCCGGAGCTTGCCGATCGGTCGCCCAGCCACGTCGTGACGCGGGTCGCGATGCGGGGTGCCAGCGCGATCCACAGCGGCGTCAGCAGCATGGTCAGGACGGAGGTAGCGATGGCGATCTGGTACCAGGTCGTCGGCACCAACTCGTCGCGGTGGCCGGCCTTCAGCAACACCAGCGAGAACTCGCCGATCTGTGCCAGGCCGAGGCCGGCGATCAGGCCGACCCGCAACGGGAAGCCGAGACCGCGTGCCGCCAAGGCGACGGCCGGGATCTTGACGGCGAGGACGGCGGCGGTGAGGAGCAGCACGGTCGTCAAGTGCTCGGCGACGGTGCCGAGATGGAGCAGCATGCCCACCGAGATGAAGAACAGGCTGTTGAAGACGTCGCGGAACGGTGCGATCTCGGCCAGCGCCTGGTGATGATAGTCGGATTCGGCGATCAGGATGCCAGCCAGGAAGGCGCCCAGTGCCAACGAGAAGCCGAGGGCCTCCATCAGCCAGGCGGAGCCGAGGCAGGCGAACAGTGAACCAATGACGAACAGCTCTCGCACCCGGGTACGCACGATGCCGCCCAGGACCACGGGTAGCAGGTAGCGACCAAGCACGAACGCCAGGGCCACCAGCAGGAGGCCGCCGCCGAAGCGCAGCACCAGGGCGCCGAGTCCGCCGCCACGACCGGCCAGGATGGGAACCACCAGCAGCAGGGGCACGACCAGGAAGTCCTGGAACAGCAGGATGCCCAGCGCGGTGCGTCCGTTTGGAGCTTCGAGTTCGCGTCGTTCCTGGTACAGCTTGAGGACGATCGCGGTGCTCGAGAGTGCGACCACGAAGCCGGCGAACACGGCCGCCGCCGGGGCCGCGCCCAGCAGCAGGGCGGTACCGGTGCCGGCGAGTGCGGTCAGGCCGACCTGGATGCCGCCGCCAGTGAGGATCGAGCGGCCCAGCTTGCGCAGGCGGTCGATCGAGATCTCGAGCCCGATGGTGAACAGGAGAAAGACGACGCCGAGTTCTGCCAACGTCTCGACGTGCTCAGGCTGCGACACCAAGGCCAGGCCGCTGGGGCCTACCAGCATGCCAGTGATCAAGAAGCCGACCAGCGGTGGTAGCTTCAGGCGGTGGCTGGCGGCGATGACCAGCAGCGCGGCGCCGAAGATGACCACGAAGTCGTCGAGAAACGGAAGAGTGGCCGCGGCTAGAATCATGGTTGCTGGTCCGATGGTCGAGGCGGTTCGATGCTGGCGGGGCGACTCAGAGTTGAGAGGCAGGAAGATTAGACGAGCCAAGTGTATAGGCGTGATACGCTGGTGGACGTCTGCGCTGTAGCGTAGCACAGGCCCCCGGTGTCACCCCCCACCACGCTACCTGTTCCCGGACCCCATCGTCTGCCGCCAAGGAGCCACCATGCGAGTGGAGATCGTGCCGTCACCCAAGCTGGAAGACCGGGAGGCCCCCGGGTCTCGCGCCAGCAAGGGACCACGCCAGCCTTCGAGCCTGCTGAGCGGCAAGCGCAACATCCGACCCGACGAGCATGGCGAGGAGCAGCGCCTGCGCTTCATCCTGCAAGCGCAGCGCCACTGCGACCATTTTCTTCGCCACATCGCCGACCCGGCTGGGAAATCGGTGTTGGTGCTGGGGGCGGGTGCTGGCACTGAGATGTTGTGGTGTCTGCGCAACGGTGCCAAGGAGGTGCTGGGGATCGACATCCTGGCGCAGGACCCCGGAGCCTTGCAGCGGGCGGTGGTCCACGCTGGCGTCGATCCGGACATCCCGTTTGAGATGCGCCAGATGCCGATCGAAGATGCCCCGAGTCTCGGTCGGCGCTTCGATCTCTTGTTGTCGAACAATGTCTTCGAGCATCTGCCGCGCCTGGAAGATGCCTTCCAGGCCTGCGCGCAGCTCCTGGAGCCGGACCGTGGACGCCTGGCGATCTTCACCGACCCGCTGTACTACTCCTCGACTGGGTCGCACCTGCCGCTGGAACCGTGGGAGCACTTGTGGGGAGACGAGACGGCGATGCGCCAGCGCCTGCTGGATCACCAGCTGCCTGCGGACCATTGCCTGCACAAGCACGACCTGGACAGCTACCTGCACCGTGAGATTTCCCTCAACCGCATGCGGTTGGCCGACTTTCTGGAGGCAGCGCGGGCGGCTGGTCTGCTGTTGCTCAACCTGCGCCTGGAACGTGATCGCAACCTGATCGTGCTGCCCGAGTACTATCGGCGCATGATCGGCGAACTGGGCGCCGACGCGACGCCGGCGGTGATGGACCTGGCTCTGGAAGGCATTTACGCCGAGTTGGCTCTGCCCGACCTGCAGGCCGAGGATCGCGAGATCGAGGACGAGACTACGGACCTCGGGCTAGTGTTGCCGGTCTTGTTCTCGACCGAAGAGCTGCGCCGGCAGCGCGACCGCGACGCCCTGGTCGAGCAGATCCACAACCTCGGTGCCTCGCTGCAGGAAGTGCGGCAGCAAGCCGAGGACGAGCGCCGGCGCAAGCTGCTGGCCCTTTCGGAACGCGACGACGAGCGACGCCAGAAGCAACAGTGGCAGCAGACGGCTCGCCGGGTGCGCGAGGTGCTCCAAGGCGTCGAGGCCAGTGCTAGCTTCCAGCTCGGCCGCGCGCTGACCGCGCCGCTGCGCTGGTTGCGTGACCTGCTACGAACTTCCTGAGCCCGCCCGACCCGGAGGCTACCCGATCCTTGAGCGTGCTAGCTGACCCCGTCTTCTGGCTGGCGGTCGTCGCGGTCCTGATCGCGGTGGT
The DNA here is from genome assembly GCA_965368975.1 of uncultured bacterium. Lineage (GTDB taxonomy): Bacteria > Acidobacteriota > Thermoanaerobaculia > Multivoradales > JAHZIX01 > CBDUPA01. The sequence continues at coordinate 107,577 of CBDUPA010000018.1, read as the reverse complement.
GGGGTGGACGCTGGTATTGCGGCGGCGCCCCGTGGTCGACGATACTGCCTTGTTGTTGTTGCAGCGGCAGGTCGAGGCGCTGGCGGGGCAGGGACAGGCGCAGATGGAGGCCTTGCGCGCGGCGCTGCAACAGGGGCACGGCCAGATGTTGCAGACCCTCGGCAGTACCCGCCAGACTCTTGACCAGCGACTCGATGGGACTGGCCGGATGTTCCATCAGCTGGGCGAGCAGCTCGGGCGCCTGGACGAGTCGGCGCGCAGTATTCTGCAGGTGGGTCAGGAAGTGGATCGGTTGCAACGCCTGCTGCGCGCTCCCAAGGCGCGCGGACGCCTCGGTGAGTTGGTGCTCGAGGAGCTGTTGGCCGGCATCCTGCCGGTGGATGCCTACACATTCCAGTACCGCTTCCGCGACGGCGTCATCGTCGACGCTGTCGTCAGGCTGCGCACCGGACTTGTGCCGGTGGACGCCAAGTTTCCGCTCGACAACTTCCGCCGCGCCAGTGAGGCCGAGGAAGCACGCGAACGGGCGTCGGCACAACGTCAGTTCGAGCGCGACGTGCGCCAGCACATCGATGCCATCGCCGAGCGCTACGTTCGGCCGGACGAGGGAACGTTCGACTTCGCGCTCATGTACGTGGCGGCCGAGGGTGTCTACCATGCGGCCTTCCTCGACGAGGGCTCGCAGCTCCTACGGCACGCCCTGCACAAGCGCGTCGTACCGGTGTCGCCAGGCGGTTTCTACGCCTACTTGCAGACCGTGCTCTTCGGTCTGCGCGGTCTGCGCCTGGAACGCTCGGCACAGCGCGTGCTCGACGATCTGGCGCGTCTGCGTCAAGAAGTCGGGCAACTGCAGGACACCTTCCGCAAGCTGTCGCATCATCTGGACAACGCCCACAAGCAACTGGCCGAGGCCGGGCGCCGCACGGAGCGCGTCGGTACGGTGCTCGAGCGTATCGACCAGCACCCTGTCTCAGAACCAACCGGGAGCGCCCAGGAACCCGAGTTGGCGGCTGCGACCGGGTCGCCCCCAGCGCCGACCCCAGTGCCGTCCCCAGTCCTGCCTACAGTGCCGCCGCCCAAGTTGCGGTCCTGGCTGCTCTGGCTGACCCTGCTGGCCAGCGTTGCCGGCGCAGGTTGCCGGCAGGATGCACCCCGACACCGTGGAATCGACGAGTCGGCGAGCAGCCAGCGGTTGATCGACGTCTACCAACTCGCCTGGTCGAGCACCCGCTCTGTCGCGCAAGAGGAACCCACTGGCTCAGACGCAAGCGCCACAGACGAAAGCGCCAAGTCCGGCGTCGTCTGGCGCAGCTTGGAGGGAATCTACCGCGAGACGCTGGTGACTCGCGCGCCGGAGGTCGTGACCTGGCCGCTGACCTTGCCCTCGCGGGCAGGGTTCGAGGTCGCAGTCGGTACCCTCGACGAGTCTCCCGTCACCTTCCGGCTGAGTCTGCACCGGTTGGAGGTGCCCGAGGACGGGAAGCCGAGCTTTCAGCTGCTCGCTGAGCGAACGGTCACGCGTCGCGAGCGCTGGCACCCGTGGCAGCTGGACCTGGCGCCTTGGGCGGGCGAACGCGTCGAGCTGCGTCTGGAGCTGATCGCGGAGGAGCCCGGGACGGCAGGTTTGTGGGGAGCGCCCGTGGTGCGTCGACGGCTTCCTGAGAGTCCGAATCTGGCTGCCAGAGCAGGCAGCGCTTCCGAGCGCGTGGAACCACCGCGGGGTGTCGTCTTCGTGCTGATCGACACCTTGCGTCCAGACCACCTGGAACTCTACGGCTCGCCGCGGGAGACCGCACCGACCCTCACGCGTCTGGCGGCGGGCGGGGTCCACTTCCGCGACGTCGTCGCCCAGGCCTCGTGGACCAAAGTGTCGGCGCCCTCGCTGTTCACCGGTCTCTACCCGACCAGCCTGGGTGTGCTGACGCTCAACGACAAGCTGCCGTATGCAGCCACGACGCTGGCCGAGGTCTACCGCGCCGCAGGCTATGCCACCTACGGTGAGGCAGCGGTGCCCTTCACCGGCACCCTCAGCGCGTTGCACCAGGGCTACGAAGTGCTGGCCGAAGCTCCCTTCGACCCTGACTTCAGCAAGACCGCCCGCGACCAGGTCGACCGCTTGCTGCCGTGGATCGAGGCCCATCGCGAAGTCCCGTTCTTCGCCTTCCTGCACATCTTCGATCCGCACAGTCCCTACCGTCCAGCGGCCCCCTACGACCGCCGGTGGGCGTCGGTCGACGAATTCGACGCCCACGCCGCCGCCAGTGAGGAGATCCGAGGGCACATCGACCACCGCATGCGTTCGCGCATCGTCATGCCCTGGCAGCAAGAGATAGATGCCGCCGACGTCGACGCCGAGATCTGGTTGCAGCACCGTCAAGCCTGGTATGACGGCTCGATCCGAGCTCTCGATGAGGAGTTGCGGCGTCTGTGGCAGCGCCTGCACGAGTGGGGCCTGGCGGAGTCGACCTTGGTGGTGCTGACCAGCGATCACGGCGAAGAATTCCTGGAGCACGGCCGCAGCTTCCACGGCCAGGGGGTGCACGCGGAGCTGGTACAGGTGCCGTGGATTCTGCACTATTCGCCGCTGCTGCGGGCGGGCGTCACGGTGACGGAAACCGTACAACTGATCGACGTCTTGCCGACCGTGCTGGAGTTGAGCGGCCTGCCGGTTCCTGAGGCCGTACAGGGCCGGAGCGCGGTTCCGTTGTTGGCGGCCGCCGGCGGGTTGACCGAGGCCGGGACCGTGTCCCTGGCGGCGTCCATTGGCAGGCCCTGGCGGTCCCTGCCAGCAATCAGCGAGAAACCGGTGGATCCCAGTCCTGCCGCGCCACCGCCGCACGACCTGGGAGCTCTGGCGGTTGCGCACGAAGGGTGGCGCCTGATCCACTACCTGCAGAATGCTGAGGGCGTACCCGAGTTTCAACTCTACCGCAGGGACCTAGACCCACTCGAGCAGCACAACGTCGCCGCCGAGTACCCCGAAGTCGTCGAACGCCTCACGGCCCTGCTCGACGCCTGGCAAGCCGCTGCCGAAGCTGACAAGCTGAATGATGGGATGCCGGTCGGGACGGTTCCCCAGGCAGATACCGGGGTGCAGATGAGCACCGAGGAGCGCGCACGCCTGCGGGCTCTGGGCTACGGTTAGCCGCCAACCGCCAGCTCGTCGGAGCGGGCTCGCCTCGCTGAAGGTGCCGGAGGCGGCTTCTTGGCGCGGGATGCATGCGGGCACATCCGGCGCTCCCGGGACACCCGTAGTCAACCAAGCGAGGGGCGTGCGATAGCATGCTGCTCGAGGACTACGGCAGTTCTAGACCTGTCGCAATGCACTCGTTGAACTTCCTGGAAGGAGTATTCCATCGTGACCTATCGCTCAGCTTGCCTCTCTCTCCTGATCGCTGTGCTCGCCGTAGTGGTTCTTGTTGCCCCCGCCGAGGCTGCCAAGGATCCCGAGGCGCTGATCGCTGGGGTCGTTGATGCCGTTGGCGGTGCCGGTGCTCTGCATGCCCGTCAGGATGTCGAATACACCTACCTCTATCGCCGCCCCGACGGCAAGCTCGACGTCTCGCTCGAGCGTTATGTCTTCGACGGGGAACTCTCCTGGGCCTCCTACCCGGTGCACGAGGGATTCATCGAGGACAGCCCGCTGGAGATCACCCAGGGCTACGACGGCGAGTCGAGCTGGATCGCGCTCGGCGGTGATCGCCTCGGTGCTCCACAGGCTTCCAAGATGGCGGACTTCCTGCGCAAGACCAACTACTACTGGTTCAGCATGATGTTCAAGCTACTCGACCCGGGTTGTCTCTACAGCTACGAGGGGACTCGCGAGCACGATGGCACCACCTACGACCTGGTCAAGCTGACCTTCAAGAGCGGGGTCGGTGACGTCTCGGACACTTACCTGCTCTACATCCACCCCGAGACGCACCTGATCGACCGCTTCCTCTTTACCGTGCTCGACTTCGGTCTCGAGAATCCGCTGCTGATGGAGGTGCGTTACGAGGAGATCGATGGCTTGCAGCTGCCCACCTATCGCCGCTACGCACCGGCTGCTGGCTGGGACGGTGCCCTGGCGGCCGACGCCACTTGGACTGAAGAGATCAGCGTTGGCGTACGCTTCGGTAATGGCTTCGATCGTTCCCTGTTCGCGGCACCACCGGTCGGTGAGCGCAACCACTGAGGCGCTGCTGGCCCTGGTCCTGGCATTGGGGCTGGTTGCATTGCCGGCCTGCACTCAGGGGCCACAGGGCGTGGACGACCCCGAGCCGACGGGCCAAGCCGTGGGTTCGCAGCAGCTGGGCGCGGGCTTCGTTGTCTGGGAGTCCGCGCGCGGTGGCGACTGGCGAATTTGGACCCGGCGGCTCGATGGTAGCGGCCTGCGTCAGCTGACGCCCGACGAGGGTGCCTCGGAGAGCGACGGTCCAGGCACTCGACAGCAAGGCCCCGCGCAGCACTGTTGCCCACACCTTTCGCCCAGCGGCCGGCGCTTGGTTTATCTCAGCCGCGCCGTCCCGCGCGGACGTGATGCCCGGCGTGAAGTCGCCGGCACCCTGCTGCTGCTGGATCTCGACTCTGATCTGGTGCGCGAAGGCAACCCGCCGCGCGTGCTGAGCAGGGCCGCTCGCACCTACGGCCGTGGACACCGCGCGGCGGTTTGGCGCAACGAGCACGAACTGATCTATCTCGATGCTCAGGGACGCACCTTGCTGCTCGATGTCGAGCGTCACTTGGCGGGACAGCCCAGCGCCGCCCGCATCCTGGTCGACCAGCAGGATGCCGAGTTGGGCTGGCTGATCGATCCGACGCTGCGCTACGCCACGACCGGCGTGCCGAGTTTTTCTCTCTTTCAGCCAGCAGCCGACGGCGAGAACCGGTCTGGAAGGATTGCCGAACGTCGGCAACTGGGTGGCTGTGAGCCCTACTTCTCGGGTGATGGCCACTGGGGTTTGTGGGTGCATGGTGCTGGCGGTCCGCTGCGTGCCATGAGGCTCGACAGCCGCGAGTCGACCACCCTGCTGCGTAAGAATGACTCGCGTCTGCCGGGGCAGGGATACACCTACTTCCCGATGCTGTCGCGCGACGCCCGCCTGCTCGCCTTCGCCGCTTCGCCGGGAGGCCACGATCATTACGCCTCCAACTACGACATTTTCGTGGCGCCCGTCGATCCCTCGACCTTGCAGCTACTCGCCGCGCCGCTGCGGCTCACCGAGCATCCGGGGTCGGATCGCTACCCGGACGTCCATCTGGCACCGCCCGCGGCAGGGGAGAACTACGCGGACATCTGGACGCGCTCGCCGCCGTCACGCGATGCCTCCGAGACACCCGGCACAGTCAACGAGGATGCTTCGATCGCCTGGCCGACGACGCGTGGAGACCTGCTGCTGCTGTGGCAGAGCGCGAGTGCGTCCAACCTCGTGCCCCTGACCGTCGGCGCTTCCGGTCGGGGTAGTGAACCGGCCCTGGAGAGCAGTGTCAATCTGGACGCCAGTGACCTGGCGCACCTGGACCGACAAGGTCGCCTGCAACTGACCGGCGGGCGTTTCACGGCAGGTGCCGAGTGGGCGCAGCAGGTCTTGACCGGGGCACGCGACCGCAACGAGTTGAGCGTCGAGCTGACAGTCCAGCCGCTACCGGCGGAATGGCAGCCGGCGAAGGACGTGGAAAACTCGGGAGTCCTCGTGCAGCTAGGACGCGGCGGGCAGACGAAGCTGGCCTTGCACCAGCGCGACCGCCAGCTCGAATTGCGGCTACAACTCGGCCCCAATCTCGAGACCGCTTCGCTCGTCGAGTTGACGCCCGGCCAGGTCCATCACGTTGCCTTCACCTACACACCGGGCCGCCTGCGCGCTTATCTGGACGGTGAACCTGTGCTCAACAGCGATCGACTCCAGCGCGACTTCTTCCGTTGGCGTCAACCGATGAGGGCCGGAGAGTCCGCGCCCGGCTGGCTGCAGTTCGGTCCATGGCCGGGCAGCCTCGAGGGCGTCGCGATCTACGGCCGTCTGCTCGACGAGGCCGAGGTCCGCGCCCACGCCGAGACCTACGCTCAGCTACGTGCCGGCAGACCCTCGGTCGAAGCCCGCCGTGTGGTCGCCGAGCTGGTCGCCAAGTCCGCGACGCCAACGCTGGACGAGATCGCGCCCTATGTCGACGCGCTGGCGATCTACGAGTACCGTGTCCTCCGCTGGCTCGACGGTGGAGAGGGCAAAGCGAGCGCTACGAACGATGAGCAGCTACTGCGCGTCGTACACTGGGTGATCCTCGACGCAGAAGAATTGTCGATCACCAAGTCGGCGCTGGGTTCCGAAGTCGAGTTGACCCTGGAACCCTACGCCGCCCAGCCACAGCTTCCCGAGCACGTCCTGTCCGAAACGCTCGAGCCGCGCTATGACCTGGACCTCTGGTTCGCGCTGCAGCCTTTCCCTTGAGCTACCCCCGTGGCCTGGGCGTGCCAGCCCGCGGTCGGGGATTCGGTGTCAAGGAATGCGCGCGATCAGGTCGATCTCGACCAGCGCATTCTTCGGCAGAGCCGCCACCTGCACCGTCGAGCGGGCCGGGCGGTGGTCGCCCATCGCCTCGGCGTAGAGGTCGTTGAGCTTGGTGAAGTTACCCAGGTCAGTGACGTAGATGGTGGACTTGATGACGTCCTGGAAGGTGCAGCCGGCGGTCGCCAGCACGGCTTCGAGGTTGGCCAGCACCTGCTTGGCCTGGCTCTCGAAGTCGCGCCCCACCAGGTCCGTTGTACCGGGAACTAGCGCGACCTGACCGGAGGTATAGAGACGACCGTCGATCTCGACGGCCTGCGAGTAGGGGCCGATGGCGGCGGGGGCGTCGTCGGTGTGATGGAACTTCATGAGTGCTCCTCCTTGGCGGCTCGGATCAAGAGTCCGAGTTCAGTCATCGAGATAGCCGATGTACGGTAGGTTGCGGTACTGCTCATCGTAGTCGAGGCCGTAGCCGACGACAAAGCGGTCTTCGATCTGAAAGCCGCAATAGTCGATCGGGACTTCGACTTCGCGGCGCTCTGGCTTCTCGAGCAAGGTGCACAGTTTGACACTGTTCGCCTTGCGGAAGCGCATCAACTCGAGCACGGTCGCCAGGGTGTAGCCGGTGTCGACGATGTCTTCCACCAGCAGGATGTCCCGTCCCCGTACGTGCATATCCACGTCTTTGCGGATGCGGACCTCGCCGGGGACCTTGCTCGATCCGTAGCTGGCGGCTTGCAGCAGATCGACCTTCCAGGGTAGCCGCACGTGCTGCAGCAGGTCGGAGAGGAAGAAGATCGAACCCTTCAGGACGCCGATGCACAGGAGGTCTTTCGAGTCCCGGTAGTCGTCCTCGATTTGCGCCGCTAACTCGTGCACGCGGCGGTGAAGTTCTTCCTGAGAAATGAGCACCTTCGGCTCAGAATGCGGTACGCTTTGAGTCATCGTCTAGAATCTCAAGGAATAGAGGATCGAAGATGCGTTGAGACTGGACACATCGAAACTGAGCACCTGAATTCGTCGCTTCGAGATGAGGCTCGGGAGCCAGTTGACCGTGAGCCTGCCGATGGGGAGTATCCGAGAATGTCAGTCACCGAACTAGCCGCCGCACACCAGCGGTACGTTGAGCTGTCCGGACGATTCCGGGCAAGCTGGGCGTTCCAGCAATTTGTCCAGAGTATCCGCAAGATCTTCTTCGAAGAGGAGAAGGTGCAGCAAGGTCGTGGATTCCAAGACGTCTATTCTCAGCTCAAGGATCTGTCCGCCAACTTGAACACCGCAGGTTCCGAGCAGATTCAGAAGCGAATGGCGGACATTGAAGATCAGCTCGGCCAGTTGACCGCGTATCTTCTCGAGGAGGATAGCAGAATCTCCCCGAATCTCGTGCGGCAGTTCTTCCAAAGGGTCAAGAACTACGACGAGCGGATTCTGACGCAGCTGGTGCGCTTCTACCTCTACGCCTGCGGTGACAAGTTGTGGAGCCCAGATCGTTTCGACAAGGTCGACTTCCTGCTCTCACGCCTGGGGGAGGATGAGCCGGGGCCCAGCGGCCGGCGAAGCCTCAAAGAAGCCAGTCGCCTGCGCGAGATCTTCCAGGCTCAGTGGGCCTTGTTGCGGGTGCCTGCACCCAATCCGGACGAGGTCGAACAGCAGCGGCAGGCGATCGAAAGCCTGCGCTTGGGCTTACGTGAGGTCAGCAGTCTCGACGAGTTGCACGAGCGCCAGCTGGTCAACGAGTACCGGGAGCGCAAACGGGCTCTCGGCATGCTGGTGTTTCATCCGGAATTGCAGCTGGCGATCCTGGCCACCAACCTGGCCTTCAAGGAGACCATCCAGCGCTTGTATGGGGAAGAAGAGCAGCGCATCATCTCCGAGTACCAGCGCATCTTCGACCTCGAACGCGAGCGTGCCGAGCCGGTTGGTCGAGCGCTCGAAGCCGAGCTGAAAGAGTTCAAGCGCGAGGTCGAGGTCTTCGAGCGTCGGTTGTCGCGTTCCGAAGTGCGGTTGGAGGACTTGGCCCAGTTGCGTGACCGCATGCGCGAGCTGATGCCGAGACTGACCGAGGTCGAGCCGGAACCAGCCCCCCTATCCGACGGCAGCTGGATGGCCGAGCTGGAACTCGATCAGGTTCTGGAGCGGCCGGGCACGCTGGCGATTCCTCCGGCCCTGCGCGATGCGTACCAGGAGATCAAGCAGGCGTTGGAGGAGACCAGTGAGGCGGCCAGCGTCGAGTCGGTAACGCTCAGTCCCGAGATCTACCGCTTTCGCTTGGAGACGCGCGAAGTCATCGCCTTCCGGCGCGAGGGGCAGGAGACCGATTCAGACCTGGAACTGATGGTCCGCTTGGGCGCCTCGGCCCGTGTGCGCCTGTGCCAGGATGCCGAGGACATCCGTACCTTGATGGACGAGACCTCGGTGACGGGCGACTCTCCGACCTTTGCCCGAGCGCGCGAGACGCTGCGCCTGACCGGGGCGTACGTCAGTCAGTACGAGCACCACATCTACCACCTGATCGACCAGGCCGGAGATCTGGCCGAAGTGCGGCAGCTGGAGTTGTTGCGGATGCGCGCGCAGCGAGACTATGCCGACCTGTGGCTCTTGACCTACAAGCCCTTCCTGCCGTCGCCCTCGGAGTAGTAGTGCCTCGCCCTGAGGGGGGCCGGCGTGCAGTCGCGACGTTGCGAACCAAGTGTTGCGAACCAAGGTGTAGTGTGGCCACGGAAGCCACGCGCATGGCCGTCTTCTGCTACCATCTCGGCGTTCCGCGTGCACGCCTAGCGAGCCCGCTCCGATGCCGTGGAACGACTGCCACGACTTGTCCGCCGGAACCACTTGTAGCCACGAACCACCCGCGGCCGTGTCCTGAGATGCGGCTGCTTCGCCGACGCAGAGGAGGACGCTCCAACCATGTCCAACGCCATCCTGTCTGTACCGACGCCGGTCAATGAACCCATCCGATCCTATGCTCCCGGTAGCCCGGAGAAAGCCTCGCTCAAAGCACGGCTGGCCGAGATGTCGGCCGAGCAGATCGACATTCCGCTGATCCTCGGCGGCAAGGAAGTGCGCACTGGCAACACCGGCCAGAGCGTTTGCCCGCACGACCACGGTCACGTCCTCGCGACGTACCACAAGGCCGGCGAGACCGAGGTACGTCAAGCCGCCGCTGCTGCTGCCCAGGCCTGGAAGGAATGGTCGGAGATGCCCTGGCAGGCGCGCGCCGCGGTCTTCCTCAAGGCGGCCGACCTGCTGGCGGGGCCCTGGCGCGACACGATCAACGCCGCGACCATGCTCAACCAGTCGAAGACGGTGTTCCAGGCCGAGATCGATTCCGCCTGCGAACTGATCGACTTCTGGCGCTTCAACGTGGGCTTCTTGCGCGAGATGTACGAGGAGCAGCCGCTGTCGTCGCCGGGTGTCTGGAACACCACCGAGTACCGCGCGCTCGAAGGCTTTGTCTTCGCCGTCACGCCTTTCAACTTCACCTCGATCGCCGGCAATCTCCCGACGGCGCCAGCCCTGATGGGGAACACGGCGCTGTGGAAGCCGGCCTCGACCTCGGTGTACTCAGGCTACTACTTGATGAAGCTGCTGCAGGCCGCCGGCCTGCCGGACGGTGTCATCAACTTCCTGCCGGGCTCGGGCAGTCAAGTGGGCGATCCCGTGCTGGCACAGCCCGACCTGGCCGGCATCCACTTCACCGGTTCCACCGAGGTGTTCCAGGGCATGTGGCGCACCATTGGCGAGAACATCGCCAACTATCGTACCTACCCGCGCATTGTCGGTGAGACCGGAGGCAAGGACTTCGTCTTCGCGCATCCCACGGCCGACGTGCGGGCGCTGGCGGTGGCACTGACGCGTGGTGCCTTCGAATACCAGGGCCAGAAGTGCTCGGCAGCCTCGCGCGGCTACATCCCGCGCTCGCTGTGGCCGCAGCTTGAGAGCGAGCTCAAAGAGCTGGTCGGCGCCATCCAGATGGGGTCGCCGCTCGACTTCCGCAACTTCATGGCCGCGGTCATCGACCAGGGCTCGTTCGACAAGCTGTCCGGTGCCATCGAGTACGCGCGCAGCTCGGACGACGCAGAAGTGGTGATCGGTGGCGGTTGCGACGACTCGACCGGCTACTTCGTCGAGCCGACCGTCGTGGTGACCACCGATCCGAAGTTCCGCCTCATGCAGGAAGAGCTGTTCGGCCCGGTCTTGACTCTCTTCGTCTATGACGACGCGAACCTGGACGAGGCGCTCCGTCTGTGCGACACCACCAGCGATTATGGGCTCACCGGCGCCATCTTCGCGCAGGATCGCGCTGCCCTGGTCTACATGGCCGACGCGCTGCGGCACGCCGCCGGCAACTTCTACTTCAATGACAAGCCCACCGGCGCGGTGGTCGGGCAGCAGCCGTTCGGCGGTTCGCGCGCCTCAGGCACCAACGACAAGGCTGGTTCGAAGCTCAACCTGCTGCGCTGGACCAGCCAGCGCTCGATGAAGGAGACCTTCGTGCCGCCGACCGACATCGCTTACCCGCACATGGGGGAGGAGTGATCCGCGACTCGGGCCATCACCGGATGCAGCGCACGCACCTGGCCACCAGTCCACGACTGTGTGGCCGGGTTGTCGACTTGGCGACCGATGTCGCTATCGTCGAGCTGCAGACCGATGCCGAGATGACGGTCGATGGCCACGGGCTGGTCCATGGTGGCTTCCTCTTCGGCCTGGCGGACTATGCCGCCATGCTGGCGGTGAATCATCCTTACGTTGTTCTCGGAGCCGCGGAAACTCGCTTCCTGAAGCCGGTCCGGGTGGGGGAGGCCGTGCGCGCAGAAGCCCGGCTCGAAGGCCGGGCCGAGGGGCGTCGCCGGCAAGTCAACGTGAAGGTCTGGCGCGGCGAGGACGAGGTTTTCAGCGGCAGTTTTCAGTGCTTTGTTCTCGACCAGCACGTCCTGGAGCTACGCACATGAGCCAAGATGCGGTGGCGGCGGGCGGTAGCCCGAACGGTGGTGAGCTGATCGCCCAGGTGCTGAAGAACCAGGGCACCGAGTTTCTCTTCACTCTCTGCGGTGGTCACATCTCGCCGATCTTGGTGGCCGCCAAGCGGCTGGGTATCCGCGTCGTCGACGTGCGTCACGAAGTCAACGCGGTGTTCGCCGCCGATGCCGTGGCTCGCTTGACCGGCCGTTCGGGCGTCGCCGCGGTCACCGCCGGGCCCGGTGTCACCAACACCATCACCGCAATCAAGAATGCGCAGCTGGCGCAGTCACCGGTGGTGCTGCTGGGAGGGGCCACCGCGACCCTGCTGATGGGGCGTGGTTCGTTGCAGGACATCGACCAGTTGGCCCTGTTCAAGCCGCACACCAAGTGGGCCACTTCCGTGCGTCGTGTGCGCGACCTGGTCCCCACCATCGAACGGGCACTGCTGGTCGCCCAAGCCGATGTGCCCGGGCCGGTCTTCGTCGAGTGCCCGGTCGATCTTCTCTACGACGAACCAGCCGTGCGCAGCCTCTATCCGTTCCAGGGCGAAGGGCAGCAGCCCAAGAACTTGGGGCAGCGACTGCAGAAATGGTACGTCGATCGGCACTTGAACAAGCTCTTCGCCGGCGCCTGCGACATCGTGCCGCATGCCGAAGCGCGATGCGTCAACCGTCCCGAGACGCGCGAGGCCGACCTCGAATCGGCCTTTGGCTTCCTGGCCAAGGCGGAGCGACCGGTCCTGGTGGTCGGCAGCCAGGCCATGCTCGGCGGTCCCGAGGCCGCCGCTCGTCTGGCCACCGCGATCACCGACCTGGGTGTGCCCACCTACCTGGCCGGCATGGCCCGCGGTCTTCTGGGCAAGGACCATCCGCTGCAGCTGCGGCACAAGCGCAAGCTGGCGCTGAAGGAAGCTGACGTCGTTATCTTGGCCGGGTTCCCGTGCGACTTCCGGCTCGACTACGGCCGCAGCATCAACGCGCGCGCCGCCTTGATCTCGGTCAACCGTAGTGCCCAGGATCTCAAGCTCAACCGCAAGCCGACCCTCGGCATCCGTGCCGATGCCGGTCTCTTCATCGAGACGCTGGCGGGCCAGGTGGAGCGCGACGGCGACGAGTGGAGCGACTGGCTGGCCAGTCTGCGCCAGCGCGATGATGAGCGCAACGCCCAGATCGCCGAACAGGCGAGCGCGCCCGCCTCGGGTGGTGGGGCGGACGACAACTGCAACCCGCTGGCGGTGTGCCGAGCGCTCGAAGACGTGCTCGACGACGATAGCGTGCTGATCGCCGACGGTGGGGACTTCGTTGGTACCGCCGCCTACATCGTCCAGCCGCGGGGCCCCTTGCGCTGGCTCGACCCGGGCGCCTTCGGGACTCTCGGCGTTGGTGCTGGTTTCGCCCTCGGCGCCAAGCTCTGCCGCCCAGAGGCTGAAACCTGGATCCTCTACGGTGACGGCTCCGTTGGCTACACGATCGCCGAGTTCGACACCTTCGTGCGCCACGGTATCCCGGTGATCGCGGTGGTCGGCAACGATGGTGCTTGGATGCAGATCCTGCGCGAGCAGATCGAGATCCTGGAAGACGACGTCGGCTGCATTCTCGAACGCACCGACTACCACCGCGTGGTCGAGGCGTTCAGCGCCGAGCGCGCGTCGGACGGTGCCAGCCAGCGTGTCGAGGCCAAGGGTTTGAAGATTGAGCACGAGAGCGAGCTACCCTCCGTCCTTGCTGAGGCCAAGCGGCTGGCGAAGGAAGGCTCCCCGGTGCTGGTCAATGTCCTCTTGGGGAAGACCGACTTTCGCAAAGGGTCGATCTCGATGTGAGCCAGAATCGGGCCGTCCAGGTCGCTGCTGGCATCTTCTCCAGCCGCATTGCCGGGCTGATCCGCGAGCAGGTGCTGGCGTTCAGCTTCGGTGTCAGCCCGCACGCGGACGTTCTGACCACCGCCTTCCGGGCTCCCAACGCGCTGCAGGTGTTGCTCGGTGAGCAAAGCCTGAGTGCAGCCTTCATCCCAGCGTACGCGCGCCTGCTCGAAGAGGGCAAGGAGGAAGAGGCAGGCCGGCTGGCCGGCGCCATCTTCGGCCTGCTGTTGGCGCTCGCCGCGCTTCTGACGCTGCTCGGCATTCTGCTGGCGCGGCCGCTGGTGGCGATCTTCGCCGCCGGCTACCTTGGTGACGCCGAAGCGGTAGCCGCTGGTGAGCTGACCGTCGACCGCTTCGAGCTGGCGGTCTCGATGGTGCGCATCATCTTCCCGATGACCGGCTTGCTGGTGCTCAGTGCCTGGACGCTAGGTGTGCTCAACAGCCACCGACGCTTCTTCCTGCCGTACTTCGCACCGGTCCTGTGGAACGCCGCGGTCATCGCGGCCGTGCTGTGGGCGGGCGGTCCCTGGTTGACGGCCGGTGCCGGCGATGCGGCACGCACGCGGGTGCTGTTCGCTGCCTGTTTCGGAGCGCTGATCGGGGGGGGACTGCAGTTCTTCGTCCAGGTGCCGTCAGCGGCACGCCTGCTGCGCGGTTTCCGGCTCTCCTTCTCGACTCGAGTTGCCGGGGTTCGCGGCGTGCTGCGCGCCTTCGGGCCGGCGCTGGCGGGGCGGGGGGTTGTGCAACTGTCACTCTATCTCGACCACTTGCTGGCGACTCTGCTGGCAGTGGGGGCGCTGGGCGCGATTCGTTGGGGCTCGATCCTCTACGCGCTGCCGATCAGCCTGTTCGCCATGTCGGTCGCGGCGGCCGAGTTGCCGGAGTTGTCCCGGGCGCGTGGCGCTGGCGAGGGGGCGGGAGACGCGGAGGCCCGAGGCAAGCTGGTCGAGCGTAGCCAGGTGGGTTTGCGCCAGATCGCCTTCCTGGTGGCGCCGACGACTATCGGCTATCTGGCTTTCGGTTTCTTGCTCGTGGGCGTCATGTTCCGCCACGGCCAGTTCGGGCTGCAGGACAACTGGCTGGTCTATCTGGTGCTGTGCGCCTACACGCTCGGGTTGCCCGGCAGCGCGGCGTCGCGCCTGCTGCAGAATCTCTTCTTTGCCCTGCGCGACACCAAGACGCCGGCGCGCATTGCGGGCATGCGCGTCGCCGTCGCCGCGGTTGTGGGGGCGGCAGCAATGTACTGGCTCGACCGCTTCGCCGTCGCCGACTTGCTGCGCCTCGATCTCGCGGACGAGGAGCGGATGCTGTTCCTGGGGGCCCCCGGGCTGGCCCTGGGTTCAGCGGTCGGAGCCTGGCTCGAAGTCGCGCTGCTGAGTCGCTCGCTGCGCCTCAGGCTACCGGAATTCCGACTGCCGACAGCGGTCGTCGGCAAGCTCTTGGCGCTGGCGCTCGCCGCGACGCTGCCGGCGGCACTGCTGTGGTGGTTCTTGCCGCCCTGGCCGATCCTGGCCAGCGGTCCAGTCATCCTGGGAGTTTTTGCCAGTGGCTATTTGCTGCTGGCCTGGTGGCTGGACCTGCCGGAACTGCGCACTTGGACGGGGCGCCTGAGCGGACGCTTCCGCCGCCAGCCTTGATGGGGGTCTTTCTGCCGGGAAAAAAAGTGCCTCCGTCCAGATCGTGAACGGAGGCAGTTCCACAGATTTCAGAGTTTCCCTGGGTATAACCCTGGGGGGATAGGCTTATGTTCGACGCTGACAGCGCTCGTACGCGACGCACTGCGCCGGATGCATGGAATTGTGTTCAGGACCCTGTAGTTTGCAGTGCACTGGTGTAGACACCAGTACGGACACTCTGGAGGAGTGCCCTGAAATCATCACATGTGCATAAGGCTAGCACAGTGCTTTTTTGCTGTACAGGGGATTTGTGCTGTGCGGCCCGCCTACCCGGTGGTTGGCAGCAGAGGTCGAGGCTACTAGCCGCGAGAACCTTGAAGGCTACTAGCCGCGACAGCCTGGAAGGCTACTAGCCGCGACAGCCTGGAAGGCTACCAGGCCACGAGAGCCTGCTCGAAGGCGCAGCTGTCGGCGACCAGAGGCTGGCTGAGCAGCGGACGATCGAGTCCGGCGGCGAGGCGGTCGGGAACGTCTAGCGGGTGGCCGACGAGGGGCTCCACAGCCTCTCGGAACTTGGCCGGGTGGGCTGTGGCCAGCACGATGCCGATCTCGTCGTCCTGCAGTGCCGCTTGTGCACCGAGCCAGCCGACAGCGGTGTGCGGATCGGCGATGTAGTCGTGTTCGCGGGTCAGCTGACGAATGGCGTCGCGGGTAGCGTTGTCGTCCCAGCGCCGGGCCTCGACGTGCCGGCGGATGGCGTCGAGGTCGCGGTCGAAGAGGTGCAAGATCCGGGCTAGGTTGCTCGGATCGCCGACGTCCATGGCATTGCTCAGGGTGGCGACGGAGGGACGCGGCGTGTAGACACCAGCTTGCAGGTACTCGGGCACGACGTCGTTGGCGTTGGTGGCGGCGATGAAGCGGCCGCACGGCAGGCCGAGCTGCCGGGCGTAGAGGCCGGCCGTCAAGTTGCCGAAGTTGCCGCTCGGCACGGCGAAGCGAAGGGCCTCGGCTCGCAAGGGTAGCTTCCCCAGGCGGCGCAGTTCGGTCACCGCATGAAAGTAGTAGAGCATCTGCGGCAGCAGGCGACCGAGGTTGATCGAGTTGGCCGAGGTCAGACGCAAGCGCCGGTGCAACTCGGCATCGGCGAAGGCCCCCTTGACGAGCCGCTGGCAGTCATCGAACGTTCCCTCGACGGCGAAGGCGCGCACGTTGCCGCCCAGCGTCGCGAACTGCCGTTCCTGCAGTGCACTGACCTTGCCGCGCGGGTAGAGCACCGCGACGCGTGTGCCGGCGACGCCGTGGAAAGCATCGGCGACGGCACCGCCGGTGTCTCCGGAGGTGGCAGCGAGGATGGTCACGGGGCAGTCTGCGTTGTTGCTGTCTGTGGACTCGGCAGTGCCACCCAGGCGCGCCAGCAGGCGTGCCATAACGCGGGCTCCGACATCCTTGAAGGCCAGCGTTGGGCCGTGGAACAGCTCCAGCACATAGATGCGCTCGCTCACTTGCAGCAAAGGGATGGGGAAGTCGAGGGCCTCGGCGAGTAGTGCACGGAGTTCGTCGTGCGAGAGTTCCTGCACGAAAGGCTGGAGCAGAGTGGCGCTGGCCGCGGCTGCTAGCGCATCTGGAGAAACGGGTGCATCCGGCGAAGCCGCATCCGGCAAGGCGGGGTTCGGAAAGTGTTCCGGCACGTACAAACCGCCGTCCGGTGCCAGGCCTCGCGTCAGGGCCTCGATCAGAGAGGCCGGCGGGCTGTTTCCGTGCGTGCTCAGGTAGCGCATCGCGGCCTCACCCGTTCTCAATGTCGACCACGCGCGCACCTGGGGCGTCGACGTCGGAGGTGAAGAGATCGCCATCGATGCCGGTGGCAGCGGTCAGAGCCTCGCGCATGGCTGTCGCGATGTCGCCGGCCCGGCCGCGGGTCAGGGCGAAGATCGTCGGCCCCGAGCCGGACAGGCCGCAGCCGAGGGCCCCGGCGTCCAGGGCGGCGGCGCGCACGGCCGCAAAACCGGGCACGAAGCGGGCGCGCACTGGCTCGGCGACGCTATCTTCGAGCGCCGAAGCGAGCAAGTCGAGATCACCACGGAACAGCGATGCTACGAGGGCGGCGGCATTGCCCCACTGGCGCACCGCGGCGGCCAGCGCCACGCGGTCGCCGAGGGCCTCGCGTGCGGCGCGGGTCTCGACCTCGACGTGCGGATGCAGCAGGGCGCAGGTCAGTCCTTCTGGTACCGGCAGCTGCGTGACTCCATGAGCGCCAGCGTCACCGCCCGCGGGCGCGCCGCGCACCAGCACGAAGCCGCCGTAGAGTGACGGTGCGGCGTTGTCCGCGTGCGCCGAGCCGCAGGCCACGCGCTCGCCCTCGACGGCACAGCGCAGCAGTGTCTCCTGGGGCAGGGTGGTACCGAGCAGTGCGTCGACGGCGACCACCGCGGCGACGGCGCTGGCGGCGCTGGAACCGAGACCGCTGGCCAGCGGCATGCCCTTGTGTAGCGTCAGCTCGACGCCGGGCAGCTCGCTACTGGCACCTTCCAGCTGCATCCGCTCGCGGGCGGCCCGCAAGAGCTGCAGGGCAGCGATGCCGGCGGTGTTGCGCTCAGCCTCGCGCGGCAGACGACCCCCGTCACCGGTGATGTCGGTCAGGACGACTCCGGGTTGCTCGCGGCGGCGTGCTTCTACGGTGTCGCCCACGCCGTCGACGGCGAAACCGAAGACATCGAAGCCGGGACCGACGTTGGACACCGATCCCGGGGCGAAGGCTCGTACAGTCTGGTGTGGGTCCACGGTGGCTCCCGTCTCAGCTCTGGGGTGGCGTGACGCCCTGCAGCAAGCCTCGTGCGACGGCCAGTTCGGCGAGCAGCAAGGAGCCGCCCGCGGCGCCGCGCAGAGTGTTGTGCGACAGGGTGACGAACTTGTAGTGCAGCAGCGGGCAGTGACGCAGGCGGCCGACGCTGGCGGCCATGCCGCCGTCGAGATCGCGGTGCAGGCGCGGTTGCGGTGCGTCTACCTCGTCGAGTACGTGCACCGGGCGGCGTGGAGCTGTCGGCAGGCCGAGCTGCTGCGGTGCGGCCGTGAAGTCGCGCCAGGCAGCGAGGACATCGGCGGGCTCTACGGCATCTGCATCGCTGTCCAATTCGACCGACACGCAGGCGGTGTGGCCGTCGATCACCGGCACCCGCGTGCACTGAGCGCTGATCCCCAGGCGGTGTGGCGTGATGCTCTGTCTCCTCAGGGTGCCGAGGATCTTGCGTGTCTCGCTCTCGACCTTCTCTTCTTCGCCACCGATGTAGGGCACGAGGTTGTCGAGGATCTGCACGCTCGGCACGCCGGGCAGGCCGGCGCCCGAGACGGCTTGCAGAGTGACCACCGAGACCGTGCGCAGCCCAAAGGCGTCGACCAGCGGTTTCAGCGCCATCACCAGGCCGATGGTGGAGCAGTTGGGATTGGTGAGCAGCGCTCCGGGGCTGTCCTGAGCGGCGGCGGCCAGGTTGACGTGATCGGGGTTGACCTCGGGTACCACCAGCGGAACGTCCGGATCCATGCGGTGAGCTCCAGCATTCGACACCACCAGAGCACCGGCCGCAGCCAGCGGTCGCTCGACCTGGCGCGCCACGTCGCTGCCCAGGGCCGAAAACACCAGCCGGACCCCGGAGGCGAGCACCGCCCGCGGCTCGGTCGGTAGGACCTTCAGCCCCGCGATGTAGGCCGGCAGCGGCGTGGTCTGCAGCCATTGGGTCGTGTCACCATACAACGAGCCCGCGGAGCGCTCGGAGGCGGTGACGGCCTGCAACTCGAACCACGGGTGGTTGGCGAGCAGAGAGACGAAGCGCTGACCGACACTGCCGGTGGCGCCGAGAACGGCGACGGGAATGCGCGTGAAGCTCATGGCGTTTCCCGGCGGATTTCGATCGCTGCTCGGAGTAGGTCCGAGAAGACGCCACCGGCGGTCACCGCGGGGCCAGCCCCCGGTCCGCGCACCACCAGCGGTGATGGGTCGTACCGGTCTGTGCTGAAAGCAATCAGATTGTCGCTGCCGCGCACGGCGGCGGCGGGATGATCCGAGGCGACAGCGGCCAGCTCGACGGTGGCGCCATCGGCATCCAGACGGCCGAGGATGCACAGTCGCTGGCCCGCGGCTTCAGCCTCCACTCGTCGCTGCTCGAACTCGGCATCGAGCGAATCCAAGTGCTGCCAGAACTCATCCAGAGAATACGCAGCCCAGGGGTCCGGGGGCAGCAAGGGCTCGACCGCTACGGCCTCCGGTTCGATCTCGAAGCCGGCCAGGCGGGCGAGGATCAGCAGCTTGCGCGCGACGTCGCGGCCGGAGAGGTCCTCGCGCGGATCGGGCTCGGTGTAGCCGGCCTCGTGTGCCTCGCGCACCGCGGCGCTGAAGCTCAGCCCGCTGTGCAAGCGATCCATGAGGAAGCTCAGGGTGCCCGAGAACAGGCCCTCGATGCGCTGAATACGGTCGCCCGTACGGCGCAGATCCTGCAGCGTGCGTACCACAGGCAAGCCTGCACCCACCGTGGCTTCATAGTACAGACGCCCGGCAGCAGGGCCGGGGGCTTGGCGTCGTGGCCAGATCAGCGGCCGGTAGTCGGCCAGGCTGCCGGCAACTCTCAGCTTGTTGGCGGTGACGACATGGACGCCCGCCGCCAGCAGCGTTGCGTGTTCGGCGGCGACGGCTGCGGAGGCGGTGCAGTCGACGAAGACTCGGCCTGGTCGCGGGTCCTGTGTCCAGCTCAGGCGCAGATCCTCCAAGGAGTCCAGCGCGGGTTGCCCGGCCGAGGCTGCTTGGCGCAGCTGACCCAGCGCCGTGCTGAAATCCAGGGATTCGCCTTCGGCGGCGCGCAGGACGCCAGCCCGACCGGCCAGGGCCACCAGCCGCAGCTCGATGCCAAGCTCTTGTACCAGCCGAGGTGCCTGTTCCGTCAACTGTTGCAGTAGCGCGGCGCCGACCCGACCGACGCCTGCGAGAGCGACCTCGACGCAGCGTCGCGGGGTGAAGAAGGCTCGATGCAGGGCGTTGAGCGCCGCCTTCAGGCGTGTCTCGGAGACCACCAGCGATACGTTCAGCTCTGAGGAGCCCTGGGCGATGGCGCGTACGTTGACGCCGTTGTCACCCAGGACGGCAAAGATCTTGCCGGCAACGCCCGCGTGCCTACGCAGTCGCGCACCGACGACGGCGACCACCGACAGGCCCGTTTCGACCAGCGGCGGATCGATCAGGCCAACTTGCTGTTCGAGCTGGAACTCGGCGTCCAGAGCGTCGACTGCCGCCTGCGCGGCTTCCGGTGCCACCGCGAAGCAGATCGAGTGTTCCGAGGACGCCTGGCTGATCAGGATGACGTTGATTTCCCGCCGCGCCAGAGACCCAAAGAGGCGCATGGCAATACCCGGAACCCCGACCATGCCGTCGCCTTCCAGGCGCAGGAGCGAGATACTGCGAATGGCCGAGATTCCGCAGGCATCTGGCAGCGGTGTGCCGTCCGGTGCTGTGTCGGCTGGTGGCTCAGCCGTGACGCGCGTGCCCTCGAAATCTGGGTTGAGCGTGTTGCGGATCAGCAACGGTACGCCCGCCTGGCGCGTCGGGTGGACGCTCGGCGGATACACGACTTTGGCGCCGAAGTGCGACAGCTCCATCAGCTCGGGGTACGTCAAGTGTGGCAAAGAGCGTGCGTCCCCGACCAGGCGCGGGTCGGCGCTCATCACACCGTCGACGTCGGTCCACAGTTCCACCGCCTCGGCAGCGAGCGCCGCGCCCAGCAGCGACGCGCTGTAGTCCGAACCGCCGCGACCCAGCGTCGTCGTTTCCCCCTGCGGTGTGGCCGCGATGTACCCGGTCACCACCTGGATCGGTGCCCCGGCGGCTCTTGACGCCGCAGACTCGAAGTGCTGGCGCACCCGTTGGTAGCTTTGCTCGATGTCGACGCGTGCCTGACCGAAGCTGGCGTCGGTGACGAGTAGCTCGCGGGCGTCGCAGGCTCGGGCATCGAGGCCGTGCCGGCGCAGCGCGGCTGCCACCAGCGGTGCGGACAACCGCTCGCCATAGCTGCTCAGACTGTCGCGTGTGCGGGCGCTGGCCTCGCGCACCAGCTCGATGCCGTGCAACAAGTCGCCAAGCTCACTGAAAGCGGCCTCTTGTTGCAGGCGCAGGTTCTTCAACTCTTCGGGCAGCGCCAACTCGGTCGCTGCGTCGCGATGGCGCAGTGCCAGGTCACTCAACCCTCTGCGCCAGCCGGCCTCGCCGCGCGCCGCTGTCGCGGCAGCGTCGAGCAAAGCATCGGTTGCGCCGCCGAGTGCCGAGACCACGATCGCTACGGGGCCACGCGTGCTGGCATTCGCGACGATCTGGACGACGCGGCGGATGCGGTCCGGTGTGGCGACGGAGGAACCACCGAATTTCTGAACGATCATGGGGAAACTCTAAGGGGTAGGCAGCCGATCGGATAGATCAGGGGCCGGCTGGCGCTCCGACACCCACGCTGTTGATGCGCTTGTCGTACTCAGAGTAGCGCACCGCATAGTCTTCAGGGATCGGTCCCGCGCCGTCGCGGTAGCGGTTGATGTAGGAGAGGACAGACGGTTCGTCCGCGCCTTGATTCTGCTCATCGGTGAGGAAGTCTTCGGCGAACCACTCGAAAATCTGCGACAGGGTTACTGTGCGGTCTTCGGTATCCAGCTCCACATGTCGCGAGTCGGTGACGAACTCCGTCATCGCAGAGTCGAGCTGGTGACTGAGGCGATCTGCGACAAAGGCCTCGCGCGGCAGGCGTGGGCAACCGATTGAGGCGCAATTGAGCGCTGCGTGGATCCGTGGGTCCTGGAATTCGGCGCGCACGATGTCGTCCTCGAGCGACTTGAGGTTCATCGTCTCGCCGCCGATCCGGATGCGCATACGGACGAAGAAGCTATAGCCGGACACGATACCGCGCCAGACACTCGTCTCCTCCGGTCCTCGCCCGAGGACGCCTTCGAAGACCAAGGCGTTGTAGGCGTTGAGGTAGTAGGCCAAGGCGTCGTCGCGGGTCGGGAAGAGCTGTGGATGCGAGCGGGGGCTGACCTTCTTGATGCGCTCGAGGTAGCGGTCGAAGGTCGCTCGATTCTTCGCCAATGCCGCATAGTCGACCAAGCCTTGGCGGTCGACGAAGCGCTCGAGAACCAGAGTCCAGTCCCCGTGATCGAAGCCGCCAGCATCCCCACCTTGCGGCCCTTGTCTGATCGGCTCGGCAGCCAAGCTGTCGAGCACGAAGCCGCAGCTCAGCAGGCACACGATCCCCGCGGCAAGCCAGGTGGCTCGCAGTCTCAAGGCATGAAGACGGAGGTCTCTGTCAAGCATCGTAGTCGGTAGAGCCTCAGAGCCAACGTCGCAGCTGGATCGCGACGCCGGTTCCGTGGCTAAGGAGCATCGCCGAGTCGATCAAGGGTACGCTGAGCAGAGGCGAACTTCAGTCGGCCGGCCTCTGCTGTGATCGCAGGTAGGTGTCGAGCCGCGGCTTCAGGTCACTTCCTGAAGGCAGGGCGACAGCGTACGAAGTCTGGCTCAGTCGCAGCACCACCTTGGCCTTGTCCAGCCCTGGTTCCGGCGCCTGGCCGATCTCGGCCTTGGAGTCCATCACCAGGAAGTCGGCCTCGCCATCGACCAGACGTTCGTAGTTCTCGAGGCTGAAGTCTGTGAGCACGAACTCGATGCCTTCCAGGTTGAGCTTCTCGAGCAACTCCTGGTGGCTCGAGCCGCGCATTACGGCGCCGCGGGTACCTACCAGATCGTCGAGATCCTCGATCATGACATCCGGCGGCACAGCGACAACTGCCCAGACGGTCTCGGTCGGGATGGAGAAGTCGAGAAGTTCTTCGCGACTGTCGGTGATGGTCAGCGAGCTGGCGATGAGATCGCCTTGCCCCTCGACCAGCGCCTTCACCAGATCCTGGTACGACGTCGTGATCGGCTGGATCACCAGCTCCACCCCGAGATCGGCAGCGAAGCCGCGCACCAGGTCGACGTCGATGCCCGCGTAGGCCTCGGGATCGTGCAGCTCGTTGAGCGGCACTCCCCGCTCCCGCAGTACCTCCAGTCGCGGCCGTACGTACGGACCGTCGAGCTTCGGAAAGCACAGCATGTGTAGCTCGCCCCTCTCGAGGATGTTGGCAAGATGAGAGGGAGCTTGAGGGTCACCAGCAGAATCGTTCGCCAGAGCCTCGTCGATGGGTAGGCCGGCGGCCACAACCAGCGTCGAGGAGAGGGCAAGTGAAATCAGGGTACGCATAATCCTTTGAGGATACCATGAGCGGGGCAAGGTATTCGCCCTGGTTATTCCGAGAACGCGACTCGCGGTAGGTGGTGCCGACAAGTGTGGCACCGGACTTACCGGCAACCGGAACTTGCCGGCTACGGCGAATCGAGCGCTACGTAGGTGATCCACCATCCTTCGAGATCCGAGTTCTCCAGGTACGGTTCCAGGTCCGAGAAGGTATAGCCTTTGCTGGCCATGTAGGCGTGCAGTTCGGTCATCGCCTTGGCCGCTTTTTCCTTCTCGGCCCGCCGGTACATGTAGACCGTGTGCGCTGGACGTCCTGGTGGCCCGACGACGCTCAGCGGTAATTGATCTTCATCGACCTGGCGCAGGTCTGGTTGCGCGTCGAGACTCTGGCTGACACCGAGGGCGTAGCCGAGGCTCAGGGAGCTGACAATCAAGAGGGCCGGAACGACGAGGCGGCGCAGCTGGGGCATAGTCGAGATCTCCTTACAGGTGTTGCGAGCCATCTTAGCCCAGGCGCGCGCCTGCCTGGTGAGTCGACACGATGGGGCTGTGGTAGGTTGCGCGGCAACTCTGGAGGGAATCCATGCAAGCGGGCAAGACTCGATCGGCAACGACGACACTGCGACTGAGTTCGCAGCAAGCCCGGCAAGGGATGCTGCAGGCGCAGGGGCTCGGGCGGGGCGCTAGCCATGACGGTAGCGCCCTGGCGTCTGGCAACTCTCCCTGTTTGGAGAGCCTTGTCGAGCGGACCGGTTTGGTGCGGACGCTCGGTGGGGTCGACGTCTACGTCGCGCTACGCGCCCGTATCCCGGGCCTGCAACGAGCCGAGCTCGACGCCGCGGTCGAGCGTGGAGACCTGCGTGTCTTACCGTCGGTGCGCGGCTGCATCTACCTAGTACCTCGGCGCGTGCAGGCCGCGTCCCTGCGACTCGCCGCGCACCTCGGTCGCAAGCGTACCGAACGAGAGCAAGAGAAGACAGGCATTCGGCCCGGAGAGCTGGAGCAGGTCGGTAACGCCGTGATCGACGCGCTGGCGGCCGGTCCGATGACTCCGACGCAACTACGTCAAGCGCTCCCTGAAGGTCTGGTGCGAAGCCTCGGCGAAGTCGGCAAGAAGGTCGGCCTCTCGTCGACCCTGCCGCCGGCGCTCCGCGCTCTCGAATTTGCTGGCCGCCTCGAACGCGCGTTTGTCGGCCGGCGGCTCGACAGCGAGCAATACCTGTGGCGACTGCCGGCGTCCGATCCGTTCGAAGGTGTCGAGCTGCCGCCTGATCTGCCTGGCCTGTAAGCTATTTTCGGCGAACAACGACCGTATCGCCGGTTTCTGGGAATTCGATCCGGACGCTGGTGAGGTTGTCTACCGCTGCTTCGACACCCAGGCAGCGGCCAGCGTCGAGGCTGCGATGCAAGAGACTGCTGCGGATCTCAGCCGCTTCCTGCGCGAGGAACTGGGACACGGCCGCAGCTTCTCGATCGACAAGGACGACAACCTACGCCAGCGTGTGGCGCAAATCCGAGCCCTTGGCGGAGAGTAGATCCTAGAGTTGGCTGCGGAACTCGGCGCCTCGCGGCAGCTCACAGCCAAGGTCAGTGCGACCGGCGAACCAAGAGCAACGCCACCAGCAGCAGAATCGCCGCCAAGAGGAAAGCGGCGCCCGGCAGGTACACGGGCGCTTTGGCCGACGTGAAGTAACCGAATAGTTGCGTCATCACCGGCGGCGCCACGATTGCCGCCAAGCTACCGAGGCTGGCGATTCCGCCCTGCAACTCGCCCTGTGCATCGGCTGGGATCCGACTCGACAAGATGCCCTGGATCGAGGGAGCCGTCAGCCCGCACAGTGCCCACAGGGTCATCCAGGCAAAGAGCATCCAACCGGCAGTCGCGAAGGCGAAACCCACGTAGGCCACACTCGCGGCGACGATACCCAGCACCGCTGCTCGTCGGGGTCCGAGACGAGGAATCAGGACCCGGGTCAGGTAGCCTTGGCTGAAGGCCATGGCCAGACCGATGCCGCCGAGTGAGTAGCCTATCTGCCGTTCGCTCCAGCCGAATCGCTCGATGGTGAAGTAAGACCATGTTGCC
This sequence comes from uncultured bacterium, assembly GCA_965368975.1. Classification (GTDB taxonomy): domain Bacteria; phylum Acidobacteriota; class Thermoanaerobaculia; order Multivoradales; family JAHZIX01; genus CBDUPA01. Next base: position 82,315 of record CBDUPA010000018.1, on the reverse strand, counting down.
GGGCAAACGTGGTGTGCCATGTAGTAAAGGAACAGGACTCCGAGCCCGCCGATGAGAGCCGGAAACTTACGCAGGTGCAGCAAGGTCCCGAGTGGATTGGCACGGCTCAGTTGGAAAGGGCGGCGCTGGTCTTCAGGCAGACTCTCGGGTAGCACGAGGAAGCCGTAGGCAAAGGTGAGAAATGCGATGCCCGCGGCAACGAAGAATGGAATTCTGGGGCCGAAGTCGCCCAGCAGGCCACCGATCACCGGTCCGAGGATGAAGCCCATGCCGAACGCAGCGCCGACCAGGCCAAAGTTCTGCGGGCGCTTCTCGGGTGTGCTGATGTCCGCGATGAAAGCGTAGGCCGGACTGTACGTCGCGCCGGCGATGCCGGCAATGAAGCGACCCACGAACAACCAGCTCAGCGTCGGTGCGAAACCCATCAGCAAGTAGTCGCAACCAAAGGCGAACAGCGACATCAGCAGCACCACCCGACGACCGAAGCGATCGCTCAGGTTGCCGATCAGCGGTGCGCATAGGAATTGCACTGCGGCGTACAGAAAGAGCATCCAGCCACCGTACGTCGCGGCCTTGCCCAGTCCCTCGCCCGTCAGTTCCATGATCAGTTCTGGCATCACTGGGATGATGATGCCGAGGCCGATCGAGTCGAGCAGGACCGTGATGAAGATGAAGAGCAGCGCGTGCTTGCCGGGTTTTCTGGGTGGCATAGAAGATTTGGGGCCTGTCGGTACCGGTGATGGCCGCGACCGGCTGAGCGTACACTGAATTCATCAGCCGCGTTACCAGTGAGGAAGCTGTTTCACGCCACGCTGCATGCTAAAGTTCATTGACTCTACTGTCGCTACCAGCTTCCTCAGTTTCAAAGGAGGTGTCGATGTCTGATTCAGGTGGGACCATGGCAACCACGCAGTTCTTCGTGGAGTTGCTGGTTATTGGCTTTGGCACATTGGCGTGGGTGTTTCTATTGGGGGCGACTCTTTTCGGCTACGATCCCAGGAATCTCGGTGGCAGTGTCTCGTCGATCACGACTCTGTTGCCTGTCCTTACCTTTGCCTATCTGCTGGGGATCATCACGGATCGAGTGGCAGACTGGCTTTTCGACAGGCAGGACAAGAAGCATTTCAATCTGGTCTACAGAGGTAAGTTCGAAAGCTATCATCACGATCGCAGGACCCTAGTGCACTACGGCTCTGCCCTGTGGGCACACTTGGAGTACGGCCGTAGTCGGCTACGCATCTGCCGCGGTTGGGCCTTGAACAGTGCTTGCTTGGTAGTCAGCTTCAACCTGTGGGTGTTTTTATCTCCGAACGCCCCGGATTGGGCTTACTGGAAAATCTCGGCTGGCAACCTCGCTGGCCTCGTCTTGATGCTGCTGTGCATCTTGGCTTGGCAGAGGCTGAATACCAAAGAGTACGAGAAGATCCAGCGTCAAGCCGAGTGGCTCAGGAAGCAGTTGCGACTCGCGGGGCACTGAACCCGGAGGGTACCGAGATCAGGTGCCAGCAGCAGTTCGTCGTAGTTTCTTCACCTCTTCCCAGAGGCGATCGCGTTCAGCCAATTCGGCTTTGTATCGGTCGAGGACCTGCCGATACTCCTGGTCGAGTTGGTGGCGGGTGGCTATCTCGTCCTCGTGAGCGATTCGCTGGTGCTCGAGCTGCTGTTCGAGGCTGAGGATACGGTCCAGGACTTCGGGGTGTTGCTCGATCAGATCGGGCTCGAAGCCCTGGCTACGGAGGCGAGTTCGCTGATGCCAGGTATGGAAGGCGTCGAGTTTGCTCTGACGCGTCTCAGCGTCTCGAACCGTCGGACGAATGTTGCGCAACCAGTCGAAGAGCTTCTTGGTGTCCGAATCCTCTTCCGGAGTTCGTAGTCGGCGTACGAAGTTGTATTCCTCGCCGTTGCTGCGCAGCCACTCCAACCATTTCGCCACCTCGGCTTCCGGCACGCCTTGCCCGATCAGGATCTCGCCAAGTAGGTAGTGCTCATGGGCCAGAGTGGTGTTGCAAACGGCTGGGTTGTCCGTGTTGACCGACACGCGAACCTTGCGGGACAGTCGGCGGTTCTCGTCGAGCGTCAGTTGGAAGACGTGGTGTTGGCCGTAGCGTGCCATCGGACCAATGATGCGATTGGCTGAGGGGTTGACCTCGACGACAAGCTCACGTTCATGGATCAGGTCCTTCATGCGTTCCTCGACGCGCTGGCACAGCTCGAGCCATTGCCGGTGCTGCTTCTGCATGTTGATGACCAGGATCTCATTGCCAGCTTCTCGAACTAGCGGGCTGAGCCAGTAGAGCGCAAGCAGTAGGTACGCGTTGCGCGACCCGACGGTCTCATTAATGTGCTGCAAGACGCGATCCTGCACTGAGTACCAGCGCCGGCTCTCTTCCGATGCACTGCGTAGGGGGCGTAGCCCCAACTCGCGACTCCGCAGCTTGGGTAGGTCGACACAATAAGGGTCGAGTTGTCGCAAATACCAGGCGTCCCACAAGCTGAGCGGATGCAGATCTTGATCGAGAGGATGGGTATGATTGTGGTCCAGCCGCCTCAGGGCCTCGCTGTAGACCTTCCAACTGTGGCGCTGAATCTCGTCCTCGATACCGAGCTCGCCGACGAGATCGTCACCGGGACCCAGGAAATGGTGGACCCAGACGAGCGTGTCGAGCCACTCCAGGCGGGGTACGACGGCCTGGTACCCGTTGTGTTCTAGCCAGTCCCGTGGCTGCAGGGCCAGCGCGGTGCCGTGACCGAGGCGGTCACCTGGCTGCGGTTCCAAGAACAGAACGACCTCGTGGATGGCACGCAGTCCGGAAAGCAGGTGTCGGAAGTCCTCACCGACGTGGTAGGTCATGCCCAAACGGCGGTTCTCTGCTAGCTTGCGGATTACCGGGTCGAGCTCGAAGTAGGGAGCGTAGCGCCGATTATTGCCCTTCAGTGAGATCGGCAGTTCTCGTAGGAAGCGAAAGACTGGAGCGAACACTTCGGGAGGGGTCGCCAGCTCCAGGTTACAGGCATCAATGCCGACGACAAACGGCGTCACCGGAGTCGGGCTCTGCAGTAGTCGGTACAGGCGAAGACCTTCGTCTCGTACCAGGCGTCGCCGCTTTCCCCAGCGCAGGCGGAGGCCACGTGAACTGCGTAGCGGGCGTTCTTCTTGGTCTTCGTCTTCCTTCTTGAAGTGCACGACCAAGCCGAACTTGCGGATACGGCGATCCTCCTGCTGTGCGTAGGCCAGAATCCAGTGAGCTAGCTGCTGTGCCCGCTTTGGGGGAGCAACCCGGCCTTCGAGGACGCGCAGACCACGCCAGCGTCGCAGCTGCGAAAACACAAGCCGGGCGTACTGAAAGTCGTTGATCTTGGTCAGCTTCCGGTGCTGGGAGCTGTAGTAGGTACGGAAGTAAGACAGACCAGTGGTGGCCCCTTGTTGAGCCGTCATCTGCCAGTGGTGCGTGCGGCACACCAGGTAACGGAAGAGTGTTTCGTGCAAGAAGAACCAGCGGTGGTCGGGTGTGTAGTGGCCGTCACGACCTGTCGGGGAGGTTTGCCTCGGAGGGGCGTTCCGGGGGTGGTGCGGAAGCTGGACGAGCCGGAGGTGAGCGGCCAAGTGTAGCTTGTGCAAGTACCTACAACGGTCGGTAAGGCTCTCTGGAAGGCTGGAGGGTAGGTACTTGCCGCGCTGTGTGAGATGGTGACTGGCCGGACTCAACCAACGACGAAGAAAACTGTATTCCATCGGCAGTGGCAGGGCCTTCTTGGCCGTGTGTTCGAGCGTGCGTTTGAGGCTGCGATGAAGCCAGAGCACCGCATAGTTCTCTTCGGCTGCAGTGCGCGCGAAGTACAGACTGTCGAGTCCTTGCAGCAGGAGGAGGTGGTCGAGCCGGAGTGTATTGATAGGCTGCAGGGAGTACCAGACGGCTAGAGCGAGCAACCTACCGGCAAACAGGTTGAGAGTCAGGAGCCGTTGTTCGGGACGGCTCCTGGCATGAACGGGACGGCTGGGTATTGGACTGAGCAGGTTGTTGGCCCAGGTTTCCTCGGCACTGGTGACACCAGTCAGGTGTAAGTGGCTCTCGCTCAGCCCCTTGCGCACTATCGTCCGGAGGCCGTGAGAGTTGCTGGGCAGCAGGGTCACTTGTTCCGGTAGAGCCAGAGCGTCTTCGAGTGTGAGGACACCCTCCGAAATGGCACGGGCGTGGGAGTGGCGCACGATGTGGCCAGCCGGTAGCCGAAGTGCCAGCTCATGGAGTTCTTCCATGCGCCCCTGCCGGACGCAGGGTTCCGTGCCGTTCCAGAGCAAGAAGTACAGGTTGAGGGCCCGAAAAGCCTCCTGCAGGTCGAATCCTTCCGGTGGCGACAGGGAAGGGAAGCGAGAAGCTGAAGGCATGCGGACGGGCTTGGGGCCACTGTGGTCCTTGCGCGTGCCACGGACGATCTCCTGGACGTTGGTGTAGGAGTAGGTCGGTAGCTCGCGTAGCAGCCAGTCGCGTTCGCGATCGGCAAAGGCGACGGATTCCGTTTGCCAGGTCGGTGGCAGCCGGCTGACGTTGCCACTTTCGGTCCAGGTCAGGATCGGCGCAATGTGGCCCAGGATGTGGATTGGTAGTGCCGGCAGAGACCTGGGGCCAGGGCTCGTGGGAGAGGTCACTCAGGATCTCCGGCAAAGCTGAAGACTTGCAATGGAATGCGCTGGATGCAGAACTCGTCGGGTACCAGGTCGTGAACATCGACCAAGAGGGGAGGTGGACTTGAGCCGGTACCAGGAGCCTGCCGCTCTTCCGCCGCGGCCTCCTCTGCTTCAGCTGTTTCTGGCTCAGAGTCACCGGTCTGCTGCGCTGGTTCTGTGTCTGGCGGAGTTCCTGCACAGGATTGCCAGTAGTCGACGATCGTGTCCCAAACTTCCGCTGGAATGGCCAGGCGATGCAGCCAAGCGAGTCGGACACGTTCTGGACCCGTTGCTTCGATGCTCGCGGGGCGCTTACCGTCTGCCTGTGGAATGTCTCTCAAGTTCTGCAGAGTGGTCCTGAAGTCGTGCTGGGTGACTTCATTGAGGGGCTGCGAGTCGCTGTCTACCGGCAGCGGACCAAACCGTTGCGGACTTCTCAAGAACACCGGGCAGGTGAGAAGGAGTTTCAAGAGGGATGGGCAGCCGCGCCAGTACGTGAGGAGGGTATCGGACCAAGTGCTCACCGCCAGACTGGCTGTCCAGTGGCTGACATGTGTTCCCGTTGCGATCTGGGTGGCGTTGAAGTGTCGGCTGGCCTTACTACCGTCGACGCGGAGGCTGCGTAGGCAGGCCAGCTCTTGCCCTGAGTCGTAACGCAAGTGGCTGTCCAGATAATTGCCCTTCATATGCGGCCAGAGCGAGCCGAGGATCAGATCCCCGTGCAGGCGGCGGACGAAATCGTCGCGCCAACCGATCCAGATGTCTCCAGCAGGCAAGGGAAAGATCTTGTCGTGCCAGTTGAAGATCAGCCAATCGAGCAGGTCTTGGGCCAGTGTCCTGATCGCCCCCTCGGTTTCGAGGTCATGCGGCTGCCAGCTCGGAAAGGCCAGATGCATGGAGCGTTCTTCCTTGGTGCGCTCGAGGAATGCACCCGGGACCATACCTGCCAGGCAATGCGAGCGCAGCAGACGCTCGAGGTCTTGGCACAACGACTGATAGATCCTGACCAGTTCCTGGGCGTCTGGGGCGGACTCTGCATTGGCCTTCTCTTCTTGCTCTCTGATGAGGTTCGTGAGCCTTGGATACAGGCTACCAGTCGTGTGCTCTGAGAGCTTCGCGGTATAGAAAGCCGCGAGCTTCTCCAAGGGCTGACGCTTGCGCAACTCGAGTTCCAGGACTTGTCCGATAATGCCGAGACCCCGCCACAGCGAGAGAACGGCCCAGTACCGGCCCTGGCTGAAGCCGTAACAGGTCCAGAGGCGTAGGAGGAGGCGTCCGGCCGGTGTCGTCTTGGGCTCGACCGGCTGCAGCTCGTCCAGTTCCTGGGCCAAGGCCTCTAAGTCGAAGTTCGCTGCTTCCTGGTCCTCGTGGAGAGGTAAGACTTTCTGGCGCTTCAATTTGTCTTGCCAGTTGTCCTGCGGGTCGAGCGCTCGGCTATAGCCCACGGCATCTAGAAACAGCATGCCGAAGGCTGTGCCTTCCTGCTTTGCATCAGCTACGCGCACGGCATTCACCGGAGCTCGTTGCAGGTCCCAGCCATTGCCGCTGAAACGCTCTGTGAGGTTGTCGTCACCTGAAATAGAGAGTCGCCAGTTGCGTGCGACAACCTGCGGTAGGTAGAAACCCATCGTGACCTCGATAAACCAAAGTAGTCCGTGAATGGAGGAGATGGTGAGACGGTCGCATACCTGCACAGGTTCGAGAAGCGGATAGGAGTTGTTCTCGCTGGGATTCCAGCTCTGGTCGATGGATTCCTCTGGGTGGCTGTCGATTCGCTGCTGTGCTCGGACAGCAGCTTCCTCGTCACCATAGGGCTCCTCACCGACCATCCAGGGGCGGAAGATATTGGCCGCCAGCAAGGACAAGACCTGGCTGCGCCGATAATCGGTACGATTCAGCCAACGGTCGACGACCATGCGTCTCACACCACCCTGCTGACTGAGGATCTTGTTCAGCACCACGCTGCGCAGCTCTCGCGGACTCCAGCTGTAGAGGTCTTCGAGATAGAGGCTGAGTTCTCGCAGGGTATCTCGGTGGACGTTGAGCAAGGTCCAGCTTGCTCTGTCGAAGATCGTGCCCCAGGTTGCGTTGCGATTGAGCTTCCGAAGCTCGTGGGCTAGCTTCAAGTACCCGGCTCCGTGCGGACGTTTCATGTCGTTGCTGGCTCGGCTGGGAGCGAGGAGGTACCCCTGCAGAGCGCTCCAGCGGTTGCGTAGCCGGTTCTCGGGCTCGGAGTCCCAGCCTGGCTTCAAGGACAAGGCCGGTAGGTGCAACTTGTCATCGGCCGCCAGCTGTCCCAAGCTCTTCAGTTGTTCACTCGTGCTGTCTTCCAACAAGGACATCTGAGCCAGCTGCGGGGACCGCAGCGTGTGGAGAAAGCAGTCGGCCATGCCGTCGACGACTTGTAGCTGACGCCGCAGGGTAGAGGGGCGCAGCGCAGCACGTACCCGGTGTGCATCCTCCTCGTCTGGGTAACCGAACAAGAGGAAGCTGGCCGTGATCAGAAGTTCCAAGACCTTGGGATTCTCGCTGTTGTCTTCCCGAGTGCCGTGCTTACTCTGGTAGACAGCGCGTTGTACCCGTGCTGGAGCTGGACCCAGGCGAATGCGGTTGCGCACGGGGAAGCAGCGAGACAAAAACTGCACGGCCATCTGTTCAGCGATCGTCAAGCGGGAGTAGTCGTTGTCTTCCCGTTGCGCCCTTGGGGAGCCAGAGTCCCCCTTGAGCCGTAGGCGCTGGCGGAAGTGCGCTTCAATCAGTTCCTCAGGCATGCGCTCCGTGAACGTGAAAATGGGGATGAGCTTTGGGTGCACGAGAAAGCTTTGATACGCCTGCAGTGACTCCACCAAGTGTTCCGGAGCCATGTCCAGATCGTCGACCGGAAGTAGCACGACCTTCGCTTGCAGCGCCGCGGCCAGGCTGTCAATGAACGTACCCAGAGCAGCTCTTAGACGCAGGCCGCTCGTGTGGCGTTCGAGTTTCTGCAAACTCAAGCCGAGCGGATCGTTTTCGTCGGTCTTGCCTGGGTCGTCGACCACTCGCAGGTATTCGTTGACGTCCTGGAAGGCGAGCTGTACCGGGGTGAGTCCTCGCGCCAGCGTGCGCGGCCCCTCGTCGTCGTGCTGCGCGTCCTGCTCTCTTTCCAACGCACTCGCCAAGAACGCATAGAGGAACTGCTCGTTCGAGGACCAAGTTGTCGGATCTGTTACGGGGAGCGAGGCAACCTTGCTGCGCAAGCTGGCAGGGAGGAGGCGTGGCCGCTCGACATCACCAACCAGGGTTCGCAGCAGGGAACTCTTGCCGCACCCCGAGGGACCGAAGATTGCGATTGACAACCAGGGCCGTTCGCTTTTCCTGTGTTTTGACCGACACTCGGACTCTTGCTCATCGTCTTTCTTGTCTGGAGCAATCAAATCGACCTGATGTTTGATCAGTCGATAGATGCGGGCAAGATCTCTGGCCCAGAGACTGTTTTGATCACGGAAGGCGCGAGGTGCCCTCGAGCGATCAAGGTCGATCGTAAGAACTCGATTTCTGGAAATGGACTCAGACATGCGCTCTCCCTGAGAAACAGTGGTTTCCAGGCTGCCGCCGTCAGGCCGCTCTCGACGAGATGCAGATCCCAACGCCAGCTCCTGGCTGACTCAACCGCGTTCCTAGAGAGAAAAAACCGAGATCGGTTCGATTTCGGTGGAGAAGATTGGTATAAGCATAGCGGATACTGATAAGAACGCAAATATGATAGCTCTATGCTCAGGAATTCGTGCAACAAAAAAGCCCCCTGAAACAGGGGGTGGGATTCTTCGACAGCTGTCGTTGACGCTGAAGCTGTCGAAGCGCTCCGAACTGTTGTTCTCTCGTAGCGGGTGACCGCCTTGCGATGAGACCCTCGTGGGTGTTGGTCAAATGCAAGAGTAGTGCCAGTGTCCGAGAGCCTGGTTCTCGGCTTTGTGGAGCGGTTTTTCGGTGTCCGTTCCTGTTCGTTGGACATCCACGGACATGAGTGGGCGATCGTGGATAGCTTGCGCCTACGGCTGTCGGAAAGCAGACGACCTGAGGATTAGCGTAGAATCCCAAGACTCCGAACCGAAGGTTCCGGGATCTACGATGACTGAGCCTCAGCACCCCCCATCTGAGCTCGACTTGTCCGAGGCGACCCCGTCGGGGGAGATCTCTTCCGAGTCGGGCTTGACTGTCGGCCCCTATCAGGTGCAAGGCCGCCTGGGCGAGGGGGGCATGGGGGAGGTCTACGCCGGATTCGATTCTCGGCTCGATCGGCCGGTGGCGCTGAAGCGGATCCGGCCGGGCACGGACTCGGGCAACCAGGCGAAGCGCTTGCGCCGAGAGGCGCGGCTGGTGGCTCGGCTGCGGCATTCGGCGATCGTGCAAGTGCACGATTGGGTGGAGGAGGAGAGCGGCGAGTGGATCGTCATGGAATTGGTGGACGGACGCTCGCTCCGCCAGGTTCTGCGCGACGGGCCGCTGGAGCCGTCGCGGGTGCTACGCATGGCGCGGCAGTTGTTGCGGGGGTTGGCGGCGGCGCACGCGGCGGGTGTGGTGCATCGCGACTTGAAGCCGGAGAACATCATGCTCAGCCATGGTGAGACCGGCGACGAGGGCGAGCAGGTCAAGATTCTGGACTTCGGCATCGCCGGCCGCTTCGGCGTGGGTGTCGACGAGACGCGGTTGACTCGTGAGGGCCACATCGCCGGCACCATGACCGCGATGGCGCCGGAGCAGGTCTTGGGACGGCCGGTGGATCAGCGGACGGATCTGTTTGCTCTGGGGTCGATCCTCTATGAGTTGCTGACCGGACGCTCGCCTTTCCGGGCCGAAGCGCCGGCGATGATCGTGCACCGAATCTGCACCGCCAAGCCGCCGCCGCCGCACCTCCTCGACCCGATGGTGCCGCCGGGGCTCTCGGCCTTTGTGGAGCGCTTGATGGAGAAGGACCCGCTGCAGCGACCGCAGAGTGCCGAACAGGCCCTGCGCGACCTGGCGCAGTTCGATGGCGGGAGCGGGCTGCAGCAAAGCTACGAATCCTACGCTCAGCAGGCAGCTCCAACCCTGGGGTCAGGGGAGCAGGCCACGGCCGGGCCGACAGCCTGGGAGCAACCACAACCGGCCTCGGCGGTGCCGCCAGACCTCCAGGAGACGCCATCGACGGTATCTTCGCGGACGGGTTCGGCGAGGAAGTCGGGCTGGATCGTGATCCTGGCACTGACGGTTGCTGTGCTCGCGGGCGCACTGTGGTGGAACTTGCGACCGCCGATGGAGCAGCGCTATGTCGCGGTGCCGCACACAGCGGTGGTGGTCAACGGGCAGGATGAGGAGGAGGAGCGCGAAGATCTGCAGTTGACGGCGAATGCGGTCCATACGGCCTTGCTGCGGGGCATCCTCGGCTTTCGGCGGCTGGCACCGGTGGAGGGGACCATGGCCGAAGGTGGTACGCAAGCAGACCTGGTCGAGCTGGCGCGCACGGTAGCTGCCGACGAGGTTCTGACGTCACGGTTGGAGTGTGATCGACGCGCCTGTCAGGCGGTGCTGCGGCGCGTACGAGGCAGCGACGGCCGGGTGCTGTGGACGGAGAGCTTCAGTGTCGATCGGCGGCAGCTGCTAGTGACCTCGCGAGCAGTACTCGACCACCTGCGACGTGGCTATCCCGACGAACGGCTGCAGTCGGGTGTCCCGGATCTGGAGGTGCGCGCCGAGGACTATGAGAGGTTCCTGCGCCTCTACCAGAGCTACCTACAGCGGACGACGGTGCGTTCTTCGACGCAGTTGCTGAGCGACCTGGAGACCCTGGAGCAGTCGTCACCACGCTTCCTGGCGGCGCCGCTGCTGCGCGTGCAGATCTACCTGCAGCGCTTCCAGGAGCAACGCGACCGAGACGATCTGGAGCGAGCCGAGGCGGCACTGCGGCGGGCCCGGGAGCTGGCACCTGAAGATGCGCAGGTGTTGGCGCGCTCGATACAGGTGGCGCGTATCGCTGGCCGTCTGGACGAGGCGGAAGGCCACTTGGACAAGCTGCGACGCTTGGAGCCGGGCAATGCTCTGAGCCTGATGCATGGGGCCTTGTTGCTGGAGCGGCGCGGACGCGGCGTGGAAGCGGTGGCGGCGATGCGTGAGGCGGTCGAGAGACTGCCGTCGTTGGCCTATTACTTCGACCTGGCGGACCTGCTCTACCGCCAAGGGGACGTCGAGGGGGCGCGTGCCAGTCTGGAGGCGGGCCTGCGGCTGGCGCCGGATCACTTCGATGGCCTGTCGCGGCTGGCACAGCTGGAACTGCTCAACGGCAGTGCACAGCGTGCGGCCGAGCTCTACGAGCGGTTGGTGGAGCGCTCGCCGGAGGTTACCGAGCTGACCAACCTAGGCACAGCTTACCTGCTGCTGCAGCGCTACCAGGAGGCTGCCGCGCGCTTCCATCAGGCCTTTGGCCTGGGTCCATCGTCGCCCTATACCGCGCTCAACTTGGCGGATGCCGAGCTGTTACTGGGTCACGAGGACGTCGCGGCGCAGCTCTACGGGCGCGTCTTGGAGCTAGCGGCGGACGATCCGCGGCCGGAGGCGCTGCTGACCGTGCGGGCGCAGGCGCAGGCCCGCCTGCAGCGGCACGAGGAGGCCGTGGCGTCGGTACAGGCGGCACTGCGTCAGTTTCCGGACAACCCGCAGGTGAGCTACGAGGCGGCCCTGGTCTACGCGCTGGTCGGCGACGAGGCTTCGGCCCTGGTCAACGCTCGGCGTGCGCTGGAGCAAGACTTCGAACCGCGCTGGTTCTCGTTTCCCTGGTTCGACGAGTTACGGTCGCGCCTGGGTCTCTCCGCGGCGGCCAGCCAGCCGACCACCAACTGAGCGGTGGTCGGCCGCGCTGCTTTGCAGCTGCTCAGGGAGTTGCTGGTTCAGCTACCGGTGCCGCCGTCGCCCCCGTACTCACCCTTGTTGACCACGGTCGGATCGAAGCCGTGCTCTGTGCCGCTGGGGCCGAAGCCGATGACCACGGGGCCGGGACCCATCGGCACGGCCTGAGGCGCGACTTCTTCATGACCGGTCGGATTGCCGCCCGCGTTGGGGTGTACCCAGATGGTGAAGTGATACGTGGTCGTGTTTTCCGGTCGCGGGTCGTTGTCGTCGACGAACGAGAAGCCTTCGCCTTCCGTGGAACGGGTGACGGCGCTGATGGGGGGCGGTGGAGTCGTGTTCGGAACCTGGCCTTCCCATGTCACCGCCGGATCGGCGAAGGTACCTTCTGAGTTGTTGGTCATCACCAGGATGTGTCCGAACTTCTTGTTCTTGTCGGTGACACAGCCAGGCGGAGTCGTTGCTTCGGTGCCCTCAGGATCGGAGTAGAAGTTGAGGGTGTTTCCAGAAGCCTCGTACTTTGCGTAGTAGTCGAAGTTGTCGTCGGTGCCCGCGGGGATGAGGCCCGCAGGGATGGCGTTGGGATGCTTGAGAGCCATTGGAACTCCTTGAGTACATCAAACGGGTTGGCGTCACTTCTCGCGATCCTGACATCATAATCAGAATGCGAATTTCTTTGAACCGGTCTTCTGTGCCTGGAAAACCGGTCCGGAATATGGATGGACTCTAGCAAAGCACATGCCAGATTCGACGCTTCGAAGGCGGTTTCGGAATCGAGTACACTCTGGCCATGCCAATGCAAGCGATGTCTGGGTTCGATGCCGGGGCTTCGATGAACGCTGGAGATCCGACACAGGAAACCACGTGCACGACCGATCACCTGGCGAGCCTCGACCAGAGTCCGCGAGTGCCAGGGGTGGTCATCCTGAGCCATCCGGACCCGCGGCGGGTGGGGGAACGCGTGGTGCTCCCCGAGTTGGTGTCGGGGCAGCCGGTGCAGCTGTCGCGTCTGCACCCACTGTTCGTCGGGGCGGCTGCCGGCAGCGCGGTGCCGCGGCCCCTGGAAGAGCCGCATCTGAGCCGTCGCCCGCTCTTGCTCTTGCCGGGGGCAGGCGGCACTGAGGCCGAGGGGGGCGTGACGCTCGATGCCAACCAGTGCAAGACCTCGGTGCGCGTCAACGACGAGGTGCTGACCGGCCGCATGGCACTGACCGCGACGCAGATCGAAGCCGGTGTCGTGCTGGTGCTGGCGCGCCGGGTGGCGCTGTTGCTACATCTGATGGACCCGGTGCCGCCGGTGTTGCCGTCGTTTGGTCTGGAAGGCGAGTCGGACGCCATCCTGCGTTTGCGCCAGGAGGTGCGCGCCGCGGCCGAGCTGGACGTACCGGTGTTGCTACGTGGCGAGAGCGGTACCGGAAAAGAATTGGCAGCGCGCGCGTTGCACGATATCGGCCGCCGGCGCCACCGGCCTTTCGTGGCGGTCAACATGGGCGCCTTGCCGACGTCACTGGCGGCGGCCGAGTTGTTCGGTGCCGTGCGCGGAGCCTATACCGGTGCCGACCGTGCCAAGCAGGGGTTCTTCCAGCGCGCCGAGGGCGGCACGCTGTTTCTGGACGAGATCGGAGCCGCGCCGCTGGAGGTGCAGGTCGCGCTGCTGCGGGCGTTGGAGAGTGGTGAGATCCATGCCGTGGGCAGTGCCGAGAGCCGTCAGATCGACGTGCGGGTGCTGGCGGCGACCGACGAGGACCTGGAAGCGGCGATCGAGCGTGGTTCGTTCCGGGCGCCCTTGCTGTACCGTCTGGCCGGCTGCGAAATCCACCTGCCGCCGCTGCGCCAGCGACGCGACGATGTGGCCCGCTTGCTCTACCACTTTCTGGGCCGCGAACTGGCGGACCTGACGACGCCCGAGACGCTGGAGCACACTGGTTCCGAGACGCCGTGGCCGCCGGCGCAACTGGTGGCCCGGCTGGTGCGCTACGACTGGCCAGGCAACGTGCGTCAGCTGCGTAACGTAGCGCGCCAGCTGGTGATGTACCGCAACAGCCCTGACCCGCACACCGACGCAGCCTCGCTGGAGCGGCTGCTGCCGTCTCCCAAGCCTTCTCCGGCGTCCCGGCCAGCCGCGATCGAGCAGCAGACCCAGCACACCAGCGTGGTGCGGCCCACAGAGCCGTCGGTGACGGACTCCGGGCGCTTCCGGCGTGCGGTCGAGGTGACGGAGGAGGAATTGTTGCAGGTGCTGGAGCAGCACCACTGGCAGCTCAAACCGGCGGCGCAGGCCCTGGGTGTCTCGCGGCCGACGCTGTACCGCCTGATCGACGATTGTTCGCAGCTGCGCAAAGCAGTCGATATCTCGGAGCAGGAGTTGAGGCAGGTCCTGGAACGCAATGGTGGCAGCTTGCGGCGGGGGGCGGCCGAGTTGCGTGTCTCGCTAGCGGGCCTCAAGCGACGCGCGCGAGGCCTAGGGCTCTTGTCCGACCCGTGAACTGACTCGCGAGTCGGTTCGGATAGCGCTGACGGCATCAGCCATGTCCAAGGATGTTCGTCGGCATGTCCAGGTATGTTCATTTGTGTACGATGGTGTCCGCGGGGACGTGCGTTGGCACCACCTAACTGTCGTCGCACCTGGCACTGGCTTTGCTATGCCTTCTGGGTATCGATGTCTTGCAACTCTACCCTGAAGGAGAGCCCCATGTTCCGAACTTGCTTCCGCGTCGCCCTGTCTCTGTTCGCCGCTCTGGTGCTGCTGGTCCCTTCTGCCGCCAGCGCACAGCAGGTCTTCGCCAACTGGACCAGTAACACTACCTTCGACTTCGGCGGCGCGGTGACCGGCACCGCCAGCACGGGGAATGCCATCAGTGCTGTGAATACCTTGCTGAGCCTTACGATACCGGTCGACGGTAGTGCGAACTATCCAGACGTCTGGTTCACGCCGACGCCGCCCGTGGGTACGGTCTGGTCCATCGGTAGTGTGGATGCCGGCGGCACCGTTGGTTCCGCCGACCTGACTGTTACCTTCTCGCAACCAGTGCTCAATCCGCGCTTCCATTTCGTCAATCTGGACTTCGGAACCGTTGACTTCGGTGGCGTGACCGTGGCTCGCTTATCAGGCAACCCGGAATTCGAAGTCACGGGATCGGTGCTCAACTCGACGCCGGCCCAGGCGCTCTTGGGAGGTTGCGAAGACCTTGCGGGAGGCAACCCGAATGGAGGTTGTGGCACCGTCGAGCTGTTTGGCCCGATCACTTCGGTCACCTTCACGGTGACCGATACGGAGCCGATACCTGGCGCCGGTGATGGCTTCGCGTGGACCCTTTCCTATGACCCGGCCGTGGCTCCGACTCCGGTCGTGACGATTCCCACGCTCGATGAGTGGGGCATGGTGCTGCTGATCTTGCTGCTGTCTGCTGTTGCCCTGCCGCTACTTCGTCGTTGATTCTCGCGATAGCTTCGGTATCATCTGAGTTCATCTAGATCGCCCTCTTTTTGGAAATGAGGGATGATCCTCAAATTGCTACATGTGCAGAGGAGACGAGCCATGCTCGGAGGGATTCTGTGTCGAGTGATTCGGTTGTTTATCCTGGCGTTGATCACAGGTTTGGCTTTTCCGGGGCTGATGCTGGCCCAGACCTTTCCGTTGGCCAAAGCAGTTCAGGGCGTGGGCCCCGGCAATGTGGTCGATACCGGTAGCAACTTCACCTACCGCATTACCTACAACTGTGCGTCGACCACCAACGACTGCGACGACATCGTGGTGCTCGACGTGCTGCCGGCGGATCTGGAATTCGTCTCCGTGCTCGCCACTGGCGATGTCGCGACGGTCAATGCACCGGCGGTCGGCACGCTGGGCACCGGTCTGCCGGGTGGACCGCAGGTCGAGTTCATCTTCAACACGCCGCTAGCCGCCGGCAGTGCGGGTGATCTGGACATTACGGTTCGCTTCCGCAACGGCTCGACCCCGGACGGCACCACACGCACGAACACAGCCACGGCGACGGGCACCAACGTGCCGCCCAGCACCTCCAATCCGGTAGATGTGACCGCCAACGCCACCTTCATGCCGCGCTTGCAGAAGAGCCTGTCCGGCGGTCAAGCGCTGCTCGGCTTCGACTCCACCTACAACATCACGGTCGGTGCGCTCAACAACTCGGGCAGCCTGAACGTCAGCGCCGTCACGGTGGTGGACACTTTGCCGGCCGGCGCGATCTTCGTCAGCGCCAACAACGGTGGTGCCTACGACGCGATCGGCCACACGGTGACCTGGGACAACGGCGGCGCCGGCTTCAGTGCCACGGTGTCGAGTCCGCTCAACTTGCAGGTGACGGTGCGCTACGAGTCGCCGCCGTTCAACGATGGCGACATGGTGACCAACACGGTCAACGCCACCATGACGCCGCTCGGGGGCAGCCCGCAGGCGGTAGGCCCGGTGGGCCTGACGCACGATGTCGAGGCCTTTGTCGAGACTCCGGTGCTCGACCTCGACAAGCGCCTGGGTGGTGGCTATCCCTCGCCCGCGCTCGGCCAGACCTTTCTCTACGACGTACTGATCGAGAATGATGGCAACATCCCGCTCGACTCGATCACCGTCACGGACACGGTGCCGGCGCAGCTCGACGTGGTCAGCGTCAGCACCGGCGACTACAACAGTGGGTATACCGGCCTGGTGACGATCTCCTACAGCACCAACCTGGGCGGCCCTTCGGTGCTCGGCAGTTCCCCCGGCAACACCAACGCCAACTTCCCGATCCCGGCACTGGCAGCGGGGGAGTACGTGACCTCGATCGAGTGGGCTTTCGCGGGACCGATCCCGGTCGGCATGCGGGCGGTCAACA
Source organism: uncultured bacterium (assembly GCA_965368975.1). GTDB lineage: Bacteria > Acidobacteriota > Thermoanaerobaculia > Multivoradales > JAHZIX01 > CBDUPA01. The sequence continues at coordinate 65,962 of CBDUPA010000018.1, read as the reverse complement.
ACTCGAACCGCGCGCGCGTCGAGGCGACGCTGCTGGCGACCGACAACCTGGGCAACCCGGTGAACACGGGCGATTCGGTGCAGAACTGCATCGACGGCACCGCACCGGCGACGCTGGTGAGCGGTCCGACCGCCGTCATGGACTCCGATTGTCACAGCTTCAACGTCAGTGAGCCCTTCACCTATTCGTCACCCAACAAGCGAGAACTCTCCGGCGGGCCCTACATCCCCGGCCAGACGGTGAGCTTCGAGATCGAGGTCGACAACCAGACGCAGGCCAGCGAGCCGCTGGTCAATGCGGTTGTGACCGATCTGTTGCCGGCTGGCGTGCAGTTCGTTGCCGCCAGCGAGACTTTCGCTGCCAACGGCACGGGTGTCACGGTGGCCAATTTCGAGGTTCTACCCAACTTCGACGGCGCCGGCAGCACCCTGCTGCGCTGGACACTCTCGGGCACCATCGCGCCTGGCCAGAACATCGACGTCCGTTTCGATGCCGAGGTGCTCACCGGCGTGATCAGCGGCACGCTGACCAACACGGGCAGCCAGACCCACAACACCCCCGGCGTCTTGGTGCGCTGTTCCGGGGGCTCGGACACCGACACGTTGGACCAAGACGGTGACGCCTCGACGGCCGACAGGCTGTGCCGCGACAACGAGAACTTCACCATCGCCGCGGTGGCGCAGCTGACCTCCGAAAAGCTGGTGCAGGGGCAGTGCGACGTCGGGTTCACTAAGTTCCCGAACTTCGGTGTCACCGTGCCTGGCGGCTTGATCGACTACCGAGAGACGGTGACCAATGTCGGCACCGTGCCGGTGACCGGCTTCGTGATCGTCGACATCCTGCCCGAGGTGGGGGATACCGGCGTGCTCGATCTCAACCCGCGCGACTCGTTCTGGGCGCCGATCCTGGTTGGTCCGATCACGCCGCCGCCGGGCGGTGCGGTGTTCTACAGCACCTCACCGAATCCATGCCGGCCCGAGGTCGGCGGCCCGGTGAGCGGCTGCGACCCGCCCGGTTGGACGACGGTACCGCCGTCGCCGATCAGCTCGGTGCGTGCTTTCAAAGTCGAGTTCGGTAGCCGCGTGCTCAACCCGCTCGATACTCTCGACTTCCAGTGGCGCATGATCGCGCCCTCGGACGTACCCCTGGCCGCCAGCCTGGTGACGCCCGCGGCCGGCGATATCGCCTGGAACTCCTTTGGGTACCAGGGCACGCGCGTCGATGGTGGCACGCTGAACGCCGAGCCGCTCAAGGTCGGCATCATCGCCAAGGCGCCGCCGACCTCTAGCCTGGGCGACTTCGTGTGGCTGGACACGAATGGCAACGGTATCCAGGACGACGGTCCGACCGGCGTCAACGACGTGCCTGTCCGCCTCTACTCGCCGGGTCCCGACGGCGTGGCCAAGACTGGAGACGATGTTCTGGTCGCCAACTCGATCACCGCGGACGATATGTTCGGTAACCCGGGTTGGTACCTCTTCTCGGACCTGACGCCTGCCTCTTACTACGTCGAGTTCACGCCGCCGACGAACTTCGACGTCACGGCCCCCGACCAGGGCGGCAACGACGCCCTGGATTCCGATGTCGACCCACTGCTGCTGTGCACGCCGCTGGTCAGCCTCGGGCCGGGTGAAGACAACCCGACGCTCGACCTCGGTCTGCTGCCGCCGACCACTGCATCGCTGGGCAACTACGTCTGGTTCGACCTCGACGCCGATGGCGTCCAGGACGAGCCAGTGGCTGAAGGCGTCAACGGTGTCACCGTCGAACTCTACGAGGACGCTGACGGTGACGGTACGCCGGAACCGGGGGGCGACGATGGTCCGCCGGTCGAGGTGCAGGCGACAGCCGATGATGCTTTCGCTGCTCCCGGCTACTACCTGTTCGAAGATCTGCCGCCGGGTGGTTACTTTGTGCGCTTCGTGCTGCCGCCCAGCGCTACCGGCTTCACCAGCCGCGACGCCGGTGGTGACGATAGCGTCGACTCGGACGCCGACACGGGCGGCGGTATCAATGGGGGCTCCAGTGCTGTCGTGGTGCTGGTGGCCGGTGACGCCAACCTGACCCTGGACGCCGGTCTGATCCGCCCCAGTGGCTCCCTGGCGCTCGGCAACCTCGTGTGGTGCGACGACAATGGCGACCTGGTGGCCGACGCCAGCGACGACAACGGCGTCTTCGACCCCGGGGCGGGGGAGAGTGGCGTCAACGGCGTGCGGCTCAACCTCTACCGCGACGACAATAGCGACGGTCTGCCGCAGCCCGGCGAGTATTTCGGTTCGACGCTGACCTTCACCCAGGCCGGCAACGACGGACGCTACGCCTTCGCCAATCTGCCGGCGGGCGACTATGTAGTCGAGGTCGCGGCCCTCAACTTCCTGTCTGGTGGACCGCTCGAAGGCAAGTCGACGGCCACCGGTAACAGCCCGGCGCCCGATCCCGACGACGATGTCGACAACGACGACAACGCCGACCTGACCGGTGCCGTGCTCTACAACGTGCCGGTGACCCTGAGCAACGGCGGCGAACCGACCAACGATGGCGACGGCGACAACGACACCAACTTGAGCGTCGACTTCGGCTTCCGCAACGGCTCCGCCGCGACCTTCGACTACGGCGATGCTCCGGATGCTGGTACTGGGACCGGGCCGGGGAACTACGCCACCACTGCCCTCGACGGTGGCCCGTACCATGAGCTGATCGCGTCCAATCCGCTGCTCGGTGATTGTGTCGACGCCGACACTGGATCGGCGCAGAACATCTTTGCCGACGCCGACGACCTCGGCGCTCCTATCGGGGCCACGGTCGGTAGCCCCAGTTGCGTGCCGGGTGGTGACGACGAAGACGGCGTCACCTTCACCAGTCCCTTCAGCGCTGGAAGCGTGGCCAACTTCACCGTGCGCGCCAACAGTACCGCGGGCGCCGTCCCCTGCACGCTCAACGCCTGGGTCGACTGGAACCAGAGCGGTGTCTTCGAGGGGAGCGAACAGATCGCGGCCGATGTCGTGATTGCTTCCGGCGGCAGCACCGTGCTGTCGCCCGCGGTGCCGGTCGGTGCCCCGTCCGGCTGGACCTACGCCCGCTTCCGCTGCTCGACCGCCGCGGGGCTACCTCCCACCGGGCCAGCACCCGACGGCGAGGTCGAAGACCACCTGGTGCGGGTGGTTGGCATCGACTACGGCGACGCGCCGGACAGCTACACGACGCTCGCCGCCTCTGGTGGTCCGTCGCATCCTTTCGATCCCGGTGTCACGCCGATCCTCGGTGCCTGCGTCGACGGTGAAGCCGACGCACCGGCCGCGTCCCTGAACGGTCTCGGCGATGACCTCACCTTCACCGCCGGTAGTACCGCCTCGTGCGCCGACGACGAAGACGGCGTGCGCTTCGACACCATGTTCGTGGTGCGCGAAGCGGCCCAGCTCACCGTCACCGCGTCGCTGCCCAGCCTGCTCAGCGCCTGGATCGACTGGAACGGCGACGGCCAGTTCACCGGCATCGGTGAGCAGATCGCCAACGACCAGGCACTGCTACCGGGTGCTAACGTGCTCAACCTGGTGGTACCGGCCGACGCCACCGTTGGCATTACCTACGCGCGTTTCCGCGTCAGCACAGCTGGCGTCGGCACCAGCTTCGGCGGTGCCGCTGCCGACGGTGAAGTCGAGGACTACGCGCTGGTGATCAAGGGCAACGATTACGGCGACGCACCCGACAGCTACACCACTACCGAGGCGAGCGGCGGGCCGCGTCACGGCGTCGATCCGACGTCCAACCTCTACCTGGGCACCTGTGCCGACACCGAGACCGATGCCCAGGCACCGTTCGACGCCAGCGGCGACGACGCCAACGCGGGTAGCGGTACCGCCGGTACTTGCACGGGCGGCGACGACGAAGACGGCGTTGTCTTCACCTCGATGGTGATCGCCTGCCAGGTGGCCAGCGTCCAGGTCACCGCCGGCAGCGGCGGCCGCCTCGATGCCTGGATCGACTTCAACCGAGACGGCGACTTCGGCGACCTGGGTGAGCAGGTGTTCCTGAACCGCGTGCTCGGTGCCGGCGCCAACAACCTGAGCGTCGCGGTGCCGTGCAACGCGGTGCCGGGTGCGTCCTACAGTCGCTGGCGCTTCAGCTCCACCGGCGGACTCGGTATCGGTGGCTTCACCATGGACGGTGAAGTGGAAGATCATCCGCTGCAGCTCAAGGCCGTCGACTTCGGCGACGCCCCGGCGTCCTACGGCACCCTGGCCTCGGCCAACGGTCCGACCCACGGCATCGACCCAGCGGCCGGCTTCTACCTCGGCAGCTGCGTCGATACCGAGGTCGACGGTGCACCGAGTGCCGGTCTCGACGGCGACGACTTGACGTCCGGCACCACGGTTACCGGCAGCTGCAGTGGCGGTGACGACGAAGACGGCGTCAGTTTCCCTGGTGGGATCCTGGTCTGCCAGAGCGCCGACGTGGAAGTCACGGCTTCGCTCCCCGGTGTGCTCGACGCCTGGATCGACTTCAACGGCGACGGCGACTTCGCCGATGCGGACGAGCAGGTGTTCACCTTCCAGGCGGTGGCCGCTGGTACGCAGACGCTGAGCTTCAGCGTGCCGTGCGGTCTCGAGCCACGCACCACGGCCTCGCGCTGGCGTCTCAGCTCGACCGGTGGCTTGAGCTTCACCGGTCCGTCGATGGACGGCGAAGTGGAGGACCACCCGGCTACCCTCGAAGCCTTCGACTACGGTGACCTGCCGGATAGCTACGCCACGACCACTGCCAGCGGCGGTGCCGTTCATGCCCTCGATCCCGCCAGCGGCCTCTTCTTGGGTGCCTGTGTGGACGCCGAAGGCGATGGCCAGAACAGCGTCGATGCCGACGGCGACGACCTGGGCGCGGCCGACGCGAGTCTCGGTACCTGCAGCGGCAACGACGACGAGGACGGCGTTACCTTTGCCACAGACATCATCGCCTGCGAGAGCGCCGACCTGACCGTCGTCGCCTCGGCCACGGGTCTGCTCGACGCCTGGATCGACTTTGGCGCCGATGGTGACTTCAGTGCTGCGACGGATCGCATCCTGACCGGCTTCGCGGTCAGTGCCGGTAGCCAGACGGTGAGCTTCACCGTTCCCTGCGACACCGTGGGTGGCGACACTTACGCCCGCTTCCGCCTCAGTACCACCGGCGTCGCCGGCAGTGGTGGACCGGCGGCAGATGGTGAAGTCGAAGACTATGTAGTCAACGTCCAGCTCGGCCGCGACTTCGGCGATGCACCGGACCCAGCGTACCCGACCACCCTGGCGCAGGATGGTGCCCGCCACTTCGTGCTACCGACCGGCAACCCGACCCTGGGTAGTCTGGTCGACAGCGAGCTGGAGGGTCTGCAGAGCGCCAACCACCTGGGCGACGACCAGGACGGCAGCGACGACGAGGACGGCGTCAGCTTCTTCGGCGCGCTGATCCCAGGGGCCGACGCGGACATCGAACTGCGCACCGGCGCCACCGGTGGTGTCGTCAGTGCCTGGGTCGACTTCAACCTCAACGGCTCCTGGAACGATCCTGGTGAGCAGGTCGTGGCGGACCTGGCGATGGCTGCCAACTCGACCTCGGCCGTCACCTTCCCGGTCCCCGTCGGCAGTCCAGACGGTAGCAGCTGTGCGCGCATTCGCATCAGCTCCGCTGGCGGCTTGACACCGACCGGCCAGGCCGCGGACGGTGAAGTCGAAGACTACGTGGTGGCCGTCGGCGTCGAAGATCCGAAGCTGGGTGTGGCCAAGGAGGTCATCACCTTCGTCGACGAGGGCGGTGGTGCCGCGGTCGTCACCTTCGCGGTGCGCCTGGAGAACCTGGGCAACGTGCCGTTGAGCAACGTCAACGCCAACGCTGACCTGGCTACCGCCTTCCAGCGCGCCGCTTTCTTCCAGCTGCTCAGCCTGACCAGTAGCGACTTCGTGGTGAACACCGGTTTCGACGGTGACACCGTGATCGACCTGCTGTTTGCTGGCAACAACCTGGGTGTGGGAGAGAGCGGTACGGTCGAGCTGGAGGTGCGCGTCAACACCGGTGGTGTCACGGATACCTACGAGTGCTCCAGCATCGGTACCGGCACCAGCCCGGCGGGCTCCCCGGTTACCGACACGAGCCAGGACGGCGGTTCGTCCGACCCGGATGGCAACGGCGACCCGGGGGACAATGAGGACCCGACGATCGTGCAGATCACCGGCAGCGTGCTGGAGATCCCGACGCTCGGCGAGTGGGGGCTGATTCTGCTGGTTCTGCTCCTCGCCACTGCGGCGTTGCGATCGCTGCGACGGCGTCGCCGCCTGCAGCCAACGGCGAGGTAGGCGGGCACGAACTCGATGTGCACTCAGCGCCGGGGGGCATCCAGTCTTCCGGCGTTGTTCGTGCGTCTAGTGCCCATTGAGGAGGTCTCATACGCCGCTATCTAGTTTCGTCTGCCGTGGTGGCTCTCTTTCTGTTCGTCTGCATCGGCTCCGCTGCGCAAGCACAGAAGGTCGTTCTAGGCCGGTGCACCCGGAGCAGACTTCAAGGTACAGCGACCGGATCTCGCACTAGGCGGAATCCACTGTCGTGGTGTTTCCAGGAGGCGCTGACAATGCTGCGAGACGCTGAGCGGCACATCTTCGTGCTCTGGTAGCTGCCGCCGCGTCGCACGGCCTGTCCCGGTTCGACATCAGGAGCGTCAGATGTAACCCATTCGAAGACATTGCCGACCAGACCATAGATGCCGAAAGGGTTGGGCTGGAATTCACCCACTGGAGCCGGTCGGTCGAAGCCATCTTCGTTCTCGTAGCCCGGAGCCTTACAGTTACCATACTTGGGTAGTAGAGCTGGGTCGCTGCCGAAGAAGTAGGGGGTGGCTGTGTTCGCGCGCAGGATGTACTCCCACTCCTCATCGGTCGGCAAGCGGACCCTCTGCTCGTGCAGGTCGTTGTGGTTGGCGCGGCGTAGGAACCCGGATACTTCTTCTCGCGAGATACCCGTGATTGGGTAATCACCCTCGTGGAAGTCTCCCGTGTGCGGCTCCCCGAGGCGATTCCACTGCGTCTCGGTGACTTCGGTCTTGCCTACGCACAGTCCTTTCCGGAGTTGGAAGTGGGTCGGTTCCAAGGGGTGATGATCTTCCGGCGAGGTGCTGCCGATGCTGGCACTGCCGGGTGGAATGAAGACGAAAGCCATATCGAGGTCCGGCGGAGATGGGCACTGTGGCGGGTTGTCGGCGGCGGAGAAGAGAGTTGATTCTAGTTGCATCGAGACCGCTGACGGAGAGGCGAAGTGCTGTCGCTCGGCGCGGTCCCACTGCGAGATTCCCGCGCCAATCAAGGCGAGCAGGGAAGCGGCCATAGCGCCGAGTGCCAGGCCGTGGCGCGGAGAGCGACTTACTTTGGCGGGAAGAACGGGCGGCGGCGGTAGTGAGGCCGTGCGGTAAGGGTTGCTTTTCAGGTCGAAGAGGTGCCCGTCGTCGACACTTAGGAAGAGTGCCGGGATCGCCCATTCCACGGACGTCTCGTCGCGGCTGTAGATCGCCTTGCGGCCTTCCACCATCGCGGCATCGATCGGTTCGCTGCGTGCCAGAGCTCGGTAGAAAGCTCCGCTGAAAGCGATAGCGGCTGCATCGGTGATTCGGAACTGCATGGCGACCACTGCTGGCACGCCGTGCTGCACCAGGGCGGTTGCGATGCCGTTGTAGGGATCATGGTCTTGCCGGCAAGAGTGATAACCACTGAGGCAGGTGTTGAGCACCACCAAGCGTGTGGGGAGATCACTGAGATCGTTCGCCAGTACTTTGGCTGTCAGTGATTCCGGCTCACTGCCCTTGCCTTCGAGGAGCAAGTGCCCACGGCCGGTGCTCGGATCGTAGTCGCCATGCCCCATGAAGTGCACTACGTGATAGTTGCGTGAACGGAGCTTATCGCGCAGAGAGTCGCGGTCGGTGGCGCGGAAGACATCCACGCTGACCCGGCCATGTTGCTCCCAAGCCTGGCGGATCTTGAGTTCCTCGGACTTCAGGTCGAGATGGTGCGAGGTCTGAGCTTTGGCGACCAGTACCCGCAATCGGCCGGTGCGGGTAGATTGGCTGCAGCGCACGGGGGTTCCCAGGCGGCGCACTACCGAAAAGTCCAACCGCTGCCCCAGGAAGCCGCCCGAGTTGCTGTCGTAGAGCAGTTCCCAGGGCAAGGACGCGTGCTCGGCGATTCCCGGCTGACTTGGATCGAAGAGTAGGCGCAGGCGTAGTCGATCCCGGCCGCCCTGCTCTAGACTTCCGAGGAGGCGATCGAAACTGCGCTTGATTTGGCCATGGAAGAGGCTGCGGAACAGCTGTTCTCCGAGTTCGCGGGCTGGTAGCAGAGGGCGAGAGTACGTCCCCTGTTCCGCTGCCGACGCAGAGCGTCTGATGCCGCGATTGAATTCGACCAACTCGCTGGGGCGGAACGGTGGCTCGAACGACGCTGAGCCGCCATTCTCCGGCAACTGCGCGTGTGCGCAAAAACCGCCCCTTCCATCCGGCTCAAGGCGGAGGATCAACTCCTGGTAGTTGCTATACTGCTTCGAGTCTCTTGCTGAACTCATGACAAGTCACTCCCTCTGCGAACAACGCGAGAAAGCGTGCGTGCCCGGTCCAGACCCTGTCTATGGCATCTTGTGGTGCTTCTGAGATAGGAAGGGAGCCCACCGCCCGGCCTCGGGGACAGAGCGGTGGGCTGGAAGACGTCAGGCGTCTTCCGTGTAGTCCGGCAGCGTCAGCGCCAGGGTGCTGATCGGTGGGCCCTGGTCTCCGTCGTCACCGCCAGCATCGGCGTCGAGCGACCTGGCGGCGATGATCGTACCGCCCGCGGGGATGCCCAGTTCTTCCAACGACAGCTCTCTGGCGAGCATGCGGCCGAGAATGCGCTTCTTCATGTGAATTCCTCCTCAAAAGGGTTGCCTTTCCATCATTCGGACGCTCCGAATGAACTTCAGCTTGGATTCGAGCCACCGTCTTCAGCATCCGAGACCCGCGAATTCTCAGGAGCTCCGAGGGCTCGTCGCAGGCGCTTGTGCTTGGCGGTGACCTCCGCCCAGGTGCTGTCCCAGGTCTTCTCGAATTCGGAGAAGCGGATGACTTCGTGGTCTTCCCGCCATTGGAAATCGTGACGGCCGGCGATCAGGTACTCGGAGAACATATCGAGGAGGGGCAGGTCTGCACGGGTCTCGAGAAACAGAAACTGGCCCTGCGGGTTGATCTCGAGGAACACGTGTTCCCCCTCCGGTGTGACCACGAAGTCGAACGAGGCATGGTTGAGTTTCATCGTCTTGAGGAAACGTCGACAACCGTCGGCGATGTCGGCGGGTAACTCGTAGGGCTCCATGTCCACGTAGATCTGACCAGCTCGCCAGTCGGTGGCGGCTCGTTCGTCGGTCTGCGAGTTGATGCGCACGGCGACGACATGCTCGCCGAGGCAGGCTGCGCGCACTTCGAAGTCCTTCTCCACGTACGGCTGGAAGATTCCCGGGCAGAGCCGTAGGACGTCATCCTCGGGCAGGTCGTCTTCGTCAACAGGTACGGTATAGGCCGCATAGACGCGTTCTTTGTCGCCGTCTTGAACGCTCCACGAGGCAGGGCGCAGGAGCTTGTGCGCCACCGTGCCGCCGTGCTCGCGGAAGAAGGCTCGGATCTCGACCGGATCGTTGCTGAAGAGCGTGGTGGGAATTTTCAGCCCCGAGTCGGCGGCCGTCCGCAACTGACAGGGCTTGTGTTCGGCGATGCGGTCACTGGTATACGGGTTGACCCAGAAGGTCTTTGGATCCCGGTCGACGAACGGTGCGATCGCCAGCAGGAACAGCTCGGACTGCCGGCTCGCGATCTGCAGGTCACCTGGATGCATGTCGTCCGGCATGACAGGCGCGCCTGGCCGCCGGAGCCAGACGGTGTCGAACGGCTGACTCTGGTCGACGTTCTCGAGCCCTGGGCCGCGCAGATGAAACCGGCCTGCGGAATCTTCCTGTTCAACCCTCATGGAAACACCGAGAAGAGTCGGAAAATCGGGAGTGTACAAGCACTCGCACAAGTGCCCTTTCTTGCGCAGGGCGTAGGCGATGGCATTGGCGTGCAGGTCGGTCGCTTCAGAGACGATCAGAATTCGTTTGCGCGGCATCGTGGATTGCGAGCTCCGGAGTCGGGATGTGAAGTTCGAGCTTCGTCAGAGGGGAGTCAGAGGGGCTCACCGCCCGGACCGATATTCGTACTGCGGTCGAGCAGTTCGGTCGCCGGAACGATGCGGTGAGCCCTGGCCGGGGATCAGGTGTCCTCAGAGTAGTCCGGCAGGGTTGCCAGCAGGGTGCTGACCGGCGGGCCCTTGGGCTCGTCGCCATCGGCATCGGCGGCAGCCCGAGCGACGACAACGGTGCCGCCCGCCGGGATGCCCAACTCTTCGGTGCTCAGTTCCTTGGCCAGCAATCGGCTGAGGATTCTCTTCTTCATACTCCTACCTCCTTGGGTGGTGGTTATCGGAAGACGCTCGGAGCGCCCGGGCGTTCGTAGACGAGGCGTGGCCCAGACCGTTGTCCCTGCTTGCAAGGACGATCTGCCTACAGCCTGAAAGGAAGGACCCGACAGAAGATGAGGTGAGAGCAGGCCCGGAATGACCGGTGCCGCTATAGATGAGAATACTACTGGTTCTAGCTCAGTGCGTTGTCAGCTGTCAAGGTGGAGTGGTTTGAATTTTCTCTAGTCAACATGCCGGAGATTGCGCCGCCATGTCTTGCAAGAATTTCTCTAATTCAGCATTGACGCGTGCCGGCTGCTCGAGGGTCGACGAGTGGCCGGCAGCCGGGATCGTGACCAGCTGCGAGCCGGCGATCAAGCTGTGCAGGCGCTCGGACTTGGCGGGCACCGTCGCCACGTCCTCTTCGCCGACCAGGATCAGGGTTGGAACCGTGATCTGGTGCAACTCGTCGGCGACGCCTTGGCGTTCGATGACTCCGCGCACCGCGCGACTGATGCCGAGGCGATGATTGCCGATCACGCGTCGGCGGTATTCGGCTTGTTCGTCGCGGCGCTGCGGGTCGTTCAGGAAGCTCTGGCTGAAGAGAATCGGCATCACCTTGCCGGCAACCAGGCGCAGGCCGAACCAGCGGGCGACGAAGTTGAGCCGGCGATAGCGCGGTACGTTGTCGGCCGGTTCGGGATCGGCCGAAGTGTCCAGGAGCATGATCGAGCGCAGCAGCTCGGGTCGGTGGATCGCCAAGCGAAGAGCGATGAAGCCGCCCATCGACAGGCCCGCGAAGTGGCACGGGCCGCAGTCGAGCGCTTCGATCAACGCCGCGGCGTCCTCGGCCAGGGTATCCATGTCGTAGCCGTCGGGCGTGACCTCGCTCTGCCCCTGGCCACGGAAGTCGAAGGTGATGCATCGGTACCGGTCCTGCAAGGCCTCGACCTGCGGCGCGAACAAGCGGCCATCGAAGAGCAGGCCGTGGGCGAAGACGATCGTCTGCTCACCTGCCCCGTGTTCCTGGTAGTGAACTTCGGCGCCATTGACGTTGAGTTTGGGCATGGCTCAAGTCTAGCGGAGGTTTGAGGCTTCCTAGTCTTCGAACCAGGCAATGACAGCGCCATTGAGCAGCACGGCGGCGAGGACGAGACCCATGGCAACCAGGAAAGAGAGCCCTGAAGCCCAGTGAACCAGGCCAGCGACAGCCAGGCAGAGGGCCATACTGAGCAGAAAGGTGGGGCCATGGACAAGGTTGCGCATTGCACGTCTCGCCGCTGTGCTGCGAGGACTCGACTGAGGCCGCTACATCGCTTCGTTGGCCTCAGTGGACTGACCTAGCGGATCGTCGAGTCAGTTGGTGGTACGCGAATGGCAGATGACGTCATCTGTCCCACCGTAGTAGCCGCCCTGGGCCTGCTCCAGCTTGTCTTCCACCAGTTGGTGTAGCGTGTCCTTGCGGAGCTTGAGGTTCTTGCGCTGAGTCTGCTTCTTCATGGTGAATCTCCTCTTCGACAGTTACGGGTGTTGAGTACAGTGGACCCGGAGACATCAAGTGATCTTGGGACAGAGCTGCCCTGATGATCTGGATGTGTATCGAACTACGTTGTACGGGACAAAGAGTTGCGGAAACGTCGGCTGCCAGCAGTGGGGCTGTGGCCTCCAGGGCCAGTGCTGGGCGTTCGACTTGTGGCATACTCGCCCCCCGGCATTCGTGCTGTCCGCAACCCTCCCGCCTGACTCATTAGCGAGACCCGACTTCATGACCCCGAATCTTTCCTGGTTTGACTCCCTGTCAGCTTTCCTTCTCCAGAGTACACAGGGGGAAGTGGCCGTGGTGGAGGACATGCTCGCCGCGGTGGTTGCCGCCGTGGTGCTGGGCATTTTTGCCCAGGTGATCGCGCACCGCTTCAAGCTGCCAGCCATTTTGCCGCTGCTGTTGCTCGGCATGGCCGCCGGCCCGTTTGGCCTCGGCTTCTTCGATCCGCGAAGTCTCGGCCATGCGCTGGAGGTGATTCTGCATCTGGGTGTAGCCCTGATCCTGTTCGAGGGGTCACTGTCGCTGGATCTCGTACAGGTACGCCAGGTAGGCAGCTCGTTGCGCAACTTGTTGACTGTGGGTGCCGCCGTCACCGGCGCTGGTGCCGCGGTGCTGGCGCACTTCCTGATCGACATGTCGTGGCCGACGGCGGCTCTTTTCGGTGCCATTGTGACGGTCACGGGGCCGACGGTCATCACGCCCTTGCTGCGCCACATGGTGGCCCCTCGCAAGGCACGCACCCTGCTGGCGTCAGAAGGGTTGATGATCGACCCGATCGGCGCGCTGCTCGCCTACCTGGTTCTGCAATGGATCGAGCGGTCGGACCTCGGCTTCCAAGCCATGCTGCAGCAGGTGTTCAGCCTCGGCATCTACGGGACCGTAGTCGGTGGTTTCGGTGCGGTTCTGGCTGTGATGGCGCTGCGCCGCCGCTTTGTGCCGCAGGAGCTGCGCAGCCTGGTGACCCTGGCCATTCTCTTCGGCTGCTTCTTCCTCTCTGAGCACCTGTCCAAACAGTCGGGCATCCTGGCGTCGGTGGTCATGGGTATCATTGTGGGTGGAGCACAGATCCCGGATTTGTCGCCGCTCAAGGCCTTCAAGGGCCAGTTGACGGTGCTCTTCATCTCCGTGCTTTTCGTGCTGCTCTCGGGGCAGCTCGACCTGTCGGCGATGGCCAGTCTGGGTTGGCGCGGCGGCTTGGTGGTCGTCGGCTTGATCCTCTTGGTGCGACCATTGTCGGTATTCGTGTCGATACCGCCGAGTGTGCTCGACATTCGCGAACGCCTGTTGTTGGCGCTCACTGCACCACGCGGTATCGTCGCCGCGGCGGTTGCGTCGCTGTCGGCGATCGCGCTGCGCGCTACCGGCCATGCCGAAGATGCCGCGCGCCTGGAAGGCTTGGTCTACTTGGTGATCCTGGCGACCTGTACCTGGGCGACCATCATGGCGAGTTGGTTGCCGCGCTGGCTCGGCTACTACGGCGATCCATCGCGTCGACGCCTAGTGCTGGTCGGTGCCAACGAGATCTCGACGGAGCTGGCGCAGTGCTTCCGCCGCCGCGGCTGGACGGTCGTGGTGGTCGACTCGTCAAGCCAGAAGCTGGCACCGCTGCGCGAGCAGAACATCCTCACCGTCTCGGGCGACGCGCGCGACGTCTCGACCTATGACAAAGCGGGCGTCGAGCGCGATTGCCGCGTGCTGGCGGCGACCCCCAACGACGAACTGAACCTGCTGATTGCCGAGCTGGTGCGCGACGAGTTCGAGGTTGAGCACCCGGTAGTGGTGCTGCGGCAGGTATCCGACGAGTTCGGCAGCGTGCGCCAGGCCTACATCGACCTGCTGAGCAACGATGCACTGGCGCTCACCACCTGGAACGTCGCGCTCGCCGAGGGAAAGGCGTTGTTCAAGACGCTCGATCTGCCCCCGGGAGACGACCGCAAGGCGCTGGTGCGCGACCTGCTGAGCAGCGAATCGGAGAAGTACTGTTCGCTGGTCGGCTGGGCGGACTCTGAGCCACACTTCGGCCCGTTGCTCGATCGCCTCGGCCGCCTCGATCGCCTGACTCTGCTGATGCGTAAAGAAGCGGTCGCCGCGCTGGAACGGGCGCTGCAGACGGTGGACCCACCGGTGGAGGAGAGTGTCACCGAGGACGAGAACACCGCGGAGGTCTAGATGGACGTCGTCATGTCGGTGGTCAACGCGATCAGCAGTATCCTCTGGCACGATGCCGTGCTCTTCACCCTACTCGGGGTGGGTGTGCTGTTCACCATCTGGAGCGGGTTCGGCCAGTACCGGGCACTGACGCACGGCGTGGCGGTGCTCCGTGGCCAGTTCGACCACGCGGGTGATCCGGGGGCCATCAACCACTTTCAGGCACTGTCCGCCGCGCTCTCCGCCACCGTTGGCCTGGGCAATATCGCGGGCGTTGCGATCGCGGTGTCGCTGGGTGGGCCCGGGGCGGTGTTCTGGATGTGGGTGACCGGTGTCTTCGGCATGGCGCTGAAGATGACCGAGGTCACCCAGACCATGCTCTACCGCAACCTGGACGACCCGGACAACCCGCACGGTGGCGCGATGTGGGTGGTCAGCCGTGGTCTGGCCAAGCTGAGCCCGCGCCTGGCGCCGCTCGGCAAGTTCCTGGGCGGTGTCTTCTGTGTCACCTTGCTGACCTCCACGTTCACCGGTGGCAACATGTTCCAGGCTTGGAACGTCGCGGACATCACGCGCGAGTACTTCGGCGTACCGATCTTGATCACCGGTATTGTCTTGACGGCTCTGGTCAGCCTGGTGGTGGTCGGCGGTATCCAACGCATCGGGGCCGTTGCTGGTCGGCTGGTTCCCTTCATGTGCGGCATCTACCTGCTGGCTGGCCTGGCGGTGGTCGCGGTGCGCTGGCAAGACGTGCCGGACGTCTTTCGCCTCATCTTCGACTCGGCCTTCAACCCAGCCGAGGCGCAAGGAGCCTTCCTTGGCGGTGCTGTCGGTTGGGCGTTCCTGCGCGGCATGCAGCGCGCGCTGTTCTCCAGCGAGGCTGGCCAGGGCTCGGCACCGATCGCCCACGCCGCCGTCAAGACGGACGAGCCAGTGAGCGAGGGTGTCGTGGCGGGGCTGGAACCCTTCATCGACACCCTCTGCGTGTGCACTCTCACCGCCCTGGTGATTCTGCTCAGCGGTGTCTGGAACCGTGCGCCGGACGCCGCCTACGCGGTCGACAGGGTGCCGGCTTTGGTCGAGGTCGAGGCGGGGCAGTGGGTCCCCGAGACCACGGCCCTGCCCCCGCACCGCGACGGCAGTGATTGGGCTGAAGGAGACGTGCTCTTCGCGGTGGTGCAGGCGGATGTCGACGCCCAGCGTGGTAGTGATCGCCACCGTCTGTACGGCCACGTCGAGGCCAGCCACGGGGAAGCCAGTCAAGGGGAAGCCAGTCAAGGGGAAGCCGGTCCTGTGGGAGCAGGGGAGAGCGAAGTGCAGGTACGCTGGGATCCGCTGGCCAGCACGAGCCGCCCACGCCTGCTCGATGGCGGCCTCTACACCGAGTACAAGGGCGCGACGCTCACCGCCAAGGCCTACGACGCCGTCTTCCCAGGTCTCGGTTTCTGGTTGGTGCCGATAGCCGCCTGGCTGTTTGCCCTGTCGACGATGATCTCCTGGAGCTACTACGGTGAGCAGGGTATCGTCTTCCTGTTCGGCGAACGCGGTGTTCTGCCGTACCGTCTGATTTTCTGCCTGGCGATTCTGGTCGCTGCCTCACCGCTGATCCGCACCGAGGTTCAGCTCGACGCCATCTCGACCCTCGGCACCGGGTTCATGCTGTTCGCCAACATCCCGATCATGGTGCTTTTCGGACGTCAGGCGATGAAGGCGTACCATCGCTACTTCGACCGTTTGAAGCGGGGAGAGTTGAGTTGAGGGGTTGCAATCGAACGCCGGACTTGTGGTAGTCTTCGCCTTCCGAAGAGCGGCCCTCGCTCTCTAGAGACCACAGAGGCCCCATCGTCTAGCCAGGTCAGGACACCAGCCTTTCAAGCTGGCGACACGGGTTCGAATCCCGTTGGGGCTACCAACCTTTCCCCTCTCCTCCTCATTTCCGATAGAGCAGTTTGCGGAAGCGAGTTCCAGAGCCGCTAGCGAGTGGCGCAGGTCGGCGTCAATTGTTTTCCAGATGCGCCGCGAGAGATCGCACGGTTGGATACGTCCACAGAAGATCCGGGCTCAGCTCTCGCTGCAGGTAGTCTTCCAGGTCTCCCACCAAGAGCACCGCGCTGACCGAGTCGATCCCATAGTGGGAGAAAGTCACGTCAGGGCCGAGGCTGGCGCCATCGTCTTCTGTGTTGGTCTGTAGCCATCGCAGTAACCAGGTCTCGAGGCTTGTTCCCCCGGGATTCCCAGCTGCCGCGGCTGTGTCGGTCGAGAGTGGTGAGGCCGCCACGCGGGAGGCCTCGGTCGGCTGTGGCAAGCGGCTGCAAGAGCGGTGCTCGTTGTCCCCCTGCAGCAGAGGATCGATCTCTCGGTCTTCGCCAGGGTAGCTCTGGTCGACGTTGCCGATTCCCGCATCGAGCTGGTCGGAGAGTTCGCGCAATTGGGCTACCGTAAGAGCGCTTTCGGTATCTTCGCTCGGGAAGCGTAAGAGGTCTGCCAGTGCTGCCTCGACGCGGCTGTGCAGCCAGCGCTCGGACACGCGCGCGAGGGGCAGGCGGGCGCCACTTCGAGCGACGGCGGCCAGCACGGTCCAGCTGACAGCCAGGCCCAGACGGTATTGGTAGAGCTGTCGAGCGGCGGAGTTCGGGGAAGTCCCGAGCCTTGCCTGTGCAGTTTCCTGGGCTTCTCGCAGTTGTTGTTCGAGTTCGGTGGCATCGAGACGTTCCGTTAGCAGCGACCGCAGATCCTGTGGTCGACTGCTGAAGGAGGCGCCAAGGAAGCTGGCGAGGGTTTCGGACGGGCCTTCGAAGATTCGGAACAGGCGGGAGTCGCGCAGGATCTGAGGTGCCAGGTTCGGTTCCATGTAGCCACGGCCTCCGAGGAGCTGGACCAGATCGTCGGCGGCCTGCCAGACGAACTCGGAACCGAGCAGTTTGCAGGTGACGGCGGGGGCCATCGGGATCGATCCCGTCGACTCTGCTTGTTCGGCGGTCCAGGTGACGAGGTTCTCCAGGGCTTCGGAAGCCGCCGCGTGGCCGCGCAAGCGTTCGAGGGTGACTGGATTTTCGAGCAGCAGGCCGGTGGAGATGGTGCGGCGGCGAGCGTAGCGCAGCATCAACTGTAGACAGCGCTTGAGGCCGCCCAGGCTCAACGCACCGATTCCCAGGCGAGCGAACTGGAAGGTCTCATGAGCGACTTCCATACCCATGCCCGCATCGCCCAGCAGATGTTCGGCACCGACCTCGACGTCGTCCAGGTAGACCGTTCCTTGCAGCATGGCCCGGGCGCCGAAGGTCAGAGCTTCGGGGCCGAGTCGCACTCCGCTGAGATCGCGCGGCAAGGCAAAGGCACTGATGCGACCGTCCAGCGGACCGCCACGGTGGCGCGCGAAGACGTGAATGACACCCGCCCAGGCGACGCTGCCGGACCAGATCTTCTTCCCGTGTAAGCGCCAGCGCCCCTCGCCCGTTTGGAGGGCACTGGTTTCGAGTACCCGTGGGTTGGAGCCGGCGTTGTCCTCGGTCAGAGCCAAGGAGCCAAGTTCACGGCCACTGGCCAAGCGCGGTACCAGCCGACGGCGTAGCGACTCCGAGCCGTGCTGGAGGAGCGTGCGCAGGCCCAGGCCATTGTGGGCACTGACGAAGGTCGCCAGGCTCAGGTCTATGGCGGCGAGTTGCTCGAAGACGCGCAGCGCGTCTGGAAGGCGCAGGCCGAGACCACCGTGGCGCCTCTGGGCGAGCAATCCCAAGAGGCCGTTGTTGCCGAAGTCGAGCACCACTGACGGCGGGATCGAACGCCGTTCGTCCATCAGTCGGGAGTCGAGCCGCTGGCGAGAGTAGCTGCGCAGCCAGGTGATCGCCGCGTCGGCCCGGGAAGCGGACGTAGAGGTGTCGATGTCTTTAGCCGGTTCACGGGCTGGCATCACCGGTGTCCCCGGTGTCGTGTCCGCGTTGGCGCGAGCTGCCGTCGCCGCGGAAGCTGACAGCCGCTCGCCTTGATCGAGTGTTTTCGGAATCTCGACGCGTGTTTGTTCCCGCGGCTGCGCAGTCTCCGAGGACCAAGCGTGGAGTACATGCAGGGTGCCGTCCAGGTAGGCTTGGCGGCAGCCTCGGCGCTGTACCTTGCCACTGCTGGTTCGCGGAAGGGTTTGGGTGCGGATAAGGACCACTGCCGCGGGCTGAAACTCGTGTTCTTGGAAGATGGCTTCGCGGATCAGCTCGACGATCCGAGGTGCTTCGGGCCTGCCTTGGCTCTCCAATTCGTGCACCAGGATCAGCCGTTCGGCGCACTGGTTGCTGGCGGCGTCCGCCTGAGGCTCGATCGAGAAGGCAGCTCCACCGCCAGAGCGCAAAGCCGGATGGACGCGCTCGGTGGTGAGTTCGATGTCCTGTGGGTGCAGGTTGCGGCCACGCAGGATGATCAAGTCCTTGATCCGGCTGGTGAGATAGAGTTCGCCCTCGTACAAGAAGCCGAGATCGCCGGTGCGTAACATGTCCGCACCTCCGGCGATACGCCCACTGAAGTCATCTGCGCCGGCCTGCCAGTAACCCTGTGCGACACTTGGGCCTCGGAGCCAGACTTCACCGACGAAGCTATCCGGCAGTGGGTGCGACAGGTCGGGATCGACGATCTGTACTTCGAAGCCCTCGCGCACGGGGCCGCAACTGACCAGGGCTCGGGAGGGGGTCGTGGAGTCGCTGAGTGCCAGCGTCGCACGTCCGCGCTCGAGAGACGGAGTTTGAAAGTGACGCACGACCGGTGGGTGCAGAGAGTCACCACCGGCCACGAAGAGTGTGGCTTCGGCTAGTCCATAGCAGGGGAAGAAGGCGTGTCGCTGAAAGCCGCTGGCGGCGAAGTGGTGCGCGAAGCCCTCGAGTGTCGACGCACGCACCGGTTCGGCTCCGTTGAAGGCGACTTGCCAGCTCGAGAGGTCGAGACCCTGCAGCTCTTGCGTACCGATGCGTTGCACGCACAGGTCGTAGGCGAAGTTGGGGCCGCCGCTGGTTGTCCCCCGGAAGCGGCTGATCGTTTCCAACCACAGTCGCGGCCGGCGCAAGAAAGTCGCGGGTGCCATCAGGATACAGTGAGCCCCAGCGTAGAGGCTCTGCAGCACTTGGCCGATCAACCCCATGTCGTGGTACGTCGGCAGCCAGCTGACCAGCACCGATTCTGGCGAGTGGCCGTGCGCCTTGTAGATGAGCGCCTCATTGTCGAGTAGGTTGCCGTGGCTCACCCGCACGCCCTTGGGGGCGGCCGTCGAACCCGAGGTGTATTGCAGGAACGCGAGGTCGTCGAGGTCGAGCTGCGGCCGGGATGCAAGCATCTCCTGGTAGAGCGTGTCGGTACTGACCAGAGGCAGTTCCTGCAGAGTCGAGAGCCCTTGCCGCTGACGTTCGATACGTGACTGCAGATGGGTACAGGTGAGGGCGATCGCGGGTTCAGCGTCGTCGATGATGGCCCGCAGGCGGCCGAGGTGCCGCGTGGATTTCGGGGGATAGGCGGGCACGGCCAGCACGCCGGCCCACAAGCAGCCCAGGAAGGCTTCGATGAATTCGAGTCCAGGCGGATAGAGCAGCAGCGCTCGTTGCCCTTGCCAGCCCTGAGCCACCAGCGAACTGCCGATTGCGTGTACCCGCTGTTCCAGTGCGGCGTAATCGAGGCTGGCGATCTCAGTACCCTTGCTGTCCAGGAAGCGGTAGGCGACCTGGCTCGGTCGAGCCGCGGCATGGAGCTCCAGGATGTCTATCAGCTGCGTACCTTCGGTGAAGGGAGGCGCCAGCGTCGAGGAGCGACTGGAACGGGTGAACATGAAGGCGGGCATGGTGCTCTCCTGGAACAGATGGCTGGGTTCAGGCGACTCGAGCTTCGAGCAGGTCGAGCATGTGCAAGCGGGCGAGTTCGTGCAGGGTAGTCTCCGGCGACGAAGCCTTGCCCATACGCTGGAGCAGGCCCTGCAGTGGGATGCCCTTGTGGAGGAAACGGACCAGCCTCTCGCCAGTCTCATTGGACAGGAAGAAGCGGAAGTTGCGTCGATCGATGAGCAGGCGGCGGTCGCGGATACGGAGCGTGAAGGCATCGTGCGGATGCACCTGCAGCCAGGTCTGGGGCGCTTGCTGAAGCTGCTGGTGCAGTTCGCCGCTGAGACGACCGAGGGTTTCTTGGGCTTCTTCACCCGTGAGCGGTGCGGGCGGACGGATCCACTTGAACAACTGCGGCCACATCTCCCACTGCTCGGGCTGTTGCAGCAGCGTGGCTTCCAGCAGGCCGTAGATCCGAGGCATCACGCGCCGGCAGTAGGCGTCGCGGCTCTCTTCCGTCTCGGCAGACATGGGTGGTTGGAACTCGAGGTGGGGTTGTCCGTCAGGCCCCCAAACCGTGAGCACCGGGAGGATGGGGGCGCCCGTGCGGTGCGATAGGTAGGCCACGCCTGTCCGTACCTGGACCTCGCGACCGAGGAAGGTCAGTGGCATGGCCGCCTCGCGCGTGCGGCCCTCGCCGCCGACGCCGATGTTGCCGTCGACGTCGAACATCACGGCTTCGCCACGGCGCAGCGCACGCACCATCTTGAGCGCGCAGGTCGGTTCCTCGACGGCCAGCGTATGGACGCGCTGTGCCAGCTCCGCTGCCGGCCCGTCGTTGGCATCGGTTTCGACTCGAGCCAACCAGTCGCGCAATCTCTCGACGAACACCTCGGTGACTGCGGCGTGGACCGCTGGCACGTGCTGTGCCAGGGTCAGCAACGAGAAGCGCTGCGGTCCCAGGTGCTGGCAAGCGACGACCAGGCCCTTGCCGCAGTTCAGGGCGGCGTCCAGGTGCTGCTGTCCGTGAATCGTGAAGCCACGCCACTGACCCGGAGTCAAGTATTCGATACCGTTCTTGACGTAGACCTCGACCGCCTGACGGGCAACCCGGCGAATCCGGCGATCACTCCAGCGCTGACGGAAGACCAGCGAGAGGTTGATGTAGTTGGAGTAGTACGTGTTGCCCAACATACGCAGGAAAGTGCGCTTCTCAGGCGCCTGGCCGACGCGCTGCAGCAGCTTGGGCATGCGGCGGAGCAGACGGGCCGGAGTTCGGTCGGGGCGCGGGGTCGAGGTGAGTACGATCATGAGGCTACCTCCGGTGGGTTAGGCGACTTGGGACATGTCCATGAAGACGTGGACGATGGCTGGCACCACGACATCCCGACGGTCGTAGGCGAGGTAGATGGCAGTGCAGGCCACGAAGGAGCTGAAGGCGATCAGCGCGGTCGCCTCAGCCCAGCTCATGTGCAGCTGGTTCAGGTAATAGGGGTACTTCACCAGGCCGTAGAGAAGGCCGCAGGTGAGGATGCCGCCGCGCCGGCCGAGGACGCCAATCAGGCGAGTCAGCAGGAAGCCGAAGCCAGCGAACTGGATCAGGCTCTGGACCATGTCGATGGGTTGCCAGCTCCACAGCGCGACGAAAGCCTGGCGTGGATCGTTGCCTCGGATCAGATGGAAGGTCAGCATCGCTACGAGGGAGCCGGCGAAACCCCAAGCGAGTCGTTTGGGCCAGCCACTGAGGGATGCCAAGCATGTCTCCAGCGTCTGGTGGCGAAGCCATAGATGGAGCGCCAGGGGCGACCACACCAGCATCAGCAGGCCGAGAAAGGCCAGCTTGCGCGTCCAGCCCGAGGACGGCAACGAGAACAGATGTCCCAGGCTGTACAGGGTGCTGACGACAAAGATACCGACGGCCGTCAACATGGCCCAGGCCAACTCGCGACCGGGGCGCTCGAAGGTGAGGTCTCCGGTGGGAACCCACAATTGCTGCTGAAAGCGCCGCGTGAGGGCGAACCAGAGGCCGAGGCTGGCGGTATAGCCGGCGAAGACGGCGATGAACATGTGGGTCGAGGCTTCCATGATCACTCCCTAGGTGGCGTATTGCAGGAGGCCCCGGTGCTGCAGGTCTTGGAAGGTCTGCAGGACGCGGGGAGCTGGATACGTGGACAGTCGCTGGACCAGCTCTTGCGGTGACAGCGCCCGCCGCAGTGCCCGGGCGGTGGCAGACAGCAACTGTCCGCCGCGAACCAGGTGGCCTCGGTAGCCGTCGAGCAGCAGGGTCTCTCGGCCGAGCTTCAAGAGCAGGGCGTGCCGGGGATCGAGGCGGAAGCGATGCAGCGCCGCCCTCTCGGAGGGATGATCCGGCGCGAGGTACCTGGGACCTCCAGCGGTGGCCCTATCAGCAGAGGCCCTATCAGCAGAGGCGGTCCTCAGCCACCAGCGGTGCGCGTGGAGCCACTGCTCGAACTGTGCAGGTCGGCGGCGTATCTGGTCCTCCGACAGCCGGAAGAGATGCTGCATGCCGCGACGGCAGAAGGTTTCGCGGTCCATCCCCTCGGGAACGAGCAGGGGGGGATGGAATTCCATCGCCGGCCTTGGATTGGTACCGCCGCGCCACTGAGCGAACAGCGGTACCAGCGCCGCACCAGTAGCATGGGCAAGCTGGCAGACGCCTCGTCGCACCGTGATGCTGCGGCCGAAGAAGTCGACCTCGACATTGTTGGTGTGCGCGAGTTCGTTGCGTACGGGTGTCTCGTTGGCGCCAGGGCCGGTGGCGCCAGTGTTGCCGTCGAGGTAGACGAGCAGGAGGCCGCCGGCGCGCAGGGCATCTAGGATGGGGCGCGTGCTTCCGGGAGCTTCAGCGTCGAGCACGGTCAGCCGGCTGAGCAGCTCTTCCCGCTGGCTCGGTGGTACTTTCTGACGCTCGAGTTGCGCTGCCAGCTGGCGGCGGAATCCCGCCGCCACACGCGCATCGACCAGCACATGCAATCGCTCGCCTTGTTGCAGCAGCTCCCAGGTGAGACGACGATAGGCGCCAAGGTGCTGGCTGCACAGGATGACGCCGCGTCTTCGGTGCTGTGCCCACTCCAGGTAGCGACGGCCTTCGACTTCGAAGCGCTGCCAGCGCAGCGCCGTGAAGTCGAGGTCGTTGAGGGAGCGGTAGGCCAAGACCTGCCAGGCCAGCCGGCTCAGATCCTTGGGCCAGGGGTTTCCGGCGCGCTGCTCGGGCAGTGCCAGAAAGAGATTGAGGAGTGCGAAGGTATGCGAACCTCGCAACTGAGCCGCATACGCGATCAACTGTCGACGCACGGCGAGCCCGATCAAACTGCGACCGGTGGCGGTGGCGAGCGGCAGCAGGCGGGTGAGAGTCATGACACGCTCTCGCTGCTGGTCGTCGCCGGGATCGGCTGCTGATCGTCGAAGTGACCGCCGAGGAAGGCAAGGAGTAGCTCCTGTGCCACTGCCAGCGTCAGGTCGTTGACGTCTCGGCGCGGGTTGATCTCGACCAGGTCGAAACCGACACAGCGGCGCTCACGCGCGATGCCCCAGAGCATTTCCTTGAGCTCGATGGGGTCGAATCCTCCTGGGACCGGGGTACTCGTAGCCGGAGCGTGGATCGGATCGATCGCGTCAATGTCGAGCGAGACGTAGTAATCGAGGTCAGCCGGTAGTCGTTCTAGCAGACCCTGCAGACCGATCCGGCGCACCTGGCGAGGCGACAAAGTAGTCTCGACACCGCGCCTGCCCGGTGACAGCTGAGCTACGTTGGTGACTCCGCGCAGGCCGACCTGGTGCAGGCCGCACACGGTGTCCAGCGCCAGGATGCGGGACATGACATTCCCGTGGTGATTGGCGACACCGCCGTGGTACGGAGCGAGGTCGGAGTGGGCGTCGATCTGCAGCACGGCGATCGGCTTCTCGTAGGCGCGTACGCAGGCATAGGTGATCGAATGATCACCGCCGATCACCACGGGCAGTACGTTGTCGCTCAGCAGCTGGCGAACCAAGTCGGTGAGCTTGTGGAAGACTTGCTCGGGTGCTTCGTTCGGTGTCGCGAACAGGTTGCCGAGATCGCCCAGGCGGACGCCGCCGAGCAGTGGCCGATCGAATTCGTTGTCGTACCAGCCCTGGGGCCGCTGCGTTTGGGGGTCGAGCAGGTAGTGCAAGCCGTCGCAGCTCCAGCGTCGCAGGGCAGCCGCGCCGTAGCGAGCCCCGGGCTCTTTGTGGTTGCCGTAGTCGAAGGGCACTCCGAGCAACGCGGCATCTGTCTCCGTAGCACGGCTCAGCGGCAGGCTGGGGCAATTGAAGAATCCAGGCGTGACCCGTTGCAGTTGCTTGTCGCTCAAGGTCTCGCGGTGCGTTTCGTCGACCAGGAAGCCGGCCCGGCAAAGCTGTTCAAAGGACCGCTGCACGGCTTCCGGGGCACCGGCACCGGAGGGCAGTAGCTCTTCCAGGTGCCGCGGCTGCGCGAAGGCGTCCAGGAAGCGCTGGGTCGCCGAGTTGACGCGCAGCCGGTGACCCAGCAGACCGTGCACCAAGACGCGCTGATCTCCATGCTGATGCTCGACCTGCAGATGCCGGGAGCGTACGTAGCGGGGGGCTCGGGTTGGCTGAGCGTTCATGGCAGGGCTCCCTGATAGGACGTCGACGAAGCGGTGGGCGGTGGGCTCGGCGAGAGCAGGCCACGTAGCCAGCGTCCGAAGCCGAGCAAGAAGCTCCAGGCGGCGGACAGGATGAGGACACCGAAGACGAGGTTGAAGGCGAGCCGGAGCAGGGCGTCGCCAGCGGCCAGCCAGGCGACCGGCTGGGTGCCCACGGCTTCCAGGATGGCGGCAGCCTGAGCCGGCAGCGCAGGACCGATATCGACCAACACCAACTCGACCATCCACTTCAGGAAGTAGGCTGAGAAAGCGACGGCCGAGGCGGAGTAGAGATACATCGTGCGGCGCAGCCAGCGCGGTAGGGTGCTGAGCAGAGGCGTCTCGGCTCGCTGGCCCTTGAGCAAGGCGGTAAACGCGCGCATGGCTTCCAGGGACGCCGCGCGCAAGTGCGGTTGTCCCGAAAGATCGGCCAGCAACCAGTAGCCATCGCGGCGCAGGATCGGATTCAGCGATGTGAAGATGCTCAGATCGAGAAACAGGAAGATGTGGACGAAGAGCGGGTTGCCGGTCGCGGCGAGCAGAGCGATCAAGCCGATTGCGGCGATCAGCTCGAAGTACATGCCGGCGGAGTCGACCAGGGCGCGCTGGTAGCGGTTGAGACGCCAGATTGCGGAAACGTCGGTGTACAGCACCGGCATGAAGATGTAGATACCCCAGCCGATCTTGCCGTGCTCGCAACCAAAGTGCCGGCAGGCACTGGCGTGGCCGAGTTCGTGGAAGAAGATCGTCAGGTTGAGGGCCAGCAGAACCCACAGATACTGGCCGCTGGTCAGCGTCGTGGCGGACCAGTCGAAGGCTGGGAAGATCTCAAGGTAGAAGTAGGCATGCGCCAGGATGCTGAGCAGCAACAACGTGACCAGCAGCGCAGGTCGGAACAAGACCGAAAGCATCGAAGTGAGCGGAGCCAGACGCTCGGCAGAAACCAACGGTACCTGCACGCGCAGATAGCTGGCCCGCGGCGCCGGAGCGGCTACCGAGACCGTCTCTTCACCGGGAAGGGGCTCGAGGATGCCGCGCGGGATGAGCTGGCAGCGTGCCACTTCCAGCACCTTCGCACTCGAAGCACCGGAGACACCACGTTGACGCAGTTCGGACGCCACTGTCTCGGCGTCCTGTCCGTCCCGCCGTAGCAGGTCGATGATCTGGTACAATCCTGAGGAGATCTCGAAGCGCCGCTGCTCCCCGGTCTCGACCAAGTAGCGATTTTGTCCGGTACTGACGTCGAGCGGCCAGGTTCGAACACCGGGCTTGAGGCTCAACGGAGCGGTGACGGATGCGGCTTCCATAGCGTTTCGTCCTTGGGCGTTGATCTCGGTTTCGTCTGCAAAGGTTTGACGTGCAAGGGTTTGATGTGCCCTGCAGGAGGCCCTGAATGGGCCAGCGGGCGGCAGTTGCTTGAACCTCACTGCCGCCCGCGTTTGGCGCTAACGCGCTATCCCGCTCAGCGAGGGGTGAGCTCGTCAGGGATGAGTTCCTCGCCACCCGGGAGCGAAGGAGTCACATCGACGGTGATCGGAACCTCGCCAGTGCCGGAGCCGCCGTCGCCACCGTCACTGCCATCACCGGAACCACCGTCGCCACCGTCGCCGTTGCGACACAGGCAGCGGCTTCCCAGCTCCAGGCGGTCTTCCAGCTCGACGATGCTCATCTCTTCGAAGTTCTCGTGCTTTTCCACTTTGTTGCTCCTCGTTCGTGATGGTTTGATGTGCTTCTATCGCGTCTTTCAGGGCCCTTGACTCGCGATACTTGCGCTTACTGCAACCGGTGTGCCAACTTCCGCATCGCCTTGTCTCGCTGCTTCGATAGCCTCGTTCTGACAGTGTTCTTAAGGCAGGAAGACCGGTGTCGCGGTTCAGCGTCGAGCCGGCAGCTCGCCCTGAGTTTCGGGTAGAGGCCTACCCGGTGAATGGGTAACGCTTGACCCGATCGACGGGCCGAATGCGATCGTCATCCGCCGGAATTCTGCTCCCGGAGGCGTCCGGCGACCTGGACCGACTCTTGCACTGGAATCGTCCGACCTGGTGGGTACGCTGCGCTGCGCACCGCTTGAATCCAGCAACCGAGACAAGGACGATTAGCATGCGAGACCTCCTCAACGACCTCAAACTAGCCCTGCGTCAAATGCATCGCCGGCCAGGCTTCGCTACAGCTGCGATCCTGTGCCTGGGTTTGGGCATCGGCGTCAATACCGCCGTCTACAGCCTGGCTGAGGCTCTTTTCTTCCGCCAACTGCCGGTGCAGCAGCCCGAACGGCTGGTGCGCGTCTACACCAGCTACGCCGATGGCTTGCAGTGGGGCACCCTCTCTTACCCGGACTTCGAAGATCTCCGGCGCGAGGGTTGTGCCGAGGGAGGTGTGCTGCAGGGGTTGGTCGCTGAGCAGATCGTGCCCCTCGGCCTGGCAGGCGATGAGCGCGACGTGCGCATCTACGCTTCGCTGGTGTCGCCGGACTACTTCCAGGTACTGGGAGCTGGACCGGCACTGGGCCGTGTGCTCGACATCGAGGCACGGGAAGCAGAGGCCGCAGTGACGGTGATCAGTCACGAGTTCTGGCAGGATCAGCTGGGCGGTAGCCAGAGCGTGTTGGGGCAGAAACTGCAGCTCAACGGGAGGCCGGTCGTGGTGGTCGGTGTGATGCCGCCAGAGTTCACGGGGACGACCACGGGCTATGCGCCCGAGCTCTGGATGCCGATTGCCAGCGTGCGGCAACTGCAACCCGGGTCGCGGTTGCTCGAAGCCCGCGACAGCCGATCTCTGCTTGTCCTCGGACGACTGCGTGACGGTGCGACGCCGGCGCAGGCCGAGGCAGCTCTCAATGGGCAGGCGCAACGCTTGGCCGAACTCTTTCCGCAGTCGAACCGCGGTACTTCGATCTCAGTGCTATCCGCGAGGGAGGGTGGACTGCATCCGCTGTATCGCAGCACCGCCGGTTGGTTCGTCGGTGCACTACAGGTGTTGGTCGGACTCGTGTTGTTGATCGCCTGTGCCAACGTCGCGGCGCTGCTGATCGCTCGGGCCCTGCAACGTCAACAGGAAATCGGTGTGCGCCTGGCCCTGGGAGCTGGCCGCTGGCGTCTGATCCGAATGCTGTGGAGCGAGAGCTTCGTCCTGGCCGCCTTGGCAGCGGTCGTGGGTGTCTGGATTGCCCTGAATCTGCAGCATGCGGTCGAAGCCGTCGGTGCTGCCACGGGCCTACCGGTGTCGCTCGACCTACGCCTCGAACCCCGGGTTCTGGCCTTTGCCGCCCTGTTGGCCCTCGGAACCAGCTTGATCTTTGGCCTCGTTCCTGCCCTGCAGGCGACTCGGCCGCAGCTCGTGCGAGCCATCAAGGAGCCGGAAGGTGCGCAGGGTACCGGTCGTTCCCGATTGCTGAGCAGCCTTGTTGTGCTGCAGATCGGAGCCTCGTTGGTGTTGCTGACAGCGGCGGGTCTCTTCCTGCGTAGCTTGCAGCAGGCCAACGAGGCCGACCTGGGGTTCGATCCGGGGGCGGTTTCCGTTGCCTCGCTCGATCTGAGTACGCAGGGTTACGGTACCCAGCACGGGCAGGAGATGTTCCGCCGACTTGTTGATGCCCTGGAAACCGAACCCCGAATCGCTGCCGCCGCTCTGGCGACGACGCTCCCCCTCGATCCTTTCGGGCGGCAGCTCGAGGTCCGAGCCGAGGACAACGCTGGCGCGGGGGAGAGGGGCCTGATGGTGGACTACAACATTGTCTCCGGCCGGTTCTTCGAGACATTGGACCTGCCGCTGGTCAACGGCCGTGCGTTCTCTGCTGCGGACCGGGCGGACGGGCCGCGTGTCGCTATCGTCAACCAGGCACTAGCGCGCCGATTGTGGCCGTCCGGTGCGGCGGTCGGTAGACGCTTGGTGAGCGATGGTGAGACGTTCGAAGTGGTCGGTGTTGCACGAGACAGTCGCTATGTGCGCCTGGACGAGGAGCATCGACCGTATCTCTTCCTCCCGCTGTGCCAGCGCTACACGCCGGTCATGACCGCCATGGTGCGGTCCGCCAACACCGTGGCATCAGGTGGCAGTCCTGCCGATCTCAGCCCCTTGATTCGCCGGGCTGTGCAGGAGCTCGATGCCGCGCTCGTACCCTTCGATGCACAACCGCTCGAAACAAGCCTGCTCGCAACTCTGCTGCCCGCCCGCGCCGGTGCCATCGCGCTCAGCGCGTTCGGAGGTTTGGCGACGCTGCTAGCGGCCGTGGGGTTGTATGGCTTGCTTGCCTTCCGCGTTCATCAGCGGCTGCGCGAGGTTGGTATCCGCCTGGCTCTGGGAGCCCGAGTCCAGGACGTGGTGCGCTTGCTGGTCTGGCAGGGGGTGCGTCTGGCTTCGATCGGTGCCGGGCTGGGCGTGGTCGGGGCGGTCGGCGTCGGGATACTGCTCAGCCGCGTGCTCTTCGGCGTCGGTGCCTTCGAGCCACTGGCGCTGCTGGTCTCACTGCTCGTGCTCGGTGTTGTTGCTCTGCTGGCCAGCTGGTTGCCTGCACGCCGAGCTCTGCGCGTCGATCCCATGATCGTTCTACGCTCGCTGTAGACAGGCCGCGCAAGACGAGAGAGAGGCCGCTCGCTAGCAGCGCGAGCGGCCTCTCTAGTAAAGAGCGCGAGGAGCGAGAGCTACTCGTAGATGTGTTGAGCAGCCGGTGACGTCACGGCATATAGCCGACGCAGGTGAAGGTGTTGCAACTCGGACGCTGTTGAGAGCCGGGACCAAAACCGAAGACACTCTCCAGTTGCGCCTCCATCCAGGCTTCGAGGTCGCCCGAATCAGCGGCTGGCGCGTTGACCGAGTTGAAGCTGGTCAGTTGGTAGGGGGAGGGGGTGCTGCTCAGTCTCTTTTTCATGATGCTTCTCCTGCATTCGATTACCAGTAGGCTGGCATTGACTCGAGGTAGAAGGCCCTCGGTTATCAGAACGTCCGGAGGGCCGAAGCGCCGGTCGAGCCGGCTGTCAAAGCGTGCACACGCGCTGTGTGCTCTCGATTTCGGTGCCCGCTGCGAACTGTGCGTAGGCTTCGGCAACCGAGGTGCGGAAGCGTGCCGCGAAACCGTCGCAGTAGTTGCTGTGGAACTTGCCGCGCTGCTCGAGCGCCAGAATCGCGCAGCCACCTCCGCAGTGAAGAGCGAAGCGGCACTTGCCACAGACGGAGTTGCTGGCGACGTTGCGGCTGCGCCACTCTCGGTGCACCGGTAGGTTGATCTCGATGTCACCCTCGGCCGGAACGTGTCCGATACGTACACGAGAGTCGCCAGTGCGCTCCCAGCAGGCGTAGATGTCACCGAAGGCATCGAAGATGAACATCTGGTCGTGGGCACCGCAGAAGCTCGGTCGCAACTGAGGCATCGGCTGGTGCCCGGCGAAGAGCTTGTGCATACGCGAACGCATCCCATCGTCCGGCCGCTCCAACACCTGGGTCGCCGGATCCTCGGCGTGTAGCTCGGACAGGGCGCGGTCGAGCTGCCAGGTGTCGAGGGTCGTGCCCTTCGGCGTCCCGGCCTGCGGCCGGATCGGTGCCACGTAAGCGGAGAAGTTTGGCTTCAGCGACCACTCGCGACGGTGCAGTTCGGCGGCTAGTTCGCGGAGTTCGTGGAGGTTGTCTCGATCCACGTTGACTCGCACACTGACCTGGGTGTCTCGCTCCAAGGCGAGGTCGATGTTGCGCGCGATGCGCTCGAAGGTGCCGCCGCCCTGGGCGTCGACACGTCGGGTGTCGTGAAGTTCGGGCGGACCGTCCAGTGTGATCTGCAGCCGCGCGATCCCCAGCGGACCCAGCAAGTCTACATACGCTTCGAGTTCGGTGGCGTTGGTGACGGCCCAGTAGTCGGCATCGCCCAAGTCGTGCCCGCGCTGCAGGATGTGTTCGACGATCGCACGGTGGCGCGCCAGCAAGGGCTCGCCGCCGAACAAGCCGATGCTGCGCCTGTGTCCGGGGCCTGCCTCGAAACCCTGTCGTGCTTCCAGCTCGGGGAGCCGGTCGAAGATCCGGTCGACCATCGCCGGTTTCATGGTGCTCAGCAGGTGCTTGAAGCTACAGTCCGTGCGCATCGCGTCCTGGAAGCAGTAACCGCAGCGCAAATTGCAGTCATAGCTCGGAATGAAGATGTAGCTCGGTGGCTGCCGGATAGCGCGCTCGTGCAAGCGCCGGGCGAGATCACTGAAGACCTGCTGCTCCTGGTCAGGATCGAGCTCAGTTAGATATCCTCTGCTGCGCAGTTGCTCTAGAAGTTCTTCCGGTAGCCGTTCGGAATCGGGTCGATCTGCGGTCTCACCGGTCCATTCGCCGTAGAGTGGCTTGGTGGGGCGCGGCTTGTGACGACGCAGGTAGTCGGCGACCGGCGCCGAGACCCGGTCGTAAGCGCCGGTGTAACCCTGAACGAGGAGCTTGTCTTGTTGCTCGGGAAGGTCGACAAAGATCGTATAGCTGCTGGTCCGAAGCATGAGATTCCTCCGTGCAGTCGATGGAATGGCGCCTGGTGGCGAACTCACAAGTCATAGGATTGTCCGTAGGTAGGGAAGCAATCTTCGGGCCAGGTTGTTGGAAGGCCGTTGTCGGAAGGGGTGGAGGTTTGCCGGCACTGGCAGGGGCAAGTACTTACCCTGAGGCGAGTAAGCGATTACCCATCCCTCGGAGGGCCCGTGTCCCAGGATTGCGCAACGGTTGCTCGAGAGGTGGCACGCTACGTGCTTTATTCCAGGGGAGGATGGCGAGGCCACTTCAGGCGCACGTCAGGTGCAAGGTCAAGGAGAAGAATCCGTGCTGAAAGCGGTGATCATCAAAGAGCTCAGGCTGCAGGGGACGAGCTTTCGTTTCCTGGCGGGCTCCTTGCTGGCCGTCTCACTGGTTATCTCGGCGACACTGATCGCGTCTGACGACTACCTGCGCCGCCAGCGGTCCTTTGCCGAACGGCAGCAGCGGGCGGTAGAGGAAGTCGCCGCAGTGCCGGTGTATTCGTTTCTCCAGCCGACGCTGTTGCGGCCGCCGGCAGCGTTGAGTGTCCTGGATCGGGGTATCGATGCCCGGCGTGGAGACGAGGTCAAGGTGCACCTCTTCGAGGTGCCCTGGCGAGCGGTGGGTGGCGAACGTGGCAATCCCCTGGTAGCAGCGTCCGAAGGTTTCGATCTCGGGGCGGTGGTGATCGGGGTTCTCGGCCTGCTGGCGCTGCTGATGACCTTCGACGCGGTCAGCGGTGAGCGCAAGGATGGGACCCTGGCGATGGTACTGGCGAATCCGGTTCGCCCTGGAACCCTGCTGGTGAGTAAGTACCTGGCAGCCGGCGTCTGCCTGAGCGTCACCTTGTCGGTCTGTGCCGGAACATCTCTGTCCGTGCTCTATCTGCGTGCCGGTGTCGTTCCCGACAGCGAGTTGCTACAGCGCTTGGCGGCGATGTTCGGGCTCTATCTGGTCTACCTATCGCTCATGCTGTGGCTTGGTTTGGCCTTGTCTACCCGCTTGCAGCGTCCATCTTCGGCGTTGGTGCTCGGAGCGCTGCTTTGGTGCGCCGCGGTGTTGGTCTTGCCGCCGATCGCCGCCAGCGCTGATCGCCAGTGGATCTGGCAGTGGAGTGTCGGTCAGGCCACGAGGCAACAAGCCCTGTTGGCAGAGCGAGACCTGCGACTACGGACTGTCTGGAGCCGGCAGGAGCTGTTGCGGCGGCCGTTGGGTTTCAGTGCCGCGTTGCTGGAGACGAGGCCCTACCGCGGCGTGCTGTACCGTGCCGGGAGCCACGAGTACTACGAAGCCCTACGCGAGTACTACCAACAGGAGATCCGGATTGGGCTGTCGTATGCCGGCCGGATGGCTGGAGAGGGCCAGTTGCAACCCAACGGCCCATGGGGCCCTCGATTGTGGCGGACAGGCCTGTGGCTGCTGTCGCCAGCAGCACTGACGGGCCACCTATCCGAGACCTTCGCCGGTACCGGCGACCAGGCTCAGGACGAGTTTCTGGCGGCCTGTCGCGACTACCGCGAAGCCTTGATCGCCCATTTGAACTCGAAGGGTGCGTTTGATTCGAAGCGATGGTTCACGGACGACCTGCAGGCCGAGGCTCCCTGGCCGACACTCATCGGGACGCAGCCAGAAGAGATCGATGAGAGCAACTACGACTTGCTGACTCATCGGCTCGGCGAGCCGGAAGTTCGACAGCGCCTACTGGCTGTACAGCGTGCCTTTGAAACCACCAGACATCGGCGGCCGGACGTGGCAGATCTTCCGAGCTTTCAGCGCCCCGCATGGTCGCTGAGCCAGTCTGTGTCCGCGGCCGGGGCCTGGCTGGCTTGGTTCCTGGTCCTGCATGCCTTGCTGGCTGCTTCGGCCCGCCGTTCTCTGGTGAACTCGCCACTGTCCCGGGAGCCGTGATGTCCGAGGCCCAGCTCGAGCCAGTCGTGAAAGCCAGTTCAGCCGGCGTCGCTCGCCCGGCTGGAGGTGCCAGGCTGGTCGAGGAATCGAGGTTTGGCATCTTCTTGGTGTTGGCCCGGCGGGAGTTCTCGGATGTCTGGCGCGACCGGCGCACTCCGGTGTTGGGATTGTTCTTGGTGCTCTCCATGACCACGACGTCTTGGCTCGGTGCACGCCAGGCACAACTCGAAGAGCAGGGGGTGGCGGCGGTCGACACAGCCTATCGAGAACAGCTCTCTCGTTCGACCGTCGCTGACGCGGCCGGCTTGCTCCACCCGGCGATCAAGCCTTCCTGGCAACTGGCCTTCGCGCTCGACGAGGGGGTGGCTGACGAGGCCAACGTTGCCTGGCTGGCCTTGAGCGCCTGGTTACGTCCGAGCCTGGAGCAGCTCCCGGCACGGGTCGAAGAGCCGCCACAACCGGCTGGAATCAGCCTCGACTGGATGTATGTCTTCCAGACCGTGGGAGTGCTGGTGGCCTTCCTGCTCAGCTATGAGTCGCTGTGCGACCCGAAACAGCGCGGGCGTCTGCGCTTGCTGCGCTCGTACCCGTTGTCGATCTGGTCGCTACTCGGCGGACGTTTCCTGGCTCTGTGGTCTGTCCTCGGTAGTGGTCTCTCTGTCGGTGCAATGCTCGGTCTCGGGCTGGCGCTGGTGGTTGGCTGGTGGCCACAGCCAGCGGATCTGTGGCGCTTGGCGATCCTCATGTTCTTGGGCTTCTGGCTCATGGCACTCGCCACCTGGGCGGCTCTCTTGGTGTCAGCTCTGAGCCGCGAAGGTAGTCACAGCCTGGCGGTGCTGGCGCTGATCTGGCTGGTGGCTGTGCAAGGTATACCCGCCACGGCTACACTGATCGCGCTGCGCCAAGCACCAGTGATGGTCGAAACCGAGTTGAGCAACGCGCTGGCAGGGATTCGACAGCAGGTGGAGACGCAGGAGGACCCCGGCGGCTGGAGAGGTCGCGAGGTCGGCCGCTTCGACGACTACAAGCTCGAGCGTGCTGCCGCCGCGGTCCACAATCGGCGCGCGGCGTCACAGCGGCAGCTGAGGCTGCGGGTTTACGAGCAGCGCCTACAACAAGCAGAGCTCGCTGCCCAACTGGCAGCCGTGGCGCCGACCGCATTGGTACGCATGGTTGGCGAACGGCTGACCGGTGCGGGAGTCGAGCGCCAGCGCTGCTTCCTGCGCGCTGTCCAGGACTACCGAAGGGCATTGGCACGGTGGATGAGAGTGCAGGATCAGCGCGATCCGGACAGCCCACACTTGCTGTTCTTCCCGCAATACCTATCGCAGCGGCCAGTGGACTTGGAGTCCCGTCCGGTCTTTCGGATGCCGCCAGTATCGGCTTGGAGCTCCTTGCGCAGCGCGGTGCCCGGATTGTTGCTGCTGGTGCTCGAGACGCTGGTGGTGGTGGCTGCGACGTTGATTTGCTTCGCGCGCCAGGAGGAGTTGCGATGATCGAGGCGGTGCACTTGAGTAAGCGCTATGGCGATGGCACCTTGGCCCTGGATGCGCTCAACCTGCGCATCGAGCCCGGGCAGATCCACTGCTTGTTGGGAGCAGATGGCTCCGGCAAGACCACGACGCTACACCTGCTCCTGGGGTTGCAGAGGCCGACGGCCGGAAAGGCTTTGATCTGTGGATTCGATGCCTCGGAGAAGCCCATGGAGGTGCGGCGACATGCAGCGTATCTTGCCGACTCACCAGAGTTCTACGGTGAGCTGAGCGTGCGCCGTAACGTGGAGTTCTTCGCCGCGCTCGGCGGACAGCATGCCAGAGATGCAGAGCGCATCCTGCGCGAAGTCGGCCTCCCGGAGCGCAGCTTTGATCGCCGGCTACGCGAGCTACCGACCAACCTGCGGCGCAAGGTGGGGCTGGCCGTGGTAATGAGCAAGCAGACGCCGGTCCTGCTCCTGGACGAGCCAATGGCGGACCTGGACCCCAAAACCGCCATCGACATTGCCAATACGCTGAGTCGTCTGCGCGACGCTGGCAAGGCAATCTTGCTTTGTACCCACGACCTGTTCCGGGCTCGACAGCTGGCCGATCGAGCCGAAATTCTCAACGAGGGGCGCAAGGTTTTGAGCTGTTCGCGCGAGGAACTGCGCTACCGCGACCTCGAGGTGTTGTATCTCGAATACATGCGCGGTAGTACGCAGGAGCTGTTCTAGGCTCACTCGGCGGGCTCGATGTCGTCGTCGCCCAGCTCGTACTGACGCATCTTGTTGAACAGTGTCTTGCGGCTGATTCCCAGACTGGCCGCGGTGTTGCGG
Source organism: uncultured bacterium (assembly GCA_965368975.1). Classification (GTDB taxonomy): domain Bacteria; phylum Acidobacteriota; class Thermoanaerobaculia; order Multivoradales; family JAHZIX01; genus CBDUPA01. The sequence continues at coordinate 30,683 of CBDUPA010000018.1, read as the reverse complement.
CGGTTCCCCTGGTGTTCGGCGAGGCGGCCCAGGATCATCATTTTCTCCAACCGCTCAGTGGCCTGCTGGACCGCTTCAGCGAGCGGTAGTTGTTCGAGATCCGAAGCCGGTGGCGACACACCCTCCTGCTCGCCGCGCACCCGACCTGGAAAATCCGAAGTAGTGAGAGTCTCGCCGTCGCACAGAACCATGGCTCTGCACAGAGTGTTCTCCAGTTCTCGGACATTGCCTGGCCAGTCGTAGTCGACCAGCAGGCGGCGTGCAGCGGGTTGGATGCCGGTCACCGACAGGCCGAGTTCGCGATTGAAGCGGTCGACGAAATGATCGATCAGTAGCGGCAAGTCCTGGCGTCGTTCACGCAGGGCCGGCAGGACCACCTGCACCACGTTGAGACGCCAGAACAGATCCTCTCGGAAACGCCCCTGACGCACGGATTGCTCCAACTTTCTATGGGTTGCGGCGATCACGCGGACATCGATGCTACGGGTTTGCTGTCCGCCGACACGCTGAATCTGGCGCTCTTGCAAGGCACGCAGCAGTTTGGCCTGGGCATCAAGGGCGAGGTCGCCGATCTCGTCGAGGAAGATGGTGCCCCCTTCGGCCTGCTCGAAGCGGCCGGGCTTGCTCGTGCGTGCATCCGTGAAGGCACCGCGTTCGTGTCCGAAGAACTCGCTCTCGACCAGGGTCTGGGGGATGGCGCTACAGTTGACGGCGACGAATGGGCCGCGGCTGCGGCCACTCTTGCGATGGATGGCCCGCGCCACCAGTTCCTTGCCGGTTCCGGACTCACCGGTTACCAGGACCGTCGCGTCGACGCGGGCGACCTTGCTCATGGTGCGGAAGACATCCTGCAACGCGGGGCTGATACCGATGATCTCGCTGAACCCGTAGCGCGATTCCAGGTCGCCGCGTAGCCGTGCCACTTCGGAGCTGAGCTCGCGCACCTCGAGAGTGCGTTCGACCACCATCAACAACTCGTCGTTGTCGAAGGGTTTGGTGAGGTAGTCTCGAGCGCCGCGGCGCATGGCCTCGACCGCGGAGGCGATGCTGCCAAAGGCAGTGATCATCAGGATATCGATGTCGGGATCCGTTGCCCGCAGTTCTTGTAGCGTTTCGAGGCCGTCGATACCCGGAAGCTGCAGGTCGAGCAAGACGAGATCGGGTTGGAATTCCTGGGTCAGCTCCAGGCAAGCCTCGCCGCTCTCGGCTTCCTCGACGCTATGGCCCTGCTCGCTGAGAAGGAGCTTCAGGATTCGGCGGATCGGACGCTCGTCGTCTGTGATCAGGATTCGGGCCATACTCAGGTTTCTCCGGCGGCGGTCGCTGCCCACGGTAGGCGTACCAGGGCAATGGTGCCTTGCCTGGGGCGGCTCTGCAAGCGCAGGCGCCCGCCGTGACGTTCGACGATGCTCTGGCAGACGGCCAGACCCAGGCCGGTGCCGTCTCGTTTGGTGGTGAAGAACGGGTCGAAGATTCGTGCCAACTGGTCCTGAGAAATGCCGCTGCCGGTGTCAGTGATCGAGATCTCGACCCACGGCCGTGCCCCCCTGCTGGTGGTCGTGGACCAAGCTCCTGCGGAGCTACGGATGCGGCCGCCAGCGGGGGTTGCCTGGAGCGCATTGATCAACAGATTGAGGAAGACTTGCTTGAGGCGATCTCCGTCGCCCTCGATCTCGAAGCACCCGAGTTCGAAACTGGACTCCAGCTGCACTTTCTGCTTGCGCGCCTTGGCGGCGAGGAGGCGCACCGCCTGTTGCAGTGGCAGCAGAGGATCGATCCGCTGTGTACGCAGGTCGCCGCTGCGTGCCAGGCCGAGCAGATCGTTGACCGTGGCATCGATGCGGTCCACTTCGGTGATCAAGTCACCGACCAGGGTGCGCCACTCTTCCTCGGGGGTTCCATCTCTCGCCTCGGAGCTCTGAGCCCTTCGAGATACGGAGGGGCGCTGTGCCAAGTACTGCATGGTCGAGCGGATCGCGGCTAGCGGGTTGCGAACTTCGTGCGCAACTCCGGCTGCCAGTTGTCCGATCGCGGCCAGTCGCTCGGCTTTGTGTAGGCGGTCCAGCCGCTCGCGCTGCTCGTGGTAGAGGAGCGCATTCTCGAGGGCCAGACTGGCTGGTTCAGCGACCTCTTGCAGCAACTCGGCATCGCGACTGTTGAGATAGCGCGGCCGCGTCCAGCCCAGCAGGATCATGCCGCTGAGATGGTTCGCGGCCAGCAGCGGTGCCAACAGGCGGATGCCGAAGCGGTCGAGGACCTGCTGCTCGGCGGGTCGCAAGTAGTCGTAGACGGCCCGGTCTCGCGGCAGCAGTAGGCAGCTCTCGTTGACCCGAAGCCAGCGGCTGAGGTGCCCGTCGGCAGGTACCTGCGGTACAGGGTCGGTTGCCGATCTACCGTTGTACGTGGGCAAGTAGCGTCCGGAAGTCTGGTCGAGGTGGAGCAGCAGAACCGTGTCCGGGTCGAACATCTCGTGCAAGCGCGCATGGATGTTGCTGGCCAGTGCTTCCATGTCCACGATCAGGCCCAGTGCTCGTCGCAGCTCGCGCACCATGTGTCGGTGCATGGGCCGACGCCTCAGGTAGTGAAGAGTGTGGCGAAGCTGTTCGAGAAGGGGCATTGGTCTCTAATCCTATAGCCAAAGCGGCATCTGGCCGATAGGCGGGCTAGAATCGCAGCTCGATGGTCGAGAACCGTCGCCGAGCCTGCCCTTAGTTCCCACGGAGGTACCATGCCCGTTCCCTTCATCGATCTGCAACGCTTCGAAGACGGCTTCCTCGACCGCTGGGTCGAGACCTGTCGCGATGTCACCGTCAACACACAATTCGTCGGCGGTCCACGGGTGGCCGAGCTGGAGGCGCGTCTGGGGCAAGAGAGCGGCATGCATGTGGTGGGTTGTGCCAATGGCACGGACGCTTTGCAGCTGGCGCTGCGTGCGGCCGGTGTGGGGCCGGGGGACGTGGTGGTGATCCCCGACGCGACCTTCTGGGCGACGTTCGAGGCGGTAGTCAACTGCGGCGCACGAGTCGTTACGGTGGACATCGACGAGCAGGATCTGCAGATGGACTTCGAGCTGTTTGCCCAGGCAGTGGAGCAGTACCGGCCGAAGGCGGCGATTCTGGTACATCTGTATGGCTGGGTGTCGGGCCGCCTCGACGCCTTCCGGCAGCTGTGCGCCGAGCGCGACATCACGCTGATCGAGGATGGCGCTCAGGTCTACGGAGTGACCTGGAACGGTGCATCGGTGTGGCGAGAGGCGCAGCTGGCGACACTGTCGTTCTATCCGGCCAAGGTGCTGGGTGCCTGCGGTGACGCCGGGGCGGTTCTCTGTAGCTCGGCCGAGCTAGCGACGACGGTGCGGCGACTGGGCAACCATGGCCGCACGGACCACTACGCATATGGCCTGGTGGGCTGGAACAGCCGCATGTCTGGGCTCGACGCGGCGTACTTGACTCTGAGCCTCGACTACATCGAGCAGCGCCTGACATCGCGGCGACAGGCGGCAGCGTGGTACCAGCGAGAATTGCCGGCGCGCGGCCTCACCGAGGCGCTAGGCTTCGAGATCGCTGCACCGCCGCCAGGGTGCAAGGAGAATGGCTACCTGAACGTACTGCGCTTCGATCCCGCGGCACGGGCGCGGATCGAAGAGGGACTGCGCCAGCGCGGTATCGGCTTCGGCGTCGTCTACCCAGGGGCCATGTCGTCGCAGCCTGCGGCAGCGGCGCACCTCGAAGGACGCCTGGGTGGTGAGCGGGCCGAGCGGCTGTGCGGCGGCGTGCTCAACTTGCCGTTGTTCGCTGGTATCACCCCGGCGGAGCTGGAAGAGGTCGCGACGGCCCTCGCCGAACTGGCCTGATCCAATCCCGCCGCTGGCGCAGCCGGCGCTAGCCCTCCATCGCTGGCGGAGCCAGCCTAAGCAATATAGAGTACGCGCCATGTTGCCTGAGCTATTTCGGATTGGTTCCTTCGCGGTCAGCCCCTTCGGGGTGACCATGGTCCTGGCTTTCGTGGCCGCCTTCTTTCAACTGCGTTCCGGCATGCGTCGCCTGGACGTGGGTACCGACGACGACGCCAGCACGATCGTCGTGGCGGCGGGTTTCGGTGGCATTCTCGGTGCCAAGATCTACTACGCGGCTCTGATCGGCGAGTGGAGTTCCCTCTTCTCGCGCTCCGGCCTGGTTTGGTACGGCGGCTTCCTGCTGGCGTCGGCGCTGATCCTGTGGGTCGTTTTCCAGCGCCGCCTACCCCCGTGGCGTACTCTGGACGCCGCCGCCCCGGCACTGGCCATCGGCTACGCGGTGGGTCGGGTCGGTTGCCTGTTGGTCGGCGACGACTACGGCCGGCCGACGGATCTGCCCTGGGGCGTCGCCTTCGAGCGCGGCATCCCACCGTCGACCGCCGGCAACCTGCGCGACCTGTTCGGCGTCGACGTGGCGTCGGGCATTCCGGATTCCCAGGTGCTGGCGGTGCATCCGACGCAGGCGTACGAGACACTGGCGGCGTTGCTCATCTGGGGCCTCGGCCTATGGCTGCTGCGGCGCCAGCCCGGGCCGGGCGTGGTGGCGACAGCGGTGCTCAGCCTGCTCGCCATCGAGCGCTTCCTGGTGGAGTTCCTGCGCGCCAAGGATGACCGGATGTTTGGCGGTTTCACGCTGGCCCAGGGCATCAGCGTCGGCGTGCTGGTGCTGGTGTTGGTGATTTTCTTGTGGCGGCGTCCGAACCGCGACGCTGAGCCGCCCCAGGCGTCGGATCGTCTGCGCAGGAGCAGCGGGCGCAAGGGGAATCGTTGACGACCGCCGCCTCGCCACCACGACTGCTGACCATTGCCGGCTCGGACTCCGGCGGCGGTGCAGGTCTGCAGGCCGATCTCAAGACCTTTGCCGCCCACGGCGGCTATGGCATGAGTGTGGTGACGGCGATCACGGCGCAGAATACGCTGACCGTGACGGCGGTGCACGACGTGCCGGCGGACGTAGTGGAAGCGCAGATCGAAGCGGTGTTCGAGGACATTGGCGCGGATGCGGTCAAGATCGGCATGCTGTCGAGCGTGCCGATCATCCACGCGGTGGTCGCTGGCCTACAGCGGCACGCCTTGCCAGAGCGCATCCCGATCGTGCTCGATCCGGTCATGGTGTCCAAGAGCGGTGCCGCCCTGCTGCGCGACGACGCCGTCGAGACGCTGCAGCGCGAGCTGCTACCGCTGGCAACGGTGATCACGCCGAATCTCCCCGAGGCTGCCCGCCTGCTGCGTCGCCCCGAAGATGATCTGACGTCCGAGGCGCAGCGCCTCGACGTGCTGGAAGAACTGCGCGACCTGGCACCGGCAGTTCTGCTCAAGGGCGGTCACGGTGACGGCGATGTGCTGGTGGACTGGCTGCACGACGGGGACACTGTGCACCGGTTCGAGCATGCGCGCGTGGAGACCTCCTCGACGCACGGTACCGGCTGCACGCTGTCGTCCGCCATCGCAGCGCGGCTCGGCCGCGGCGAGGCGTTGGCCGGAGCGGTTGCGGGCGCCATTGAGTATCTCCAAGGTGCGCTGCGGCATGCCTACCCGCTGGGCAGTGGCCACGGGCCGGTCGATCACCTCTACGGGTTGTTCTCACGGGCCGACTGAGACTGTCCTCTTTGGCGGACAGTTTCCCTCTTCCTTGCCGGCCCGAGGCCCGTCCTCGTGGTCTGGGGAATAGTGCTCCCCTGTGGCGCGTTCCTTGCTTCTAAAGACCTGCCCATGCTGACGAAGATCTTTATTACCTCGTGCGGTGGAATCACCCAAGAAGGAGCTGCCATGCGCAAGCCGTGGTCGAAGTCTGTCTGTTTTGTGGTGGCCTGCTGGCTGCTGGCGGTCGCGGGATCGGTGGCGCAAGCTCAGGCGGCTGCGGACGAGGGCAGTGATCTGTTCGTCGACGTCATCGACGTCAACCTGGTCAACCTGGAAGTCTACGTCACCGACGATGGCGAGCCTGTGAGCGGCCTGACGATCGACGACTTCGAGGTGCTCGAAGATGGTGAGCCGGTGACGCTGACCAACTTCTACGGTGTCGAAGCCGGCAAGCCAGTGCTCTTGGGGGACGAGCCCGAGGCGGCATCGGTACCGGAGTTGCAGTCCGAGCCCGCCGCGGTCAACCCTGACCAGCAACTGAGCCTGATCGTCTACGTCGACGACTTCAACCTGCTACCGCGACACCGCAACAAGGCGTTCGACGAGCTGCACGACTTCCTGTTGCAGCGGCTCGATCTTGGCGACAGGGCAATGCTGGTCAGCTACGACCGGAGCATCGAGGTACACACGGCGCTCTCCAGCGACCCTGATGTCCTCTTCACCGCGCTCAAGAGCCTGCAGCGCCGGACCAGCCGCCGCGACGTGCTGCAGCGCGAGTACACGCGCTTGATCCGGCAGATCATCAACGCAGACGGGGCTCTCGACTTCGGTATCGAGGCCTGCTCGCTGAGTGGAGGAGTGCGCGCGCTGGCGCAGCAGGTGTACGAAGAGACGCGCTTGTCGATGCAGGCTATGTCCCGTTTCGTCACTGGTCTCGAAGGCATCCCAGGGCGCAAGGCCTTGCTGCACCTGAGCAGCGGGCTCCAGCAGCGACCGGCCGAAGAGCTGTACTATGCCTGGTGGAACCAGTTTTCCGGTAATGCCGACGACTGCGGCATGAGCCAGCCACAGTTCGAGGCGCAGTCCTTCGACCTGCAGCGCTTTTATCGCGAGCTGGCGGCGCATGCCAATGCCCACCGGGTGACCTTCTACACGCTCAACGCTGGCGGCTATGAGCGCTTCCAGAGCATCGGTGCCGACTCGACGCGCGGCGACGTGTTGCGCTCGCAGCCGGTGTGGAGTTCCTTCGAGGAAGCCATCCGGCGTGAGAACAACAACGCCGGCTTGCGCACCTTGGCGATCGAGACCGGTGGTCAGCCGCTGCTCAACCTGAACCGCTTCACCCGCGCGATCCAGCAGGTCGCGTCGGATTTCGATAGCTACTACTCCCTGGGTTACCTGGCCGGTGAAGGGGAGGACGCCGACCGCACGATCGAGGTTCGCCTGAAGGTGGGACCCAGCGGTGAGCGACGTCGCGGCGTCGAGGTGCGGCACCGTACCGGCTACCGTAAGAAGTCTCGGGTCCAGCTGGCGGCGGCCCAGACGTTGTCGGCGCTCTACCTGGGGCAGGAGTCCAACCCGATGGGCATCCGAGTCGAGATCGGCGAGGGCACGCTGCAAGATAGAGATGTCTACCGCGTGCCGGTGCTGGTGCGCATTCCGATCGCCCAGCTGGCATTGATCCCGCACGAAGGAACGCACCAGGCGCGCCTGAAGGTCTTCTTCGTGGTTGCGGACGGCCCTGGTGGCGGCCGCGTTTCGGCGATGCACGAGATGGACGTCCCGGTGCGCATCCCGCCGGAAAAAGTGCGTGCCGCCGCGACGCAGGATTTTGGCTTCACCGCGCAGGTCGACGTGCGCGCTGGTGAGCAGTCCTTGGCGGTCGGCGTGCTCGACGCCATCGCGGCGACGGCCTCCTACGTCAACCATACCTTCCGTAGCGGGGAAGCCAGTACCAGCGCTGAGACTCGTGTTGCTAGTGGCGTCAGTACAGATTCTTCGGGAGGCAGCGTCGATGTGCGCTGACATCGAGGGGGGCTCCCTGCGACGGAACCCCGCGACACCTCTGCTCCTGCTCGCCTGGTTCTGCTGCCTGCTGCTCAGTGCCCCGCCGCTGGTCGCACAAGAGGAACCAGCCACCGACTTGTTCGTCGATGTTGTCGACGTCAACCTGGTGAATCTAGAGGTCTACGTCACCGACGACGACGAGCCGGTGACCGGCCTGACCATCGACGACTTCGAAGTGTTCGAAGATGGCGAGCCGGTCGAGGTGACCAATTTCTACGTCGTCGAAGCGGGCAAGCCCGTGCTGGATCCTGTGGCTGCCGCCGAGGAAACCCCCGTCGAGGAGGCTGCCACATCAGCATCGTCCCCGGCGCCGGAGCAGCAGCTGAGCTTGATCCTCTACGTCGACGATTTCAACTTGCTGCCCAAGCACCGTAACAAGGCGTTCAAGGAACTGCGCGAGTTTCTGAGCGAGCGTTTGGCAACAGGGGACCGGGCGATGCTGGTCAGCTTCGACCGGACCATCGAGGTCCATACCCCGTTGACCGGGGATGGCGAGGTTCTGTTCGACGCTCTGGAGGGGTTGGAACTCGGGATCAGCCGCCGCGCCACCCTGCAGCGCGAATACGACATCTTGCTGCGCCAGATCATTGGTGACACCCTCAGCGGCGACCCTTGTCTGCTCGGTTCAGGCGTGCGTGCCCTAGCGCAGCAAATCTACTCTGAGACGCAGGCGTCGATGGATGCGATGTCGCAGTTCGTGACTAGTCTGGAAGGGATTCCAGGCCGCAAAGCGGTGCTGCATCTGAGCAGTGGCTTGCAGCAGCGGCCGGCCGAGGAACTGTACTATGCCTGGTGGAACCGGTTCTCGGGTTCTTCCGACGACTGCTCGATGAGTCGTCCCGAGGTCGAAGCCTCGGTGCTCGACTTGCACCGCTTCTACCGTGAGCTGACCGCGAATGCCAACGCCCACCGCGTGACCTTCTACACCCTCAATGCCGGCGGCTACGAGCGTTTCGACAACATCAGCGCCGAACGCACGGGGGGTAACGTCTTCCGCTCTCAGCCGGTGTGGAGTTCGTTCGAAGAAGCGATCCGGCGCGAGAATGGTAACGCCGGTCTGCGCACGCTAGCGATCGAAACCGGAGGCCAGCCACTACTCAACCTGAACCGCTTCAACCGTGCCATCGAGCGCGTCGCGTCGGACTTCGACAGCTACTACTCGCTGGGATATCTCGCCGGTGAAGGGGGGGCTGGCGAGGGCGCCGATCCGGACCGCAAAATCGAAGTGCGCCTGCGTGAAGGCAGCCGCGGCAACCGGCGCGGCGTCGAAGTGCGTCACCGCACTGGTTACCGCAAGAAGTCGCGCTCCGAGCTGGCCGGAGCCCACACGCTGTCGGCGCTGTTTCTAGGACAGGAGTCCAACCCGATGGGGATCCGCGTCGAAGTCGACGCGGGGACGCGCCAAAGTCGCGACACCTACCGCGTGCCGGTACTGGTTCGTATCCCGATCTCACAGCTGGCACTGATCCCGCACGAAGGGACGCACCAGGCGCGCCTGAAGGTTTTCCTGGTGCTCGGCGAGCAGGTAGGTGGGCGCTTGTCGTCGATGCATGAGATGGATGTGCCCGTGAGCATTCCACCGGACAAGGTGCGTCTCGCTGCCACGCAGGACTTCGGTTTCACGGTACAGCTGGACGTGCGCGGCGGTGAGCAACGACTGGCGGTCGGTGTCCTCGACACCATCGCTGCTATAGCTTCGTACGTCACCACGAGTTTCGATGCCAGCGCCGCGGCGACTGTTCCGGCAGACGCTACGGATAGCGGCGCCGGCGCACCCTGAATCACCCTGACTTGCGGATCGCTGCGCGCTGCGAAACAGAGTTGCCGCGATCCGGGTACTCGAGAGGGAAACAACATATGCAGATCCGATGCCTTCGACGCCTGGCCCTTGCGGCTGTCCTGATTCTCGTCTTTTCCGTCCTCGCCGCCGCGCCCTCGCGCGCGCAGCGTGGCGATAGTCGCTTCGGCGAAGCCGTGGATGTCAACGTCGTGACCGTGGATGTCTATGTCACGGATCGTGATGGCAACCCGGTAACAGGGCTGACCGCCGACGATTTCGTGATCGAGGAGGACGGCCGCAAGGTGCGCGTCGAGTATTTCAACGCGATCGATCGTCGCCCAGCGGCAGCCGGTGCAGCGGCCACACCTGAGGCTGGTCAGGAGGGGAGCGCGGCCGCCGCGTCGCAGGCGCCGACGGACCCACTACACCTGATCGTGATGGTCGACAACACCAACATCGAGATCCCGAATCGCAACCGTGTGCTGCAGCGTCTGCAAGGTTTCTTGGAAGACCAAGACCGTCAGGATCTGCGGGTGATGTTCGTCGACTTCAACGGTTCGGTGAACCTGATCCAAGGCTTCACCAGTGACCAGCAGGAGATTCAGCAGGCCATGACGGCGTTGGCGAACCAGCCCACGGCGACGCTGTCCCGAGCTCTCGAGCGCCAAGGATACATGGCCAGCATCGACAGCATTTTCCGCCTGCTGGCCGAGGGGTCCAATTCGCGTGGCGAGGAGATGGCCCGCATCGAAGCTGACAGCATGATCTTCCAGGTGCCGATGTACGCTGAGTCGGCGTACCGCGATGTCGTCGAGGCGACCAACGCCATGACGTCCTTCGTGCATGCCATGGCCGGCTTGCCGGGGCGCAAGGCCCTGATCTACGTCAGCGATGGTCTGCCGCTGCATCCTGGAGAGGATCTGGTCACCGCCATGCAGAGTGCCTTCCGCGATGCCGGTGCCTTCGGGGCGCGACGACCGAGAGACAACGCTGACTCGGCCGGCGGTGGTTTCGGCCGCGGCGGTGAAGACACAGGCAGCGGTGCGCCCCAGGAGTCGTCCCTGGGTGGCATCACCGACGATCGACTGCGCGATATCGGCCGTCTTCAGGGGGAGATCGCTGGCTACAGCACCGTGCCGCATTTTCAGCAGCTGACCGCTGTAGCCAATGCCAACCGCGTCACCTTCTATCCGATCAACGCCGACGCTGGCGCTGGCGCCGTGCTCGGAGCCGATGATGGAGGCGGTGCCGCCTTCCACATGCAGTCGACTGCCGGCTTTCTGGCGGCCGACCAGAGCAACATGCGCGAGAGCCTGCGCTTTCTGGCCGATGCGACGGGTGGCGTGGCTCTGGCCAGCGGCACGGACATCGAAGGCCTCTTGGGCAAGGTGCAGCGGGACTTCGACGCCTACTACTCCCTGGGCTACTCCGCCAAGCCAGCGCAGGAGGAGGAGGGGGAGTACCGTGAAATCGAAGTTGAACTCGAGCAGCGTCGGCGCGGCGTCGAGCTGCGCTACCGCGAGGGGTACGTCGCGCGGCCGGTGAACCGCGAGCCGATGCAGGACGCCCTGCTCAGCGCGCTGTTGCTGGGGAGCGGGGGGAACCGTCACGGCCTCGAACTCGAGATCGCCTCGTCGGAGCCGGTGCCGGAAGCAGAGGGACAGTTCCTGGTGACGCTGCTCCTGCGCATCCCGATCGACAGCCTGGAACTGGCGCCGGCCGAAGGGCAACACGTAGCGGAGCTGCAACTGTCGGTCGTGACGCAAACACCGGAGGGACAGCTGACGCCGGTGCGCTCGATGCCGATGGCGATTCGCATCCCGAGCGCGCAGCTGGAAGCCGCGCGCGGTCAGTTCTACGGCGCCCAGCTGCCGATGCGCCTGCTGGCCGGTGAGCAGCGGGTAGCGGTCGGCATTTCACAGGGGGACACGACCGGCGGTTCGGTCGTCAGTCTGCCGCTGAGTATCGGGCCTGCATCGTAGGCGAAGGCAACGGTGAACCTCCCTCGCAAGCCGGCCCGGTTCTCGGGCCGGCTTGTCCTGCTTCTGCTAAGCTAGTGGCCTGGATCGGCTGGGCTGTTTCGCGAACTCGCCCAGCTTGTTGCTGCTACGAGCTGCACAGCCAACCACACCCTCGCGGGCGCATCCTGAACCGACCGCGGGTCTGAACATACCTACACGGGAACCCTGCCATGACACGATTCTCCCTGATTTCTCTCTTCGGGGCCTTCCTGCTTGCGCTGCCGCTGGTACTACCGGCTCAGGATGCGCCAGGAACGGCACAAGACGAGATCGCCGACGAGATCTACATCGAACAAGTCAACGTCAACGTCGTCAACGTCGAGGTGTATGTCACCGATCGCGACGGCAAGCCAATTCTCGGTCTCGGTCCTGAGGACTTCGAGATCTTCGAGAACGACCAGCCGATGAAGGTGTCGAATTTCTTCGCGGTCGAGAACGGCCGGGTGAAGGACGAGACAGGCGCGGAGGTCGGCTCCGACGAAGGGCCGCAGCTGCCGGCGCATCTACAACCGATCGAAGTGCCGGAAGAGCAGCGGCTACGGCTGATCGTCTACGTTGACAACTTCAATATCCGACCGTTCAACCGCAACCGCGTGATCCGGGAGCTGCGCCAGTTCCTGCAGCGCAACGTGCAGCGCGAAGATCGCGTGATGCTGGTTTCCTACGACCGCTCGCTGAAGGTGCGCCAGGGGTTCACCAGTGACCCGCGCGTGGTCAATGCCGCGCTCAGCGAGTTGGAGCGGGTCAGTGCCTTCGCCGTGCACACCGACTCCGAGCGCCGTCAGGTGATGGACGATATCGACGACGCTCAGGATGCGTGGGAAGCTCTGGGCCGCGTGCGCTCCTACGCCGAGTCGGTCGCCAACGATCTCAGCTTCACCATCAAGTCGCTCAAGGAGATGGTGGAGTCGCTGGCCGGGATGCCGGGTCGTAAGGCGATCCTTTACGTCAGCGACGGCATCCCCATGGTGCCGGCGGAGGAGCTGTTCCACTATGTCGAGAATCGCTTCTCGCGCTCGGGTGCGCTCACCGAGGCCTTCAGCTACGACCACTCACGGCGCTTCCGAGAATTGACCGGCGTGGCCAATGCCAACGGTGTCACCTTCTACACGATCGATGCTGGCGGTTTGCGGACGGATAGTCAGATTGCTGCTTCCGAGCGCGGCGGTCCCAACCGCGGGGCGTTCATCGACACGATCAGCACGCACAATCTGCAGAACACGCTGCACTTCATGGCCGACGCTACGGGCGGTCGTGCGATCGTCAACCGCAACCGCGTACTGCCGGCGTTGCAGGAGGTCGTGCAGAGCGACTTCCGCAACTACTACTCGCTCGGCTACAGCCCGGCGCACAGTGGCGATGGCCGCATGTATGAGATCGAGGTCAAGCTGAAGGATCGCGAGCGGGGCGTCGACGTGCGACACCGGGAGAACTACCGCGACAAGACGATTACCACGCGTATGTTCGATGGCACGCGGGCGTCGCTCAACTTCGCCTTCGAGAGCAATCCGCTGGACGTTTCGGTGAGCTTCGGCCGCGGTACGCCGCGAGCCCAGGATCGTTACTACCAGGTGCCGGTCGTGGTCAAGTTCCCGCTCGACAAGGTCATCCTGGTGCCGCGCGGGGAGCAGTACGTGGCACGCCTGCGGCTCTACGTCGCGGCCATGGACAATGAGGGCGGCATGTCCGAGGTGCAGGAGATCCGGGTACCGATCGACATCCCGAGTGCGGAAGTGGAGCGCGCCAAGCAGCAGCAGTACGCTTACACGATGGAGCTGATCATGCGGGCCGGGAACCAGCGAGTCGCGGTCGGCTTGCGCGACGAGTTCGGGTCCAACCAAGGTGTTTCCTTCGTCTCACGCTCGGCTAGGGTCGGGGGTTGATCGTGGCCTGGCGACGTAAGTTCGAGACCCTCGGCCACAGTCTGGTCGAGTTGCTCCAGGCGGAAGTTGACGCCTTGTTCGAGGATCTCGGGCAGATCGCCAACCAGACCGTCAAGGCTTGGGCACTGCGCGCCGTGGTGCTGGCGGTCGGCGCGGTCTTCCTGGCCGTAGCCACATTCACGCTGATCCACGGGCTGGCGGCCGGGTTCGACCTGCCGCTGTGGGCAGCGGGGGCTATCGTGGCGGGACTCCTGGTCGTGAAGATGGGGGTTCTGTGGTGGTGGTCCTCGCGCATCCTGGCGCGTCTCGAACGCCCGGGAGAGACACTCCAGCGTCATGTCGACAGTCACCTGGCCTGGTGGCGTCACCAGTTCGAGGGGCAGGGTGGTTCCCGTTCATCCCGCGGCCAGGCAAGACCGGCCGCGACCGAGGAGTCCCATCAGGGCCAGCCGCGCTTGACCGAGGAGGAGACATGAAAATAGACCAACGTCAGGCTCAGCAGCAGGCACGGCTCGCCGAGTTACGTACGCAGGTCGAATCGAGCCTCGAAGAGGTACGGGGAGTCGTGCAGCGTCAAGTTGGCTGGGCTCCGCGCGCGGGTTGGGTCGTCCTGGCGCTGCTCGGTGCCGCGACCGGCTTTGCGCTGGCGAACCGTGTCCGCTCGAGCTAGGTCACTCTGTGACTTGTTCTGGGTGCCCGAGTTTCTTGGCACCCAGTCCTCCAGGGGACCCAGTCTAGGGGACCTCAGTCTTCGACGACGGGGCGCTTGAAGACCATCGCGATGTTGTCCGTCGCACCGGTCTTGAAGTTCACCGAAGTCAATCCGACCAGCTCCCAGCCCTGCATTCCCAGGTCCGTGAGCTGTGGTGCGGCGTTCGGGTCGAGCCGGTAGTTCTCGCTCCGAATGTTGATGATCTTGTATTCCCACTTGGTCATCACTCGTCTCCTTGCCCACTTCTTGTGGGCGCTGCCCCAATGAGATTCTGTGGGCCTAGCCCAGCTTCTGGGCCCTTCCCTGCGAAGCGAGAGCCCTTCGAAACCGTAGTCTTGTGACGCGGACTTCTGCGAACTCACAATAGTGACCCAAACCCTCCGTACAGGCTCACGAAACAGCTTCGAGCGCCGGAAATCGCGAGGATCCGTGCCGCGGGTCGGTTCGTAGCGGTCATTGTAGCGCAAGAAGTGTGGACGATGGCGTATCGTCAGAGAACCGCGGGCGCGCAGCCTTCGCGCTTTCGAAGGGCTTGCGTTGCATCAAGGTACTCCGGCCCCCGCCCAGTGCATGTAGAATAGGAGTCCCCTGCGGAACGCCCCAACCATGAACCTCCAGTCTTCCACGCTTCTGCTGTTCACCAAGCCAGCTCGACCCGGCCGCGTCAAGACGCGTCTGGTCGCCGATGGCGATGGTCCTTTGACCTCTGAGCAGGCTGCGCGCCTGCACGCCGCGTTCGTTGCGGACTTGGTCGAGCGCCTGCACCCCGAGCTGTTCCAGCTGTGCCTGGCCTGGGATCTCGGTGCCAATGCGGGTCTCCAGGAGGCGCCGCCGAGTAGCATCGCCGACCTCGACCTCAAAGGACTTCCGGCGCTGCGCCAACGCGGCAGTCATCTCGGTGCGCGCTTGTGCCATGCCTTCGTCGACGCCTCCGATCGAGCCGAGTTCTTGGTGGCGCTCGGCAGTGACCACCCGACGCTGGACGTCGAGCACCTCCGTCGAGCCTTCGATTTGCTCGCGGGCGGAGCGCCGGTGGTACTCGGTCCCGCGGATGATGGCGGCTACTATTTGATCGGCGTGCGTGCCGATACGTTAGATCGCCGGCTGTTCGAGGACATCCCGTGGAGTACATCCCGGGTCTTCGACATAACCGTCGAGCGTTGCCGCGAGTTGGGTTACCGGCCGGCGCTCTTGCCGCGCAGTTACGACGTCGACCGACCGGACGATCTGCGGCGCCTGGCGGCGGAGCTGGAGATGGAGCCGACGCTGTGCCCGCGCACCTATCGTCTGCTGGCCGGCTGGCAGATGATCTCGGTGGGTTTGACAGAGAGCCGCCGCCAAGAGGCCGGTGCAAAGGCGGACCAGGACAAGCCTCGACCAGAGTTGGAGTCGCGGTCCGAGCTCGGCGTCACGACGGAGATCGCCCACTCACCGGAGGTCGCCGAGCTGCTCGCTGGCGAGGTCGAAGGAGTGACGCATTGAAGGTTCTGAGTGCGGAAGCGATGGCGGGCGTCGACCAGCGGGCGATGCAGGAACTGGGCATCCCCGGCATGGTGCTGATGGAGAACGCGGCCATCGGCCTGGCGGATGAGGTCGGCCAGCGCTGGCCGCAGGTCGACAGCGTCGCGATCTTTTGCGGACCGGGCAACAACGGTGGTGACGGGCTGGCGCTCGGCCGCCACCTGGCGGTGCGCGGCTACGAGGTGCAACTGTGGTTGGTGCACTCGGCACCCGACGCCAAGGACAGTGACGCCAAGGACAGTGACGCCAAGGACGGTGACGCCAAGGACGGTGACGCCAAGGACGGTGACGCCAAGGACCGTGACGCTGAGGACCGTGAGTGGCGCGCCGGCGGAGATGCCGGCACGCAGCAGGACATTTGCTGCAACATGGGACTCGAAGCGCGGCACCTGACGTGTCAAGAGGAGGTCCCGGCGGCTCTCGAGCAGGCTCATGACTGCGGCTTGTGGGTGGATGCCCTCTTTGGCACCGGCTTGTCGCGGCCCCTGTCCGGGCTGTTCGCTGCCCTGGCAGAAGGCCTCTCGATGCGGCGCCGGCCCGTGCTCGCTGTCGATTTGCCGAGTGGCTTCCACGGCAGCGACCCGGACCCGCTCGGCTCGCATGTGCGGGCGGATGTCACCGTCACCTTTGCGACGCCCAAGATCGCCCACGTCTTCCCGCCGGCGAGCGAGGCGGTGGGGGAGTTGGTGATCGCCGACCTGGGTATCCCCGCCTACTTGCTGGACGAGGCCGAAGGGGATCTGTATCTGCTGCTGCCGGCAGATCTCGGTGCGTACTTGCTGCCGCGGTCGGCACGAGGGCACAAAGGGGATTTCGGGCACGCGGTGTTGGTTGCCGGCGCACCGGGTACCGCCGGAGCCGCGACATTGGCAGCACGCGCTGCCGTGCGCGGCGGTGCCGGCCTGGTGACCGCGGCGGTGCCACAGCCGCTGTGGCCGGTCGTCGATGGGGCGAGCTTGGAGTCGATGACATTGCCGCTGGCGCACGAGAACGGTGTCTTGAACGACGCTGCGGTCGACGATGTGCTCGGTTTCCTGCAGGGGAAACAGGCTCAGGGAAGCCGGCTAGCGCTCGCGGTCGGTCCCGGCCTCGGCACGACCGAGACTACGGCGGCGGCGATCCGTCGCCTGGTACTGGCGCCAGCGACGGAAGGCGAACTGCCGTTGGTCCTCGACGCCGACGGCCTCACGGCTTTCGCCGGCCGGCTGAGCGAACTGCAAGCGAGGGGCGGCGCGACGGTGTTGACGCCGCATGCTGGTGAGCTAGCGCGTCTGCTGAGTGGTCCGGAGGGGACTCTGCGTGCTGCCGACGTGCTCGCCGATCGCCGGCAGGCCGTGCTGCAGGCCGCCGTCGCCAGCGGTTGCGTGGTCGTCCTGAAGGGGCACCGCAGCTTGATTGCCACGCCGGAAGGAGAGCTGTACGTCAACTTGACGGGCAATCCAGGCATGGCCACCGGTGGCACCGGCGACGTACTCACCGGCCTCTTGGCGGGTCTGCTCGCCCAGGGCTACGAGCTGCTGGTCGCCACACAGTTGGCAGTCTGCCTCCACGGCCTGGCCGGTGACCTGGCGGCCGAAGCCGTCGGGGAGATCAGCCTGGCAGCCGGCGACCTGCTCGACCAGTTGCCCGCGGCCTTCGGTCGGTTACAGATTTCGAACCAGGATTGACGCTCGAGCGACTTTGCCCGATCATGGGCATCAGCTCCACGCCAGAGGAAACCCGAGTTCGGCCCGTTCCGGGCTCATGAAGGAGATGTGTCTGTCATGAAGATTCGCAAGGTTGGAGTTCTCGGTTGTGGCCTGATGGGCTCCGGGATCGCAGAAGTCACCGCCAAGTCCGGCTTCGATACGGTAGTGCGCGAGGTCAGCGAGCAGGCGTTGGACGCCGGCATGGCCCGCATCCACCGCTCGCTCGACAAGGCCGTGAGCAAAGGGAAGCTGAGCGACGAGGCGCGCTCGGAAACGCTGGCTCGTCTGTCGGGCACCATCGAGATGGATACCCTGGCCGATTGCGACCTGGTGATCGAAGCGATCGTCGAGAATTTGGAAGAGAAGCGCAAGACGTTCGCGTCGCTCGACGCCGTCGTGCAGCCCAAGGCGCTGTTCGCCAGCAATACCTCGTCGCTGACCATCACCCAGCTGGCCGTGAGCACGCAGCGGCCGGAGCGCTTCGTTGGTCTGCACTACTTCAACCCGGTGCCGGTGATGAAGCTGGTCGAGGTGGTCAAGACCCTGCTCACCGACGACGAGGCCCTGGCCAGCGCTGTCGAGTTCATCGAAGGTCTCGGCAAGCGTCCCGTCGTGTGTCCGGACACTTCCGGTTTCGTGGTCAATCGCCTGCTGATCCCGTACCTGCTGGATGCCATCCGCACGCTGGAAGAGGGTCTGGGCACCGTCGAGGATATCGACGAGGCTCTCAAGTTGGGCCTCGGCTACCCGATGGGGCCATTCACCTTGCTCGACTTTGTCGGCCTGGATACCACCTACTACATCGCCGAGATCATGTTCGACGAGTTCCGCGAGAAGCGCTTTGCGCCACCGCCGCTGCTCAAGCAGATGGTCACCGCCGGCCGCTTGGGTCGCAAGAGCGGCCGTGGTTTCTATGACTACAGCGACAAGAAGTAACGGCGTGAGCTGGATGAGTACCTGCACATGAGTCAAGTCACCCTGACGGAGGGCGCCACGGGTCCGATTTTCGGCACTCAGGACGAGCATCTGCGCGCCATTGAGAAGACCTTCGGCGTTACTCTCAACGCACGCGGTCAAGACGTGCAGATAGTCGGCGACGCACAGCCCACGAGCTCTGTCGAGCATTTGCTGACCGGCCTGTCGACGCTGGTGGAAAAGGGCTACCGCCTGCGCACCAATGACGTGCGTACCGCCATCCGGGTAGTGGAAGAGGACCCGAGTGTTTCGCTCGTCGACTTTTTCCAGCCCGAGGGGGTGCTGGCCACCGTCCACCGCCTGATCCGGCCGCGCTCGCTGCGCCAGCAGCTCTATGTGCGGGCCATGCTGGAGCACGACATCGTGATGTCCATCGGCCCCGCTGGTACCGGCAAGACCTACTTGGCGGTCGCGGTGGCCGCGGCGGCGCTGCAGGAGAAGCGGGTACGTCGCATTGTGCTGGCCCGTCCGGCGGTCGAGGCGGGGGAGAAACTGGGTTTCCTACCCGGTGACATGGTGGAGAAGATCAATCCCTACCTACGCCCGCTCTATGACGCCCTCTACGACATCATGGGCTACGAGAAGGTCACCAAGCTGATCGAGCGCCAGGTGATCGAGATCGCGCCCATCGCGTTCATGCGTGGTCGCACTCTCAACGACAGCTTCGTCATCCTCGACGAAGCACAGAACACCACCAGCGAGCAGATGAAAATGTGTCTGACGCGCATCGGCTTTGGCTCCAAGGCGGTGATCAACGGTGACGTCACGCAGGTCGACCTGCCGCCGGGCAGAGTTTCCGGACTGCGAGAAGCCCAGCACGTTCTGGCCGGTGTCGAGGGCATCGCCTTCCTGCACTTCAACCAGCGCGACGTGGTCCGCCACCCGCTGGTGCAGAAGGTGATCCACGCCTACGACCGCTTCGACCAGCAGCGTCATGAGCCTCGGAGCGGCCGGGAGCCCGAGCGATCTTGACGCGCCAGGGCCGGGAAGCCTCGAGACGCTCTGTAGGGACCAACGGCGCCCGCGGCGGCTCGTCGCGACGTTCCCGGCGCTCTGCGGTGGTCGCCAGCCGTCTGGGTCGGCTGCGCGAGCGTTTGCATTCGGTGTGGATGGGGGCGCTCGAACGACCCTGGCTATGGCTGACCTTGTGGCTAGTGCTCGGGACCTGGGCGCTGCTACCGCGCACGCACCTGAGCTTCGACCCGAGCGAGCTCGAAATCGGTGCCGTGGCCGAGCGCGACTACCTGGTGCCGGTCGACCTGCGGGCCGAGGATTTCGCTGCTACAGAAGCGCGGCGCCAACAGGTACGCGACGGCGTGCTGCAGGTATGGGATTACGACAGCGCGGCCGCCGGAGCCCTCGATACCCGCCTCGAAGCACTGTTCGTCGAAGGGCGCAGGCTGCAAGCAGGTGGCGAGGCGCCGCCGGAGGGCGACGCGGTCGAGCTGGCGACCCGGCTGAGTGCCGCCACGCACCTGGAAGTGATGCCCGAGGCGGCGGTTGTGCTGCGCGATTGGCAGTTCGCTGACCTGCTGGAGCAGCGACTGCGCGAACTGGCCGCGACAGTCCTGGCGCGCGGTGTCGTCGACGACAAAGCTCGGCTGCTACAACAGCGTCGCGACGGTGTCACCCGCCGAGACCTGGTGACCGGCGAGGAAGTCCTCCACCTCGATGTTTTCGACCACCTCGGTCCCGAGGACCTCGAGGAGCTGCTGGCGCAAGAGGCGCGGCGCTGGAGTCAGTTCACGCGTCGCCAGCGCACCGCCCTGACGGACCTTCTACGGGGCAATCTCTCGGCCAATTTGCGCCACGATGCCGAGCTGACCCGCGCGCGCCAGGAAAAGGCGATGGCGGGCGTACAGCCGGTCATGGTCAGTGCTCGCCGCGGTCAGATCCTGGTGCGCAAGGGGGACCGCATCGACACCCATGCGGTACTGCTGCTGAGCCAGTTGACCCCGGACGCACGTCCCGCAGACCGACTGCTGCGCGCTCTCGGTACCGGGTTGGGTCTGTTGCTGGCGGCGCTGGTGCTGTGGCTCGGCTTGCGACGTGAGCGGGTGGCCGACCAAAGCCGCGAGCGTATCTTCGGTCAAGCGCTGATCTTCCTGTTGCTCGGCGTGTTGGGTACGCGCGTGTCGCTGCTCGTGGCGACGGCACTGGGCCAGGCGGTCGAGGCCGCGCCCTTCGACTCGGTAGCCAGCTACACCTACGCCGTGCCCTTCGCCGCCCTGGCGGTGCTCGCGGTGTTGCTGCTCGGCCGGCCAGCGGCGCTGCTCCTGTCGTTGCTCTACAGCCTGCTGGGTGCCCTTCTGGTGGAGGCCGACGCCCAGTGGTGGATGGTCTACGCCATGGCTGGCTCCCTGGCCGCAATCTTCCACCTCGACAAGCAGGACTTCAAGCAGCGCATGGTGCTGGTCCGCGTTGGTGGCGTGGTGGGGCTGTGCAACCTGGTCTTGGTGTTGATCCTGACGTCGGTGCGTGCCGGTCTCGACGCGGATCCGGTGCGGCTCGGGTTCGACTTGCTATGTGCCTTGCTTGGTGGCCTGCTGGTGGCGGCCGTGGTCAGCTTCGCGGTGCCGGTGCTCGAGACCAGCTTCGGCATCACGACGGACATCAAACTCGTCGAGCTGGCCAACACCAATCTGCCGTTGCTGCGCCGGCTTGCTTTCGAGGCCCCGGGTACCTTCCAGCATTCCCTGATGGTCGCCAACCTGGCAAAGGAGGGCTGCGACGCGATCCGCGCGGATTCCGTGCTCGCCTACACCGGCGCGCTCTATCACGACATCGGCAAGATCTTTCGACCCGAGTACTTCGTCGAGAACCAGCGTGCCGGTCGCAACCGGCACGACAAGCTGCTGCCGTCGATGAGCGCGTTGATCCTGATCAACCACGTCAAGGAAGGCCTGGCCTTGGCGCGCGAACACAACCTGCCGCAGCCGGTGTGCGACGCCATCACCCAGCATCACGGCACGCGCCTGATCCACTTCTTCTACGGCCGCGCCATGGAGGCGGCACGGGGCGGCGAGACGGTGCCCGAAGACGACTTTCGGTATCCAGGCCCGAAACCTCGCGACCGCGTGATGGCGGTACTGATGCTGGCCGACGGCGTCGAGGCCGCCAGCCGTACCTTGCAGGAACCTTCGGCACCGAAGATCCGTACCTTGGTGCGTAAGATCGTCGATGATTGCCTGCGAGAAGGGCAATTAGACGAATGCGAAATTACCCTCGCAGATCTGCGGAAAGTGGCCGATGCCTTCCAAAGGGTGCTAGAAACCATCTATCATCGGCGTATCGAGTATCCGGGCTTCGATTTCAATGCCCACGATCCCGCCGCGGATGCGGTGGAGAAGCAACACAGTGTCCCCGCTGCAGATGCGGCGGAGAAGTAACACAGCGATCCCACCGCGGATGCGGCGGACGACGTTCAACCGAACCAAGAAAGCTTTGAACTCCGAACCTCCTCCTAGTAGCGACGACCTTCCTCAAGCGGGTGCCCCCACACCGGGCGACTCCGCGTCCCCGCCTGCGTCCTCCGCAGTCCTCGAGATCGCCGTCCAGAATGCCGCCCGCGCTCCCGAAGTCCGGGTGCGCCAGCTCCGTCCGTGGTTGTCCGCCCTGCTGGGCGAGATCGCTCCGGAAGCTGCCAGCTTCACGCTGCGCTTCACCAGCGATCGTGAAATGCGCGCCCTCAACTACCGCTATCGCGGCAAGGACAAGAGCACTGACGTCCTGTCGTTCCCCGGCGACCTGTGCGCCCCCTCGGATCTGTCGGCAGTGGTCCAAGCTGATCCCAACGCGCCCGCGAGCGAGCCGCACCTGGGCGACGTCGTGGTCGCCATGCCCACGGCACGGCGCCAAGCCGCCACCGCGGACCACTCGGTCGAGCGCGAGTTGCGCCTGCTGACCCTCCACGGCGTGTTGCATTGCCTGGGCTACGACCACGAGAGCGACGACGGCACGATGGTGCGGCTGGAGCAGCGGCTGCGCCGCCGCTGGCTCGACGCCGAGCGAGAACCGGCGTGAGGGAGCGACCGCCGTGGACCTGATGCTGCCTGCCCACCTTTGGCTGATCGTTGTGCTGCCGCTGCCGCTGTTGATCCTGTTCAGCGTCATGTCGGCGCTGCTCGAGCGCAGCGGTGCGATCCGCGTGCACCATTGGGCGGAAGAGGCCGGCGGGGCGATGCGCGAGCTCTACAACGCGTCGGCTCGCTTCGAGCTCTACCGCTTCGTGCTCAGTGTTCTGGCGCGCCTGTTGCCGATCAACGCCGCCGTCGCTGGCTATCTGCTGTTCACCGCCACACCGCTGGCCGTGTCCTTGCCAGGGGCGCACCGGAGCGCTGCCGTTGCTGGGCTGCTGCTGGCGGTGCTGTTGCTGGCGCTGGTCGAATGGCTGAGTCGCTGGCTCGTGGGCACGGACCCCGAACGTGCCCTGCGCGCGCTCACCGTTCCGCTCCGGGGCATGCACCTGCTGCTGCTGCCACTCCTCGTGGCTCTCGCCTGGGTGATGCCGGACATCGCCTACGAGCGTCCCGAGAACGGTGACGACGCCTCCGACGAAGAGATCGACGCCTTCCTCGCCGTCGGCAAGAACGAGGGCATCCTCGAGCCCAAAGAAGAAGAGATGATGCGCGGTGTCCTCGACTTCGGCGACACGCGCGTGCGCAGCGTCATGACACCGCGCATCGACATGGTGTGCGGTAGGGCTGATTCGTCGCTGCAGGAACTGGCCGACGTGTTCATCGGTTCCAACCACTCACGCCTGCCGCTGTATGAGGACTCCGTCGACCAGATCATTGGAATCGTTCATCTGCGCGAAGTGCTGCGCGCGCTGCGCTCTGAACCGCCACACGGCAGCCCGCGGGAGCTGATCCGCAGCGAGGCGTGGTTCGTGCCCGACAGCACACAGCTCGGTGAGGTGCTGCGTGGCCTGCAGACGCGGCACCAGCAGATGGCGGTGGTGGTTGACGAATACGGTGGTACCACTGGCCTGGTGACGCTGGAAGACTTGTTGGAAGAGATCGTCGGCGAGATTGTCGACGAGACAGATGAACCACCTCCCGAGGCGCAACCTCTTGACAACGGTGCCTGGCTGTTCGACGGCCGGTCGGCGATCGAAGAACTGGATGAGGTATTCGAGATGAGCCTGGACGCGGAAGTTCCCTACGAGACCATCGGTGGCCTGATCTTTGGCAGCCTCGGGCATGTACCCGAGGTCGATGAGAGTTGCGAGGCTCACGGTCTGCGCTTCACCGTGCGCGAGGTCGAAGGCCGGCGCATCGTCTCTGTGCACGTCGAGCCGCTGCATCCGCCCGAGACGGAGAGTACCGAGATCACCGAGGTGATTTCGTGAGCGGAGACCCCGTGCGCGACGATGCCGGTGAGGGCGCGAAGTCAACGTCGAGGCCGGACGGCCAGGGAAGTGGGATGCGCGCTGGCACCGTGTGCCTGGTCGGTCGACCCAACGCCGGTAAGTCGACGCTGATGAATCGCTTCCTGGAAGAGAAGATCGCCATCGTCTCCGACAAACCCCAGACGACCCGCCACCGGCTGATCGGCATTCGCAGTGACGACGACGCGCAGATCGTCTTCCACGACACCCCGGGCATCCACCGTCCGTTACACCATCTGAACCGGCGCATGATGCAGGACGCCGGCGAAGCCTTGCGGGAAGCCGATATCGTCTGCCTGCTGGTCGATACCAGCACTCCCTTCGGCAAGGGCGATCGCTTCCTGCTCGACATGGTCGCCCAGATCGAGGGTCCCCGCGTGTTGGTGCTCAACAAGGTCGACCAGGTCGCCAAACCCAAGCTACTGCCGCGCATCGAGCAATACGTCAGCGTCTGCGAGTTCGCTGATGTCGTGCCGGTGAGTGCTCTCACCGGAGACGGATGCGACGTGCTGCTCGACGTCCTCAAGCGGCTGTTGCCCGAGGGCGAACCGCTCTATGACCCGGAACTGCTCACCGTCCATCCCGAGCGTTTCCTGGTCGTCGAGCGTATTCGGGAGAAGGTGCTCGAGCAGACGCGCAACGAGCTGCCCTTCACCACCGCCGTCAAGCTGGAGCGCTGGGAAGAAGAAGGAAACCTGGTGCGGCTCTACGCCAGCATCCTGGTCGAGCGTGGCGGCCAGAAGAAGATTCTGATTGGTCGTCAGGGGGCACGTATCAAGGCCATCGGCACCGCTGCGCGCAAGGATCTCGAGAGCTTCCTGGGGCGCCGCGTCTACCTCGATCTACGCGTGCGTCTGGAACCCGACTGGCGCGAGAACCAGCGTCTGGTGGCGGACCTCGATCGCGATCTGTACGGCAATCTCAGCTAGCCGGCAAAGACCCGAAAACTCGCGGATCCCTGTGCTACGATCCGCGCCATGGCCGCGCCCCGCCCACCCCAGCCGCCGTCCGGACCGAGGACTACGACCCTCTCCGGCGAGCGCGGCCTGCCGCATCCCGATCGCTATGCTGATACCCTGCGCCGCCTGGTTCGCCGCGGCGCCCGTGGACGCATCTCCAACCTGCTGCACAAGGTTCGTCCTGGCGATTTAGCGCTCCTGATGCGCGTCTTGACGCCAGCCGAACAGCTGAGCGTCTTCCGTATCCTGCGCCAGGACTTCCCGGACGCCGTCGGTGACGTCCTCACCGAACTCGAACCGGCCACCCGCGTCTCCTTGCTCGAACGCCTGACCCCGGAGAAGATCGCTGGCATTCTCGAACAGGTCGCTGTCGACGACGCCGTTTTCCTGGTCGAGAGCTTGCCCACCGAACTGCGCGAACCCGTGCTCGAGCTGGTCGAGCGTCACGATCTGCAGGACGTGCGCGAGCACCTGCTGGCCTACGATGAAGACAGCGCCGGCCGCATCATGGACACCGAGTTCTTCTCCCTGTCCGAGGACACGACGGTCCAGCAGGCGATTGCTGCTTTGCGCGAGCAGCAGGATGTCGAGATGATCTTCTATCTCTATGTCGTCGACGAACAGCAACGCCTGGCCGGCGTCACGTCGCTACGCCAGCTGTTGCTCACGCAGCCTGACACGCTTCTCGGCGACATCATGCAGCGCGACGTCATCCGCGTCTTCACCAGCACCGATCAGGAAGAAGTCGCCCAACTCGCCGCTCGCTACGATCTGCTCGCGGTGCCCGTCACTGACGAAGGCGACCGTCTGGTCGGCATCATTACCGTCGACGACATCGTCGATATCTTCAAAGAAGAGGCGACCGAAGACTTCTACAAGATGGTCGGCACCTCGGACGACGAGCTCGTGCACCAGGAAAAGGCTCTGCGCGTCGCCAGTATCCGCTTGCCCTGGCTATTGATCAACCTGGTCGGCCTGGTGTTCACTGGCATCTTGCTCGAGCGTTTTCAGGTCACCTTCAAGGAAGCTCTCTTCCTCTTGACCTTCGTGCCCGCGATCATGGGTATGGGCGGCAATAGTGGCTCGCAGACGTCCACCATCACCGTGCGTGGGCTCGCCACCGGCCGATTGGCCTTCGGCGATGGTCGCATTCGCCGGTTCCTTGGACAGCAGATCAAAGTTGGCGCCCTGCTCGGGCTCGCCAGTGGCCTGGTGGTTGCGGTGGCAGCGCAGGTGCTGGAGCAGAACGTCTTCTACGCGCTCGTGGTCGGGGTCTCGCTGGCGCTGGCGATTCTGGTGGCGTCGGCGATCGGGGCTGTGATTCCGGTGGCGGCGGAGCGCTTCGGTTTCGATCCCGCTGTTGCCGCGGGTCCGCTGGTGACCACCTTCAGTGACGTCATGGGGATCTTGATCTACTTTGGCTTCGCCGCGGCCCTGATGCAGCAGCTCGTGCAGTGAATTGAGCGCGGTTGGGTGGTGGCTTTCGGACTGAGGGTCGAGGTGAGTGGGAAACCTGGACCCTGTGTAGGTCCGAGAGAAATCGAGCGGCTGAGGATACGTGGATATGCCCGCCAAAGCACACCAAGGTCACTGGCTAGAGTTGATCCGTTGTGCCGGAGAAGATGGTCTTCGTTGGATTCGAACCTATCGAGCGTATACGGATCTGGAAGCTGTCGCTGCCGAGGTGCTGACGGCCCTGCGCAGGCGTCAACTCGAAGTTGGTCTGGCGATGTTGCAAGAGCTTCGAGTCGTCTGGCAAGAGGCACGCACTGAGGCGCCGACTTCGATACGCTGCGTCATGGACCGGTGGTACTTTGGTACTGCGAGCTACTACTACTACGTGGTGCAGGATTTCGAGCAGGCCGAGCAGATCCTGAAGCAGACTTCCGAAGCTGTCGTGGCAGCGATCTCTGCTGATCGGGTTCTCCTACCGCTGGCTCATCAGTGCCACGAATTCTGTCTCCATCACGCCAGAATCGCTCGTAATCAAGACGATTGGGAGCGATTGGATGAACTCTTACAGCGTGTGCGCGCCATGGTCCGGGATCAAGAACCGCTGTGTTGCCTGCACGGAGGAGTTCAGGTCTTCTACTCGGACATCGTAGATTTTCTGATGCTGCATTGCGCCGAAGAGTCGCTCTTGGAACAGTCGGAACTGGCCGCCCTGTTCCGCGTTGATCTGCGTACTCAGGTGCTTGAGGGGTATCTGCGTCAGCATTTCAAGACCCTGGGGAAAGAGGGGCCGTGATGTCGGTTCCCCCTAAGTCCCGGGGCATTCGGGGTTCCTTGGATTCTAGGACGAGACCGTAGCCACAGGAGGGGCCAAGGCCAAGACGGAAGGACTACGGTCGGGAACTGCCAAGCGCAGCAGGCCATAACCGATCCCAGCGAGTCCGACCATCAGGCCCGGGGTTTCGACTTCCATCGGTAGACCACAGCGCCAGCCTTCGCGTTGGATCCTGCTCGCCAGGGTGGAGCGCAGTTGCCGGATCTGTGGGGCCAGGTCGAGTTCAGGTAGGGCGAGGTCGGCAGAGAGGAGGCAATCTAGATTGCCGAGATCACCGTGACACAAGGAGTGGTTGCGACCAAAGCCGCGTTCGAGTGTCGTGCGCACAGCGACGCGAAGCTCGTCCTGTGCTTCGGAGCTTTCACAATGGCGCAGTAGGAGAGCACGAGAGAGCGCGATCCCCGGTGCACCATGGCACCAATTGACCGCGTCGAAGCGGTCCTCCTCCTGGCGCAAGTCGGGCCAGTTACCGTGCGTCTCTGAGAACAAGGAGCGCTCATATCGCAGGCTTTCTAGCGCCGCCTTCTTGAAGTCCATGCGACCGGTCAAGTTCGACAGTTCCAGCAGCGCGGTAGCAATGCCAGCCGTGCCATGGGAGAAACCGGTCATCGGCACAGAGGTCTCGCCGCTTGTGATCCAGCCCAGGCCCTGGGCCTGTTCGACAGCCTGGCCGAGTAGGTGTTCGCCGCAATCCGTGAGCAGCCCTAACAAGGATTCGTCCGGCCGCGATCGAGCCAAGTCGGCAAGAGCAGCTATACAGCCAGCGCAGCCGTTGACGAGATCCAGGGCTTGGTCATACTTGACGCGAGGAACAAGCTGGCTCGAGAGTTCAAGGGCTCGGTCTAGGAGGACGGGCTCCTGCCACAAGGTGGAGAGATGATAGAGGAGGTAGAGGATACCGGAGAGGCCGGTAAAAGCCCCTGGACTCTCACTGACCACGGGAGCTCCGGGGAGGTCTGCAAGGAGAGTGGCACACGAGCGCCGAGCAGCTTCGGTGTACTTCGGGGCATCGCAGAGGTGCCCGAGGTAAGCAAGGAAAAATGTGATTCCGGCTTGGCCGCTGTAGAGATCTGGTCCCAGGGTGGCAATCTTGAAGGCACCTTGTCGGGTGGGTAGTAGGCCAAGCCAGCGTACTTCGTCGCCTTGCTCGAGCGTTCGTTGGCAAAGAGCGTCTGCGATCTCCATGGCCAGTGCTATGAGTTGTTCTCCTGAGATAGCGGGTAAGGAGTCTGGCGGAGAAGCGATCTGGTGCGCTGCGTCCCGTTCGGGATTGCTCGTGCTCAGAATCGAGATCGAAGCACGGATGAACCAGAGTTGCTGTTCGTGGTCGCGAGTGCCCAGATTCTGCAAGCGATCTCGGACGAGCTCTTCGGCGGACTGAGTGAAGAAGTTGTCCAGCTGCTGGCAAGACGGTAGGGCGAGGTGGCGATTACGTGGATGGGCACTGAACAGGGGAATGTCTCGTTGCCACAGAGCTCGCTGTTCGGCAGCAATCACACGTGCGAGACATGGGCGCTTTGGAACCTGCTTCCACAGCTTGTCGAAGAAGCGGTCGCGATCGAGAGCATCGCGGAGGAAATCCGGATGGAAACTCTCACGCAGCATGAGGCTGTACACTGACGTAGGGCGAAGTATGACTCGCACTTCCGTGTCGAGAAAACCGTCGAGCGGTCCCTGGGAGCTGAGCAGTTCCTCTCGGCGAGCGAGCAGGATGTTGTACATCCTGCTGAAGCCAGCAGTGATTTCTTCCACGTACTCCGTGGCTGGTGGAAAGTGTCCATCCAGTTGGGGGTGATGCCGTGTCACGGGTTCAATCTGTCGCATGCGCCTTGTAAGGTGCATCTCATCGGTACCCTGCTTTGCCCAAAACATCTCTGGCCTGGGTGGCATCTGCCCACCCGGTCCGCCGAGACTGCTGACATCAAGGCCCGCGGAGGCTTCATTCTCCCAACTGCGCAGGGGCAGCAGGCCGACCTGTAAGATCGAATCGTGCAGCGGGTCGTCAGCCAAAGGGTCGTCGATGATCGAGCCTGGTTGTAGAAGAGTTTCGAGGTCGATGATGACCGGATGCTCACCGCACGCCAGGACGTTGTCGTAGTGGATATCTGTAGCCCGCAGAGCATAGAGAAGAGCTAGGTAGCCCCCTTGTCGTTGATAGAAGCGGGCCACTTCAGGCAAGCAGTCACAGGGCTTGGTCTCTACATGTTCGGCCCAGCCGTGGGTTTCCCTGTTGAGAACCTGGAGGGTCCGGAAGCCGGGCCTGAATCCCCAAGACTCAACGGTGTGCAAAAGGTCTTGAAACGCGATGTCGAGCGCCAGGTTCCGCGGCTTGTAGACGAGTCGCAGGCCAGAGCGGAAGCGCAAGATCGCGACGGAGCGTCCTGCCCGATGCTGATCCCCGGCGCTGATCTGGATGCCGGCGAGTTCTTCCTCGGTACCTAGAGCAAAGGTCTCGACGATCGCGGTCCAATCAAGATGCAAGCGCTGCAAGACTTCGAGAGTGGTTTGGCGCCACATATCCGCATGCTGGATCAACTGTGCTGCCAGCACTGGATACTCTGAGAGGAGTCGCAGGGCTTCTGCGGGTTCTTGGAGGCCGTTGATGAACTCTTGAAACCTTTGGCGACTGTCGTTGCCCTTCAGGTGTCCTCTTAGGCGAGCGATGTTCAATTCCAGAACCAACGTACGTAGTGGCCAGTCCAAAAGGGCATGTGGTAGGCAGGTTTTGAGGAGTTCTAGCAGAGATTCGGACCGGATGGGACCGGCCGGATCGCTCGAGAGCAGGGCTTCGACTTGGCGTGCCAGAGCGTAGAGACTCTGACGGAAGATCGGTTCAACGAAGCTCCAGAAAGGGTAGGCGGGCAGCACGGACCAGGAAGACGGCGGTGCCAAGCGGGGCTGATCTTCCCGTACAGACCAGAAGCAATCCGCGAGTGTCTGCACCCAGGCTGTGTCCGCGGTCAGCGCTAGGCCTGGTGGGACTCTCTGACCCAGGAGGTCCCGTAGCTGCTCTCGGTTCAGCCCGTCTACAGCCAGCCGGCGGGCAAAGAAGTCTTCCTCAGAGAAGGGGGCCTGCTGGTTCCATCTCAGCAACCTTTCCTCGCCTTTTGCGCGGTGGATGGGCAGCGAGGACTGAGGACACTGCAGTCGCTCACGCAAGGACAGTGCTCTGTAGGCGGAGGGCTTGGTCATGGGGAAGTCTCGTGTTGGCCAGGCCGCAGCCACAAGTGTCGTGCACCCAGATAGACCTTGGCATGGACTCGCGAGCCCGGCTGGTAGACGATCTTGGCGTGATTGAAAGTTCTCACAAACGTGCTGCGAAGCTGGGGGCCGGCCGCCTGTGAAGCCTTCAGCAGATGTCTTGGCCAAAGCTGTGGGGCCGATTCCTCGGAACAGAAGCCCAACCACTGGAAGATGGCGTTGCTCTTCTCGGGGAGTGCTGCCTCGATGTCCACCAAGTACTTCAGGTATCTGCGTAGCTTGTCCTGGCTGCCGTTGATGAAACACTCCAGTCCGAGGGTTGGGACGATGGTGTCCTCCAGCGAAACGTCCAAGTTGATGGTGTCGACCAGGGGAGTCAGCTCAGTCAGGAGTTTGCGAAGCTCTGCTTGGTGACCAGGCCAGCCGATATCCTCGAGATATCCAGGGATGTGCTGGACATCCATGCGGCGAGTGCACAAGCGAATCTCGCGAGTTGGACGTGAAAACATGACGCCCGTCTCAAAGATGACCGAATCGGAGGGCAGAGTGCCTGCACCGGCGGAATCCGACCACTTGTTCCGATTGAAACCGACCGGTGAAT
>CBDUPA010000017.1:0-150324 GCA_965368975.1 uncultured bacterium | reverse complement strand
GACGGCAGTCACCGTCACGTTCACCGTGCCGATGGCCGTACCACCGTTGCCGTCACCGATCGTGTAGGTGAACGAGTCCGAACCGTTGTAGTCCGCGGTCGGTGTGTACGTCACCGTGTCGTCCACATTCAGCACGACGGAACCGTTCGTGCCCTGCGTCACGGCTGTGACGTCGAGCGGATCGTTCTCCGGGTCCGTGTCGTTCGTCTTGACCGCGAACGTCGACGCCGTGTCCTCCGCCGTCGTCGCCGCGTCGGCATTCGCCGTCGGGGCATCGTTGACGGCAGTCACCGTCACGTTCACCGTGCCGATGGCCGTACCACCGTTGCCGTCATCAACCGTGTAGGTGAAGGAGTCAGCGCCGCTGTAATCCGCGTTCGGCGTGTACGTCACAGTGTCATCACCATTCAACACGACCGAACCGTCCGTGCCCTGCGTCACGGCTGTGACGTCCAGCGGATCGCTTTCTGGGTCGGTATCGTTGGCCTTGACGGCGAACGTCGTCGCCGTGTCTTCGTTCGTCGTCGCCGCGTCGGCATTCGCCGTCGGGGCATCGTTGACGGCAGTCACCGTCACGTTCACCGTGCCGATGGCCGTACCACCGTTGCCGTCATCAACCGTGTAGGTGAACGAGTCCGAACCGTTGTAGTCCGCGCTCGGCGTGTAGGTGACGGTGTCATCACCGTTCAAGATGACCGAGCCGTTCGCGCCCTGGGTCACCGCAGTCACGTCGAGCGGATCGTTCTCCGGGTCCGTGTCGTTCGACTTGACGGCGAACGTCGACGCCGTGTCCTCCGCCGTCGTCGCCGCGTCGGCATTCGCCGTCGGGGCATCGTTGACGGCAGTCACCGTCACGTTCACCGTGCCGATGGCCGTACCACCGTTGCCGTCATCAACCGTGTAGGTGAACGAGTCCGAACCGTTGTAGTCCGCGCTCGGCGTGTAGGTGACGGTGTCATCACCGTTCAAGATGACCGAGCCGTTCGCGCCCTGGGTCACCGCAGTCACGTCCAGTGGGTCGCTTTCTGGATCGGTGTCGTTGCTCTTCACACCGATCGTCGTAGCGGTGTCTTCGGCTGTCGTCGCTGCGTCAGCGTTGGCCGTCGGGGCATCGTTGACCGAAGTCACCGTCACGTTGACCGTACCGACTGCAGTTCCACCGTTGCCATCATCCACCGTGTAGGTGAACGAGTCGGCACCGCTGTAGTCAGCGTTCGGCGTATAGGTCACGGTGTCGTCGCCGTTCAACACCACCGAGCCGTTCGTACCCTGCGTCACGGCAGTCACGTCCAGTGGGTCGCTTTCTGGATCGGTGTCGTTGCTCTTCACACCGATCGTCGTAGCGGTGTCTTCGGCTGTCGTCGCTGCGTCAGCGTTGGCCGTCGGGGCATCGTTGACCGAAGTCACCGTCACGTTGACGGTACCGATCGCCGTGCCACCGTTGCCGTCATCCACCGTGTAGGTGAACGAGTCCGAACCGTTGTAGTCCGCGTTCGGCGTGTAGGTCACCGTGTCGTCGGCGTTCAGGACCACCGAACCGTTCGTGCCCTGGGTCACCGAGGTGACGTCGAGCGGATCGTTCTCCGGGTCGGTGTCGTTCGTCTTCACCGCGAATGTCGCCGCGGTGTCCTCCGCCGCCGTCGCTGCATCGGCGTTGGCGGTCGGAGCGTCATTGACGGCAGTCACCGTCACGTTCACCGTGCCGATCGCGGTGCCACCGTTGCCGTCATCCACCGTGTAGGTGAACGAGTCGGCACCGTTGTAGTCCGCGGTCGGTGTGTAGGTCACCGTGTCGTCCGCGTTCAACACCACCGAACCGTTCGTGCCCTGCGTCACCGCAGTCACATCCAGCGGATCGTCTTCGGTATCCGTGTCGTTGGTCTTCACCGTGACGTTGACCGCCGTGTCCTCACTCGTCGTCGCGCTGTCGTTGACCGCGACCGGAGCGTCGTTGACGGCATTGACCGTCACCGTGACGGTCGCCGTCGATGTTTCACCGGACGGATCGCGGATCGTGTAGGTGAAGCTATCGACGCCGTTGTAGTCGGCGTTCGGGGTATACGTGATCGTGAGATCCGTCTCGACAAAGGCCGTGCCATTGGCCGGCGCGGTCAGGGTGTCGTAGTCCAACGGATCGAGATCCGGATCGGAGTCGTTGGCCAGCACGTCGATGTTGACCGCCGTGTCTTCATTCGTCGAGACGCTGTCGTCCACCGCGACCGGCGGCAGGTTGGCCGGGTCGATGGTGACGTTGACGACGCCTTCGGTCTGGCCGCCGTAGACGTCCTCGACGATGTAGGTGAAGGAATCGCTGCCCAGGGTGCCCGGGGCCGGGGTGTAGGTGACGGTGTCGTCGGCTTCGAGCAAGACGCTACCGCCCGTTGCGCTGCCGACGGCGATGACGTCGAGCGGTAGCACGATGCCGAAGTCGTTGGCCAGCACGTCGATGTTGACCGCGACCTCTTCGATCGTGGTGGCGCTGTCGCTGGCGGCCGTGGGTGCCAGGTAGGCATCGACCCAGGCGGTGTCGATGACGGTGAACGGGCTGCGCACGTAGGTGGCGCGCAGGGTGTCACCGGCTCCGGTCCACAACTGTCCGTCGTCGGGGGACGAAGTCACCGTGACGCTCGGGATCGAGCCTTCGAAGACGCCGGTGTCGACGCCGGTCTCGGTGAGCTGGAAGGACTCACTATCGTTCGGAGCATCGACCACGATGAAGACGGTGTCGACGAAGCCCGGACTGCCGGCGCCCGCATCGCGCACGCGCAGCGAGATGACCGCTTCCATGTGGTAATCGTCGGCCGGCTGGCCGAGCAGATCGACGAAGTCGACGCTCGCCTCCACCACCGTGGCTTCAACGGTCAACTGGCCATAGCCGGCGATCAGACGCTCAGGATCGCCGGTACCGGTGTCGGTCTCGACGATGTTGTTGAAGGTGGTCGCCGAGGTCACGGCCGAGGGCAAGGCGCCCTCGAAGACGCTGGTGTCGGCGCCCGTCTCGGTCAGCATCAGGCTCTCTTCGTCGTTGGTGAAGAAGGTCGTGATGTTGACGTAGGCGACGTCCGCCGAGTTGGGATCGAAGTTGCTCGGGCGGCTGGTGACACGCACGCTTACCGGTTCGCCGGCCAGCACCGAGGTGCTGGGGCGACCTTCGGCGTCCAGGAAGGTGACGACCTCGTCGACCACCGTCGCTTCGGCGCTGGCCTTGTAGTAGCCGCTCTGCTGGCGCTCGGCGATGACGCGCTGACCGACGCTCACCTGCAGCTGCTGGTCGCTGGTCGGCAGGCCGATCGGATCGAGCTGCACGGAGCCCTCGTAGATGCCGCTCGGCGCCGAGATCTCACTCAGGCCGATCGGCTCGCTGTCGCCGCTGTCCGGCGAGCGGACGGTGATGGACAGCAGCTCGGTCGTGCCCGCGTTGTTGGCGATCTGGTTCTCGGCGCGGATCCAGATCAGGCCGCCGTCCGGCACCTCGTCGACCGCCACCACGTCACCAACTATGGGGCCGCCCGGACCGTCGACGATCCAGATGCGCATGTCGAGCGTGATCGCGGTGGCTTCGACGGTGGCGTTGCCATCGTTGAAGCTGGCGCGGATGGTGTCGAAGGTCACCGGCTCTGAACTAGAGGGGCCAGGGGCCTGGCCGGTGCTCAGCACGTTGTTGTAGCTGGTGGGCGTGAACGCGGTGTCCAGCTCCAGCGTGCCGACGTAGAGATCGCCGCTGATGTTGATCAGCTGCACCTGCTCGAAGTCACCACTCAGATCGGCGCTGACGTCGACGGTGGCGAAGCTGCCGAAGAAGCCGGAATCGGCGATCAGGTGGAAGTAGACGGTGGAGGCTTCCAGGTACTCCGCCGTAGGCTGGCCCCCCTGGGACGCCGGGGCGTCGAGCAGGGTCAACTTCGCCCCGGCGATGGACGCGTTGTCGCTGGCGCTGCCGTTGAAGTAGAAGGTGTGCGTCACGTCGACGCTACCGCCCACCTGGACGGTCAGGACGCCATCGTCAGTGCTGCTGAAGTTCTCGGACGTCGCGAGGCTGCCCTCGAAGATGCCGGTGTTGGGACCGGTCTCGGTGACCGTAACGGACTCGGTATCGCCACTTTCCGGCGAGCTGAGGTCGACGGAGAAGGAGTCGACCAAGCCCTCGCCGTCGCGGTTCTTGTCGGTGACGCGCACATGCACCGTCTCACCCGCGGCGTAGACCGTGGCGTCCTGGCCGAAGGCGTCGATCAACTGCACGTTGCCGCCGACCGTCTTAGCGGTGGCGGTCTGGTAGCCGCCGGTGAGGGTCAGCTGATCGTTACCTTCCGCGAACGAGCCCTGCCCGACGTAGAGCAGGTCGTCGCCGCTGAAGCCGACGTTGAAAGCATCGGTCTGGATCGAACCCTCGAAGGTCGAGGTGTCGGGACCGGTCTCGGTCAGCGTCACGCTCTCGAAGTCACCGCCTGCCGCGCTCTCGACGGAGGCGTAGAAGACGTCGACGGTGAAGGCATCGTAGTTGTCGATGGCGCTGAACACGCGCACTCGGGCCAGGTCACCCTCGAACACCGTGGTGGTCGGTAGACCGTCGGCGTCGATGAAGGTGACCGCGGTATCGACGATCGTCGCCTGGTCGGACGATGTGGCGCCGCTGGTCTCGATGTGTGTTGCGGTTACGACATCACCAAACCAGGCTTGCAGCACGCCGTTCTGCGGCGACGCGGTGTCGTCGCTGAGCTGGATGCTGCCCTCGAAGATACCGGTGGAAGCCCCGGTCTCCGTCAAGATCAGCGTCTCGACGTCACCGGCACCGGCCGAGGTCAGCTCGACGCCGGTGGTGTCGGCGCCCGGTGAAGTGTTGGCGGCGTAGTCCTCGACGCGCACGTAGAGCGTGCCGCCGGTCGGATAGCTGTCGACGCTGTTGCCGGCGCCGTCGATCAGGGTGGTCGACGAGCCGACGGTGGTCGCCGTCGCGGTCACCGGCTGCGGGAAGTCGCCCCAGAAGGTGGCGCTCAGGGTGTCCCCGACCACCGGCGGGCCGGCCAGCTGCCAGGTCTGCAGCACGCCGTCCAAGCTGGTCCCGGAGCTGGCGACGGCCATCGGCAGGGTGGCCTCGAAGACGCCGGTGTCGGCGCCGGTCTCGGTCAGCGTCACGCTCTCGTAGTCACCGGTGAGGTTGGCGCTGACGTCGGCGCTGACGGTGTTGAGCTGCGTCGGGTCGAAGTTGGCCTGGGCGTAGAACACGCGCAGCGTCAGCTCCGAGCCCTGCAAGTAGCTGGTCACCGGGCTGCCGCCGGGGGCGTCGAGGAAGTGGATCGACGCCCCCTCGGCCACCGCCTGGGCGCTCACCGAACCCGGCGCGGTGCTCGGGTAGTGGGTGGCGACGGCCAGCTCACCGTAGTTGATCTGCACCGCGCCATCGCTCGGCGTGCTGAAGCCCGACGCCCGCTCGCTGGCGATGCCGCCTTCGTAGATGCCGGTGTCGGTGCCGGTCTCGGTCAGCGTCACGCTCTCGTAGTCGCTGTTGGCCGGTACCGCCAGATCGAGGTTGACGGTGTCGACGATGCCCGCGCTGCCGCGCACGTGATCGACGACGCGCAGGCGTACCAGGTCGTCGACGGTCAAGGACGTGCTGACGTTGCCGAAGGCGTCCACGAACTCGACGCGCGCGCCGATCGTGGTCGCGGTGGCAGTGGCGTCGCCGTAGATCCCGCTGACGGTGTCGTAGGGATACTCCGGCGCACCGCCGATGCCGGTCTCGAGCTGGCCATCACCGGAGAA
This sequence comes from uncultured bacterium, assembly GCA_965368975.1. Taxonomy (GTDB): domain Bacteria; phylum Acidobacteriota; class Thermoanaerobaculia; order Multivoradales; family JAHZIX01; genus CBDUPA01. The sequence continues at coordinate 144,564 of CBDUPA010000017.1, read as the reverse complement.
ATTGCCGGCGCCGACGGTGAGCTGAATCGAGCCCTCGAAGGTCGCGGTATCGACGCCGGTCTCGATCAACTCGATCGACTCGAAGTCACCGCCGAACAGTGACGAGACGTCGATGAAGACCGACTCGACGGTGTCGGGATACAGGTTGTTGGCGCTCTTGAAGCCGCGCAGCCAGGCCACGCCACCCTCGAGCACGGTGCCGGTGGGCAAGCCGCCGGGACCGTCGATGAAGACCAGGCTCTGGTTGACCACCTCGGCGGTGTCCTTGGACGCGCTGTTGCCCTGCGGGTCGACGAACTCGACCTCCAGGATCTCAGACACCAGCGCCTGCAGCGCTCCGTTTCCGGCGCTCACGACGTCCTGGTTCATGGCGATCGAGCCGCGGAAGATGCCCGAGACGGGATCGGTCTCGTTCAGGGTCACCGTCTCGCTATCGCCATAGTTCAGGCCGCGCACGGTCACGCTGACGGTGTCGTAGAGGCCCTGCGTGTTGGAGCTCTGGCTCTCGACCTCGACGTGGATCGTCTGCCCGGCCGGATAGCTGCCCACCGCGTTGCCGTAGGCGTCGGTGAAGGCGGTGGTGGAACCGGTCAGGCGCGCCGTGTCGGAGGTCACCGCAACGCCGTCGTAGAAGTTGACGGTCAGAGTGTCGAAGATCTCGACGCTGCCCACCGGGGCCTGCGAGGTCTGCAACTGACCGTCGCCCGAGGTGGCGAAGGAACCGCTGTACTGCAGGTCGATCGAGCCCTCGAAAATGCCCGTGTCCTGGCTGGTCTCGCTCAGGGTCAGGGTTTCGAAGTCACCGCTGAGCTTGGTGTAGAGATCGACGCTGAGCGAATCGACGTTGAAGGGATCGTTGGAGGCCGCATGGAAGACGCGGATGTAGGCGCGCGAGTCCTCCAGATAGACCTCCGTCGGTTGCCCACCCTCGGAAACCAGGGCGTCGAAGAAGGCCACCGACGCGCCGGTCAGCGTGACTTCGAGCGACAGGGTGCCCGGCACGGTCGACGGGTAGTAGTCGAGCCGAACCGCGTTGCCCAGGTCGCCTTGGAGCGTGCCGTCACTCGTGGTGCTGAAGCCGGAGGCCTCCTGGCTGGTGATCGAGCCTTCGAAGACGCCGGTGTCGTAGCCGGTCTCGGTCAGCGCCACGTACTCGTAGTCACCGGTCGCCGGCACCGTCAGGTCGACGTTCATGGTGTCGATCACCTGGTCGTCGTTGCGCGAGTAGTCGGTGACGCGGATGCGCACCAGGTCGCCGACCGGGGTCGTCGTGACTTCGGCGCCGAAGGCGTCGAGGAAGGCGAGGCTGGCGCCGGTCAGGGTCGCCGTCGCGCTGCTGGCATTGCCCGGCCCGCCCGAGTAGTCGGCGGTCACCTGGTCGTAGCCGTACTCCGGCGGTCCACTGGACGAGGTCTGCAACTGGCCGTCGCCCAGCGTCGACGGCTGTACCGTCAGCTGAAAGGAGCCTTCGAAGACGCCGGTGTTGTCACCGGTCTCGCCCAGGGTCACCGTTTCGCTGTCGCCCTGGTACAGGCTGGAGACGCTGACCGTCACCTGCTCCGGACCGAAGCCGTTGGCGTTGGCGTTGGCATCGACCACGCGCAGCCAGGCGACGCTGCTCTCGAGCAGCACTGACGTGGTGGCGCCGCCCGGGCCGTCGAGGAAGCGCACGGCGTTGGCGTCGACCGTCGCCTGGTCACTGGAGGCGGTATAGCCCAGCGCGTCGACGTGCTCGGCGTCCAGCGTCTCGCCCGCGACCGCCTGCAGCTGGCCATCGCCAGCGCTGGCGGTCGGCGTCTCGGCCATGGCGATCGAGCCCTCGAAGATGCCGCTGACCTCGGTGGTCTCGGTCAGGGTCACGGTCTCGCTGTCGCCGGTGGTCAGTGAGCGCACGATCACGCTGGTGGTATCCCACAGACCCGGCGTGTTGGCGTTCTGGTCTTCGACTCGCACGTAGACGGTCTCACCCGCGGCGTAGATCGCCGCCTGGCCACCGTAAGCATCGAGGAAGAACGTGCGCGAGCCGAGCGTCGACGCGCTGTCACGCGACACGGCGTAGCCGTCGTAGAACGACGCCTCCAGCGTCTCGAACTCGTGCGGCGGGCCGGGGCTCTGCGTGGTCTGCAGGAAGCCGTCGCCGCTGGACGCGTTGTCGGTGCGCAGGTCGATCGAGCCTTCGAAGGTGCTGGTATCCGCCCCGGTCTCGCTCAGGAAGACCGACTCGAAGTCACCAGCCAGGAAGCTGTAGACGTCGACGCTCAGCGTGTCGGGGAAACTCGGGTTGTTGGAGGCGGCGTGGAAGACCCGGACATAGGCGGTGGAGCCTTCCAGGAACACATCCGCTGGCGCGCCGCCGAGCTGGTCGATGAAGAGCACCGACGAACCGGTGAAAGCCGCGCTGACGCTCAGCGTGCCCGGCACCGTCGACGGGTAGTAGTCGGCGCGCACGCTGTCGCCGATGTCGGCCTGCAGCGTGCCGTCACTGACGGTGCTGAAGCCGGAGGCCTCCTGGCTGCCCACGCTGCCGATGAAGACACCGGTGTCGTAGCCGGTCTCGGTCAGGGCCACGTACTCGTAGTCGCCGGTCGCCGGCACCGTCAGGTCGACGTTCATGGTGTCGATCATCTGCGCGTCGTTGCGCGAGAAGTCGGTGACGCGCAGGCGCACCTGGTCACCGGCGGCGAAGCTGCTGGTGGCACGGCCGTAGGCGTCGATGAACTCGACCGCGGCGCCGACGGTCTGCGCGCTGGCTTCGACCAGCACCGTCGAGGTCACCAGGAAGCCGGCGTTCACCGTGTCGTAGCCATACTCAGGTGGACCGCTGCTACCGGTCTGCAGCTGGCCGTCGCCGAGCGTCGAGGGCTGCACCGTCAGCGCGATCGAGCCTTCGAAGACGCCGGTGTCATCGCCGGTCTCGACGATGGTCACCGTCTCGGCGTCGCCCTGGTACAGGCTGCTGACGTCGACGGTGTAGCTCTCGGCGGTACCCGGATCGAGATTACCCAGCAGGTAGAGCAACTGCACGCGCGCCGTACCGCTTTCGAGCAGGGTCGAGGTCGGCGCCCCGGCGGAGTCGAGGAAGAGCAGTCGCGCGTCCTCGACCTGGGCGGTGGCCTTGGACGAGGTGTAGCCCAGGGCATCGATGTGTTCGGCCTCCAGGCTCTCGCCCTCGACCGCTTGCAGCTGGCCGTCGCCGGCATTCGAGATCGCCGAGTGCAGCATGGTGATCGAGCCCTCGAACAGCCCCGACTCGCGGGTCGTCTCGAGCAGCGTCAGGTTCTCACTGTCGCCGGTGGTCAGCGAGCGCACGATCACGCTCGTGGTATCCCATAGCCCCAAGGTGTTGGCGTTCTGATCCTCGACCCGCAGGTAGACGGTTTCACCCGCGGCGTAGGTCGAGATCACATTGCCGAAGCCATCGAGGAAGTAGCTGCGCGAGCCTAGCGTCGAGGCAGAGGCGCGCGCCACGGCATTGCCGTCGTAGAACGACGCCTCCAAGGTCTCGAACTCGTGCGGCGGGCCGGGGCTCTGCGTGGTCTGCAGGAAGCCATCGCCGGACGAGGCGATGTCGGTGCGCAGATCGATCGAGCCCTCGAAGATGCCCGTATCCTGCCCGGTCTCGCTCAGGGTCAGCGACTCGAAGTCGCCGGCCAGGAAGCTGTAGACGTCGACGCTCAGCGAGTCGGGGAAGCTCGGGTTGTTCGACGCGGCGTGGAACACCCGCACGAAGGTGCGCGAGCCCTCCAGGAAGACGCTCGCCGGCTCGCCGCCAAAGTCGCCGATGAACAGCACCGTCGCTCCGACCGCCGTGGTCACGGTCGACAGCGTGCCCGGCACGGTCGACGGGTAGTAGTCCAGCCGCACCTGGTTGCCGATGTCGGCCTGGATCGTGCCGTCACTGGTAGTCGCAAAGCCGGACGCTTCGCGGGTCGCCACCTGGCCCAGGAAGACACCGGTGTCGTAGCCGGTCTCGGTCAGCGTCACGCCCTCGTAGTCTCCGGTCGCCGCCACCGTCAGGTCGACGTTCATGGTGTCGATCATCTGGTCGTCGTTGCGCGAGAAGTCGGTGACCTGGATGGTGAGCAGGTGGCCGACCGGGAAGGTGTCCGCCGGCGCACCGCTGGCGTCGACGAAGGCGATGCGCGCACCGACCATGGTGGCGCTCGCGGTCTCGTTGCCTCCGACGTCTACATAGGTAGCGGTCACCGCGTCATGGCCATACTCGGGCGGACCGCTGGAGCTGGTCTGCAGCTGGCCGTCCTCCACCGTCGAGGGCTGCACGGTCAGCGCTAGGTCGCCCTCGAAGATGCCGGTCGAGACGTCGGTCTCGGTCAGGATCAGGGTCTCGCTGTCGCCGCTGTACTGCGCCGTCACCGTGACGCTGACGCTGTCGACGGTCAGATTGTCGAAGTCGGCCGCCATGCTGGTCACCCGCACGCGCGCTGTGCCGCTCTCCAGCAGCACCTGTGTCGGCTCACCCTCGGCGCCGAGCGCGCCGTCGTCAACGAACGTGATGCTGGCGCCGCGCACCATCGCCACGTCCTTGGACGAGGTGTAGCCGAGCGCGTCGATGTGCTCGGCCTCCACATCCTCACCCTCGACCGCCTGCAGCAGACCATCGCCGCCGTTGGCGAAGCCGCTGTGCTGCATAGCGATCGAACCCTCGAAGATGCCCGACTCGCGCGTCGTCTCGTCGAGCGTCAGAGTCTCACTGTCGCCGGTGGTCAGCGAACGCACGATGACGCTCGTAGTGTCCCACTGGCCCAGCGTGTTGGCGTTCTGATCCTCCACCCGCACGTACACGGTTTCACCTACGGCGTAGGTCTTGAGCCCATTGCCGGCGGAGCCGGCACCAGGAATACCGCCGAAGCTGTCGATCCACGTGGTGGTCGAACCCAGCGTAGTCGCCGAAGTCGTGGCGACGCTGACGCCGTCATAGAACGACGCGCTCAGCGTCTCGAACTCGTGCGGCGGGCCGGGGCTCTGCGTGGTCTGCAGGAAGCCGTCACCGGAGAAAGCCGCATCCGTGCGTAGGTCGATCGAACCCTCGAAGATGCCCGTGTCCTGCCCGGTCTCGTACAGCGAGACGGTCTCGAAATCACCCGCCAGGAAGCTGTAGACGTCGACGCTCAGCGAGTCCTGGAAACTCGGGTTGTTCGAGGCGGCGTGGAAGGCGCGCACGTAGACCCGCGAGTTCTCCAGGTAGCTGGACGCCAGCTGCCCGGCCTCGTCGATGAACCAGATGCCGGCGCCCGCCGCGCGCGCCGAGGTGGTAATCGTGCCCGGCACCGTCGACGGGTAGTACTGCGCCACCACGTCGTTACCGAGATCGGACTGGATCGTGCCGTCGCTGGTGGTGGCGAAGCCGGACGCTTCCTGGCTCGGGATCGATCCCTCGTAGATGCCGGTGCCGTAGCCGGTCTCGGTCAGCGTCACGCCCTCGTAATCGCCGGTCGCCGGCACCGTCACGTCGAGCAGCAGCGTGTCGATCAGCGACGGAACGCCGCGCACGTAGTCCGTCACGCGCAAGCGCACATCGTCGCCAACAGCGAACACCGAGCTGACGCGCCCGAAGGCGTCCAGGAAGTCGACGCGAGCGCCCACCATGGTGGCGGAGGCGTTGAAGGTGCCGAGTCCGGAGTCGAATTGCGCGTTCACCGCGTCGTAGAGATACTCCGGCGAACCACTGCTGCCGGTCTGCAACGCGCCGTCCTCGTGCACACTCGGCGTCACGACGAGCTGGAAGGCGCCTTCGAAGACGCCGCTGTCCGGAGCCGTCTCGGTGACCGTCACCGTCTCCTGGTCACCCACGTACAGGCTGCTCAGCAGCACGTTGTAGCTCTCGATCGAGCCGCCGTTCTGGTTGCCGTCGGCGTAGCGCACGCGCACCCGGCTGACGCTGCCCTCGAGCAACGTGCCCGTCGGCACCCCGACGTCGTCGATGAACTCCAGCGTCACCTCGACCACCGACGCCGTATCCAGCGACGAGGTATACCCCAGCGCGTCGATGTGCTCGGCCTCGATGTCCTCACCGATCGACGCCTGCAAGATGTCGTCTCCGCTCGATGGCGCGCCGCTCTGTAGTGTCAACGAGCCCTCGAAAATGCCCGACTCGCGCGTCGTCTCGTCGAGCGTCAAGTTCTCGCTGTCGCCGGTGGCCAACGAACGCACGATCACGCTGGTGGTGTCCCACTGGCCCAGCGTGTTGGCGTTCTGATCCTCGACGCGCACGTACACCGTGCCGTCGGCGGCGTAGGCGGTCACGCCATTGCCGGTGGAACCGGCACCAAGAACATTCCCGTAGGCGTCGATGAACTCGGTGCGTGAACCGACCGTATCGATCGCGTCCGACGAGCCGATGTCGTTGTCGTAGTACATCGCCGTCAGCGTGTCGACCTGCACCGGCGGTCCCGCCAGCACCGTCGTCTGTGCGAAACCGTCACTCACCAGCGCCGCCTCTGTGCGCAGATCGATGCCGCCTTCGTAGATACCGGTGTCATCGCCCGTTTCGGTGAGCGACACCGTCTCGAAGTCGCCCGTCAGATTGACCGTCAAGTCGACCGAGATCGAATCCGGGAAGCTCGGCGAACCGACGCCGTAGTCCTCGATCTGCAAGCGGGCCCGCGAGCCCTCCAGCACCGCGTCCGCCGGCTGTCCGTCGGCATCGACAAAGCGCGTCACGCTGCCCCGCAGCGTCGCCTGCGCCGTCGAAGTCCCGCCGCCCACCTCGTAGTAGATGACGTCGACCGTCTGCCCAAAGGCGCCCGAGATCGAGCCGTCCGACGTGGTCAAGGCGCCGCCGTCAGTGCTCAGGGTCCCTTCGAAGATGCCGGTCGAGTAGCCGGTCTCGGTGAGCGTCGGCCCCTCGTAGTCGCCGCCGCTGGTGGTCACGTCCACCACGATCGTGTCGATCTGCAGCGGACTGTCCGCCGCTGGCGCCGACACGCGCAGGTAGATCGTGCCCCCGAGCGGCACCACCGCCGTCACGTCACCGTAGCCGTCCACGAAGTCCGTCGAGGACTGCGCGTCGGCCGGCGTCGCGGCGAAGGAAGCAAGAAGGGTGAGTAGAAGGAAGGTGAGGGCAAACCTGCGGATACTAGACATCCCATGTCTCCTTACAAGACAGATCAAAGGTCGATGTGTGGACCGACATTGGAAATCAGCAAAGCCTACGAACCCACCGGCAGTGCTTGCGTACAGCCGGAGCAAGTCGGGTTCGAGAGGTGAGACGGTCCTAGGTACGGAAATTCTCCAGTCGGAGTTTTCGAACCGTCGCACGTTCACATCGCTGTCAAAGGTCGCGCGCGTCGGCGCGGAGCTGCTGCTGGGTGGGTTGGCGCAGAAGGGAGGGAGAGGGGATCAGGGGCATCCAAGGATGCCTGGCGCAAACGGCCGTCCATTTGGGTGTGGTGGCCACCGCCGTATCGCTGCAAGCTGGTAGTGAACCGGTCGTGTCGATTCCCGGCTTGACCGGAACGCGGAAGGGAGCCGAGTCATGAACACTCAATCGAATCTCGCCCGCGGTGAAGTGACCAAGGTCACGCTCGATGTGCGCATGCCCGACGGCACGCACGTCACCCGTGAACACGAAGTCGGCCCGGAAACCGGCGGCATCCTGTTCGACGACCCGCTGGTCCACAACATGCTCGCCGGCAACGTCAACCGCGACGACCAGGTTTGGAAGGAAGGCACGCAGATCTGGAATGCAGCAGAGGCACCGAGCTACCTGCTGTTGCCGCGCATTCTGGCGGATGTGCCCGACCCGGGCGCTGGCGCGGTACGCACCTGTGCCGCGGCGTCGGGTGGCACGTGCGTCGGCGGCGGGCAGTGCCGGGATACGGGCAAGCACTGCGGCTGAACAAGTACGCGGAAACCAGATCCGGCGGCTTCCGCATGAAAGCTCACGGCGACTAACCGTCCCGAAACATCACGTCTCATTCACCCTGGAGTTCACTCACGAGAGGAGACGCTGTGAGCACATCCAAAATCCGCAAGTACAACCAGATCGCCCTTTCTCTCACCGCCGCCGGCCTCGCCTGGGCTTCAACCTGCTGGGGCTACTTCTACTTTCAGATGAAGCAAGTCGAAGCCCGGCGCGGCGGCTCCGCCTTCGACCTGCTCAGCATGCCGGAAGGCAGATCCGGCTTCTCCAGTCGCTGGAGCCCCTTCGACCTCGACTTCGTCTTCAACACCTCCGGCTCCGGACTCTGGTGGGCTCTCGCCGGTGTCGTGATCGTCCTCGGCTTCTGGATCCTGTGCCCCAAGACCGACACCGCCCCACCCTGGACCTGGGCCAGCGTCCTCTCCCTCCCCTTCTTCCTCGGCCTGTCACGGATCCCCAGCGGCATCCGCGAAGTCGCGCGCATGATGAGCGAGATGGGCCTGAGTGATCCCGGGATCTTCGGCTCCGGCGTTGCGGAGGTGTCGGCAGGGGCGTGGTTGGGGGTGCTGTTCGGGATCGATCTGCTGATCGTGTTCTTGGTGTGGCGGTGGGTGAAAGGGCGAGGTCCGTTGCCTGAAGACGAATCTCAGTAGTCCCAGGTTTCACACCGAAGCGGCAAGTTCCCGATAGTGCTTCCAATTCGGCATGAATCGGTCCATGAGCGCCACGAACCGCTTACCATGACTCTGCTCAAGAAGTAGGGGCATCGAGCGTCTCTACAGTCGCCCTGTCGATAGGGCGAACCGTCATTGCCGCGTATGATAGCGCCATGATCACGACGCTCACCTTCCTCGGCACCGCCGAACACATCCTGGCCGAGCGCAGCGAACCCATGCATTACCGCGACATTACCCAGGCTGCCCTCGATGCCGGCATCTTGGTGACCCAAGGTAAGACGCCCGAGGCAACGCTGGATTGGAGCGCTATCCAGGAAGCTCTCTATCTACTGTCGATACCAGGCATGGGAGAGTCCATCCGGGAAGGGCTGCAGACTCCCCTCACTGAGTGCTCGGCGGATCCGGGCTGGTGACGGCCCCTCCCGCCTCCATCCCCGCCACCAACTCCGCGACCTCCAACGCCTTCCGCGGCGAGTAACCGGTGTCGTCGAACCAGACGATCTTCCCCTCCCCATCCAGCAGAACGACGCGCGCCACCTGACCGCGTTCGGTGCCGGTCAACTCCGCGACGGGTTTGGCGGCATCGCCGTAGAGCGTCACGACGGCGCCCCAATCTTCTTTGGGAATACCACCGCGCATGCCTTCGTCGATGGTCTCGGAGATGAGGGTGGGAACCAGTGCCGGAATGGTCGGCAGTTCGGCGAGTTGGGCGTCGACTTTGGCCTGCAGTAGACCGAGGAGCCAGCGGTCGATGTCGAACTGGGCGTCTTGTTTGTAGCCGATCAGGAAGACGGCGGGACGGCCGGCGAAGTCGGCGGGGATCCGGACGGTCTGCTGTTCCAGCGACTGGCCGGTGACGGACGGGAAGATCTCGCCGGTGGGGTTGCGGTTGGGGATGGGAGTCTCGCGGGCGAGTAGCCAGAAGACAGCGAGGCCGGCGAGCAGGATCAGGGCGGTGGCTAGGGCGAGTCGGCGGCGGGTGGTCATGGTGGGCTCCTTTCGCTTCCAGCGTCCGCGCGCGGGGGCGCCACGGATTCAAGGTGAGGGTATCTGGTATCCTGCCGACTGTCTCAGAACCCTTGCGGAACCAGCCAGCTGAACATGTCAACGTCGCCACAGAACCCGACGTCGGGGGAAGTTACCGGCCTGCTCGTCGCCATGCGGGAAGGCGACAAGGGCGCGCTCGGACGGCTGATGCCGTTGGTGTACGACGAGCTGCGGGCGATGGCGCGCGGTCAGTTGCGTCGGCACGGGCAGGGACAGAAGACCCTCGCGACGACGGCGCTGGTGAACGAGGCGTACGTGAAGCTGGTGGGGCACGGGGAGGCGGCGTGGAAGGATCGCTGCCACTTCATGGCGGTGGCGACGCTGGCGATGCGGCAGATCCTGGTCGACGCGGCGCGCAAGCGACGGGCGGAGAAGCGCGGCGGCGGGCAGGCGGCGGTGACGCTGGACGACGCGCTGGGCACGCATTCGCGGGCCGAGGACATCCTGGCGGTGCACGAGGCGCTAGAGCAGCTGGAAGAGCTGGACGCGCGGCTGGGGCGAATCGTCGAGTTGCGCTTCTTCGGTGGCCTGAGCGTCGAGGAGACGGCGGAGGTGATGGACTGCTCCGCGCGCACGGTGAAGCGTGACTGGCGCAAGGCGAGGGCGTTCTTGCTGCGCCAGCTGAGCCTCCCTTTGAGCAGCGCATGACGCCTGGGGCGAAGGAGCGCTGGCGGCAGGCGCAGGAGATTCTGGATGTCCTGTTCGACAGCGATCCAGCGACGTGGCCGCAGCAGCTCGACGCGCTGTGCGGCGAGGATGCGGAGCTGCGTTCCGAGGTGGAAGAGTATCTGGATGCCGACGCCCATGGCGACTCGGTCCGGGGCGGTGTGCTGGACACGTCGGCGGCCGGGCATGCGCCGGAGCTGGTGCCCGGGGGCGAGCCGGAGACGTCGGCGGTCGACGATCCCTCGCAGCCGGATCCACTGCTCGGCACGCGGCTCGGGCCGTATCGTCTCGACCAACGACTGGGCGCGGGTGGCATGGGAGTGGTGTACCTGGGGCTCGACACGCGACTGCGACGACGGGTGGCGGTGAAGGTGCTGCCTCGGGAGTTGGCCGAAGGATCCGGCGAGGCGTCGAGTTCGGGCGACGCGCGGGTAGACCGCTTCCTACGCGAGGCTCAGCTGGCCTCGGCGCTGGACCACCCCAACCTGTGCACCATCCACGACATCGGTAAGGGGCCGCAGGGACAGCCGTACATCGTCATGGCCTACTACGACGGCGAGACGCTGGAGCAACGACTGCGACGCGGGCCGTTGCCGCCAGCGCAGGCCCGCCGCGTAGCGCTGGCGGTGGCGCGCGGGCTGCGGCGAGCGCACGAGGCGGGCATCGTGCACCGTGACGTCAAGCCGGCGAACGTGATGTTGACGACGCCGGAGACCGGTTCGAGTTCCGAGACGGACATGGACGCCGACGTCAAGGTGCTGGACTTCGGCATCGCGCGCATGGCCTCCGGCCTTCATGGCGGAACGCAGCTGCCGCAGGCGACGCTGACGCAGACCGGCATGCGCATTGGCACACCGGCTTACATGTCGCCCGAGCAGGTCTTGGGCGAGACGGTCGACGCCCGCTCGGACGTCTGGGCGCTGGGCGTGCTGCTGTTCCAGATGCTGAGCGGTCGACGGCCCTTCGAGATCGATCACACCGGCGGCGTGCTGCGCGCCATCGTGCAGCAGGAGACGCCCCGACTGCCAGTCCAGTGCGCACTCTTTCAGCCGATCGTCGACCGAGCCTTGACCAAGGATCCGGCGCAGCGGCATGCCGACATGGGCGAGCTGATCGCCGAGCTGGAGGCGGTCGAGACCACGGCCGTGGAGAAGGCTGACAAAGGGCACGCAGCCACGACGCTTCCTTCGATCCGTTTCGAAGCCTCGCCGCTGGCCGCGATCTTGACTCTCGTCTTCCTGGCTACCGCCGTGACGCTGGGCACTTTGTGGCTGCGCATGCCCTCGGAAACTTCCGTCGAGACTCCCAGCGCAGCGCCCGGCAGCGTCGGCACGCCGGCTTCACACCACCGCCTGCTGGTGCTGCACTTCCGGAATCTGCGCGACGATCCCGACCTCGACTGGCTGCGCCAGGGCCTGACCGAGATGGTGGTCACCGAGCTACGGCAGTCGCCGGACCTGGACGTGCTGAGCACCAACCAGCTGTACGCGACGCTGGCGGAGGTCGGAGTTCTCGACGCGCCTCGCTTGACACCGGCGCAAGTGCGGCAGGTGGCGACGCGACACGGCAAGGAAGTGGTGCTGAGGGGCAGTTTCCTGCGACAGGGACGCCAGTGCCGGATCACCTACGACATCGAGCGCCGGGACGGTGCGGATAGTCGCACACTGGCGGCGGGCCAGGTGATCGAACCGGAGGGCGACGAGTGTTTCTTACACCTGGCGGACCAGCTGGCAGTGGAGGTCGCACGGCGGCTGGGAGCCCAACGACTGGCAACGGCAAGCGGAGGTGGCGCGGTGAGCGCGTACGGCCCGTCGCTGCTCGCCTGGCGGCGCTACTCTGAAGGTCTGACGCTGGCCAACCAGGGACGCGATCGCGAAGCGATCGAGCACCTGGCCGAGGCGCTGGAGATCGACCCCGACTTCGCGCTCGCCCTGCGCGCCAAGGCGACCCTGCACGGCAACCTGGGTCAGAACGTGCAACGAGCGGAGTTGATGCAGCGCGCGTTCGACCTGGCCGACCGGCTACCGCCGCGCGAGCGCATCTCGGTGCGCGCCGGGCACCTCAGTTATAGCTGGAGCACGCTGCCGGAGAGCAACGAGGTGTACGAGAAGGGGCTCGAACTCTATCCGAGTCGGACACCCTGGCGGGAGAACCTGGGCCTCAACTATGCCACGCAGGGACGCTACGAGGCGGCGCTGGCGCAGTACCAGCGCGCCCTGGACGACGGCAGCACCTGGACCGGAGCGCGCACCAACACGGCGCTCTTCTATCTCGTCCTGGGCCGCGAACGCGAAGCGGTCGAACTGCTGGAAGCGTACGCGGCCGAGCGGCCGGAGCTGTGGAAAGTACAGCACGTGCTCGGCGTGGTCCAAGCACTGACGGCTGACGACGTCGTGTCGCGAAACACGGCACTGGCGACCTTGCAGCGCGCGAGAGAGCTACGAGGTGAGGACGACGTCCGGATCCTGGACAGCTTGTGGGAGCTGCACACGCTGGCGGGCGATCTGCCCGAGGCGCAGCGCGTGACCGCGCGCATGCTGGCGCTCGACGATCCCGGCGACCGGATCGAAGGCATGCTGCGACAGGCCCTCGACGAGGAGCTGGCCGGACGGCCGCAAGCGGCGCTGGCCATGCTCGAGGCGACCGTCTCCCTGGGCGAAGAAACGAGCGTCGGCAAGCTGGCGCTGCTGCACAACCGGCATGCACGCCTGCTACTCGCCGTGGACGACCCCGCAGCGGCCGTGCTTGCGGCGCGGCGGGCACAGGAGGCGTCCCCCGGTGACTGGCCGGAGGTGCACGGACTCTTCTTGCAAGCTCTCGCGCATCTGGACCTGACTCAGCCGCAAGCGGAAGACGCGGCGCGCCATCTCGACACCGCTAGGACGATCTGGACCGAGCTGCAGCGTCGAGTCGTACACCGTGGTCCCGATGTGCCGCCGGTGGAGCAACGCCAGATGCTGCACCTCGAAGGCAGGCTGGCGCTGGCGCGTGGCGACCTGGAGACGGCGCAGCAGCTGCTGTCCGAGGCTGCTCTACTGCTACCGCCCCGAGGCATGGAGTTCGCCGAAGTCTTGCCGGATCACGTTTTCATCTGGGACGCCCTGGTCCGTGTCGCCGAAGCTCGCGGGGATCGAGCGGCAGCCTCGGCGTGGCGGCGTCGCATCGCCGAGGCAGGACCGGAACGCCTCGAAACGCCGGGGCTCTGGCTCGCAGCCCGCGGCGCTTCAGGCGATTCCCGGTAGTAGATCCCGTCTTGCGCTCAGCCGTCCGGATTCCGTTCCTCCGGTCCGGGTCCGGTATCCCTGTCGTCGTCGGCGAGCAGGTCGAAGAGCAGGTCGAAGCGCGCGGCCAGGAACAGCTCGCGCTCAGTTTCGTCGAACTCACCGTCGAATTGATCGAGAACGAGTTGACGCTGCGCCCGTTGCGCCTGCGAGTTCTTGTCGGCGGCGCGGAAGTCGCGCAGCTGGTTCCAGTCGAGGGCGAGGGTTGCGAGGAGGCGGGAGGCGGTGTCTAGTGCCATGGAGGACTCCTTGGGTTGCTGCTGCTGAAAATGAGTTGTGCTGTTCAACGAATCAGCGGATTCTAGCGCCGAGTAGCGATCGCCACCCTCAGGCCGCTACGGCACCCGCACCGCGAGCCATCGACAACTCGCTCAAGTGTGTGTGCAGCAGAGTACCGATCCGCGGCTCGCGACGCGCCAGCTTCTCGATCGAGCGTCCACGCAGCACCAGCACGCGCGAGTCACGGCGCGCGCGCACCGACAAGCGGCGGCGGTGATCGGTGGACAGGAAGCCGTCCTCGCCGAAGATCTCGCCGCGGCGAATCGTGCCGCAGTCGAAGCCTCCGGCCTCGGCCTCGAAGTCCCCGTCGAGCACCAGGTAGAGTTCGGTTTCGGCAAAGCCTTCGCGTGTCATCAGTGTACCGCTCGGCACGTCGAGCAGGAAACCCCGCCGCAGCAAGGCATCGCGCGCGTCTTCGGGCAACTGCAGCAAGAAGTTGGACGAGCTGGCGCCGGCCTGGGTGCTGAAGAGAGCGGCGGTCGCCGTACTGGCCACGATCTCCGCCTTGGTCTCGATGCCGTTGCCATTCTCGAACAGCGGCAGGAACGGCTCGAGGTCCAGACGCGACCGCTTGCCCGGGCCGAAGTAGCGGCGCACCAGCGGCATCAGGAAGGAGCGTTCCTGCCGGTAGTAGGCGACGTCCGAGGTGACCGCCAGCAAGGGGATCATTACGCCGTCTGGCGCGTGGATCATGCGACCGCCGAAGGCCCGCATGGCAATCGACCGGTAGTAGTCGACCAGGCCGGGCGAGCAGTAGCAGAAGACGAGGTCGGTGGCGTGCTCACCGACGAAGACCTCGTAGCTGGCCCGCACCAGGGACGCGACGATCAACTTGCCGCGCATGCCCCGCTTCACCATCAAGCGCCCGATCTCGCCCGTGCCCAACCGCTCGACGCCCGGGATCAAGTCCATCGACAGCTCGTCAAAGTCGTGGTGCGGCACGTGCCCCGGCGCCCAATGACGGATGCGCACGGTACCGGTGATGTGGTCCGGCGTGCCGGTGTAGAGAATCGTCGTGGTCGACCGGTCGTCGTCGGCGTCGCGCACGATGCGCTGCTCGTGGTCGGGCGAGCCGAGCTCGCGGCCGAATTCCTCGGCGTAGACCTCGTAGCGAAAGCGGTAGACGGCTTCCTTCTCTTCGGGTGTGGTCGCGCGGTGGACGTTCTCGAAACGGCTCAGCAGATGGGTCAACATGGTCAGCCTCCTTTTCCTATCTCACCCAGGTCAACGGGGTGAACAGAAAAAGGGGCCAACCAAGGCCAGGGAATTTCCTCGCAGTGCCGCTGCTAGCCGCTACGGCGACGGCAGGCGATCGAAGCTGCCGTGGAGCACCAGAGGCCGCGGGGGCCAGCCGAGAGGGGTCCCAGAATCAACGCCCTCGCAGTGAGCCAGCTCGATGTCGAAGCTGCCACTGAGTTCATCCGCCTCGGGCAGCTGCACGATGTCGAGCGTGCCTTGCGCCGGATCGTCCGGGCGACAGCGCACCGTGCGCGGGTGCTCCTGGAAGACGAACTCGAAGACGGCCTGCGTCGTGACGGCGACGTTGCCGTCGCCCTCGTGCACCAGGACCACATGCCATCCTTCTCTACTGAACTCGAAGCGACTGGATGCATCCGCCGTGGAGATCGCGAACGTGGCCCCCGGGCTCGTCGAGTCGAAGCCCAGGTGCGACTCCTGCCCGAAGAGCGCCGGCGAGACGACACCGCCTAGCGGCAGGCCGAGGCGCGGCCGGATGATCTGCACGACGAAGGCCGGTCCCGACGAGGAGCCCGGATCGATGGTGGCGACCGGACGGTCCGGCTGGTACCACGTCAGCGCGAGGCCGAGCCCCAGGAGCAGCACGACGAGCGCGAGCAGGACCCACGATGGCCCCGCAGTGTCGCGGCGCCGGCTGCCCACTCAGCGATTCCCAGCGGTTGGTGGCCTGGCAACAGCCTTGCGCAGCACCAGAATGCCGATGATGCCGGCGAGCACCGATGCGATCAGGACACCGACCTTGGCCTCGGCGATCAATAGCTGGTCGGCGAACGCCAGGTCGCTGATGAAGATCGACATGGTGAAGCCGACGCCGGCCAGGCAGCTGGCGCCCCACATGTGCCACCAGCTACAACCGCTGGGGAGCTGCGTCCAGCCGCTCTTCACCGCCAGCCATACCGCGCCGAGCACGCCAATCTGCTTGCCGGCGATGAGGCCCGCGATAATGCCGAGCGTGATCGGATTGCCCAGCATGCCGAGGGTGTCCGAACCGAGCGGCACACCGGCCTTGAAGAGCGCGAAGATGGGCAGAATCAACATCGCCTGCACTGGATGCAGTGCATGCTCGAGTGCCAAACCGGCCGGCCGCATGTCCTCTGCCTGCAAGTAGATGTCTTCCAGTGCCTGGAACTGCTCTGGATCCTTGACCAAGCTGTCCTTCGTCAAGCCACGCCCTTCCAAGTGGTCCAGATTTCCGCGTGCTCTCTCGAGGAATTCTCCCGGGTCGATCTTCGGTCGCACGGGAATCACCAGCGCCAACAGCACACCGGCGATCGTCGCATGCACCCCGGACATCAGCACACCCGCCCACACACCAAAAGCGAAGATCAAGTAGAACCACACGGCGCGAATTCTCGACCGGCCCAAGCCCACCAGGACGGCGAGACAGGCAGCCGCCAGAATCAAGCCCTCGAAGGCGATCTGGTCCGTGTAGAAGAGCGCGATCACCAACACTGCCCCGAGGTCGTCGACAATCGCCAGGGCGGTGAGAAAGACCTTGAGCCCGATCGGCACCTTGTCTCCGAACAGCGCCAGGATGCCAAGTGCGAAGGCGATGTCGGTGGCCATCGGTACGCCCCAACCACTGGCGCCGGGACCACCGGCATTGAGTGCGTAGTAGAACAGCGCCGGCACCAACATGCCCCCGGCGGCGGCACTCGCCGGCAACACCGCGTTGCGCCATTCCGACAGCTCTCCCAGCACGACTTCGCGCTTGATCTCCAACCCCACGACGAAGAAGAAGATCACCATCAGGCCATCGCCGACCCAATGCTCGAGCGACAGCTTGAAGCTGACGTCTCCGATCGAGACCCCCAAGTAGGTGTGGATCAGTTCCTGGTAGACGTCGGCCCACGGCGAGTTGGCCCAGACCAGCGCCGCGATCGCGCAGGTGAGCAGCACCGCGCTACCGGCGACCTCCGAGCTGAGAAACCATCCAAAGACACCACCCTGATCCTTCTTCTTGGCCATCGTCTCCCTCGCTAGGTCCGAGTCACGGGTCTACCGCCCACCGCACATCGACGAACTGCAAAGATATCAGCTGTACCTGGTAGTCGAGGGGCGCGCATCCTCTCTGCGTCACAATCTCCTGCTTCACAGCTCGGTCACCGCCCCCGAAACCAGGGTGAACACTCACAGATTCATACGCTATAGCGTTGACAATCGCCGCGTACGCTTGCTATCAATACGCTGCTATGACGGCAGTGGACTTCGATCGATCCTCTCAATCCCCTCTGCGGGAGCTGCAAGAGCTGCAGGAGCCCAAGAATCATTGGGCAAGGCTGCAGGCAGCCCTCGGCACGAGGCAAGCGACATTCGCTAAAGCGTCGCAACATGCCCTGCACGTTCTCGACTCTCACACCGCCGGGGAGCCGACGCGCTTCGTGCTCTCTGGACTGCCGGATCTGGGTGGCGGCGATGCGCGTCAGCGGCAGCGACGCATGGCACGCGACTTCGACGAGCTGCGCGTGTTGCTGGTCAGCGAGCCCTGGGGACAGCAGGCGTCCGTGGGCGTGGTGATCGGCGAGCCGGTCGACGCGGTGGCGCTGCTGCAGGTGGTGTTCTTCAACAGTGCCGGCTACCTCGACATGTGCGTGCACGCGACGATCGGCCTGGTGCACACGCTGGCGCGGGTGGCGGGGCTGGCACAGGGTCGGTACCCGATCGAGACACCGGCCGGCACCGTCCACGCGACGCTCGAGATCGACGGCTCGGTGTCGATCGAAAACGTGGCGAGCTTTCGCGAGCGTCAGGGCTTCGAGGTCGGTACCGAGCACCACGGGGTGATCCGTGGCGACATCGCCTACGGCGGCAACTGGTTCTTCCTCACCGCCGACCCGATGGATAGCATCGGCCCCTACGAGCTGGATCGGTTGCGCGGCTTCGCCACCGACGTGCGTCGAGCCCTGCAGCGCCAGGGTCATCCCGAGATCGACCACATCTACGTCACCGGTCGCGCCTCGTGCAGCGACTTCCAGCAGCGCAACTACGTGCTGTGTCCGAGCGGCACCCACGATCGCTCGCCATGCGGCACCGGGACCAGCGCCAATCTGGCTTGCCTGGCCGCGGACGGACGGTTGGGCGCTGGCGAACTCTGGCGCCAGGAGAGCTGTATCGGCACGTCCTTCGAGGCCTCTTACCGCCCAGGACCTGACGACCGCATCATCCCGACGATCAACGGCCGCGCCTACCTGACCGGCGAGGCGCGCGTGGTAGTGGAAGCGGACGACCCCTTGACGCGGAGGAGCGCATGAAGCGGCCGGACACGGCGGAAGCGGACGTGCTGATCGTCGGCGCCGGCATCGTCGGCGCGGCGTGCGCCTGGCAGCTGAGCCGGGCGGGCCTGCGCGTCACCGTGCTGGACGCGGCGCCCGCGCTCGGCTGCTTTCCCGGCGCCACCGGCGCGGGGATGGGACACCTCTTGGTGGTCGAGGACGATCCGCACCTGCTCGCACTCACCAGCTACGGCCGGGAGTTGTGGCGGCAGCTGGCGCCGGACTTGCCGGCGGACTCCCAGTGGTCGACTTCGGGCACGCTGTGGCTCGCCGAAACAGAAGACGAACTGGCCCTGGCCGATCACAAGCAGCGCATCCTGCGCGCTGCCGGCGTGATGGCGGAGCGCGTGCCGGCGCGGGAACTCTTCCGCCTGGAACCCCGGCTCGCCGACGACCTGGCGGGCGGCCTGCGCGTGCCGCACGACGCAATCGTTTATCCACCCGCCGCGACGCGCTGGTTGCTCGAACAGGCACGCGACGCCGGGGCTCGGCTGTGCTTCGGCGTCGAGGTCACGAGCATCGAAGCAGATGCTATCCACTTGCGTGACGGTGGCCGGGTCCACGCCCCGTGGCTCCTCTGCGCCGCCGGTCTCCAGGCCTTGCGACTGCTGCCGGAGCCGATCGCGGCCGAGCTGCTCCCGCGCAAAGGACATCTGGTCGTAACCGACGGTGGCGGCGAACCCTTCTGCCACCACCAGCTGGTCGAGCTCGGCTACCAGAAGAGCGTCCACGGGGACGCGGCGCGGTCGGTCGCCTTCAATCTGCAACCGCGCCCCGATGGCCAGGCCCTGGTCGGCTCGTCGCGCCAGTACGACGACGCCAGTTCCTGTGCCATCGACGACCACGCCGTCGACCGCCACCCTGTTGACCGCAGACTGGTCGCCGACATGCTCCGGCGCGCGCTGCGCTTCGTGCCCGCGCTCGCGCAGGCCAGGGCGCTGCGCGTGTGGACCGGACTGCGCCCCGCGATCTTCGGTGCCGGCAAGCTTCCCTTGATCGGCCCACTCCCCGGCCATCCGTCGATCCTGCTGGCGGCCGGCCACGAGGGTCTGGGCATCACCACCGCGCTGGTCACGGGTGAACTGCTACGCGACCACATCCTGGGACGCACACCGGGCATCGACGCGACTCCCTTCCTGCCACCCGCCGCGCTCCCGATGCGGGAGGTCGCCCATGCTTGATGCGCCGCCTCACTCAAAGATGACCGTCCAGCTCGACGGCGCGCCCCACGAGGTCACGAGCGGCACGACGGTGGCGGCGCTGCTCGCTGGTCGTCTAACGACGGGCAGTTCCATCTCGACCTGGTGCGCCATGGGTGTGTGCCAAGGCTGTCGCGTGACCATCGACAGCGAGCGCGGCCAGCGTGCCTGCTTGCGCCTGTGCACAGCCGGCATGGAGATCCGTACCGATGACGCATGACGTCGACGTCTTGGTGGTCGGTGCCGGCCCGGCGGGCCTGGCGGCGGCGGTGCACGCCGCGGAAGCCGGAGCGCGAGCGAGCAGCGGACTGCGCGTGGCCCTGGTCGACCAGCAGCCGAGCCGGGGCGGGCAGATCTGGCGCCCCGACCTGGGGCAAGCAGCGCGCGCGGCGCGCCCTTGGCTGGAGCGCGCTCAGGCGGCCGGCGTGCGGTGGTTGCCGGGACTCTCGATCGTCGACGCGCTCGACGCGACGACGCTGATCGCGACCCCCATCCACAGCGCTTCCATCCACGGCACTCCCATCCACGCAGCAGCGTCACCGCTGCGGCTGCAGGCACAGCGTCTCATCCTGGCGACGGGCGCCCAGGAACGGTACCTGCCCTTCCCCGGCAGCACCCACCCACGCGTGACCGCCGTCGGTGGCTTGCAGGCCCTGGTCAAGGGCGGTCTCGACGTGTCGGGGCAGCGCATCTTGATCGCGGGCAGCGGCCCCTTGCTGCTGGCCGTGGCCGACTCCCTGCGACGGCGCGGCGCGCGGATCGTGGCGATCGTCGAGCAAGCGTCCCGGAAGCGGCTCGCCCGCTTCGCCCTGTCGCTGATCCGGTACCCTGCCAAGTTGGTTCAGCTCGCCGGCTTGCAGGCGCGCTTGCTCGGCATTCCCCGCCGCTACGGCAGCTGGCCGACCGGCGTCGAGGACGCTTCGGACAGCTCGGCGGCTCCGCTGCGCGTCAGCATTGGCGGCTCCGAGAGCCAGAACTCCGCTAACTACAACGTCGATCGCGTGGCCACAGGCTTCGGCCTGCTGCCGGAAGTACGGCTCGCGTCGCTGCTCGGCTGCCGCCTACGAGACTCCGGCGCGCGAAGCGTCTGGGTCGACGCCGAGCAGCGCACCAGCGTCCCCGAAGTGTTCTGCGCCGGCGAATCGACGGGAATCGGTGGCGTCGACAAGGCTCTGCTCGAAGGTGAGATCGCCGGACGTCATGCCGCCGCGGATCTCCTGGGACACGCCGAGCGCCTTCCTGCCGGCCTCTACCGGCGCCGAGACCGCGCGCGCGGCTTCGCCAGTGAACTGGAACACGCCTTCCGCCTGCGACCCGAGCTGCGCCACATGACGACGCCAGCGAGCGTCGTCTGTCGCTGCGAGGACGTGACCTGGGAACAGCTGCGCGACCTGGACGACCCGCGCGCGGCCAAACTACTCACGCGCTGCGGCATGGGCGCCTGCCAGGGACGCCTGTGCGCTGGCGCCTTCTCCTTCCTTCACGGCTCCTCTTCCACGAACCCACACGGCGCGATGTGCAATCGCGACCGACCACCGCTTCATCCGATCACCCTCGGTCAGCTGGCCGAGGCCTGGTCGCACACCTCTCCCGCGGAGACCCCACCATGAGCAAGCCAGATACGAACAACGCAGATACGAACAATACGGACATGAACTGGACGGGCGTCATGCCCGCGATCACGACACCATTTACTGAGCCCGATCAAGACCACCGGAGTCAGGTCGACCACACTTTCCTCGCCCACCACGCCCGCTGGCTGGTCGACCACGGTTGCACCGGCATCATCGGCCTGGGCTCGCTGGGCGAGGGCGCGACGCTGGACTTCGCCGAGAAGTGCGGGGTGCTGCGCACGCTGGTCGAGGCGGTCGGCGAGCGCGTGCCGGTGATCTCGGCGATCAGCGCCCTCAGCACCAGCGAGGCCAGGCGCCTGGCGCGCAACGCCCGCGACATCGGCTGTCGCGGCCTGATGGTGCTGCCACCCTATGTGCACAAGGGTCCCTGGCACGAGATGGAAGCTCACTTCGACGCCGTCTTCGAGGCCACGAATCTCTCTTGCATGCTCTACAACAATCCGATCGCCTACGGCCTGGACGTCACTCCCGAGCGCATCGCCGCCTTCGCCGACAAGCACGCCAACCTGCACGCGACCAAGGAGTCGAGCGGCGACGCGCGGCGGGTGACGGCGGTCAAGGCACTGGTGGGCGATCGCCTGCGGGTCTTCGTCGGCCTCGACGATATGTTGGTCGAGGGCGTGCAAGCCGGCGCCTCCGGCTGGGTCGCGGGGCTCGTCAATGCCCTGCCGGCCGAGAGCGTCGAGCTGTTCGAGGCGGCGCGGCAAGGGGACGTGGCCCGTGCTTTCGCGCTCTATCGCTGGTTCCTGCCGCTGCTGCGCCTGGACGTGGTTCCCGAGTTCGTGCAGCTGATCAAGCTGGTGCAGGCCGAGGTCGGCATGGGCTCGGAAACCGTGCGCCTGCCGCGTCAACCGGTGCGCGGCGAGCTGCGCGAGCACGCGCTACGGCTGGTCCGGGACCACCTCGAACGTCGCCCGAGATTGGCGGCCTGATGACCATGACAGCACCACGAACCGAAGACTCGACGCGAGGAACGATATGAACTTGCACGGACAGCACATCCTGGGCACGGCGCGCGTGGCGGAGGGGACGTCGACCTTCACCGGCATCGACCCCGCTGGCGTCGACTGCATTGGCGGCACGCCGCTGGAACCCACCTACACCGACGCCACCGCCAGCGAGATCGACCGCGCCGTCGCGCTCGCTCTGGACGCCCATCCGGAGTTCGAACAGCGTGGACGATTCCACCGAGCCGCCTTGTTGGAGCGCATCGCGGACGAGATCGAGGCGCTGGGCGACACCCTGCTCGATCGCATGCACCAGGAAACCGCCTTGCCACCGGGCCGCTGCGCGGGCGAGCGCGGACGCACCGTCGGGCAGCTGCGCGCCTTCGCGGCGCTGGTCCGGGAAGGCTCCTGGCTCGACGCCCGCATCGACCGGGCCGACCCCGAGCGGGCGCCGATCCCCAAGCCTGACGTGCGGCGCATCCAGCGTGCCCTCGGCCCCGTCGCCGTCTTCGGTGCCAGCAACTTCCCGCTCGCCTTCTCGGTCGCGGGCGGCGACACGGCGTCGGCGCTGGCGGCCGGCTGCCCGGTGGTGGTCAAGGGACATCCGGCGCACCCCGGCACCAGCGAGTTGCTGGGCGAAGCGATCGCCCGCGCCGTGGCGGCGTGCGAGCTTCCGGAGGGCGTGTTCTCGTTGCTGCACGGCGCCGGACACGAGGTCGGTGTCGCCCTAGTGCAACACCCCGGCCTGCGCGCCGTCGGCTTCACCGGCTCGCTGCGCGGCGGTCGCGCGCTCTTCGACCTGGCCGCGGCCCGCCCGGAACCGATCCCGGTCTACGCCGAGATGGGCTCGATCAACCCGGTCTTTCTGCTACCCGACGCCCTGGCCGCGCGCGGCGACGCCCTGGCGGCCGGGCTGGCCGCCTCGGTGACCCTGGGGTGCGGTCAGTTCTGCACCAACCCGGGCGTCGTGGTGGTGCGCGACGCTGCCGCGACCGACCGTTTCGTGCAGGTACTCGGCGAGCAGCTGCGACAAGCCGCGCCCGGCGTCATGCTGCACGGGGGCATCGCCAGCGCCTATCGAAACGGCCTGGTGCGCATGGGCGAGCAGCCGGGAGTGTCCTGGCTCGTACAGGGTAAGCAGGAAGCGGAGGGTGCAGAAGCCCGCTCGGCAGCCCTGCTCACCAGCGCCTCGGTTTTCATTGGCAACGAGACCCTGCGCGAGGAAGTCTTCGGTCCGGTGACGCTCATCGTGCGCTGCGCCAGCGACGCGGAGCTGGTCGAGGTGGCGCGCGCCGTGCCCGGTCAGCTGACAGCGACGGTGCTCCACGAGGGCGACGAGCTACGCAACCACCAGGACCTCCTCGACACCCTGACGCAGCGGGTCGGACGCCTGGTGTTCAACGGCTTCCCCACCGGCGTCGAGGTGTGCGACGCCATGGTGCACGGCGGTCCGTATCCCGCCACCACGGCGCCCCAGAGCACGTCCGTCGGCGGCACCGCGATCGCGCGCTTCCTGCGTCCCGTGGCCTACCAAGACGCTCCCGTCGCGGTGCTACCGGAAGAATTGCGCGACGCCAACCCGGACCGCCTGCTACGCTTGGTCGACGGAGCGTGGACCACCGGTTGCCTGGGATGACCCAGAGGAGACCGACGCGCAGGAGAAGACAGCCTGATGGCAGACCCCGCAGGAGACATCGGCCCCAACATCCGCCGCCGCCGCCAGGCGCTGGGCTTGAGCCTCGACGCCCTCGCCCAGTCCAGCGGCGTCAGCGCGACGATGCTGTCGGAAGTCGAGCGCGCGGTGAAGAACCCGACGGTCAAGCTCGCCTACCAGATCGCACGCGCCCTCGGCTGCACGCTCACCGACCTGCTGGAGGAAGCACCGATCCGGTCGGTCAGCGTCGTCCGCGCCGACGAGCGCCGCCGCTTGATCGATCCCGACTCGGGCGTCGTGCGTTATGGCCTGGCGCCGGAGCTGCTCGGCAACCACCTCGAGATCGCCTGGTACTCGCTGCCGCCGGGCCAGAGTTCCGGCGAGCTCGACGCCAACCGCCCAGGCGTCGTCGAGCTGGTGACGGTGCTGTCGGGAACCCTGACCTTACAGCGCGGCGGCCAGCGCGGTGGCGAGACGCACCTGCTCCACGCCGGCGACACCATCACCTACGGCCCGCAGACCACCACCGAGTACCGCAACGACGGCGCCGAACCGTGCGAGATCCTGCTGCTGGGCGACGCGTCGAAGGCGAGCTGACACGATGCACACCCTGCAGAGCGACACCGGCCGGCTGCACGCGGTGGCGCTGCGCCACGTGCGCGACGCCTTCGTCGACCAAGCGCAGATCGACCGCCAGTGGCGGGAACTGAACTACCTGGCCGCCCCCGACTTCACGCGCGCCGTCGACGAGTACGAGCGCTTCGCGGCATTGCTGCAAGACCTGGGCGCTGAAATCCACTGGCTGCCTCCGGATGCCGACCTCACCCTGGACGCCCTCTACGCTCGCGACGCCGCCATCGTCTGCGAGCGCGGCGTGATCCTGTGCTCGATGGGCAAGGACGCGCGTCGTGACGAACCGGAGTTGCACGGTCGAGCCCTGGAAGCCCTCGGCGTGCCGATCCTCGGCGCCATCTCCGGCGAGGGTCGCCTGGAAGGCGGTGACGTCGCCTGGATCGATGAGCGCACATTGGCGGTGGGACGCGGCTACCGCACCAACGACGAAGGCATCCGCCAACTACGCGAGTTGCTGGGCGACTCGATCGACGAGCTCGTGGTGGTGCCGCTGCCGCATTGGAAAGGGCCGGCGGACGTCTTCCACCTGATGTCGATCTACAGCCCCATCGCGCCGGACCTGGCGCTGGTCTACTCGCCATTGATGCCCATCCCCTTCCGCGAAGCGCTGCTGGCGCGCGGCATCGGCCTGGTGGAGGTGCCGGATGAAGAGTTCGAATCCCAGGGCTGCAACTGCCTGGCGATGGCACCACGCGTGTGCGTGCTGCCGGCCGGCAACCCGGTGACGCGGCGGCGGCTGGAAGCGGCGGGAGCCGAGGTGCACACGTTCGAGGGCGCGGAGATCTGCGTCCACGGTGGCGGCGGCCCGACCTGCCTGACGCGACCGCTCGCCAGAGAGCGCCGGTAGCCATTGGTGCATCGCGAGACGGGCTTGATTTACCGCTGGTTCCGTCTATCCTTTGGGCCATGACGCACCAACACGCGCTGGCTCGACAGTTCTGCTCGCTCCTCTTCGCTACGATCCTGCTCCTGCTACCGGCTTGCGGCCAGCACGACCACGAGCATGGTGAGGACGACCACCACCACGGTGAGGAGACCGACGATCACGGGCACAGTCCTGCTGAGGATGGGCATGACGATGATGAGCACAGTCATGAGGAAGGCGACCATGACCACGGCGACGGTGACAGCTGGGCCGTCACGGCCTTCGGCGAGCGGTACGAGATCTTTGCCGAGGCCGATCCGTTGGTCGCCGGTGACACTTCACGCTCCCACACCCACGTGACCATCCTCGATAGCTTCGCGCCGCTCCTGGAAGGGCGCGTCGAGGCGATTCTTGCGCCCGTGGGAGCGATCGAGCCAGGACCGTCGGCCCCGACGTTCACGCAGACTCAGGCGCTGCGGGCGGGCATCTTCGACATCGACCTCGCGCCGCGCACCCAGGGCGCCTACCAGCTGTTCTTCCGCGTCACCGCCGAACCGGGCGAAGAACTGATCGACGCGGGCCGAGTGACCGTCGGCAGCGAGGACGCACCGGGAACCCTGGTCAGCACGCCCTTCGCCCCTGAAGGCACGGACGACGCCTCCTTCCTGAAGGAGCAGCAGTGGCAAACCGCCTTCGCCACCGCCTGGGCACAGCCTGGGACGCTGGCCGACAGCATCCACGGACCGGCGCGGGTGATGCCTCCAGCCGGCGGCGAGGTGGTGCTGACGGCACCGGTCGACGGTGCCCTGAGCTTGCCCGGTCGAAGCCACAGCTGGCCGTACACCGGCGCCGAGGTCGACCGTCGACAAGTGCTCTTCGCCCTCGTGCCCCGGCGCACCGACGCCAAGACGCCCGCCGCTCTGGAAGGTGAGATCACCGGCCTGAGCGCCCAGCTCGAGACGGCCAGGGCCCAGCTCGGCCGCCTCGAACAGTTGCTCGAACTGGAAGCCGTCAGCGAGCGTGAAGTCGACGAAGCCCGCACGCGCGTAGTGACGCTAGAAGCCGAGCTGCAAGCGCGGCAGAAGGACCTGCGCGCCGAGCAAGCGGCCCGGCGCGGCGGCACCGGGAGCGCTGGCGTGGTGCTGCGCGCCCCCTTCGACGCCCGCGTCGCCAGTGTCCAAGTGTCGCCCGGTGAGACCGTCGCCGCCGGCACGACGCTGGCACGCCTGGTGGCGCGCGGCCCGGTGTGGGTGGAGGTACGCCTGCAACCCCAGGACGCCGCGCGGCTGCAGGCGCGGCGGCAGGCCAGTCAGCAGACCAGTCAGCAAGCGAGCGAGCAGCACGGCTTGCTCCTGCGACCGGCGGGTAGCGAGCGCGCGCTGGAGCTGACGCCATCGAGCGACAGCGACAACCCGGTCCGGCTGGTCACGCTGCACCCGGAAGTCGACGCGCGCAGCGGCACCGTCGGCGCCGTCTTCGAGATCGTCGCGCCGCCGCCGGGACTGCTCCCCGGCGTGCGCGCCGAAGCCGAGGTACTGCTACCGGCTGACTCGGAAGACTCGACAGCACTCGGCATCCTGGTACCGGGCATCCTGGTACCGGGCACCACCCTGGTCGACGACGCGGGTGTCGACGTGGTCTATGTGCAACTCGACGGCGAGACCTTCGAACGTCGCGAAGTGACGGTGCTGGCGCGCCAGGGCAACCAGCTGCTGATCTCCGGCGTCGACGCGGGCGAACGCGTGGTCACCGTGGGGGGCTCCGGCATTCGACGCGCCGCGCTGATGGAGAGCGGTGGCGGCGGTCACGGACACGTGCACTGAGCGGCCTGGAGAACTCATGCTCGACCACCTGATCCGCCTGTCTCTGCAGCATCGCCGCTTCCTGCTCGGCCTGGCCGCGCTCATCCTGGTACTGGGCGGCCTGTGGGCCGCGCGCATGCCGGTGGACGTGCTGCCGGACCTGTCCGTGCCCACCGTCACCATCATCGCCGAGTCGCCGGGCCTGGTACCGGGCGAGGTCGAAGCCCTGGTGGCCAGGCCGATCGAGGCCGCGGTCATCGGCGCACCGGATCTCGACCGCGTGCGCTCGGTGTCCGGCGCCGGCATCGCCGTACTGTGGGCCGAGTTCGCCCCCGGCACCGACATCTACCGCGCCCGCCAGACGCTCGCCGAGCGCCTCGGCCGCGTCGAACTACCCGCCAGCGTGCCGCCGCCCCAGCTCGGTCCGATCAGCTCGATCATGGGCGAGATCACCTTCGTCGCGCTGACCTCCGAGGTCGTCTCGCCCCTCGACCTGCGCACCGTCGCCGACGTCACCGTGCGTCGCCGGCTGCTGTCGATCCCCGGCATCTCCCAGGTGGTGCCGATCGGCGGCGAGGCGCGGCAGTTCCAGATCGAGATCGACCCCTCGAGCCTGAGCGAGCGCGGCGTCGGGCTGGACGCCGTGATCGACGCCGCTGAGCGCGCCAGCCGCAGCGCCGCCGCCGGCTTCCACGTCGAGGCGGGCAACGAATACCTGGTGCGCGGTGAAGGACGCGCGCGCACCGTCGAGGACCTGGAACAGGCGATCGTCGCCGTGCGGGGCGGCGTCCCGGTCCGCATCGGCGACGTCGCCCGCGTCGCCCTCGGCCCGGTACCCCGACGCGGCACCGCCGCCTTCTCAGGCAACCCGGCGGTCGTGCTGTCGGTCCAGAAGCAGCTCGGCGCCAACACCCTCGAGATCACGCGCGAGCTCGACCGCACCCTCGCCGACCTGCAAGCCAGCTTGGGCGACACCATCCGCGTCGAGAGCGAGACCTTCCGCCAGAGCGACTTCATCCACGCCGCCATCACCAACGTCTCACACGCGCTGCGCGATGGCGCCGTGCTGGTGGTGATCGTGCTCTTCCTCTTCCTGGGCAACGTGCGCACCACGCTGATCTCCGCACTCGCCATCCCGCTGTCCCTGGTCGGCGGCGTACTGGCGGTCACCGCGGCCGGCGGCACGCTCAACACCATGACCCTCGGCGGCCTGACGATCGCCATCGGCGTGCTGGTGGACGACGCCATCATCGACGTCGAGAACGTGTTGCGACGCCTGCGCGGAGAGCGCCTGAAACCGGCGACCGAGCAGCGACCAGCCCTGCAGGTCGTGTTCGAAGCCTCGCGCGAAGTCCGCCGCGCCATCCTCTTCGCCACCCTGATCCTGATCCTGGTGCTGCTGCCGCTCTTCTTCCTACCCGGTGTCGAAGGCCGCTTGCTGCGTCCGCTCGGCCTGGCCTACATCTCGGCCCTGCTGGCCTCGCTCCTGGTCGCCGTCACCGTCACGCCCGCCCTGTGCCTGGTCTTGCTGCGCCGCATCACCCGAGCCGGCGAGGCGGGTCAGAGCGAGACCAAGGACGACGTCGAGCCCTGGCTGCTGCGCTCCCTGCGCCGGCTCTACGAACCGACCCTCGACTGGGCCCTGCCGCGCACGCGCCTGGTGATCGTGCTGGCCCTGCTGCTGTTGATCTCGGCGGTCGCCCTGGTGCCCGGCCTCGGCCGCTCGTTCCTGCCGCCCTTCAACGAAGGTTCGCTGACCATCGGCGTCACCGCGCCACCCGGCATCTCGCTCGACGACAGCAACGCCCTCGGCGCCCAGGTCGAAGCCATCCTGCTCGACTTCCCCGAGGTCGTCTCGACCAGCCGGCGCACCGGTCGCGCCGAGCGCGACGAACACATCCAGGGCATCAACCGCTCCGAGCTGGAAGTCGTGCTGCGCGCAGGCCGCGACAAGGACGAACTGCTCGCCGCCCTGCGCGACGCCGTGGCCGTGGTGCCGGGCGTCGAGGTCGAGTTCGGCCAGCCGATCAGCCACCGCATCGACCACATGATCTCCGGCAGCCGCACCAGCTTGGCGGTCAAGATCTACGGCCCCGACACGGGCCAGCTGCGCCGCCTGGCCGGGCAGATCGAAGAAGTGCTCGAAGACGTCGACGGCATCGTCGACCTGTCGAACCAGGAACAGGCCAGCGTGCCGCAGCTGGTCTTCGACTTCGACCGCCCCGCCCTGGCCCTGCACGGCCTCGACGCCGCCCTACTGTCGCGCACCGTCGAAGCCGCGTTCCAGGGCACCCACGCCGGCGAGATCATCGACAGCCAGATCGCCGTCCCGATCACCGTCCGCTACCCCGCCCACCTCACCAGCGACCGCCGCCGCATCGGCGCCCTGCCGGTGCTCACCGACGACGGCACCCAGCTGCGTCTCGACACCGTCGCCGACGTCCGCGTCGACCTCGGCCCCGGCATGCTGCGGCGCGAAGACGGCGAGCGCCTGAACATGGTCACCGCCAACGTCGCCGGCACCGACCTGGCCGGCATCGTCGAAACCGCGCGCGACACCGTAGCCGAGCGCGTCGAACTACCCGACGGCTACCGCGTCACCTTCGCCGGCCAGTTCGAAGAAGCCGCCCGCAGCGTCCGCACCCTGGCCATCCTCAGCGTCCTCATCCTGGGCGGCATGTACGGCCTGCTCTACCTCGCCTTCCGCGACGTCCGCTCCACCCTGATCGTCCTGGTCAACCTGCCCCTCGCCTTGATCGGAGGCCTGGCCGCCGTCCGCCTGGGCAGCGGCGTCCTCTCCATCGCCACCCTCGTCGGCTTCGTCACCCTCTTCGGCATCGCCGCCCGCAACGGCGTGCTGCTGATCACGCATTACCAGCACCTGATGCGTGACGAAGGCTGCACCTTGCAGGAAGCCGTCCGTCGCGGCTCGCTAGAACGACTAGCCCCCATCCTCATGACCGCCCTCACCGCCGGCCTGGCGTTGATTCCCCTGATCCTGGCGCGTCATGAGGCGGGGAATGAGATCCAGAGCCCGATGGCCGAGGTCATTTTGGGCGGTTTGCTGACATCGACGTTCTTGAATCTGGTCGTAGTGCCGGTGCTGTTCCGGCGTTGGGGGCGGGCGGAACCGGCATCGACCCCAGCCAGCCCATCACCGTGAGACTCAGGGTAGGGGTAGGCCCGTGTGC
The DNA here is from genome assembly GCA_965368975.1 of uncultured bacterium. Classification (GTDB taxonomy): domain Bacteria; phylum Acidobacteriota; class Thermoanaerobaculia; order Multivoradales; family JAHZIX01; genus CBDUPA01. The sequence goes on along the minus strand of CBDUPA010000017.1, from coordinate 114,278 downwards.
CTACCCTGGGCGGGGGTTGGGCCGGCGCGGGGGTTGGGAGATCCGGATGCGGCTACGCCGCAGGGCCGCCACATGGGAGTGCCCTACACGGACGTGCGCACGTCTCTACCTTGAAAATTGGGAAAGCCACTCCCAATTTTCAAGGTGAAACCTACTTACCTTCCGTCGTCAACGGCGTCTGACTCCGCTTCTTCCGACTCCGGCTCAGCAGCCGGCTCCGCCTCGGAAGCCCCCGACAGCCTGCGCTTCTCCTCTTCGTGATCCAACCACCCGACGCCCTCGGTGATCCACGCGGGCGCGGGTTCTCCCTTCAGGTAGTGGTCGAACCACTCCAGGATGCGACGGTGGTAGTCGACCTGGTTTTCTTCGCGACGCAGACCGTGGTCCTCGCCTTCGTAGACCAGCAGCACCATCTGCTTGCCGGCACGGCGAGCGAAGTTGTAGAAGACGCTCGACTGGAAGAACTCGACGACGCTGTCGGAGTCGCCGTGCATCATCAGGATCGGGGTGGTCATCTCGTGCACGCCGTGGAGGGGGGAGTTGCGCTCGTGGCCTTCCATGTCGTCCCAGTAAGGGACCACCATGCGCGCCTGGCCGGTTTCCCAATGGTCGACTTCGGGGATTCCCGGACCGTAGTGGATCTGGCCCATGAAACTGACGAAGTCGGTCAGCGGCGCGCCCGCGACGGTGGCGGCGAAGAGGTGGGTGCGGGCGCCCAGGTAGGCGGCGCTGTAGCCACCCCAGGAGTGGCCGACGAAACCGACCTTGGCCGGGTCGATGAGCCCACGATCGGCGACGGTGGCGATGGCGGCGCGCAGGGTCTCGGCCAGGCTGACGCCCGGATCCCCAGCTCGGAAGACGACATCCGGCAAGAGCACGAAGTAGCCGCGCTGGGTCCAGGTCGTGAAGTTGTAGACGTCTTTCTCGCTCGGCGGCTCCCAGCTGTGCAGGGTCGGCGACAGGATCTCGTAGCCATAGACGATCATCGGGTAGCGCATGCCGGCCTCGTGGTTCGCTGGGTACAGCAGAACACCGTGCAAGCGTTCACCCTCGGCGTTGCGATACTCGACCAGCTCGGCCTGCGTCCAGGCGTAGTCGTCGAGGAAGGGGTTCGTCACGGCCAGGACCTGCACGGCGTTCAAGTCGGCGTCGGTGAGCAGAAGGTGAGGCGGCTGAGTCCGCGACTCGCGTCGCACCAGGTAGGTCTCCTCCAACTGCGCCCCATCGCCCTGTCGGGCCTGCTGCAGGTCGCGCAGGTTGGCATCCTCCAGCCGTAGACGCTGGTAGCCCTGCTCGGGCGTCCAGCGCGCAATGCCGCGCTGCTCGGTCCACTCGTGACGCAGGCGGAAGGTGAGGTGGTCGGGATCGAAGGCGTCTTCGTCCTCGTCCAGGTCCCACAAGCGGTGGACGATCGTCTCTTCAGCACCCTTCTCTGCAGCGAGGGCCGTCTCTGCAGCGAGGACCGTCTCTGCAGCGAGGGCCGTCTCTGCAGCGAGGGCCGTCAGAAGCTCGGCCGACGAGCCATCCGGGGCGACGCGCCAGACGTCGAACTCGTCGTAGAGCAGCACCGCTTGGTCGTCCTGCAGCCAGCCCCCGACACCGAAGGGTGGTTCCAGGCCATCGTTCGGCAGGTCGCGATCGACGTCGGCGAAGCGTGCTTTCTCCTCACCGACGCCAACGCCCGTGGTAATGCAGGTGCGCTCGCCGCTGGCCACTTCCAGTGTCCAGTAGTCGGCGCCGTCGAACCACAGGACGTAGCGACCGCCGATGCTGGGCCAGGTGTAGCGCACCTTCTCCAAGCTCAGCTGACGCGAGCCGGTGGCCAGGTCGACGATCCAGACATCGCGGTAAGGACGCCCGAACATGGTGCCCCAGGCGTAGGGTGTTTCGTCGGTCTCGGCGGCGTGGGTCCAGCTCTCGAGCACTTCCGCTTCGTGCTGTAGGTCGCGGCTCACACGTACGACGCGGTCGGTGTCGAGGTCCCAGACGGCGAGCAGCGTACGTTCGCGGTCGCGCTCGGCCATCACCTGCTGGCGCGGCACCACGCGGACGTCCCCGCTGTGCCAGATCTGGACGCCGGCCAGCTTGTCGTCGCCCTGGTCTGTCTTGGCTTGCTTTTCGTCGCTGCCGGCCTCTTCATCGCTGCTGGCCTCGTCATCGCCGCCAGCTTCGTCCTCGCCGGACCCCTCATCCACGGGTGCCGTGCGCTCGCGCAGTCCCAACGACAAACGCCGCCCGTCCGGCGACCAACCGAGCTCGCGATCGGCGGTCAGATAGTAGCTCGGGGCGTTCGCTTCGGCGGCCGGGGCATAGATCGCCTCACCGGCATCGAAGATCACGGGCATCTCGGCAGACTGCAGACGGCGGGCCTCCGGCCGCTGGGGCGCTTCAACTGCCGCCACGCCCTGCCACACCAGCAGCTCGTAAGCCGTGGTGTCGACGGCGTCTTCGTCCTTCTCATCACCGTCCTCCGACGCTGCCGGCGAGCGCAGCACGGCCAGATCGTCCGCGCTCTCGTGCCAGGTGAGCTGCCGGTACTTCGAATCCGAGTGAGCCAGCGCGACCAAGCGTCCCGACGCCGGCACCCACACTTGCAGGGCGTTGCCGCGCTCGCCATCACCGCGCACGCTGAACGCGAGCAGCGCTTGCTCCTCGTGCCAGACGAAGGCGTCGACGTTGCCAAAGACGACCTTGGTGCCGACCGCGAGGTCATAGACGTGCAGATCAATCGATGCGCCCTTCTCGCTCGCAGAGCCCTGCACGGCCAGGTACCCACCGGTAGCATCGAATTCGAAAGCCGCCACCTCTCCCAGGTCGCGGCGCTCGCCAGTCGTCAGGTCGAGAAGCTCCCCCCGGTCCCGGACCGGCTTGCCCTCTTTTTCCAGCGCTTCCGTCTCGCTCTTGGACGGCGTCACCCGCCAGGCCGCGAAGCGCCCTTGCTCGGAGAAGACGGCGTCTTCACCCCAAGAGACCGTCCAGGTCTCGTCCGTCCACGCTTCGTCGAAGCCCAGGCGGCGCACATGCAGATCCCGCCCACCGTCGACCCGGTGCACCTCCCAGGCTACGGCGGTACCCGCGGGTGAGAGAAGCGGCGCCCCGAGCGTTTCCCAGCGCCCGTAGTCGCTGGCCGGCACGGTAGGTTTGGGCTCCTGGCTCTCGGCAAGTCGAGCCGTGGCCAGGGTCAAGATCGCGAGAGTGAAGAAGCTCAGAACACGCGGCAAGATACCTCGATCCTTCATAGTTCGGATATTCTGTCACCCTTCACCGACGTCCTGCCGCGCTGCAGCGGCGATCTGCTGCCGATGTTCGTGTGACAGAATCCCCGTGGACTCTACGCACGAGCAATGACCGCAACAGGAGTGAGCGAATGGCGGAGTTGGAGTTCGGTGCACTTGTCATGGGCCTTCTCGGCGGCCTGGCTCTGTTCCTCTACGGCATGGAGAAGATGACCGACTCCCTGAAGCTGATCGCGGGTGAGCGGATGAAGGATCTGCTGGGCCGCATGACCAGCAACCGCTTCAAGGGCGTGCTGACCGGTGCCGCCATCACCGCCACGATCCAAAGCTCTTCGGTGACCACCGTGCTGGTCGTCGGCTTCATCTCGGCCGGCCTGCTGTCGCTGTCCCAGTCCATCGGCGTCATCATGGGAGCGGGGATCGGCACCACGATCACCGCTCAGATCATCGCCTTCAAGGTCACCCGTTATTCCTTGGCTCTGGTGGCGGCGGGTTTCTTCCTGGCCTTCGTCCCCAAGTCACCCAAGGTCAAGAGCTGGGGCGCCCTCCTGATGGGTCTGGGACTGATCTTTTTCGGCATGGAACTGATGAAGGACGCGACCAGTCCCTTGCGCAGCTACGAGCCCTTCATCCACGCCATGCAGAACTTGGACAGCCCGGTCGTCGCGGTGCTCTTCAGCGCCGCGTTCACCGCCCTGATCCAGAGTTCGTCCGCCACGACCGGCGTCATCATCGTGCTCGCCAGCCAAGGCTTCTTGACGCTCGAAGCCGGAATCGCCCTGGTGTTCGGCGCCAACATCGGCACCTGCATCACCGCGCTCCTGGCCTCGATCGGCAAGCCGCGTGAGGCTGTGCGTGCCGCCATGGTCCACGTCCTGTTCAACACCGCAGGGGTGCTGCTCTGGATCGGCTTCGTCGACCAGCTCGCGGAGCTCATCCGCTGGGTCTCACCCGTGGCACAGGGCATGGAAGGTCTCGCCGCGCTGAAGGCCGAGACACCACGGCAGGTCGCCAATGCCCACACCGTCTTCAATGTCGCGAATACCGCTCTGTTCATCGGCTTCACACCCGTTATCGCACGCTTCGTCGAGTGGCTGGTCCCGGACCGCAAGCTCGGCGACGAAGAGGCACCGATCCGCCGATACCTCGACACGATCCTGGTACACACCCCCGCCCTGGCGCTGGATCTCGTGCGCATGGAGTTGGGACGCATCGGAGCGGCCGCACTGGCCATGGTGCGCGAAGCGATCGATCCCGTGCTGACCGGCAGCGAGGCGGACCTGCGGGACCTGCGACACATGGACGAGGAGGTGGATCGACTGCATGGAGCCCTGGTCACCTACCTGGGACGGCTGTCGGTCGAGAACCTGACGGAGGTGCAATCGCAGCTCTTGTCGCGACGGCTAGCGGTGGCCAATTACTTCGAGAACATCGGCGACATAATCGAGACCAATCTGGTCGACGCCGGCAGAATTCGCCTGTCGAGAAACGTGGAGATCAGCCCGTCCACCCGCGAGGTGCTGCGCGGCCTGCACGACAAGGCCCAGTGGGCGGTAGAGCAGGCGACCCTGGCGGCGGCCTCCGAAGACATGGACATCGCGCGCAAAGTCCTCGACGCCAAACCGGAAATCGACCGCCTGGCCGAGGAAGCCGAAAACCATCTGATGGCGCGTCTTTCAGCCCGCGCTCCTCACCGGCTGGCCGCCTTCCGCATCGAGACGGAATTGGTCGAAGCCTTGAAGCGAATCTACTATTTCTCCAAGCGCATCGCCCGCTTGGTCGCGCAGGAGAGCCCACCGCCCTCCGACACCCGTCAACAGCCAGCCGGCGCGCAGCAACCAGCTGCAGAGGGAGACGACAAACATGGCCAAGAAGCCGGCCCGACGTAGCCGCCCCGTCCTGGTAGCGGTCGACTTCTCTCCGTTCTCGGAGAGCGCTCTACTGTGGGCAGCCCGCACCGCGCAGCGTTTCGAGGCGCCCTTGCTGGCACTTCACGTCGTGCACGATCCCGAGTCGGCCCCCGGGTACTATCAGCATTCGAAGAAGCGCAAGCAGCATCTGCGCAGAGTCGAGGAGACCGCAGCTGAGATGATGGCGAGCTTCCTGCAACACATGCGCAAGCTCCACCCAAAACTTCTCGCCGAAGTGCCTCACCGCCTGGTCATCGGCCTACCGGTCACGCGGATCCTGGAAGTGGCGGCGGAGGTCGACGCTCAGCTGATCGTCATGGGTAGCGCGGGTCGCACCGGGATGTCCAGGCTCTTGCTGGGCTCGAAGGCGGAGAAAGCAGTGCAACTCTCGCCGATCCCGGTGACCATCGTCAAAGTCCCAGAGACGGACCGAGACCACGAGTGAGGTCCCGTTCGACCCGCCAGCGGCCAAGAGGCCTTACTTCTTCTTTTTCTTTTTGTCCTTGGATGCTGGTGGGTCCGCGACACCCTCTGACTGCAGACCCGCTTCCAGTAGCTCGGTGACGGTGCGCAGGCACTTGATGCGGGCGAAATATTTGTTATTGGCCTCGACCACGGTCCAGGGCGCCTTCAGAGTGCTGGTCTTGACCAGCATGTCTTCGACCGCCCCCGCATACAGGTCCCACTTGGCACGGTTGCGCCAATCTTCCTCGGTCAACTTCCAGATCTTGTGCGGCGTCTCCGCCCGCGCCTCGAAGCGACGTTGCTGCTCGTCCTTGTCGATGTGGAACCAGAACTTGGCCAGCAGCATGCCGTGGTGCACCAGCTGGCGCTCGAAGTCGTTGATCTCGCGGTAGGCACGCTGCCACTCGGCCTCGGTCGCGAAGCCCTCGACGCGCTCCACCAGGACCCGGCCGTACCAACTGCGGTCAAAGAGCAGCACCTGCTTGTCCCGTGGCGAACACAGGCGGCGCCAGAAGCGCCACAGGTAGTGGTGGGTCCGGTCCTGACCGTGCGGGGCCGCGATCTGGAAGACGCGATAGCCGCGGGGATCCAGCTTACCGGTCAGCCTGCGGATCGCACCGCCCTTACCAGCAGCATCCCACCCTTCGAAGACCAGAACCAGCGACCGCCGTTGCTGGTAGAGCTGGCGCGTGAGCTCGCGTAGGCGGACCTGGTAGTGCAAGCGCAGGCGCTTGTACTCCTTCTTGTCCAGCTGCTGGTTGAGATCGATCGTCTCGAGCATCGGCACTCTCCCCCGGATCAACTATCTTCCGGGTCGTCAGGGTCGTCGGACTCGCGTTCCGGAAGCGCCTCGGGCAGCGACTCCCCCTGGTCCTCGAGGGCCTTCTCCATGCGCTGGATGAGGGTCTCGAAGATCTTGATCCGTGCCCAGCGTCCATCGGTGCTTTCCACGATGGTCCAAGGTCCCCACTCGGTCTCGGTCCGCTCGAGCATTTCCTCGGTGGCGATCAGATAGTCGTCGTAGCGGCCATGGCGATGCCAATCCTCTGGCTCGACCATCCAGCTGCGCAGAGGGTCACCCTCACAGGCTTTGAGCCGCCTCTTCTGCTCCTTCTGGTCGATGTGCAAGAAGAACTTGACGATCACGTAGCGGTCATCGGCTAGGGTGCGCTCGAAGCGCACGATGTCTTGGAACGCTTGCTGACACAGCTTCTCGGAGATGAGTTCTTCGACCCGTTCGATCAAGACCCGTCCGTACCAGCTGCGGTCCAGAACAGCCATGTGCCCCCAGTTTGGCAGCAACTGCCAGAAACGCCACAACCACGGGAGGTGCTGTTCATCGGTCCGCGGTGCCTGAACGGCCACCACCTCGCAGGCGCGCGGCTCGAGCTTCTCGGTGAGCTTGCGGATCGCGGTTCCCTTGCCGGCGGCATCCCACCCCTCGAAGACCACGACCGTCGCCAACTCCGCCTTGTGGCAGGCACGCTGCAGCTGGTGCAGCCGTCCCTGCAATACCGACAAGCGGGCCTTGTATTCGCTCTTGCGGAGCGCCAATTCGAGATTGATCTTTTCTAACATGCCTGTCGGGTTCTTGCTATAGAACCCTTACGATATCTCAGGCCTCCCCGGAATCAAAGCAGCAAGACCCCGGCAGCGCTACCGAGCCCTGCCCTGCAGGCACCCGGTGGCCCCGGAAGTCGGACCTGGAACTACCGACTGATGCCCGATGCTCTCAGCTGCTCGGTCCGTCGCCGGACTCCCGCAATCCGGTTGAAGGCGAGCATTGGCTCGGCCGTTGCTGTATCCTGTCGACACAGGAAAACCTCCAGCACAAAGAAGTTGTTCGAACTGCTCGATCAACAGCTGGTCACACTCACCAGATGAGACCGGAACCCTTCCTCTCCCTGACCCGGAGCTGCTTCCGGTCTGCCTAAACGACTGGAGATCCCATGTATCGCAACTCGACGCCTATCATCCTGGCTGTTAGCTTGTCCTTGGTCCTGCTGCTGGGCGCCACCGCCCCGGCATCCGCTTGCGTCACCACCGAGGCCATGTGCAAAGCTGAAGCTCCTCACTTCCAGATCACGAACATCAACCTCCACGCCTCCGGTGAGGTCGCCCCGGGCACGCCGATCAAGATCTCGTTCGACTGGACCGGCGAACAGGCATCTAGCTGCCCAGCCTGCATTCATCAGCTCTACGTCGGCTTCGCCGGCGAAGAAGGCGAATGCCTGTACAGCGGATTGAACCCTTCCTCGGGAAGTTCCAACATCGCGCTCAAGGCTCCAGCGACTCCGGGCATCTACGCGATCACGGCCTTCCGCACGCTGCAGTACGAGTGTGTCGCCGGACAGAAGATGCCGACCGACCCAGGGATCTCCTCCTTCGTCGCGATCGTCACCGTCAACTGAGACCCGGTCTCTCCGAGAGTTCAGCGCGCCCACCCGCGATCTGACGCGGTAATGAATGCGCGGCTCTGTCTGGTCAGTCCGCCTACTCGATCGATCGAGTAGGCGGATCGACACGTGCGAGTTGCCGCGACAGTCCCAGGCTCGATGACGGCCGGTTTACCGCAAGCCCTCGGAAGTCGGCGACGCCGAACTACTCGACGGACGCCGCGGCAAGAGCACCCACAGCCGCCCCGGGTTCTTCATCCGCCCCGCCCGCTCCCCCGCCTCGTCCCCCGATCCCCAGTAGACGTCCCCGCGCACCGGACCACGGATAGCGCCACCGGTATCCTGCGCCACCATGAGCCGCTGTAGCGGCTCGTCGGGAGCTTGCGCGTCGAGGGCGGGGGCACTGGCGTCGAGCCACATCGGCGCTCCCATCGGGAAGTAGCGGCGGTCGACAGCCAGCGAGCGACCCGGCGTCAGCGGCACGCCCTGCGCCCCCATCGGGCCTTCGTCGGCACCGACATTCAGACGACGGAAGAAAACATAGCTGGCGTTCTGCCGCATCACTTCGGCGCCGGCTTCCGGATTCGCTTCGAGCCAGGCCCGGATCGACTGCATCGACACTGTCTTCGGCGTCAGGGCACCACGCGCGATCAGCTCGCGGCCGATAGCGAAGTAGGCGTGCCCGTTCTGCCCCGCATAGCCGACACGCGTCATGCCTCCGCCCGCCATGCGTACGCGTCCGGAACCTTGAATGTGCAAGAAGAAGGCGTCAACGGGATCGTCGAGCCACAGCAATTCCAGGCCGCGTCCGGCAAGGGCGCCGCGATCGATGGCGGCGCGATCGTGGTAAGGCCGCAGGCGTCCGCCGGACATGCGACCCGCGATACGTCGACCTTCGAACTCGTCGCGGAACTCGCCCAGGTCGACCGAGATGATGTCGCCGGGCGGCCGGTAGAGTGGAATCGAGTAGCGGCGGCTACGCTGGCGACTACCATCGAGCAACGGCTCGTAGTAGCCGGTGAACAAGCCTTCGCGCTTCAACCAGTTTGCCACCGCCCAGGGCTCGAAGCGCTCTTGCAGAAAGACGCGCACAGCTTGCGGATCGGGCACCACTCCGTCGACACCATCGCACGCACGGCGCCAGTCCGCGATCGTGGTCGCTTCCGGCGTCCCTGCCAGCACTTGCGGCGCCGCCTCGCGCTCGGACGGCTGGCGCGACAGCGCCCGGCACGAGCGCTGCATTGCCGGCAAGGCCGCCGCGACGTCATCCTGGGTCCAGCCGGGGAGCGCCGCGAAGGTCACACGCTGCATCCGCATCCGGTCGGGGCGCTCGGGACGCTCGGCAGGCATCCGCTCTTCCAGCGTCACGAGTTCCGCTTCGACCAGGTTCAACTCGTGCAGCGCCCAGATGGCAATGAAGCACGCCAGGGCGGTGGCGACCAAGAGCCCGAGAGCCAGGGGGCGCCAGACTCGGTGCTTCGAACGACCGCCACCCTGCGTCCCGGCCACCATCACGGTACGCTCCCGACGGATTCGCACGCGCAACTCGGGCTCGGGCGACTCGTGGCCAGGCGACCTGGGATCTTCAGGGAAAGGCATATTCGTGTTGACCCTATTCGCGCAGCGGCTCGACCTGCAAGCTGCGGTAGCGGCCGAGCACGACCTTGCCCGGCGGCAGGCCTCTTGGCTTGCTGACCTGGTCGCAGGTGGTCAGGTGGACGGAGACTCTACCGGCTTTGCGCGCTTTCGAATAGCCAGCGGCCAGACCGGCGGCATAGCGCTCCGTGTCTCGGGGCAGCCGATCGAGGCCATCGGGATTGCGCACGACGACGTGAGAGCCGGAATCACCGGCCAGGTGCAGCCAGAAGTCTCGGGGCGACGCCAGTTTGAGGGACAGGAGATCGTTGTCGCTGGCGCTCTTGCCGACCAGGACGATGAAGCCGTCCGGTGATTCGAAGCGGCGGGCGATGCTGCGGCCCTGGTAGCGGCCGTTGTCCGGGTCGGGCGGCGGCGGTGGCCCCTTCTTGCCGGCCCGGTCGCTCGACCTACCGCTGGCCATCGGCAACCTCACGGGCTTCGGATTCTCCCGGCGTTGCCGACAACTCGCTCGCCACCACATCCCAGTCGTTGGCCGCAATCCCTGGCACCGGCTCGACGACGCGGGTCAGCCAATCTCGACGATACGCGTCGAGTTCGGGGGTCGAAGGGAATCCCTCGTCAGCACCGTAGGGATACCCGCTCATGGCACGGAACGGCAGCGGCTCGACCTGCTGGGCTTCTCCGGTGTTGCGGTCGGCGTCCTTGTCCCAGCCATGGCTTTCGAGGAAGACGGTGCGCGTCCAGCCGGACGGTGGCGATGCGAGATTCGAAGCATCGAAGACCAGATCGATCTCGTCGCCGGGACCGAGGATCACGGAGCGGTCGTCAGCGGTCGCCAGCAACTCGCGCACGTCGCCATGACGGCTGTAGCGGCCGGGGAAGGGCAACCACGGCGATTCCGTCGAGACGGCATGGTAGTCGTAGACGTGCGGTGCGTTGGGAGCCTGACGCACGAGGCGCGAGAAACCCCGGAAACGTGAGTCGGCCACTTCTGGAAGCAGCTGGGCTTGCACACGCGGCACCATATCCACAGGATCTGCAGTCAGCGGCATCCACCGGACTTGATCCCAGCTCAACCACTGCGTGGTGACCAGGCGTAGCTGGCCTGTGCCCGCGGGCAACGGCGGCGTGTCCACCACCAAGGTCTTCGTCTTGCCGGCCGGGAAGCCGAAGGAGTCGGGACCAAAGGCCGGCATCAGCTCGACCCAGCCGGCGTCGGTCAGGGCTTCGAGACGCGGCGGCGTCCAATCCCGGTCGTCCCGCTGGGCGACGGCGAGGTTGAGGCTGGCGTCGCTGGGGAAGATCCAGCCGTCGAGCCACAGGCGGACGGGACCGGCCGGGACGGCGTCACCTTCGGAGGCCAGTTCGAAGGTGAACGTCCACGGACGGCGGGCGATGCCCTGGTAGGCGCTGGCCTCGAAGCCGTCGGCGTAGACCTCGTCGCGCTCGCGCACCAGCTCGGTGACGTCGCGGCCGCTGCCGTCCCAAGCCTGGGCAACTGGACGCAAGTCGCGCGCCGCCAGCACGCGTTCACCGTCGCTGACACCGGGGCGGATGCGCAAATTGCTCGCCACCTCGACGCTGGCCGGGTGGTCGACCACCCACAGGCGGAGGTGATCGAAGAAGGCAGCCTCCCACAGCTCCTCGGTGACGCGCAAGCGGTAGCGTCCCCGTTCGTCCGGACGCGCTCCGTCGACGCGCACCAGTTCGGACGGATCGGCCGACGCCCAGCGTCCCGGTGCGACGGGCAAACCAATCGGCGCGCCCCACAGCAGGTCGGTGACGAAGGCGAAGCGCTCGCCGTCCCAGGCGTAGAGAAAGGGGCAACTGCCCTTGAGCACCTGTTCCTCGACGATGCGCTGGTCCTGCCAGGTGCCGAGGCGCTGCTGCGGCACGCCATTGGTCCACACGACGCGCAGCAGGTAGGCGGGCCGGCCGCGACCAAGGCCGAAGTGGGTCACGTCGCTGCCGGCCTCGCGGTACTGGTAGGCGGCGCCGACGCGCACCTCGATGATCGAGCCGAGGCCGAGCAAGTTGTTCTTCGAGTTGCCCTGGTCCAGGCCGCGCAGGCGCACCTGCAACCACTGGTTGGCATTGCCACCGTCGTTGGTCAAGCGGGCCAGCCCGCCGGCACCGGCGGCGAGCAGGTCGAGATCCCCATCGGCGTCGAGGTCAGCGGCCCGGAGCCGAAAGACCGGCGCGGCGGGCAGGCCGACCAGGTCTTTGGCTTCAAAGGTGAAACCACCGGCCGCTGCAGTGGCCTTCTGTGTGTAGATCGAGACACCTTGCACAGCGCCGACAGCCAGGTCCAGACGACCGTCGTTGTCGGCGTCGAAGACGGTCACGGCGGTCAGGCGACCACGCTCCGCAGTCGCCAGCCCCGTGATGCGAGCCGGCGTGAAAACACCCTCGCGATCGTTGTGCCAGATCTCGAGACGCTCACCAGCAGCGATCAACTCGGGGTAGCCATCGTTGTCCAGGTCACCCGCGGCCAAGGTCCGGATGCTGCGGTTGCCGGCCGCATCCAGACCGGCGGCCGCCGTGCGATCGGCGAAGCGGCCTTGACGCAGGTTGTCGAACCAGGCAACCCCCTCGGCATGAGCCACCGCCAGATCCTGGTCCCCGTCACGGTCGAAGTCCTGCACCAGCAGGTCGAGAACGGAACCCTGCTGGGACGACAGGAAAGGCAGGGTTTCTGGAGGCGCAGGGGTCAAGGGCGGCAGCAGGCTGTTGACCAGCAAACGAACCGGCCGAACCTCGCGAGTTCCTCGCGCCAGCGACACCTCGGACGCCAAGACCAGGTCGAGGTCGCCGTCGATGTCGAAGTCGAACACTTCCAACACCTCGCCACCGCGGGCCGTGGAGGGAATCCACTCGGACGTCGCGTCGACCAGGGCACCCTTGCCGTCACCGCGCCAGTAGCGCAGCTGACCCAAGCCATACACCAGCACGTCGAGATGACCATCATTGTCAAGATCGACGACGCGCACGCCGCTGAGGCCGAGGTCGAGCTGTGCACCGTCGATCGGCACATTCCAAGAGTTCCCGTCGGCTGCGGCGCCGCCCTCCTGCATCGAGAAGCGCACCGTCAGGCCCGCATCGCTCAGGTACACCACGTCCGGTTGTCCATCGCCGTCGAGATCACCGCGATCGAGCCCCCGACCGAGGGTCGCGGCGGTGTCGAGGTACCGGCCCTGGAAGGTCACCGGCACCGGCGAGCCGAAGTCGGTCGGCGGCGGTTCACCCACGAAGCGATCGACGGGCACACCCTGGATTCCCTCGTTCAGCTCGCGCAGACTCTCGCGGAACATCGGTGCCACCTTGAGCACGTTCTCCAAACGCAACGCCGGCGTGCGCGCCTTGGCGAGGTCACCGTCCCGTAGCGGTGCCATGACACGCTCCATCGCCTTCTGGCCGATCGGGCTCTGCCACATCAGCTCGTCGAGCCGCAGGTAGACGCGCGACGCCGCCGCCCGATCCCCGCTCTCGATCGCCTGCCGCCCCAGAGCCAGTTGCACGACCACGTTCTCCGGTCGCAGGCGCGCCAGTCGCTCCAGCGCTTCCCGCGCCGCCGCGGTCGCGGTATCGCCTTCCAGCGTCGTCGCATGACGGTACAGCGCGTACTGGATCTGCGGGTCCTCCGGCGCCGCCGTCGCAGCCTGGCGGTAGAAGGTCAGGGCTTCCTGCGGCTCGCCCGACCACTGCAGCACGTCTCCGCGAATGGTCAGCAGGTCCGCGCGTCCAGGCGCCAGCTTCAAGGCCGCGTCGATACGCTGCAACGCTTCCTCGTTCTTCTGCTGCCGCAGCAACGCGATCGCCAGGTTGGCATGGCCGAGCGGATCGCCCGGCAGCTGTTCGATCAACCCTCGGTAGACCTCTTCGGCCTTCTGTGGCTGTTCGTTCTCCAGATGCGCCAACCCCAGGTTGCGCGCTTGCAGCGCCTGCGCCGGAATCTCGGCGTGGAGACAGGGGGTGAGAAGGAACAAGGCGAGCGTCGTGGTGAGAAGCAGGTGTCGGTTCATAGCGTAGGTATTGTACCGTCAGGGTGTAAACTCGGCGACCAGACGGAGGATCCAGCAATCGTGACACGAGAACTACTCAAGACCGAGATCGAGAAGGTGCGCGACGAGGACTTGTCCGTGCTGTACCGCATCATTGTCGCGCTGGAGCAACCGGCTGCGCTCACCCGGCATGCGAGGCAGAGTGATGAGACTTGGCAGGCCTTCATTGCGAACACCTACGGGTGTCTGGCTCAAACTCCGATCGAGCGGGGCGATCAAGGAACGTTCGAGGTACGCGAGTCCCTGCAGTGACCTACCTGCTCGACACAAACACCTGCATCTATTACCTCAACGGACGTTCTGAGCAGATTCGTCAACGCCTGGAACTCGTCCGCCCCGAGGACGTGACCCTCCGCACTGTCGTCCTCGCGGAGTTGCTCTACGGTGCGTACAAGAGTCAAATCCCGGCACGCACACTCGAGAAGGTCCGCACCTTCACATCCAGATTCGAAATCCTTCCTTTCGATCCAGCCAGCGCCGACGAGTACGGCTCGATCAAGGCTCACCTCTCCAAGAGCGGCACGCTGATCGGCCCCAATGACTTGATGATCGCGGCCATCGCTCGCGCCCACGGCCAGACTCTCGTGACCCACAACACCTCCGAATTCAGCCGTGTACCGGAACTCGAAATCGAGGACTGGACCGCCTGACTCCCTTGAAACAACTCACCCTCCTGCTCGCCAGCACTCTGACCGTCATGGCCGGCGCGGCGCTGGCGCCGGCGCTGCCCAAGATCGCCGCCTTCTACAGCGACGCGTCCGACATCTGGATCAAGCTGGTGCTGACGATCCCGGCGCTGTTCACCGCCCTGGGGTCCCCGATCGCCGGCTGGGCGATCGACCGCTACGGTCGTCGGCGTGTGCTGCTCGCCGCGACGCTGCTCTACGGCATCGCCGGAGCCGGTGGCGGGCTGCTCAGCTCGTTGCCATGGCTGCTGGTCAGCCGCGCCTTCCTGGGCGTGGCGGTCGGCACCGTGCTGACGACGGTGACGGCACTGATCGGCGACTACTACGAAGGTGATCAACGTTCCGAGATGATGGGGCGTCAAGGCGCCTTCACCGGCCTGGGCGGCGTCACCTTCCTCGGGATGAGCGGCATCCTCGCTGACATCGGCTGGCGTGTGCCGTTCAGCATTTATCTCTTCTCTCTGCTCCTGCTGCCCTTGATGCTGCTCTTCATCACCGAACCCGGCCGCCTCACCACCTCGACCACCAGCGCCGACGATCTCGCCGCTCTGCCCCGCCGCCTCCTCGGCTCTCTCTACCTGGTCGCCTTCCTGGGCATGGTGGTCTTCTACCTAGTGCCGGTCCAGTTGCCCTTTCACCTGCTCGACCTCGGCATCCCGAGCAGCAGCCGCGCGGGCCTGGCGATGGCCGGCTTCACGCTGGTCTCGGCCTTCGGCTCCCTCGCCTACGGCCGCCTGCGCCGACGCTTCGACTTCGCTGCCCTCTTCGCCTTCGCCTTCGTCTTCATGGCCGCTGGCTATGGCTTGCTGGCCGCCGCCGAGACCTACCAGGCAGTACTCGTCGCTCTCGCCGTCGCGGGCGTCGGCATGGGACTGTGCATCCCCAACGTCAACCTGTGGGCCACCGCCGCCGCGCCGGCTTCCTTGCGCGGGCGTGTCCTCGGCGGTTTGACTACCGCCATCTTCCTGGGGCAGTTCGTCTCACCGATCGCCGGCTTCCCGATCATCGAGCGTTGGGGTACCTCCGGGGCGTATGCTGCCGCGTCGGGACTGTTGGTGTTGATGGCGGCGGCGTACGGCATCGCGGCGCTGCAGTCAAGAGCCACCCGGGCTTGAATCCTGCAAGATTCCACAAAGTGGCCCGGAACCACGAGGACTCCGGGCCACGGGGGGCCTACTCGAATGGGATCAGACAAGGCTCCTTGAGCTTGTCGGAACCCGCCTCGCCGCTGATCCCCAGCGGTCCACACGGAGCAGTCACCTGAACGAACTTCGTCGTCGAGTCCGTCAGGTTGTTGTTGTCACGCACCGTCAACGTGACCGTGTAGTAGCCAGCGTTGTTGTACGTATGCCACACCGAAGAGCCCGAACCAGTGGTGCCGTCTCCCCAGGTCCACGTATAGCTAGTGATGGTGCCATCGTCCGAGCTACACGAGGCATTGGCGTTCACCCACAAGGGCGCTTCGCCAAAGGTGGTATTGAGGGTGAAGCAGGCGTTCGGCGGCTGTAGGTTGGACAGGAACAACGTTGCAGGCAAACTCGCCACATTGTTGTTCTCGAACGAACCTTCTGCAATGTAATTCTCCGGATCGACGATCCAGCCGAAATGGTAGTTGCCGGACGGAATCGTGCCGAACGGGATGTTCAAGCTGACCGAACCAGTGTAGGTCGTGCCAGCGTTGATCGAAAAGCCCGCTGAGCCCACTAGGTGATCGGCAGAAGTGATCGTGCGATCGGTGGAAAGATAGAACTTCACGCCCACCGAGGTCTCGTTGATCTTGCCTCGATTGGCGATGGTGAACTGCACCGAGGTCGGTGTATTGCGATTCACCGTGCCAGGCGGAGTAATGAAGCCCGAGTTGCCGGCCGTCGTTCGGCGGTAGAAGCTAGCGATCAGATCCCGCGTGGAACCCGTGGTTCCATAGCCGGCCCGATTACCCAGTACATCATCGGCGTGCGGCTGCACCAAGTTGTTGTTGCTGACAACGCCACTGTTCGGGTAGACGGAGTTCATCGTCGCCACGACGTCATCC
The DNA here is from genome assembly GCA_965368975.1 of uncultured bacterium. GTDB lineage: Bacteria > Acidobacteriota > Thermoanaerobaculia > Multivoradales > JAHZIX01 > CBDUPA01. The sequence continues at coordinate 97,893 of CBDUPA010000017.1, read as the reverse complement.
TCGTGGCTGAGGCCCAGCGAATGGCCCATCTCGTGGACCGCGACGAGTGCCAGGCTGATGTTCGTATCCAAAGAAGTCGGATCATTCGGCGTGGTCGACGTATTCCAGGACAGCGATGTAGTTCCGCAGACGGGATTAGTCCTGAAGTAGATATCCGATTCTTTGATTTTTCCTCCCCAGAAGGGCCAGATGCAGCTCTTGTAGTCCGTACGTTCCACTGCCAGAACACAGTTGCCCCAGCTGTAGTCCGAGGTATAGAGGATCTCATTACGGTCGTTGGTCCAGCCGGACGACCCGCTGCTGAGATAGCTGAAGTTGAAATTGAATTCAGTGTTGGGAGCACTGTTCCAAGCTGAGCGAGCCGCTTCCAACGCGGCGCGCGATCCAGATCCGGATGGGAACGAAACCGAAAAGGGACGATAGGTGATGTTGTCTCCGTCATTCCACACTCTCTTGTTGCCGCTGCAAGTCGGCCAGTCATAGGCCTGGACCGGCGCGGCGACAACCAAACCGAATGTGATGACGAGAGCCAGAGGCAGAATACGAGCTTTCATGGCTAACTCCTTTGCTGGGAAACCCAGCATCACTGCGCCACCGGCGCGGTCGTGGGTCGGAACTCGACGGTCGCGGGAATCTCGTCGGTGTATGCCGACTCGACCCGCACGCCGCGCTGGAAGCTCTTCTCCGTGCGGCGGGCGCGCAGCTGCGTACGCAGCGCCTCCAGCACCTCCACCGAATCCGCCAAGCGCGCCTGACGCACAGCGTCCTCGGCCGGAGCTTCGATCTCCACGCCGTCGGTCCAAAGCACTTCGACGCTCGGCTCGCTCCGAGGTGAACGCTGACGCTCCAGCAGTTCCTCAGGAGCGACTCGCAGCCATTCACCATCCGCCACTCCGGTGACAATTCCACCGAAGGAATCCACCAGCACCGAGCTGTCTGGACCGGACACGAAGTCGAGGCGCCCCTGCCACCAGCCCAGAACCGGGCACCCGACCTTGCCGTTGCCCTCGACGAACAGCAGTACCTGCTGCCCAGGCTGGAAGGTCGGCATGCCCTCGTACTCGATGACCCGGTCGCCGACCTGACCACCATCGAAGCGCAGCGCCAACTGCGTCCCGTCGATCTCTCCCTTCAGCGTCTCGCTGACGTCGAAAGTCACAAAGGTGAAGGCATAGGAGCCGTCCGCAACCGGCACCGAGCTCACGTCCAGGACTTCGCCGACGAAGATCAGCTCCGCCGAGTCCATCAGATTCCCCGCATTCATCCGCAGCAGCGTAGTGGCGCCGGCAGGCATCGCGCCCGCAAGCGCCAAGGCCCCGGCAAGAAGGACCACCAGGATCGCCATCGCACCCATCGAGATAGATCTCATTTCGAGTCTCCAAAGGTTGGTTGTTCTCTGCTGTTGGCATCAGCCACAGCGTCTTCATGCCATTCAACGCGCAAACCAGTATCGATATCGTCAAGATCCGGATGCAGATATTTCAATTTAAATATTCACCGAAAACTAAGCCGCCTCAAGATGCGATAGCATCCCGCTCTCGACCTTCCGCCACCATCCCGCGTGGCGCCCAGACTTGAAGCCTCGGAGGAGATCCCGTCATGACGCCGACGACCCGCCTTCCCCAAACCTGCGTGTTCTGCCTGCTCGCATTTTGCCTCATCTTCCCCAATCTGCTTCTGGGCCAACCTGCCACTCCGGAAGCTCCCGCGAAGGACGATCCTCCAACCTTCGAGCAGCGGATCGCCGGCCTGCAGTTACGCGACGGTCTGTTCCCGATGCATCTCGACGCCGAGGCCGGCAAGGTCTTCTTCGAGCTACCGGCGCCCGGCGAGGATGGCCAGGTGGCGGAGCTCCTCTATGCCGAGGGGCTGGTCGCCGGACTTGGCTCGAACCCCGTGGGCTTCGACCGCGGCCAGATCAGCTCGGCGGTGATCCTGCGGCTGCGCCACGTCGGCGGCAAGCTGCTGATCGAGCAGCCCAACCTGCGCTTCCGCGCCAGCAGCGACAACGCGCTCGAGCAGCAGGCGGTGCGCGAGTCGTTCGCCCCATCGGTGCTGTGGGCCGGGCCAATCGAAGCGCGTGCCGAGGATGGCAGGCTGTTGGTCGACGTAACCTCCTTCCTGCTGCGCGACGCCCATGGCATCAGCCGGAAACTAAAGGCCGGTGGTCACGGCAACTACGCGCTCGACGCTGGCCGCAGCGTGGTCGACTTCGACCATCTGCTCGCCTTCCCCGACAACCTGGAACTCGACGTGGTGCTCACCTACGGCCTCCAAGGCGGCGAACCGGGCGTCCACGTGCGGCAGACGGTGCCCGACTCGAACAGCTTCACCCTGGTGCAGCATCACAGCTTCGTGCGCCTGCCCGATGCCGACGGCTTCCGACCGCGTGCGTGGCACCCGCGCAGCGGCGCCTCGGATGTGCGCTACAGCGACTACAGCGCGCCGCTCGCCGACTCGATCGAACGGCGCCTGGTGATCCGTCACCGGCTGAGCAAGGACGAGCCGATCATCTTCTACCTCGACCCGGGCACGCCGGAACCGGTGCGCTCGGCCCTCTTCGAGGGCGCCAGCTGGTGGACCGAGGCATTCAAGGCGGCGGGCTTCCCGAACGGCTACCGGGTCGAGATGCTGCCCGCCGACGTCCACCCGCTCGACGTGCGCTACAACGTTATCCAGTGGGTGCATCGCTCGACGCGCGGCTGGTCGTACGGCGGCGGCGTGGTCGACCCGCGCACCGGTGAGATGGTCAAGGGCCACGTCAACCTGGGTTCACTGCGCGTACGTCAGGATCGGCTGCTGTTCGAAGGTCTGGTCGGTGCCGATGCGACCGGCCAAGGCGGTCCCAACGATCCGATCGAAGCCGCCCTGGCGCGCATCCGCCAGCTCGCCGCGCACGAGGTCGGCCACGCGCTCGGCCTCGACCACAACTTCGCCGCCAGCACCTACGGTCGCGGCTCGGTGCTCGACTACCCAGCACCGCTGGTCAAGATCACGGCGGACGGCGACTTCGACCTCTCCGAGGCGTACGGCGTCGGCCTCGGTGCCTGGGACGTACAGGCGGTCCGCTACAGCTACACCGCCTTCGACTCCGAGGACGAAGCAGCGGGCCTGGCCAAGATCCTGGCCGAGAACCAGCAACGCGGCCTGCTCTTCGTCGCCGACCAGGACGCGCGCCCGGCCTACGCCGCGCATCCGCTCGGCAGTCTATGGGACAACGGCAGCGACACCGTCGCCGAGCTGGAACACGCGCTGCGGGTACGCCGCCTGGCTCTTGATCGCTTCGGCGCCGATCGCATCGCCGAAGGTCAGCCGCTGTCGCTGCTGCAGGAAGTGCTGGCTCCGGTCTACTTCCACCACCGCTATCAGCTCGCCGCTACCGCCAAATCCCTGGGTGGCCTCGACTTCCGCTATACCCTGCGCGGCGACGACCTGCCGCCCGCAAAGCCGGTCGACCCCGCCCAGCAGAGGCGCGCGCTCGCTCTCTTGCTCAGGACGCTCGACCCGGTGGAACTCGACCTGAGCGATGACGTCCTGGCCCTGCTACTACCGCGCCCAGCCAACTTCAACCCGAACCGAGAGTTGTTCAACGGTCACACCACCCCCGTCTTCGACCCGCTCGCCGCCGCCGCGACAGCCACGGAGCTGACGCTCCACGAACTCTTGCAGCCGCAGCGGGCCGCCCGCCTGGTCGACTTCCACCGCCGGGATGCCAACCTACCCGGCTTCGAGGAGGTGCTCGAAGAACTCCTGCACACCCTCTTCCCGGACGGCGCGCACGACGACGGCCAGAGCAGCTCAAGTCACCAGCACGCCCCCTTGACGCCACGGTTGCAGGAAATCCAACGTACCATCCAGGTCGTTGCCACGCACCACCTGATTCACCTCGCTGACGATGCCACCGCCGCACCCGCCGTACGCGCCCGCGCTGAGCAAGCGCTGTCGGAGATTCTCGAGCGGCTGGGACGTGTCGCTGCCTTCGGCGCCGTGGACGAAGCCCACCGCGCCACCCTCTCCGGCGTCATCGAACGCTTCTTCGAACGCCTGCCCACGGCCACCGTCGCTCCACCGACCGCCCTGCCAGCGCCGCCGGGATCCCCGATCGGTGGACAGGCATCGGAGGAGTGGTTGCCCGAAGGTTGGGGAGCTTGCAGCCAGGCATGGTGAGCGAAAACCAGGAGGATGCGTCCATGATCCCCACGGAAGAAGAGCTGGCCCGTGAACTCCCCTTGCTCTCGACCACTCCCAGCCGCTGGGCCGAGCTGGCCGCCGCTGATCTGCCGACTTTCCTCGCCGACCACGCGATCTGTGAGCAACAGGCGGCCGTCTTCGGCCTCTCCCTGGTCGGGCACTATCCCAACGACGAAGACCTCGTCGAGCGCATGTCGGCCCTGGCGGCCGAGGAAGTGTCTCACCTCCGACGCGTCGTGACCATCCTCCGCCGTCGTGGTTGGCCCCTGTCGAGAAAGCGCGCCAACCCCTGGGTCCAGGGTCTCCGCCGTCACCTGGAAACAAGCGACCAGAAGTGGCTCAAAGTCGACCGCCTCTGCCTCGGCGCTCTCATCGAGGCCCGTAGTTGCGAGCGCTTCACCTGCCTGCTGCGCGTCCTGCAATCCCGCGACGAGGAAGTCGCCCGCCTCCTCCTGGATCTCGGGCCGGCCGAGAAGCGTCATTGGCAGATGTTCTACAAGCTAGCGCAGCGCGAACTACCGGCGGACGAGCTGGAAGTACGCTGGCGGTCGTGGTTGGAGCTGGAGCGGGATCTCTCCGCCAAGGGCGGGGTGGCGCCGACGGTCCACGGGTAGGGTTCAGCCGCCTGCCTTGTAGCCGCAGCTCTCAGCTACTTCGAGCGGGTCGACAACCAAGTCAGCGCTGTCAGCCGGGAATCGACCGTCAGTAAGGTCAGGTCCAGGCAGTGTGCGGTCGCAGCCAGAAACTGATCCGCCGGGTCTCGATGCTCGAACTGCAAGGAATGCACCCCGAGCGCCACGTCGCGCGTCAGCGGTGCCTCGCGCAGAGGTAGCTTCTCCAGGGAGCTTCGGCCCCAGGACTCCTGGCTCGTGTCTAACGTCAGCCGTCCTCGGTCGACCAAGACTCCAAGTTCCCAAATCGAGATGGGCGAAAGCCAGCACTGATCACTGTTCTCCTGGATCAGTGTAGTGAGTCCTTTAGGCAGCCGCAGGGATCCCCCAAGGAACCACAGCCAGATATGGGGTCCAGAAGACATCCGGTCCGGTGGGTTCCTCGGCTCAGACTTCCCAGTCGCCTGCCCCCAAGAACTCAATGATATGTCCGGATCTCCAGAGTCCCAACCATGCCGCTGAAAGGCCTCCTGGCGGAATCCTGCGACTGGCGGGGAAACCAGTCGGTCGAACCACTGGCTCGTCATGGCTCGGGGTGAACAGGCTTCGTTCTGGCTGAACCCTAGTGCGGCTTCCAAGAGTTCGGCTCCAGGAAGCTACACCGAGATCCGAATTCCTTTCGCAACAAGAAAACTCCCGCCAGTGTCCATGTACTAGATCCATGAATCCTAGGGATGTCCCTAGCGCGCACCACCTTGAGAGGTCCACTCTGAAGCAAAGAGTTCCCCGCTCCAGCAAAGAGAATGCACATGACAGAAACTTCGCTCATCGACCTGGAAGTTGACATTCTGGACCGGAACCAGGGACAGATACGTTCTCCGTCCAGCAAAGCCTCAGGCCGTCCTCGCTTGTCACCAGAACTAGTAGGTGAACTCAAACACCTCAAACTCCACCAGACCCACGAGTATGGCTCTAGGCTGTTTGAAGCGTTACTCCCAACCGGTGACCCAATGCGAGCATTGTATCGACGGACACTGAACAGTGCCAAGAGCCGCATCAGATTCAAGCTCTCGCTGGCTCACGCTACACCTAGAGAACTGCACAGCCTTCGCTGGGAGACTCTGCACGATCCCGATGCGGAGCTGAGTCTCGCACGCTCGCCCAGAACCGCCTTCTCCAGGTATGCACCCATTGGGCTAGATACAGCATTACCAGCTATCGGGAAGCCCAAACTACTCATAGCCATTGTCGCTCCGCTGAACAGCAACCAGTTCGGACTGCCCTTGATCGATCTCGAATCGACGATGGGTGAACTGAATGAAGTATTGACCCCCTTTCGTGGCCAGATAATCTGGGACTTTCTCGAACCTCCGGCGACGGCGGAACACCTAAGGCACCGCCTCACCGTTGCTCCATGGCACATATTGCACCTCGTGGGTCACAGCTTCTTGCATCAGGGTACGGCGAAGGGAACAATGGTTATGGAATCTCCTGATCGAACATGTGACTTTGTCGAGGAAGATCTCTTCTCCGAGGTATTCCTAGGCGCACAGAATCTACGGCTTCTCAACCTCCTCAGCTGCCATGGAGGCGTCGCTACAGCCGCGAACCCTTTCTCCGGGCTGGGGCGACGACTGGTCCGGAAGGGAGTACCCGCTGTCATATCGATGCAGGACTCGCTCTCCTTTCAAACTGCGGAGGAATTTCCTCGCCACTTCTACCAACAACTGCTCCATTCGGGCTATGTCGACTTGGCTTTGAACGAGACTCGGCATCGTCTCTATTTGAATGATCCGAACTCTTCACGCTGGACCGATCCAGTTCTGTTCATGCGACTCCAAGAGGGGCAAGTCTGTTCACCTCAGCGCGGATCCAAGCCAGAACGATCACTGCATGGCAAGAACTCAGTGACTCCAGGCAAACAAACTCCAACTCTCACACAAGCGACAGATGCAGGTTCAGGACTCTCCATAGCAATGGAAAATGCGCACGTTCAACAGCAGTTTGTAGCTAGCCGACAGAATTTCGGTGACATCAACGCCATCTCGCCGAAGAAGACATGACATGACAAAAACACAGAACCACCAAGGGCAGCACGCATCAGCCAAGCCGGATAATGATCCAGCTCAGGAAACGGAGCTTGGAAATCAGAAGCAGACGGGAGAGGACGATCTGGCCAACGAAGCAACTCTTCCTGAGAAAATCAAGAATAGGGAACCAAAGACAAACAGCGATAAGTCTGCTCCGTCAGAACCTTCCAGTTCAAAAGAATCAAGCCGAAGAAGTCTCGACGGTCCCGACACAAGCCCAACAATCGAAGACATCGCAACCGCTCCCTCACCAGACAAAGAGGAGAGCAACTCCGACAAGACGGTAGCCAAGCCCAGATCAGACGGTCGAAACGAGCAATCCATTCAGCAACAGTTCATAGCCTCTGTTCAGCGGTTTGAACTCCCTGTATCCAAGAGCTATGAACCGACAGATCGCACGATCCCTCTTCCGAAAAAAATGCATCACTTGCCGACGGTTCAACGAAATCGCTTATTAAGAGGATGCGCAGAGGAGCTTCTGGAACATCGAGTACTTGCAATAACAGGGGCAGCTAACAATGTTAACGAGGCTGCCGCCAGAGCAATCATGGACTCACCTTCGTTCAGGCATGCTGAGCAACGCTTTTACCAACCTAGCCCTGAATCTGAAGCAAGGCACCAACAACTCAACAGTTCCGGGAACAGAGCCGAAGCGGCCAGTCATCATGATAAATCTAATTCCCTGGATCAGTTCACAGAATTGAAGATTGGGCACTCCGACTCTGTAGTCCTACTGATACACATTCGTGACGCTAGCACCTTCTTAGACTCCGCCATGACCCACCCATATAAAGCGAACTTCCTTACAGACAGATTCGAAGAACTTCAACTATCAATACTGCTACAAATAGATTCTTCCATCTCAAATTCTTTCTATCGCCGTAAAGATGACTTTCCCTTTCCCCACATCGAAATTCCATTCCTTCGCCCCATACTAGAAGACCACTTTGGTCGCAGGGTGGACACAATCGAGAAACGCCTGCTGGCCCAGAGACAGCAAGGATTGTGGCCGCGAAGCGATACTGACTTCTATCGAGATCTGAGAGCGGTCATCTGCCAGGGGCTTAGAAAGCTGGAAGACGAACTTGATGAGAGACAACGCCACCAAACCGAGGAAGCAGCACGAGAATTCTCAATTGCCGAATTCTTTGAAGAAAGCTCTGAGCTGCACAAAACAGCGATGTTTGTGGGTACTCTGTTCAGAGAAATAAACCCGACAGATTTCCTGCGAGTTCTAACCATCGTCTTTTCCGATCGAAGACAAGTAGCTAAAGTCTCGATAGCAAGAACAACCAAGAAGGGAAAGCTCAAGATTGCCCAGCAAGAAGCTTTGTGCTCTCTCCTCAGGCTCTGGAAGAAGGACCCGGACGGCCACTTACGGCACAGTAAACTTCACGTGATGAGCCTTGAAGACGGACGTCACATCGTCAAGTTCAAGCGTCCCAAGCACCATCAAGAATTACTCAAGCATCTCTGGTCTAACAATACAAGCCGTATCTACAGTGTATTTCAAACCGTCATAGATAAAGATACTCTTCTAGCTCCAGAAACATCACCAGAGCTGGTGCGATGCGTAAGCCGTTTGTTCATTCAAATGTCAATTGCAGATCCAGGACGTCTGGAACCATCGTGGCTATTCGACTTGGTCTTTACTTCCCATAACGCCCACGAAGCAGACCTGGAAACCAAACTAGATAGAGAGCCAGATTCCGAGACATACCAGCGAATCGCAGATCTCCTGCGTGACATGCTAGAACATCACCAACTCACTAGTGCGATCGACAGGGGACTCGCGTTCTTTCTTGAACGCAAATCGCATAGCAGTGCTCTGGATCTTGTTCTGGAGGTTGCCGATCGCTTACGCTTCGACTCTCGTTTCAAGGCACTGTACTGGATGAAGCGCCTCATTGACGAGAGCCCTCCTGAGACCAGAGACCTAGCAATGGAATCTCTGTCGATGCGAGTGCTACAGCCAGGGCAGCACGCGGCAGAGCTGCTAGAGCAATTGTCAGACTGGCTCCCCCGGAATGAAGCCAAGAGTCTACCTGCGTCAGCGACCTTTAGCCTTATCATTATCGGAGTCTATACTTCGGAAGTAACTATCTCAGAAAGCTCCGCGCTGTCTCCAGCCTGGCCACCAGATCAACCCCTGCTACGTGTCATAACTCAGGACAGCGCTCAGTGCAATCAACGCACCAAGAGACTCGTTCGCTGGCTCTTTCATCCATCTACTTCAGATGCAATTCTTCAGTTCATGAGTTTGCTCGAAGAGGACGCTTTGGGGCCGCCCGCCCCAGCAAACGAGATTCAACGCGCAAATGCAACAAAACAAACTTGGGACATGCGTGCATCGGTGCTCGAAAGCTGGTGTTTCGCCCTACAAGGCGCTCAGAAGGAAGAAGCCCACCCCGAAAGCAGTGCGCTCGTTCGTAGCCTCCTCACCGAGACACTTGCTATCACCGACTATCAGCAGCAAGCACTGCTCCTGGCAAGCTTGCGCACTCAGCGGCAACAATATACCACGGAACTCCAGCGCATGGATCGAACTCAAACCGAGAAGCGACTCGTACTCCGAGCTCTAAGAATCCATTCGCTCTCCTTAGAGCAGCAACTCAAATCTGCCCGTCTTGATTGTATGCCAGGTGCGAGAAGCGACTCGAGCAACTGAGGGAGTATAAAATGAGCAGTATCCAGCCTCTCGACACATTGATTCGCCGAGTACCCTCTCGTTCGCGGAAGGGCTCCCCGAGCATCGTAGGCAAGATCCTGATATTCGACGTTCGGCACCGTCGGGTACTCCCGAAGCCTCCAATCCTTCAGCCATGGCGAGAAGTCCGGTACTACTTAGTTTCCACAGAATCTCAAGTCGAACTCGTTACCGATGCGGTCATTCTGAAGAGACTCGACGGTCGATCGTTGGAGCTAGAGGCTAAACTATTCCTTGAGTGCGCGCCCAACAGAGAGAACACGCTTGTTCAATGCCTTGCCAGCGATGACAGTACCCTCCTGGCTCTGAACAAACTCGTAGCACGTCGATTAGAGCAGCAACATCGCGCACGAAGTCAAAGAAGCTCAGAGCCATCTGAGAGTTTTTCAAAACTGCGCGACTATCTTGAACAGGATCTGTGCACACATCTTATTGAGGAAGCAGGGCTTCTGGCTCAGTGCCAGATTCGCCCGGCTGGCGGTGAGCTCAAACCAATCAATCTCACGATCGAAGCCTTCTCAGTTCGGGTCATGGACAACGATGACGCGCTGAGTCTTGAGGTCACAACAACCCTTGATGTTGCTCAGAACGGGGAGCTGCAGGCGTTACTGCTTCGAAGGGACGAACACAAGCTTGGGGTTCGAGTCAAAGAATCCCTCCAGCGCTTCTTCCAGCAAGCAGTAACGCTCCATGAATTCCACTTCGAACGTACCGAACGACTCCGCGACAAGGTGCTAGTGAGCCTAGATCGAACCTTGGCCAAGTACGGCCGTCAGGTCAGCTACCTGAAACTCCACAGTGACGCTCCTACTCCTGAAGCAAGAACTCTCGAGATCGAGCGCACAGTTGAGTGCACGATTCGAGGTACTAAGACCAAGATCCCAGTACACAACACCATCCGCCTAAGACTGCGCAATTCGGGACTCTGGGAGCGAAGCGGCTTTGAATCACTCGACGCCTGGTGGAACACTGAAGTTGTAGGCGTCATCCAAGACCATCTTTTTGATAAGACCTATGTCGGCCTACTGCTTGATTTTACGGAGCTAGCTGAGCAAATCAAGACTGCGGTCAAGCATCGAGCGGAATCACTCGGTTACACGATCAAACACCATGTCGTTCTTACCGACCTAGAACCCCTTGTCATTCAACGCGATGGATTCAAGGTCGAATCATCACGGTCCTATGCAACGTCCGATCCCAGAGTATCGGTCAATATGGGATTAGTCGTGACTGGCCGTATCCCTGATCTTCGCAAAATTGAACGCCTACTCACTCCCACTGCCCAGATCAAGAATCTGATTCGGACACAAGCAGAGGAAGGGGCGGAGCAGGCACTTCACTCTGTCACACCTAAGCAATTCTATCTTCATTTCAACATGCCAGAACTCAGCGCGACGCAGTCTGTGGCAGATGAGATCCAACAGCAAATCGTACAGCGCCTTTCTACACGCGTCAGTGCCGACGACATCCAGATTGTCTTCAGGATGCAGGAAGATCGCATCACAGAACGCATCACCGAACTGTGCCGACGACATCGCAGCTTCAAACTCACCGTTGAACCGCACAATCTAGATGAAACATCGGAGAACGTCACCTACCGCATTGTCTATCAAGTTCGAAGCGTCCTATCAGAAGGCTGGCACATTTTCTTATCAAAGAACTACGGCTCTCCTGAGAAAGAAACAGAAGCTATTGAGGAAGTTCTAGGCGCCGGCCTACGTGAACGGCTCGCAACACTTCCCCCCCAATACCTGCATTTCAGGACGTGGAAACAAAAATCTCAACTGGTTGAATTGTTCGCTAGCAGTCTGGGCCCTGTGGCCAGAACCTTCGGTCTTGAGATCGAGCTACTGGTCGTCAATCGCGACTCAACATCGGCGGAACATCTGAAGAAGCTGACTAATACCAATCGCCTCAAGTCTGCCAGTAACGCAGACATAAACTTGATCGAAGGAATCTCTCAGAATCGACTAGCTGAGTACCAGCGTCTTGAGACGAAGAAGCGAGAGCTGCTGGATGCCGAAGTACCAGCCGATGATCCAACGTTGCTTGATCTCCAGACTCGGATCGACAGCCTAATGGCTGAGTCTCTCCATCGTGAGCCTGACTTTGGACCTCTGCGCCTCCGAGGAGACAAGGAAAAGCCTGAAGACGCAGATGAACTATCAGCCTTCCAGGATCTAACCCCCCTTCTCAATCCCCGAACGACACCTATCCAGAAGCAGCTGACGACAGGAAGCGAGGACAATGATGAGCAATCATGATTTCGCGCTGCAAGCTCCCAAGGACGTGATTCGCTTTCCCGCCTTCTGGCTGCGAGAGCGCTGGTTGTTCACGGTGTCTTGCATCATACTGACCGTGGGCCTCTGCCTGGGTTTCCTAGCTCTTGTCACAGAGAACTACCTCGTGTGGCTACCACCTATCGCTATTCATAGTCTTGCCATCTGGGGTGTTATTCTAGCCAGCAAGATCTTGGCCATGTTGATAGTTAGCATTGAGATCGCAGATCGCGTTGACGAGCATGCGGCCAGCGACCTCCGTCGTATAGAAGGTGGCGCGCTCTCGCGCCCATCGCTGGATGCCCTCGGGGCACGCTATCTGCCTCAGAATCCCGAGAGAGAAATAGATATCTTGCGCCTCTTCGAACACATACTACGCGAGGCTAAGGATCGGCGGTTCTCTCCCCCCTTTAGTCTTATGCAGCCATTCCGTGAGGGCGCATTCGCTGGTCTGTCCCGCTTGCAAAGTCTGCAGCGTATCGCCCTTCAGGTAGGCATCCTCGGTACTTTTGTCGGACTACTCTTCGCTTTGTCTCATCTCACTCCGACAGCCGGAAGACAACTAAATCCAGAAGATCTGCAGGGGCTTCTCAACAATCTCGGGGTTGCCTTCAGTACGAGCATTGCTGGCATTGAAGTAGCTATCTTATTGAAACTTCTAGCTTTGATCGTTCAGCAGCGCCAACAGGAATATTTCCGCAGCATGGAAGAGGCTACAGTCGGCCTGACTTCAATGGCACGGAACAGTATCAACAACGATGCATATCTAGCCGAACTGAACGAAGTACAGACCGCAGTCCGCCAGGTGAGCGATCGTATCCTTCATCAAAGCGATAGAATCGCTGCACAGACTAACGCTCTACAGCAGGGCATGGGCGATCTTGCAGAGGCTCGAGAGCATCTGGATTCGTTCCTTGGCCAGGTACAAGACGATCAGAAACTGCTACTGACCGAGCTAAGAGACATCTACCAGACGCTCTCACCCGAGCGACTCACGCAGCGACTGGAGACCGCGCTTGAGAATAGTAACCGCAACCTTGTCGGGAACTTGCAAAGGAACCTGCAGGCTCTGTTGCAACAGTTCAACGAACTGCTCACACCTCTATCTCACATGGAAGGAATGGTCAGTACTGTTACTCGAATTGGCTCCGACAGCTTGGCGCAAACCCAGATCCTACAGACTTCACTCGCCGGATCATATGAACAACTAGCGGAAATTGTCAGTCGCCTCGAATCACGGTGGACCAGTACGCTAGAGGTCGTTGAGGCGACACGAAGCACTTCGACTCTTGCCGATCCATCGACCACTTTGATACCCACGCATACTACTCTACAGAAACTCCTGCAGACGACATTGGCAACGCAAAGAAATTCAAGTCAGGTTCATCAGCAATTGGTCGAAGCCATGGCTTCACTGCAGGATGGCATCCTGGACCTACCCATCGAGCGCCGGCTCCTGAAAATGTTTGTGAATACCTTGAACTTCGCATCAAAAATTGCTAGAAAACTCTCACGCAAAACCCTTCGGCTTTGGAGGCGCTAAATGTCCTTTGAAAGACAAGCCCCTGACGAAGACCTATTCGGCCCTGGAACCGATCTAATGCTGTCCTTAGTGGCAGTCCTAGCCCTACTGGTGGTGGCCTTCAGTTCACAAGCACCAATACCGTTAGAGGCGAACTCCGAATCTGCCTCCACGGTAGTAGATGAGCAAGACAGCCTATTGAGTAGATTGGCCCTACTCAACGAGAGACAACTGGAGCTGATCCAGGCCATAGCTATTGCTACACAACTCCAACTCTTCACGAACGCTCGCAACGCCGATACCTTCACTCTAGCAACGGCCGAGACTGCGAGACCCGATGTGACAATCGTCAACTCCCTGACATTGCAGCGCTTCTCCTTCGAGAACCACCTGCTGTTCGAGGAGAACGAACACCATCTTCTCACCCCAAGCAAGCGAATGCTTCGCCTCCTCACTAGAGTGATCCAGCCTCGTCTGGACTACATCGAAGAAATACAGATTCAGGCTCATGCAGACCCGAGATCAACTTCAAAATACGCTTCAAATCTGCACCTGGCTTCAGAGAGAGCTCTCTCTGTCTTCCACTTCCTTCAACAAGAAAGTGGAATCGACCCGACACAGAGCCTGATGTCAGCGACTAGCTTCGGCGAGTACGTCCCTTCGACTCGGAACCGGCTTCGCAGTTTTGATCGTGCCGAACTCGACTCCGCCAATCAGGGGGCCGCGCAGTGGAGACTGAACCGACGTACAGAAATTGTGCTGATATACAGATTTCCAACCCAAGCCAAAGAACTCGAGACTCGCGCAGCGGGAAGAGAAGCTCTGGAGCACTAGTCCACGAACTCTCAACCCTCCGGCATATTCCCCTTGATCTCGTCAAAGGTCACCATCCGCCCCATCGCGACGTAGATCTTGCGCGGCCCGGAGAAGGTATTCCGAGCGTGGGCCATGAGCATGTTGTCGACGACCAGCACGTCGCCTTGTTGCCAGGGTGAGATGAGGCTCAGCTCGTCGTACAGCTCGACGATCTGCTGCACCACGTCGTCCGGGATCGGGGTGCCATCACCGAAGGTGACGTTGCGCGGTAGACCTTCTTCGGAGGTAATTTCTAGCAGGCTCTTGCGCACTTCGGGTTCCAGGCAGGCGATGTGGTGGGCCTGGATCTGGTTGAAGAAGATCTCTTCGCCGGTTCTTGGATGGCGCGCGACGCCGGGGCCTTGACGCTTGGTTCTGAGACCGCCATCGGCCAGCCACTCGACGTCCATGCCGGCGGCGCGGCAGCGGGCTTCGACGGTGGCCTGGTCTTCGCTGCGGAAGAATTCCTGCCACGGCACATCGACGCCCGGAACGAAGTTGCGCACGTACATCAAGCCCTTCTGGGCGAAGTCGGCGCGGATCTTGGGATCGAGCTTCTTGTAGACCTGGCGGCAATCGGTGATCGGGGTTTCGCCGCCGACCAGGGAGGGCTGCGCGCACCAGAAGATCTGGCGCATCGGCCACTTGTCCATCTGCGAGCTCTCGTTGTGGTAGAGGATGCGCTGGTCCGGCGGGTACGGGGTGGCGGTGTAGACCTGACCTTCGGCAGCATCGTGGGGCAGGTCGCCGTAGTCACTGTAGAGCTCTCCGCAGACGGCGGCGGCGAAGCGTTCGAACTCTTCGACTTCGCGCACGTGGAAGCCGCGTAGCAGGACGGCGCCATACTCGTCGAGATGACGGTCGAGCTGATCGCGCTGGGCGGCGGCCCAGCCGGTCAGGTCGACATCGGGAACGGCAGGTTCGAGCACCAGGGCCCGTGTCGGGCCACCGTCGAGGACGCGGCTCTTGATCGGGTCGACGGCGTCCAGCTGGACCGCCTTGCGGCGACCGCGGCGCAGACCGCTGGTGAGGCTGCGGCGTTGTTGTTCTTCCATGGCGCGGCGCTCCTTGTCGGATTCGATTTCGAGGCTCAGCTCGTCGAGGCGGCGGTCGGGGTCGGCGGCGACCTGGTCGAGCAGCAGGGCGTAGCGTTCGGCCAGCTGCTCGACGGTAGCGGCGTCGAAGATGTCGGTGCGGAAGGTCCAGCTGAGGGCCAGGCCGTCACCGAATTCGAGCGCCTCTACTACCAGATCATACTTGGAACTGTGGCTCTCGCCGGGCATGGCTTCGAGCGTCAGACCGGTGGTGACGGGCGTGCCGCCGGTGGGCGCATTCTGCATCACGAAGAGGACCTGGAACAGCGGCGTGACGGACGGCGAACGCTCGGGTTGCAGCTCCTCGACCAGCAGGTCGAAGGGCAGGTCCTGGTGCGCGTAGGCGTCGACGGTAACGGCGCGCACGCGGTCGACCAGCTCGGCGAAGGTGGGGTTGCCGGCCAGGTCGGTGCGCAGGACGGGGTGGTTGATGAAGAAGCCAATCAGGTCTTCGATCTCGGGCCGGTTGCGGTTGGCGATGTCGGTACCGACGACGATGTCGTGCTGGCCGGTGAGGCGGTAGAGCAGGGTTTTGAAAGCGGCAAGCAGAACCATGAAGAGGGTCCCCTGGTGCGCCTGGGCGAGGGCTTCGAGACGCTGTCGCTGCTCGGCTTGATGACCGCGCACGCGCCGATCACCGCGCAGGCTGCGCACCTCGGGACGCGGGCGGTCGCTGGGCAGGTCGAGCACCGGGGGTGCCCCTGCCAGGACCTGGCGCCAGTGGTCGAGGAGCTGCTCGCGGGCACCCTTGTCTTGGCTGTCTCCGTCGAGCCTGTCTCCGTCGAGCCCGTCTCCAGCAAGATAGCGACGCTGCCAGACGGCGAAGTCGGCGTACTGGATCGCCAGCTCGGGCAATTCGACGCGATCTTGCCCCGGCTCGAGGAGGGCTCGGTAGAGACCGCTGAGCTCGCGTACCAGGATAGCCAGCGACCAGCCGTCGGCGATGACGTGGTGCAGGTTGAGCAACAGCGCGTGGTCGTCGCGGCGCTGGCGCACAATGGCGGCGACCAGGAGCGGACCGCGCGCGAGGTCGAAGCGGTGGCGGGCGTGGCCCAGACCGAGGCGTTCGCTCTCTGCCTGGGCGACCTCTTCGGGCAGAGCGCTCAGGTCGACGACCGGCAGCGGGCTGGGACGCGGCCCGGCGATGTGCTGCACGGGCTCGCCGTCCGACCCCACGGGGAAGGTGGTGCGCAGGGCTTCGTGGCGCGCGACGACGGTGTCGAGGGCGTGGGACAAGGCGGCGATGTCCAGCTCACCCTCCGGACTCTCGCTGCGCAGACGAACACCCAACGGCATGTTGTAGGCGATGTCGCCGGGCTGCAACTGGTCAGCCAGCCACAGGCGCTGCTGGGCGTAGGACAGCGGCAGAGGCTGGTCGCGCGGCACCGGTACCAAGGGCGGTTCGGCGTCTCCGGCCGGCACGGCGGCTTCAGGAGCCGGACGCAGACCGTCGACGCGTGGTGCCAGCTCGGCAGGGGTCGGCGACTCGAACATCCAGCGTAGCGGGATGTCGAGCTCGAAGGTCTTGCGCAGGCGCGAGATGACGCGGGTGGCGAGCAGGGAGTGGCCGCCGAGGGCGAAGAACTGGTCTTCTGGACCGACGGAACTTTCGAGGCCGAGCACGTCCTGCCAGACGGTGGCGATGGTGCGAGCGGTCTCGGCGTGCGGTCCGTCGAAAGTGACGACTTCGGCGGCCTCACCAGCACGGATGGCACCGGCGGCCGCCTGGCGCAGCAGGCGGCGCGACAGCTCGGCGCGATCGACCTTGCCGTTGGGCGTCAGGGGCAAGGCGTCGAGCGCGAGCAGGCGCGAGGGCACCATGAAGTCAGGCAGCTGGGTCTGCAGGTGCGCATGGAGCTCGGCGAGCAGGGCGTCTTGGGCCGTTTGGGCGACGCGTGGCTCACCGCTGTCGCCGAACAGCGCCCGGTAGAGCGCGGGACGGCGGGACGGTGGGTGCGCGGCGGCCGAGGCTGCAGGCACGGCCGGGCCGACGAAGGGACTTTCGAAGTCGATCTCGACGTCCCCGCCCTGTGCAGGGTCGCGCCGCAACCAACCGCGCACGTGGTAGTCCGGGTGCAGACCATCAGCGGCCAGCCGTGCTTCGACCGTCAACTCGATCTCGTCGCCGGTGCGCACCCGCTGCGGCGGCTCGAACACCGGCAGGTAGACTGGTAGCCAGGAGCACGGTGGATCGAGAGTTTCGAGCACGATGCTCGCTTCTCCAGTCGGGGCCTCGCCGCCGGTCGGAGCCTGCGTAGCGGGAGCTGCGGTCTGCAGTTCGAGCCAGAGCAGGAAGCCGTCGAGTCGGGCGTCGCTCTGCTCCGGGAGCTCGACGCGCAGGTGCAGGCGGCGTTCGTACTCGGAACTGAAGACCGGGGAGCTGAAGACGCCCTGCGTGGCGGCGGGCTGGCCGTGCGGATCGCGGAAGTCGAGGTCTTCGAACACATCGCCGTCGGGGCCTGCTGCCACGGTGAGACGAAGGCTCGGCGGGAAGTGACGCAGATTGAGGCGCACGTCGAAGGGATGGCCGACAGCGTCGAAAACGCGGCGCGCGAAGTCGGCGGCCAGCGGTGTGAAGCGCGGCTCGTCCTGGAGTTCGGGTGGCAAGGTGACGCCCGCCAGGCGCGTCCGACAGCGCGCCGGGATCATGCGACCGCCGGGTGCCAGGAAGCGACGCGCGTGGCCGAGCAGCACCGGTGCCGCCTCGCAGCCGCCGATGGTGCCGATCAGGTTGGAGACGATCAGGTCGACGCGGCGCTCACGGCCGTCCGGATGTGGCGGCAGACGGAAGGTGGGGTCGGTGACGTCGCCATGCAGGATGGTGATGCGGTCGTCGAGCCCGGCGCGCCGCACTTCCTCACGCGCCGCCGCGGCACTCGCCTCCAGCACCTCCAAGCCATAGACGTGCGCCGCTCCCGCCTCGGCGGCGTAGCGGGCCCAGATAGCGTCGTGACCGGTGCCAACGTCGAGCACGGTGAGCCCGGGTGACGCGGCGTCCGACAGCAAGCGTTGCAACGCTTGCCGGTAGGCCTGGTTGCGCCGCACGTCGCGGCTCATGGCGTAGTAGAGCAATTCGTCGTAGATCTGGTACTCCCCGACGTTGGGCCAGATCTCGGGCGGTTCGTCTCGTGTGTCTCGAACTTGCAGGGAACTGGGCGACTCGTCCGGCCGGGTCAGCACGCAAGCTCCGAGCTGACGCTCGTCGCCCTCGCCGAGTACCAGCACGACGGCGTCGCGCACTTCGGGGTAGCGTCGCAAGACGGCTTCGATCTCTCCCGGCTCGATGCGCAGGCCGCGAATCTTGACCTGGAAGTCGACACGGCCGAGAAATTCGAGCCGGCCGTCGGCGCGCCAGCGGCCGAGATCACCGGTACGGTAGAGGCGAGCCCCCGGCCGACCCGACAGGGCATCGGGGATGAAGACCTCGGCGGTGCGGCCCGGGCGACCGAGGTAGCCACGCACCACGCCATCTCCACCGGCGCAGATCTCGCCCGGGCAGCCGGTTGGCACCGGACGGAAGCGGCCATCGAGGTAGTAGATCGTGTCGTTGGGCACCGCGCGACCGACGGTGAGCGTCGGCTGGCCGGACGGCACGCGGCCGCCCGAGGGCAGCACGGGCAGCTTGCACAGATCCTCGTAGCTACACCAGGCGGTGGTCTCGGTCGGCCCGTAGACGTGGATCAGGTGCCGCGGCGAACCGGCGTCGAGGATCTCGGCGACGCGCGCCGGGGCGATCGCTTCGCCGCCGAGCAACTGCACGTCGACGCTGTTCAGCGCGTCCGGTGCCTGGCGCGCGATCAGACTGACGACGGCGACCGTGAGGTACTGGACGTCGATGCGCCGCGCACGCAGGAAATCCCCCAGCGTCTCGGGGGCCAGCAGCTGCGCCTTCGGCACCTCGACCAGACAACCACCGTGGACCAGGGCGCCCCAGATCTCATAGGTGGTGGGATCGAAGACGGGGTTGGCGGACTGCGCCACGCGCCGCTCGACGCCGAAGCCCGGGTAGCCAGCGGTGGGCGTGACGCCGGCCTGGATCAGCCGCACGACGCCGCGGTGCGTGACCGCGACGCCCTTGGGTTTGCCGGTCGAACCAGAGGTGTAGAAGATGTTGACCAGGTTCTCCGGATGGAGATCGTCCGGATGCAAGGCCTCCCGAGGTGCCGCGGAAGGGACGTCCTGCGCGAGCACTGCTTCGAAATCCATCAGCTCGACCGTCGCCGGCGACTCCGTCGACCCCAGCTCGGCCGCAGCCGCGACCGCCTGCGCCAGGTGATCGCGCGACGCGGCATCGACCAGCAGCACCTCAGCACCGGCATCGTGCAGCTGGAAGGCCAGGCGATGGACCGGGGTGTCCGGATCGAGCGGCACGTAGGCACCGCCAGCCAGCGTCACGCCAACAGTGGCCAGCACCAGCTCCGGGGAGCGCTGACCGGTGACGGCGACACGGTTCTCGGCAGCCGCGCGACCCGCCCAGCGTCGAGACAGGAGCGCGGCGATGCGCCCGGCGCGGCGCGCGATCTCACGGTAGCCGAGGTGCCGCCGGCCGTACACGATGCCGATGGCGTCCGGCCGCTGCCGGACCTGGCCGGCGAACAGCTCGGGCAAGGTCGCGTCGCGGTCGTAGGGGGCCTCGACGTCGTTCCACTCGACCAACGCCTGCTGGCGTGCCACGGCGTCGAGCACCGGCAGGGCACCGAGCGGTGTCCCGGGTGCGGCGATGGCTCCCTCGAGCAGGACCTCGAACGCCCGCAACCAGCGACGGACCGTGGTGGCGTCGAAGAGGTCGGCGTTGTAATCCGCCACCAAGACCACGGGCGCACCGCCACTCGCGTCTCCCACGCGCTCGGCCATCAGGCTGAAGTCGAACTTCGCCCGCTCCAGCTCGACACCGCGCATGCGCAGCTGCAAGCCGGGCAATTCGACCGCAGCGGCCGGCGGTGTGTTTTGCAACTGGAAGACGACCTGCACCAGCGACGGACGGCCGGGCTCGCGCGCGGGCTGCAGAGCTTCGACCAGTCGCTCGAAGGGGAGATCCTGGTGGTCGTAGACGTCGAGCGTCAGCTGGCGCACCTGCTGCAGCCAGGTCGCGAAATCGACGTCCCGTGCGGGCTGTAAACGCACCGCCAGCACGTTGATGAAGAAGCCGATCAAGCCTTCCAGGCCACGGTGGCGACGGTTGGCGACCGGCGTACCAAGGACCAGGTCGCGACCGCTGCCGAGGCGCGGCAGCAGGGCCGAAAAAGCGGCCAGCAGCACCATGTAGAGGGTGGCACCGTGGCGGCGGCCGAGCTGGCTCAGGCCGGCTTCGAGCGACGCTGGCAGGTGGTCGGAGAGCGCGCCGCTGCGCCCGACGCGCGGCGGCCGTGGACGATCGGCCGGTAGCTCGACGGCGGCCGGCGCGCCGTCCAGGTGCTGGCGCCACCAGCTCAGCTGCGCGTCCAGGCGCTCGCCGCTCAGCCACTGCCGCTGCCAGACGGCAAAGTCACCATAGTGCACGGGCAGCGGCGGTAGCTCCAGGGCGTCGGCAGTACCCTCGACCTCGGCTCGATAGAACTGCGATACCTCGCGGAACAAGATGCCCATGGACCAGCCGTCAGCAACGATGTGGTGCAGGTTGAACAGCAGCAAGTGCTTGGCACGCGCAGGCTGCGGGAGCTCCGTGGGTTCCGGGGAGAACGGCGCGAAGCGCAGCAGCAGCACCCGCAACAATGGCCCCTCGGCCAGCGGCATCGGCTGCGCCATGAGCTGCGCCGTCAGGCTGGATTCGAGGACGGCAGCCGTCGTCGCGGCGAGTCGACTCAAGTCGACCACGGGCAGCTCGACGCGTGCCTCCCGCGCCGGTAGCGGACGCTGGACGGGCGCACCATCGACTTCGGCGAAGACGGTGCGCAGCGTTTCGTGGCGCGACACCAGGCGGCGCAGCGCCCGCGCCATGGCCAGCGGCCGGAAGTCACCGAGCAACTCCAGCTTGCCCGGCAGGCGGTAGCCACCGGCGGCGTCTTCGCTCAGGCGCTCGGTCAACCACAGGCGCTCCTGGGCGAAGGACACCGGCAAGGGTTCGAGCGGCAAGCCACGGGCGTCGCGCGGCACGGGCTCCAGGGGCGGCAGCACGGGGGCGGAATCGGTGGCGCGCAGGCGATCGATCTCGGCCGCCAGTTCGTCCAGGTGCGGATGCTCGAACACGGCCTTCACCGGCACCTCGACGCCAAAGACATCGCGCAGGCGGGCGGTCAGGGTGGTGGCGAGCAGCGAGTGGCCGCCGATGTCGAAGAAGTGGTCGCGCACACCGACCTGCTGGCGCTGCAAGAGGTCGGCCCACAGTGCCGCCAGCTGCTCTTCGGTGACACTGTGCGGCGCCACGAACTCGACCGCCACGGCCTCCTGTTCCGCCGCCCGCTGGCGCAGCGCCCGGCGATCGACCTTGCCGCTGGGCGTCTTGGGCAGCGTCTCGACGACGTGGACAGCGGCCGGTACCAGGTAGTCCGGCAGACGCCGACGTAGGGTGTCGCGCAGGGAGGCCGCGTCGGGCGGTGACTCCGAAGCTACGAGCTCTGCCGCAACCAGGACGTAGGCGATCAGCGCCACGCCCCCGGCTCCCTGACGCGGGACGACCACGGCTTGCCCGACGCCGGCCAACGCTTCGAGCGCCGCCTCGACCTCACCGGGTTCGACGCGGAAGCCGCGGACTTTCAACTGGGTGTCGCGACGGCCCAAGAACTCCAATTCACCGTCGGCCCGGTAGCGCGCCAGATCGCCGGTACGGTAGACGCGCGCACCCCGCCGGTGCGGCTCGCGGATCAGCGGGTCGGGCACGAAGCGCGCGGCGGTCAAGGCTGGGCGCCGGTGGTAGCCGCGCGCTGGCGAGCCGTGGTCCGCGAACTCCGCACCCGCCCACAGCTCACCGACGCAGCCAATCGGACGCGGACGCGCCAGAGAGTCGACGACGTAGACGCGCACGCCGTCGATCGGCCGACCGATGGGTGGCAGCGCTGGTGCCCGGACGAGTTCCCCGGGGCGGCGGCGGCCGAGCGACCAGGCACTGATGGCGTGGGTCTCAGTCGGCCCGTAGTGGTTGTGCAGGCGCAGCGTGGGTCGGCGCTGCAGCCAGGCGGTGAGCGCCGGGGTCATGCGCAGT
Source organism: uncultured bacterium (assembly GCA_965368975.1). Classification (GTDB taxonomy): domain Bacteria; phylum Acidobacteriota; class Thermoanaerobaculia; order Multivoradales; family JAHZIX01; genus CBDUPA01. The sequence continues at coordinate 75,406 of CBDUPA010000017.1, read as the reverse complement.
TGCTCACCGGCGGTGATCAGCTCGACCAGCTCGTCCGGCCGCGGTGCCTCGGGCGCGGCGGACGCTTCCGCCAGCGCCTGCAGGGCGACGAACGGCAGGTACAGGCGCTGCACGCGTTGCCGCAGAAGGTGGCGCAGCAGCAAATGGGGATCACGGCGGGTGTCTTCGTCCACCAGCACCAGCGTGCCGCCGGCACCCCAGGTGGCAAAGGTCTCCTGGAAGGAAACATCGAAGGACAGCGGTGTGAAGGCGAGCGTCCGGTGCGGCCCCGTCTGGGGTACAGAGGTCTGGGGTACTGGGGTCTGGGGTACTGGGGTCTGGGGTACTGGGGTCTGGGGCACAGGTGCATTGCGACGCAGTTCCCAGGCCAGCACCTGCGCCATCAGGCCATGGCGCATGGCGACGCCCTTGGGCACGCCGGTGGAGCCGGACGTGTACAGCAGGTAGCAGAGCTGGTGCGGGTGCGGCTCGGGCACGGAAGCTCGGGTTGCCACCTGGGGCTCTGCAGCGCCGTCCGGCAGCTGGAGCAGTTCGTCGACGGCGCCGCCATCGAGCACTCGCCGGGTGCCACTGTCCTGCAACATCAGGTCGCGGCGCTCCCGCGGATAGGCCGGATCGATCGGCAAGACGGCGGCGCCGGAATCGAGGACGCCGAGTAGCGCGACGCAGGCACGCGGACCTCGAGGCAGCGACAGCCCGATGATCGACTCTTCGTCGTTGCGCGTGTGTCGCAGCGCCGACGCCAGCCGCCGGGCGCGCGCCGTCAGCGTGGCGTAGCTGAGCGCGTGCCGGCGACCCTGGACGGCGATCGCGTGCGGCGTGCGGCGTGCTTGCTCGAAGACGAGGCACGGCAAGGTGGGCAGAGGCTCCGGCTGGTTGCGGCTCGCTGGGCCGCTCCATGTGTCGCTGAGTGGACCACTTCCCCACTCGCGCACCAGCTGCTGGCTGGCGCTGGGGGTCAGCACGTCGAGCCGGGTCACCGGCCGTTCGGGGGCGCGCACCGCTGCACGCATCAGACGCAGGTAGTCGTCCATCCAGCGCCGCACGGTGGTGGCGTCGAAACGGTCAGCGTTGTAGACCAGCGTGCCGGCGACCGGTCCCTGGATCTGGCTCAGGGTCAATTCGAGGTCGAACTTGGCCAGGCCGGCGTCGAGGGTTTCGAGTTCCAGCGTCACCTCGGTCGTGCGCGCCTCGGTCACCGGCTGTGCCTTGTGCAACTGGAACAGGACCTGGAACAGCGGTGTGCGACCCAGCTGCCGCTCCGGCTGCAGTGCCTCGACCAGGCGCGCGAAGGGCAGATCCTGGTGGTCGTAGGCTTCCAGCGTGGTGCGGCGCAGGCGGTCGACCAGCTGACCAAAACCTGGGTCGCCAGAACCCGTGCCCGTGCCGGCGGTCAAATCGGCGCGCAATACCAGCGTGTTGGCGAAGAAGCCGATCAGCCCCTCGACGTCGACGTGCCGGCGATTGGCGATCGGGGTGCCGACGGTCAGATCCCGTTGCCCGGTGAGCCGGTGCAGCAACAGAGCGAAGCCGGCCAGCAGCGTCATGAACAGAGTCGCCTCGTGGCGGCGCGCGAAGCCGTCGAGGCTGCGCACCAGCGGCAGCGGTAGACGCACGGGCAGACGCCCGCAGCGGTCGGCGCGGGGCTCGGCCGGCGGCGGATGGTCCTCGGGCAGCTGCAGCCGCGTCCACTCCAGACCGCCGCCCTCCTGGGGACTGCCTTCCTGGGCATCACGGGCAGCCAGCTGGCGACGCCAGTAGTCGATCTGCCGCTGTAGTTCATCGCCACTGAGCCAGGCGCGCTGCCAGACAGCGAAGTCGGGATACTGCACCGGCAGCGGCGGCAGACCGGCTTCTTGCGCGAGGACCTGAGCAGGACCGCTTGCCGGGCTGGCCGTGCCCCCGGTGGCAGCAGCCTGGTAGAGCCGCGCCATCTCGCGGAACAAGATTTCCATCGACCAGCCGTCGGTGACGATGTGGTGCAGATTGAAGTAGAGCTGGTGGCGCGGTGACGTACTTTCTCCCGAAAGACCTGCAGCCAAGCGCAGCAAGAAGATCTGCAGCAGCGGACCGCGGGCGAGATCGAAGGGATGCGTCGCGGCGCGGGCGGTTAGGACGTCGGCTTGCTTGGCCCCATCCGTCTCGGCCAACCCGCCGAGATCGACCACCGGCAGCGGTGGCTGTCCCAGAGGCGAAGCCACGGCCGCGACACGCTGGAGCGGCTGTGCCTCGATCTCGACGAAGACGGTGCGCAGGCTCTCGTGCCGCGCGATCAGCGCGTGGATGGCAACCCGCAGGGCGGCCGGCTGCACCACGCCCTCGAGGTAGATGCGCCCGGGCGTGTTGTAGGCCGCCGCTGCCGTGGGCTCGAGACGGTCGATGAACCACAGTCGCTCCTGCGCGAAGGACAGCGGCACGCCGCGCGCCTTGCGGGCAGCGGGCAACAACATCGGTGCATCCGAGAGGGTCAGCGGCTCGTCCGGCTCGCTGTCGTTCCCCTCGGCTGGCTGCTTGATGGGCGTCTCGGGCTCTTCAGGCATGTGCAGCGGCGGCGGACTGGCGACCGGCGGCGGGATCAGCTCGGGAGGTGCCAGCTCTGGGGGCGCCAAGGACGGTGGGGCCAAGGCGGGGGGTGCTAGTGATGGGGGTGCCATCGGCGGCACGAGAGACGGCGCCGATGGCAACACGGGGGCAACGCCCGAGGGCTGGCGGCGACGCACGATGTCGAGCGCTGGCAAGTCGTCGACCACCTGCCGTGGCTCGGCCAGGGCCGACGCCAGCAGCTCCTGGAAGGCCGCCAACCAATGCTCCACGGAAGCGCGGTCGAAGCGGTCGGCGTCGTACTCGGCCAGCCAGCCCAGGTGCTCGCCCTGGCCTTCGAACATCAGTCCCAGGTCGAGCTTGGCGCGGCGCACTTCCAGTGGCTGCTGCTCCATGCGCAGCCGTGGCAGTTCGGCAGCCTCGGCGCGTGGCGTGTTGAGCAGCTGGAAGGTAACTTGCGCCAACGGTACGTCGCCATCGCGGCGGTCCGGCTGCACCAGCTCGACCAGGCGTTCGAAGGGGATGTCCTGGTGGTCGTAGGCACCGAGGGTGACGCTCCGGACCTGGGCGAGCAGGGCTTTGAAGGTCGTTGCAGGGGCCACTTCGAGACGCAGGGAGATCAGATTGATGAAAAAGCCGATCAGGCCCTCGAGCTCACGCGAGCGACGGTTGGCGACTGGCGTGCCGAGGAGCACGTCGTCGGTGTTGGCCAGGCGTCCGAGCAGCACGGCGAAGGCGGCCAGCAGCACCATGAAGGGAGTGACATCGTGGCGGCGGGCGAAGGTCTCGACTTGCCGGGCCAGCTCCGGCGGCAGGGCGCCAGTGACCATGCCGCCACGACCCGGTCCCGCCCCCGGCGCTACCGGACGGTCGCGCGGCAGGCGCAGCGGCTGCGGAAGCCGCGGTTCGCTCAGCCGTTGCTGCCAGTAGGTCAGCTGCTCGTCGAGACGGTCACCCTCCAGCCAGCCGCGCTGCCAGGCGGCGAAGTCGGCGTACTGCACGCTGAGCACCGGCAGCCGAGGCGCGCGGCCATCGACGGCGGCGGCGTAGAGCTCGCCGACATCGCGGAACATCACGCTCATCGACCAGCCGTCGGAAATGATGTGGTGCAGATTGAACAGCAGCAGGTGCTCGTCGCGACCACCAGTGCGCAGCAGCAGCAGGCGCAGCAACGGCCCCGTGTCGAGCGGTAGGGGTTGACGCTGGAAGGTACCCGTCAGGCGACCGAGGAGGCTGGTTCTCTGCGTCTCGGTCGCTCGATCCACCACGCCGCTGAGGTCGACGCACGGCAGCGCCAGCGCTCCGCGGCGCGGCGGCAGCACGCGCTGGATCGGCTCCCCGTCGTGATCGGCGAACACCGTGCGCAGCGTCTCGTGGCGCGCGGCCAGTCCGTCGATCGCCGTCGCCAGAGCCCGCGCGTCGAGATCGCCGAGCAGGCGTAGCCGGCTGGCCAGGCGGTAGCCGGTGTCGCCGTCGCGCAGCTGTTCCAGGAACCACAAGCGCTCCTGCGCGAAGGAGACGGGCCCCTCGTAGAGGCAATCCTGGTGACCACGACTCGCGTCCGGCGGGGTGGCGGCTGAGCGCGGACGCAGCGGCGGCAGCGGACTCAGGCCCTGTCCGTCACGACGCAGCCGCTCGATCTCGACCGCCAGCTGGGCCAGTCGTGGATGCTCGAAGACGGCACGCACCGGCAGCTCGATCTCGAAGGCGTCGCGCGCACGCACGCTCAGCCAGGTGGCGAGCAGCGAGTGCCCACCCAGGTCGAAGAAGTCGTCGTCGACCCCCACCCGCGCCACGCCCAGCAGCTCGCACCAGATCTCGGCCAGCTGGATCTCGGCCGGCGTCGAGGGCGCGTCGGAGGCGTCGCCGCCAGCAGCAGCGTTGGCAGTGACGGCGTCGAGGCTCAGTCGCTGCAACGCGCGGCGGTCGACCTTGCCGCTGCCGGTGGTGGGCAGCGCGTCGAGGGCGACGATGTGCGCCGGCACCATATAGTCCGGCAGCTGGCCACGCAGGGAGTCGCGCAGGGTCGCGAGATGGGGGTCCCGGGTAGAAGCAGGAGGTTCCCCGGTCGGCGTCTCTTTCGCCATGACGACGTACGCCACCAACAGCACTCCACGCCCCGAGGGACGGGTCACCACCACCGCCTGCACCACCTGTGGCTGCGACGCCAGCACCGTCTCGACCTCGCCCGGCTCGACACGGTAGCCGCGCACCTTGACCTGCGCGTCCAGGCGGCCGAAGCACTCGAGACGCCCGTCCGGCAGGTAGCGCGCCAGGTCGCCGCTGCGATAGAGACGGCCTCCATGCGGTAACTTCCCAGCGCCACACGCAAAGATCCCCGCTCCGTCCGGCACGAAGCGTTCGGCGGTCCAGCGCGGGCGGTCGAGGTAGCCGCGCGCCAGCGCGCCATCACCAACCGTCACTTCGCCGATCAACAGCTCGCCCGGGACACCGATCGGCGACAGCACTCCGGGCCAGCCGTGCACGGCGGCGTCCGGATCGACCACGTAGAGCACGGCCCCAGCCACCGGCCGACCGACCAGTGGCAGCGATGGCCAGGTCTCGACGTCAGCCGGCAGGATCTCGGCACTGACCGCGTGCGCCTCGGTGGGGCCGTAGTGGTTGGCCAGGCGAGCCGCCCGCTTGCCGCGCAGGAGGTCGCCGAACCACGTCCGCAGCGCTGGGCCGACACGCAGTTGCTCGCCAGCGACCATGACTTCGCGCAAGGCTGGCCAGCGGCCCGCGCGCTGCGCCGCGGCCACTTCCGCCAGCGCCTGCAGCGCTACGAAGGGCAAGAACAGCCGGCCGATCCGGCGCTCGGCGAGAAAGTCGAGCAACGTTTCGGGGTCGCGCCGCACGGCTTCGCGCACCATCACCAGCGTGCCGCCAGCGGACCAGGTCGAGAAGATCTCCTGGAACGAGACATCGAAGCCGGGCGAGGCGAATTGCAGCGTGCGCTCAGAGCGTACCGTGTCAGCGCTGGCACCTGCGGCGGAGGCACGTACCTGCCAGGCGAGCATGTGGCGCAGAGGACCATGCGGCATGGCCACGCCCTTCGGCGTGCCGGTCGAGCCGGAGGTGTAGAGCACGTAGGCCAGGGCCTGGATCGATGGCGGCCCGTCTGCCTCCAACCGGTCGCTCTCTGCCGGCAGACGACCCTGCAGAGGCCCCTCTTCTAGAAGCCCCTCTTCTAGAAGTTGAGCCAGCGTCGGCGCGTCGAGGACCAGCCGTGGCTTGGCCTCGGCCAGCAGGATCTCGTGCCGCGCCGCCGGCCACGTCAGGTCAAGCGGCACACAAGCAGCCCCAGCGCGCAGCACACCGAGCAACGCCAGCGGGTAACCGCAGACGCGGTCCTGCGCGATACACACCTGCTCGTCGACGCCGACCCCGTGAGCCCGCAGCGCCGCCGCCAGGTGCCCGGAGCGGCGCACCAGTTCGCCATAGCTGAGGAAATGCCGGTCGGCCGTGACGGCGATCAAGTCTGGGGAGCGCGCGGCCCAGCGCAGCACGGGCGCGGCGATCGAGACGTCGCTGGTGGACTCGGCCGCGTTTCCTGCCCGCTCGAACAGCTGCCACTCGACGCACAACTGCTGACGCTCGGCCGGCGTTACCAGGGACAGCGCCGAGATCGGATGCTCCGGCTGGGCCACCGCGGCTTGCAGTAGACGCACCAGCTGCGCGCCCAGGCGGTCGACGGTGGTGGCGTCGAACAGGTCCGTGGCGTACTCGATGCCGCCGAGCAGGGCTCCATCGACGTCCCCAGCACCGGGCTCGGAAGATGCCAGGTCGACGGTGAGATCGAATTTGGCGGTGCCGGTGTCGAGCGGCCGACGCTGCAGCACCAGCGGACCGTCGCCTGCAGGTGAGACTTCACCGCTCGGACTTCCCTCGGCGCTCATCTCGATCGCACTGGCCGGCGGCGTGTTCTGCAACACCAGCAACACCTGGAACAGCGGCGTACGGCTGAGGTCGCGCGCCGGCTGCAGCTCCTCGACCAGGCGCTCGAAGGGCAGGTCCTGGTGCTCGAAGGCATCGTGGGTGACGTGCCGCACGCGCTCCAGTAGCTGCCGGAACGACGGACCGCCGCGCAGGTCGGTGCGCAGTACCAGCGTGTTGGCAAAGAACCCGATCAACGCCTCCAGTTCGGCGCGGCGGCGGTTGGCCACTGGTGAACCGACGGCGATGTCGCTCTGCCCCGAGAGTCGGTACAACAGCGCCTGCAGCCCGGCCAGCAGCAACATGAAGAGAGTCACGTCGCCGGAGCCCTGGCCAGTGCCCTTGTCACCCGTGCCCGCGCGGCCGAGAGCACGAAGCCGACTCACCAGTCCAGCCGGAACGATCAGCGGCCGGCCGGCACCACGATGGCTGAACTCGGGCGGCCGCGGACGGTCGGTCGGCAGTTCCAGCGCCGTGACGGCACCGGCATCGGCCTCCTCGCCCAGCTGGCCGCGCCACCACGCCAGCTGCCGCTCCAGCTCGCCCTGCCCCAGCCAGCGCCGCTGCCAGAGCGCGAAGTCGGCATACTGGATCGGCAAGGGTGGCAGGGCGGCCCCTCGGTAGAGCGCGGCCAATTCGGCCGCCAGCACCGACTTCGACCAGCCGTCGGCGGCGATGTGGTGCAGCACGACGAAGAAGGCGTGCCGGTGCGGCTCCAAGCGTACCAGGGTGGTGCGCAGTGACGGCGGCTGATCGAGGCGTAAGGGGCGACGCGCCTCGGCCTCACCCAAGCGCTCGACCTCGGCTGCCTGTCGCTCGGGATCAGCGGCGAGACCCCGCAGATCGAGCAGCGGCAAGGGCAGATCGACCTGCGCTTGTACTAGCTGGCAGGGCTCGCGGGGCCGCGCTGCTGCTGCCGGAGATGCTCCCAACGCCGCGGACGCGGTAGCCTCGGCGTCGGGCGGCAAGGCATAGGCGGTGCGCAGCACCTCGTGCCGCTCGACCACGCCGCGCAAGGCCCGGTGCAAGCGTCTCGGCTCCAGGGGGCCGTCCAAGAAGAGGATGTCGGGGATGTTGTAGAAGGGGTTACCCGGCTGCAGGCTGTCGAGCAGCCACATGCGCTGCTGGGCGAACGACAGCGGCGGCGGATCGTCCTCCGGCGAGCGGGGCACCAACTCGCCGGCAGCCAGGGCATCGGCGGCTGGCGCGGCGACGCCCTTGCGCGCGAGCAGGCGCCGCATCAGGGCGCGCTGCTGCGAGGTCAGGTGGGTGCGCGAATTTTGAGTCACAGGTAGGTCGTCGAGGCGGAGCCGGTGGATCCAAGAACCACGATGATTCTACACCGACAGCCGCCATCCTCGCGCCTGTGGCATTTTGTGTATAGTTGGAGAAGCTCCGATACCTCACTTATCTTCAATCATTTACGCACGGGACGAAAAACGAGTGATCGCTGGGCCTCGCAAAGCTGCCCCCACTTCGGCTTCGGGCGACTTCCGCCTCGAACTGCCAATCCAGTGGCGGGGACGGCACCCAGAATGGATCGGTGATTACCGCATTCTCGATGTCCTGGGCACTGGGGGTTTCGGGACTGTCTACCTGAGCGAGCAAACGCAGCCGGTCCAGCGTCTCGTGGCCATCAAACTGCTGGACGAGCGCTTCCGTGCAACACCCGCCGAGTCGCGTTTCCAGGCCGAGTGCCAGGCGCTCGCCCAGATGAATCACCCGGGCATCGCCCACCTCTATGCCGCGGGTGTGACTCAGGAGGATCAAAGCTTCCTGGTCATGGAGCACATCGACGGCTGCGACATCCTCGAGTACTGCGACCAGCACCGACTACCACTGGCGGCACGGCTGGAACTGTTCTGCCAAGTGTGCGAGGCCGTCCAGCATGCGCACCACAAGGCGTTCATCCATCGCGACCTGAAGCCGTCCAATATCTTGGTGCAAGAAGCGGACCCAGCACCGCAGCCCAAGGTCATCGACTTCGGCATCGCCAAGCACCTCGACCAGCCCATTTCGGACACCACACGCAGCCAGGGCGTGGTGGGTTCACCGCTCTACATCAGCCCGGAAACGATCCTGGCGGCAGAGGGCGCGGACATGGTCCCGGACACGCGGGTCGACATCTACGGCCTCGGCATGGTGCTCTACAAGCTGCTGGTGGGTGCGCAGCCGCTCGAGAACCTGGGCACCAAGATGGTGACCGTGGTGCAGAAGATTCTGAACGGTCATCACCCAGCTCCCAGCCGCTTGCTGAGCAGCCTGCCGCCAGAACAGCAGGTCGAGCTCGCGTCCTTGCGCGGCGGATTGTCGCCAGCAGCCCTGGGCCGGCGGCTACACGGTGACCTGGACTGGATCATCAGCCGCGCGATCCACCTTGATCGCGAGCAGCGCTACTCGTCGGCGCTCGACTTGGCCGCCGACCTGCGCCGCTACCTACGCGACGAACCCGTCCTCGCCGGTCCGCCATCCCTGCGCTACCGCCTTGGCAAGCTGCTGCGCCGGCACCGCTGGGCCACCGCTGCCACCGTGCTCGTCTTGCTGCTGCTGCTCGCAGCCGCCGCCGGCATTTTGCGTGAGAACCAGCGCGCCAACGCCGAAGCCGCGCGCGCGCGCGCCGAGGCTGCCACCGCGGAAGCCGTCTCGACGTTCCTCGACGACCTGCTCCGGCAGACGGACCCCGCTCGGCGTCAAGGGGACACCATCCGCGGCCTGCTCGATCGCGGTGCCGAGCAGATCCGCTTTCAGCTCGAGAATCAGCCGGAAGCCCGAGCGCGCCTGCTGCTGACCATGGGCCGTGCCTACTCGCAGCTGCAGCTGAGCGAGGAGGCCGACGCCATGCTCGAGGAGGCCCTCACGCTGTCGCGCAACATCTACGGCGAAGGCAGTCCGCAGGAAGCCGCCGTCCTGCGGGCCCTAGGGGCTCTGCGCTACCGGCAAGGGCAGGAGCCAGAAGCCGAGCGACTCTTGTTGCGCGCTCTGGAAGTACAGCGCCAGGCGCTTGGCAACGAGCACCCCGAAGTCGTCGAAACGCTGAGCACACTGGTCGAGCTGACCGGCAGCGGCAACCAACTGGAGCAGGCCGAGCACTACCTGCAGCAGGCGCTGCAAATCCAGGACCTCCACCCCGAGATCCACCCACGCTACCACGCGGTCAACCTGATGCGCCTGGGTTCGCTGCGCGGCGCGCAGGGGGAAGTAGAGGAGGCGCTCGGACACCTGCTGCGCGCGCGTGACTTGGTAGTCGAGCTCTATGGTCCCGATCACCTGCTGGTCAGTGACGCACTGTCCGCGGCCTGCCAGGCGCTGGGACGGCTGCAGCGACCGGAGGAAGCGCTGGAAGCGTGCCAGCGCTCGCTGGACATCCGCTCGGCACAGCTCGGCCCCAACCACGTCAAGACCAGCCAGAGCCAGTTCAACCTGGCCGCACTGCACATCAACCAGCAACGCTTCAATGAGGCCGAGCCCCTGTTGCGCGCCGCCCTGCAAACGCGTAGCAACGCCTTCGGCCCCAGGCATCCACGCACCCTGGCAGTAGAGCACGCCTTGGCTTTCGTCCTCGCACAAGCGCGAAAGTGGGAGCAAGCCGTGGACGTGTACGAACGACTCCTCGCGGCGCAGCGCGACAGCTTGCCGCCAGACCACCCCGAGCGGCTCGCCACCCTCAGCGAATACGAAGACCTCCTCTGGCAGCTGGGACGCGAGCGCCCCAAGATGTAATGGCACCTCCCAAGTCCCGTGACAATCGGTCCGCTCCGCCCCCAACCCCGGACTCCGGCAACTTCAGTCGCGAGGTCGAGGTGCAGTGGCAAGGGCACCATCCGCGACGGATCGGGCCCTATCGCATCGTCGAGATCCTCGGTAGCGGTGGCATGGGCACGGTGTACCTGGCCGAGCAGACACGTCCAGTACAGCGTCGCGTGGCCCTCAAGCTGCTCGACCGCCGCCGCCAGACGACCCGCGGCGAGCAACGCTTCCAGGCCGAGTGCCAGGCTCTGGCCCGGATGAGTCACCCGGGGATCGCGCACTTCTATGGTGCCGGCGTCACCGAGGACGGACACAGCTTTCTGGTCCTCGAGCACATCGATGGCCCCTCGATCGTCGACTACTGCGATCTGCACCGGCTTCCGACCGACACGCGGCTGGAGCTCTTCCGCAAGGTGTGTGACGCGGTCCAGCACGCGCACCAGAAGGCGATCATCCACCGCGACCTCAAACCCGGCAATGTCCTGGTCGAAGAGGTCGACGGCGAAGCGGTGCCCAAGATCATCGACTTCGGCATCGCCAAGGGCCTGGACTCCCCGCTCAGCGACAACGAGGGCTTGACCCAGGGGCTCGTGGGTACTCCCCTCTACCTCAGCCCGGAAGCCATCCTCGCCGCCGATGCAGAACAGGAGCTGGATGCAGCGCTGGACACTCGCAGCGACGTCTACGCCCTCGGCATGATGCTGTACAAATTGCTCGTCGGCGTGCTGCCACTCGAGCAAGACCAAGGCAACATGGTGCGGGTCATTCGTAGGATCATCGAGCAAGACTTGCCGCGTGCCTGCACGACGTTCGCCGCGCTGCCCAGACCGGACCGCGAGCGCCTCGCCGCCAGCCGCTCGACCACACCGGCCGCCCTCGAACGCAAGTTGCATGGTGACCTCGACTGGATCCTGTGCCGAGCCGTACACCGCGACCGCGACCGGCGCTACGGCTCGGCCTCGCACCTGAGCGCCGACTTGAAACGGCACTTGCGATCGCTGCCGGTGAGTGTCGGGCCGCCCAGCCGCCTCTACCAAGTGGGCAAGTTCGTGCGCCGCAACCGTGCCGCCGTGCTGGTCGCGGCCTTCGCCCTGCTGGCTCTGACCGCCAGCACTGTCGGACTGGGCGTGCTCTACCAGCGCGCCCAGGGGTCCGCGCAGGAAGCGTCTCAGGAGGCCGAGTCAGCGCAACAAGTGGCGCAGTTCCTGGTCGATCTCTTCGGCCAGGCCGACCCGACCACCGGCAACGCCGGCGACGCTTCCGCTCGCGACCTGCTCAACCGCGGCGCGCGCTTGATCCACGAGGATCTGCGCAACCAGCCCGAGACCCGCTCCGAGCTACTCCTGGCGATCGGCCGCGCCTACACCAATCTCCAGCAGCGCGAGGAAGCCGAAGCGATGCTCACCAGGGCTCTGGAACTGATCCGGCAGCAGCATGGCGAGCAACACCCCAAGATCGCCGAAGCCCTGCAGGCGCTCGGCTTCTTGCGCTGGACGCAGGGGCGCGAGGCGGAAGCCGAACAGCTCCTGCACCGGGCGCTCGAGATCCAGCAGGAGCAACTGGACTGGAACGCCCCCGAAGTCGTCGAGACGCTCAGCCTGCTCGGTGGCTTGTTGGGCCAGTCCGGCCGCTTGGCCGAGGCCGAAACGATCCTGCAGCGCGCACTCGACATCCAGGCGGTACAGTCGGACGTCGACCTGCGGCAGCGCGCCGTCAATCTCTTCCGCATGGGCTCGCTGCAAGCTGGACAGGGCGATATGGCACAGGCCCAGCGGAAGTACGAACTGGCCCTCGAGCTGTTCACCGAGATCCAGGGCAACCGTCACCCCGTGATCGGTGACGTCCTGGCAGGGCAGTGCTTGACGCTAGGGTCTCTCGAGCGATGGCAACAAGCTGACGAGGCCTGCCGACGCTCGCTGGAGATCCGCTTGGAGCATCTCGGCCCCGACCACGTCAAGACCAGCCAAAGCCAGTTCAACCTGGCCGCTCTCTATATGCGGCAGCAGCGCTTTGCAGACGCCGAGCCCTTGCTGCGTGCAGCGCTCGAGACACGGCGCCGGAGCCTGCAGCCCGGGCACGCACGCACACTGGCCGTGCAGGACAGCTTGGCGGTGACCCTCGGCGCGCAGGCCACCGAGCAGCCCGCCAAGGGTGAAGAAGCACTGCAGCTCTTCGAAGATTTGCTTGACCAGCAGCGTCACAGCCTACCGCGGGATCACCCGCAACGGCGCGAAGCCCTCAACGACTACGCCGAGCTTCTGCACCGGCTGGGCCGCGATGACCAGGCGGTCGAGATCGAACGCCAGCTGCTGGAGCAGACGCCGCCGGTCACGGATGACACTCTCGCCCCAGAAGCAAGTACCGGTGATTCTGGGGCGGACCCTGCGGAACCGACTTCATGAACCGACAGTCTTCAGGTAGCAGCACGGAGAACACCTCTGCCGAGAGCACCTCTGCCGAGAATACCGTGCAGCGCCCCGACACCCCTTCCGGCGACTTCAGCCGCGAAGTACCCATCGAGTGGGCTGGGCAGCACCCGCACCGGATCGGCCACTATCGCATTCTCGAAGTCCTCGGCATGGGCGGCATGGGTACGGTCTACCTGGCAGAACAAATACGCCCGGTACAGCGCCGGGTGGCGGTCAAACTGCTGGACAAGGCCCTACGCGGCACCGACGCCGAGCTGCGCTTCCAGGCCGAGGCGAGGGCCATGGCACGCATGAACCACGGCGGCATCGCTCACCTCTACGGCGCTGGCCTCACCGAAGAAGGACACAATTTCCTGGTCATGGAGTTCGTCGACGGGCCGTCGATCACGGACTACTGCGACCAGCATCAGCTACCCCTCGAGCGTCGCCTGGAGCTATTCCGCCAGGCCTGCAACGCCGTCCAGCACGCGCACCAGAAGGCGCTGATCCACCGCGATCTCAAGCCCGGCAATGTGCTGGTCAAGGAAGAGGGCAACCAGGTCACCCCCAAAATCATCGACTTCGGTATCGCCAAGGGCCTGGACACCCCCCTGCACGAGAGCCGGGCGCTGACCCAAGGCTTGATCGGCACGCCAGTGTACCTCAGTCCCGAAGCGATCCTCTCCAGTGACGACCAGCAAGCAAGCGACGCCAGCGACGTGCGGGTCGATGTCTACGCCCTGGGCATGCTGCTCTACAAGCTGCTGGTCGGCCTGCTGCCGCTGGAACTGGACGGCGCCAACATGGTGCGCGCCATCCGCCGGGCGCTGGAAGAAGACCAGCCGCCTTTAGACCAGCACTTCGCGCGCCTGCCGCCCGAGAAGCAAGCGCAGCTGGCAGCCCTGCGCGGTCTCGACGCCGCCACTCTCCAAAGGCGTCTGCATGGTGATCTGAGCTGGATTGTCGCCAAGGCGATCCAGCGCGACCGCGACCAACGCTATCCATCCGCTTCGGCCCTGGGCGCCGAGATCGACCGCTACCTGCACCACCAGGCAGTGAGCGTGGCGCCCACGAGCCGGCGCTATCGGCTGAGCAAGTATGTTCGCCGCCACCAAAGATCGGTGATCGCAGCCGGCCTTGGCCTCCTCGTGCTAGTTGCAGCCTTGACCAGTGCTCTGATCTTCGCGCGCCAGGCCCGAGTACAGGCTGCCCGAGCCCAGCAGGAAGCTCACGCTGCCGAAGAGGTGTCGCGCTTCCTGACCAGCCTGTTCCAGCGTGCCGACATCCAGAGCTCGGATACCGGCTCGCTGACCGCCCGCGAACTCCTCGACAAAGGCGCCGCTCGCCTCGCCAAGCAGCTGCGACGGCAACCCGAGACGCGGGCACGGTTGCTCGAGGCGATCGCCACCGCCTACATCAACCTCGGACAGACCGAGCAGGCCGAAGCCTTGCTCCTCGAAGCTCTCGACTTGCGCCGCGAGCTGCACGGCGAGGAACACCCGAGCGTCGCCGGCGTGCTGGGCAGCCTGGGCTTCCTGCGCTGGAGGCAGGGTCGTGGCCCGGAAGCTGAGCAGCTGCTGCTGCGCGCGCGAGAGATCCAGGAGACCAAGCTGGGCAAGGACCACCCGGCGCTGGGCCGAACCCTCAGCTATCTCGCCGGCTACTACGGCAGCCAGGGCGACCTGCAGCAAGCCGAAGCACTTCTCGTGCGCAGCCTCGCGATCCAGCAAGACAACTTGCCCGAGGACGACCCCGACCTGGCCACAAGCCTGCTGCGACTCGGCTCACTGCGTGGCTCCCAGGGCAACCAGCAGGAAGCCGAGGCCTTGTTTCGCCGCGCAGCCGCCACCTACACGGCTGCTTATGGCGAGGAGCACCCGAGAGTCGCCGCTGCGCTCGTCGGCCTGTGCGTCACCTACGACAAGACCGAGCGTCACGACCTGGCCCTCCAAGCGTGCCAGCGCGCGCTGGAGATCCAGCTGCAGCAGCTCGGCCCCGAGCATTTCAGCACGACCCTGAGCCAGCTCAACCTCGCGTCCGTCTACGTCGACTTGGACCGCCTGGAGGAGGCCGAGGAACTGTATCGTCAGGTCCGGGAGACGCGCAGCAAACTACTCGGCGCGGATCACGCGCGCACTCTGTTCGCAGAGAAGCTGCGCATCGACGTGCTGGCCCGGCAACCGGCCCGCCAAGCCGAGGCCGTCGGCCTGTACGAAACCTTGCTGGACCACATGCACAATACCCTGCCACCCGAGCACTCCACCTACCAGCAAGCCCTGCGTGCCTACGCCGAGTTGCTGGAAGCCCTGGGCCGCGGCGACGAGGCGACCGAGATCGAGCGCCAGATCCTGCAGCCACCACCGGAAACCCGCTGACCCCAGCCTCGTTAGCCGGAACGCCAGTCGACCAGCGGTAACACCTCGCACATCTCCCCTGCTGACTTCGGCTTCGCGTGCGCGGGAATGCGCGCCAGCGCCGTGCCGCAGGCATAGGCGGCGACATCGTGCGAACCCACCGGCGGAACCGGTGTCACCTCCAGACGACCGGCGCGGAAAGCAATCCGCGACGGGAGGAATCGGTCACGGCCTTTGGCGCCAGGTAGAGGAGCCATCAGCTCCCCCTGCAGCACCCCTTCGAGATAGCCGTCCTTGTACCCCATCAGGCGCCGCAGCGCCGGCCGGACGAAGAGCCAGAAGCCGACCATCGCCGACGCCGGGTTGCCCGGCAAGCCGAACACCAGCCCCCCGCCGTGCACCGCTGCCAGGACCGGCTTGGCCGGCTGGATAGCGAGCCGACGGAACAAGATCTCGCAACCCAGCTCGCGTAGCATGCCGGCCACCAGGTCGCGCTCGCCCACTGACACACCGCCGGTGAGCACGAGCACGTCGTAGTGCAGACCCTGGCGGATCAACTCGCGTAAACGCTCGGGCTCGTCCGGCGCGATGCCAAGCGGGAAGAAGCGCAGGCCCAGGGACACCCCGGCACCGAGCAGGAAGTCGGTGTGGCTGTCGCGCAGCTGCCCGGGTGCCGGTTCCTGCTCCGGCGGTACGACCTCGTCGCCAGTGGGCAGCAGTGCCACGCGCGGCGGCCGGTGGATCGGAACCTCCCCGTAACCGTGCGTCGCCAGCAGGCCCAGGCCACCGGGGGTCACCAGCGCCCCCTGACCGAGAAGACCAGCACCCGCCGTCAGGACCTCGCCGCGGCGCCGGATGTTGGCGCCCGCCGCGGGCCACGCCTGCACCAGGATCTCTTCGTGCGCAGCGTCCCTCGCAGCGTCAACGGCTCCATCTTCTTCAGATACCGGCACCGTCGACTCGACGATCACCACGCGGTCCGCCCCGGCCGGTACCGGTGCGCCGGTGAAGATGCGCAGCGCGCTGCCGGCCGGTAACTCGGCGCCGGGTGCGTCACCCGCCGCCACCGTACCGACGACCGGCAAGCGCACCCCGGAACCCTCACCGCCGCCACCCGGGGTCTCCCCCGCCAGGGCGAAGCCGTCCATCGCCGAAACGTCGAGCGCCGGCACGTCGACGCGGGCACACAGCGGTGCGGCCAGCACCCGGTCAAGAGCACGCAGGCGCTCGATGCGCTGCGCCGGCAGCGGCCGTAAGAAGCGGTCCAGGCGTTGCCAGGCTTCCGGCCCGGGTAGCAAGCGGCCGTGTGACTCTGCGGACCCGGAGGCGGGAGCGGCATTGGGAGCAGTGGTTTCCATAACCGCAATGCTATACTCAATGAGTTGCGTGCCCAGACGCGCGCGGCACTTCCCTTGAACCTCTGGTCCCCTGAAGAGACACCGTGGAACGCAATTTTCAATATCGAGGCGACCTCTCCAAGTCCGCGCTGCCGGAGATGCTGTTCACCATTGACCGTTTCCAGGTTCCCGGCGTGATCGAAGTCACTCGCGAGAACGTGGTCAAGCGCATCTACATCAAGGAAGGCAACGTCATCCACGCGTCCTCCAGTGACCGCGAAGACAGCCTGGGAGACTATCTGCACCGCACCGGCCGCCTGACCACCGAGGTCTTCGCCGCCACCATGCGCGAGCGCGAGAAGCTCAACAAGCGCTACGGTGCACTGCTGGTCGAGCGACACATTCTGCCGCCGGACGAGGTCTACGAAGTCATCCGCGAGCAGATCGAGTCGATCGTGTGGAGCCTCTTCTACCTCGACGAGGGTAAGGTCACCTTCAGCATCGGCGAGTTCAAGGAAGCCGGGATGATGCGCATCCAGCTACCCATGCGCCAGGTGATCCTGCAGGGCATCAAGCAGGCCCCCAACGCCAAGTCGCTGATCAACCGTCTGGGCAAGAAAGAAACCATGTTCGCGCCGGACTACTCGATCGAGGACATCATCGAACTGGCCCTCGACGAGACCGAGTACGAATTGCTGGAGCTGATCAACGGCAAGCGCAGCTTGTACCACATCTGCTCCAACGGCCCCATGGCGCCACCCGAGAACGCCAAGCTGCTCTACGCCTTCCAGGTCCTGCAACTGATCCGCCGCCGCTCCGAAGAAGAAACCGGTGGCGGCGTGATGAAGATCAACGTCGAACCCGACGCCTGATCCAGCGTACCCGCAGCCCCCCCCCAACCCAGACCCTGTGCTCTGATCACCTCGAGCGCGGCGATCCGTCCAGCTCCAGCTGTCACGACCGACCGCGCAGGAGACCGTCATGCCACTGTACGAATACGAATGCACCAAGTGCCATCACCGTACGGAAGTCCTGCAGAAGCTCAACGACCCCGCGCCGCCCTGCCCCGAGTGCGAGGGCGAGACGCGCAAGCTGGTGTCCGCCCCGGCCTTCAAGTTCAAGGGTAGCGGCTGGTACGTTACCGACTACGCCGACAAGAACAAGAAGGGCGCCGGCTCGTCGTCCAGCTCCAGCGGCGATTCTGGCGGCACGTCCGACAGCAGTAGTTCCAGCGACAGCAAGTCGGACAGCGGCTCGAGCTCTTCCGACAGCAAGAGCGACGCGAAGCCGACCAAGGGCGAGAGCAATACGTCCAAGTCGCAACAGTAGCTTAGAGCGACCCAGACGGCGCCGGTAGCTCGTCCAGCTCGTACTCGACCGCGACTACCACACGTCCCTGCGGGTCGACATAACCCCACTTGCCGCCCACCGGGCTCCGATGCTCGTCGCCGGGTGAGACCGGCTCCAGCCGGCAACCGCGACAGACCCTCGCGACGCCGCCCTCGAAGGGGAAAGCGAAGTCCCACTCGGCGGGCACGACGCGCTCCAGCTGCTCGTTGACGAAACCGATCTTGTCATCGCGAACGAAGCGCGCCAGCCCCTCGACGAAGTAGTCCGGACCGTTGTCGAAGACGTAGGCAGCCGCGGTCTTCCCCGTAGCCGCGACGAAGTGGAGACGCCCCTCGAGAATCAGCACTGAAGCGTCCTCGGCGATCTCGGACCGCACCTCGAGGACACCCTGCGGTGTGCGCCGTGCACAGTCGGCAATGGGCTCGTCCTCGGGCGGGAAGAGGTCGCAAGACACCCACTCACCTTCGCTCTCGTCGCTCGTGCCCCGTGAAGCCAACCAGGCGTCGACCTGCTGCTCCAACAAGTCGAGCGGCAGCGCACCATGGGCCAGCACTTGCCGGTGGAACTCACGCACGTCGAAGCGATCGTCCAGGACCTCCTCGGCACGCTCACGCAGCTCCAGGAAGCGCAACTGCCCCACCTTGTAGGCCAGTCCCTGTGCTGGAATGACCGCCCAGCGGTCGATCTCGGAGATGCCCAGCCCGAGGCAGCAGCGGGTCAGATAGCGCTCGGTCTGCTCGCGGGTCCAGCGCTTGTGGTGCAGGCCGACGTCGCCGACCAGGCGGGCGGCGCGCAGCATGTCGGACGCCAAGGCACCCCACTGCTGGTAGGGGTCGCGATAGAGGCCCAGGTCTTCGCCCAGGGTCTCGGCGTACAGGGCCCAGCCCTCGACGAAGGCGGTGGTCTGGGTGAAACGCCGGTAGGCCGGTAGGCCGGTATCCTCCTGCATCAAGGCGGCCTGGTAGTGATGGCCGGGCAGGCCTTCGTGAAGGAAGAGCGACTCCATGATGAAGCGCGGATAGAACCCGCCACCGATACCGGTATTGACCCAGAAGATGCCGGGACGGGCACCATCGGCCGTGGGCCGGGTGTAGTACCCACCCGGCGCAGCCGCGGCCAGCTCGGCACTCACCGGGCGAACCTCCAGCGGCGTGCCCGGCAGCGCGGGAAACAGCTCTGGCAGCCGCGTCCGGATCTGCGTGTCCAGACGCTGGTACTCGGCCAGCACCTCCTCCGGATGCTGGAGGTAGAGGCCACGGCGCCTCCCCATGTCGGCGAAGAAGCTACGAAAATCCTGGAAGCCCAGGCGGCGTAGCAGTAGCTGCATGTTGCGCCGGATGCGTGCCGCTTCGCGCACACCGAGATCAAAGATCTCGTCCGGTGTCAAGTCTGTGGTGGTGTGGTGTGCCACCAGCCGCCGGTACCAAGTGTCACCATCGGGTAGAGAGCCCCCTCCGGGCAGGTCCCCCCAGGAGAGGGACTCGCGGCAGCGCGGCAGGTAGACATCGCGCACGAAGTCGTGCAGACGGCGGTAGGCAGGCACCAACTGTTCGCGGATCACCTGCTCGTAGGCAGCGCTCAAGCGGCCGCGATCGTCGGGGCCGAGTCCCGACGGCAAGTGCGTCACGACACGAAAGAAAGGACTGTCCCGGGGGTCGTCGACCAGCTGCGTGGCTAGTTGAGGCAGTGCGCGCCGGCTGATGTCGCACGACTGCACGATGCCCTGCTCCAGTCCCTGCCGCAGGTTGGCCAGGGCGGCATCGACCCACACCGGGAAGGCGTGCAGGCGGCGCAGGAACCGTTCGTGGTCAGCAGCTGTCGACAGGGGCTGCGCGGCGTCGCCGGCGGCCAGCTGGGGCAGGTAGTTGGGCAGGCTGTCGAGCCAATGCGACAGCGGCAGCAGGTGGTCGGGGATGTCGAGGGCGGCGCGCTCGCGGCGCAGATCGAGCGCGAAGACGTCGTAGGTCAGGCGAGCGTCGGTGTTCGACACGGGCACTGGCAAGGCCGCCAGACGCGCGAGATGCTGGTCGTAGAAAGCGACCACCTGGGCGCGATACTCGGCGGTCGGGATCGGCAAGCGGTCCGCATAACGCGCGTCCCCGACCAGCGTCGCGACCAGTGGGTGGAGTTCCAGGTAGCGCTCGGTAAACTCGTCGAGTTGCTGCTGGAGCTGCCGCACGCTGTGCGCTGCACCGCGCGGCTCCGGCTCCGCTCTGACCGGGCTCGCCACGACCAAGAGCAGCGGAAACCAGAGGGGCAGCAACATCCATCTGACAGTAAGTCGGCTCATTGGCTGAGCCTATCAACCTGTTTTCTGGTGCGCTACGACACCCTGGTAGACTAGGACTCCGTTCTCTCGCTCCGTGTTCTCGCTCCGCGTCCTCGGTCCCTGATCTTCGGAACCTGTAACGACAAGAGTGCCGCCCCTCGCACCATGACGCTGTCTGATTCCGCCACAAACGATCTTGGCTCGCCGCCACCCGGTGCCTTCCGTCAGGCCCTGCAGCCAGGCACCGAACTGGACGGTGGCAAGTACGTGCTCGGGCGCGTGCTCGGCGAGCCCGGCGGCTTCGGGATCACCTACCTGGCCAAGGACGTGGCACTCGACCTCGAGGTGGCGATCAAGGAGTACCTGCCGCGCGAACTGGCGGCGCGCGGGCGGGACGGCTTGACCGTCGAACCGGACTCGCCCCTCAACGCCGAGCTGTTCCAGCTCGGCCTCGAGGCCTTCGTCGACGAGGCTCGGCGCCTGGCCCGCTTCGAGCACCCGCACATCGTCGGCGTGCGTGTCTTCTTCCGCCAGCACGGCACCGCCTACATGGTGATGCAGTACTACCGCGGCCGCACCCTCGACGCCTATCTGCTCGAAGAAGGCGGCCGAGTGCCAGAGAAGCGCGCGGTCGAGCTGATCCTACCGGTGCTCGACGCCTTGTGCACGGTGCAGGCGGAGGGCATGATCCACCGCGACGTCAAGCCACAGAACATCTACCTGACCGACGACGACCGCCCGATCCTGCTCGACTTCGGCGCCGCCCGCATCACCCTCGGCGAGCGCAGCGGCAACCCGACACGCTTGGTCAGCCGGGGCTTCGCGGCACCCGAGCAGTATGTGGCGGACCCGGCACAGGAGGACGACCGACAGGGACCGTGGACCGATGTCTACGGTGTCGCCGCCACGCTCTACCGCATGACCAGCGGCCGACAACCACCCGACGCGCTGGATCGACGCTTGAGCAGCGAGCCCCTGTCACCGCTCAAGGCGCTGGTACCCCAGCTGTCGCCCGACTTCTGCTCGACCATCGAGCAGGCCATGGCGGTACCGGTGCGGCAGCGGCCAAAGAACGCCGAAGCCTTCCGGCGTCAGCTGCGGCGCGCCATCGAGCGGCAACGCTCTCCCGACCTACAGCCGACGGGCGAGGATTGGGACGAGACACCGGTACGCCGGCGGCAGCCCTCAGCGCCCGTGGCGCGCGAGTTGCGGCCTCGACAGCGACCTCGACCGGGGCCGCAGCAGCGAGCGCAGCGACAGGGCGGGAACGCGGCTTCGACCTCGGGCGCGGGTGCCCAGACCAAGACGGCACCGCGCGTCGAGATCCCCATCGTCACCCCCGCGAGTCCGGACGACGCACCACCAGCGCCGGAACTCAGTGAACTGAGCCCCCGCACGGCGAAGCACTGGCAGGACGACACAACGCTGAAGACCACGCGCCCCGAGCTGCCGACACCACCGAGCCCCCAGGCCCGAGGTGCACGCCAGTCGGGAACGCGCCCTCGACTCGTCGGCGCTCTCAGCCGCCGCCCTCTCGCAGGCGCCGCCGTCCTGATCCTCATCTTGGCCGCCTTGCTCGGCACCTACGATTTCTGGATGCCCCGACCGCCAGGACTCTACCTGAAGCTGTACGTGATCCATGTCGGCGCCAACGAACAGCTGACGCCCAGCATGTTGCGGGTCGTCCATGGTCCCGAGGGACCGCCAGCAGCGGCGGAACTGCTACCGGAACTGGAAGATGTGTGCACGATCGACGAGGTGTGGGGGGGCCAGCGCATCACGCTCAACGATCTCACCTACGAATGTCCGTGAGCCTAGGTCCCCCGGGGAAGAGCCTCCCCTGGAACCTAGCACTCCGTGGAGCAAGGCACCCTCGACACCAGGCGACTTGACGACACGGGTAGGAACAAGGCATCGTCTGTCCACGTCTATTCCTGCTCGACGGCCCTGACGGCCAGAGGTGTCTGATCATGCATCGACCGACCTTGCGAGGTCTCGCTCTCCACCTTTCTGGGCTACTCAACAACGGCCCAGCCCGACTTCTGGCACTGCTGCTCGCGCTAGCGGTGCTGGCCACCGGCTCCCTGCAGGCACAGCAAGGCCGAGTGGGCATTGGCACCCGCCTGGACGAGCACGACAAGGCCTTGGCCCAGCACGACCAGGAACTCAGTGCCCTCCGTGGCGAGCTCAGCGAGGTCCGCGCCGAACTGAGCGCCTTCGCCGACCGCCTCGACCGCCTCGCACGCGCCGGCTCCCAGCCAGCTGCCGGGACCTCCCGCGACACCTCCGCCGGCAATCAAGCCAGTGGCACACCCGCAGCCCTCGCGGGCCTGCGTCAGCAGGTCGAAGCCATGGACGCCGGCCTCGAAGAACTGCAGCGCCAGGTGCGTCAGCTGCGCCAACGCGGCGGCACAGCCTCCCCCCCGACCGTGGTGCGCGGCACCGACTGCTGCGGCGAGGTGCCCCGCTTGCGCGAACACGTGGCGGACGTGCGCCTGATGCTGGAGACCCAAGCCACCGCGATCACTCATCTCGAGCG
The DNA here is from genome assembly GCA_965368975.1 of uncultured bacterium. Classification (GTDB taxonomy): domain Bacteria; phylum Acidobacteriota; class Thermoanaerobaculia; order Multivoradales; family JAHZIX01; genus CBDUPA01. The sequence goes on along the minus strand of CBDUPA010000017.1, from coordinate 52,925 downwards.
TGACATGCGCCGCGCTGGCCAGGAAGAGGTCTTGGCACGGTTGGAGGCACGCGCCCACGAGCTGCAGAGCGAGTTCGAGGCGCAGCTGGAGCAACTCGGCAAACTCCTGGTGTTCAGTCGTACCGCCGGTGGAGGGCTGCTGGCCATCCACAACAGCCAGGAACAACGGGCTGGCAGCCTCTTCGCCTTCGACAGCGGCCACGGCGCGCTGCAAATCAACAACGCCGACGGCGAGCGGCGCTTGCTCCTGAGTGTCGATGAGAACGGCAACGGCGAAGTCCACTTGTACGATGCCAATGGCGAGATCAAGCTCTGGCTCTCCGGCGAGGGCAAAATCGTACTCAACGGCGTCAACGTCAAGGATCAGGCAGAGGTGTTCGAGCTGACGCGGCGCGACGGCGTTGTACCCGGCACCGTGCTGGCGATCACCGACGACGGTCGCCTGGCACCTTCGAGCGAAGCCTACGATCCGCGCGTGATCGGTGTCGTCAGCGGTGCTGGCGGCCTGCAGCCAGGCCTGGTACTCGGGGCACGCGAGGACGGGTCAACAGACCTTCCGGTGGCGCTCAACGGCCAGATCTACGTGCGCGTCAACAGTGAAGGCGGCCCAGTGCGCCCGGGTGACCTGCTAGTGCCCTCGGACCGCCCCGGCATCGCCATGCGCGCCGCCGACCGCCAGCGCGCCTTCGGCGCCGTGCTCGGCAAAGCACTAGAGAGTTTTGACGGCGGCGACAGCCCGAGCCGCGAGGGGCTGGTGCGCATGCTGGTCATGGTGCGCTGACCGGCCTTGTGACGGGCCTCGGACCACCTCCCAAACCGCATCGCTAGCATCGACGATTCAAGGAAAGATGTCCGCCCACTTGTTGAGATTGTTGGCCTCGAAGTCGTCACTGAAGATCGGATCACCGACCGGTACCGGATCCAGCCAGGCAGAAACGCTGGCAAAGTAGGCAGCGAGCGCGCCGTCGATCGTCGCATTCAGGGCAGAACAGGGGTTGCTCGGATTCAGGCCACAGGCCCCGGTCAGCTGCCCGACCACCTGGCCGCTGGCATTCAACACCGGCGAGCCAGAGCTGCCGCCCTCCGTCGCGCCGAAGTTGTCGCTGCTGTAGATCCAAGCCCCTCGCGGGATACCACCGCAGGTTCCCGCAGACGTATCCACCTGCTGTTCGGAATAGGCCTGCGGCGCCCCTGCCGGATGACTGATTCGGTAGAGCTGCGTGCCGTTCGAGTTGGCGACAGCTGCCGAGTTCCACCCCACCAAGACACTGCCCGCTGGCGGATTCTGGCTGAGCTGCACCAAGGTGTAGTCGCTGCTCGCCGCGCTCGCCAGCAGGGTCGAACCGACGGTGCGCGGCACGGAGCCACCGAGGCTGCAGCTACCGCCGCAACTGGTGGTGAACTGGAAGTAGGCTTCCAGGCTGGTGGCGGAAGCCTGAGTGTCGAAGCAGTGATTGGCCGTCAACAGGTAGGGAATCTGCGTCGAACCGTCGGTATCGTTGAGCAAGCCTCCCGAACAGATGAACCCACCGCCACCCACCACGAACTGCAGATGCGCCATGCCGTTGCGAGCTGCCGTGATCGCGGCGGGAATCGTCGAGCATGCGGCGTTCTCGATACACGACGCGTTGAAGTTACAGAAAGCCTTGTCGTCGGTGTTCTCCTGTGCCATGCGCCCGAGCAAGAAGTTCTCACCCAGGTGGAGGACCTCGCGGATCACCATCGGCGAGCGATCGGTGCGGTGCAACTGACCTTCAGCCTGCGCCTGCCAGTGCAGCTGCAGCCGGATCTCGTCGCCGAGAATCGTGTGCGTCCACACCTCCCCGTCCTGGTTGGGACCGCGGCCAGTGTAGGGGCCGAAGGCCTCGCCCCGCGTGCTGTACACATACAACTCGGCTGCAGGCGGTAGACGAACATTCCCCAGGTGCAGGCGCAGCCCTGTCGCGCCTGGCGAACGGACGATGCCGGTCCACACGTGCTCCTGCCCATCCGAGCGTAGCCAGCCAAACGGAAGCTCTTGCCCCACGTCTGCACCTTCCGACCCTGACCCCGTCGCGTGAATCTTCAACCCTACCGACAGCACACTCCCGACCCGCAAGCGCCCTTGCGCCGGCACCGCTTCTGCCAAGCGCTGGCGCTCCTCTTCCGGCAGCTCGACAACCGCTGGCGCTGACGAGAGTGCCCCGGCACGATCGACCAGCCACTGTGACAGCGCCTGCTGGCGCTGCGCCAGCTCCGTCGCGGCCGGCGCAGTCCCCCGAACGACCTCCGAACCCACGGAAGTCGAGCTCTGTAGCGCCGCGGGTCCGGCAAGCGCCGGCACCGCCTGCGAGACGAAGCCCAAGGCTGCCATGAGCGGAACCACAGCGAGGATCGACCTCGCCGCGACGCTACGGAGGATGCGGAATGTCATCATGCAACTCCTCGGCCGGTGTGACCGCGATTGGGGGGAGGGCACTCAACGAGTGCAACTAGTGTAGGGAACGTTGTGGCCGTACGCAAACCCACGCCCGGCGAGATTGGCGGCGATCCCGCGCCCCCAGCGATCCGGCGAGAACTTGCTACAAACAAGAAGCGGCCCTGAATCCAAGGAGGACCAGGGCCGTTTCGACTCAGCTCAGCGTCTCGACAAGACGCTGTCAGAGTTCAAGGCTCAACCGCAGACCGCGACCTTGTCGGAGCAGCAGTCACCGTAGAACGAGCAGGAGCTGTCACACCAGCAACCACCCGAAGCCTGGCTGCCGCAGTTGCCGACGCAGGAGTTCGGGCCGCCGCCGCTCGAACCTTCGCACACGTCCACCCAGGACGCCCATCCGTAGTTCGGGCCGACGTTGCTGACGCAGGTCGTACCGCTGACGCACTCGCTGTTGCTGTCGCAATCGCCTTCGCCATCGTCGCAGGGGCAAGAAGCCGAGCAGTAGTTGGCCGTGCCGATGGAACCGACATGGCAACCACCACCACCCGTGGTCGGGTCGAGCCACTGCGAAACGCTGCTGTAGTAGCTGGCCAGCGCGCCGTCGATGACCGCGTTGTTGGTGCTGTCGCAGGAGTTACCGGTGTTGGTGCCGCAAGCGCCGGTCAGTTGACCGACCACCTGGCCGCTGCTGTTGACCACGCCGGAACCCGAGCTACCACCCTCGGTGGCACCAAGGTTGTGGCGGCTGTAGATCCAGGCACCGCGCGGAATGCCGGAGCAGGTGCCAGCCGAAGTGTTGACCTGCTGCTCGGAGTAGGCCTGCGGCGAACCCTTCGGGTGGCTCAGGCGGTACAGCTGGGTGCCGTTGGAGTTGGCCACCGCGGTGGTGGTCCAGCCCATCAGGACGCTACCGGACGGCAGCGAGCCGGACAGCTGCAGCAGCGTGTAGTCGCTGGTGCTGTTGGTTGCCAGCAGGGTGGAACCGTTGGTGCTCGGCACCGAACCACCGAGGGTGCAGCTACCACCGCAGCTGGTGGTGAACTGGAAGAAAGCTTCCAGGCTGTTCGCCACCGTCTGAGTGCTCAGGCAGTGGTTGGCGGTCAGGAACAGCGGCACCGTGGTGGAGCTGTTGGTGTCGTTGAGCAGACTGCCAGTGCAGATGTAGCCGGAGCTGCCGATCACGAACTGCATGTGGCCCACGCCGTTGGCGTTCGCAGCGATGGCGGACGGCACGGTGGAGCAGGAGGCATTCTGGACGCACGAGGCGTTGAAGCTACAGAAGGCCTTGTCGTCGTCCTCTGCTTGCGCCATGCGGCCGAGCAGGAAGTTGTCGCCCAGGTGCAGCACCTGCTCGATGACCATCTGCTTGCGAGTCGCGCGGAAGGCGCCTTCCGGGAACTGGAGCTGCACGCGAACCTCGTCACCGAAGATCGTGTTGGTCCAGAGCTCACCGTTGTTGTTCGGGCCATTGCCCGTGTACGGGCCGAAGGCCTGACCCTGACGATTGTAGATCCACAGCTCGGCATCGTCGGGCAGGTTGAAGTTGCTGATGTGCAGACGAAGCGCGGTGGCACCCGGGGACTGGACGGCACCCATCCAAATCTGACCGCTACGGTCAGAGCGCACACGGCCGAACATTCCCGGCTCATTGCTTGTGGCGATCGGCAGGCCCAAGTCCTTGGTCACACCGACGAGCATGCGGCCCTGGTCGGTGCGAGCATTGGCGAGGGTCTCACGGTCGGCATCGGTCAGCTCGGCAACAGCCGGCTGCAACCGGGAACGACCCTCACGAGCTGTTAGCCAGGCGGCCTGACGAGCCTGCTCGGCGGCGCGAGCTTCCTTGTCGAAAGTACCCGGGATGGTTTCCGAGTCGACCGAGGCGACGGTCCGCTGCGCCAGCATCGGGGCCGCGGACAGGACCATCAGAGCGATGGCCAGACAACATACGAGTTTACGCGTAGACATACTTCCAGTTCCTCCTCATAGCTGAGATTGGGATTGTGGCGTCTGTGGACCCAGCAAGGGGTAGGCATAGGACACCTGTCTGGAAGCTGCACACGCAGTGATCCCTCCCGCAATCCGGGTAGAATCCGTCGACCGCACTATGGCTGAAAGCCATGAGCAGACACACGTCTACACAGGATGTAAGGGGGACCCACAGCTGAGACAGGAGAGAAATCGATGTAGCCGGGAGAGTGTACACCAAGAGGTCGACGCTGACAAGGTCCGGGGCCGAATCAGCCGCCACGCGCTCTCGGCCAAAGCAAAAGCGACCCGACCAGAAGGCCGGATCGCTCGTGCAAGGCAGTCGACGGGATAGGCGTCAGTACATGCCGCCCATGCCGCCCATGCCGCCCATGCCAGCGGCGGCAGCAGCAGCGTCGCCACCGCCGTCATCCTTCTCCTTGATCTCGGAGATCATCGCCTCGGTGGTCAGCATCAGACCAGCGATGGAAGCAGCGTTCAGCAGCGCCGTCTTGGTGACCTTGGCCGGGTCGATGACACCCGCCTTGACCAGGTCTTCCATGGTGTCGTTGGCCGCGTTGTAACCCACGGAGCCCTTCTCCTTGAGCACGTCCAGGACCTTCACGGAGCCTTCCTGGCCCGCGTTGATGGCGATCTGGCGAGACGGCTCCTCGAGCGCGCGGCGCACGATGTTGATGCCCATCTGCATATCGTGGTTGGCGCCCTTCTGGCCCTCGACCGCCGGAATGGCACGCAGCAGAGCCACGCCTCCACCGGGGACGATGCCCTCTTCGACGGCCGCCTTGGTGGCGTGCATGGCGTCCTCGACGCGAGCCTTCTTCTCCTTCATCTCGGTCTCGGTGGCGGCACCGACCTTGATCACCGCGACACCACCGACCAGCTTGGCCAGACGTTCTTGCAGCTTCTCACGATCGTAGTCCGAGGAAGTCTCCTCGACCTGATTGCGGATCTGCTTGACGCGGCCGGCGATCGCAACCTTGCGGCTTTCGTCCTCGGCCTCGGTGACGATGGTGGTGTCTTCCTTGGTGATGACCACCTTCTTGGCCTGGCCCAGGTCGTCCCACTGGACGCTGTCCAGCTTGATGCCCAGATCTTCGGTGATCATCTTGCCACCGGTGAGGATCGCGATGTCCTCGAGCATGGCCTTGCGGCGATCGCCGAAGCCCGGCGCCTTGACCGCGGCCACATGTAGAGTGCCGCGCAGCTTGTTGACCACCAGCGTGGCCAGCGCCTCACCCTCGATGTCCTCGGCGATGATCAGCAGTTGGCGACCCTGCTTGGCCACCTGCTCGAGCACCGGCAGCAGGTCCTTCATGTTGGTGATCTTCTTCTCGTACAACAGGATAACCGGGCTCTCGAGCACCGTCTCCATGCGGTCCGGATCGGTGACGAAGTAGGGGGACAGGTAGCCGCGGTCGAACTGCATGCCCTCGACGACGTCGAGCGTGGTCTCCAGGCCCTTGGCCTCCTCGACCGTGATCACGCCGTCCTTGCCGACCTTCTCCATCGCCTCGGCGATGATGCCGCCGATCTCTTGGTCGTTGTTGGCGGAGATGGTGCCGACGTGGGCGATCTCGTCACCGCCGACCGGCTTCGACAGGTTGTCGACCTCGGCCACGGCCGCCTTGACCGCCTGCTCGATGCCACGCTTGACGTCCATCGGGTTGGCGCCAGCGGTCACCATCTTGGAACCCTCGCGGTAGATGGCCTGGGCCAGCACCGTGGCGGTGGTGGTGCCGTCACCGGCGACGTCCGAGGTCTTGGACGCGACCTCGCGCACCATCTGGGCACCCATGTTCTCGACCGCGTCGACCAGCTCGATCTCCTTGGCGACGGTGACGCCGTCCTTGGTGATCGTGGGCGAACCGAACTTCTTCTCGATCACCACGTTGCGGCCCTTGGGACCGAGGGTGACCTTCACCGCGTCGGCGAGCTTGTTGACACCCCGCAGGATCGCGGAGCGCGCGTCCTCGGAGTAGATGATCTGCTTAGCCATTGCTTCGACCTCCTGAAATCTTATTTCTCGAAGGCGCCGGAGCCCGTAGGGCAGCGTCGGCGCCGAGTCTTTCGTCTGGAATTCCGAGCGAGGAAATCCGGTCGTGAAACCGGACTCAGCCCTCGATCACCGCGAGGATCTCGTCCTCGCGCAGGATCACGTACTCCTCGTCCTGCACCTTGATCTCGCTACCGGAGTACTTGCCGATCAGAATGCGGTCGCCAGCCTTGACGTCCATGGCGGCACGCTTGCCGTCGTCCTGGGCCTTGCCGGGACCGACAGCCACCACCTTGGCTTCTTGGGGCTTTTCCTTCGCGGAATCCGGGATGATGATCCCACCGCGCGTCTCTTCTTCCTGGGCTTCGAGCCGCTGAACCAGAACACGATCGTGAAGCGGACGGATGTTCACAGTCGTTCCTCCTTCTTCGTGGATCTCTGCCCGCCTGGGCAGATCGCTTTTTATGCTTGATAGGGAAGCCTCCGGGACCGGAGACTCGCGGAGTGAGCTATTAGCACTCACCCCGACTGAGTGCTAACACTACCGAGGTCCTCGAATCCTGTCAACCCCTAAAAGCTGGTGACGACCAAGAACTTGACTGCACATCACTCAGATACCAGCGCATCTTCAATGAGCTGCGCAGACTTCTACCCACCGGGGCGCGCCAGGGTGGGACGTCACGTTGGACCCGGTACACCGGCACAGAGTTGTTGCAACAGCCGTTGCCGCAGTCCCTGCCGGCCATAAGCTACCCGCAGCCGCTCGCGTCCACCTCGGACCAGAGTGGCCCGACGCGCCGCCGCACCCGGCGAGACTTCGAGCACGTCGAGCAGCGTGCGCACCCACTCGTCCGCCGGCCCCGCCAGCAGCAAGTCCTCCCCCGCCACCGCCGACGTTCCCGCCGCCGCCCAGGGCGATGCCACCACCGGCACCCCCATTTGCCACGCTTCAAGAATCTTCAGCGGCTGCCCCGAACCGCAGCGCATCGGCGCCAGCGCCACATCCGCTTGGGCGAGCAAGGCCTTCAGATCCGGCGGTGTGTCGATCACCTCGACCCCCGCCCGCACCGCCGCCCGCCGTAGCGCAACAGCCGGCCTCGCCCCAGCCAAGCACAGCCGCAACTCTGGCCGCTGCCGCTGCAATGGCGGCCAGACGGTGTCGAGGAACCAGCAGAAGGCGTCGACGTTGACGAAGTAGCCCAAGTTCCCGGTCAAGGCGAGGGTCGGCGGCGTGCCGAGCAGACGCTGCGTCGCATCGGCCGCCTTCTCTTCGCGGGAGACCTCTTCCGAAGCATCGAGCGGGAAGGCCAGCGGCAGGACCTGCAGGCGTCCAAGAACCCCCTCCTCCAACTGCCCGCGCAGCCGCCGCGCCAGCTCCCGTCGATCCCGCTCGGAGACCACCCAAACCCCCCGCGCTCGTTGCAGCATCCGTGCCTCCGCGCGCAGCAGGCGATGGGCCTCGAAGCGCAAGAGCGGCCGCAGCCACCAGCGGTCAACGCGCGCTCGTCGCTCGAAGTTGAGCCACAGGCTGTCGATCAGGTCAACCCACAGCGATACGTCTCCTACCGCATCCAAGTACGGAGCCAGGCGCGACAGCTGCAGGATCACCAGATCCGCCCGCGGCGCTAGCTCGCGCAGCTTGTGCCGCAGGTCCGCGTGCTCAAAAAGCGCACTCTGCAAAGGCCAACCACCGAACACGCAACGCAACATCCCCTTCAACTTGCCGGCGACACCACTGCGCTCGTAGGTCACCAGGCGCCAGCGCGTGGACTCCGTGACGGGCGGCGGTGGGTCGTCGGGATCCGGAGCGGGAGCGAGCAGGGTGACGTCGTGCTCACCAGCCAGGAAGTCGAGAAACTGCAGCGCCCGCAGCTGGTCGCCGCGGCGCGCGGGCCAGGGATAGCGGGAAACGGCGAGGAGAACGCGCATGCTCCGTATCGTAGCGCTTCGTGAAGCTGAACGCGCCGCCACCCCATCAGGCAGATCCCGCCTGGTCCGCCCCGGCCCATTGAGCATATTCAGATAAATATGTAAACTTACAACTCAACATCATGACATCTGCAATGATGTCGAGATGAACCCATTCACTCTCTCATTGAGGAGAATTCATGCTGAAGTCCAGAAAGTCGCTCCACCTGAGTCGCGAAACCCTCACCCACCTGACGAGCGAGCAGCTCGCCAAGGCTCCGGGTGGCATCTGGCGGCCACTCGACCCTGACTTGACGAAGATCGGACTCCTATGCCTCGAGATGTCCGAAGCTGCCTGCACCGGCTGATCGACGTCTTCCGCGTCCAGGCACCCACCTTGGGTACCTTGCTTCTCTGAGACCTACCACCTGCGCCTGCAGCGCCAGCGGTACTGCGCCTGGTCGTCGAACAGCCAGTGCTGCTCCGGCAACTGCAAGGGCAATGGTGCCCGCAAGTAACCCACCCCATCTTGGGGGCGCCCAACTCGGGCGTCCTCCTTTCCGCTCATCCAAACCAAGGAGAATCCCGATGAAGAAGAGCACGAAGCCCCTGCGCCTCAGCCGCGAGACCCTCAGCCAACTGCAGCTGCAACAGCCCCAGGGCGGGCAGTACATGCCGCAAGAACCGTGGATGCCGACCTACACCTGCCCGAGCTTCTGCGGCTGCAACCTGTAAGACTCAGGAATGGTGAGTCCCCAGGGCCAGTAGGCAGTAGCAGTGGGCAGTAGCTCACCAGATCGTCGCCGCCTCGACAGATATCAAGGGCGCCCGACCGCGGGCGCCCTTATATCGTGGCGCTCCTTCTGCTTCGGCGGAACTCCTGGCGACCTGGAAATTCCTAGCCTGCGCTATCATGCCGCTGCTCATCGTATCGGTCCAACTTCACTATCCAGCACCTAGCCGGCCCCAGGAAGAACAGCCATGTCCCAGCCCAACGACGATCCTCGTGTACACGAAGACGACCTCGACGACGATACAGGCATCGCCATCATCGGCATGGCCGGGCGCTTCCCGGGCGCCGGTAGTGTCGACGAGCTGTGGGGCCTGCTGCGCGATGGCAAGGAAGGTACGACGCGCTTCAGCGCCGACGAGCTGGTCGCCGAGGGTGTCGACCCGGCGCTGGTACGGCGGCCGGAGTACGTGGCGGCGGCAGGCGTGCTGGACGGCATCGAGAACTTCGACGAAGGTTACTTCGGCTTCACCCCGCGCGAGGCGTCGCTGCTCGACCCGCAGCACCGCCTGCTGCTGGAGACCGCCGCCCACACGCTCGACAACGCCGGCTACGATCCGGAACGCTTCGCGGGTCGCATCGGCATGTTCGCGGGCGCGGCGTCGAACACGTATTTCTACTCCAAGCTGACCAGCCATCCAGAATTGCTGCAGCAAGCCGGTCGCTTCCAGGTCTTCCTGCTCAACGAGCACGACTTCCTGTGTACCCGCGTCTCCTACAAGCTCGACCTGCGCGGCCCGTCCGTGCTGGTGCAGAGCGCCTGCTCGACGTCGCTGGTGGCGACGCACCTGGCGTGCCAGAGCCTGTGGACCGAGGAGTGCGAGATGGCGCTGGCGGGTGGCGTGGCGGTGGCGGTGCCGTCAAAGCGCGGCTACCTGTTCCAGCCCGGCGGTATCCTGTCGTCCGACGGGCACTGCCGTGCCTTCGACGAGCGCGCCGACGGTTGCATCGGCTCCTCCGGTGTGGCGCTGGTGCTGCTCAAGCCCCTATCGGCGGCAGTGCGAGATGGCGACCACATCCACGCGGTGATCCGTGGCTCGGCGATCAACAACGACGGCTCGGCCAAGGTCGGTTACACGGCGCCGAGCGTCGAGTTCCAGAGTCAGGTGATTACCGAGGCGATGGCGATGGCGGAGGTCGAGGCGGACGAGATCGGTTACGTCGAGACGCACGGCACCGGCACGCAGCTGGGCGACCCGATCGAGGTCGCGGCCTTGACGCGTGCCTTCCGCGCGTCGCATGACGGCGAGGCGAACGGGCACAAATGCGCGCTCGGCTCGGTGAAGACCAACGTCGGTCATCTGAACGCGGCGGCCGGCGTCACCGGCCTGATCAAGGCCGTACTGGCACTCGAGCACGAGACCATCCCACCGAGCCTCAACTTCGAGCGCCCGAATCCCGAAATCGATTTCGCCAACAGCCCCTTCTTCGTCAACACCGAGCTGCGGCCCTGGCGGCGCGACGCCGGGGACCCAGATGGACAGCCGCGCTTTGCCGGCGTCAGTTCCTTCGGCATGGGCGGCACCAACGCCCACATCGTGCTCGAAGAGACGCCCGACAGCGAGGACGAGGAGATGCCGCTGCCGGAACGCCCGTACGCGCTGCTGCCACTGTCCGGACGCACCGAGACGGCGCTGCAGCAAGTCGCCGTGCAGCTGGCGGACCACCTGGGACACCATCCCGACGTACACCTCCAAGAGACCGCCTACACCCTGCAGGTCGGCCGCCGGCGCAACGACCTGCGTGCCACGATCGTGGCGCGTGATGCGGCAGAAGCGATCGAGCGGCTGCGCGCGCTGGCGCGGCGCGACGCCCCCGGGACCCGTGTACGGCCGCTCGACAAGCGCGGCGTCGCCTTCCTCTTCCCGGGCCTCGGCGACCACTACGTCGAGATGGCGCGCGGCCTGTACGAGACGGAACCGGTGTTCCGGCGAGAACTCGATGCCTGCTGCGACGCCCTGCGCCCGCACCTCGACGGTACTGGCCTGCGCGAGCTGCTGTTCGTCGACGCCGATGCCCCCGATCCGCACGCGCACCCGACGCCCGGCGGCGGTGCTTCGACCGACCTGAAGGCGCTACTCAGCCGTGGTGAGACCCAGGGCGACGCCGGCCGGCGACTCTCCGAAACACGCTATGCGCAGCCGGCGCTGTTCGCCGTCGAGATGGCGCTGTGCGAGCTGTTGGCGAGTTGGGGCATCGAAGCGCAAGCCCTGCTCGGCTACAGCCTGGGCGAGTACGTCGCCGCCTGCCGCGCGGGCGTACTGCACCGCGACGACGCGCTACAGCTGGTCGCCTGGCGCGCACGCAAGATCCACGCGCTGCCCGGCGGTGCGATGCTGGCAGTGCCGCTGCCGGAAGCCGAGCTGACACCCCATCTAGCCCGCATGCAAGAGGCCGGCAAGGACCTCGACCTGTGCGCGGTCAATGGCCCCGGCTTCAGCGTCGCGGGTGGCCCGGAAGCCGATGTCGCCGCGCTGGAGGCCAAGCTGAGCGAAGAGGGCATCACTTGCCTGCGCCTGACGACCACCCACGCCTTCCACACGCGGATGATGGCCGGTCTGGCCGATGAGTTGACCGCGATGGTGCGCTCGTTCGACCTGCAGCCGCCGCGCGTGCCCTACCTGTCCAACGTCACCGGTACCTGGATCACCGAAGCCGAAGCCACCGACGCTGGCTACTGGGCACGCCACCTGACGTCACCGGTGCGCTTCGGCGACGCGCTGGCCGAGTTGTTGATGGGCGACCGTTACGTGCTGCTCGAAGTCGGCCCCGGCGCGACGCTCGGCTCACTCGCCCGGCAGCATCCGAAAGCCCCGGCGGCGCTGACGGTCGCATCGACCCTGCGTGCGCCGAGCGAGCGCGTCGACGACACTGCTTTCCTCTTGTACCAGCTGGGCGGCCTGTGGCAGCAAGGCGTGGACATCGACGGCGAAGGCCTGTTCGCGCACCACCGTCACCGCCGCGTGCCGCTGCCCGGCTACCCGTTCGCCCGCCACCGTCACTGGGTCGACGATGTGGCACCCGAGGCCGGCGCCTCCGTCATCGCGGCGCAAGTGCTCAGCAGCACCACCCCGCGGCCGCTGCCGGTAGAGGAGTGGTTCTCGATCCCCAGCTGGGCGACAGCTCCTCCCGCACACCTCGGGGCACGCCCTGCAACCACGAGAGACGGCGAGCACTGGCTGCTGGCGGCCGAACGCGAGGTCAGCGCGCTGGAAAGCGTGCTCGTGTCCACCCTGCGCTCGGCTGGCGCACGCGTCACTGTCGCCCGCCCGAGCGTCGAGGGCGGCGATCATCGCGGTCACCTGCAGCGGCTCGACGAGGGCACGCACGGCGAGAGCGTCTTCGAGTGGGACGTTACCTGGCGCGCCGACGCCAGCGCCCTGCTGCACGAACTCGACAGCCTGCCGAGCCACCTCGTGCAGCTGAGCTTGCAGCCTGCTTCGACGACGGGCTCGAAGAGCGAGTTCCAGAGCGTCCAGGAGCACGGTCTGCTGGCGCTGCTGCACCTGGTGCAGGCTTGGGGCGAGACGCCCGCGGCGGACAGCCCGGAACTGCGCCTGGCGATCGTCACGGCTGGCCTGCAACACGTGCTGCCTGGCGATCCGGCGGACGCGGCGCGGGCGTCACTGCTGGCGGCCGTGCGCGTGCTGCCACAGGAGTATCCGTCGCTGCGCGCGGCGTCGGTCGATCTGCCAGCGGGCGAGGAGACAGCATCGGCCGAGGTACGGGTGGAGTGGGTGCTGGACGAAGTCGACGCGCTGGGCGGCTCGCGGGATGGCGAGCGCACGGTCGTGGCGTATCGCCTGGGGCAACGCTGGCGGCAGGGGTGGCAGGCGATGTCGTTGCCCCAAGATCTGGGTAGGGGCAGGCCCATGTGCCTGCCCTGCGGCGAAGCCGCATCCGATTCCGGAAGCCCCGCCTACCTGATCACCGGCGCCGACCAGGACCCCGGCCTGACCCTGGCCGAACACTTCCGCCGTCACCTCGACGCGCACCTGGCTCTCGTCGTACCCCCGTACTTCCCTGAACCCGACGCCTGGGACACCCTGCTCGACGCCGGCAGCGCAGAGGAAGCGGCGCGTTTGCTCGGCTCGCAAGGCCAAGTTGAAGGGGCACCAATCCAGGATCCGCGACCAACGCTGCGACGTCTGCGCGCCCTGCTGGAGGCCGAAGACGCCACCCAGCTGCAACGCATCAACCTCACCGACGCCGCCGACATCCAGCGCGTCCTGGCCCAGGCCCGCGACCGTTTCGGTGCCCTGCATGGCGTGCTACACGCGGCACACAGCGCCGGCGAGGGCCGGGTGCAGCAGAAGCCGGCGGGCGCCTGGACCGGCCTGCTCGGCCCCGGGACGCTAGGCGCGCTACGCCTGGCGGCGGCGGTGCGCGAGCTGCCCGACGGCACAGCCCCCTGGGTGACCGTCGTTTCGCCGTTGACCTCGGTGACCGGCGGCGCGGGTCAGATCGATGCCTGCGCGTCCGGGTGCGTGGTTGGGACGCTGGCACAACAGCAGGCGGCCCCGGGTCCAGACCCCCAATCCCCCACCCAGGGCACCCACACGGGGGTGCCCCTACCCAGAGCGGGATCCGAAATTCTGGGTAGGGGCAGGCCCGTGTGCCTGCCCTGCGGCGAAGCCGCATCTCAGCGTACAAGGGTTCTTACTCTCCACTGTGACCCGACCCTCTGGGACAACTCGAACAGTGTCCACCGGGAACTGGCCTTCGACGCCCTCCAACGCGCCCTGGCCGCCGGCCTGCCACGCCTCACCATCTCCCCACGGCCCCTGGCGGACGCTCTCGCCGCCGCCGACGCGGCAGCGCTCCAACAGCCAAACCAGGCACCCGCGCGCATCGAGGCGGACGATGCGGCCGGTGCACACGAGTTGGGACGTGGCAACGTGACGGCCCCGTACATCGCGCCCAGCAGCGATCTCGAGCGCGGCCTGGCGGCACTCTGGGGCGAACTCTTCGGCATCCCGGACGTCGGCGTCCAGGACAACTTCTTCGAGCTCGGCGGCCACTCGCTGCTGGGCATTCAGCTGGTCACCGAGCTGCGCCGCCGCTTCGGTGCCGACCTGCCGTTCACCGAGCTGTTCCAGCACCCGACGATCGCCGAGCTCGCCGTGGTGGTGGCGCAAGCAACCGGTAGTGCCGACGACGACACGCTGATCCCAGCGTCGGCGGTCGAGATCCTGCACACGCCGCAGGCGCCGCCGGTGCTGCCGGCCCCCGACCTCGAGTTCTACCCGGTGTCGTTCGACCAGGAGCGCATGTGGTTCATCTACCAGATGATGCCGCAGAGCAACGCCTTCAACATCGACAGCGCCATGCACATGCGCGGACCGCTCGACGCCGGTATCCTGCGCCGCTGCATCGACACGGTCGTGCGCCGCCACCGTCCGTGGCGCACCACCTACCCGCTGGTCGACGGCCAGCCGGTGCAGCTGGTGCACCCACCGGGGCACGTACCGATGCCCTTCGTCGACCTGACCGGCGTCGCCGAGAGCGTCGATCTGGCCCTGCTGCACCACCTGGCACTGCACGAGGCGCTACGTCCCTTCCCACTCGAAGAAGTGCCGGGTATGCGCGTGTGCCTGCTGCGCATTGGCGACGAAGACCACATGTGCTGCCTGACCGTGCACCACATCGCCACCGACTGGTTCACCTTCCACCTCTTCTGGCGCGAGTTGTTCGCGCTCTACAAGACCTATAGCAACCCGGAATACTCCGACGTGCCCGACGAGCAGCTCACCGAGGCCCAGATGGGAGTGCCGGAGCTGACCGTCAGCTACACCGACTACGTGCAGTGGCAGCGCGGCTGGATGCAGGGAGAGGTGCTGCGGGAGTACCTCGACTTCTGGCTCACCGAACTGGCCGACATGCCCAAGGTGCTCGACCTACCCACCGACCGGCCACGCCCAGCCGCCTACATCGCCGAGGGACGCAAGGCGTCGCTGTGGATCGACCCGCCGCGCTACCAAGCACTGCAGCGCCTCGGCCTCGACGAACACGCCACCGCCTTCATGGCCTTGCTGGCGCTGTACGCAACGCTGATCCTGCGCTACAGCCACCAGGACAAGATGCTGCTGACCTCGCCCACCGCCAACCGCGAGCGGCCGGGCCTGGAAAATCTGCTCGGCTTCTTCCTCACCCAGCTGGTCTTCGGCATCGACTTGAGCGGCGACCCGACCTTCCGCGACTTCCTGCACCGCGTGCGCGACATGGCGCTGCGCGCCTACGCCTACCGCGACCTGCCGTTCGGCAAGCTGGTCGAGGCGATGCAGCCGCCGCGCGACCCCAGCCGCATGCCGCTGGTGCAAGCCGCGCTGCTCATGCTCGACGCCGAGTTCACCGACATCGAGCTACCCGGTATCACCGCCGAGCCCGTGCTGATCGACGACCACACCGCGCGCTACGACTTGATGCTGGCGCTGTGGGAGACCGAGGGTGGCATGAAGGGCTGGCTGGAGTTCAACTGCACCTTCCTGGACATCCCCACCGGCCTGCGTCTCGGCCGCAGCCTGCAGACGCTGCTCGACGGCGTGCTCGACAACCCCGACCTGCGCCTGTCGCAGCTGCCCGCCTTCCCCGTCGCCGAGCGCCACCAGATGCTGCACGAGTGGAACCATCAGCCGGCACCGTCGACGCGGAAAGCCGAAGATCTCGCGGTCGCCGGCATCGCCGCCGTCGACGAGCACGCCGACACGGTCCTGCAGCTGCTGGCGACCCAGGCGGCGGCCCGCCCCGAGCACGTCGTGCTGTCCAGCGGAGAAGGTCCCAAGGGTGACGAACAGCTCACCTACGCCGAATTGACCACGCGCATTCACCGCCTGGCGCACTTCCTGATTGCCCGCGGTGTCCAGCGGGAGACGCGCGTCGCCGTCACCCTGCGCCGCGACACCAGCCTGCTCGTGACTTTGCTCGGCATCCTCGAAGCAGGTGGCAGCTACGTCCCCATCGATCCCGAGCACCCCGTAGAGCGCATCGCCTTCGTGCTGCGCGACAGTGGTGCCAGCCTCCTCCTCAGCAACAGCGATCTGCCGGCTACGGTCACTGCTGCCGTCGAGTCCGTGCGCGCCGAACAGCAGGACGTGCAGCTGATCGAACTCGACGAGCTGTCGCAGAGCGGCCAGCTCGACGAGCTGCCGTCGACGCCGCCGCAGGTCGATATCGACCCGGCACAGCTGGCCTACATCATCTACACCTCGGGCTCCACCGGCCGCCCCAAGGGCGTGCAGACGCACCACCGGGGCCTGGCCTGGTACCTGGGCTCGATGGCGCGCTACCCGGGCTTCGGTGCCGACGACACCATCGTCGCCAACACCACCGCCGCTTTCGACATGTCGGTCACCAGCTTCTACCTGCCGCTGGTCAGCGGGGGCCACAGCCGCCTGATCGAGCTGGACGTCAGCCGCGACGGCGTGCGGCTGGCGCGCGTGCTCGACGACTCCGGTGCCACCGTGCTGCAAGCCGCACCGTCGGCCTGGCGCCTGCTCCTGCATGCCGGCTGGGAAGGCCGTGAGGACCTGCGCATGCTGAGCGGTGCCGAAGCCCTGACCGCCACCCTCGTGCCCCGGCTGCGGCGGCATGGCGGCGAGCTGTGGAACGTCTACGGCCCCACCGAGTCGACCGTCTGGGCCACCGCGGCGCGCATCGACGCGACGCCCAAGGCAGCGACCGCCAGCATTGGCCAGCCGATGCCCGGCGTGCGTGCCCACGTCATCGGCCGCTACCTGCAACTGTGCCATCTCGGCTCTCCCGGCGAGCTACTGCTCGGCTGCGCGGGCCTGGCACGCGGCTACCGCGGACGACCGTCGCTCACCGCCCAGAGCTTCGTCCCGGATCCGTTCTCCGGCTCACCCGGAGAGCGCCTCTACCGCACCGGCGACCTGGTGCGCCGCCTGGCCGGCGGTGACCTCGAGTTCCTCAGCCGCATCGACTTCCAGGTCAAGCTGCGCGGCTTCCGTATCGAGCTGGGAGAGATCGAGACCCAGCTGGCCCGCCATCCGCGCGTGCGCCTGGCGGCGGTGCTGGTACGGGAAGGCCAGGCCGGCAACGAGCGCCTGGTCGCCTTCGTCGAGACGGCTGAACCGGTGCCAGAGACCGAGCGCGCGGCCCTCGACAGTGAACTACGCGGGCACCTGCAAAAGCAGCTACCGGCCTACATGGTGCCTGAACTCTTCCTCTACCTCGACCAGCTACCGCTCAACAGCAACGGTAAGATCGACCGTCGAGCCCTCCAGGCCCATCCACTCTCGGACGACGGTGACCTGGCCGGCTCCACCGAGTACGTACCACCAGCCGGCTTCGCCGAGGAGCAGATCGCCGAGATCTGGGCCGAGGTCCTCAAGGTCGAGCGCGTCGGCGCGACCGACAACTTCTTCCGCTTGGGTGGCGACTCGATCCTCTCGATTCGCGTCATCAGTCGCGCCCGCGAGCTCGGCCTGTACCTGGAGCCGGCGCAGTTCTTCCGCTTCCAGACCCTGCGTGAACTCGCCGCCGCCGCCCAGAGCCAGGCGGCGGACGGTACCTGGGAGGAAGAGGCCTGGGAGGAGGGCGACGACCTCGACGCCTTCGGCTGGGACGAGAGCGATGTCGACGCCATCCGCGGCGCCCTCACCCTGGACGACGACTGAAGCGCGGACAGCAGCCGTGAGTCCTCCTTGCCCCGTGCCGCGCGCCCTGCGCCCTATTCTTCGTTCCAGCCGCCGCGGCGCCGAGCACCTCGCCGTCCGGCTGACCACCGGCAATGGCACCGTGATGCGCGTACGCGGTGCTGGTCGAGGTGTCGCGCTGACCTTCGACGACGGCCCCGATGCCGAGTGGACGCCGCGTCTGCTCGACCTGCTGGAACGCCACGGCGCCCGCGGCACCTTCTTCGTCGTGGGCAACGCAGCCGCCCGTCATCCCGACATCCTGCGCCGCCTGGTCGACGCCGGCCACGCCCTCGGCAACCACACCTGGGACCACCCGTCCCTGCCCTTGCTGCCCGCACCGCATCGCGTCACGCAGCTGCAACGCTGTGCAGATGTCCTCGAGGGTGTCGGCGGGGATCGCGGCCTCCTGCGTCCCCCCTACGGCCACCAGACGCGCACCAGCCTGCGCCAGGCGCTGGAGCTGGGCTACACCGTGGTCATGGGCGACGTGATCGCCGAAGACTGGCGCGACGACCCCGCCGACGTCCTGGCCGCGCGCATTCGCACGCGCCTCGAACCCGGCGCCATCGTCCTGCTGCACGACCGCCTGGCCACCTTTCCCGAAGGCCACGACCACTACCGCAGCCGCCAGCCAACCCTCGACGCCGTCGACCAGGTGCTGCACGAGTTCACCGGTCGCTACGACTTCGTCACTCTCCCCGAGCTACTGCGCTGCGGCCAGCCCCGCTATGGCTACCGCCTGCTGCCTCCCGACCTCGACCACCTGCAGACGCTGCGCCAGGCGCCACCGGAAATGTAGACCATGTCCTCCACTCCTGCCACCGAGCCCTCATCACAACTCGACGTCAGTGTCGTCATCCCGTGTCTGAATGCCGCGCGTTACCTCGGCGAGCAACTCGACGCTCTGGCGAGCCAGGCCACTGAAGATATGGCTAGCTGGGAGGTCCTCGTCGCCGACAACGGCTCGACCGACGGCAGCGTCGAGGTGGTGCACCAGCGCGCCGCCGACTTTCCCGTATCCCTGCGCAGCGTCGACGCTGCCGACCGTCGCGGCCAGGCCCACGCGCGCAACGTCGGTGCCCGGCACGCCCGCGGCAAGAAATTGCTGTTCTGTGACGCCGACGACGTGGTCGGCGACGGCTGGTTGCAGGCACTGGCCAAAGGCCTGGAAGCGCACGAGTTCCTCGCCTGTCGCTACGACTTCGCCCGGCTCAATCCGCCCTGGGTGGTCGAGAGCCGGCACAACCCGCAAGCCGACGGTCTCGAGCCCTACGCCGATCCGCCCTTCCTGAAGCACGCCGGCGGCGGTGGCCTGGCGATCCACAAGGCGATCCACGACGCGATCGGCGGCTTCGACGAGGACATGCCGCTGCTCGAGGACACTGACTACACCTGGCGGGTCCAACTCGCCGGCCATGACCTCGACTTCGCCCGCGACGCCGTCGTACACGTGCGCCACCGCGAGACATCCAAGGGCCTGTTCCGGCAAGGCCTGAACTACGGTCGATACAACGTCTACATCTACAAGAAGTACCAGCCACACGGCATGCCCAAGCTGGGACTGTGGGGTGGCCTGTTCAAGGGCGGCGCCAAGTGGTTGATGCTGGCATTGCGACTGGCGAGGGCGATCTGGACGAGATCCGGCCGTTCACGCTGGCTGTGGCTCGCCGGCTGGCGCGTCGGGCGATTGCGGGGGTGCCTCGAGTACCGAGTGCTGGCACTCTGAACTCCGGTGCTCTGAGATCCGGCGCGCTGAGATCCGGGCGCGCGTGTCCTGCGTACCTTCCAGTATGCGACCCTCCACCGTATTCCTGCGAGCCTTGTTCCTGCGAGCCTTGCCCGGAGTCGTGCCGGCCGTCTGGGCCACCGTTCTCCTGAGCCTCACGACCGTCCTCCCGTGCCAGGCCGCCGAGCCGACCGCGCGCTACACCGTCCGCTTCGAGGCCACCTGGAGTGCCGCGACGCATCCGCAGAGCTTTCCTGGACGGCCGCACTTCTCGAGACTCGTGGGCGGCACGCACGCTTCCGGCGTGTCCTTCTGGCAGCCGGGCGCGCTGGCTAGCCCAGGGATTGAGAGAATGGCCGAACTGGGCGATCCGAACCGACTGGCCACCGAGATCCGCAACGCCACCGGTCTCTCCGACCAGGTCTTCATCGGGCCCGGCATCGAGCGCTCACCCGACACGGCCAGCCTCGATTTCACGATCCAGGAAGCCTTCCCGCGCGTCACCCTGGTGACCATGATCGCACCGAGTCCCGACTGGTTCGTCGGTGTCGCGGATCTGCCGCTGCTGCGCGGCGGTTCCTGGGTCGAAGAACTGGTCGTCGACCTCGTCCCCTGGGACGCCGGTACGGACAGCGGCCCGACCTACCGCTCTGCCGACGCCGACACGCAACCAGCACAGCCGATCTCCCACATCACCCATGGCCCACTGGGGAACGGCACGCCGTACCTGGGTCGATTCGTCTTCACCCGTACCGACATCGAACCACCGCCGCCGTTGCTGCTGCGCGACGGTCGCTTCGCGGTCGAGACGCGCTGGCGGCGCAGCGACGGAACGGCCGGGCATGGCAGATCTCAGCTGCTCACCGCGGATACCGGCGCCGTCTGGTTCTTCAGCCCCGACAACATCGAGCTGATCGTCAAGGTGCTCGACGCCTGCAAAGCTCTGCACCCGCGCTTCTGGGTCTTCGCCGGCGGCTTGACCAATGTCGAAGTCGAGCTGCGCGTCACCGATCTCCAAACCGGCCAGCAACGCACCTACTCCAGCCCCCTCGGGCAAGCCTACGTTCCCGTCCAGGACACGCGCGCCTTCGCGACTTGCCCGCCCTAGCTCCGAAGTCGATCAGCCGGAAAGTCGATCAGCCGGAAAGTCGATCTCGCGACTGGATGTCCAGTGCGATGCCTCCCAGGATCAGCATTCCCGCGACCACCACCCGCACGGTCACCGGTTCACCGACCACCAAGGCTCCCAGCAGCGCCGCCAACACCGGTACGGATAGCTGCACCGTCGCGGCGCGAATTGCTGCCAGGCGAGGCAGGACGCGGTACCAGAGGGCGTAGCCGACACCGGACGCCAGCGCCCCCGAGAGCACGGCCAGCAAGACGCCGTACGGTGTCCACACGCGCGACTCGACGGAGACCGCACTGACGACGAGCGCCAGCGGCAGCGCCCACAGGAAGTGGACGGCGTTGGCGGTCAGCGGCTGGCTTACCTGACGACCACGCAGCGAGTAGACACCCCAGGCGATGCCGGCGATCGCCATCATGGCGGCGGCCAGCGGTGGCGGCGCGGTGACACCGGGCCAACTGAGATAGACCAGGCCACCGAGGGCCAGAAAGATACCCAGCACCGCGAGTGGCCGTGGACGCTCGCCGCGCCACAAGCCCCAACCGATCATGGTCAACTGGACGAAGCCAAAGAGGAGCAGCGCGCCGGACGCCGTGCTCAACTGGCGGTAGGCGAGAGAAAAGCAGATGGCGTAGGCGAAGAGGGCGAGCGCCGAGAGGTGGCTGGCACCGCTCTTTCCTGGAGCAGAAGCTGCCGTCCCTGAAGCCGTCCGACGCCGCTGCAGCAGCACCAGCAGCCATAGCATACCGGCGCCACTGGCCAGCCGGACCGCAGTGAAGGAGGCGGCGTCGATCGTCGCCGCGCCCAGCGCCAGGCGGCACAGCACTGAGTTGGCCGCGAAGGCGAGCATGGTGAGGGCGGTGAGCAGGAACGTCGTGCGCATGAAGAGACTCCCGGGTCGAGGGCGTTGGGCCACAGCGTTGGGCACCAATCGTGCTAACGGTATACCAGGAGAGATCCCGAGACCTCTTCGCCAGCAAGGCCAACATCAGGACGCCCGCGGCGTATACTTTCAGCGAATGCTTCCCGCCGGCCTCCATCGTCTCGACGTCACCCTCGCCCTGCTGGGCCCGGGTGCGTTGCTGCTCACGTGGCTCCTGCTGCCCGCCACCGGCAATGAAGGCGCGCACGCCGACGACCGCCTCGACGCCAGCGGCGTGGTCGCCGAGCTGGTGGGCTACGAGATCGAGGCCAGTGACCGAGCCCGTCGACTCGGAAGGGATGCGACGGCGCAGGTGCGCTTGCACGCGGCGCCCGTGGCGGGCGAGGCCGCGGTGCTGTGGAGTCCGTCGCAGCAGCAGGACAGCTGGTGGCTGGCACCGGCGCGGCCGGCGGTGACCCTGCGGCGCGTGCAACCGCGTGATCCGCAGCGCGTGCGCTGGACGTCACTGCGCCCCTGGCGTGACGGCGCGAGCGCAACGCTGAAGATCCCCTGCGGTGAGCCACGTTGGCGCCTGACGCCACGGCAGCTGCCCGAGTTGCACGGCTGGGGCATCGACGTCGAGGATCGCACGGATCCGGACGCGGCGACCCTCGTGTCTCCCTGGCATGTGACAGCGCAGGCCACCACGCCCGGCGGCGAGGGCTTGTGGCTGGCCCAGGACGCCGAGTCGCGAGCATCGGCCCGGCTCGGCATCTGGTCGACTCCTGCTCCGCTGCCTCCACCCCCGGTGACGCCGTGCTTCGAAGACGGCAGCCACCAGGGCGAAGACAGCCCCTTGGAAGATCTCGGCGCCCTGCAGCTGCTCGAGGGCGACATCCTGGCCTTCGGACGCACGCGGTTCCTGGTCTCTCTTCCCGAAGCCCGCGAGGCAGCCACCCTGCGGCTCTTGCATGTGCGCGACCCCGGAGCCCCTTGGTACTTCCGGGGCTCGGGCGCTGCCGACGTCTACCACCCGAATCGGCGCGCGCTGTGGGACGTGCCGAGCTGCGACGAGGAGGACGGCGAGCTGAACTTGCGCTTGCGGGGCGGCAGCGCCGACAGCCAAGCGGACACCCTGCCCGCGGCGGAGCTGGCCCGCCGGGATCGCCTCCAGCAACGACGCATGGACCGTGCCGCCAGCCACGCGGGTGTACCCCGCGAGCTCCCGGCGGTCGAGGCCGAGAGCGTCGGAGCCCAGGCGGCACCAGCAGTGCTGGCGCTGTGCACCCTCGACCAGGGCACCGCCCTGCGCTTGCGGCTGCATCCACCGGCAGAAACCCAGCAGCGCGGGCGCCGCCCCGGACCTCCGCCGTCGCTGCGCGTCGAGACTGCCGGCCGCGAGCAGGTGCTGGAGGTCGGTGAACACACCTGGAGTCTGCTCGACTCGGACACCGGTCGGGCGGACAGTGAAGTCTTGCTATCGCTGGGCGGCAATCTGCTGCGCGTGGCACCGGCCGCCGGGCAGCGTGTCGGACAGCGCACCCGGCTGGGCATCGTGCTCTACCTGAGCTGGGTCCTGCTGGTCGCCGCGGTTCCCCTGACGCTGGCTCGGCTGGCACGCCGCCGCTTCGCCGCCGCCCAGCCGGCCGCCTGGCACGAAGACCTGGCCTGGCCGATCGAATTGGGCGCGGCGACCCTGCAGCAACTGGCGGGAATCGCCCTCGCCGTCCTGCTGCTGATCGGCACCGCCTACCACCTGCGCCTGGCAGTACACCCGCAACTGGCCGGCAAGCCGGACTACCTCCAGGCCTTCCTGCAAGTGGTGCTGCTGCTCGGACCGCTGATCGCGGCAGCCGCCGGCTTCGCCGCCGGGGGCCTCGACTTGCAGCGGCGGCTGGCCTGGGCGTCGCTCGGCGCGGCCCTGGCGCTGAGTGCCGGTGCCGCCTGGTGGGCTCTCGATGCCGCGACGCTGCCGGCGTGCCTGTGGCTCACAGACCTGCGCTCGGCAGCCGGCACCCCGTCACTCGGGCTGCCTCTGGCGGGCGCCGCGGGCGCGCTCTTCGTGACCGCAATTGCCCTGGTCGCGCTGCCGGGCCGCGGGTTCCAGGGCATCGGCCGCGCCTTGGTGCGCCTCGGTCACCGCATCCTGCAGTGGCCGGAGCCGGCTGTGCTGGTGCTGCTCGTCGGTGGCTTGACGCTGGGCGTGCTGCGCCGTTCGGCCCTGGCGCTGGAGCTGGCGCTGCTCGCCGCCGTGGCGCTCTACGGCGCGGCGCGCTGGTCGTTCGTGCGCGAGGGGCAGACCTCCGCCGCCGTCGGCCACCGGCAGCTGGCATCGCGCCTGTCGTCGGCGGCGGGCCTGCTGGTGCTCGTCTTCCTCGGCCTCTTCTTCTTCGTCGAGGCGCACCTGCCGCTGTGGCTGAGCGTCGTGCTCACGGTCAGCGGCCTGGCGGTGCTCGAAGGCACGCGTCGACGCATCCGGCGCCAGCACCTCGACACCCTCGGCCGGGTGCTCACCGTCTGGCTCTTCGTACTGATCCTCGGCGGCCTTCTGGCCACTGCCTTGTTCCGCGACCTGGGTAGCGTCGCGGCCTGGATGCCGGCCTTGTTGGCCGGCGCGTTCCTGTGGCTGGTCCGGCCGGAAGAAGCGGGACAGCGGCGAGAAGAGACGCAGCAAGCGACCGTCCACGTGCTCCTGGCCCTGGGTGCCGGCCTGCTGCTGCTCGGCTCGCTCGACGTGCTGGCAGCCATGGTCGAGCAGCTGCCGGAAACCCCGATGTTCGAGCGGCCCCGCCAGCGTATCGAACTGGCGCGCGACATCTCCTACATCACCCCCGGCGAGTGGATCACCGAGGTACGCTGGCTGGCCAGTGGCCGCGGCGCCACCTTCCAGTGGGTGCCCAACATCAACTCGGACGTCGCCGTCTTCGGCCTCGCCGCCGGGTTTGGCTTTGGCCACGCGGCGCTGGCGTCGCTGATCCTGCTCGGTGCCGCCCTGGCCTGCGGGGCTGCCGCCGATCAGGCGCTACGCGAGGCACGCCATCGCGGTCACCCGGCAAGCGGCGACTCAACCACCGGCAGTCGTGACCGTCTGACCCCAGCCCTCGGACGCGCACTCGGCCTGCTCCTCGGCATGGTCGCGGTGCTGCTGATCGCCCAGTGGCTGGTGCACCTGGCCACCGGTGTCGTGCTGCACCTGCCGATCACCGGCCTGGTCTTTCCCTGGCTCAGCCACGGCAACACCACCCACCTCTTGCTCGCTGCGGTCATGCTGCTGCCGCTGGCGGCTCTGACAGCCCTGCAGGAAGGGCGAGGACTGCCGTCGTGAGACCTACTGGTGCCCGCAACTGGGGCCTGCGCCGCACGGCCTTCTTGCTCGCCGCGCTCGCCGGTCTGTGCCTCACCGGCCTGACCCTGCTGCTGCTGCGCTGGGCGGGCGACCGCGGTGCACCGCCGGTGGCCCGCCTCTACCTACCCGGGGAGTGGGACACCCAAAGCAGCGTCCTGCTGAGCTTGGAGCGCCAACCCTTCGCGGCACCCGCCCGCGACTGCTACCGCGTGCTCGGCCGCGACGGCGACGAGCCCGCGACCGTGTGCGCCGGACGGCCACTGCGCGTGCACGTCGGCGACGCCCTGGTCGACATCTCGATCGGCGCCCGGGGCGTGCCGCGGGTGTCGCTCGCCGGCCAGCGCTTGCGCACCGGCGACTGGCTCGGCAGCCTGGCCGACCCCGACGCCCGCCCGCGCCCGCGCTTCCCGCTACGCGCCTATGGCGTGCCGGGACTGGCGGCACGCGTGGTCGCCTGCTCCTCGGAAGAAGCGACACAAGAGCCCGCCGCAGAGTCCGCGTCGATCTGCCTCGAAGTCCACGATCGACTCGGCCGCCTGGCCGTGGCGCGTCCCGCCTTCGACGAAACCACCGCGGGGGAACCCGGGGACTTGCCGTCAGCACTCGACAATCCACTGCACACTGGGCAGGTTTACCGGCTGTTCGACGGCGACGAAGTGTGGCTCGGCTTGACGCCCTTCCGGCTCTCGGCTGAACTCCCCGCCCAGCCGGGCACAGAAGAGGATCCCGACAGGCGCCCAACCTGGACGCTGGCCCGCGTCGACCGCGCGCGCGCCGATCCCGCGACGCGCACGGGAACCGGCCGCGGCGGCGATCGACGCTGGCTCGGCCGACTGTGGACGCAAGAAGCACCGGACCCGGCGCCCGCGCCGCAGCAGCGCTACAGCGTGCACCCGCTGCACCAGCGCTACACACCGCACAACCTGTCGCGCCAGCGCGTCAACTTCGAGGGAGAGGACGCTCTGCAACGCCTGATCGACGGCGGCTGGCTGTGCCTGGACGCGAGCGACACCGCCGCTCCGCGCCTGGCCTGGCGTCCACTCGACGCACCGGGCTGTGCTGCCTCCGAGGAGGCGCTCCTCGAGGCGACCTCCTCCGGAGAACCTCCCTCGACACCCGATGACGAGTTGCGGCGCCTCTACTACCAGACTCGCCACGGCTCGCTCGCCTTCCTCAGCGCCGGCCTGCTTGCCGCCACCGAGGCCGCGCTCGCCGACGGTCGCTACCTGCGCGACCCGACCGTGCTGCCGCTGGCCTTCGACTGGCACCTGCAATGGCAAGGCGACGGCGAGATCCCGCAGCCGGTGCCGAGCGCCCTGTGGGGCGTGCGCTTCGGCACCACGCGCCAGGTACATCGCCAGGACGCGGGGACGCCATCCCGCTTGCCCGACGTCCTGCCGCGCTCGACCACCTCGCGCCATGTGCTGCAACTGTGGCAAGGCGACGAGCTCGTCTCGACGCTGGCGCTGGCACGCTCCTCCGAGGCGGGGCAGAACGACGCCCCGATCACCGGCTCCAGCCTGGTCTGCCACGGCCAGCCCGAAGGCGAGAGCTGGCAGAGACTCCGCACACCCGGCCACGAGTACCTGCTGCTCGGTGCTGTCACGTTACCCTCGGAGGCCGGTAACAGCGCCGCGGGCAACAGCGCCGCGGGCAAGGGCATCGACGGCGGCTGGTGGTCGGCCTCGGCGCAGGCCGGCTGCACCGGCTGCGCGCTGCGCTTCGCCTCGACGGTCGACGGCCTGACCCTGGAAGCCACGGGTACCTGTCCCGACCTTCCCGGTGCGGCGCACGAGACGACCGGCAGCACGCTGGGCGAAGACACGGAGTTCTCCCTACCACCCTGGCGCTTGACCGTCGTCGACCGCGGCGAGCCGTGGCTGGCGCGCACCGATCCGGCCGACGGCGGGCGCCGGTTCGCGCGCGAGTTCAGCGACGCGGGTGGCCTGGAACCACTGCTCGGCGGCGAAACGGCCCTAGCCGGTGTCGAGGCGGCGGTGCGCGAATGGCGGTACGACGGCGGCGGCATCGCACAGCGTCGCCGGGCGCAGAACGACAAGCAGGAGCGCGAAGCCTTCGAACTGACCGTCGACGCTGACCTGCAGCTGGCCGCCGCCGCGATCGTCGAGCGGCACGCGCGAGAGGTGGTCGAGGCCAGCGAAGGCACACCGGTGACCGCCGTGATTCTGGACGCCGACGACGGCGCCGTGCTGGCCGCCGTCAACTGGTCGCCCGAGAGTTCCGGCAGCGGCACGCGGCCGCGCGTCAGTGCCTGGGAACTCGGCTCAGGCCAAGTCGAAGCGACCGCCAATCTGGCCTTCTTGCGCCGCGGCGCCGCCGGCTCGACACTCAAGGTCGCGGGCGGCTACGCGCTGATCAACAGTGGCGGCCTGCTCGGCGGCGCCACGCGTGCCGGCGCGGTGCCGCCCCCACGCTTCGACCTCGGCGTCATCGAGACGCGGGATGAACGCGCCCAGCGTACCGGCAAAGGCGGTCAGGTCTGGCTGCAACGACCAGGCGAAGAGCGTCCGCGGCGGCCCCCGCGCTGCAGCACCGGCCCGCACCTTCTGCCCGCCGGCGACGCCGGCTTCACCAGCTGTACCTTCGTGCGCCGCTTCGCCGAGAGCTGTAACAGCTTCTTCCTGCTCAGCGCCCTGCGCCACCTGGATGCCACCCCCGCCAGCCTGCACGAGTTGAGGGCCTACGACCCAGCGTCGACCGGCGTCGATGCGGACGCCCTGCGCCTGCTGCGTAGCGGTAGGGACGGCGTCACGCTGCTGCTGCCGGGTTCGGCGCTGGCGGAGCGTGGACGCCGCACGCAGCCGACAACCGGTGAAATCCTGGCACAGCGCCTGCAACACGGCCTGGCCGTCGACTTCGCGTCAGATTCCGCGGCGACGGCGGGCGAGGCAGAGCCGGCACCGCCGCGCAGCCTCTACGGCGTGCTGCTCGCCGCCGGCTTCCAGCCGCAGCCGCGACCCTTCCCGCCCGCCGGGCGCGCGCCCGCCGAGCTGCGCTTCGGGGACGACATTGCCGTATCGCTGGAGCACCGCTGGTTCCAGCCCAGCGCGCTCCAAGGTCCGCTGCGAGAGCGCCGCCGTACCAGTATCCCCGCCTTGCTACCAGGACGCGATTTCGCCTATCCCGGCGTGCCCAGCCCCGGGCGCCTCGATCCGCGCACCCGTCGCGGCAGCGGTGCGGCGGCGGAAGAGTTCTACGACGGCGAACCGGTGCAGGTACGGCGCAGCGTCGACGACGGCAGGCTGGAACTGCAGGTCGCGATGATGGCGATCGGCCAGTCGAGCGTCCAGACGTCGACGCTCGGTCTGGCGGCGCTCTTCGCCCCCGCCGCCCGCCTCGACGGCCGCGGCGTCGCCCCCTGCCTGTTCCGCGCCGGCTGCGGCGAGGCGCGTGCCGGTCGGGTGGTGCTCGGCGAGGACGGCGCCGACCTGCTGCGCGCCGGCCTGCGCCGCGTGCTCGAAGCTCCGCGCGGCACCGAGCGCGGCGGCACCGCCTACTTCCCGCTGCAGCGTACCGGCCTGGGCGACCTGGCGGCGCGCGGCTGGGGTGGCAAGACCGGGACCTACGAGGTCGAGCGCGCCAGCTGGCCGGAGGCGCTGATCGCGCGCCGCGACTGGCAGCGCCTGGTGGCACGGCTGTGCGGCGTCGAGGGCGTGCCGGCGCCCGGACCGAGCGCGCGACCAGCGGCTTGGTCGGGCTCGCGGCGCGCCCTGCTCAGCGACCTCGAAACCCTGCGCCAGGCAGCGCCCGGCGCCGGCCTGGGCAGTCGCACCTGCGAGGATCCCGACCAGCCGCTGCACCCTGCCGGCATCCAGGGCTACCAGCGGTACAATCAGGACGCATCGAGCGCCGAGCCGAGCCCGCCCGCGCGCCTGGACCGCGCCGCCGGCCTGCTGCGCCAGCTGCTGTCCGACGACCGCGAGACCTTGACCTACCACGCCTTCGTCATCGCCGCCCTGCCCCCAGGTGGCGAGGCGGTGTGCAGCGCGCGCGGCATCGAACCCGCCGCGGTGTCCTCGGCACGGGGCCTAGTGGTCGCCGTCCTGGTCGACGACGAGACCCCGAAGGAGTCCGGCATCGCGGTCCGGATCGGCGGCGAGCTGGCCGATGCCGTCGAACGCTGGGCGACCTCGAGACGCACCCTGCAGGAGTAGACACGAACATGGCAGCCCGCAACCTCGCCCGCGCTTTCCTCGGCCGACCCGCTCGCGGTTGGCGGGGAGAGATCCGCCTACCACAAGGAACCCACGAGGCCAGCGTGCGCTACCTGGACGGCGATGGGCCCGCCGAGCTGCTCGACCAGCTGCAGCAACACGCGCTGCGCCGGCTGCTCGACGCGACCGAGCTCGAAGCCGACGGCTGGTACCTGCGCTGGCAGAGCTTCGCGCCCGAGCCCGGCACGGTGCATCGGCGGCGCAGCCGCATTGGTGATCGCCTCACCTTCACCGTCGCCGACGACGAGCGCGGCATCGAGCTGCAGCTGCCCGACCTGCCACCACCGCACCCATGGGTGCCCCTACAACCACGCCTACAACCCGGGCCGCACCAGCTGGCCAGCCTGGGCTGGCAGGGCGGCGAGCCGGTGCTCAGCTGGCGCTACCTACGCCTGCACCGTGGCGTGGCGCTGGAAGTGAGCTGGACCTGCACCGGCCTCTACCCCGCCTGGGCCGACTTGTTGCAGGACAACCCCCGGCCGCTCGACTGCCGGGTCACGGTGGCAGGCGACCTCGGCGCCAACGGGACACAATCCCTGCGGCTCGAGCCCACCGGCGAGGACCTGACGTGGCGCGGCACCCTGCGCCTGGCCGACGACGATCCTCTGCCCAGCTACCGCCGCCTGACCCTCGAGCCACCGCTGGTGGTCTACACGGATACCGAACCGGTCACGGGCCCAGGCACCCTGGGGAGCACTGCGCTCGTCCCACGACAGCTCGAAGTCGACGTGCCGCTACGCCTGGAAGCCGTCGACTTGCTGGCCCGCATCGGTGGCCGGCGCAGTCGCCTGGTCGCCGACGAAGACGCCGACTTGCCGTTCAACGCCGAGGTGGTGACGCGGCCCGAGGTCGTGCTGCCGCCACGGCTGCCGGCCGGCTTGCTCCCCGGCTTGCCCTGGGACGTGACCGTGAACGACGCCGGCAACGTCGATGGCTATGGGCCGCAGAGCCAGCGCTGCTGGTATCTGACGGCGGCAGGCCCCCGTGGCACCTGGGGCGACGTGCAGTGGCAGAGGGATCCCGCGTGCTTCGAGCTGACCGCCGTCGACCCACTGCCGCCCGGAGCCCCCGAGCGACCGGTGATCCACCGTATCGCCCGGCGCAAAGCGAGCGTCGCCTGGCAGCTGCGCACCGGCAGCGGCGAGGGCGAGCTGCTGTGCCTGACCGTGCCGCGCTGGCTGCCCGCCGGTGCTCCCGCCTTGCCCGGGCTGACCCTCGAGCCCCGCGGCTTCGACTACGCCGGTGACCTGCGTGCCGAGCTCGACGGCATCGAAGAGCGCTTCGCGGTCGACCAGGAGAGCGAACTGGCGCCGCAGCGGCTCTACCTCGACCCCGACCGCTGGCGCTTCCGCGACCAGCTGGGGCGACCGATGGCCGGCGAGGCCCTGGGCAGTGCCGGGGGCTATGTGCGCTGGCGGCGGCCACCCAGCGACCAGCGCGGCGGCCAGCGCGGCGGCGAGCAGCGCGACGCCGGGGATCTCCACCCCACCGAATGGTCGGGCGGCAGTGCACCGGTGCTAGTGGTGGCCACCGAGGAGGTCGGTGGCCCGGCGCGACGTCAGAACGAGACGGTGCGCCGTTGGGGCGGCCTCTACGCTCCCGAGCCGGTGCCGTGGAGCTACCTGCGGCCGGTCGCCCCGGCCCTGCGCACTGGCGCTGGCAAGAGCCTGCTGCTCACCCTGCGCCCGGAACCACCGGCCATCTGGATCTCGCTCTGGGGCTTCATCTGCCGCTACGACCGTCGCGAGCTGTTCTTCGCCCGCGCCGGCGGTGGCCACCGGCGCATGATCGCCTGGGTGAGCCGTAGCGGCCTGCCGCTGTTCCCGCCGGACAGTGACTTCTTGCTGCGCTCCTTCTCGCCGCTCTACGCCGTCAAGGACGACGATCCGCGACGCCTCGACCTGGTGCCCGGCAGCCCTCGACCGACCCTCTACCTCGGGCGCGGCCTGTTCAACGTCAAGCCCAGCGGCGGTGCGGCCGGCACCGGGGCCGTGTCCTTCCACCCTGGCGCCTTCACGCGCTGCCGCACGCAGCTGACCGACGGCGGCGTGCTGCCCAGCCAGTTCGGCGCCGGCTGGGCACCGGGCCAGCCGGTGACCCTGCGCGAAGACCTCGCCGGCCGTACCCTGTGGCTGGCGCTCGAACAACCCACGCTGTCGCGCCTGCACGGCGATCTGGAAGGCAGCGATCTGGAAGACAGCGATCTGGAAGGCAGCGGGCAGGACGGCCCCCCTCACCCAGGGGCACCACGCGGCGGCAGCCTGCAAGGCCCCCCGCGCAGCGCCGGCTACCTACTCTCCTGGGACGCCAAGCGCGGCTGGTTCCTGCGCGGCTACTTCGCGCAACCGGGGGCAACGGTAGAGATCGGTCGCGCCGAGTGGCACTGTGCTGCCGAACCGAACCGCAGCGAGATTCTGCCGGTGTTGCTCAGCGACGGCCACCACAGCGGTCAGGGAGCCTTTACGATCACCCTGACCACCGGGCCGGCGGTGGCCGGCGCGGCGCGCATCGAGTGGAGCGACAATGCCCCGGACGAGGTGCGCAGCGGCCTCGACGACGAGACTCTGCGCGACTGGGTCGAGTATCTCGACCCCACGCGTCCACCCGGCGCGCTCCAACCCTACGAACTGAGGGTGCACCAGAGCCACGACCAAGGCCAGGACCGCCTGGTCATCGAGTGCATCGACCGCAGCGAACTGGCAGCGGTCGACCAGGTGCTGGGCGTGCGCGTCTGGGAGGCCACCGAAGGCACCACCGCCGAGCTGATGCGCGAAGCCGGCACCCTGCGTCTCGACGCCGAGCATCCGGACACCAGCACCCCGCGCCGCCTGCTGGCGGACGAGTCGACGTCCTCGCTGTCCTCCTCCCCGCAGGCCCTGAGGGCGCAGGAGAAGGCATCGGAGACCTCGGCCAACCGCGGGTCAGAAGGGGTGTCGGGCGAGGTGTCGGGCGAGGTGTCGACTGGAGCCTCGAGCCCCGCACCGACCACCCCACCGGCAGCACCCCAGGATGTGTCGCCCCCCCGCTTCATCCCCATCGACGACGAGGACGACTTCTGATGCATGACCCCGTCGATCTCGACAGCCTGCACCCCCGGCGCAGCCGCCTCCAGCAGCTGATCGCCATCGACCTCGGAACGCGCCTGACGCCGCCCGACGTCGAGTTCCCGGTCGCCGAGGAAGCCGAGACCGGCGACTACAGCCACGGCCGCGGCCCGGATCTGGCGATCGACTTCGGCACCAGTGCCATCGCCGCCGCGCTGGTCGGCGGCAACCACGCCTTCGAGGAGTTGCGCTTCGACGGCGAGCCCTTGCTCGAAGCCTACCTCGGACGTCGCCAGGACCTCGGCTGCTCGGCGCTGAGCGACAACTACGACCTCAACTTCCGTCCCTACTTCCAGCGTACCGGTG
The DNA here is from genome assembly GCA_965368975.1 of uncultured bacterium. Classification (GTDB taxonomy): domain Bacteria; phylum Acidobacteriota; class Thermoanaerobaculia; order Multivoradales; family JAHZIX01; genus CBDUPA01. The sequence goes on along the minus strand of CBDUPA010000017.1, from coordinate 20,470 downwards.
ACACCTCGGCCCCGACCTGGGAGTACTACCCCTGCCTCAAGCGCCGCATCGAATGGCTGGCGCGCTGCGACGAGAGCGGCGCCTGGCAGCCGACCGCCGTGCTCGACGTCGCCGCCGTCTGCCGCATCGCGCTCGAGCGTGCCCACACCTCGCACGGCACGCCGATCACCGAGCTGCTGGCCGGGCGCGAGTTTCGCATCTACATCACGGTGCCCAACGCCTTCCCACGCGCCGCCATCGACGTGCTGGCGCGCGGCGTCGGATACGGTGTCGCCGCGGCGCTGCGCACGCCGGAAGTGCCCAAGGTGCTGACCCTGCTCGAAGCCGAGGCGGTCGCCTACGGAGCGGTGGCACGGCCGGCGCTCGCCGACACGCCGACCAAGGACTCGACGGTCCTGGTGGTCGACGCCGGTGCCGGCACCACCGATGCCTCGATCGTGCGCGCCGAGGAAGGCTTCTTGCGCGTGCTGGCGCACGTCGGCCTGCCGGTCGGCGGCATGGACCTGGACGCCTTCGCCGCACGCCTGCACGGGCCGTTCGAGAGCCTCGACATGGATGAGATCTCGCAGCGCCTGCGCACGTCGCAAGAGCAGAAGGAACAGCACTTGAGCGACGCCGGCCAGGTCGACGTGGACGACGATTTCGACGACGACTGGCCCGTCGCAGCCAGCCACGGCGACGACGGCGACACCGGCCTGCCGCCGGATCCGTTCGCGGCCCAGGACCAACGCCCGCCGGTCGAAGACACCGCGACCCTCGACGACCGTGCCACGCGCGCCGCCATCGCCCGCCTGGCCGACGCACTACGCGGCTACGGCTGGCCCGACCGCACCGACGACGGCACCTCTCTGGAGAAGGCGCTGCTGCAGGCGCACCGGCGCTACCTGGCGCTGGCGGTACGGACCCTGTTGCTGTCGCTACCGCGTGAAGAGCTGAGCAGCGTCACGCAGGTGGTGCTCAGCGGCCGCAGCAGCCTGCTGGCCGGCTTCCGTTCGGCGGTGCGCCGCTGCCTGCGTGAACTCGGCGTCCAGGTCCCCATTTCCGCCGACGAGGGCGACCGCGGGCGCAAGCTGGCGGTGGTGCGCGGGGTCGGCGCCTTCGTCGCCAGCACCTACCGACCGCAGTGGGAGCGGCGACCAGTGCGCGCCAGCTTCGACATCGTGCTGCGACACAGCGGTACCGACGAGCTGCGCCTGCTACCGGCCGGCCAGCCTTTGCTCGACGGCTGGGGCGTCGCCGCCTGGTACCAGCCACCGCTGCACTCGGGCGACGACGCGGCGCGCCCGGCGGTCGACATGCGCATGATTCCCAAGAGCGCCATCCACCACCTGCAACAGGACTTTTCGGCCGACGAATTGGAAGAGCTACTGAGCTGGGCCGCCATCCCGGTCCTGCGCTTGCAGCGGCGAGCTCCGTTCGCCGCGCGCATTGCCTTCGACTTCCTCACCCTCGACGTCACCCTGGACGTCGACGGCCGGCCGGCACCGGTGCACAAGCGGCCGCCGGACACGCATCACCTCACCTTCGGCCGCCGCCACCCGGTGCACAAGCTGGCCGAGAACTGGTTCGAGATCTTCCATCGGAGCCTGCCATGACCTGCCCTTCCTCCACCGGCACAGCTACCCCCGATCGTGCGACGCCGCGCGACCACGCGACCGTCACGGCCTGGCTGCGCGCCGGCCTGCTGCTCACCGCACTCGTCACCTGTACAGCGCTCGTCACCTCCACCGCGCTACTCGCTCAGGACGAGCCGGCGCCCGCCGAGCCGGTCCGAGAGGAGCCCAGCGGCGTCCCGGGGGTCTGGTTCCTCAACACCCTGGGCACCGGCGCGGCCGGCGATTGGGTACGGCTGTCGGTCGGGGGCACGCCCGAGACGCCGCCCACGCGTCTCGACCAGGTCGAGATCGGCTGGCTGTGGGAGCCGAGCACCACCGGAGACGGCCCCGAACGCTTCCCCGACACCGGCGCCCGCGGTCGCTTCGCCGCCGGCAGCAGCGACAACAACCGCTACCGCAACCAACCGCTCGACGCCGCCGCCCGCGGCTTCCCCGTGCTCGGTCTTGGACCAGGCAACGAGCTGTGGTTACTGGCCAACATCGGCGGTGGCCGGGATCCGGAAGCGGCGGGCTGGGTCCAAGTCCTCGACGCCGTCGAGGCCGCCTGGCGCCATTCGATGCCTGCCGTCAGCGATCCGCTCGGCGTGCAGACCATCGGCGAGCTGGGCAGCTGCCGCGTCCGGTCGGCGGCCGTGCCCGGCACCGACCCAAGCGATGGCTGGGCGCCGCACCAGCTGGCCGGCCGAGCGCGCGCCAGCCTGCAGGGGGGTGCGTTCTACACCGACGCCGGCACCACTGAAACCAATGCCACCGAGACCGGCACCAGCAAGGCGGTCGAAGTCCACCGCTTCCTGCGCTGGGTAGAGCCCAGCTCCCCCGATGCGGCACCGGACTGCGGCCCCGATGACGGTGCACCGTCCAGCCTGCAGCTGTTCCCGATCCCCGAAACCAGCGAGTCCTTCCTGACCCTGCGCGGCACCTCCGTGCGCCGGCTCGAGTTCTACCAGCTCGATCCGGACACCTGGGAAGCTGGACTGCGCACCATCATCGACCCGTCCCTGGACACACTGAGCGCCGCCGGCACGGCCGGTTCCCTGCACGCCCGGCCACGCCTCACCGCCGAGCAGCAAACAGCGCTGCGCGCCGGTGAGACGATCGACCTGTGCGCCAATGCCACGGACGTCACACGCGCCGCCTGCGACCGCGACCTGCGCTTGCGCCGCCAGCTCTACCGTCCAGATCCTGCCACCTCCGCGGTGTGGACCGCTGCCCGCCGCCAGCGTCTGCTCGACGCCTGCGAAGCCGCGCTCGCCGATTTGCCCGGCGCCTCCTGTGACACCGACGACTGGCACGTCTCCCAGGGCGGCGCCTTCCTCAGCCACTTCGGCGGCGTCGTCACCCTCGGCGACGCCTGGAGCGCCCAGCCGGCGGTGCCACAGCTGCTCAGCACCTGGCTCAAGGACGGGCCCCTCAACTGGCGCCTCAGTCACACCGGCGACACCACCAGCCTGGCGACCCTCGACAACCTGCCGCTGACCCTGCTCGACGGCTACGAACTGCGCCTCGACCTCAGCGACCTGCTGAACGAACCGGCACCGTCCGCCACACCCGAGACACCCGGGCAGGGGCCGCCGAGCAGCGCTACCGGCGACTTCGACTGGCTCGATCTGCTGCGCACACCGGCCTTCTACGGCGTGCCGCTCCTGCCCGCGGGCCTGCTCTTGCTGCTCCTGCTGCTCGGACTGCTGTGGCTGAGCCGGCGACGGCGGCACCAGGGCGACGTGGCTGTGGCATCCGCCGACACCCCATCGTCGGAGAACGTCTCCGCTGCCAAGGCTTGGCAGGAGCCCGTCTCGGAACAGGAGCCCGTCTCGGAGGAAGAACCCGTCGCGGAACAGGAGCCCGTCTCGGAACAGGAGCCCGTCGTGGGAGAACCCATCGAGGAGGAACCCGTCGCAGTCCTGCAACGTGAACTCGAGCAGCTGCGCCAGCGCCTGGAACAGCTGGAAGCCCAACGCCCGGAGGCCGGGACCGAGACACCACAACCCGCCGCCACCGCGAGCGTCGAAGGCGATCCCTTCCCCGAACTGCTCGGCGACCTGCGCCGGGCCCTCGAGCAGGACCGCCAGAACTTGCGGCAAGAGAGCCTGACCCTGCTCCAGACCCTGCAGAGCGACCTCGAATCGAACCAGCGGCAAACCGGTGAGGCCTGGCAGAAACAGGCGCTGGAGAGCGTCGTGACGCAGGCGCACGCGGCCGTGCAGACACACGTCGACGACCGCCTGCGAGCGCTGGCACCGCTGCTCGAAGCGCCCGACACGCTAGGGCAGATGGTCCGCCTGCACACCGCCCTGGCCGCCGACCCGCAGCTGGCCGAACGCCTGCTGGCGCTGGCCGAACGCCTGCCCAGCGAGAGTTGGCTCGGTCTGCTCGAACCCACCGATCCGCGTCTGGCCGAACGCTCGCGCGGGCAGCTGGACGAGAGTATGCGAGCAGCCGAAGAACAGCTGGCCGCAGAACTGGCGCAGCTCCCCGAAGCGCAGCGCCAGCGGCTGGCCAGCGGCCTGCGTGCCGGTAGTCAACTGAGCGCCTGGAGCCATCAGTTCTGGGCCGCCCTGCGACCACTGGCGGGCGGCGACCGGCTGCTCGATCTCGCCGAACGCCTACCCGCTCCGGCGGCCGCCGAATGGCGCCGTGCCTACGGCGACCTGCGCGCCTTCGCCGCGGCCGACGCCGCCTTGCTGCGCCGCCTCGGGGCTCTCGCCGACGGACGCCCCCCCGGCAGCCTCGGCACCGCCAGCGCCGTCGAGTTGGATCGGCTCGAACAGAGTGGCCTGCTGCCCTCGAGCCACGCCCAGACATCCGCCGCCCCCATCAAGGATCTGCCGCGACGCCTGCGCGACTACCTGGAACCCTACGACCAAGGCGGTCCGTTCAGCCGCATCACGCTGGCCTTGCAGTACTTGCTCGAGGCTTGGCCGATCGAGCAGCTGGAGGCCGGCGACCGGAGCGACTTGCGCGGCGGCATCCAACAGCGACTCGCCGACGCCGGACTGGCCGACGACGTGCACGGCCTGCTGATCCCGCTGGCCGCTGCCATCGGCCTACGCTACCGGCCGGTGCGCTACTACAAGAGCCGCGTCGACCAGGAAGACATGAAATTCCTGCGCCGCGAGGTCACCGCCATCCCACTCTCCGAGCGGGTCGGCTTCGCCGCCACCACCGATCCGCAAGTCGTCGTACGTCTGCGCCGGCCCTTCCTCTTCGACCTTGACAACAACGTCTACTACGCCGGGCATGCTCACGTCGCTCGCGGTGAAAGCTGAATGAAGACCTACCGCCCCGGCTTCCACCAGACCCTGATCCGGCGCCTGGCGCACCTGCGCCGGCCGGGGGGGCACGGCGAAGAAAGCTGTTACGAGCTGCTGTCACCACCGCACCGGAACAGTCCGTTCCTGACCCTCGCCGAGCACACCGACCCGCAGCGCCGCGACCTGCCGCTGTGGGTGCTCAAGGTGCTGGTGGTGCTGGAAGAAGACGGTACGGCCCACGCCGCCTGGAGCGAAGTGCTCGACGACGAGCGCCAGCGCTGGCACGACGAGCTGCACGAACGCCTGCGCCGGCCCGGACGCGTCGATCGGTTGCAGCTGCCCCTGGCGGCGCCACCGGAGAGCGCCGGCGAGTTGGTGCACCTGGACGTGCTCGGGCCGCTGCGCCGCGCCGAACTGCTGACCGAACGCACCGGAGGCCAGGACCCGCGCTTCCGGCTACTGGCACGCCCGTTCATTCCGTGGCCGCGACTGCGTGACGTCGGCTACTCGATCCAGCAGATGCGCGCTCGCTGGCAACAGTATTGTGACGACAACGACCTACCCGAACAGGTGAGCGACCACGATGGCCTGTTCCGCCACTTCTGCGACGAAGCGCTGATCCATGGCCCCAACGATCTACTCCTGACCAGCGCCTGGCGCCTGCGCAAGCTCGCCTGACACCGCTGTAGCCGCAGAGATTCTGTAAACTGGAAGTCGAAATGGACAGAAGAACGGCCTCGATCCCGCTCCTCATCGCCGCAACTGGCTGCCTTCTGCTCGCCTTGCTGCTGCCGGGTGTGACGGCAGCCGAGGTGCCGGGCGTGTGGTTCTTGAACGCGCGATTGACCGGGTCGGACTACGTGTACCTGGCGGTCGGTGGCAACGACCAGCAGCCGCCATCTGCAGCCGACGAGGTCAAGCTGAGCTGGCGCTGGGTGGAGAGCAATACCGACATCCCGAGCTATCCCGACCCGGACGTCGAGGTGGTCTACCGCCAGTCCGGCTCCACCGGCAAGCGAGCCCAGGCGTGGAGTGTCGACGCCGAGCTGACCGGCTTTCCGGTGCTGGCGGTCGGCCCCGGCCGTGAGCTCTGGCTGGTCGCGGACGTGGACGACGCCGAAGGCTTGGCCGAGGCGTCGCGCTGGAGCATCCTGCTCGACGCCGTCGAGGCCGCCTGGCGCCAGTCGGCACCGCAGGTGAGTCCAGCCGAGCGGCTGGGCGATCTCGACATCGGTCGCCTGGGCGGCTGCGTGGTGCGCTCACGCCCCGTACCGGCGAACCTGAGCCTGACCGAGGACGCCGGCTGGCGGCCCGTGACGCTGACCAGCCACGCACGGCCCAGCCGCCGGGGTGGCTACACCTATGTCCAACCCAACGAGCCACCGCGCCCGGACGAACTGCGCGACGTCGAGGTGCGGCGCTTCCAGCGCTGGCTGGAGCGGCGCAACCCGGGCGACTGTCAGGGCGAGGCGGGCTACCTCATCCTGCGCCTGTTCCCGGTGCCCGAGGACGATGTCGCACGCTTGCGCTCGGACCACTTCTTGGATGTCCACTGGGTCGACACGCAGGCGGTGGCCATGACCGATCTCGCCGCCGACCCGTGGCGCCCGGGTGTGCGGGCCCTGGCACCGCTGGCCCCCGACACCTGGAACGCCGCGCCGACCTTCCTGCAGCCGCCAACCAGCTTCAGCCCGAGCGGAATCGACCTGTGTACTCTGGCCGGCAGCACCGAGCTGTGTGCGCGCGACCGCGAACTGCGCTCGCGGCTCTACACCTGGGCTCCCGAGGCCCCGAATCCGAACCTGAATGACCTGCAGGGTTCCTTGCTCGAAGCGTGCAGCGAGCGCCTGGGCAGTGCCACGCCGTGCAACGACGTCGAGCCGTGGCAGCGCAACCTCGGGCGCAGTCTGCTGACCGGCTTCGGCGGCGACCTGGTGCTGAGCGACAAGCCGCCGATCCTCAGCCGGGTCGGCGACGATGGCAGCGTCAGTTGGCTGTGGCAAGCGGATCCGGACGCCGCCGTGACCACCTCCGAGGCCCTGTTCCAGCTTCCCGACGGTGCGGCGGTCACCCTACGCCTGCCCGACCTCGACCCACCGAGCGACGAGCCCGCCTCGGCGAGCCAGGATCCCAGCACGCTACCGACCGCCACCGACACGCCGATCTCGAGCGGTCGTGACTGGGGTCTCGGAAGCCTGGGCTTCTCCGTCGACGGTGACACTGTCCACCTGCCTGGTGGCCTCGACGTACCGCTCAGCTGGGCCCTGGCCACCGTCGGAGGCCTCCTGCTCCTGCTGGTCGTTCTCTTCGTGCTGCGCGGCATGCGGCGCCGGACGGGTCTCGACACCACCGCCGTGTCGCGACTGCGCCCCGACCTCGAAGATCCGTTCCCGGAATTGACACCAGTGCCTTCGCTGCCCGGCACACCAACGCCCTTGCTGCAGCCTGCCAGTGAGCCCACCCCCAGCGAACCAGCCGGGTTGCCCCAAGCACCACCAGCACCGCCAGCACACGTCGCCGCGGCTGAGAACGTCGAAGCACCGACGATCCCCCGCCTTTCCATCGATCTCGAGCCGCCTACCATGGCCCTGCAACCTGCGCCCCAGACCTTGCCCGTAGCCGCAATGCCGCCCGCGGAAGCCGCACCCGTCCTGGGACGCGAGCAGCGCATCGAAGAGGTCTTGCCCGCCGCATCCTCTGTCGGCGACGAGGCGCTGGACGTCACCATCGCCGACCTACCCTCGGCACGAGCCGCCCTCGCGGCCGCCGCGGACGCGGCACCGCCCACGGGCCAAGACAGACCGGGCAGCTCCGGCCAGGATGCCTCCCCGCAGGCAGCCGCCCAAGAAGCGGCCCTGCGCGACCGCCTGCAGCAGCTCGAGCAGCGGCACCAGGAAGACCAGCAGCGCATCGATGCCATGGCCGACCAACTGCGCGCCCTCGAAGCACGACTCGAGCACGTCGCCGGAGCACCGGTGCCCCCCGCGGTCGAGCGCCCAGTAGAACCAGCAGTAGAACCAGCAGTAGAACCAGCAGTAGAACCAGCAGTGGAGCCCGCTGCAACGCCTGCCAGCAAAGGCCCGGCAGCCTTGGTCCTGCGTCGCGGCCTCGGTCGCTGGATCGAACACCTGTGGCCCATCCTCACCGAGGTCGCCTTGCAGGCCGTGCCGGCCCCGGATCTCGAGTCCTTGCTCGGCGTGCTGCCCGCGCCCGCGCAGCACGAGTTCCGCGGCTCGCGCGCCACCTTGCGCCGCTTCACCGAGGCGACCGGCGACCCGGACTCGTTGCCCGTCCAGACCCTGTGCGAGGTGGTGGCCGCTCTGCAATACCTCACCGAGGCCTTCCCGCGCGAACAACTCGATCCGAGTACCTACAAGGGACTACGCCAGGCGCTCAGCGAGCGCATGCCCGGGCACGGCCTGCCGGTCAGCTTCCACGAGCTGATCATCGATCTCGCCACCGAACTCGGCCTCGAGTACCAGCCCGCTCCCTACTACAAGGCACGACTCGGCCACGAGCGGTATCCCTTCCTCGAAGGCCACTGCAAGGTGCTCGACCTCGCCGCCCGTGCCGGTAGCGCCCTGCGCACCGAAGCCGGCACCGTCGTGCGCCTGGAACCGCCGTTCTTCAGCCGCGAGGGCGAGCGCCTGTGCGGTGTGGCGTGGGTCTTCGAGTAGCTACTCACACTGCAACCGCAAGCGCCGCCGCTGCACCCGGTGCTCTACCAGCGCCAAGGTGCGCAAGGCTTCCAGGCTGTCCGCGTCGTCGTAGCTGCGTAGGGTCACCTCGCTGCGACGATCGATCTGCACCTTGCCCTCCAGGTGGCTGACCTGCTGCAGAAACCAGCCGGCCTCGGTCTGTTCACGCTTGGAGGTCGCCGGTAGTGGACACCAGTCGGAGGGCAGGGTGAGGGTCCAGCGCACCAAATCTTGCACCGGCACCAGGGTGTAGGGCAACTCGGCGTCGCGCAGGTCGCGTGGCTCGGGAGTGGACGTCAGGCCCGGCAGGCGGAAGGAGCGCCGGCCGGGCTCACCTTCGACTACCAGGCCCTCGACGTGGGCCCCGAGTTGCAGCATCGGCACGCTGGAGTCCTCGAAGGCCCAGAACAGGTCACTCAGCTGGTAGCCGGGTAGCACGGTGGCCACCAACTCGCGGAAGGCCACCTCGGCCTGGTCGGTCCCCAGGTAGCTACGCCACGCGGTGGCGCGGGTGCCAGTGATGCTGAGGTCGGCCGTGCCGCGGCCAATGCCGTCTACCCCGACCACCAAGTCGACCACCACCTGGCGACGCTCTTGCTGCCGGCTGCCCGGGGTGGTGACGAGACCCGAGGCATTCCCCGCGACGACCAGGGCCGACTTCTCCTGCACGCTCGGGTGCAGCCAGCCGGCGCTACCGCGTTCCTGGGTCGGATCGAGGAACAACAGACCGTCGGCCACCGGATCTTCCTCGCCCACCTCCACGGCCGCCTCGGGCACCGCCACGATCAGGTGATTGAATTGCAGGGGCGACGGAAAATCGGCGTCGATGTGACCGTGGATCGACGAACGGATGAGCACGGGATACGCGGCGATCCCGGCCTCGTCGAGCAGGTCGATGAGCAGCATCGCCTTGTCCTTGCAGTCGCCCCAGCGACGCTCGAGCACTTCGTCCGGCGGCGTCGGCCGGTAGCCGCCGATCCCCACCTGGACCCCCACATAGCGCACGTCCTGACGCAGAAAGCGGAGCAGCACTTCCAGCCGCTCGCGCGGCGTCTCCAGCCCTTGGATCAAGTGCCGTGCCTGTGTCCGCACCTCGGCGTCACCGCGGCGCACCGGCTGCAGCAGATCCTGGTACCAGCCGGCCACTGCCGGCCAGCTGTCCACGGCTCCCCAGGCGTAGAGCAGTTCCGGTGCACGCGGCCAGTCGTCAGCCGCGGGTACCCAGCTGCTTTCGATCACCAGCTTGCCCGGAGTCTCGTCGACGCGCAACAGCTGACTCAGTAGCTGGCGTGCCAGGGCTTCCACCTCGGCCCCTTCCTGCTGCTCGACCCGTGGCGGTGCGTCGACTCCCGCCAGGTGCCAGCGCCAGCCCTGGGTGGGACCGCGCACCTCGATACGCAGCCGCTCGATCGGGTCGCGCTCGGCGACGAACAGCCGCCCAGCATCGAAGTAGGGGCGCTCCTCGGTCCGGTAGCGCACCTCGAGCACGCTGCCCACCGGCACCGACGGGAAGTGCACGACCTGGGCCTCCAGGGAACTGTGCAGCGCGCCGCCACCGGAGACGTGCGTGCGGTCTTGGTGCCGGCTGCGCACTTTCTTGCGCTGCCCAGTGGGGGTCACCGCGACCGCCTCGAGCTCTTCCAGGGTCAGGTTCTCGTCCAGGATGACGTAGTACGGCGACCAGCGTTCCAGGTCCCCTTCCTCGTCCAGGCGGACCCGGATCGTCTCGTCGGTCTGGGTCAGACCGTTGGCGGCGACCGTCACGAGGACGGTCTTCTCGAGCACGGTGGCGGCGTGGACGGGGGCCAGGGAGAGACAGAAGAGTGCAAGCCACAGCCAGACTCGCCCGAGGATCCCACCCCGGTCGACCAAATGGCCATCTCTTCCAGACTTGCACCCCAGGCGCTGACGTGCAGAGGCTTCGCTACTGCGCAACCAACACCAACGCCTTCGCATCCTGTTCCTCCATCTGGCCGAAAAGGTCACGCACCGCGGTGTAGCCGTCCCTGCCGTGGAACTCTCGACGGTGCAGGTCGAAACGACGCTGGAAACTGAGACGACGGCCAGCGGCATCGACGCTGAGCTTGGTGTTCACCTCACCGGCGGCATTGCGGAACTCGTGGTCCGGCGGCGTCAGATCCAGCTCCCAGCCGTCCGGCCAGCTCATCGTCACCTCGATCAGATCACGGTCGGCGAAGGTGAACTGCACCGGCGTGCGGCGGTTGGCGGGTTCGAGCTTGAACGGTTGCTCCACCGGACCGAGCGGGCGACTCAGGCTCAGGCTCGCTTCGTCGCCGAGCACCACTTCTTCCAACTGCGCCAGCTCGAAGCGCACCTCGACGCGCTGACCATCGACCTGCTCATCAACCTCGATGGCGGTGACCTGGTAGTCCTCGAAGGCCTCGTGCAGCCACTCGTCCCAGTGTTCCTGGATCTCGCTGCTGGTACCACCGAATAGGTGACGCCATGCGTGCTGCCCGGTGAACTCGACAACCCCGTTGCCGGTCACTCGGCCCTCTGCGTCGAGTTGCAGGGTCAGGCGGGCGTGCCGACGGTTGGTCTGGGCCCCTTGCTCCGGCAGCTCGATGACTTCCGGGTCCTTGGTGTCGTAGACCAGCGCCGGCATCCCCTCCATCGTCGGCTGTAGCTGACCGAACGCCAGCCCGCGGTCGATCGGGTCCAGGAAGTACTCTCCGTCCGGCAGCGTGACACGCACCACGCGACCTTCCAGCCAGCTTGGATTGGGCGTCTCCATGTCTGGATGCCCGCTGTTGCGGTAGCTGGCCCACACCAGGCTGGCCTCGACATCGACGGCGTCGAGCATGGCCCACAGGAGGATCGTCTGATCGTAGCTATTGCCGTGACCTGCGGCGAGGATGTCATCGACCTGCGCTTCCGGATCGGCCAGGTTCTCGAAGCGGATCTCGTCGCGCACGAAACGATAGACCGCCTCGGCCTTGGCCCGCGGCGTGTCGAGGTTCGCCACCAGGTCGCGCGCCTTGCGCTTGGCGCTGCCGCGGTCCTTCCACATGTCGTCGTAGTAGTCGCGCGTCAACTCGCAGACCTGCTCCCAGCTGGTCATCAGGTCGAAGGGCACGCCGTTGTCGACGTACTGCGTGGGCAGCACCAAGAAGGCGGCGGACAGGTCGCGGAAGGGATAGCCGAGCGGTTCGCTGGGAACCGACGGCATGTTCGACATCGACGCCACCGCCGCCCGCCGCTGGTTGACCTGTTGCTCGACCGCATACTTGAGGCGTCCCTGGATCGACTCGCGTGCCCAGGGCTTGAACCCGATGTGCGACGGCACGATGTACCGGATCTCGGAGTACTGCGTGGGGATGCGGTCCTGGAAGTACCACGGATCGAGGCGGAAGATGCTGTCGTAGCGCAGCACGTAGCGGTAGTCGAGGATCGCTCCCACCTCGACACCATCGAAGGCACCGACGGTGAGGAAGTAGGGATCGTTCTCGGAAGCCCGCTGGCGGAAGGTGGCGTCGAGGGGTAGTTCGCGACCATCCGGCAGCACGGTGCGCCCTTCCAACTCGACCAGGCGCCGGGCGTTGCTGTGCGGCAGCGCGATCTCGGCGTAGTCTTTGCCCTCTTCGGTCAGGATCTTGAGTCGCACCTGCACCTCGTAGCGCGAGTCGCTCATGCCCTTGCCGAAGTCCTGCATGTGGAACTCGCCGATCTTGAACAGGATGACGGCATCCGCCTTCGCGTCGAAGGGCACCGCGGTCATGGCACGCTGTTCGTCGGTGATCGGCGGGAAGTCGGCGGCGGCGCTGAGCGGCAGGGCGGTGCTGCTCAGCAGGGCTACGACGAGCAAGAGACCGGAGAGAAGCACGCGGAGCCAACTCGAAGGACACGAGGCCGAGAGCGCCCTCTGCGCACGGCCAGAACTCTGAAGATCTACCAGATACATGATGCAATGTCTCCTGCTGAGATCTAAGGTGAACTTGCTGCCTGGAATTCCGCAGATCGCCCCGCAACGCTAGGACTTCGACTCCTGACCGCCCAGCCAGGACGGGTACAACTCGGGCCGGCGGTCGGGCAGGAAGAGCCGGCGGCCGCACGAGGCGTTGCAGGCGTCCAGGTCGAGCTCGACGACGAGCACTTGGTCGGCCTGCTCGGTGGCCGTGGCGAGCACGCGCCCGTCCGGGTCGACGGCGAAGGAGCCACCCCCGAAGGTCAGCGTCTCCTCGGCGCCTACCCGGTTGCACAGCGCCATGAAGTAGCCGTGCTGGAAGGCCCCCGTGCGCACCTCGGCCTCGAACAGACCCTCCGGCCATTCACCGAGTGCCCCCGCCTGCGGGATCACCACCAGATCAGCACCGGCGAGCGCCAGCGCGCGCAGGTACTCGGGGTAGTGACGGTCGTAGCAGATAGCGACACCGATACGGCCTGCACGGGTCTGGTAGACGGCCGGCGCCGTATCGGCGGGATCGTAATAGTCCTTCTCGTAGAAGCCCTCGAAGTAGCAGATGTGCTGCATGCGCGTGACCCCGAGCAGGCTGCCGTCGGCGTCGAACACCGGCGAGCTGTCGTAGTAGTGTTCGCCGTCGACCTCGTAGAGGTTGAACACGGTCACCAGGCCGAGCTTGCGCGCCTGCTCTGCGATACGCTCGGTCGTCGGTCCGGGAATCGGTTCGGCCAGTGCCCGCGCCGCGGCCAGCACTTCGGCATCCGAGCCGGAAAACTGCGGGAAGAAGGGATCGAGCACAACCTCGGGAAACACGACGGCCTCGGCACCGCGTTCGTGTGCCGTCTCCATCGCCCGTAGCACCTTGTCCAGATTGTGCGCTCGGTCCGGCGTCGAACTGAGCTGAGCTAAGGCCAGTTGCATGCGTGGTCTCCTTGTCTGGCATCGCCGAGAGCTCCCTCGGGGAGTTGAATGGCGTAGGCTAACATGCAGCTTTCACCCTGACGCCGGCCCTCATCGAGTAGGACGGACGGAGATGGTATATTTCCCTGCCGTTCGCGGCCCCGGGTCGCTCCCCTTCCCCACTTCACCAACCTCCGTTACGGATCACCCATGAGCCAGCTCCAAGACGCCATTGCGCGCCGGCGCACTTTCGCCATCATTTCCCACCCGGACGCCGGCAAGACGACGCTGACGGAGAAGCTGTTGCTGTTCGGCGGCGCTATCCAGGCCGCTGGTGCGGTCAAGGCACGCGGCGAGATGCGCCGTACGCGCTCGGACTGGATGAAGGTCGAGCAAGAACGCGGCATCTCGGTGAGCGCCTCGGTGCTCACCTTCGACTACCAGGACCACACCTTCAACCTGCTCGACACCCCCGGTCACGAAGACTTCAGCGAGGACACCTACCGCACTCTGACCGCCGTCGACTCCGCGGTGATGGTGATCGACGCCGCCAAGGGAATCGAGGCGCAGACGCGCAAGCTGTTCGAGGTCTGCCGGCTGCGCGACGTGCCGATCCTGACGTTCGTCAACAAGCTCGACCGCGAGGCACGTGATCCGTTTGAACTGCTCGACGAGATCCACGAGACCCTGGCACTCGACGTCACCCCGGCCAGCTGGCCTATCGGCATGGGCCAGCGCTTCCAGGGCTGCTACGACCTGTTCCGCAAAGGCGTTTCCTTCTACGACCGCAGCCACAAAACGCGCGCTGGCGAGGAAGAATTCCAGCCCGGTTTGGACGCCCCTCAGCTCGCAGAACGACTGGGAGACAAGGCCTACGAGCAGTTGCTCGAAGAGGTCGAGATGGCGCGCGAGCTGTGCCCGGACTTCGACGTCGACAGCTACCTCGAAGGGCACCTGACACCGGTGCTCTTCGGTACCGCGTTGCACAGCTTCGGCGTGCGCGAATTGCTCTCCGCTCTCGGCCGCCTGGCGCCGGCACCGCGACCGCGGCCGGCGCAGGAGCGCACCGTCGAGCCAGACGAGAAGAAGGTCAGCGGCTTTGTGTTCAAGATCCAGGCGAACATGGACCCGCGCCACCGCGACCGCCTCGCTTTCTGCCGCCTGTGCTCGGGCAAGTTCGAGCGCGGCATGAAGCTCTTCCAGCCGCGCACCGGCAAGACCTTCGCAGTGCGTAACTCCGTTCTCTTCCTAGCCCAGGATCGCGAGCTGGCCGAAGAAGCCTACGCCGGCGACATCATCGGCATCCCCAACTACGGTCAGCTGCGCATCGGCGACACCCTCACCGAGGGCGAGGCGCTCAGTTTCACTGGCATCCCCAGCTTTGCACCGGAGTTCCTGAAGAAGGTCCGCACCCAGGATCCGCTGCGCGCCAAACACCTGGAGAAGGCACTGCTGCAACTCGCCGAGGAAGGCGCGGCGCAGGTCTTCAAGTCGCGCTTCGGCTCGCAGTGGATCGTCGGCGTCGCCGGTGCCCTGCAGTTCGATGTGCTCGCCGACCGCATCCGCACCGAGTACGACATCGACGTCATCTTCGAAGCCGCCCACGTGCACACCGCGCGCTGGGTCGAGGCGGACGATCCAAAGCAGCTCAAGGCTTTCCTCAAGGACAACGACGCCGCCATCGCCAACGACCACAACGGCGCCCCGGTGCTGATGGCGCGCAATCCCTGGCACCTGACGCAGTCACAGGAAGACTGGCCGGACATCAAGTTCCTGACCACGCGCGAGCAGGCGGTGTAAGGGCGGGGAATCCAGATTCCGGATGTGGGCCGCCCCGCGCGCGGGGCTCCCGATGCAAAACGGCCGGGGCACCAACACCCCGGCCGTTCTAGGTCAGCCCCGCACGCGGCGGGGTTTCCCGAGTCAACCGTCGATCAGAAGCGGATACCCGCCGAAATCCGGTACTCCCGCGGCGTCACGAAGGAGCCGTTGGACGTTGGCGTTCCGAAGCGGGAACCCTGCACGTAGGTAGTCGGAATACCGTGCTCGTCGACGGGACCATCATCCACGGCGAAGACCGAGGTGTTGAAGAAGACAGCCTTGTCTTCGTTCAGCACATTGCGCACCTCGAGCTTCAACCAAGGCTCGACGCTACGCCACACCGGTAGGCTGTAGTTGAGCGCCAGGTCGAAGGTGTACTCGTCCTCGTACTCCTGACTGCCACGCTCGCCAAAGAAGATGGTCTGCGTGCTCAAACCCTGGTAACCGGGGTTACGTGCCAGCTGAATCGCCGACAGTGGCTCATTGGCATCAGCCAGGCTATAGGTAAGTGCCGAGTCGTAGTTGAACAGCAGGCTGGCACCGAGGGTGCCGGCTCGGCCGAGGTTGAAGTTATAGGTCGTCCACAAGCGGATCCGGTCCTCCTGGAAATCGTTGAGCGTGCCCTTCGGGAAGTTGCGCTCGGCTACCAGGACTTCAGGATAGTCGCCGAACGAGGATGGCAAACCCGGCTGACTGCCAGCCTCACCCTCGAAGTTTCCGTCGTTCTTCAGCTGACGCGTCCAGTGACCTTCGACCAACCAGTTGTTGCTGATGCGGTAGCGACCCTGCAACTGCAGTGCCTGGTAGGCACGCTCCGGGATGTCGCTATTGGTGTAGAAGGTGCGGTCAACCACCAAGGTACCGACAGGACTTTCTACTACTACCGGGTTGAGCGGATCGTTGATGAAGTCTTCGACGAAGTTGCTCATCTCACGATCGGTGAAAGTCATCTTCAAATAACCACCACGGCCGATCTCAGCGCCCACGGACAAGGTCCACTCTTCAGCGATCGGCGAGCTGATGTCCGGATCGAAGAAGACGCTGGCGGTCGGGAAGTTGGCGTTGTACGGGATGTAGTTGCTCGGATCCAGGCCCGGCGCATAATCGAGACCGACGCCTGGGGGGCCCAGGTAGAAGCCGAGAATGACGTCAGGGTTGCCGACGTTGGTGACTTCGCCGAATTGGGTCTCGTTGTACTTACCGGCGTACTCGGCGTAGGTCAGATCGACCTTGTACTTGCCGTCACCTCGTACATCGTAGGACGCGGCCAAGCGGGGCACCAGAGCGTTGGTATCGACTGGCTTCAGGCCACCGGTGGAATCGCCCTGCACGTCCTCATAGCGGAAACCGATGTTGAAGGACCAGCGGTCATCCAGGTTCCAGCGATCGTTGACGTAGAACGAAGTGGTCTCGATGTTCAGCTCGGCACCGCGCACCGCAATCCAGTTCTCGATCGTGGTGTCGAAGCCTGGAGTGAAGATCGGTTGCAAGCGCCCCTGGGCATCGTAGATCGGTTCGCCGTTGGCGTCTTCGAGAAAATCGGCGTTGAAGACGTAGCTGGTAGCAGACTGCGAGTTGCCACCGGTACGTGTGGTCTGGAACTGCTCGAAGCCGAACTTGACGTCGTGCGACCCCAGCGTGTCGGAGGCCGCGAAGTAGGAGAGGCTACCCGCCAGCTGCTCGTTGTTGCGATCCTCGGGATCGTTGGCATCGAAGTAGGGAGCGTTGTAGTGGCTCACGAGCCCCTGGTTGAAACCGAAGAACGGCGAGTCGACGATGTCGGTCGACGTACCACCACTGTCCGAGAACTGAAACTTCTTCTCCGAGTACTGCAGCTCGGCGAACAGGTTGGAACTCAGAACACCGTTGTAACGCACCACCGATAGATCGTTGGGCAGCGTCCTCGACTTGGTCGTGCGCAGGTCGATCGAGTTGCTGAACGAGGGGCGGAACTGGTTGGTCTCGTTCTCGGTATAGGTGGCCTGCAGAGTGTGCGAGGCGTTGATGTTACCCGTCAGCTTGATCTCGAAGCGCTCGTTGTCGGTGGTACGGGTGACAGGAATCTCAGTGATACGCATCACATGCTGTGTAGCCGTGGACTGATCACGACCGGCGAGGAAGAACCACACCTGGTCCTTGACCACGTAGCCGCCCAGAGTCGCGGAGAAGACCTCGTTCTGAATATCCTCGCGCTCGATGCCGCGCTCGTCCTCGAGCGGCGTTTCGTCACGCCATTGCGGGTTGGTCAGGTCGACACGGAAGGAACCGCTGAACTCGTTGCCACCACTCTTGGTGATGGCGTTGATGACACCGCCGGTAAAGCGGCCGTACTCGGCGGAAATACCCGAGGTTAGGACCTGGGTCTCCTCGATCGCGTCCTCGATGAACAGGCTGTTGGCCGAGCCGAACAGGTTGTCGTTGACGTCTACGCCGTCGACCAGGAATACGTTGTCGTAGCCGAAGGCACCGGAGATGGTCACCTGGCCGCCGTTGGGCGTGTTCGTGGTCAGGCCCGGAGCCAGCTGCGCGATACCGAACAGCGTGCGGCTGGTGGCCAGCGAGTCGATCATCTCTGCATCATAGTTGGCACCGACCGAGGAGGTCTCGAGGGCCGTCGGGCTTTCACCCCGTACCACGATGGTCTCCTCCACCGCACTCACCTGCAGCCGCGCATCCACACGGGCGGGACGACCCAGCTCGACAGACGCGGTACGCTCGACGGTAGTCATACCTTCGAGTTCGAAGATCACGGTATAGCTGCCCGGCGGCAGGCCGCGCAGCACATAGTCACCGTTAGAGCCGGTGAACGCAGTGCGCGCACCCAATAGGGATGGCGAGGTCGCGGTGACCGTAACGCCCGGCAGCCCTTCACCGTTGGAATCAGTGGCCTGACCAGTGAGGGTACCAGTCTGGGTGCCCTGAGCCCAGGCAGCTGCGGGCAACAACAGCAAAGCCAGAGCAAGTAGGGATAGAGAACAACGCCTCAGATTCATTCGAATCCTCCTTGGGGAACGTGGGGTTGATGGAGTACCAGGGTACGGCCACAACAACGACATTGCAGCCATTACACCCAAACAACTCAGCTCGACTCGCGAGCCAGTACCCGGCACACACACCATCTCAGTTGGAAAGTCGCCGCACTTGGGCGACCGCGATGACATATTTGTTCGGATTCTAGCGAAGGCCGCAGCGTTTGTCCAATTCCAACAAGACGTAGGTTTGTTCGCCCACCGCTACCCCAAGAAGCAGCGCAGTATTGCCCCTGAACGCAAGAAAGGGACGGCTTGCGCCGTCCCTTTCATCTCCGATCAGGATCGTCAGATCCCGATGAGGTCATGCGGTCTTAGAACCGGATACCACCAGAGATCAGGTACTCCCGCGGCGTCACGTAGGAGCCGTTGGAGGTCGGGTTGCCGAACTGCGAACCGGTGACGAAGGTGGTCGGGATACCGTCGGCATCCGTCGGGCCAGCATCGATCGCGGACACGGTGGTGTTGAAGAACACGACCCTATCCTCGTTCAGCAGGTTGCGAACCTCCAGCTTGAACCAGGGCTCGACGCTACGCCAGACCGGCAGGCTGTAGTTGACCGCCAGGTCGAAGGTGTAGGAGTCGTTGTACTCCTGGCTGCCGCGCTCGCCGAAGAAGATCGTCTGGGAGGCCAGACCGATGTAACCCGGGTTGCGGGCCTGCTGG
Organism: uncultured bacterium; assembly: GCA_965368975.1. Lineage (GTDB taxonomy): Bacteria > Acidobacteriota > Thermoanaerobaculia > Multivoradales > JAHZIX01 > CBDUPA01. The sequence goes on along the minus strand of CBDUPA010000017.1, from coordinate 1,567 downwards.
ATCGCCGACAACGGCTCGTTGGTGTCGGACAGGCTGAACGTGAGCGCGCTGTCGTAGTTGAACAGCAGGCTCAGGCCCAGGTTGCCGGCACGGCCGAGGTTGAAGTTGTAGGTGGTCCACAGGCGGACACGATCTTCCTGGTAGTCGTTGAGGCGACCACTCGGGAAGTTACGGCCCGGCACCAGGATCTCGGGGTAGTCGCCGAAGCTCGACGAGATACCCGGAGTGTTGGTGCCTTCACCCTCGAAGTTGCCTTCGTTCTTCAACTGGTGGGTCCAGTGACCCTCGACCATCCAGTTGTTCGACAGGCGGTAGCGGCCCTGCAGCTGCAGGGACTGGTACACGCGCTCCGGCACGTCGGTGTTGGAGTAGAGGGTACGGTCCACCACCAGGGTGCCCGCGGCCGTCTCGACCAGAACCGGGTTGGCCGGATCGTTGATGAAGTCTTCGACGAAGTTGCTCATCTCACGATCGGTGTAGGTCATCTTCAGATAACCACCACGACCGATCTCAGCGCCCACCGACAGGGTGAACTCTTCCGCCACCGGCGAGCTGATGTCGCCGTCGAAGAAGACGCTCTGCGTCGGGAAGTTCGCGTTGTACGGAACGTAGTTGGTCAGGTCGAAGCCCGGAGCGAAGTCCAGACCAGCGCCCGCAGGACCGTTGTAGAAGCTGAAGATCACATCCGGGTTGCCCACGTTGGTGGTCTCACCGAACTGCGTCTCGCTGTACTTGCCGGCGTACTCGGCGTAGGTCAGGTCGACCTTGTACTTGCCGTCACCGTACACATCGTAGGAAGCGGCCAGACGCGGCACGAAAGCGGTCGTGTCGACCGGCTTCAGGCCACCCGTGGCGTCACCACTCACGTCCTCGTAGCGGAAACCGACGTTGAACGACCAGTTGTCGTTCAGGTTCCAGCGATCGTTGACGTACAGCGAGGTGGTCTCGATGTTGAGACGGGCACCGCGCTGGGCGATCCAGTTCTCGATGATCGTGCCGAAGCCCGGCGTGAACACCGGCTGCAGACGACCCTGGCTGTCCAGGACCGGCAGACCGTTGGCGTCGGCCAGGTAGTCGGCCTCCCAGACGTAGCTGGTGGCGGACTGCGAGTTACCGCCGGTGCGGTAGGTCTTGAACTGCTCGAAGCCGACCTTCAGGTCATGCGAACCCAGAGCTTCGGTCGAAGCGAAGTAGGACAGGCTACCAGCCAGCTGCTCGTTGTTGCGATCCTCGGGATCGGTGGCATCGAAGTAAGGCTGGTTGAAGTGGCCCAGACCATTCTGGAAGCTCAGGAACGGCGAGTCGACCAGCGCGGTCGAGGTGCCGCCGGAGTCGGAGAACTGGAACTTCTTCTCCGAATATTGCAGCTCGGCGAACAGGTTCGAGGTCCAGACACCGTTGTAGCGCGCCACGCTCAGCTCGTTCGGCAGCGTGCGGGTCTTGGCCGTACGCGGGTCGATCGAGAAGCTGAAGGACGGACGGAACTGGGTCGTCTCGTTCTCGGTGTAGGCAGCCTGCACGGTGTGCGAGGAGTTGATGTTACCGGTCAGCTTGATCTCGTACCGCT
>CBDUPA010000016.1:0-154711 GCA_965368975.1 uncultured bacterium | reverse complement strand
CGAACCCGCGGCCTGCTCGAAACGCGTGCGGAAGATCTCGTGCCGCCGCACCACCTCGCCGAGCGCCGTCTCGAGCACCGCCGGCAACAGCTTGCCGCACAGGCGCACGGCACCCGGCACGTTGTAGGCCGACATACCCGGATACAGCTGCTGCAGGAACCACATGCGCTCCTGGGTGAACGACAGCGGCGGTCCGTCGGGGAAACCCAGCTCCGGTAGGGTCTCGCGCGGCACCGGGCGCAACGGCTCGAAGGTGACGCCGGAACGCTCGCCCCGCAAGGCATCGACGCGGCGCACCAGGCCGGCGACGGTGGGCGCGGCAAAGACGTCGCGCAGCGGCAGCTCGGCACCGAAGGCGGCGCGAATGCGCGAGGCGGCCTGGGTAATGAGCAGCGAGTGGGCGCCGTGCTGGAAGAGATCGTCGTCGACGCCCAGGTGGGGCGCGTCGAGAAGACGGCGCCAGATGTCGAGCATCACTTCTTCGGCCGGCGTGCGCGGAGCAGCACCCTGGCCCCTGGTACCAGGACTGGCCGTCGAGCCCAACCCTGCCGAGCCCGACGACGAAGGCGCTTGCAGGCTCAGCCGGCGGCGGTCGACCTTGCCGGACGGGGTGAGCGGGAAGGCGTCGAGACGGACGAATGCAGCGGGCACCATGTAGGCCGGCAGGCGCTGTGCCAGGAAGGCGCCAAGGTCGGCGTCGGTGGTTTCGTCTGTGGTGCTGAACGCGGCGCGCAGGTAGGCCACCAGGCGCGTGTCGCCGCTCGCCTCGACCTGCGGCAGCACGACAGTTTCGAGCACCGCGGGATGCGTCGCCAGCACCGTCTCGATCTCCCCCGGCTCGACGCGGAAGCCGCGCACCTGCACCTGCTGGTCGAGGCGGCCGAGAAATTCGAGCTGGCCGTCGGGCCGCCAGCGGACGAGGTCTCCGGTGCGGTAGAGGCGCCCGCCAGCGGGGAACGGACTCGGAATGAAGCTCTGGGCGGTCTGGGCGGGTCGAGCGAGATACCCCCACGCGAGGCCTGGGCCTCCGGCGACAAGCTCGCCGGGCACCAGGAGCGGCTGCAGCTCGACGGCGGGGCTCGACGGATCGACGACGTAGAGGCGCGCGCCGGCGGCGGGGCGACCGATAGGTAACTCGCGACCGGGCAGGCGGGCGGCGCGACTCAGGTCGCTGAAGCTGATCGAGACGGTGGTCTCGGTCGGGCCATAGGCGTTGAGCAGCTCGACCTCCGCCGGCACGACACGTCGCCAGTCGGCGAGTCGGGATTCGAGCGCTCGCTCACCGCCGATCACCACGCGGCGTACGCCGGGCCACAGGCGCTCGGGCCCTTCGACCAGCGTCTGCGCCAGCTGGTGCCACAGCGCCGTCGGTACCTCCGCCACCTCCACCGCCTCGGCCGCCAGGTGGTCGAGGAAGGCTTCCGACGAGCTGAGCCAGGCATCGTCGCGCGCCACCAGGGTGGCGCCGGCGGCCCAGGCACCGAAGATCTCTTCGACGCTGGCGTCGAAGTGCAGAGCGGCGAACTGCAGCATGCGGCAGCCCGGGCGCAGGGCGAAGCGTTGGGCCACGTCGCGCCCGTAGTTGGCGACAGCGGCACGCGGCACCACCACGCCCTTGGGGCGACCGGTGGAGCCGGAGGTATACAGAACGTAGGCCGGGGCCTCGGCGGGTACGGCCTCCGGGACAGTGCCCGGCGCCTCGACCGCAGCTAGAACCTCACCGTCCGCCCCGACCAGCTCCCCGGCGCGCAAACCGAGCACCGGCGGCAGCAACACGTCGCCGGCTTCCGGCGGCCCCGCCGGTTCACCGGCTTGCGGCGATACGTCACAGCGCTCCAGCAGCGCGACCGCCAGCCCAGGACCGGCGAGCAGCAGCGGCGCCCCGGCGTCGGCGAGAAGTTCGGCTACGCGACGCGGCGGCGCGGCGGGATCGAGCGGCAGGTAGGGAGCACCGGCGGCGAGCACGGCCAACACGGCGACCAGCTGGTCAGGACCACGCTCGATCCCGAGGCCGACCGGCGCGACGCCCGGGGACGTCGATCCGCCCGCCAGCAGCCCTCTCAACGTGCGGGCCATGCCGAGCCCCCGGCGCACCAGCTCACCATAGCTCAGCATGACCGGCCAGGGCCGATCCTCCATCCCCGCAGCCGGCCCGCCAGACCACTCCCCCACCACCACGTCCGGCCGCTCCGCGGCAGTGCCGAGCAACGGCTGGAGCAGAGCCAGAGAGGGAGTGAGGGCTCCCACCTCCTCCGCCCACTCCCACAGCAACTGGTGCCGCTCCGCCTCCGCCAGCAGCGGCAAGCGCGTCAACGCCATCTCCGGCGCCTCGACCGCCGCGCGCAACAAGCGCTCGAACTGGCCGCGCAGGCGCAGGATGGTGCTGGCATCGAACAGCTCGCGGTGGTACTCGAACCAGCCTTCGAGCACGCCCTCGACGTCGGTCAGCTGCAGCGACAGGTCGATCTGCGCCACGCCGGCCTCGACGTCCAGTGGTCGCAGCGTCAGCCCGGCGGCCGCCATCTCGGGACGCGGCGCGGTCTGCAGCACGAAGTCGACCTGGAACAGGGCGTTGCGGCCGGTGTCTCGCTGCGGCCGTAGCTCCTCGACCAGGCGGTCGAAGGGATAGTCCTGGTGCTCGAAGGCGCCCAGGACGGTCGTCTTGGCACGCTCGACGAGCTGCTCGAAGGTCGGGGCTTCGAAACAGGACTCGCCCTGCGTGGTCGAGAGATCACAGCGCAGCACCAGGGTGTTGAGCAGCGGCCCGACCAGACCTTCCAGCTCGCGCCGATCACGGTTGGCCACCGGCAGACCGACGGCGAGGTCGCGCTCCCCGCTCCAGCGGCTGAGCAGCGCCGCCCAGGCGGCCAGCAGCACCATGTAGAGCGAGGCGCCGTGGGCACGGGCGAGCGTCGCCAGCTGCCGCGTCAGCGCCGCAGGGATGCGCACGAAGACACGACCACCTTCGCTGCCCAAGACGGCCGGGCGCGGGTGGTCGAGCGGCAGCTCGAGGGCTTCGGGCAGGCCGTCGAGCGCCTGGCGCCACCAGGCCAGGTGCCGGTCCAGCCCCAGCTCGTCACCTTCGAGCATCCGGCGCTGCCAGGCGGCGTAGTCGTGGAAGCGAATGGAGGGACCTGGGAGCTGAGCTGGATCGTGCTCGCGGGCCGGATCGTCGTAGAGAGCGGCCAGCTCGGCGACCAGCAAGCCGACGGACCAGGTGTCGCACACGATGTGGTGCAACACCAGCGCGGCTTGGTGGTGCTGCAACGACCCATGCGACGCCCCATCTGCCGACAGGCGCACGAGCAGCAGGCGTAGCAGCGGCGGCGAGGCGAGGTCGAAGGGCAGGCGGTTGAGCTCAGTGAACAGCCTCGGCGCCAGCGATGCCTGGTCGACTTCGCGTAGGCGGCTCACGTCGACCACCGGCAAGTCGGGGACACCGGTGAAGGCGCCCGGAATCAGCCGTGGGCGGCCTTGCTCCTCACCCGAGTCGTGCTCGCCGAAGCCGGCGCGCAGGCCGTCGTGACGGCGCACCAGGCCAGCGGCGGCGGCCTGCAAACGACGCACATCGAGCGGCCCCTCGAGGGCGACGGCGGCTGGCACGTTGAAGGCGGGGTTGCCGGGGTCCAGGCGATCGAGGAACCACAGACGTTCCTGGGTCAGCGACAGGTACAGCGGTGCATCGTCGTCCTGGCGCGGAATGGACGCGTCCGCCACGTCCGAACCAAGCTCCGAGCCTACCTCCGAGCCTCCCTCGGGGTTGAGGGCAGAGGTCAGCTCCTCGGCCAGTTCCGCGACGGTGGCGCCCTCGAAGAACAGCCGCACCGGCAATTCGACGCGGAAGTGTTCGCGCACGCGCCCGATCAGACGGGTGGCGAGCAGCGAGTCGCCGCCCAGCTCCAGAAAGTTGTCGTGCCGGCCGACGGGCCGCACGCCGAGCAATTCTTCCCAGAAACGAGCCAGGGTCGCCTCGATCTCGCCCCGCGGCGCGCTGGCTCCTGCCAGGTTGCGCACGACCGCGGCGGGGACCTCCGCTCCTGTAGCAACGAGCGGCGCAGGCACAACACCACCGAAGACGGGCCGCCGGTCCTCGGCGACGCGGAAGAGGTCGCGCGCGGTGTCCGCCTCGAATTGCCTTCCCTCGCTCTCACCATCGCCCTCTTCCTCAGCGGGCAGGTAGACGTGGGCGTGCAGCCAGTAGGGGTCGGCTTGCTGCCGCAGGCGTTCGCCGAGCAGGGCGTCGACGGTGTGACGCCAGGCTTCCTCCAGTGCCACCGCTTCCCCCGCGGCTCCGGTCGCCGTCGAGCCCGTCGTCAGCACGAGCGTGAAGTCGAAGGCGGCACCCTCGACGACTTCCACCAGGGCACCGAGATCGGCCGTCGCCGTGGCCAGCGCGTCTCCTGCACGGGTTCCGGCATCGCCCGGTACATCTACGGACAGTGCAGCCAGCCAGATCAGGCCGTGCACCAGGCCGTGACGCGCGTAGGCCTGCGCCAGCAGGGTCGGCAGCTCGGTGGCCAGGTCGGCCGGGGACGCCAGGTGCTCGACGCGCTCGGTGTGGCGTCGCAGCTCGGCCTCGATCGCCGCTTGCAGGGGCGACGCGGGGCCAACGAGCAGGTAGGTTCCGTCCTCGCGCAGAACAGTGTCGACGGCCAGCGCCGGCGCGCTGTGCCCGTGGACATAGGCCGCGGCCCCAGCCGACGTTCCAGCTGTCGAACCAGTGAGCTCGCGCGCCGCCGGGTTGACCGCCGTAGCCCCCATGCCGGCCCCTGGCTCGACCCAGTAACGCTGGCGCTCGAAGGGATAGGTGGGCAGGCGGCAGCGGCGCGGTGACGTGCCGTCGGTCCGGCTGGCGTGAGCGGCGCGCCAATCGACCTCGACACCGGCCAGCCACAGGCGGCCGAGGGCGTCGAGCAGGAAGGCGCTGTCGTCCCAGCTCTCGTAGGCGTGGCGCAGCGAGGCGACGGCGGTGATGGTGCTACTCGGCGCCGAGTTATCCGGCGCTGAGTTATCCGGCGCTGGCGACTCCACCTGCTGCAGCACCAGGCTGCTCAGCGTTTGCCCGGGACCGACCTCGAGGAAGAGGGTGGACTCGCCCGTGGACAGCAACTCAGCGATCGCGGGTGCGAAGCGCACCGGCTGCACCATGTGACGCGCCCAGTACGTCGGGTCCGTCGCTTGCTCAGCGGTGATCCAGGTACCCGTGACGTTCGACAGGTACGGCCGGCGCGGCGGCTGCAGGTCGAAGTCGCGCACCAGCTCGACCAGCTCGTCGGTGCAGGCTTCGAGCAGGTGCGAGTGGAAGGCATGGCTGGTTTGCAGGCGACGCCAGGCGACGCCGTCGGCGTCCAGGCGCTGGCTGAGCGCGTTGATCACCGCCTCGCTGCCGGCCAGCACCACCTGTTCGGGCGCGTTGATGCCCGACAGGGAGATCCCGTCGTCTGCTGGGCCGTCTTGCAGGTAGGGAGCTGCCGCCGTCTCGCCCAACGACACGGCGAGCATGGCACCACCGGGTTGGCGCTGGATCAGCCGCGCGCGCAGGGCAACCAGGCGCAGTGCCTCGTCCAGGTCGAGCACCTCGGCAACGCAGGCGGCGGTCAGCTCGCCGATGCTGTAGCCGATCATCGCCACCGGTTCGACGCCACGGCGCTGCCAATAGCGGGCCAGCGCCCACTCGACGGCGAACACCGCCGGCTGACTGCGATCGGTGCGCCGTAGCTCGTCGTCAGCGTGGCTCGACGCCTGTGTACCTTCTTGGGCGCCGGGGCCGCGCCCGAGCATGCGCCGCAGGTCGGGTCCCGGTCCCGTCGTCTCACGGGCGACGGTCTCTTCTTCCGTGTCCGGTAGCAGCTCTGGCAGCAGCACGGCTCGCAGATCTTCGCCCAGCAGCTCGGCCAGGCGGTCGAGGGCGCGGTCGAGATCGGCGCGGAAGGCGGGGTCGGCGGCGTAGAGACCACGCGCCATGCCGGCATATTGGGCGCCCAGGCCAGGGAAGAGGAAGACCACGGAGGGTGCTTCCCGCTCGGCCTCGACGGTGCCGGTGCGCCCCCCCTGCTGTGGCCCGGTGGCCGGCTGGCGCAGGCGCTCGACGGCGTCGCGCAGGTCGCGGGCGACGACGGTACGGCGGTGGCTGAAGGCGCGGCGGCCGGTCTGGAGAGTCCAGGCGATGTCGGCCAGCGCCAGGTCTTCGGGGTTGCCCCGAACCTGCCCCCCGCTTTGCCCTTCGAGATGCGCCTCCAGAGCCTCGACCAGCCGCTCCGACGCCGTCGCCAGCGCCGTCTCGGAACGGGCCGACAGAGTGAGCAGCTGCGGCTGAGTTTCCGCTACCCGCGGTGCTTCCTCCTGCGGGGCTTCCTGCAGGACGACATGCGCATTGGTGCCGCCGATGCCCAGCGCGCTGACCGCCGCGCGCCGGGGGGATGCGCCACGCGGCCAGGGCAGGCTCTCGGTGGTGATGCGGAAGGGGGTGGCGGCGAAGTCGATCTTGGGGTTGGGACGGCGGAAGTGCAGCAGCGGCGGGATGACGCCCTCGCGCAGGGTCAAGGCCGCCTTGATCAGGCCGGTGACGCCAGCGGCGCGGTCGAGGTGACCGACGTTGGTCTTGATCGAACCGATGACGCAGCTTCCCGGTTCCGGTACCTGGGCCAGCTCCGATGCCTCGTCGACCTGTTGCCCTTGCTCGCGCCAGGCGCGGGTCAAGGCGGTGATCTCGATCGGATCGCCCAGCGGCGTGCCGGTGCCGTGCGCCTCGACGTAGCCGACGCTGTGCGGGGCGACGCCGGCATCGTCGAGGGCGTCGCGGATCACCCGCACCTGCCCCTCGACGCCGGGCGCCACGAAGCCGACCTTGAGCGCGCCGTCGTTGTTGACCGCCGAACCCTTGATCACCGCGTCGATGCGGTCGCCATCGGCCAGCGCGTCGGCCAGTCGCTTGAGCACCACCACGCCGACGCCGTCGCCGAAGACGATGCCCTGCGCGTCGGCGTCGAAGGTGCGCACGTGGCCATCACCCGAGAGATAGCTGCCTTCGTCGTACAGATAGCCGGCCTGCTGCGGCAGGTTGACGGTGGCGCCGCCGGCCAGCGCCAGCTCGCACTCGCCGCCGCGCAGCGCGCGCACCGCCAGGTGCACAGCGACCAGCGACGACGAGCAGTAGCTCTGCACCGCCAGGCTGGGGCCGGTGAGGTCGAGCTTGTAGGAGACGCGGGTGGCCAGCGAGTCCTTCTCGTTGCCCAGCATGGCCTGGAAGTCGCCGACCTCGCGCAGCAGCGCCGGGTTGGAGTACAGGTTCTGCAGGTAGGAGCTGATGCTGGCGCCGGCGAACACCCCCGCGCGACCGCGGATCGCCTTCGGCTCGCCGTAGCCGGCGTCTTCGAGCGCTTGCCAAGAGCATTCCAGGAACAGGCGCTGCTGCGGGTCCATCACCTGCGCCTCGCGCGGCGTGCAGGCGAAGAAGCCGGCGTCGAAGTCCTCGACGCCATCGACCAGCGCCCGCGCCTTGACGTAGCGCTGGTGACTCAGCAGCGCCTCGGGCACGCCGGCGGCGCGCAGTTCGTCGTCGTCGAAGAAGCGGATGCCCTCGACGCCGTCGAGCAGGTTCCGCCACAGCTCGTCGACGCTGCCGGCGCCCGGGAAGCGACCGGCCAGGCCGATGATCGCGACGTCGCCGCCGTGGCGGGTCTGCCCGGCAGCGGCACGGACGACCTCGGCCGCCTTGCGCTGCACCAGGTCCGTTTCAACAGCTACACCCGGCGTCGCCGGGCCCAACCGCTTCTCCAGCGCCGCCGCCAGTGAGCTGGCGCTCGGGGCCTCGTAGAGCTGCACCGGGGTGAGCGCGGCGGTGGTGCCTTCGAGACCGAGACCACGGTTGAGTTCGGAAATCAGGCGCAGACCGGCCAGCGAGTCGCCACCCAGGTCGAAGAAGTTGTCGTCCGGCGCCAGGCCGTCGAGTTCGAGCACGCGGCGCCAGATCTCGACCACCCGTCGGCGCAACGCGGCGCCTCGGAGTTGCCGGATTTGGGGAGGGAGTTCAACGTTCAAGGGCGCGCCGGCCCCAGAGGCAGGCGTGCTCAGCTGGCCGAGGATGGTGTCGCGGTCGAAAGCGCGCGACAGCTCGATACGGCCGTGCAGCTCCTGGGTGGTGATCACCAGCCGCGGCGGCACATCACGCTCCGGGAAGGCGCCATCCGGGAAGCTGTCCAGCACACGCTCGAAGAGATCACCCGCTTCCTGCGGCCGGATGGCCTTGGCGATCAGCTCTTCGCGCCAGGGCCGCAGGTGCTCGGGCAGCTCGGTGTGCAGCAGCAGGCCGACCTCGCTCCAATTGTCCCAGGCCAGCGCCAGGGTCGGCTTGCCGGCGGCACGGCGGGCCTCGGCGAGGGCGTCGAGGACGGCGTTGGCGGCGGTGTAGTCGACCTGGCCAAAGTCGGCCAGCGCGGTTTGCAGCGACGACATGAGGAGCAGGAAGGGCTCCTGCTTCGAGGTCTCGTGACTGTCCAGGAGCTGAGTGTCCAGGAGCTGAGTGTCCAGGAGCTGAGTGTCCAAGAGCTCGGCCAGCAGGCGCGCACCCGCGACCTTGGGCGCCAGCACCGCCGACGCCTGCTCGGGCGTCTTGAGCTGGATCAGGCCACCGCCCGCGATGCCAGCGGCGTGCAGGGCACCGTCGATGCGCCCCCAGCGCGCCCGCACGGTGTCGAAGACGCCGCGCATGGCCTCGGGGTCGGCGGCGTCGGCGGCCAGCACAATCACCTCGGCGCCGAGCGCTTCCAGGCGGCGCACGCGCGCCACGCGCTCGTCGGGTTCACGGTCTGTGTCAGAGCCAGCGTCCGGACTGGCATCGAGATCCGGTACGCGACGGGCGGTGAGTACCAGGCGCACCGGCTCGGCGGTTTCCCCCTCAGGCGGCCTCTCGACGCGCCGCAGCAGGCGCTCGGCCAGCACCGAGCCGACGCCGCCCAGACCGCCGGTGACCAGGTAGACACCACCGGCCCGCAAGCGCAGGCCACGCGCCGGGGCTTCCTCGGATGGGTCCCGCCGCGGGGTCCACGACTCGTAGTCCTCGACGTAGCGTCGTTCTAGATCCTCGCCACGGCGAGCCAGCACCGTCGAACCCGTGGTTACGGGCTCGGCCAGCTCTGCTAGCACGGCATCTGCTAGCACGGTATCTGCTAGCACGGGCTCGGCCAGCTTGGCGCCATCGATCAGCGGCAGGTCGAGCAGACGGACGCTCACCTGCGGCGCTTCCTTGGGCAGCACCTTGACCAGACCGCTCGCCGCCGCCCGCTCAGGGCGCAACGCGGCGGCATCGCCTTCCTCCGCCGCCAGGACGGCGCGGGAAACGACGGTGAGGGTGACCGGCTTCGTTTGCTTGCCCAGCGCCTGCGCCAAGCGTAGCAGGTCGAAGAAGGCGCGCTGTAGATCCTGTTCGGGGTCGAGATCTTCCGCTGCTGGTTCTGCTCGAGACGCCAGCCCCAGGTAGAGCACCTGCGCCGGCGTGTCGCCGGTGGCGCTCAGGCGTGCGAACAGCCCATCCAGGTCGGCGACCTCGTGCGGCTCCGGGCGCAGCACGCGTTGCGGACCGCCCTGCAAAGCTTGCTGCAGCTCAGCCCCCAGCGGCGAGCCATCCGGGTCGAGCAGCAGCCAGGGCCCATCCTCCGGCAGCGCCTCACGACCCTCCATCGCCAGCGGCGCGGCACGCCAGGTCGGGCGGTAGAGCCAGTCGGCGGGATCGTCCAAGCGGTCGAGGGTGAGCCGCGGAGCTTCCTGGACCGGGGCTTCGGGCACATCAGCTGGTACATCAGTTGGTACCCAGTTCGGCACCCCTTCCATCCAGTGACGGCGGCGCTCGAAGGCGTAGGTGGGCAGCGGCCGGCGACGGCGATGGATGACCGAGCCGCCGTGGAAGGCGGGCCAGTCGACCGCCCCCCCGGCGATCCACCAGCGGCCCAGGGCGCTGAGCGTGACCTCGGCGGCGCCGCGCGTGTCGCTGGGGTGCGGCAGGCAGCCGGCGCTGCGTACCTCGACGGTGTCACCGGTGTTCTTGCCACCCTTGGGATGCTCGCGCAAGAACGTCGACAGCGTGGTGCCGGGGCCGATCTCGAGCGCCATCCAGGACTCCGTTTCAGCTCCAAACAACACGTCGAGCGCGTCGCTGAAGCGCACCGGCTGGCGCAGCTGGGCGGCCCAATAGGCCGGGTCGGTGGCCTGGGCGTCGGTGATCCAGGTGCCGCTGACGTTGGAGAAGAAGCGCAGCTGGGGCGGCCGCAACCGGACGCCTTCGAGCAGCTGGCGCAGCGGCTCCATGGCTGGCTCCATGGCCGCGGTGTGGAAGGCGTGCGAGGTGTGCAGCCGGCGCTGCCGCAGGGCTGTCCCCCGCGCTTCGGCCTCGTCCAGCTTCGCCGCCAGCGCCTCGATCGCCGCGACCGGTCCGGCGAGGACCCGACGGCGTGGCGTGTTGACGGCGGCCAGCTCGATTCCTTCCGCGTCTGCGAGAAGGGGCGCCAGCGCGGCTTCGTCGGCCTCCACCGCCAGCATCGCGCCAGCCGGCTGCGCGCCCATGCGCCGGCCGCGTTCGAGCACCAGGCGGACGGCAGTTTCGAGGTCGAAGACACCGGCCAGGCAGGCGGCGACCAGTTCGCCGATGGAGTGACCGAGCAAGGCGGCCGGCTCGATGCCCCAGGACATCCACAAGCGCGCCAGCGCGAACTCGACGGCGAACAGCGCCGGCTGGGTGTGCTCGGTGCGCCGCAGCGCCGCAGCCGCTTCCTCGTCTTCGACGCTCGCCTCCAGCAACCAGCCGCGCAGCTCGGGCAGGTCGGTCGCCATCAGGTCGAGGCAGCAATCGAGCCAGCGCCGGTACTCGGGCTCGCCGCGGTACAGCTCGGCGCCCATGCCAGGGTACTGCGCGCCCTGGCCGGGCAGCAGGAAGAGGGCACGCGGTGGCGTCGCCAGCGTCTCACCCTGGATCCAACTCACGTCCTGCGACCAACTCACGTCCTGCGAACCGGGCGCCTCGGCGCAACCCTGCACCCGCACGGCGCGGTGCGCGAACGCACGACGGCCAACTTGCAGCGTCCAGGCGGCGTCTTGCAGATCCACGGCAGTCCAGCTGGCGGTGTGCTGCTGCAAGTAGCGATCGAGCCGCTCGCACTGACGCTCTAGCGCCGTCTCGGTGCGCGCCGACAGCGGCAGCAGCTGCAACGCCAAGGCTGGCTCGTTCTCTTGCCCAGGTTCCTGCATGGGTTCCTGCAGGGACGGCAGCGCCGGGGCTTGCTGCAAGATCAAGTGCGCGTTGGTGCCACCGAAGCCGAGCGAGGATAGGCCGGCACGGCGGGGCGTTCCGGAAGCGCCGGCATCAGCAGCACCGGCACCAGCAGCACCGGCATCCGTCGGCCAGGGCATGCGCTCGCCGACGACATAGAAGGGGCTGCTGTCGAAGTCGATGCGCGGGTTGGGTGCCTGGTAGTGCAGCGTGGTTGGCAGTTCGCCGGCTTGCAGCGCGCGCACGGTCTTGATCAGCCCCGCGACGCCAGCGGCGGCGTCGAGGTGACCGATGTTGCTCTTGACACTGCCCAGCGCACAGAAACCACGGCGCTGCGTGCTGGCGCGGTAGGCCTGGGTCAGCGCCAGCACCTCGATCGGATCGCCCAGGGCGGTGCCGGTACCATGCGCTTCGACGTACTGGATGTCCTCGGCGTCGACGCCAGCATAGGCCAGGGCGTCGACGATGACGTCGGTCTGGCCCTCGACGCTGGGAGCAGTGAAGGTCGCCTTGTCGCTGCCGTCGTTGTTGGTCGCCGAACCCAGAATGACAGCGCGCACGGTGTCGCCGTCGGCCAGCGCGTCTTCCAGCCGCTTGAGCACCACCATGCCGACGCCCGAGCCGAAGACGGTACCGCCGGCGTCGGCGTCGAAGGGACGGCAGTGACCGTCGGGGCTGAAGATGCCGTTGGCGTCGTAGAGGTAGCCGGCGTGCTGCGGCGTCTCGAGCGCCACGGCGCCGGCCAGGGCAGTGCGGCACTCACCGAGCTGCAGGCTCTGGCACGCCAGGTGCACCGCTACCAGGGCGGTCGAGCAGGCGGTCTGGACGCCGTAGGCCGGGCCCTTGAGCCCCAGCTTGTAGGCCACCCGCGTGGCGACCATCGCCTGGTCGCCGCCCAGCACCAGCTGCAACGAGTCCTCACCGGCCAGCAATTCGGGGCGCGCGGCCAGGTGGAAGAGGTAGGTGTTGGTCTTGGAGCCGGCGAAGACACCGAACGGCCCGCTGCCATCCTCCGGCGTGTGCCCCGCGTCTTCCAGCGCCGCCCAGGCGACTTCGAGCAGCAGGCGTTGCTGCGGGTCCATCAGCCGCGCCTCGGCGGCGGTGTAGCCGAAGAACTCGGCATCGAAGCAGTCGTGTCCGTCGACCACCGGCCGCGCCTTGACGTACTCCGGCCGAGCGCGCAACTCGGGCGGCACGCCGACCGCGTCCAGTTCTTCGTCGCTCAGCCGCCGGATGCTCTCGACGCCGTCGAGCAGGTTGCGCCAGAAGGCGTCCGGATCCTCGGCGCCGGGCAAGCGGCAGGCCATGCCGACGATGGCGACGTGGGAGCCGTCCAGGCCGTCGGGAAGCTGTTCGAGCAGCTGCTCGACGTCGCGGGTCGGAAGGTCTCTGGGATCTTGCTTCACGGTCTCTTCTTTCGTCCTCTCTGCCGTCATCGCTTCTTGGCTCGTCGGCGTTGTTCCAGCAGGGCACGCCGGTCGCGCGCGACTTCTCGCTTCTCTTCCAGCCGTTCCTGACGCTGCTCCTGCTGGGCTTCCTCGCTCTCCAGCAGGCGCGCCAGCGCGCGCGGCGTCACCCCCTGGTAAAGACGCGCCACTGGCAGGTCGGCGCCGAGCACCTGGCGCAGGCGGGTCGTCACTTGGACGGCGATGAAACTGTCGCCGCCCAGCTCGAAGAAGTTGTCGTCGGCACCGATCTGTTCGAAGCCCAGGAACTGGCTCCACACCTCGACGATGCGCCGTTCGAGGTCGCTGGACGGTGTCGCGTAGGGAGTTGGCAGGTCGGGCCGCGCGTGACGCCCGGCGCCAGTGCCACCGTCCTGGCCCTGCGTACCCGTACCCGTACCCAAGACGAGAGCGCGGTGATCGTCGATGGCGCGACGACGCTGCACGCGACGGGCGGCCAGGTCGCCGGTCGACACCAACCAGTCGCCGCTCGACGCGCCGTGCACCAGCAACCGGCGCAGAACGTCTTCGCCCTGGGCCGGCGTCATCGCCAGCTCGTTGAGCGGCGCCCCGGAGGTCGTGGCGGCGTCCACCTGCCAGACGTCGAGCGCAGCGCTGTGCCAGGACAGCGCGGACCCGGCGCGACGGCGGGCGAGCGCGAAGGCTTCGAGCGCAGCAGCGGCGGCGGCGCGTTCGCCGAAGGCCAGGCCGCCGAGCAGCGAGGCCAGCGAAGTCAGCAGCCAGGCCTCCGGCTGGGTCCCCGCCGAGTGGACCCAGCGCGAGAACGCCGCGTCGAGAGCGTGCGCCACGTCCAGGATCGGCCGCAGAGCGTCCTGCAAGCCTTGGTCTCGTAAGCCTTGACCTTGCAAGCCTTGACGTGGCGACGCCGACCGGGCGCCCAGATCCGCCAGCGTGCGCAGTTCCGGCTGATCGCCACTCGAGGAGTCGCCGCCCTCGGAACCGGCAACCAGGGAACCCGCCAGCGGTGCCAGCAGCACCGTGGCGAAACCGGCGAAGTGGTCGAAGGAAGCCGCCTCGCGCAACACCGCCTCGATCGCTTCGGCGTCACCCAGCTCGACCTCGCGCGCCTCGACGCTGCCGCCACGCTCGGACAGGCGCGCCGCCAGCTCGGTGATCCGGCGCCGCTGGGTCTCGATCCGGACCTCGGCCGCCGCACCGCCGGTGGGCAGCAATAGCCACAGCCGCCCGCCCTCGGGCAAGCTGTCGGCCAGCACGCGCGCGGCACCGGTGGCCTCGCCGCTCAGCGCCCCGACGAGCAGTACGTCGCGAGCGGCACTCCGCTGTGAAGCTTCCGGCACCAAGGGCAACGGCGCGGGTTCGAAGGCTTCCACCCAGCGCTCACCAGGACGCAGGGCGATCCGTTCCGCGTCGTCCTCACTCTGCAATTCGGCCAGCACCTGGCGTGCCGTGACGCCGGCTTCGACGTCGAGCAGACGGCAGCGGACCGCCGGCTGCTCCTGTGGCAGCACGCGCAGCAGGCCGCTGAGCGCCGCTACGGTGATGTCGGCCGCCTCCTCGGTCGGTGTGGCCGTCGGACGGGCTCCCGGCAGCAGGACGGCGCCTTGGGTCAGCACCCACAGCTCGACCGCGACCTGGCGCTGTCCGTCCGCCGTGACTTCCGACAACGCCGCCGCCAGGGTCACGAGTTCGTCGGGCGAGCGGGTGGCGAGCAGCACGCCCAGGCTTCGTTCCTCGTCCGTCGCCGTCTCGGTCGGAACCGCTGTCAAGACCGCTTGCAGAATCTCCTTCCACGACTGCCCCGGCGCGCGGCGGCCCACCGTCGCACCCAGCGCGCGCAGCCCGTCCTCCAGCTCGGTCGCCGGCAACAGGGGGGGCGCGTCGAAGGCCAGGAGCCAGGTCGCCGGCAAGCTGGCTGGCTCGCCAACGGCGACTCGACCCGGGCGCCAGCTCGGCAGGTAGAACCAATCCTGGACGTCCGGCTGCTGGCGCAGGGCGCCGCCGCCAGTCTTGGAAGAAGCCGTGGAAGAGGCCGCGTCGGAAGAACCGCTACCGATGACATCCCACTGCGACTCGATCCAGTAGCGCTGACGCTGGAACGGATAGCCGGGCAGCGAGCGACGGCGGCGGGCCTGGCCGTCGTAGAGCAATTCGCCGTCGAGGTCGAGGCCGGCCAGCCACAGGCCACCGTAGGCTTCGAGCAGCACGTCCAAGGCGTCGATCCCTTCCTCGGCCTGGCGTGGATGCGGCAAGGAGTGCAGTACTGGCTGGCGTGGCGTGCGCGCTGGGTGGCGGCCGGCGAGGGTCGCCAGGGCGTTGCCCGGACCGACTTCGAGCAGCACGCGCGCCGGATCTTCCAGCAGTGTCCCGACGCCATCGGCGAAGCGCACCGGCTGGAGCAGGTGACGCAGCCAGTAGTCCGGGTCGGTGGCCTGCTCGTCGGTGATCCAGGTGCCGGTCAGGTTGGAAACGAAGGGGATCTCGGGCGGTTGCAGGCTGATGCCTGCCAGCACCTGCCGCAAGGGCTCGCACGCCGGCTCCATCATTGGCGAGTGGAAGGCGTGCGAGGTGTGCAGCGGCCGACCTTCCGCGCTTCCGTTCGAACTGGCATCCGGGCTGCCGTCCAGAGTGGCCAACTCCGCCTGGAACGCCACGATCGCCTCGTCCGGTCCGGCAACGACGCAGCGACCCGGCTCGTTGACCGCCGCCAGCGCCAGCTCCACGTGCCCTTGCCGGTGCAGCCGCTCGACCAGCTCCAGCGCTTCGGCCTCGGGCAGCGGCACGGCCAGCATGCCACCGGCCGGCAGCGCATCCATCAGCCGGCCGCGCGCGGCGACCAGGGTCAGCGCGTCTTCGAGTTCCATCACCCCGGCCAGGCAAGCGGCGACGTACTCACCCACCGAGTGGCCGAGGAACGCCGCCGGCTCGACGCCCCAGGCTTGCCACTGACGCGCCAGCGCGTATTCGACGGCGAACAGCAGGGGCTGGGCGTGGCGCGTGCGCTCCAGCTCGGCCGCGGGAGTGTCGGAATCGAGCAGGCGCAGCAGGTCCGGCTCGCCGTGCAGGATCTCGGCGCAAGCGTCGAGGGCTTCCTGCAGCGCCTCGGCGGCGCCATCTCCGGCGGCGGCGTCCAGCAGGCCCTGGAGCAACCCGGGATAGACGCTACCCTGACCGGAGAACAGGAAAGCGACCGGCCGCGGCCGGGGCTCGTCGGGATCGACGGCGCTCAGCACGCCGCTACCGCCACCACCCTCGGCCGCTGGGCGCAGCTGCTGCACGAGCTGTTCGGCGTCCCCGGTGACGATCGCTCGACGGTGGCTGAAGGTGCGGCGACCGGTGTGCAGGGTGTAGGCAATGTCCGCCAGTTCGCCTTCGCTGAGCGGATCGTTCTGCGAGTCCGGCTCCGAGCTGGAAGCTCCCGCTTCCAGGTGCGCCCGTAGGTTGGCGCAGGCGCTCTCCAACGCCTCGCCCGAGCGCGCCGACAGCAGGATCAACTGTCGACGACGTGCCGGCACCGCATCCTCGGCCACCAGCGGCGGCGGTGCCTCCTGCAGGATGACGTGCGCGTTGGTGCCGCCGACGCCAAAGGAGCTGACGCCCGCCCGGCGCGGCGCATCGGGCGCGCCGATCGGGCTCCAGTCCTCGGCCCGCGCCGCGATGTAGAACGGGCTGGCCTCCAGGTCGAGGGCGGGATTGGGGGTCTGGAAGTTGACCGTCGGCGGGATGCGCCGGGCCTGCAGTGCCAGCGTGGTCTTGATCAGGCCCGCGACACCGGCGGCGGCATCCAGGTGACCGACGTTGCTCTTCACCGAGCCGAGCGCGCAGTAGCCACGCTTGTCCGTCGAGGCCCTGAAGACCTTGCTCAGCGCTCGCACCTCGATCGGATCCCCCAGCGAGGTGCCGGTGCCGTGGCATTCGACGTAGCGGATGGTCTCGGCGTCGACCCCGGCCAGCTCCTGCGCCGCCGCGATCACCTCGGCCTGGCCCTCGACGCTGGGCGCCGTGTAGCTGACCTTCACCGAGCCGTCGTTGTTGATCGCCGAACCGCGGATGACGGCGCGGATCGGGTCGCCGTCTTCGAGCGCCTCTGCCAGCCGCTTGAGCACCACCACGCCGATGCCGCTGCCGAAGACCGTACCGGCGGCCTCGGCGTCGAAGCTGCGGCAATGACCGTCCGGCGACGCCAGACCGCCCTCGAGGTAGAAGTAGCCGGCGCGCTGCGGCACCTTCACCGTCACGCCGCCGACCAGCGCCAGGTCGCACTCGTAATTCTGCAGCGACAAGCACGCCAGGTGGCTGGCCACCAGCGACGTCGAGCAGCTGGTCTGCACCAGCATGCTGGGCCCCTTGAGGTCGAGCTTGTAGGAGGCGCGCGTGGGCAGGAAGTCTTTGTCGTTGGTGATGAAGACCTGGAAGGCGCCGCCGCCGTCGAACAGGCCTCGGTGGCTCATCAGGTTGGACAGCAAGTAGGTGTTCCAGGCGACGCCGGCGTAGACGCCGATTAGGCCATCGAAGCGCGCCGGCTCGACGCCCGCGTCCTCCAGCGCCCACCAGGCGTGCTCCAGGAACAGGCGCTGCTGCGGGTCCAGGATCTCGGCCTCGCGCGGCGTATAGCCGAAGAAGTCGGCGTCGAACTCCTCCACGCCGTCGATCCAGCTCGCCGCCTTGACGTAGTCCGGCCGCGCCAGGTCGCGCCGTGGCACGCCGGCCGCCAGCAGTTCCTCGTCGCTCAGCTCGCGCACCGCCTCGGTGCCACTCTCCAGCATGCGCCAGTAGGCGGCGGCGTCCGGCGCGCCGGGAAAGCGGCAGGACAGGCCGATGATGGCCACATCGCGCTCGGAGACGCCCTGCTCAGCGACCTCGCCAGCAATACGTGGATCTTGCTCTCGACTCATGAGTTCCTCGGTTGCGGATTCATCGTGGACGCCGGCCACGGGATCGACGACCAGCGGGGCCCCGCCTGGACGGACCACGATTGGGGCCACGATTCGCCAGGGCCGCCTTCTTCAGCTCGGCGCGGCGCCGCGTGGCGCTGAAGGCGGGTTCGTCATCTTCGGCCGGCGGCGCCAGCAGGCGCGCCAGGGAGGCGACGGTGGGGGCCTCGAACAGGCTGACGGTGGCGATCTCGCGCTGCAGCCGGCGGCGCAGCTCCGCCACCACCTGGACGCCGATCAGCGACGTGCCACCCAATTCGAAGAAGTTGTCGTGAATGCCAATGCGGTCGATCGCCAGGGTACGCTGCCACACTTCGGCGACCACCCGCTCCAGCTCGTCGGCCGGCGCGACGTAGGCGGTCTCCAGCTCGGGACGCTCTCCGGCCACGCCACCGGCCGCCACTCCGGCTCCCGCCGTGGCCAGCTGCTCGACCAGGTGCGCCGGCCGGAAGTCAGCGTAGGCACGCGCCACGGCGTCGAACGGGCGCGGCGAGACGATCAGACGAGCCGGCAGACGCGGCGCCGCCAGCACCCGCGCCAGCACATCGGCGGCGCCACTCTCGTCGATCACCCCGTCGAGCACGGCGCGCGCCGCACGTGCGTGACGCCGTTCGTTGGGATCGACGGTGGTGGCGTCCAGCTGCTGGCTCCCATCTTCAGCTTGCAACCGCGCCAGCGCCTCAGGTCGCACGCGCTGCATGGCGAAGCCCTCGACGGTGGCGCGCACGCGACCGTCCAGGCCGGCCAGCACGACGTCGCAGCGCAGGGTATCTTGGCCGGTCGCATCGGCATCCTGGCTGCTAGTGCGCAGGCGCACGTGGCTGACTAGCGTCTCACCCAGGCCGGCCGGCTCGAACAGGCACAGCCGCTCGTAGGCCAGCGGCAGGAAGTCACCGTCGCGCGCCAGCTGGGCGAAGCCGGTGCCGATGTCGAGCAGCGAGGGATGCAACGGCAGCTGGCACGCTTCCTCGGCGAGGTCCGCGCCCAGGCGCAGCTCGGCCAATAGCTCGCTGTCCCCCAGGTGCACGGCGTCGAGCGCCTGCCAGTGCGGGCCGGTGACCAGGAATTCGCTGCGCTGCACGTCGTGCAGCCGGCGCGGGCAGGCGGCGCGCAAGGCGTCTAGATCCAGGGTGTCGGGGGCGAGGGGGGCGGCAGTGTCGGTGCCAGCATTGGGGTCGACAGTGAGAGGAGCGATCTGCCCCTGGACGTGGGTGTGCCACGAACCGCCGTCGAGAGGGCGGCTCATCACCCGAAACACGAATTCTGACGTAGGGGCAGCCCCCTGTGGCTGCCCTGGATGGGGGGCGGGGTCGGCCGCCGGCTCGGATGGGGAACTTGTCACCTCCAACACCGTCCACACCTCGCGCGCTTCTCCCCTCCCCACCGCCAGGGGCTCCAGGAAGGTGACGTCGCGTACCTCGACTTGGCCGGCGGTCTCGCTCGGCTCCTCGCCCTTGGAAGCCGTCATTCGGGAGACCAGGGCGGCGCGCGCCATTTCCAGGTAGGTGGCACCGGGGACGGTGGGCCGTCCCGCGATCTCGTGCTCGGACAGCACCCACTGCTCCTCGGGGCGGAAGACCGCGCGGTAGAGGTCGCGTTCGGGGGCTCGCAGCAGGCACGTACCGAGCAGGGGCGAGGTGAGCAGGGACGCAGCGAGCAGGGCCGAAGGCGACTGCACGGCCGGCGACGCGGGAGGCAGCAGGTCCACCACCGGCCCGGCCGCCATGCCGACGCCAGCCCAGCGATCCCAGGCCAGCGACACGATGCGCGGCTTGCGGCCTGGGCGCGGGGCGCGGGCTTCGGCCCAGGCGTCGAGGTAGGCGTTGGCGGCGGCGTAGTCGGCCTGGCCGTAGCCGCCGACGGTGCCGTTGATCGACGAGCAGAGGACGATGAAGTCAGGCTGCAGCTGCAGCGCATCGAGTGCCGAGGCCAGGGCCTGCACGCCGTCCACCTTGGGCCGCAGCACCGCCGCCGCGGCGGCCGGATCGCGCAGGGAGAGAGCACCACCCCCGGCGACACCGGCGGCGTGGAGGACCCCATGCAGTGAGCCGTCGAACCTGCCATCGTCTCCACCCAGGGCCTGGCGCAAGGCGGCGGTCAAGGCCTCGGCGTCGGCGACATCCGCCTGCACGGGCACGACCTCGGCGGGTCGCCCGCGCGAGCTCTCGATCTCGAGGTCAGGAATACGGTTCGGCACGGTGCGTCCGAGCAGCAGCAGGCGCACCGGAGCCCCCTCGCCCGCTCGCTGGGCCAGCGTCGCCAGGGCCCGCGCCAGGACTTGACCGACGCCGCCGAAACCGCCGGTGACCAGGTAGGTACCGCCGGTACGTACCGGTACGGCGGGCAACCCGCCCTCCTCCGCTGGCGCCAGAGACAGTGGCAGGGACAGTGGCAGAGACAGGGACTGCCAGCCGGCCCGCCAGCGTTCGCCGCCGCGCCAGGCGATCTCTTCGACCGGGTATCCAGGCTTGCCGGTGAGTGGCATTTCCAGCTCCAGGCACAGATCGTCCAGCACCTCGTCCCAGACTTCCGAACCGGCCGCAGCGCCGAACTGGGGCACGTCGACCCAGCGCACACGGCTGCTAGCTTCGGCCGGCAGTGCCCGCAGCAGTCCCGCGAGCAGGGCGGGAGCCGGTCGCGCGATCTCGGCACTGTGCAAACGCCGGCCGCCCTGGCTGAGCAGCACGATGTCGGGAGTCGAAGCACTGCCTTCCGCGAGGCCGGCCAGCGCGGAGGCGAGGGCGAGCAAGGTGTCGAAGTCGTCCGTCGTGCTCTCCGCCCCTTGCTGGTCGAGCGCCCAGGCGTGCACCAGGCGGCTGGGGACCGTTTCCGGGGTCTGCAGCAGGGCCCGCCAGCCGTCGCGACGGGACAAGGCCGGATCGGGCGTGACGGTGACGATCGAGCGTACCGGCTGGCCAGAGGCACTTTCTTGCAGCCGCTCGGCCAAGGCGTCGCCGCGCGGGCCGGCGCTGAGCACCCACCAGGTTTCAGGCTTGCTCCCCGGCGCGGGAACTCCGCCAGCAAGTCCGCCGGCAAGTCCGCCAAGAAGAAGCGGCGCCGGCTGCCAGCTCGGGGCGTAGAACCAGTCGCCGACGTCGGTGCGCGGCGCCAGCGGATCGGCCGCCGGCTTGCCAACGCTCGCCAAACCAGCCTGCTCGGCCAGCTTGCCGACGAGCGTCTCGGGACCGAGCCAGAAACGGCGGCGCTGGAACGCGTAGCCGGGCAGTGGCCGGCGGCGGCGGCGCTCGCCACGGCCCTGGTAGAACGCCGCCCAGTCGATCTCGGCACCGGCCGCCCACAGGCTGCCGAGAGCACGCAGCACCGTACTGTCCTCGTCGTCGGCGTCCTTGGGGTGCGGCAGGGTCGCCACAGACCGGATGGAGAGCGCCGGGCGTCGCGGGCCGGTGTGGTTCTCCGCCGTCAGAATGCCTCGGCTGAGATTGACCAGCGCCCGCCCCGGACCGACTTCGAGCAAGGCCCCGCGCTCGCGCAAGGTGTCCGTGAGCACCGTCTCGACGCCGGCCGCGAAGCGCACCGGGCGCGCCAGCTGGCGGCCCCAATAAGTCGGGTCGACGGCCTCGGCGTCGGTGATCCAGGTTCCGCTGAGGTTGGAGACGAAGGGGATGCGCGGCGCGGCGCGCGGCACTCGCTCGACCGCTGCCGCGAAGGCCTCGGCCGCCGGTGCCATGGCGCGCGAGTGGAAGGCGTGCGAGGTGTGCAGCCGGCGGTGGCGGATCTGTTCTACTTGCGTCTCGGATCGAGCTTCCAGCTCCGTCACCAGCGCTTCGATCGCCGCTGCGGGACCGGCGACGACACAGTCCTCGGGGCCGTTGATCGCCGCCAGGTCGAGGTCCGGATGACGCGCTAGCAGCGCCCGGGTAGCCGCCTCGCCGACGCCAACGCCAAGCATGGCGCCGGCCGGCTGGGCGTCCATCAAGCGCCCGCGCTCGGCAGCCAGGGTCAGGGCGTCGTCGAACGAGAAGACGCCCGCCAGGCAGGCCGCGGCCAGCTCGCCGATCGAGTGCCCGAGCAGCGCCGCCGGCTGCACGCCCCAGCGCTGCCACAACCGTCCCAGCGCCACTTCCAGCAGCACCAGCGCTGGCTGGGTGTAGCGGGTACGGCGCAGCTGCTCGGCCGCTGTTTCGCGTAGGGCCGCTGCTGGCCCGGACGCATCGCCTGCTTGCGCGGACGCATCGACCGGGAACAGAAGCGTGCGCAGGTCGACGCCCTCGAGGCGGGGACGTAGCAGCTCGGCACCGTGATCGATGTCGTCGCGGAAGCTCGGTTCGACTTCGTAGCAGCGTCGCCCCATGCCGGGATACTGGCTACCCTGACCGGAGAGCAGGAAGACGACCGACGTCGGGCCGTGACGCTCGCTGTCCGCCTTGCCTTCGCGCAAGCGTTCCGGGTCGAGGTCGAGCAGCGCCTGCGCCGTGGTGCTGTCGGCGTCGATCTTGGATAGATCCTCGGTCAGCAGCCAGCGGCGGTGAGCGAAGCTCTTGCGCCCGACTTGCAGCGTGTAGGCGCTGTCGGCCCACAGGTCGCGCTCCTGGACTGGTTCCTGGGTTGGCTCTTCGACTGGCTCTTCGACTGGCAAGAGGGCCTGCCCCAAGTTGCGCGTCGCCGCATCGAGGGCCGGTTCCGTGCGCGCGGAGAGTAGCAGCAGGCGACGGTTCCAGGACGGCGGCTCGTTCTGTGGAACTTCCAGCGGCGCCTCTTCCAGGATCATGTGGACGTTGGTGCCACCGATGCCGAAGGAGCTAATGCCGGCGCGCCTCGGCAGCTCACGGCCTGCGTCGTCCCGCGCGACTGGTGCTGCGACGGGTGCTGCGACTGGTGCTGCGACGGGTGCAGGCCAGGGCGCCCCCTCGGCTTGCACACGGAAGGGGCTGTCGTCCAGGCGCAGTTCCGGGTTGGCGCGCTGGAAGTGCAGGCTAGGCGGCAAGCGGCGGTGGCGCAGGGCCTGGACCGTCTTGATCAGGCCGGCGATGCCGGCGGCGGTGTCCAGGTGGCCGATGTTGCTCTTCACCGAGCCGAGGGCGATGCCGCCGCGCGGGAGGACGCTGCCCTTGCCTGCACTCCCGTTCGCTTGGCCCTCATAAGCTTCACGGAGTGCGCTGATCTCGATCGGGTCGCCCAGGCGCGTGCCAGTGCCGTGGGTCTCGACGTAGCCCACCGTCGACGGCTCGACCCCGGCCGCCGCCAGCGCCTCGCCGATCACCGCCGCCTGCCCCTCGACGCCCGGTGCCGTGTAGCCCATCTTGAGCGCGCCGTCGTTGTTGATCGCCGATCCCTTGATCACCGCCAACACGCAATCACCGTCCGCCTGCGCGCGCGCCAGCGGCTTGAGCACCACCACGCCCGTGCCGCTACCCAGCACGGTGCCGCCGGCCTCGGCGTCGAACGGACGGCAGTGACCATCGGCGCTGAGGATGCCGCCTTCCTCGTACAGGTAGCCCTGCAGCTGCGGCACGCGCACGGTGACACCGCCGGCCAGCGCCATGTCCGCCTCGCCCGAGGCGAGCCCGCGACAGGCCAGGTGGACGGCGGTCAGCGAGCTGGAACAGGCGGTCTGCACGTTGACGCTGGGGCCACGCAGGTCGAGTTGGTAGGAGACGCGGGTGGGTACGAAGTCTTTGTCGTTGGCGATGAACGCCTGGTAGCCGCCGGCCGCCGAGGTCAAGCGCGCCTCGCCGGCTTGCAACAGGTAGGTGTTCATGCCAACGCCGGCGTAGAGCGCACAGCGCCGCGTCGCCTTCCCCGGTACGTAGCCGGAGTGCTCCAGGGCGTGCCAGGCACACTCCAGGAACACGCGGTGCTGCGGGTCTAGGATTTCGGCCTCGCGCGGGGTGTAGCCGAAGAAGGCGGCGTCGAAGTCCTCGGCACAGTCGAGCACGCCGCGCGCCGGCACGTAGGCCGGATCGTCGAGCAGCTCGGCCGGGACGCGCTCGCGCAGTTCGTCCGGCGTGAAGAAGCGGATCGCCTCGGTGCCGGTCTCGAGCATGCGCCAGAAGGCGTCGACATCCTCGGCCCCCGGGAAACGGCCAGCCATGCCGATGATGGCGATGTCGCCCACCTTGTCACTACCCGGAGAGCCGGCACGCTCCGTGGACGCGCGCGGGGTGCTGGCCGTGGCCATGGGTCCAGCGCCGCGCAGCAACTCGGCCTGGGCCGCCAGGGTGGGATGACGGAAGAGGTCAACGACGCTGACGTCCGGTCGCTGCCACTCGTCGGCCAGGCGGCGCTGCAAGCGTGCTACCAGCAGCGAGTGACCGCCGAGGTCGAAGAAATTGTCGTGGCGGCCTATATCTTCGAGGGCGGTACTTTCTAGGGAGCCAGTGGCGCTGGGCGCGGCACCGCCCTCCGAGGTCAGCACCTCGTGCCACAGCTGGCGCAGGCGGGCCTCGAGATCGTCGACCGCTGCCGGCGTCGCGCCGGGGGCTGGTGCGGGCAACGCGGGCTGGAGTCGTGCCAGGGCCCGCCGGTCGACCTTGCCGTTGGCGGTCAGTGGCAGGGCCTCGACGGGCACGAAGGTGGCCGGCAACATGTAGTCCGGCAGCCGCTGGCGCAGGGCGTCGCGCAGCTCGGCGGCAGCAGGGGCGGACGCTCCATCGGTGCTGGCTGCGTCCGAGGTGACCAGGTAGGCGACCAGGCGCGCCGCGGCGTCCTCGCCCTGCACCGCCACCACGGCCTGCGCCACCGACGCCTGTGCTTCGAGTGCCGCCTCGATCTCGCCCAGCTCGATACGGAAGCCCCGCAGCTTGACCTGGTGGTCGAGCCGACCGAGGAATTCGAGCGAGCCGTCGACGCGCTGACGCGCCAGATCGCCGACACGGTAGAGGCGCGCTCCGCTGCGCGGGCCTCCTGAGCTGGCGAAGGGATGCGGCACAAAACGCTCGGCGGTCAGCGCCGGCCGGCCTCGGTAGCCGCGCGCCAAGCCGGCACCGCCCAGCGTCACTTCCCCGGGTACGCCCAGCGGCACGCGCCGGAGCTGGCCAGAGTCGAAGCCGGTCAGCAGGTGCAGATCCGTGTTGGCCAGCAGTCCACCGACACGCACCGGCGTCTCTTCCGGCGGCACGCGCCGGGCGGCGGACCAGATTGTGGTCTCGGTAGGGCCGTAGAGGTTCCACAGCCGACCGCCGTCCGCGGTGCGCTGGCGCGCCAGCGACGCCGGCAACGCCTCGCCGCCGCAGAGGCGGACGAGATGAGGCCCTCTTGGCAAACGAGGATGAGGGCTCCCCGTCCAGCCGCTTTCCAGCAGCAAGCGCCAGGTCGCCGGTGTCGCCTGCAGCACGCTACACCGCTGCTCGGCCAGGCGCGCCGCCAGCCGGCCGCCGTCGGCGACGTCGGCCGGTGACGCCAACACCAGGCGAGCCCCCGTGCGCAGCGGCAGGAAGAGTTCGAGGCCGGCGATGTCGAAGGCCAGGGTGGTCACCGCCAGCCAGCTGTCCCGCTCGCTCACGACTCCAGCCTCGGGCAGAGCACCCCCACTCACAGCACCCCCACTCACAGCATCAGGAGACGCGATCAGCGGCAAGCTCGCCATGGCGTCCAGGAAGTTGCCCAACGCGCCATGCGCGATCTGCACGCCCTTGGGCCGGCCGGTGGAGCCGGAGGTGTAGAGGACGTAGGCCAGCTGCGCGGCGTCGAGGCAGCGATCGGACCAGGACGCGAACGGCACCGAGCCAGGCGTGCTGCTGCCGATGGCGTCCAGGTCGAGGATGTCGCAAGGCTCGTCCACCAACTCTTCGGCGCGGGGCCGCAAGGAGGTGCGTGTCAGCAGGCGACGGGCACCGGCATCGGCGACCATGTAGGCGAGACGATCGAGCGGATAGGCGGGGTCGAGCGGCAGGTAGGCGGCACCAGCCGCCAGCACGCCGAGCACCGCCGTCACCATTTCTGGCCCGCGATCCATCAACAGCCCGATGGGTTCTTCGGCGACGACCCGCCCTGCCAGGAGCCTCGCAGCCAGGGCCGTCACCCGCCGTGCCAGCTCGCCACCACTCACGTGCCGCCGGCCGGCGACCAGCGCCACGGCCTCGGGCGCGGCACGCAGGCGCGCCTCGATCGGCGCCAGCACCGACGCGTCGGCTTGCAGTCGCGGGCGCGCGGTGTCGTTCCACTCGTGCAGCAACTGGTGGGCCTCGCCGCGACCGAGCAGCGACAAGGACGCCAGTTGCGCGTCGGTGTGCGCCGGCACCAGTTCGAGCAGGCGGCGCACCTGGCCGAGCAGCCGCGCGGCGGTGGTGGCGTCGAAGAGGTCGGGATCGTAGACCAAGGACAGGCCGAGCCGGCCCTGGGAATGCGAGTCCGCGAGCGGCGCCGCCAGCAGAGGTGCAGCTAGAAGGCTGAGCTCGAACTGTGACGCCAGCGGCGGCAGCGGCAGGCTGTGCCAGTCCAGACCACCGAGCTGCAGCTGGCCGCCCTCCCGTCCCAGCGCGAACGGACCCAAATCTGCTTGACCATCACCGAAGAACGGCGGCGCCTGTTGCAGTGCCAGCCAGGCCTGGAACAGCGGCGGCCGGTCCGGGCGACGGCGTACTTGCAGACGCTGCACCAGCAGCTCGAACGGATAGTCGGCGTGGCGGAAGGCGTCGAGGGCGGTCGCGCGGGTGCGCTGCAGGCGCCGGGTCCAGCTGTCCGCGGGGCCGAGACGACCGTCGAGCACCAGCGGCTGGACACAGTAACCGACCAGTCCCTGCAGCGAGGCGTGACCGCGGCCGCTGGTGGGCGAGCCGACCAGCACGCGCTCCTGCCCCCCCTCCGAACTGGCCCAGCGTCCGAGCACCGTCTGCCAGGCGGAGAGCAGCGCCATGTAGAGCGTGGCACCGCTGGCGCGCGTCGAGGCGTCGAGCGCCGCGGTCGCGTCCGCCGGCAGGGTAGTGGCGACCTGGGCACCACGGAAACCCTGCACCGGCGGGCGCGGACGATCGGGCAGGATGTCCAGCTCCGGCGGCGACGGCCCGAGATGATCGAGCCACCAGGCGGCCAGGACGTCGCCCTCGGCGGCCAGGCGGCGGCGCTGCCAGTGCGCATAGTCGACGTAGCGCAGCTCGGCTTCGGAGGTACCTGGATCGTCGACGGTGGCGCCCGCAGCCTTGGCAGCGGATCGCTGCACTTCCTCGCCCAGCTCGCGCAGCAGCACCGCCAGCGACCAGAAGTCCGCCACCGCGTGGTGAACCACCAGCAGCAGGGTGTACTCGTCCCGCGCGGAGGCGTCCGGTTCGCTCGAAAGTGGCAGCAGGCGCCCGCGCAGCAGCGGCGGCCGAGCCAGGTCGAAGGGACGCGCGGCTTCCTCGGCCAGGCGCCGCGCCAGCGCGTCGCCGTTCGCACTCCCCTTCGGTAGTACAGCCCAGTCGAGGAAGGCTTCCGGCGTCGTCTCGACCTCGGCCGGCAACGCCAAACGCTGACCGCCCTGCCGGCCGTCGTCCTCGAAGCGGGTGCGCAGCGCGCCGTGGCGCCGCACCAGGGTCAGCAGGGCGCGCTGGATCTGCTGCGGGTCGATGCTCGCACCCGTATCTCCGGATGACAGGCTCGCACCCGTATCTCCGGATGACAGGCGCGCGGCGGCGGCAATGTGATAGGCGGCGCTGTCCGGCGCCAGGCGATGCAAGAACCACAAGGCCTCTTGACCGTGCGACAGCGGATAGAGCGCATCGGCGTCCTCCCCAGGATCACCGTACCCAGCCTCGCCGGGGGTCGGTGCCTCGGTTGCATCCACCAGTGCCTCGCTGCTCGACGCCGGCGCCGTTGCGAGGTTATCGGCCAGTTCTCGGGCCAGTTCCGCGACGCTCAGGCCGTCGAGCAGTTCGCTGGCCGCCAGCCGCACGCCGAGCTCCGTCTCGACCTCGCTCACCAGCTGTAAGGCACGCAGCGAGTCCAGCCCCTGTTCGAGCAAGGGCCGCTCGAGATCGAGCGCCTGGGAATCCACCCCCAGCTGTCGAGCCAGCCGCAACCGCAAGTAGCTCTCGATCTCAACGCGCGCCTCGGCGGCCGGCAAGGCGCGCAAGGTCGCGGGATCGAGCGTGCCGTGCTCCTCGAGCGTACCGTGCTCCTCGACCGTGTCCGCGGTTTCCGGCTGCAGGATCTCGCCGTCCACTTCGCCTTCGACTTCACCAGCCGCCGGCGGTCGCACACCCGCGTCCGCCACCACGGTCAGCGTGCCGTCGAACAACGCCTGGTGCGTCGCCCGCCGCCGCACTTTGCCGCTCGACGTCTTGGGCAAGGTCCCGGCCTGGATCAACACAACGCGCGCCAGCGCCAGCTCGAACTCGTCCGCCACCGCGCGGCGCACCGCCGCCTCGATCGCCGCAGCGTCCAGGTCGCCGGACAGCTCGGCGCGGCGGTCGACCTCCAGCACCAGCACCAACCCCGGTTCGCTGTGCTGCTTGTCTGACAAGACTTCTCTGTCAGCGAGAAAGGCAGCGCTGCCACCCGTGCGCAACTGCGGATGCGCCGCCTCGGCGATGCGTTCCAGGTCGTGCGGATAGAGGTTGCGACCGTGGATCAGAATCAGGTCCTTGCGTCGACCGGTCACGTACAGCCGCCCTTCGGCGTCGACGAAGCCGAGGTCGCCGGTTCGCAGGAAGGGAGTGTCCTGCCGCCCGTCGCCGATCAGGCGCGCCTCGAAGTCCTCGACGCTCTGCTCCGGTCGCTGCCAGTACCCCCCCGCGACGCTGCGCCCGGCGACCCAGATCTCCCCCACGCGACCGGCGTCGACCCGCCGCCGGCTGTCCGGCTCGACGATCTCGACCTGCAAGGGCTCCCCGCGGGGCTCGACGTCTGCCGTCTCCATATCCGGAACCGGCACGCCCGACGCCACCAACTCTCGTGCTTCTTCGTCCTCCTGCGTCGCCGCTTCGGCGCGGTCCTGCTCCAGCGCCGCCGCCGCGAAGCGACCGCTCACCGCTCCCTGCCCCGGCACGCTGCCGCTGACGAACAGCGTCGCCTCGGCCAGGCCGTAGCAAGGGAAGAAGGCACGCGCATCGAAGCCACACGGCGCGAAGGCGTCGGCGAAACGCCGCAGCGTCTCGGAACGCACCGGCTCGGCACCGTTGAACGCCACGCGCCAGGACGAAAGGTCGAGGCCGTCGCGGTCGTCTCCCTGCACGCGCTCGGCGCACAGGTCATAGGCGAAGTTGGGCCCACCGCTGATCGTCGCCCGGTAGCGGCTCACCGCCTCCAGCCAGCGGCGCGGACGCTGCAAGAAGGCCATCGGCGACATCAGCACGCACTCGGCACCAGCATAGAGCGGTTGCAGGACGTTCCCGATCAATCCCATGTCGTGGTAGAGCGGCAGCCAGCCGACCACCACCGAAGCCTCGTCCGTGCCGAAAGCGCGCTGGATCAGCGCTTCGTTGTGCAGCAGGTGGCCGTGCGTCACGCGCACGCCCTTGGGGTCGCCCGTCGAGCCGGAGGTGTACTGCAGGAAGGCAAGCGTGTCGGCGTCGAGGGCGGGCGGTGTCCAGGCCTGCGCGTCGAGTTCGAGCCGCGCCGCCAGGCCCGCGGTCTGCAGGCCCAGCTCCGGCACTTCCAGCCACTCGACGCCGGCAAAGCCCGGCAGCTTGGCCGCCACCGTCTCGACCCGTCCCCGCAGCGCCGGGGAGGTCAGGCAGATCGACGGCTCAGCGTCGCGCGCGATGGCTACCAAACGCTGCTGGATGCGGCGTCGGCGCGGCGGGTAGGCCGGCACCGCCACGGCCCCGGCGTAGAGACAGGCGAAGAAAGCGACCACGAACTCGAGCCCGGCCGGGAACAGCAGCAGCACCCGCTCGCCCTGAGCACCCTGTTGCTGCAAGCGCGCCGCCAGGGCGCGCGCCAGCCGGTCCAGGTGCCGGTACGACAGCCGTGCCGCTACGGTCTCCCCCTCGCCCAGGAAGACATAGCCGCGCGCAGCCTCCTCGCCGCCGGCGTGGAGACGCACCAGTTCTGTCAGATCTTGGATCTCTCGGCTCAATGCCCGCCTCACGCGTCTACGCGGACTAGGTTTTGCAGGGGAATCGAGAACCGGAAGCACCACGGTCTTCAGCACCAAGCCGGTGGCAACCGCAGGCAGTCAGGGGGACTCGCTCCTCAGGAAATTCAGAACAACATAAATAAATCGTTGTCACGTGCGCCACGACACAACTCCACGATATTGTATCTCCCCCCCAGAGGAATGCCAACCAGCTGTCCCCCTCGACCACAACCCCCTACCCGGCCTCCGGCCTTACGCCACGGGCCTTCCGCCGTGTGCTAGGCTCTTTGCCATACTTCAATAGGAAGGAGAGTCCCATGGGTGCACCCACGTCGATGTCCCGCACCGGCACGCTGCTTTCCGGCGCCAGGCTGACCTGCGCCGCCCTCGTCCTGCTGCTGCAGGGCGCTTGCACGCCGCCGGCTCCAGAGGCCACCACGACGGCGCCCGCCATCGACCCCGACATCCCCCAATGGGACCTCGACTGGGCCGAGGGCATCGTCTTTTACCAGGTCTTCGTGCGCAGCTTCGCCGACTCGGACGGCGATGGCATCGGCGACTTCAACGGCCTGATCGCCAAGCTCGACTACCTCAACGATGGCGACCCGGAAACCGACGCCGACCTGGGCGTCGAGGGTCTGTACCTGATGCCGATCTTCGAGGCGGCGAGTTCCCATGGCAACGACACCATCGACTACGAAGCCATCGATCCGGACTACGGCACGATGGAAGATTTCCAGCACTTCCTGGACGCCGCGCACGAGCGGGGCATCAAGGTGGTGCTCGACTTCTCGATCAATCACACCTCCAGGCGGCATCCGTGGTTCGTCGACAGTGCCAGCGGTGCCGAGGCCGAGCACCGCGACTGGTACGTCTGGCGCGACGACGACCCGGGCTGGAAACAGCCCTGGGGCGCGCAGAACGGCAGCACCTGGCACGCGGCGAACGGTGCGTACTACTACGGCCTCTTCGGCGCCGGCATGCCGGACCTCAACTTCGACAGCTCCGGCGCGCGCGCCGAGGTCAAGCGACTGGCACGCACCTGGCTCGATCGCGGCGTCGACGGTCTGCGACTGGCCGCGACACGGCACATCCATGCCAGCGGCCCGGCGGCGCTACAGAACGACCGTCCGCAGACCTACGCCTTCTGGCGCGACTTCTCCACCGAAATCCGCAGCTACCACCCCGACGCGCTGCTGCTCGGCGAGACCCCGGCCTCGACCCCGGTCATCGCCACCTACTACGGCGACACCTCGGGCGTCACGCGCGGCTACGCGCTACCGATGCATCTCGACTTCCCGCTCGCCGACGCGGTGGGCAGTTCCGTCTGGCAGGGTGACCCGCGGCCCATCGCGCAGACGCTGCACGAGATCCGCACCTACTATCCCGCGGGCGTGCTGTCCGGCACCTTCCTGAGCCATCACGATCGGGCGCGCCTGGCCCGTCGATTGGGCGACGACACAGCCAAGCTGCAAGTAGCGGCCGCCATCTTGCTGACCTTGCCGGGAACCCCCTTTCTCTACTACGGCCAGGAGCTCGGCATGCACGACGGCGTCACCGGCGAGGGCGATCCGGACACCCGCACGCCGATGGCCTGGGACGGCAACCGCGGTGGAGGCTTCACCACCGGCCGTCCGTGGCACGCCTTCGCCCCCGGCCGTGCCGAAGCCAACGTCGCGGCACAGACCGACGACCTCGGCTCTCTGCTCGGCTACCACCGACGCCTGATTCACCTGCGCCACAGTTGGCCAGCGCTGCAGCAGGGCGAGCTGCAACTGCTGACCGATCCCGGGCGCGCGTCGGAAGCCCTGATCTTCCTACGTACACACGGTGACCAGCGGCTGCTGGTGGCTCACAACTTGAGCGCGGTGAAGGCGCACGAAGGACCGCTCGACCTCGGGGCCTCGGCACTCAACCTGGTGTTCCACACCTACGACTACCTACCCGAGGCTGGGCACCCGGACGGCGGCGTCAGCGCCACTGGCCAGAGCGGCGCCTGGATGGTGCACCTGCCGGCAGGCGCCAGCGCGGTCTGGCAACTACGCTGAGCTGACGTCCCCCTTCTGAAAGCGACACGACCAGCGACACGACATGGGACGACAACGCACGACGGCCAAGGCCCCGGCGCCGGAGCAAGCAACAACCAGGCGACACACGGTCCAGCACCAGGAGCAGGTCCAGCAGCAGGATCGAGCGACAGCGACCCCACGCGCGGTCGCCGAGCCGCGCGCGGGCGGTGCGACGCCACCACCGCCGCCCATCGACCTCCACCGCCTGACGATCCTGCCGCCGGACGGGCACCACGAGCGGCAAGCGCGCCGGCTGGCAACTACGCTGGCTGGTTCGCGCACGCCCGACTCTCGTACAACGGTCGAGCCGCTCGCCCCGACGCTCGCTTCGCGCGCCGCCCATCGCTCTCCCGCTCCGGCGGCGCGCGACGAAATCCAGACCCGACGCCCGTGGACCCCCGGTAGTGGCCAGGCGCTGCCCGATCCGGTGCGCGGGCAGTTCGAGACCCGCCTCGGCCGACCGCTGACCCACATCCGCATCCACGCCGACGCCAGCGCCGAAGCCGCCGCCCAGCGGCTGCGAGCGCGTGCCTTCACCGTCGGGCCGCACATCGCCTTTAGCCGTGGCGCCTACCAGCCTGAGAGCTGGCAGGGACAGAGCTTGCTCGGCCACGAAGTCGTCCACGCGCTGCAACAGGCCTCCGCTCCGGGGCTCGTGATCCAGCGCGCCGAAGAGAAAGACGACGAGCCGACGCCGCTCGACATCCCCTGGCACGGCTCCTTCCGCGAGAGCTACATCCAGTACGCCCGCACGCTCGGCGCCTCCCCCGAACGCGCCGCCAAGCTCGCAGACGCCATGGTCGCCAAGCACCGCGGCTGGGTCGCCGGCGACCAGCACTTCGACAACGATGCCGAGGTGGCCGTCTACATCGAGAGCCTGGACGACCCAAGCTTCATGTTGCTCTACGAACTCGCCACCTTCCTGCGCCAGGAACTCGGCCTATCGCAGAGCAAGCTGTCCGCTGGCGCCCGAGAGACAACCAGTCGCAAGCGCATCCTGGAAGCGACCGACCAGCAGATGGGCGAGCGCGCGATGCCCGTGCGTGGCGACTGGAAGCTGCTCGAGGAACCCGCGGTCGCGCAGGACTACCTGAGCCTGCTCGAGCACCTGTTGCAACGGCCGATCAGCGCCCAGGACAACCGTGCCGTCAGCGATGGACTGGAGTTCGCCGAAGTCGAGCGCATCATTGGCAACAGTCCCGTGCGCCGTGCCCTGACCAACCTCTACACCCAGACCGTGGCCGAGTTCCGCGCCGCCGGCGGCAATAGCCTGGCGCAGCTGGCACCGCTGGTGGAAACGCTCGGCCAGCAGTACCTGCGCGGCAATCCGAATGCCGTGCTCAACCGGCTGGCCATCGGCGTCGGCCGCTTCGAGGGCGAGAAGATGCTGGGCATCGTCCACCGGTCGAGCGGCCTGCTCTACTACGACGCCCTCGGCCAGCCACTAGAGGGCCTGACCGGTATCGGCTACCGCGACGACGGCTTCATGGCCACCGCCCCCTCCGAGCTGGCCAAGGACTTCGGCCTGCGCGTCGACGATCCGGGCCTGCGCTTCGTCTTCTCCAAGCTGCGCCAGACCATCGTCGATCCCAACCTGCTGGTGGTCCAGGCCGCCGAGGTGTACTTCGACAACGTCGAGCTGGTCAACAAAGAAGTGCAGAAGGGTCTGAGCAAAGAAGCGATCCAGGTGTTCGAGGACTCGCTGCCGATGTTCATCGGCTTCCTCGCCGGCCACGGCATGTCGTGGCTGCTGCTGCGCATGAAACACCCGCTGGCGCTGGCCGTCGGCGGCATTCTGCGCGGCCTGCTCGAAGCGGCCGGCTACCTGCTGTCGATCCAGGGCTCGGCCTCCGCCATTGGCCACATGGTCGAGGCCGGCAAGGAACTCAGCCGCGTGGTGCGCAACGACAAGGGCGAGCTGAGCCAGCGCTCCCAGCAGCACCTGCAGCGCGCCGCCGTACCGCTGCGCAAGATCGTGATCGATGTCGCCATGAGCGCCGCCACGCTCGGCCTGGCGCGCTTGCTCAAGGGCGGCGCGCGCATGCGCCTATCGTGCAGCACCTGCAAGCTGACCTTCCGCCTGATGAACAACGACGGCACGCTGACGCCCGAGGGCATCCTGCACCTCCAGAGCAAGTACCCCAAGCGCTTCAAGGGCCGCACCGCCGACAACATCCAAGAGACCTTCAAGCGCGACCCGCACGGCACGCTGCTCGAAGAGGTCACGCTGGAAGAGGTGCGGCGCACGCACAAGGAGCGCGAGGCGGCGCGCGGCGCTCCCGACCCCAGCATCCTGGTGCTCGAACGCAGAGCGCTCAAGACGACGCTGGAGGCGATCGAGAAACGCAAGCCGGGCACCGTGCGCGACAAGTCGATCCTCGACCAGGAGACCTACCACTTCGTACAGAGCGACAAAGCCCTCAAGGCCGCCGCTCGCCGGCTCGATCGCCACCCCAACCCCGAGGTGCGCAGGCGCTGGCGCGAGTGGTCCTGGGGCCACGGCGTCGG
Source organism: uncultured bacterium (assembly GCA_965368975.1). Lineage (GTDB taxonomy): Bacteria > Acidobacteriota > Thermoanaerobaculia > Multivoradales > JAHZIX01 > CBDUPA01. Next base: position 120,560 of record CBDUPA010000016.1, on the reverse strand, counting down.
CGGAAAGGCGGGCACCAAGCCCTTCTTCCTGGCCAAGGGCAAGGTGGGCCGCAAGATGCTCGACAGCATCGAGATCTTCTTCGACCGTAACCTGGCGATCATCACCGACGCCACGCACGCGGTGGACAGCGCCTTCGCGCCGATCCACCAGTTCAAAACGCTCTTCTACCGCCGCGTCCTCGAGCGCGCCACGACACTCAAGCTCGGTGCCATGGACGTGCGGGCCGCCGCCACCCGCCTGGTCGGCAAGTAACCCCTAGCCGTCCCGCCATTATTCGTCTCGGAGAGCCACCATCGGGTCGACGCGGGCAGCCCGGCGTGCCGGCAGCAGGCTGGCCAGCACCGAAACCACCAGCAGTGCAACGGCGACGCCGACCAGGACTAGTGGACTCGCGCCTTCGAGACCGACCAGCAGCGAGCCGAGGCCACGGCCGAGTAGCCAGGCGAGGCCGACACCGAAGGCGAGGCCGAAGCCGGTCAGCTTGAGCCCCTGGCCGAGCACCCGCCACAGCACCGACGCCGTGCTGGCACCGAGCGCGATGCGCAGCCCGATCTCACGTGTCTTGCTCGCCACGGCGTAGGCCATCACCGCGTACAGACCGGCGGCCGCCAGGATCAAGCCGAGGAGACCGAAGGCACCGGCGAGCAACGCCACCAGGCGGATCGGCGTCAGCGCGCGACCGGAGACGACCTCGTCGAACGGGCGCACGTCATAGATCGCCAGATCTGGATCGAGCGCCGCCAGCTCGGCACGGACGGCGGGGTCCAGGCGTGCCGGCGGGCCGCTGGTGCGCAGGGCGAGCGTCACCTGGCTGCTGAACTGCTGGCGTAGCGGAACATAGAGGAAGGGTGTCGCCGGTTCGGACACCAGCCGCACCTTGCCGGTCTGCGCGACACCCACGACTTCCATCGAAGTCGATCCGAAACCACTGCGCAGCTGCTGGCCCAGAGCATCCTCACCCGGCCACAGCCGATCAGCCAGCGCCGCGTTGACGATCACTACCTGCGGCGCCGCCTCGTCGTCGCGCTCGTCGAACGCGCGCCCCTGCAGCAAGCGCGTGCCGACGGTCTCGAAGTAGCCCGGCTCGACGGCACTGTAGAAGACGTCGACCTCCGAGTCGTCGTCCGCCGCCTCGGCCGGCGTCACGCTGATCATGCGCGCCATCCAGTCCATCGGCAGCGGCATCGCCAGCGTCACCGCCTCGACCCCCGGCAGCGCCTCGGCGCGCTCGCGCACCTGGCGCTGGAACTGCCGGCCGGCATCTTCCTCCAAACCGCTCAGGCTGGTGTCGAAAGTGACGGCCAGCAGGTTCTCGGCGTTGAGCCCGATATCCGCCGCCTGGGCGTTGCGCAGGCTCTGTAAGAAGAGCACCGAGCTGACCAGCAGCACGAGCGAGAACGCCACTTGGACGCCAACCAGCAGGTGCCCCATCGACAGCTTCCGTCGGCCCCCGGTGGCGCCGCGACCGGAACCGCCGTCCTTGAGCGCCGGCACCAGCTGCGGCCGGGACGCCTGCAGCGCTGGCACCAGGCCGAAGATCAGGCCGGCGAGCACCGCGGCGATCAAGGTAAAGAAAGTGACGCGCAGGTCGAGCGGCACGTCGAGGTCGAGCGGCAGGTTGGTCGGCAGCTCCCAGACGCTCAGCAAGTGAGACGTCCAGAAGGCGATCAACAGACCCACCACGCCACCAGCCAGGGCCAGCAACCAGCTCTCGGTGAGCAGCTGGCGCACCAGTTGCCAGCGCTTGGCCCCCAGTGCCAGCCGCACGCCGATCTCCCGACGCCGCCCCGCGGCGCGCGCCAGCAGAAGATTGGCCACGTTGGCGCACGCGATCAGCAGCACCAGGCCCACCAGCGCCAGCAGCATCGTCGAAGCGAACTTGAGCGGCCCGTCGAGCCCCACCTCCAGCCGCGCTTCCGACTCCGGAATCACCACCACCTGCGTCTTCTTGTTATCCTCCGGATACTCGGCCTCCAGCTGCTGCCCCACCGTTTCCATGCGCGCTTGCGCCTGTGCCAGCGTCGTTGCCTCAGCTAGGCGCCCGGTCACGCGCAAGAAGCGCACGCCGCGCAGATCCATCGCCGCCGCCTGCTCCGGTGCCACCTGCATCGCCATGGTCAGCGGCACCCAGATCTGGTTCTGGAACAGCACCTCGGTACCGATGAACTTGCGCGGCGCGATGCCGACGACGGTGAACGGCAGCGAGTTCAATTGCACCGTCTGCCCGACGATTCCGGGATCCTCGCCGAAGCGCTCACGCCACAGCTCATAGCTGATCACCGCCACCGGTGCCGTCCCTTCGCTCGCCACCTCGGCCGCGTCGAAGAAACGCCCGAACGCCGGCTTGACGCCAAGCGTCGAGAAGTACCCCCCGCTGACCAGCGAGCCCCACACCACCTCACCGCCCCGCGCCGCGACTCCGTCCCCATGGCGCAGGCTGAACACCGCCGGCGTGTACGCCGCCATGGCGTCGAACACGCCGCCCTGCATGCGCTGGTAGTCCTCGAAGTCCAGGTACGAAACGCTGGACGCATAGACCACGTCCCGGTTCGTCACGTAGACGCGCGCCAGCTCGGACGGAGCGTCGAGTCCAGGTAAGGGGCGCAGCAAGATGCCGTTGACCATGCTGAAGATGGCACTGTTGGCACCGATGCCGAGTCCGAGCGACAGAACAGCAACGATGGTCAACAGCGGCCGGCGCGTCAAGGAACGGGCGGCGATGCGGATTTCTTTGAGGAATGAGCTCATGGTGTCCTCCGGGAAGCGGCCTCGTGGGAGGCGTGGTGGGTGGCTTCTAGGAGGACTACGCCGGGTGGAGAGGGATTGTTACCGGCAGGGTTGGTGTCCGTGTATCCGATACAATCTCGGAAAGCCACCACTACGAAGTCTGTTAATCAAACCAGGCCATCATGAAATTGTTGACCAAGCTTCGCCAACTCATCCGTCATCTCAAGTGGGGACGCCCAGAAGCCAGGCTGTGCCTGCTCGCTTCCCTTCCTCTTGCTGCCGCTCTTTGGCTGTTCAACGCGGATGCTTTCAAAGATTCCGTCATCCAGACCTGGCTAGCTCCTGCTCTGCTGGCTGTCGCGGGGCTCCTTGTCAGCATCGCCTTCGTCAAACTCTGGCGACTGGTCTCTCCTCCCCTTGAGACGGCTGACGAGATCCAAGGCCCGATCCTGCGCGGCGCCTCGGCGTTCACGCCGCAGGACGGCGAGATCTTCAAGAAGCTGGGCCGGCAGGAAGAACTCCAGAAACTCAAGGACTGGATCCAGGACGACCAGGTGCCGCTTGTGATCGTCATGGGCGAAAGCGGCGTGGGCAAAACGTCCCTGCTGCGCGCCGGTGTGCAGAACCTTCTGGACGAGAAAGAAGTGGCCTATTGGGAGGCTGTTGCTACTGATCCGGGCGAGAAGTTCCGGCGGGCTGTGCGGTCGAAGTTGGGTAAGAACCCGAACGGTCTGGAAAAAGGGGCGCTGCTGGTAGACCAGACCGAGCAGCTCGGGGCGGACCGGGACGTGTTCGAGCTTCTGCAAAAGCATCTGGAAGCGGACCCGCCGTACAGGGTGACGTGGATTCTGGCGATGCGGCGGGAGTACCACTATTCCTGGGTCGTTTGGTCGCTGAAGCACCTAGACGAAAGCGTCCGTCACCGCGTCCGCGAGCTACCCGTCGAGCACTTCAACCGGGACCGCGCCAAGGAGATCTTTTCCACCCTGGCCGCCGAGGCGGACTTGACGGTCCAAGAAACCGTGCGGGATCAAATCATCCGAAGCATCGCGGAAGGCGACAAGGTCTCGCCCGTCGATCTCGCGATCGCACTTCAAGTACTCGGCCACAATCCCAAGCATGCCGAAGATCCGCGCTTCTTTGTTTCCATCGGCGGCCACAGTGCCATGCTCACCAGTTACCTGGAGGGCGAGCTGCAACGGTACACAGAGCCAGAACGGGAAGCGGTCTACAGAGCCTTGTTGGTGCTGATTGAGGAAGAGGGCGAAGAAGACCAGCGGAAAGCGGATGGGGCCAGCGTAGAGGAGCTGCACCGGATCGCTCGGCCCAAAACTCCGGAAGTGCTCGATCACGCTCTCGATCACCTGGCCTTGCCTGGAGTTCGAGTGTTGGAACGCTGCGGCACTGCACAGGATCGACTGCGACTCGTGCACGAGCGATTCATTCCAGCTGTGCGGCGGCTGGCAGGGGCGGTCTTGACTGAAGCAGAACAAGCGTCCCGCCTGCTGGCGCGACGGTGTGCGGCTTGGTCGAGAGAGGGTGAGGCGAGGCGGTTCTTGTTGCGGAGAAAAGAGCTACGGCAGGTAGAGCAGGAGTTGCCTCGGCTGCGGTGGGGGGAGAATCGGGAAGGGAAAGAGCGGTTGTTGCGGGCATCACAGTTAAGGAGAAGTTTGCTAGCCATTGGAAGTGTGACAATCCTATTCATAGGGTTGATGGTAGCCCTAGGCTTTCGCCACGCCCAACAGGTCCAAAGCGTCAAGAGGCAACTACCCTCCTGGGGCCTGCCAGTTGGCCTGTATGAAGCCCTTCCTCAAGTTGAAAGTCTGTTCCTTGAGTCAGCCCGGGTAAGTAATCTAGCTTGGCTTGCACAAGCCTCGATTCTCCACGAGATTCACTTAGATTTCGGAAACGTCTCAAGCCTGAACGGCCTGCCCGAGAGCCTACAGCACCTAAGAATCGATCTTTCTGACTCCGAAGTAAAGAATCTCTATGGGCTTCCGCAGGGCCTCAAGATGCTTGAGATAGACATTCAAGCTTCTCAGGTACAGGACTTGGCTGGTCTACCGAACAGCCTACAAGAACTAACTCTACGAGTGAATTCCCTCCAAGCAAGAAGCTTGAACAAGCTTCCCAGCAGTCTGCAAACCTTGAAACTCACAATTGCTGATCTCGATGGCCCCTTAGATAGACTGCCTCCGAACATTGAAAACCTGGCCCTTGATCTTCGCTATTCCAAGGTTAGCGACCTTGGAAGCCTACCGAAACACCTTCGAGCGTTGATGGTTGCCGCACCGAGGACGGTGCCACTCGACCTAGGAACCCTGCCAGATAGTCTTCAGCAACTTCACCTAGACCTAAGCCACTCGGAACAGACAAAACTACCTACATTCCCAAAAAATCTTGACAAATTATCTCTTTATATCGGCCTCTCTAGAATTAACAACATCGAGCAACTGCCTTCAAACCTCACCTATCTTGATCTCGACCTTGGAGATTCTCTTGTAGCGAGCTTGAGAGGTCTGCCAGATAATCTTAAAGAACTAAGGCTTTCTGCTTCACGATCAAGTCTTCAAAACCTGAGCGGAATACCTCAGAATCTCAGGAGGCTAGATCTCGACCTAAGTGGAACTAAGATTGCTGGTCTGGGCCAACTGCCTCAAGGTCTCCAGGTTCTCTCCCTCGATCTCTCGGACTCCCTGATTCAAAGCTTAGTTGAACTACCTGCCAGCCTTCGCCATTTGACTCTAGATCTCGACTCCTCGAAGGTTGACGACATTCGGGGGCTCCCCCAGGGGCTCATTCAGTTGGAACTCAAGATCGGAACCTCTGAGGTTCAAGATATTGCAGGACTTCCCGAAAGCTTGCAGCAACTTACGCTTGACCTTCAGGGATCTCATGTAAACAGCATTACTCTTCTTCCGAGAAACCTTCAACATCTTGCACTGGACATAACCAGATCAAAAATAAGAAGCTTGGAGGGATTGCCAGAACACCTCCAGATTCTTAACCTAACAGCGAAGACGTACTTTCCATGGACGCTCAGGGCTTTGCCAAGGAGGCTGCGGACTCTAAGGCTCAGCGAAGTTCCTTGGAACATGACTCATCTAGATGGATTGCCGGAAACACTGCAAGAACTTAGCATCAACCTAGGAAGGTCACGTGTTCATAGTCTTGCAGGACTACCAAGTGGACTACAAGAGCTCGAACTTACTCTTGAGTCTTCGGCTGTCAGAAACCTAGGTAGCCTACCCGCTACACTCAAGAAGCTTCAACTCGACATCAGCAATTCTCAAGTCAACCGGCTAGGGCCGCTTCCGGCCACACTGCGAGAATTGACCATCGAAGTCGGCTCCTCACCTGTGAAGAGCCTCACCGGCCTTCCCGAAAACCTTGACCAGCTTACGCTGAACCTCGGCTCAGCTCCGGTCTCTCACTTGGAAGGACTACCCGATAGCCTTACCAATATTGTTCTAATTCTGGGCCGTTCAAAGGTCAAGAGCATCGAACACCTCCCACCCACCGCCACCCTTCACCTAACGCTTTAACCTATGCTACGTTAACATCATCCGCACTCCGCCTAGTGCCAGACAGCAACCTGCTCAGTTCACCCACTCCTCCGACTCCGAATCTCCCGCTCCAGCTCCCTCCCCCTCCGACGCCAACTCCTCCGACGCCGACACCTCCCCCACCAACCGCAACCCATCCAGCTCCCCTTCCCGCCGCAACTTCTCCGCCTCCAGCTGCAACCGTTCCAGCTCTTCTTCCTTCAACCAGCGCTCGCGCATGCGGGCATCCCGACGACGACGCAGGTAGATCGCGAGCAGCGCCAGCAACGAGATACCGGCCCACAGAAAGCCTTCGTTGGCGATCAGGGGCAGCCAGCGGCTCAAGAAACTCTCGCCGCCCCAGAACTCGAGTTCGGCATAGGCCAGCGAGACGCCGGTGACGTCGCGAAAAGCGCCAGGGAAGGGCCGGCCCTGTTCCAGGCGCGAGAGGATGGCGGCGATGGCACCGCCGCGACGGCCGCCGTACTGCTGTTCCACGTAGTGAACGAAGGCGCCGGAGAGGGCGTAGGCACGGGTGACGTCGTCGGGACTGCCGGCGAAGTACTCGTCGATGCGGGCCAGCGACAGGTTACGGATGCGCAGACGCGCGAGGGTGACATAGCCCTGGCCACGCAGGCCCCACTGGCCGGCAGCCAGCATGGCGGTGCCCTCGTGCAACCAGCGCGGCACGCGACGCGGAGCGTTCTCGCCCGTGACGCCGGCGGCGCGGTCGATCAGGACGTGTGCGACCTCGTGGCGCAGGACTTCTTCGAGCGAGCCATTCGGATACGACGGCACCCGCTCGGCGAGGAGCACGACGACGCCGATGTTCCCGAGGGCGTAGCCATTGACCCAGGCGGGCGCGCGCTCGGCCAGGGGCGAGCCCTCGGCCGCCAGGATGACGCGGATCGGGCCCCCCGGGTCGCGCAAGCCGGTGACGTCGAGACCGCCTTCGTAGCTGCCGGCGGGCATCTGCCGCAGGCGGCGTACGATCGGTTCGAGTTCGGGCGGCGCGTCGAAAATCAGCTCGACGTCCCCCTTGGCGGCACTTGCCGGCAGCGCTGGGAAGGTCGCCAGCAGGACGAGCAGCAGCACGAGCACTGGCGCGCAAGCTTGGAACCCCCGGCGCCGCTCAGCAGTCCAAGATGGCAGAAGAGGAAGACGTTTGAACGACAGACCGCGGCCAAGTAGCATCATCGAGCCATTGTAGCGGCTGAAGGAGACCTTCTCTTGCACGACTTGACGGACCGCACCACTCCTCCGACTCCCGCGCCAGCGGCAAGAGCACCACGAAGAACCCACCGCTTGGGGCTCTCCTTCCTGCTCGCTGCCTTCTTCGGCGGCTGGCTGGCTGTTTGCACCTGGCCTACCCACGCGCAAACCCCGATGCGCATCATCGAGGAACCGCCTCGGACACCCGCCACCGCTCCGTCCGGCTTGCCATCTCTCGACGCACCTTGGGTGCGTCTGCAGACGGACCATTACACCGTGATCGGCAACATCGCCCCCTCGTACCTGCGGCGCGCTGGCCTGCGCCTGGAGCAGTTGCACCACGCACTCTTCCAGCTGGCACCAGACGCGCGCCTGACCGCGCCGCGGCCGACGGTGCTCTACGTCTTCGCGCGCCGCGATCAGCTGACGCCCTACGTGCCACCCAGCGGTCTGACGGCTGTCGAGAGTGGCTTCCTGGCGCCGCACGAGCACGGCAATTACGCGGCGATCTACGTCGGCGAGGGCGCTCGCGCCGAGAGTCTGGACGCCAAGGTGCAGCGGCAGCTGATCAACCAGTTCCTGCAAACCAATCTGCCGGCACTGCCGGAATGGTACCGCCAGGGCGTCGCGGAGCAGTTCAGCACCTTCGAGCTGGCTGGCGGCACCGCGCGCCTGGCACCGGTGCAAGCCGGCAACCGGCGCAGCATGGCGCTGCCGCTGTTCAAGCGCTCGTGGCTGCCGCTCGACGAGCTGTTCACCACCAACTCCTCGAACCTCTCTTCGGGACAAGCAGGGGGCGATACCCGTTTCGTCAGCCTCTTCTACATGCAGAGCTGGGCGCTGGTGCACTACTTGACGACCGGCCCGGACGAAGTCCGACTGCAGACCCGCGAGTACCTAGGTAGGATCGCCGACTTGGACGACCCGCGGCGAGCGTTCGACGAGGTCTACCAATTGCCCGACGGCTCGGCGCTGCGCGACCTGGTGGTCGAGCACCTGCGCGAGGATCGAGCTGCACGCGGCGTCGAGATCCAGCCGCTGACCGAGATCCAGCCGACCTCTGTGACGCTGGAAGATGCCGAGGCGTTGACGGCGCTCGGTCACCTGCTCGCCCATAGCCGTCCCAGCGACTCGGTCGCCGCCGCGGCTCACTACCAGGCGGCCTTGGAACGCGACCCGGGGCAAGGCGCGGCGCACGCGGGACTCGGCTTCCTGGCCTACCGCGACGAAGACTTCGCGCAGGCCAGCTGGCACTATCGCCAGGCGCTGACTGGGGCAAGGGAGGACGATTTCTTGCTGCGCTACCTGTTCGCCGAGAGCCTGCTGCGACCGTTCACCGGCCAGCGGGCGCAGGGTGAGGAAGAGCTGATGCTGGTGGCCGAGGCGCGCGCGGCGCTGACCGCCTGCCTCGACGCCTCCCCCGACTTCGCGCCGTGCTGGGAGCGGCTGGGCTATGCCTGGAGCATCGAACCGGAAGCCTCGCCCGAGGCGGTGACGGCCCTCCAGCAGGCGCAGCGGTTACTCCCCGGGCGCACGGACATCACCTTCAACCTGATGCTCGCCCATGCCCGCCTGGGGCAGCGCGAGGGCGTCGACACGGCAGTCGAACGGCTGCGCCAGCTGGGTGCCGACAAGCCGACGCTGCAACGGGCGCGCGAGATGCAATTGCAGCTCGACTACCGCGACGCCATGAACCTGCTGCGCCAGGACCGCCACGCGGAAGCCCTGGCGCTGTTGCAGATCATCGTCGAGGAGAGCCAGAGCCCGCAGCTACTGGAGCAAGCCGAGTTGTGGATCGGCAAGCTACAGCAGGCGGACGCGAATTAGACTTCGGCCCGCCCCCAACCGGGGCACCCACTGGGGGGTGCCCCTATTTTCGGATCGGGATCGGAGATCACCAGACCTCGCACTTCTCGACCGGGTTCATCGGCGTACCCTCGGCGCACTGGAAGGCGTCGGCGAAGCCCTGGAACTGGCTCAGCGGACCAACGACGCGGTATTCGGGATGGGCGTGCGAGTCCGCGCGCGCCCGCATGCGCACCATCTCGTCCGTCTGCAGCGAGCACCATACCTGGCCGTAGGCGACGAAGAACAGCTGGTCGTTGGTCAGCGAGTCGGTCAGCGGCTCGGGCTGGCCGTTGCGCTCGGCCCAGCGGCGCCAGGCCCAGAAGGCCTGCTTGATGCCGCCCAGGTCGGCGATGTTCTCGCCCAGGGTCAGCTCGCCGTTGAGCGTCAGGTCGGGCAACACCTCGTAGCCGTCATACAGCTTCTCGACGCACATCGCCTGCTCTTCGTAGCGCTCGCTCGCCTCGGGCTCCCACCACTCGGCGAGGCGGCCCTGCGGGTCGAACTGGCGCCCCGAGTCGTCGAAGCCGTGGGTCAGCTCGTGGCCCATCACCAGGCCAATGGCACCATAGTTCATCGGCGCCGGGTAGTCGCGATGGAACATCGGCGGCTGCAGAATGCCGGCGGGGAAGACGATCTCGTTGAGCATCGGGTTGTAGTAAGCGTTGACGGTCGGCGGCGTGATGCCCCACTCGTCGCGATCGGTGGGCTGGCCGGCCTTGTCCATGTCGTGGGCAAACTCCAGGCGCGCGCTGGCCACGCGGTTGGCCAGGTAGTTGCCGGCCTCCAGCTGCAGCGCCGAGTAGTCGCGCCAGGTGTCGGGATAGCCGATCTTGTCGTTCAGTGCCTCGGCCTTGCCCTGGGCGCGGCCGCGCGTCTCGTCGTCCATCCAGGAGACGGCCGGCAGCGCTTCGACAAAGGAAGTCTCGATGTCCTCGATCATCTGTTCAGCGACCTGCTTGCTCTCACCGGCGAAGCGACGCTCGACGAAGAGTTCGCCCAGCGACTCACCGAGCACTGCGTCAGTGGCGTCGAGGCAACGCTTCCAGCGCGCTTCCATCTGCTCCTGCCCTTCGACCAGCTGCTCGTTGACCGCGAAGTGCGCCTGCTCGGCCTCGCCGCCCAGGTAGTCGGCGAAGGCGTCGATGACGCGCCAGCGCAGATAGCTGCGGACGTCGGCGAAGTCACCGCCGGTGACCAGCGGCTCGATGCCCTTGAAGTAGTCGGGCGTCGCCACGACGAGGTCGTCGATGCCGTCATAGCCGGTGGTGTCGAAATAGCTGCCCCAGGCCAACGCCGGCGCCAGTTCTTGCAGGCCCTGCCGCTGCATCGGGTGGTACAGGCTGGGCAGGTCGCCCATCTCTGCCGGACTCAGCGACACCTCGGCCATGCGGGTCTCGAAGGCGAGCACGGCAGCGGCGCGCTCACCGGCCGCAGCCGGCTCGTCGCCGAACAGCTCGAACAGACTCGCCATGCCCTCCTGGTAGCGCTGGCGCAGCGTCTGGCTGCCCTCGTCGTCGCGCAGGTAGTAGCCGCGCTCGGGCAGGCCGAGGCCGCCCTGGAAGAGGAATGCGGTCATCACGGTCGGCTCTTTGAAGTCGGCTTCGGTACCGATACTGAACAGGGCGTTGACCCCCTGCGGATGCAGGTCACCGAGCGCCGCGAACAGCGACTCGACGTCCTCGACCTTGGCGATGCGCGCGAAGTACGCGTCGAGCGCCGACACCGGTGCCGGCGTCTCCTCCACCGCCATGCACGATCCATAGAACGACGCGACCTGCGCCTCGGCACCGCTCAGCTCGGCCTCGGAGCTGCTCAGTTCGTCGACCAGCGTGCGCAGCGCTTCCAGGTTGGCCTCGCGGATCTGCGAGATGCTGCGCACCCAACGCGCCTGATCCGCCGGCCGCTCGGTGTTGTCGAGCCAGCCACCGCAGGCGTAGCGGTAGAAGTCCTGGCAAGGATCAACACTCGCGTCCATGGTCGACTGCACCGACTGCGCGATCTCCTCGCGACTCAGGCGGCCAGCTTCATCGGCCGCATCCGCGGCAGGCGCTTCGGCACGCGGACCGCAGGCCGCGAGCAGCGTCACGACAGCGAGCACGGGCAGTGCCAAGAAGTAGCGGGAGAGAGGAAGGGCGGCACGGTGGTTCGGCATGCGGATGTCTCCTGGAAGGGATCGCGGGATGGGTGGACGCAGTCAGGTCGGGCCCGGAGGGCGGGTCGTCCCCTACTTTCTGAGCGGCTTGCCGGGAAGCAGGACGACAGGAGATTACTCTAGCAGGGCACCATTAGTCATGTTGACGTTCTCGGCAAATGAGGCACGGACACCCGGCCTTGGTGAAATGCCGTAGGCCGACGAGTTGTCCTCGGGACCGAAAGAACTTCGGCAAGATAAGGCGGAAGTTGTCTTCTTCCTCATTCTCCAGATACCGCCTCAAGGCAAAAGCACAGAGGTCGGCAAGCTGGACTCCAGAGCACCCCCGGCTATCGACGAAGAACGGAGACTCTATCACCCGCTCAATGTCGGCCCAACGCGTACCCGTACGCTGAAACCGAGCCAGTCGAGCCGGTAGGAGCTTGGCCTGGGTATCGTAGTGGTCAGCCGCGATCAGCCCCCACGTCTTGCGCTTCCTGGTCTTGAGAAACTTCTCGAACCGCGTGACCAGGTGATCGAAGCACTCCTCCCAGGGATCGACCGCTGGGCTCAGAGTTGTCTTGTTGATCGCTTCGCCGAACAAGCACAGCCCTCGGCGGTACTTCGCAACGATCCTTAGCGTCTCTGCGACCAATTGTCGCCGCTCGACAGCCGTCAGGTGAATGAACGGTTCCGTCTTCCTGAAAGCGGCCAGCTTGCGCGTTCGTGATTTCGACGAGCGTTCTTTCAAGTTCTCGAGCTTGGCCTGTCGAACCTGCTGGACCGCATCGAAGCGAGCCTGCAGGCTCAAGCTCTCGAACTGCTCGACTTCTTCCTGGTCTCGATAGCGCTGCAGAATCCAACCAGCGTGGAGTTCATATTCAGAATCCCCTTGGAGTCCGAAACGTCGCTTGAGGCCAGCGACCTGCTTCTCTAGTGCGAACCACGTTCCCTCGTGTACGGCCAAGCCGACGACAACGAAGTGGCTGGTCTGGTCTGCGTGTGACTCCGGGACCCCAGACTCGTCCAGATAGAGTAGAAACACCGTAACTCCGTTACAGAAACACGGATTTATCGGCCTCCCTAAAATCAACGGAACAAGGAAATACCCCAGGGGGGCCGCTAAGCCCACACGAGTCGCAAAGGGCGTCTCTCCCAGGGTTTGTGGCTGAACAATATCCAGCGCACGTACGAAAGTCAACGAGTCCAGGATGTCCAGAAGATCAACTCTTCCCAGATCACAGCTCTTTGTCATAGACTCCGCCGATCCTTGAGCACCCTTGCACAGGCTGCGTGACCGGCACCTGGCCGCCACACTCGCGAGGCCGCCCAAGCGCTCGAACATCCTGAACCTTCAAAAAGGATTGAAAGTTCAGGAGGCCTCCTGTATAGTCCGCCGTCATGAGTGCGGTGAACGATGTCCGTGAATCTTTCGTGCAGCTGTGGGGAGCCCTCGGGCCCTTCTGGGGCGTCTCGCCGACCACGGCGCGCGCCTACGGCTGGCTGCTGTCGCGGCCCGAGGGAGCGGACGCCGAAGAGATCATGGCCGGGCTGGAGATGTCGCGCGGCGCGGTGAGCATGGCTTGCCGGGAATTGCGTGAGTGGGGTCTGGTGATGCCCGAGAAGGCGCCGGGCTCGCGACGGGTGCTCTACCGGCCCGAGACCGACCTGGCCAAGGTGACGCGCAACGTGCTGCTGATCCGCAAGCGGCGTGAGTGGGATCCGATCCGCGAGCACCTGAGCGAGTGGATCCCGCTGCTCGAAGAAGAGGCCAAGACGGACGTCGAAGCCCAGGCTTTCTTGGAACGCCTGCAGGCGATCGAGACGCTGACCGAGATGGCGGACTCGATGGCCGAAATCTTCCTCAAGGGCGGCTCGGTGGGCGGCTTCGGCCTCAAGGTGCTGCGCGGCGGGCTGAAGGTCAGCCGGGCGGTACGCCGCCAGCCGTCCAGCCAACCGTCGCTCAAGCCGGCGCCTGCATCGACCCCGGCTCCGGACGCGAATGCTCTTGACGCGGACGAGTACAAAGCTGACGAGTACGAAGCTGACGACTACAAAGCCGACGACTACAAAGCCGACGACACCTTCGACCTGGAACCCGAAGTGGCAGCGACTCGCTGACGCCCCCAAAGACTCAGCCCCCCCAAGAACAGACTCAGCCCCATACTGCCCTCGAACGCCAACACATCATGAACCAGGCTCCCCGCTCCGGCTCCGAACTCGGCCCCGTCGGCTCGCCGCAACTGCTCGGCAAGCTCAGTCGCCTGTGCGCCGAGCGCGGGCTCGACGACCTCGCCAGCCGCTTGTTGGGGCTCAGCGAATTCGTCGCACCTGACCTCGAGACCGTCGACGAGGCCCTCGACGCCATCGCTCCTGTCGGCTCGGTGGCCGAGAGCTTGGTCGGCCGGAGCGCCAACCACCTCTTGGAGCAGGGCGGCAAGCGCCTGCGTCCGCTGTGCGTGGCCCTGGCTGCACGCGCCGGTAGTGGCTTTTCGCCAGCGGCGCTGGACATGGCGGTAGCGGTCGAGCTGGTGCACAACGCGACGCTGTTGCACGACGATGTCGTCGACCTCGCCAACACGCGCCGCGGCGCCCCCACCGCGCGCCACGAATACGGCAACGCCGCCTCGGTCTTCGCTGGCGACTGGATGCTGATCGAAGCCCTGCGCCGGGTACGCCGCGCCGAGATCCCCGACACGCTGGAGCCGCTGCTCGCCACCATCGAGCAGATGGTGCTCGCCGAGTCGGTGCAGCTCGAACACCGCGGCCGCATCGACGCCGGCCGCGACGTCTACTTCCAGGTCGCCGAGGGCAAGACGGCGGCGCTCTTCCGCTGGGCCATGTATGCCGGCGGCAAGTGCGGCGGCCTGTCGCCCGAGCAGTGCTCCGAGCTCGAAGAGTACGGCAGCCACCTCGGCGTCGCCTTCCAGGTGATCGACGACCTGCTCGACCTCACCGGCGACACACAGACCACCGGCAAGACCCTGTTCACGGATCTGCGTGAAGGCAAGATGACCTACCCCCTGATTCTCGCGCTCGAACGCGACGCCGAATTGCGGCCCGTGATCGAGCGCATTTTGCAGGCCGGCGAGGCCCAATCGCCCACCGAAAGGCCGCCCGCCGAGCTCTGCGACCGTTTGATCGCATCCCTGCACCGCACCGGTGCAGTGGAGGACTGCCGAAAACTGGCCTTGGAGCGCTCGCATCGCGCGGTGCGCTGCCTGAACGGCCTTCCCGATGGCGACGCCGTCGTGGCTCTGACCACGGTGGCGGAGGCTACGGTGCACCGCCGACGCTGACCGCGGAGAACCCACGACATGACCGACCGCCCCCACGCCCGCGACTCCACTGGCCACGACTACACTGGCCGCGACTCCAATATGCGCGACAAGAAGCCCGTTTCCAGCCGCATTGCCGGCTTCTACAAGAAGACGATGTCCAATCGCGTGCAGCTGATCGCCGACAGCGGCCTGCTGTCCGACGACTCGCGCGGCCACCTGCTGGCCGGCGGTGGCCTGGGTACCGAGATCGCTGATCGCATGAGCGAGAACGTCATCGGAAGCCACGGCCTACCCTTCTCGCTGGCGCTCAACTTCCGCATCAACGACCGCGACGTGCTGGTACCGATGAGCGTCGAGGAGCCCTCGATCGTCGCCGCCGCCTCCAACGCGGCGCGCCTGGTGCGTCTGTCCGGTGGCTTTGTCGGCGAGGCCGAGCCGTCGATCATGACCACCCAGATCCAGCTCGACGACGTGCCCGACGCCGCCAGCGCTCCGGCCAAGCTGGACACCGCCCGCGAGTCCCTGATCGACGCCGCCAACCGCTCGATCCCCAACATGGTGCGCCGGGGCGGCGGCTGCCGTGACCTCGAAACGCGCGTGCTCGATATCGACAGCGGCGTCGTCGTGGTGCACCTCTACATCGACGTCGGCAACGCCATGGGCGCCAACGTCGTCGACACCGTCGCCGAGGCGGTGGCGCCGACCGTGCGCAAGCTGATCGGCGGCGAGGTCGGGCTGCGCATCCTGTCCAACCTGCCGATGCGCCGGCGCGTGCGCGTCAGTGCGCGGGTGAGCAACGAGGCGGTGGGAGGCCAGGCGGCGGCCGAGGGCATCCTGCGCGCCAGCCGCTTCGCCAGCCTCGACCCCTACCGCGCGGTCACCCACAACAAGGGCATCATGAACGGCGTCGACGCGGTGGCCGTGGCGACTGGCCAGGACTGGCGCTCGATCGAAGCCGGCGCTCACGCCTACGCGTCAGTAGAGGGTCAGTACAAACCGCTGGCGACCTGGACGGCCTCGGACGACGACACCCTGGAAGGCCGGCTCGAGATGCCGCTGGCGGTCGGAACCGTCGGTGGTTCGACGCAGATCCACCCCGGCGTGCGCGCCGCCTTCGACCTGATGCAGGTCGAGAACTCCCAGGATCTGGCGGTGATCATGGGCGCCGCCGGCCTGGCCTCCAACCTGGCGGCACTCAAGGCACTGGCTGGCGAGGGCATCCAGCACGGTCACATGCGCCTGCACCACCGCAAGCAGGCAGTACTCGACGCGCAGCAGGAGGCCACACGCACGCAGGCGGAGGGAGATCGCGCCTGATGTCCGCCGCGGCGACCGCTGACGGCTCGGGCGTCATGTTCGACGCCATCGCCGACGACTACGACCGCCTCAATCGCATCCTGTCCTTCGGTGTCGACCGCGGTTGGCGCAAGCGAACCGTCGAGGCCTTGGAGCTGCGCCCCGGTGCGCGCGTGCTCGACCTGGCCACCGGCACCGCCGACCTGGCCATGGCGATCGCACGCCGTCACCCCACGGCGCACGTCATCGGACTCGATCCGTCGCTCGGCATGGTGGCGCGTGGCCGTAGCAAGGTCGACCGCTTGCGGAGTCGCTCTACGAACGGTCACGCATCGGAGGGCCACGAGCGCGTCGAGTTGCAGCTCGGCGACGCGCAACAACTCCCCTTCGCGGACCGCAGCTTCGACGGCATCACCATCGCCTTCGGCATCCGCAACGTCCCCGACCGCGCCCGCGCGCTGCGCGAGATGGCGCGTGTCACCCGGCCCGGCGGTCGCATCGCGATCCTCGAATTGTCCGAGCCGCGCGGCGGTCTGCTGGCGCCGCTGGCCCGCTTCCACATCCGCACCGTGGTGCCGCGCCTCGGCGCCTGGCTGGCCAGCAGTCCCGAGTATCGCTACCTGCAGACCTCGATCGCGGCCTTCCCGGCACCCGGCGACTTCGCCGGCATGCTCGAAAGTGCCGGCCTCGACGTGCTGCGCGTGCGACCTCTGACCTTCGGCGTCTGCCACCTCTACCTGGCGACACCGCGAGGGCAAGCATGAACGAAGCTCTGCAACAGACTCCAGCCACCGACTTCACTGCCACCGACGCACCGGCCCCCGACAGCCTGCGCGGCTTCGTCGCCGAAACACTGGCGGCGGCGTCCCCGGATGCCTGGACGGTGCTGCACTTGCCGGCACCGCGGTTGACGCCCGAGCGCACGTTGGCTCGTCTGGTACGCGCCCTGCCGACACTGTTCGGTGAGGCTGTCGGAGCCACCGCCATTGATCACGGCCTGCTGTGGGCGCCGCAGCACGGAGCCGCCGTCGCCGCCGTCGGCGCCGCGGCGACGTTGCAGGCCAACGGCACCCGCGACCGCTGCAGCGACCTGCGGCGCCAGGCCGACGAGCTGTTCGCACGCCTGCACGAAGTCAGCCATCCCGACCTCCGCTCCCCAACGGCCCAGCAGCCAACAGACCAGCCAGCCAAGCACGCGCTCCTCGGCTCCCGCCTCTACGGCGGCCTCGCCTTCGCGCCGCGCGAGCGTCAAGAACTGGACACGAACGACCCCTGGGCGCCGTTCGGCGACGGCAGCTTCGTGCTGCCCCGCCTACGCTACGCCGTGCTACCCGCTGGCGACGGCGCAAACGCCCCGGCGCTGCTCACCGTCACGCTGGCGCCCACGGATCGTCAGCGCGTCGACGATGCCTGGCTCGACAGCCTGGAAATGCTCCTCGACGACCTGGGGCGACCGGCTGCGCCGCGCCCGAAGACCGCAAAGCCATCGATCGCTCAGCACACCGACGACGATCTGTCCCTGCACGAACGCCTGCACCAGCGCCCGCTCGAAGAATGGACGGCGCAGATCGAGGCCATCCGCGACGCCATCCGCGACGGTCGCTTCGAGAAGATCGTCGCCGCGCGCCGCGCCGAGCTCGACCTGCCGCGACCACTCGACCCGATCGCCGTGCTCGAACGGCTGTCCGCCCTGCACACTGCTTTCGGCGGCTTCCGCTTCGCCTTCCACCGCGCCGGCATCAGCTTCCTCGGCGTCACCCCGGAGCGGCTGATCCGTCGCCACGGGCTGCAGGTCGAGACCGAAGCACTCGCCGGTTCCGCCGGGCTCGGCGACGCCGAGGCCGAGCGCCTGCTGGCCAGCCCAAAAGAACAAGGCGAGCACGCCTGGGTGGTGCGCCACATCGTCGAACGCTTGGAACCGCTGTGCCGTCCGCTGCACTGGGACAGCCAGCCGCGCCTGCTCAAGCTGCGCCACGTCGTCCACCTGCAGACGCCGATCCGCGGTCGCCTGATCGCGACGCCCGCACCAGCTCCCGGACAAGCCAAGAGCCAGAGTTCGACACCGCACGTGCTCGACTTGGTCGAGACGCTGCATCCGACACCCGCCGTCGGTGGCGTGCCCACGGCCGACGCGGTGCGCTGGATCGTCGAGCGAGAGTCGACGCCGCGCGGCTGGTACGCCGGCCCGGTCGGCTGGTTCGACGCCAACGGTGATGGCGAGTTCGCGGTCGCCCTGCGCTCCTCCCTGCTGACCCCCGACACCGCCTACCTGTTCGCCGGTGCCGGCATCGTCGCCGACTCGGACCCCGAACTCGAGTACCGCGAGACGGCGATGAAGCAGCAAGCCATCCTCTCGGCCCTCGTTTCGGACAATCCAGTCTCGCGTGAACCGGGGCCACCCGAGCGCCCCGAACCCGAGGAAGGGATGCGGTGAGCACGGCGGCCGCCAACCTGCTCACCGAGTGGGCGCGGCTGCTGCTCGACAGCTTCGCCGCCGCCGGTGTCACCGACGTGGTCATCAGCCCCGGCTCGCGCTCGACCCCCTTCGTCGCCGCCGCCATCGCGCACCCAGACTTGACCTGCACCGACATCCACGACGAACGCGCCGCCGCCTTCTACGCCCTCGGTCAGGCGCGCGCCAGCGGTCGGCCCAGCCTGCTGCTATGCACCTCCGGCACCGCCGGCGCCCACTACCTGCCGGCCGTCATCGAAGCCGCCCAGGCGCACGTACCGCTGCTCGCCCTGACCGCCGACCGCCCCGTCGAGCTGACGCAGTGCGCCGCACCGCAGACCATCGACCAGCTGAAACTCTTCGGCGACCACGCCCGCGCCTTCTTCGACCTCGGCGCCCCCGAAGCCGGTGACGCCGCCCTGCGCGGTCTGCGCCGTGCCGCCGCCCAGGCCGTCTTCACCAGCCGCTGGCCGCGTCCCGGCGCCGTCCACCTGAACGCCCGCGCGCGCAAACCCCTCGAACCGTACCCGCTCGAAGACGTCGAACCAGCGCATGCGGCCAATCCCGAGCACCACCGTCCTGAGCACCACCATCCCGAGCACGACCTCTTCCGCCGCGTCGACGCCCTGTGCCAGCAGCCAATAACTCGTCCCTACGCACCGCAAACACAGCCGAACGCCGAAGCCATTCAGCTACTCGTCAGCGCTTGCCGCGCGGCGCGTTCCGGCTTGATCGTCGCCGGCCCGGCAGCCCTGACCCAGCACACACAGAGCACCCAGCACGCACGGCACACACCGCGCACCGCCATCCTGCGCCTGGCCGCGCTCACCGGCTATCCACTGCTCGCCGAGGCCACCAGTCAACTGCGCTTCTTTGCCTGCGACGCGGCCATCCCCCCTGACGAGATCCTGCACGCCGACGCCTTCGACACACTGCTCCACAGCGAAGCCTTCCGCCGCACCCACGCGCCGGACGTCGTCCTTCAAGTCGGTGCCCCGCCCACCTCCGGCCTGTGGCAACGCTACCTCGACGAACACCCACGCCACCGCCGCTTCGTCCTCGCCGCCCACGGCTGGAACGACCCCGGCTCCAGCGCCGAGGCCCTGATCTACGGCGACGTCGGCGACATCGCCACGGCCGTCGCCGACCAGCTAGAACAAGGCCCGCGCCGCGTCTTTCACCGCGCCGCGGACGAGGAAGACGGCTCGACCTCCCCCTGGCGTCGCAGCTGGACACTGGCCAACCGGAACGCCTGGGCGAGCGCCGATGGCCTGCTCGAAGACACTGGCGACCCGCTGACCGAAGCTCTCGCCACCCGCCTGACCGTCGACAGCACCGCCGCCGGCGAACTGCTGGCCCTGGGCAACAGCCTGGCCGTGCGGCACGTCGACACCTGGTGCCGCGCGCGGCGCAAAGACCTGCGCGTGTGGAGCCAGCGCGGCGCCAACGGTATCGACGGCCTGATCGCCGGCACCGCTGGGGCCGCCCAGGCCGCCGGCCGCCCCGCCACCCTGCTGCTCGGCGACGTCAGCTTCCTGCACGACCTCGGCGGCCTCGCCTGCGCCGCCCAGCTCGACGTGCCGTTCGTAATCGTCGTGCTGCACAACGACGGCGGCCGCATCTTCGAGATGCTGCCAATCGCCCGCACGCCTGGCATCGACGCCGAAACCCTGCGTCACTGGACCACCCCGCATGGCCGCGACCTCGGCCCCGCCGCCCAGCTCTGGGGCCTGCGCCACGAACGCGTGCGCAGCGCCGACGACCTGCGCCGCGCCCTCGCCGAAGCGCGCGCCGCGGCCCGTCCCACCGTCGTCGAAGTCCTCGTCCCCACCGACGGCGACCTCAGCGCCGCCGCCTTCCAGCGCCGCCTGTGGGCCGACGTCGACACGCGTCTGCGCCCGATGTTGGAGGCGCGATGAACCCGCTCCTCCTGCTGCACGGCTTCACCGGTGGCGGCGACGCCTGGTGCCCCGTCATCGACCACCTGCGCGCCCGCCACTCACGCGTCACGGTGCGCACCCCCGACCTGCTCGGGCACGGTCTACCTCGAGCCACTCAACCCCCTGCCGGCCATCGCAGTATGAGCTTTGCCGACGAGACCGCCCGCATCGCCGAACACGTGCGCCAGCTCGCCACCACCACCGGCCAGCCGGTCCACCTCGCCGGCTACTCACTGGGCGCCCGCGTCGCGCTCGGCGTGCTGGTCGAGCACGGGCTCGGCGGTGGCGCTTCCCGAGAGGCTCTCTCCGAGCAAGAGCTGGCGCGCGTCACGCTGATCGGCGTCCACCCCGGCCTGCCGGAAGGCCGCGAAGGCGACATCCAGCGCCAGGAGCGCCGCACCGCCGACCGTCGCTGGATCGATCTGCTACGTGCAGAAGGACTCGATGCTTTCCTCGACGCCTGGGAAGCCCTGCCTCTGTTCGCCAGCCAGCAGCAGCTCCCCGCCGACCTCCAAGAAGCGCAGCGACGCTGGCGCCGTCAGCACAGCGCCGAGGGCCTGGCGCGCAGCCTCGAAATCCTCGGCCTCGCCGAGATGCCCGACTACGGCCACCGCCTGGTCGACAGCTGGCGCACGCGCCGTTCCCAGCCCCACCTCACCCTGATCGTCGGCGGCGAGGACGCCAAGTTCAGCGCCCTCGCCCGCACCCTCGCCGACCGCCTGGCCGCCGCCTCGGAAGCCTCCTCGGAGGCCAGCTCGGAAGCCAGCTCGGAAGCCACTGGACCGCCCGTCCACCTGCTGCCCGGCGTCGGCCACAATCCCCTACTCGAAGACCCGGCCACTGTGGCCGACTTGTTGACGACACCTCCCGAGGAGATGCATCCATGAGTCAAGTCGAATGGCGCTCCGCCGCCGAGTTCACCGATATCCTGTACGAAAAGGCCTATAGCGACGGCGACCCCGAAGGCATCGCCAAGATCACCATGAACCGCCCGGAGATCCACAACGCCTTCCGGCCGCTCACCGTCAAGGAGATGAGCATCGCCATGGAGCTGGCACGCAACGACGAAGAAGTCGGCGTCGTCGTGCTCACCGGCGCCGGCACCAAGGCCTTCTGCTCCGGCGGCGACCAGCGCATCCGCGGCGACGCCGGCTACGTCGACGGCGAAGGCACCCCGCGCCTCAACGTCCTCGACCTACAGCGCCAGATCCGCACCATCCCCAAGCCTGTCGTCGCCATGGTCGCCGGCTACGCCATCGGCGGTGGTCACGTGCTGCACGTCATGTGCGACCTCACCATCGCCGCCGACAACGCCATCTTCGGCCAGACCGGCCCCAAAGTCGGCAGCTTCGACGGCGGCTACGGCGCCTCCTTCCTGGCCCGCCACGTCGGCCAGAAGAAGGCGCGCGAGATCTGGTTCCTGTGCCGTCAATACAGCGCCCAGGAAGCCCTCGACATGGGCATGGTCAACACCGTCGTGCCGCTCGACCAGTTGGAAGCCGAAACCATCCAGTGGTGCCGCGAGATGCTCGAGCGCAGCCCGCTCGCCATCCGCTGCATGAAGTCGGCCCTCAACGCTGATTGCGACGGTCAGGCCGGTCTGCAGGAACTCGCCGGCAACGCGACGCTGCTGTACTACATGACCGAAGAAGGCCAGGAAGGCAAGAACGCGTTCCTCGAGAAGCGCAAGCCCAACTTCAAGTCCTTCAAGCGCTACCCGTGACGTGATGGCGCGGCGATGACACAGACCGTCCAAGGCGAAGTCCGTTCCGAGTCGGTACAGCCAGTGGTGGCCCCGCCGGGGTCCTTCCAAGCTTGGATCCTGGCTGTCCGTCCCGCCACCCTGTGGGCCGGCATCGCCCCCGTTCTCGTCGGCACCGCCCTCGCCTGGCACGCCGGCGGTTTCCGGCTGGGGCCCGCTCTCGGCGCCCTGATGGTGGCGATCTGGATCCAGATCGGGACGAACTTCGCCAACGACGTCTTCGATTTCGAAAAAGGGGCCGACACAGAAGACCGTCTCGGCCCCACCCGCGCCGTCGCCGCCGGCCTGCTGACGCCCCGGCAGATGCGGGCCGGCCTGGCGCTCGCGCTGACGCTCGCTTTTATCAGTGGTCTCTACCTCAGCTACGAAGCCGGCTGGCCCCTCTTCGTCATCGGCCTGGTGGCGGTCGTCTGCGCTGTCGCCTACACCGGCGGGCCTTTTCCGCTGGCGTATCACGGGCTCGGAGACATCTTCGTGATGATTTTCTTCGGCTTCGTCGCCGTCTGCGGAACCGTCTACGCGCAGATGCTGCGGATTCCGGAGCTGGCGTGGTGGTGCTCGGTGACCGTGGGGTGTCTGTCGACGGCGATCCTGGTGGTCAACAACTTGCGCGACCGGGAGACGGATGCCCGAGCCGGGAAACGCACGCTGGCGGTGCGGCTCGGTGCGACGGGGACGCGGGTGGAGTACTTGTTGCTGCTCAGCGTCGCGTACGTGGTGCCGGGGGTGGTGGTCGGAATGGGGCTGGCGTCGCGGTGGGTGTTGCTGCCGTGGGTCACGTTGCCGTTGGCGGTCGTGTTGGTGAGAAGAGTGTGGACGCGGGATGGCGGGGCGTTGAATCCGCTGCTGGGGGAGACGGCGCGGTTGTTGTTGCTGGTGAGCCTGTTGTTGGGGGTCGGGTTGGTGGTTGGATAGCGACCGGAGAGCCGGATGGGAGCAGAGCAGAGGGCGCAGACCCCTGCGCCCCTACGGACCCTCCCCCCGACCGAACGCTACGCATGGCACGACCACAGTGGTGGCTGGGATGAGCGTCCTGGATGCGTAACGTTCGTGGGGAAGGGTGGGGCGTAGGGGCGCAAGGCATTGCGCCCTCCGGGGATCGGCGGCACGATCCTCCGAGGGGGCAAGCCCCCTCGGGCTCCCCCACCTCTCAGATCAGAGCTTCAGAGCTCAGAGAAGACAGAGTTCAGAGTGGATGGGAGGAGAACAACACGAAAACCGCAGTTGAAGTCCTGGACGCCCGGACGCCAGCCGAAGCGGCAGGCGCAGCGCACGTAGGTGAGACTGTCGTTCCACGAACCACCGCGCACCACGCGAGACTTACTAACATTCGAAATATTCTCTATGTCTCGGCGACCCTCGGGATCGGCGGGATAGGGATACTCGCCCAAGCTGCTCCTCGTCCACTCCCACACCGTACCGCTCAGCTCCTCACAGCCCACCGGGCTCGCCCCCTGTGGAAACACCCCTGGCGTCGAGGTGCCGCCTAGACGGCCGTGAGAATTCACCGTGTCCGCATCGAAGTCCCCGCCCCACGGATAGACGCGACGCGGTTCCGGGTTCTCTACCAGCTCGCCATCCAGCCTCCCGAGCCCTTCGCGCACCACCTCCAGCCGGGCTCGGACCACCGAGACCGGCACCTGCTCCCCACCCCGCGCCGCCTTCTCCCACTCCAACTCGGACGGCAACGCCACCCGCCACCCGGACGGTAACCAGCCTTCGTCCCACGCCCGTGCCGTCAGCCAGCGCGTGAACGCCAGCGCCTCGAACCAGCTCACCCCCACTGCCGGGTGATTCGGCAAGTCGAACGGCTCTCCCTTCAAGACCGGCCCCAGACGGCCCTTGAATCCTGCTTCCGCCGTCCAGTACTCAGCGGCTTGCGCCTCCGCCCACAACTGTGCCTCGCGATAGCCCCCCGCGTCCACGAACCGCCGGAACTGCGCCTGCGTCACCGGATAGCGCGCCATCCAGAAGTCGTAGTCCACTTCCTGGCGCGTGATCGGAGTCTCCTTGTGGTAAGCGACTGACGGCTGTTCCTCACTCCCCATCCAGAACGGCCCCGCCGGCACGCGGCAGAACTCCATCCCGTCCACCGTCATCACCTCCGGCCGCGGATCCCCCAGCTTGGCCAGCAACCGTCCCGCCTCCACGCGCTCCCGCACCGGCAGCCCCTTGCCCAACAGCGAGACCAACCGCTTGCGACAGCGCGCCAGAAAGCTCTTCCAACTCTCTGGGCCGCTGCTCGTCACTCCACCCGGCTGCGCTTCCAGCAGGGCCGCCATCCAAGCCGCCCACAGGCTGGCACGTCGTGCCGGCTGATCGCGCTTGCCGCCCACCGGAAACAGACCCACCGCGATGCGCAGCAGGAATTGAGGAACTCGGCGGTTGTGCAGCAGTTCTTCCGCCGCCAGCTGCACGGGTAGGTACCAGAAGTCGCCGGCCGCCGCTTGCTGATAGATCTCCGTCACCGGTTCCGACTGGCTGACCAGATAACAGCCAGCCAGGTATTCCTGGAAGGTGCGATGCGGGAAGCTGTAGCGCAACGCGTCGTCCGGTCCCCCACCGCGACCCACCAGAATCCCGGCCTGCTGATCGACGTACTCCAGGAAGGCCTCCGCCAGGGATGTCGAACCCAGGTACACCGGTGCCTTGAGAATCTTGAGCATCCGCTCCCATTCCAGGCCGGACTCCTCGCTCTCACCCACCTCCTGCTCCCTGCGGTGGATCTCGAAGGCCAGCCGCTCCAGCACCGGGCGGATGCGGCCGTCCTCGTTCAGGATCTCGACCAGCCGCGGAGCCAGTTCCCGGATCAGCCCCTTGCTTTCCTGCCAGCGCACCAGCAGCACCTTGACCGCTTCGTGGTAGAGACAGACCTTCTGCGGCGGCAGCCGGATATTCTGCTGGTGGACCAGGGCCATCGTGGTCAGCAGCATCGGATTGTCCGCCAGCTGAAGCAGGCCCCGCGCCCCGCGCTTCAAGTCTTCGGCCCGCTCTTCGGCCTCCGCCGCGGTGACATACCCGTGGAGGTGGCGGGCGTGGTACCACACCTCTACGAAGCGCTCGACCTGGCCGGAAGTCAGCGGCATCAGTTCGTGGACGGTGAAGTCCGGCAGCTGCGCCCGGCCCTGGTAGGAATGGACCCGACAGGTCACGATCACGCGGGCGAGGCTGTAGGTTTGCAGCGCGGCCTCAACCGCGCGCCGGACGATCGGTCGCAGCTTCGCCGGCACCTCGTCCAGCCCGTCCAGGACCAGCAGGCAGCGGCCGCTGATCAGAGCCTCGCGCAGCCTCTCCCCGAAGGCTTCCGCACCGCACAGCCTGGCGCTCTCGACCACGGCCGCCTGCAGCGCCTCGCCCAGCCGCTGCCGCCGTTGCTCCAGGTCGAGCGAGTCAAGCTCGAGCCGGGCGAGGAGGGGCGCCAGATGGCGCAAGACGAGCAGGACCGGTAGCAATCCCTCCGCCCACGGCGGTGCGGGGGCAGCCGGCCCCGGAGCCGCCAGCCGTGCCACCAGATGCCGGATGAACGAACTCTTGCCGCTACCGGGGTGGCCCAGCAGCACCAGCTGCGGGTGCCGGTCCGCGGCCTGCTCGGCGGTCAGTAGGCGATCATCCGAGGGGTAGCCGTGCTCTTCTTCGAAGACCTTCTTCTCTTCCGGCGTCCGCGGGATCCGCGTCTGGGTGTTCAGCTCGATGAAGACATCGCCAAGCCGCACCTTGGTCAACCCCTGCCCCTTGCCACCCAGCTCGGCCAACGGCAGCGCCTGGCAATGCCTCGCCAGTTGCTGGAGGTACAACTGACGCGTCGTCTCTGCGTCCGCCGCACCAGCGAGCCCCGCAGGCGCCGTTCCGATGCGCCGCAGCAGCGCCACAGCCTCCTCCAGCAACTGCGAGTGCCGGCGGGCGTGGAAGGTCAGCAGTTCGGTCTGCAGGACCTCCTGGCGGTCAGCGGTCTCGATGAACGCCGCCTCTAGCTCGCGCAAGCACTCCTGCAGGTCGAGGCCCGGTAGATCCGCGAGATCGAACTGGTATTCCCTGAACAGGCGTGCTCCGGTCTCGCTGTCGAACTCTCGGCCGCGCAGCGCCACCTGCAGCAGCTTACCGAGATCCGCCATCAGGTCCGGATGGCGCAAGGGCAGCTGGAAGGCAGTCTCGACGTGATCGGACAGGTCCGGGGCCTGCCCCTTGGCCTTGACCAGGAGGGCGGCCAGTCCCGTCTGTGTAGCTCGGTTCAGCGCCGCTTCGCGCTCCGCATCTCCCTTGAGCCACGCCCCGACTTCACCGATGGAGGAGGAAATCAGACCGGCGGTGACGTTACCGGCGGCGCCGATCAGAATGCTGGAAAAAGGGTCCGTCATGTGAACCTCTTGAAGACTCAATCGTTAGTAAACGAATTCGAACAACTTACCCTCACAGATCATGGGCGGCCAGTTCCTCCGGCCACAACTCGCAGCTAACTCCAGCCTCCGCCAGGAGCTTCGCACACAAATGAAACGTGTTCCCGTATCGGCAATGATTCAACCACGATTGCACGCTCTGCCGCAACGGCTCTTCTGCCTGAGTCGAGGCCCTCAGCTTGCCCCGCAAACGTCGCCGGTAGTGCACCGCCTTGCGCCGCTTGAGCAGGCGCTTGTGCGGATAGATCACGAAGCCCAAAAACGGAACACCTTCTGGCACCGGCCGTGGTTGCACGCCGGGATGAACCTTCAGCCTCAAGCGCTCCAGCTCCGCCCCCAGCGCCCCTTTCCACATCCACAGCTCACGCTTGCTGTTCGAGAACAAGAGCAGGTCGTCTACGTAGCGTGCATACCCCCGGCAACGCAGCTGCCGCTTGATCTTGTGATCCAGACCGCTCATGTAGACATTGGCCCAGAACTGACTGGTCAAGTTGCCAATGGGCAAGCCCCTCGGTCGCAACGCAGCCCACAGATCATCACCCGGAAAGAAGACCTGATCGTACTCGTCCGCCAGCACTCCCTCTCCCGAGGCCAGGATCAGCCCGATCAACCAGAGCACTGCGGAGTCTTCGATCTTCCGCCGCAGCAACGCGAACAGAATCTCGTGATCGATGCTGGGGAAGAACTGCCGGATGTCGAGTTGGACGACGAAACGGAATCGCTGCGCACAGTCTTGGGCGTGTTCGAGCGCTCGATGGGTACCCTTGCCAACTCGGTTGGCGAAACTCTCAGAAACAAACGAGCGTTCGAAGCGCTCCTCGATCACGTTGCACAGCGCGTGGTGCACTACGCGATCCCGAAACGGTGCGGCACTGATGCGCCGACGTTTTGGCTCGTGGATAAAGAAACTTCGATAGCCGCCGGGGCGATAGGTTCTGGCTTGCAGGTCGGCTTGCAGGTCCAAGAGGTTATCTTCGAGGCACAGCTCGAATGCGGCCACATCGGACCGGCCGCGCTTGCCCTTGCTGGCCTTGCGGTAGGCGAGGCGTAGATTCGACCACTCGATAAGGTGGTCGAACTCCGAGGCGAACTCGCCCCGCCTCAGGCCGGAGCCAGGAGGCGGAGCCACTACCTATATGCCCGATCCGAGCAAGGCTCAGTTGTGTACATTGCCCGGATGCGGCCGGGAACCCACCCCGCCATTTTCCGCCTCGGCCTGAAAGGTCGGAGACCCGCCAGGAAGTTCCGGCGATCGGAGAATGTGAGGAGAACAACACGAAAACCCATGTTGTTGTTCTGGTTGTTCGGTTGATTCCTGTTGCGGTAGGCGCAGCGCACGTTGTTGTGATTGTTGGCGAACGAACCGCCACGCCAGACGCGGAACTCCTTCGGGCGAATCCCCACAGAAACCGGCGTCAGACGCCGGGAACTGTCGCCTAAGTTCGAGGCAAGACTGTCTTCTTCCAACCTCCGAGGAGCCTGCCGATCTCCGCGACCATTCGCGCCGCGTGCTCATACTGACCCGGCGATATCCACTGCCATTTCTCCACCAGCCTCAAGTAGGTCCTGACTCGCCCCAACGCGACATCAGCCTCTACCAGAAACTCTAACCGCTCAGGACCCAGCCGCGTGTTCGCTGCTTCCAGGCACTCTCGTAGATCGAAGGCAGCATTCAGGAGACGCTGCGTAACTGTGTGCCGGTGGGCACGTGGAAAGTGATTGGTAAGAGGCAATAACCAAGTCAAGAAATCGAAGCTACGGACGAAGATTGGCATCTCCGGTCGACTCATTGCGCGCAGAAGATACCACAATCCTCCGAGGGGGCAAGCCCCCTCGGGCTCCCCCTTTGCCAGATCAGAGATTCAGAGTTCAGAGTCTTCAGAGTTCAGAGATAACGGGAGGAGCGCAACACGAAAACCCACGTCGAAGAACTGGAAGTCCGGAGGACCCCTGTAGCGGTAGGCGCAGCGCACGCCTTGCCGATAGTCGGCGAACGAACCGCCACGCCAGACGCGGAACTCGCTTGAATTCGAAAAATCCTCTCTATCTCGTCGATCCGCAGCGGCTGTAGGATAAGGGACCTCGCCCCAGATGCTGCGCGTCCACTCCCAGACGTTGCCGCACATCTCCTCGCAGCCCACCGGGCTGCTGCCTTTCGGGAACAGCCCCGGTGCCGACGTTGCGCCTAGCCGCTGCCCACTCCAGTTCAGCCGATCCGCTTCGAAACCACCCGTCCACGGAACGAACCGGCGAGGTTCCGGGTTCTCTTGCTGCTCGGCCTGAAGTGCTTTACAGATCCACCCTTGCACCATTTCAATACCCTCACCAAGCGCAGATACGAGCACCTGCTCCCCGCCACGGGCCGCTTTCTCCCACTCCAACTCCGAGGGCAGAGAGATGCACCAACCATCCGGCAGCCAGCCTCGTTCGCGGTACTCCGCCGTCAGCCAACGCGTGAACGCCAACGCCTCGAACCAACTCACCCCGACAACCGGGTGATTCGACAAGTCGAAGCGCTCTCCGTACGAGACCGGCCCCTGTCGCCGATCGAACCCAGTCTCCGCCATCCAGCGCTCGGCGGCCTGGGCTTCCGACCAGTAGCGGTAGTCCCGGTAACCGCCGGCCTCCACGAACAGCCGGAACTGAGCTTGCGTCACTGGGTAGCGCGCCATCCAGTAGTCGTAGTTCACCTCTTGCCGTGTGATCGGCTTCTCATCACCGAAGGCAAGCTCGTCCGAGTCATCACTGCCCATCCAGAACGGCCCCGCCGGCACGCGGCAGAACTCCATCCCCTCCACCGTCATCACCTCCGGCCGCGGGTCTCCGAGCTTGGCCAACAACCGTCCCACCTCCACTCGCTCCCGCACAGGCAGCCCCTTGCCCAGCAGCGCACATAGCCGCTTCCGACACCGGCCTAGAAAGCTCTTCCAGCTCTCCGGTCCGCTGCTCGCCACCCCGCCCGGCTGCGCCTCCAGCAGCGTCGCCATCCAAGTAGCCCACAGGCTCGCCCGCCGCGCCGACTCATCTCGCTTGCCACCCGACGGGTACAGGCCCAGCGCCAGCCGCTGGACCAAGGACGGAAAGCGCCGACTGTAGACTAACTCTTCCGCTCCCAGCTGCACCGCCAGGTACCAGAAGTCCCCGGCTGCTGCCCGCTCGTATACCGCGCCCACGGCATCGTCCGTTTCGGCGACCAAGTAGCAGCCGGCCAGGTACTCCTGGAAGGTCCGATGCGGGAAGCTGTAGCGTAGCGGCTCGCCCGGACCACCCCCTCGTCCCACCAAGATCCCGGCGCGCTGGTCCACGTAGTCGAGGAACGCCTCTGCCAGTGAGGTCGAGCCGAGGTACTTGTCTTCCTTCAAGATCTGGACGATCCGCCCCCAGTCCAGCCCCGACATTTCGCCCTGCTCTTCCGCTGCAGCATCCGCCTCCTCGGCCAAGTGCACCTCAAACGCCAACCGTTCCAATACCGGCCGGATCCGCGTCGCATCTTGCAGCACCTCGGCCAGTTCTCCCGAGACGGCCCCGGCAAATCCAATGCGCTTCTGCCAGCGCACCAGCAGCACCTTCACCGCCTCGTCGTACAGCAACACCTTCTGGCGCGGCAGGCCGATGTTCTGCTGATGAATCAGTGCCATCGTGGTCAGCAGCATCGGATTCTGCGCCAGTTCGTGCAGCCCACCGGCCGCCTGCTGGAGATCTTCCGTGCGCTCCTTGGCCTCAGCAGAGGTCACGTGCCCGTGCCGCTGCTGCGCCCCGTACCAACCCGCCACGAAACGCTGTACCTGCTCCTTCGTGAAGGGCGCGAGTTCGTGGTCCTGGAAGCCGGTCAGTACGGCACCGCTCTGGTAGGACCGCACGCGGCAGGTGACGATCACCCGCGGCAAGGCATACTTCTCCACCGCTGCCGCCACCGTCTCCGCGACTGCCGGGCGAAGGTCCGTCGGCACCTCGTCCAGGCCGTCCAGCACCAAGAAGCACTTGCCGTCCACCAGGGCATCCCGTGCCGCCTCCCCGAATGCTTTAGCATCACATTCGCCCACGAACTCCAGGACAGTTTCCTTCAGCGCATCGAGCAAGAGCGGCTGGCGCCGATCCTTCGTCAAGCCCTTCAGCTTCAGGTTCCGCAGGTGAGGCACCAGGCGCCGCAGAATGACGAAGATCGGCAGCAGGTCGCGGGTGCCCTCGTACGCTTCCGCTCCGTCCAGGCGTGCTCGCGCCAGTCGCGCCGTCAGATGGCGAACGAACGAACTCTTGCCACTGCCGGGATCACCGAGCAAGACGAGGTGCGGAGTCTGGGCCGTTGCTTCCAAGGCCGTGAGAGGGCGGTCCTTCTTGTGGCGAGAGCGACGTTCCTTCTTCTCCTCCGGCGTCAGCTCGATGCGGCTCTTCGTCAGCAGATCCACATACACATCGTCCAACTTGACCTTCGATGTCGCATCACCTTGTCCACCCAGCTCCGCTAAGGCCAGCCCCTGGCAGTCGCGAATCAGGCGTTCGAGATAGCGGTCGTGGGCCTGCTTTGCATCTGTGTTCTGACGTGGCTGCGAAGACTCAACTATCGTCTTCTGCCCCGCCTCCAGCAACTCAACGACCCGCTCCAGAAGCTGCGTTCGTTTGCGACTCTGGTACGCCTCTGCTTCCTTGCGAAGGATGTCTTCCTGTACAGCTCTCTCGAGAAACACCGCCTCGAACTCGCGGAAGCTGACCTCCAGATCCAGACCTGGGACCTTCGAAAGGTCGAACCCATGATCTTGGAAGAGATCGGCCATGTCATCGACTTCCAGAGACTTGCCGCGCAGGACCCGGCGCAAGCGAGACCCGAAGCCATCTATGAGCTTCTCGCCTTCGAGAGCCTCCCGAAACCCAAGCTCGACAACATCGTCGAACTGTGGCACCTGCTGCTTGGCACTGAGAATCAAGGCAGTCAAACCAGCCTGGCAGCAAGAATTCAAAGCCCGCTCGAGTGCAGCGTCTCGGTCAAAACGCTCCTTGATCTTGCCCGCAGAGTAAGCAACAGCCGCCGCTGCGAGATTGCCCGCAGCTCCGGTTACAATCGTCAGAGTTATTGGATCAAGCATTTTGCAGCCTCACTAAAATCAAATCTCGACCGTGAGATACTCATTCGCAGGCAAGGACCTCAGCCCATCAAGGAGTTCAAGGATGCCCGAAATAAGCCGTTTCCTCGGCATTCTCATTGCCATGTACTACCGCGATCATTCTCCGCCCCATTTCCATGCGAAGTATGGGGAGTATGAAATCACAGTCGACATTGGAAGTGGCAACGTCAACGGTAAGTTTCCGCGCCGTGCGTTGAAACTTGTTCTGGAATGGTACAAGCTTCACCAAGCCGAGTTGGAATCCAACTGGCAACGTGCCAGAGCTAGGGAGCCACTTCTCCCGGTCGAACCTTTGGAGTAAAGCCATGATCCGTGTCACCGAAGCCCACCACCTCGACGCCTACACCCTTCTCCTCCGCTTCAACGACGGCAGCGAAGGCCAGGTCGACCTGACCGACGAACTGTACGGCCCGATGTTCGAGCCGCTGAAGGATCCGACGGTCTTTCGCCAGTTCCAAGTCCATCCCGAACTGCACACCGTGACTTGGCCCAACGGCGCCGATTTCGCCCCGGAATTCCTATACCAGCGCGCCCGGGTCGCAGCTTAGAGAGCGGAGAGCAGCCACCGGGACGCCGGCCGCATGGAGCTGCCCCCACCCCGACCTCAACCCCCAGCCTCTAGCTCCCAACTCGAATCCAGAGGTCTGCCGCGATGCAAGCACACTCGACGCATCCCCAACCGGAATCTCCGGCCCCTAGCGCCAACGCAGAGCAACTCCCCAGCGAAGCCGCCATCGGCGCCGTGGTGCACAGCTTCTACGCCAAGGTGCGCGGCGACGACCTTCTCGGCCCCGTGTTCGAACCGCACCTGGCCGACCACTGGTCCCAACACCTGGAAACCATGGTGGACTTCTGGTCCACCATCTTGCTGTCCTCGAAACGCTATCAAGGCCAGCCTCTGCCCAAGCACCGAGCACTCGGGCACCTACCACCAGAACTCTGGGGCCGCTGGCTGGAGCTGTTCAGCGCGACGGTGCACGAGGAGACCTCCGGGACGGCGGCGGAGATCTTTGTGCAGCGGGCACAGCAGATCGCGGGGCATCTTTCGCGGCGGCTGGGATCGAGTGTGCCTTCTCTGCCCACGGTGGCGTGATCCCCGCCGCCGCTCTGCTGCTTGAGGCCCCTCAAGCCCTGCACTGACCGCATGTTAGACTCCATGGTCATGCAGGCCCAAGACGTGCTCGAAGATGCCGCCGCTGTTGCTGATCGAGCAACAGACTCGCTGGAGCAGCCCGTCGACCTGGTTCTCAGCAAGCTCCACGACTGGCTGGAGAAGCTGATCAGCATGCTGCCCAACCTGGTGGTGGCAGTGCTGGTGATGCTCCTGTTCTGGATCGCTTCCCGCTTCGTCGGTGCGTCGATCCGCCGGGTGTTCCGGCGCTTCGCGGACAACCGGACACTGGTCAAGCTGACCGAGCGCGTAGCGCGTTTCGCGGTGCTGACGACGGGGCTGTTCGTGGCGCTCGGGGTGTTGCAGCTGGACAAGGCGGTGACCTCGCTGCTGGCCGGTGCCGGCGTGCTGGGGCTGGCGATCGGCTTTGCCTTCCAGAACATCATCGCCAACTTCCTCTCCGGCACCCTGATCTCGCTACGCAAGCCGTTCGTGCCGGGCGACATCATCGAGGCGGCAGGGCAGTTCGGGACGGTGCAGGAGATCAATCTGCGCACCACGCACGTGCTGACGCAGCAAGGCCAGCTGGTGCTGATTCCGAACAAGGAAGTGTACGAGCAGACCCTCGTCAACCTCTCCGCCACCAAGCGGCGGCGGGTCGACCTGGCAATAGGGGTGTCGTACGCGGAGGATCTCGAGACGGTGGCGCGGGTGACCCGGGACGCAGTCGATGGCCTGGAGCGGCGGCTGCAGGACACCGAGACGGAGGTGGTGTTCACGGAGTTCGGGGACAGCTCGATCAACCTGCAGGTGCGCTTCTGGATCTCCTACCAGCGCGAAGGCGACCGGGCGCACGCGGCGAGCGACGCGATCCTGGCGATCAAGAAGGCGTACGACGCCAACGGCATCGTCATTCCGTTCCCGATCCGCACGCTCGATTTCGGCATCAAGGGTGGCAAGACGCTGTCGGAAGCCCTGCCGAAGGCGTAGAAGAAGCGTCGCCGATGACGTAGACGCACGCCGTACAATGCGGCCATGGATTCCGTGACCAAGCAGGACGACGCGGCGCTGTCGATCCTGCGCGCCGCCGAGGAGGTGCCCGAGCGTCCGGCGTGGCTCTTCGGGGACGCCAGTAAGGACGGCGAGGTGTGGACGTACGCGCGCGTCGCCGAGGCGGTGCGCGGTGAGATCGCGGCTCTGCGGGGCGAGGACTTGCCGCCGGTCGTGCCGGTGGTCGGTGAGCTACGGCCGGGGGTACTGGTGCGGATCTATGCGCTGATCGAGCTGGGGCATCCGCTGGCGTTGCTGCATCCGAGGTGGACAGAGGCCGAACGGGCGCGGCGGGTGGCGATGTTGGCCGAGACGTCTTATCTGGGTAGGGGCACCCCCATGTGGGTGCCCTGCGGCGAAGCCGCATCCGCTTCTTCTCCCGCCCAAACCCCGGAGGGCAGGCATCGGGGCGCCGACCGCATGGGCCTGCCCCTACCCAGAACCAGACCCGATCTCCATTCCCCCCTCGCCCTCCTCTTCACCTCCGGCACCACCAGCGAGCCGAAAATCGCGGTGCTCAGCCGGCGTGCCTTTCTCGCCGCCGCCAACGCCAGCGCGGAGAACCTGGGCTGGATCGACGGCGATCGCTGGTGGCTCGGGTTGCCGATCGGGCACGTGGGAGGATTGTCGGTGCTGACGCGCTGCCTGGTCGCGCGCCGGACAGTGGTGATGCAGCGAACGGACGCGGGACGCGCGGACGCGGTGGCGGCGGTGGTCAAGCAGCAAGGGGTGACCTTGATGTCGCTGGTGCCGACGATGCTACGACGGCTGCTCAAGCTGCCCGACTGGACGCCTCCGCCGTCGCTGCGCGCGGTGCTGGTGGGCGGAGCGGCGACGCCGGCGGGCTTGCTCGACGAGGCTCGGCAGCGTGGTGTGCCGGTGCTCGCGACGTATGGTTTGACCGAAGCCTGCGCGCAGGTGACGACGCAGCGCTATCGCTCGCTCGACGAGAACGCGACGGACGCGGGCGTCGGACCGCCGCTCGACGGAGTCGGGGTGCGCATCGTCGACGGCGAGGTGCAGGTGGCGGGAGGGACGCTGATGGACGGGTATTGGACGCCCGCGACTGCTACCACGGCTGCGGGCCTCGATCGCTCCGCCTTCACCGACGATGGCTGGCTGCGCACGGGCGACCTGGGACGTCTCGACGCGCACGGCCGGCTGCACCTGCTGGGGCGCGCCAAGGAGCTGATCATCAGCGGCGGCGAGAACGTGCATCCGGCCGAGGTCGAAGCGGCGCTGCTGGCGCATCCGGCGATCACGGCGGCGTGCGTGTTCGGGGTCGACGACGCGGAGTGGGGCGAGGTGGTGGCGGCGGCGCTGGTGGCGCCGGAAGAACCCACAGACGAGAACCTGCTAAACTTCCTAGAAACTCAGCTGGCCCGCTTCAAGCGCCCTCGGCGCGTTGCCTATGTGCAGGCGCTGCCCGTCAACGCAACGGGCAAGATCGACCGTCGCGAGGCGGCGGTCCAGACGCGTGCATACTTGCGGCACCTGGGTACCTCGCCCGCGTCAGACGCCCGACCGTGACTTCCGAACGCCCGGACCCGGCCAGCGGATCCGACGTTCCAACTCGAACCTCCGACCGGAACCCCGTCTTCGACAGGAACCAGACCATGCCCCATACCCACAAGATCGCGCTCATCCTGGCCGGCGGCGGCTCGCTGGGAGCCTTCGAATCCGGCGTCGTCACCGAGCTGCTGCGGCAGCTGGAACAGCGCAATGCCGAAGGTCCGCACCACTTCGAGATCGACATCATCACCGGCGCCTCGGCGGGCGGCGTAGTCGGAGCGTTGACCGCGCGCTACCTGCAGGATGGACCGGCCCCGAACGAGCAGCCGGAGCGCAATCCGCTGTATCGCTCCTGGGTGCGCGACATCGACGTCCGCCACCTGCTCACCGATCCGCCGAAGAACGCGGCCTTCTCCAAGAAGATCATCGAGCAGATCTTGCAAGCAGGACTGCTGCGCGGCCCGGAGGCAGTGCTGCCCGGCAACGGCGGACCGTTCTCCTGCACGCCCGAGCTGCTGCGCCTGGGCATGACGCTGAGCAACCTGCAGGGCATGACCTACGAGCTGCCCTTCCTGCCGATCGGCCGCGGCAAGGGGCGCAACTTCGTGACCACGGTGTTCAAGGACGTGGCCCACTTCCTGGTGCGGCGCGACGCGCCCGAGGACACCGACTGGCACCGCGTCGGCAACGCCGCCATGGCATGCGCCAACCTGCCGATCGCCTTCCAACCGCAGACGCTGGCCCGCAACGTCGACGACTATCCAGGCGCGCGC
Organism: uncultured bacterium; assembly: GCA_965368975.1. Lineage (GTDB taxonomy): Bacteria > Acidobacteriota > Thermoanaerobaculia > Multivoradales > JAHZIX01 > CBDUPA01. The sequence continues at coordinate 84,405 of CBDUPA010000016.1, read as the reverse complement.
GAAGTGGACAACCTGGAGCTACTGCAGCAGGGCCTGGCGTTCATCGACGGTGGCCTGTTCGACAACAAGCCCCTGGGCGAGGCGATCCGGCTGGCGCGCGAGGCCGACGGAGGCCCGGACGATCGACGCCTGTTCCTGCTCGTCGACCCCAAGCTCGACTCGTCGCGCCACGACCCGGAGCTGAACTCCGAGTCGAGCCTGCCCGACCAGCTCCGGCGCATCGCCTCGGTGATCCGCGACCAGAGCCTGGCGCGCGAGTGGCTGCGCGTGTGCCGGCGTAACCAGGAACTCGACTGGCGCGACGGCCTGAGCGAGCAGCTCGCCCACCTGATCGCCGGCAGCTCGGCGGAAACCGACCTGCAACTGCTCGAGGGCCTGGGGCAGCTGGCGGGCGACATCGTCGAGCACAAGCGCCAGTTGTTCGGCCTCACACGCTATCCCGAGGACTACCTAGAGAACAGCCTGAAACTGCAGGATCGTCAAGTGAAACTCCAGACAGCCGCACATATTGCAGGCGAGAGCGCAGATAAACGAAGAATCTTCCATCTATGCACCTTCGTCCTGAACAATGCCGCGGGCCTGCAGAACAAAGCCGACCTGCGCTTGGGCCTGGTCGGCGCCGACCCGGACGAGCTGGCGGGCGAGGAGTTCTTCGGCCTGCTCGGCTTCTTTGATAAGAAACTGCGCCAGCACGACTTCGCCGTCGGCGAGTTCATGGCCCGGCGCGACGTTCCCAAGATCCTGGACGAGCACTTTCCGCGCGCTCTCGCCGCCTTCGGAGCGCCCGCGGAGCCGGGACCGCCCCCTGTTCCGCCGAACGAGTTCACCATCGCCAACACCGACGAAGAGATACGCCTCCAGCTGTGCGAGCAGCTGATGCTCGTCGCCAAGCAGAGCTTCGAGGATCTGGATCTGCCGGAGGCCGCCCAGCTGCCTTTGAAGCTGTGGGCGCGCGGGCGCTTGCGCAAGCTACTGGAGCTGCCGGACGAGTAGAACCTCGGCGGTGAGCCGGTCGCAGGCTGGCTCGCGAAACGTATCCGTCTCACGCAACCTAGATCGCAGGACCCTCGGAGTCAGAAAGGAATCCGCGCCATGCCCGATCAACAACGCGAGAACACACCGACATTCGACGATCCGTCGGTCCGCACCGTCAAGATTGCACTGGTGATGGCCGGCGGGGTGTCGCTCGGCAGCTTCGAAGCGGGCGTGGTGACGGAGTTGCTCTACGCTCTCGACACGCTGAACCGCCGCACGCGGGCGACCGGCATCCACTACGAGCTGGACGTCATGACCGGCGGCTCGGCCGGGGGCATGACGGCGGCGCTGGCGGCGCGGATCCTGATGTACGACCTACCCGGGCGACGGCGCCACTTGCACCGCGCCTGGGTCCGGGACATCGACATCCGCAAGCTCCTGGACAAGGCGCCGACCAACGCGCTGCTCTCCAAGCAGGCCCTGTTCGAGATCATCCACAACCTGGTGCTGAGCGACGCCGACCAGCCACCGGTGACTCCGGCCAGCTTCGCGCCCGAGGTGCTGCGCTTGTCGCTGTCGCTGAGCAACATGCACGGCATGACCTATGCCGTGCCCGCGCTGGCCGGCAACAGCTTCGTCACTACCCTGTTCTCGGACATGGGTCGCTTCGAGATCGAGCACGATGCCGGCGACGACCGCGTGCACGCCTTCCATGCCACCGCGGCGGAACGCATCGCCAGCAGCTGGGATCACCTGGCGCGCACCGCCGTCGCCTGTGGCAACTTCCCGCTGGCCTTCCAGCCGGAACAGCTGGTGCGTCCCATCGCCGCCTATCCGGATGCCCTGGAGCGGAAAGACTCCGCGCTGTTCGAGCGCGGCCTGTGCTTCATCGACGGCGGCCTGTTCAACAACGAACCGCTGGGCGAAGCGATCGACCGCGCCCGCCAGGCGGACGGCGGCGCCAATCCCGACCGTATCTACCTGCTGGTCGATCCGAGCATCAACCGGTCCCGGCACCAGGCCGACATCTCCTCCGACGGCACCTTGCGTCAGCATGGCTGGCGCCTGCTCCAGATGATCCGCGGCGAGAGTACGGCGCGCGACTGGATGCGCGCCGGGCGTCACAACATCGAGATCGGCTGGCGCGATCGCCTGGTCGAGCAGCTGAGTGGCCTGCTGGACCAGCTGCCGACGTCTCAGAGTCAGTCCTACGCGGAACAACTAGAACGCCTGGCCAGCGACGTCCTGGCGACCGAAGCCGCCCGCACCGGCGTCGACCTGGACCTCGACCGCAGTCTGCGCGCCGTGCGCGAGGTGCCGGTCATCGACGCCGCATCAGCCCAGCTCGAAAGCGCCGAAAAACGAAGAATCCTCAACTTGACGACCCTTATCCTGAATTATATTTCGCACCTGGCCGACAAATCCGAAATCAACATGCACCAGATCGGCGTCAGTGACAGCCGCCTCGCGGGCGACGAGTTCGCCGGCTTCATCGGTTTCTTCCAGCAAGACTGGCGCGAGTACGACTACCGGATCGGCCGCACGCAGGCGTTCGAGGCGCTGCAGGGCATCCTCGGCGCCTCCTATGGGCACGAACCGGCGGACCCGGACGACCCGCCGGCGATGCCACCGCAAGATCCGAGCATTCACCAGGACTACGACATCCCCGACAGCTGGCACCGGACCTTCCCCGACGTCGGCATCGAAGACGTCGACGAGTACTCGCGGCGCGACCTGCGCGACGCCCTGCTCGAGCGCTATGACCAGATCACGCTCGATCTCGGCTGGAAGTGGGTCGCGCGCAAGGCGGTCAAGACCTTCTTCGTCCGCGGCGCGCTCAACGACTGGCTGCACCTCTGAACCCCTCCCCAACGTCGATCGACGTCGAGCCGCCGAGTTTCGACGTCGATCGACATCCCGCCTGACATCCTAGAATTCCGTCAAGTCACTGACAGTCAACAAGTTCCGCCTCTTCGCGGAGCTGGCATCTCCCTTGCTCTATATCTGGGTACCAACGAAAACGGTCCAATAGCGACCGGGATTGCGCTTCCAAGAGACAAGAGAAAGGCCGAGAGAGCAATGACCGACTATCCGAGCGATACCGCATCCCCCGCCCGTCCGCATGCCCGCTGGTCCGCCGGCACCGGCCCCAGCTACCTGAAAGCCGCGCACCAGCGCCACCACGGCCAGCCCAACCTGCAAGCGGACGCCGCGTCGGGCTCGATCAGCACGGTGGCGACGATCAACGTCGGCGGGCATCCGCAGAGCTGCGTGGTCAACCCGAACACTAAAGAGCTCTACGTGGTCGACATGTACGCCAGCATGTCGGTGATCGACACCAACACCAACCAGGTGACCAAGACCTTCAGCGTCGACACCCAGAGCCAGGGCATGGACATCAACACGCAGACCAACAAGATCTACGTGTGCAACTGGTGGGACTTCGCACTCGGCGTGGTCGACGGTGCCACGAACAGCCTGCAAAAGCAGATCCCGCTCAACGGCTCCCCCACCGATTGGGGCGTCGCGGTCAACCCGAAGACCAACCGGGCCTACGTCTCGCTCAACGGCAATGGCGGCGGCGTGGCGGTGATCGACACCTCCAGCAACACGCAGATCACCAGCTTCTCGATCGGCGTCGGTTCGTACTACATCGCCTGCAACCCGGTGACCAACAAGGTCTACGTGGTGATCTACGACGGCGCCTGGACCGGCTTCGGACTGTTCGTGATCGACGGCGCCACGAACACGATCGAGACCCGCATCCCGCTGGAACTGAACGCCTGTGGCGTCGCCGTCAACTCGAAGACCAACATGATCTACGCCTCCAGCCTGCTGGAGAGCAACGTCCAAGTGTTCGACGGCAGCACCAACCAGCAGGTCGCCACAGTTCCGGTCGGCGGCTACCCGCAGGTGATCGCGGTCAACGAGACGCTGAACCACGTCTACACCTCGAACTACTTCGACAACACCATGACCGCCTTCGACGGCGCCACCAACCAGGTGATCGCCACCGTCAGCGTCGGCCAGGGCCCGGAGTGGGTGTGCGCCAACCCGGACAACGGCCGCATCTACGTCGCCAACACCTACGGCGCCAGCGTCACCGTGCTGCAAGACAGCTGACGGCGGCGCAACCACAAGATCCAGAATCAACAACGCTTCCGTGTCTCTTGAGCGGGCTTCCGGCCAACCGGGGTCCGCTTTTTTTGGTGCCTCTCGCGGCGATCAGACAGACTACGGCAAACAGCCTCGACACCCCGCACGTATACTGTCATTAATGAAGCTGCCCTTGTTGAAGCTGCCTTTGCCGCAGATCGTGCGCCGGCTCCTGCCGCTCGTCACTGCCGCCTTGCTCGCTCCGACGCTGCCCTCGAGCGCCGAGCTGGTGGTGATGCACCACGGTCGGGTGATGAAGGTCGACGCGTTCCAGCTGCTCGACGACGGCAGCCGCTTCGAGTTCACGCTACCGTCCGGCGGCGCCGTCACCCTGCCCGTCACAGCCGTCGAGCGCATCGTCGACGACGAGATCGTCCCCGAGCCACCACCCGAGCCCGAGGTCACTAGACCCAACCTCGACTTCCTGGCCCACCTCCCGGTCCCCGAAACTCCCTACGGCCAGCTGATCCACGCCACTGCCCAGCGTCACGGTCTCAACGCCGACCTCGTCGCCGCCGTCGTCGCCGCCGAGTCCGCTTTCGACCCTCGAGCCGTGTCCGTCAAGGGCGCGCGCGGCCTGATGCAACTCATGCCCGCCACCGCCGAACGCTTCGGCGTGCGCACGCACGAACTCTTCGACCCTCGTCGCAATCTGGAAGCCGGCGTCACCTACCTGGCCTGGCTGCGCAAGCGCTTCGACGACGACCTCCCCCGCATCCTCGCCGGCTACAACGCGGGCGAGGGAGCCGTCGATCGTCATGGTGGCATTCCGCCCTACCGGGAGACACGAAACTACGTGCGTCGAGTGTTGGATCGGTTCGAGGGCGGAGCACGGTAACGCGACACCTCCCTGGCACCTCCCTTCCTTGACCTGATACCGAGCATGGTCTACAGTCGCTGATACCCTGGCGCGCCGCTTACCCACCAGCGGAGCGGTAGCCAGGCGAGGACGCGCGCGGCGGTGCTGGATGAGGCCCCAAAGCCGGATGGGTCAACGCACCGCGCCCCACCCCAAACCCTGATGCGCGGCCGTTATTCTCTTGCTCTGACTTGCTTTGCATCACCCGCTGCCACCACGGCGCCCGCCTTGCGGGTGTAGATACTAGGGGGTACGGGGAGGAGACCTTGGAATGAGCGAAGGCCAGAATCCGACGGCGGATCCGAGGATCCGACCGGTGGCGGAGCTTCCTTCTGTGGAAGCACGCTCCTGGCATGTGTTGCCCTTTTCCGGCGACGGTGTCGAGGGCCTCGACGACGCCGCGGACGCGGTGGCCAATTTCGTCGAGGACCATCCCGAGCTGGCAGCAGGTGACGTCGCGTACGCCTTCCAGCGTGGCGAGCGAGGGTTGTCGCACCGAGCGGCACTGCTCTTCCAGCAGCACGGCGACGCCATCGGCGCTCTCGACGAGCGTGACCCGCAGCGACTGCGCACGGCCTTGCGCAAAAACGAGCTACCGGTGGTCTTCCTGTTCCCGGGCGGCGGCACCCAGTACGTCAACATGGGCGTCGAGCTGTACGCTTCCGAGCCCGTGTTCCGACGCGAGATCGACCGCTGTGCCGAGCTGTTCGAACCGCACCTGGGTTTCGACCTGCGTGGCACGCTCTACCCTGACCCAGCCCATCTCGACGCCGCCAAGGCCGCCATCCGGCGCACGTCGGTCGCCTTGCCGGCACTGTTCTCGACCTCGTACGCCATGGCCAAGCTGTGGTTGTCCTGGGGCGTGACACCGCGGGCGATGCTCGGGCACAGCCTGGGTGAGTACGTGGCGGCGAATCTCTCCGGCGTCTTGACGCTGGACGACGCGGTGCTACTGGTGGCGCTGCGCGGACGACTGATCGAGAACCTGCCGGGCGGCGCCATGCTCAGCGTGCCGATGCCGGAGGCCGAGGTGCGACCTCTGCTCGGCGGCTTGGACATCGCGGCGGTCAACGGGCCGGCGCGCTGCGTCGTCTCGGGACCGGAAGAGCGGGTACAAGAGCTGCAGGCGATGTTGGAACTGCGCGGCCACGAGGTGCGCATGCTGGCCATCAAGGCCGCGGGACACTCGACCATGGTCGACCCGATCCTGGATGAGTTCCGCAGCAGCCTGCACGATGGACTGCACCTGTCGTCGCCCACCATCCCGTATCTCTCCAACGTCACCGGCACCTGGGCCACTGACGCCGAAGCGCTCAACCCCGACTACTGGGTGCGCCACCTGCGCGAGACGGTGCGCTTCGCCGATGGCCTGGCGACGGTACGCGCCGGACAGACGCGCCAGATCCTGCTCGAAGCGGGCCCCGGACGCGCGCTGACCACGCTGGCGGCGCAGGCGCCGAGCACGACCGAGAAGAGTGACGAGCAGCACTTGACGTCGATTCCACACCCCGGCGACACCCTGCCGGCGTCGCGCTGGCTGCATTCCACGGTGTCGCGACTTTGGCTGGCCGGTGTCAGGATCGACTGGGATGCGTACAACGCCCAGGAGAGCCGGCAACCGGTGACGCTGGGGGCCGAGGCCTGGGAGCTGCCGCCCGAGGACGACGACTGATTCGATCCGCCCGAGACTCTGAATTAACCTGAATGGCTCGATTGCCCGAATGACCTGATCCGATCTTGAACGACCCGATTCTTCCCTGGCCCGGGACCTGACCTCCCGGCCTCGCGCGGCCTGACCTGCAGCGGCACGGCTCGCGACCTGGGGTTTCCTTGAGGAGCAGCGCCTTGAGTACCGAACACAACAGTGACTTCGACCCGATGCAGACCATCGCCATTGTCGGCATGGCCGGCCGCTATCCGGGCAGCCGTGACCTCGACGAGTTGTGGCAGCACTTGAAGAACGGCGACGAGCTGGTCACCTTCTTCACCCGTGAGCAGATGATCGCCGATGGCGTGCCGGAAGCGATGATCGACGACGAGAACTACGTCGGCGCTGCCTCGATCCTGCCGGACATCGACAAGTTCGACGCCGCCTTCTTCAACTTCTCGCCCAAGGAAGCCGAGATGATGGACCCGCAGCAGCGCTTCTTCCTGGAGTGCTGCTGGGAAGCGCTGGAGCGCGCGGGCTACGATCCGTCGACCTACGAGGGCTCGGTCGGTGTGTTCGCCGGTGCGACGCCCAGCTCGTACCTCAACGGTACCGGTCTGGCGCGGCTCGATGACTCGGCAGCCGGTGAGATGCAGTCGACCATCGGCAGCATGAACGACTACCTCACCACACGCGTCTCCTACAAGCTCAACCTGCGCGGCCCCAGTCTCAACATCCAGACCGCTTGCTCGACGTCGCTGGTGGCCATCACCACGGCCTGCCAGAGCCTGCTCAACTACCAGTGCGACATCGCGCTGGCCGGCGGCGCCTCGGTCCGCGTGCCGCAGAAGTGTGGCTACATCTACGATCCGGCCGGCTACTTCTCTACCGACGGTCACTGCCGCACCTTCGACCATCGCGCTACCGGCACACTCCCCGGCAACGCGGTCGGCGTGATCTGCCTCAAGCGCTACGAGGACGCGGTCGACGACGGCGACACGGTCCTGGCGCTGATCCGCGGCGCGGCGGTCAACAACGATGGCTCGGCCAAGGTCGGCTACTCGGCGCCCAGCGTGCCGGGCCAAGCCAAGGCGATCGCCATGGCGCAGGCGCTGGCCGAGGTCGACGCCGACACGATCACCAACATCGAAGCGCACGGCACCGCCACGCCGGTCGGCGACCCGATCGAGTTCGAGGCACTGACCCAGGCCTTCCGCGCCACCACCGAGCGCCAGCACTTCTGCGCCCTCGGTTCGATCAAGAGCAACCTCGGCCACACGGACGCCACCGCCGGTGTCACCGGTGTGATCAAGACGGTGCTGTCGATGCAGAACCAGCAGCTGCCGCCGAGCCTGCACTACGAGAAGCCGAACCCCAAGCTGCAAATGGAGGGCAGTCCCTTCTTCGTCAACACCCAGCTGCGTGACTGGAACCCCGAGGGGGGCCTGCCGCGCCGCGGTGGCGTCAGCTCGTTCGGCGTCGGCGGCACCAACGCCCACGTGGTGATGGAAGAAGCACCGCCGCGCGAGGCCGCCGGAGCGGCGCGCGAGCAGCACCTGGTGGTGCTGTCGGCGCGCACCGCTAGCGCGCTCGACACCATGACCCGCAACCTGGCCGCGCACCTGCGCGCCCACCCCGACTTGCCGCTGGCCGAGGTGGCACACACGCTGGCCGTGGGTCGTAGCGCCTTCGAACACCGCCGGGGCATCGTGGTAAGTGATGGCGGACAGCTCTTGTCGGCCCTGGAAGCACCGGCCGAGCGCATGCAGAATGCGGTCTGTGAACCGGCCGAGCGGCCGCTGGCATTCGTCTTCAACGGCGACACCGGCTCGGTCGCCCAGGGCCTGCCCGTGGGCCTCTTCGAGCTGCTGCGGCAGGAGGGTTCGGACGCCCTGGCCGAGGACGACCCGGCCCTCGAGGCGCTGCAGAGTCCGCCGTCCGATTCGGCGCCGGCCCTGGTGCTCGCCGAAGTGGCGCTGGCCAGCCTGCTGCGCGCCTGGGGCCACGCGCCGCGCGCGGCGGCGGGACAGGGCCTGGGCATGCTGGCCGCGGCCTGCGACGCGGGCGCGCTGAGCCTGGACGACGCGCTGAAGCTGGCCAGTGCGCACAAGAATGGCAACCTGGGTGACGCGCTGGCCGGCGTCAGCTGGAACGATCCGAGCCACGCCCTGCTCGACCGCGACGGTCGCACCCTGGACGCCGCCGCCCTGGCCAACGTGCAGACCTGGAATGCCCTCCTGGGCCCGGGCGCGCAGGAACCGCCAACGGGGGCCCTCGCCGCCCTGCTCGCCGAGCCCGGCCGCACCTTCGTCGAGATCGGCCCGGGCCGCACGCTGACCGACGCGCTGACCCCCAAGCTCAACACCGGCAGCGACAGCGACGGCACGCCGCTGCAGGGACAGAGCGCCATCCCGACGCTGCCCGGCGACGGGCCGCTACGCGACCTCGTCAACGCCATCTTGCAGCTATGGATCAGCGGTCGGGAGCCACAGTGGTCGGCTTTCTATGCCGGCCAACAGCGCCAGCGCGTCGAGCTGCCGACCTACCCCTTCGAGCGCAAGAGCTTCTGGCCCGCCACCGCCCCGGCTGGTGCGGGAGCGCAGGTGGCGCAGCTGACGGCCGCGGCACAGGCCCAGGTGACCTCCGGCGGTGCCCAGGGCCCCGGGCTCTACGAGGGCCGCTGGCAGCTGCAGCCGATCCCCGGCGACGCCGGTGGCGGCGAGCAGGCCGACTGGCTGGTGTTCCTCGACGAGCACGGCATCGGCTCCTACATCGTCGACCGCCTGCGCGAGCAGAACCAGCTGGTGGTCGGCGTCACGGCGGCGGACGCCTTCCTCAAGGTGAGCGGCAGCGCCTACACCATGAACCCGTCCGACCCCAACGGCTACGCCCTGCTGATGGGCGCCATGCTGCCGCCGCGACGGCCGCCGCTCAAGGTGCTGCACATGTGGAACCTGGCGGGCAGCACTTTCGTGCAACAGCCGTGGTTGATCCCAGAGTGGGGCTTCCAGGGCCTGCTGCGTGCCGCCGAGCACATCCAGCAGAGCGACGGCAGCCTGCCGCCGGTGGAGATCATCTCGGTCGCCAACCAGCAGGTGGAGCTGTTCGCCGAGGGCACGGTGCCGCGCAAGAGCACGGCGCTGGGCGCGCTGGAAGCGGTCGCCGAGGCCTATCCCGGCGTGCGCTGCCGCCTGATCGACATCGACGCGCCGAGCGAGGACGCGGACCACAAGCGCCGCCTGGCCAAAGACCTGCTGCGCGAGGTGACCTCGAACCGCAGCGAAATGCTGGTCGCCTGGCGCCACCGCCAGCGCTGGGTGCACGACTTCGCGCCCGCCTCGCTGCCCGACGCCGAAACCGGCGTGAGCGACCTCAACGAGCGTCTGCGTGCCGGCTCGGTGTGCATCGTCTTCGGCTCCAGCCGCGGTCCGGCACCAGCCATCGCGCAGTTCCTGCTGCGGCGGGCGGGGGCGCAGGTCGCGCTGGTGCTACCGGCCGGCGACCAGCCGCAAGGGGACGTAGCTACCTGGCTGCGCTCGACCTTCGGCAGTGACGGCAACAACGCTCCGGACGCCAGCACGGGCGGTCCAGTGCTCGGCCGCAACGGCGACGCCAGCCTGCTGCGCGCCGACGTCAGCGATGTTGGCCAGGTGATGGCGACACTCAAGTGGACGAACGAGACCCTGGGTGAGGTGCGCGGCCTGGTGTTCGCCGCCGACGCCGCCTACCCCGCGCTGCTGCGCGACGAGTTGCAACTAGACACCGTCGAAGCCACCGGTGCCGAACTCGAGAAGCTGGTCGAAGGCCTGCTGATGGTCGACAGCGCGCAGGGCGGCAAGCCGGTCGACTTCATGCTGTTCGCCAGTCAGAGCTCGGTCCAGGCCGACGGCCGGCGACGAGCCCTGGAGCGCGCCTCCAAGGCTTTCCTCGACGCCTACACTCACGGCCGCCGCACGGTGCACCCGGGCGACCTCAGCACCGCCATCCACTTCCAGGGCTGGCAGACGGCCGACCTGGCGCCCCAGATGCAAGCGAGTGACGACAACAGCCGCGTCGAAGAGACCCTGGCGCGCGTGCTCAGCCGCGACGTGGCACAGACCGAGCTGGTGCTGTCGGCCGGCGACCCCGCCGAGCTGCGCCAGCAGCGCGCCACCGGCACCGGCGAAGCCACCGGCTTCGTCGCCGCCAAGGGTCATCCGCGACCGGAACTGATCAACCCCTACCAGGAACCGACCACCGAGTTGCAAAAGCAGGTGGTGGCGATCTGGGAGCGGGTGCTGGGCATCGACGGCATCGGCGTCACCGACAACTTCTTCGAGCTGGGCGGCGACTCACTGACCAGCTTGCGGGTGATGAAGCTGATGCAGCGCGAGTTGGGCACGGACACGTCCGCCATCGTGCTGTTCGAGAGCCCGACCATTGAAGCCGTGTGCCGCGTCGTCGACCCCGACACCGAGGGTGAGGACGACGAGGAAGACCTGTTCGCCAAGGCGCGTGCCCAGGGCGCACGTCGGCGCGGACGCCGCCGCCGCTGAGGCAGCCAGAAACGCCACCCTGATTCGACAGCGAACCGACGCCGTACCTTGTTTGACCTGACTTGAGGATTGGAAAGATGCACGACGAACATGATGATGACCTGGAATTCGAAGGCAGCGAAGTCGCGGTAGTCGGTATCGCCTGCCGCTTCCCCGGCGCCGAGACCGCGGAAGAATACTGGCGCATGCTGCGCGACGGCGTGGAGGGTCTGCACCGCTTCAGCGAAGAAGAGCTGGTGGCGGCGGGCGTCTCGCCTGAGGTTTTCAAGAAGCCCAACTTCGTGCCGGTGCACGGCGTGATCCCGAACATGGATCACTTCGACGCCGGCTTCTTCGGCTACTCGCCGCGCGAGGCCGAGGTGATCGACCCGCAGCAACGCTGCTTCCTGGAGACCGCCTGGCACGCCCTGGAAGACGCTGGCTGCGACACCGTGCGCTTCGATGGCAAGGTGGGCGTCTACGGCGGCATCACCATGAGCCACTACATGCTGGGCCTGTACCCCTACCAGGAACAGCTGCACGCCATGGGCGTCGACACGACGCTGTTCACGGTCAGCAACGAGAAGGACTCGGTGACCACCCGCGTCAACTACAAGCTCGACCTCACCGGGCCCGGCCTGACCATCCAGACCGGCTGCTCGACCTCGCTGGTGGCCATCCATGTCGCGTGCCAGAACCTGCTCAACGGTGAATGCGACCTGGCGCTGGCGGGCGCGGTGTCGCAGAGCCTGCCGAGCGACCACGGCTACCACTACACCGAAGGCGGCATCCTGAGCCCCGACGGCCACTGCAAACCGTTCGACGCCGAGGCCGAGGGCACGGTGTTCGGCAACGCGGTCGGCGTGGTGGCGCTCAAACGCCTGGACGACGCGCTCGAAGACGGCGACCACATCTACTGCGTGGTGCGCGGCTCGGCGCTCAACAACGATGGCTCGGACAAGGTCGGGTACACCGCCCCGAGCGTCAAGGGTCAGGCACAGGTGATCGTCGAGGCACTGGCCGCGGCCGGCGTCGAACCGTCGGACATCGGCTTCGTCGAGGGCCACGCCACCGCCACCACCCTGGGCGACCCGATCGAAGTCAGCGCCCTCAACAAGGCGTTCGGCAAGCGCGTCGCGCGTCACTCGGTGCCGATCGGTTCGGTCAAGAGCAACATCGGCCACACCGAAGTGGCCTCCGGCGTCGCCGGCTTCATCAAGGCGGCGCTTAGCGTCTACAACAACGCCATCCCGCCGACTCTGCACTATCGCCGCCCGAACCCGCGCATCGACTTCGACAACAGCCCGTTCTTCGTCAACACCGAGCTGATGGACTGGACGCCGGGCAAGAAGCGCATGGCGGGCGTCAGCTCGTTTGGCTTCGGCGGCACCAACGCTCACGCGGTGATCGAGGAAGCGCCTGCGCGGCCGGGCACCGACGCTGGCAAGGCGCACAAGCTATTCCTGGTGTCGGCGCGCTCGCCCAGCACCCTGGCGGCGCAAGGCCAGCAGCTGGCCGACCACCTGGAGCGCCACCCGAACCTGAACCTGGCCGATGTCGCCTACTCGCTGCAGGTCGGCCGCCGTGCCTTCGAGCAGCGGCGCGCCATCGTCTGCCGTGAGCACCAGGACGCCATCGCGGCGCTGCGCGGTGGCATGGCCAGCCGCAGCGTCGAGGCCCGCTACCGCGGCCGCAAGCCGTCGGTGGCGCTGATGTTCTCGGGCCAGGGCAGCCAGCATCCGAACATGGCCGCTCGCCTCTACCAGGGCGAGCCGGTGTTCCGCCAGGCCTTCGACCAGTGCGCGGCACTGTTCCAGGCACAGCTCGGCGGCCTCGGCTCGGGCGCGGTGCCGGACTTCGACCTCGTGCAGGCCGTCTACCCCACCGGCGGCGGCGCCCTGACCATGGAAGACGAAGAAACCGCCGGCGCCAAGCTGCAGCAGACCGAGTACGCGCAGTCGGCGCTGTTCACCGTCGAGACCGCGCTGGCCGAGCTGTGGAAGTCGTGGGGCGTAAACTTCGGCGCCATGATCGGCCACTCGATCGGCGAGTATGCCGCCGCCCACCAGGCCGGTGTGCTGTCGCTCGAAGACGCCATTGCCCTGGTGTCGGCGCGCATCCAGCTGATGAAGGACCTGCCCGGCGGCGCCATGCTGTCGGTGCCGATGGCCGAGGCGGACCTGCAGGCGCACCTCACCGGTGACCTGGCACTGGCGGCGGTCAACGCGCCCGGCCAGTGCGTGGTCTCCGGCCCCGCCGACGCGGTGGCGGCGCTCAAGACCAAGCTCGACGGCCTGGGCGTCGAGGCGCGCGACCTCCACACTTCGCACGCCTTCCACTCGTCGGCCATGGATCCGATCCTCGACAGCTTCCGCCAAGCGGTGGCCGGCGTCACCCTCAACGCCCCCGAGAGCCGCTACGTATCGACGCTGACCGGCACCTGGATCGGTGCCGAAGAAGTGCAGAATCTCGACTACTGGGTACGCCACCTGCGCGAGACAGTGCGCTTCGGCGACGGCATCGCCACGCTGTTCGAGAAGGAAGCGCTATTGCTGCTCGAGGTCGGTCCGGGTACCGCCCTGACCACCCTCGCCAGCCAGCACGCCGGGCGCGACGAGAGCAAGCACGCGGTGCACTCCAGCCTGCCGCACCCGCGCGACCCGGAGGCCGACGACTCCTACCTGCTCAAGGCCCTGGGCACCCTGTGGTGCGCCGGTGTCGACCTCGACTGGCAGGCATTCAACGAGGACCAGAAGCGGCGCAAGGTGCCGCTGCCCGGCTACCCCTACGAGCGCCAGCGGTACGTCATCGACGTCCGGGATCTGCAGGCCGCCAGCGGTGGTGTGCAGCCGCAACTGGGCGCCGCATCGCTACCCCAGAGCGCTCCCGCACCGGCACCCGCCCCCGCACCGGCACCGGCCGCCCCGGTGGCCCCGCCGCCGCAGGCACCCGCACCGGCGGCTGCTCCCGCACCGGTCGCCGCCAAGGAACCGGACGCCGTACTCCCCGCCAGTGGCAACGACAGCAGCAAAGAAGGGGGCAAGGACTCCTACGTCGCCAAGCGCTACTCGATCGACAACTACGACCAGGACTTTGTGGCTCCCGAGAACGAGATCCAGGAAGTGCTGGTCGACATGTGGGAGAACGTCCTGGGCGCCCAGGGCATCGGTATCCGCCAGAACTTCTTCGCCCTCGGCGGCAACTCGCTGGTCGCCCTGCAGGTGATCTCGCGCATCCAGGAGGTGTTCCAGGTCAAACTGAACGTGCGCACCTTCTTCGAGTCGCCGACCATCGAAGAGCTGGCGCAGATCATCGAGAACGAGTCGCCGGACCTGGCCGATCAGCTGAAGCTGCTGGAGGAAATCGAAGGCATGAGCGCCGACGAGATCGAGGCGACGCTGAGCGGTGCCGAGGTGCCGGCGGCCTCCGAACCGGAGCCCGCACCGGCGGCGCCAGCACCGGCACCGGCGGCCCAACAGCCAGCCCCATCACAGCAGGCCGCTCCTCCACAGGCGACCGTCCAGGTCTCGACACCCGCCCCGGCACCGCAGGCCGCCAGCGCCCCGCAAGGCGCTCACCCGCAGCCGATGGACTTCAGCCTGTTCTTCTTCTCCGGCGACGAAGATATGTTCCCGGACAACAAGTACGAGCTGATCCTCGAGGCCGCCAAGTGGGCCGATGCCAACGGCTTCTCGGCGATCTGGACGCCCGAGCGTCACTTCAACAACTTCGGCAGCCTGTATCCGGCCCCGGCCGTGCTCGCCGGTGCCATCGCCATGGTCACCGAGAACATCAAGGTGCGCTCGGGAAGCGTCGTCCTGCCCATGCACCATCCGGTCAAGATCACCGAGGAATGGGCGGTGGTCGACAACCTCAGCCACGGGCGTGCCGAAGTCAGCTTCGCCTCGGGCTTCCACCCGGACGACTTCCTGTTCAACCCGGAGGCCTTCCAGAACCGCCGCGAGCTGATGTTCGACAAAATCCAGACCATGCAGCGTCTGTGGCGTGGAGAGACCTTCCACGGACCCAACGGCGTCGGCCGTGAGATCGACGTGCGCGTCTATCCGACACCGGTGCAAAAGGAAATGGTGACCTGGGTGACCTGCGCCTCGACGCCGGGCACCTTCGAACGCACGGCCCAGATCGGCGGTCACGTCCTGACCTCCATGATTGGCCTGACGCTCGACGTGGTGAAGGATCGGGTGCAGCTCTACCGGGACACTCGTGCCGCCAGCGGGTTCGATCCCGCGACCGGCCAGGTGTCGGTGATGATGCACGCCTTCCTCGGCGACGACATGCAGAAGGTCATGGACACCGCCCGCCAGCCCTTCATCGACTACCTGCGCTCGCACACCAACCTGCTGCGCGAGCTGGCACGCAGCGTCTCCGGCGACGAGTTCAACGACGCCGCGATCAACGAGGACGACCTCAACCAGCTGCTGGAGATGGAATTCGAGCGCTATTTCCACACCGCCTCGCTGATGGGCACACCGGAAAGCTGCATGGACCTGGTCAACACCATGCGCGCCTCCGGCGTCACCGACCTCGGCTGCCTGCTCGACTTCGGTGTCAGCGTCAACGAGGTGATGGACAGCCTGGAGCACCTGAAGCGGCTCAAGGAGATGGCGAACAGTCCGAATGCGGCCCCGGCCGGCGCCTGACGTGTCCCTCTGCGGATAGGGGGTTGATTGGCGCACCTCCACGGGTGAGGATGCCGGTATGAGCCTGAAGGATCTCTACCGGCGCCTCTCCTCGCTGAGTCCCGAACAACGCGCGCTGCTGGAGCGCAAGCTGCAGCAGCGCGGCACCGCGTCCGCGCCGCGAGCCACGCCGGACAGCCGGGCCCAGGCCGGTGTCCCTGCGGCGGACTCGGTGAGCGGCTCGCCTAGGCCGGCAGCACCGGTGCCGGAAGTACCGGTCGAGGTCCAGCCGGTGACGCGCGAGCATCCCGAACGGCCGGTACGGCTGTCGCCGATGCAGCAGCGCCTGTGGCTGCTCGACCAGCTGTCGCCGGCCAATCTCAGCTACAGCCTGCCGATCATCGCCTTCTACCTCTTCGGCAAACTCGACATCGAAGCCCTGCGCGACGCCTTCGCCGATGTCGTCGCCCGCCACGAGGTGCTGCGCACCGTGGTGCGCGTGGTGGACCAGCCGGAAGGAGAGGCAGACCCGTCACAGCTGGCAGATCCTTCCCAATTGGCGGATCAGGCGGTACAGATCGTCGAGCCGCCGCCGCGTCGCTGGCCGCTGCCGGTGGTCGACCTGTCGCGCTTCGGCTGGGAGCCGGGCAGCGACGAGATCAACGCCCTGGCGTGCCGTGAGGGTCGACGTCCGTTTGACCTCGAACACGGTCCGCTAACGCGCACCACCCTGTGGCGGTTGGCTCCCGAGAGCCACCTGATCCAGGTGATGCAGCACCACATCGTCAGCGACGGCTGGTCGCTCGGCATCCTCTACGACGAGCTGTCGCTGCTCTACAACACGCGCCAGCGCACCGCCCCGATCGACGACCCCGCCGAAGAGGCGGCCGAGCGCAACGCCGAGCTGCCGCCGCTGCCCTTCCAGTACCGCGACTTCAGCATCTGGCAGCGCCAGTGGCTGGCCAGCTCGGCCACCGAGCGTGAGCTCGCCTTCTGGCGCCGCTACCTCGACGGCGCACCGATGGTCCTCGACCTGCCCTATGACCGCCCGCGGCCAGCGGTGTGGAGCCACCATGGCCATCGTCGCATGGGGTACCTGCCGCCCGAGCTGGAAGCGCCGATCCTGGCGTTGCGCCGCACCGAGTCGGTAACGCCCTACATGTTGCTGCTGGCGGTGCTGTCCCTCCTGCTGTGGCGCCTGACCGGCCAGCGCGACCTGCTGATCGGCTCACCGGTCGCCGGCCGCCCGACGCGCGGCTGCGAGCAACTGGCCGGCTTCTTCGTCAATACCATCGTCCTGCGCAACCGGCTGACGCCCGGCCAGAGCTTCTCGCAGCTACTGCACGCTACCCGCGAGCAGGTGCTGGAGGTGTTCGAACACCAGCAGCTGCCCTTCGACCGCCTGGTCAAAGAACTGCAACCGCAGCGCGACATCAGCTATCCGCCGGTCTACCAGGTGATGTTCTCGCTCAACAACCTGCCGATGGACTCGCTGCACATGCGCGGCATCGAGGTGGCCGACGACTTCATCCAGAATGGTGCCTCGCAGGTCGACCTGATCCTCTTCTGCGGCCGCGGGCGCGGCAACGAGCGCTTCGACAACACCCAGTTCGAGTACAACACCGACCTGTTCGACGACAGCACCGTGGCCCGCTGGCTGGCCCAGTTTCAGACGTTGCTGTGGGCCATCGTGCGCGATCCATCGCGGCCGCTCGAAGCGCTGCAGGTGCTGCCGGCGGCCGAGCGCCACCAGCTGCTGTGCGAACGCCACGCCGGTGTCCGCTACCCCGCCGAGGCACCCGAGGATCGCTTCCTCGAACAGGCGCGCCAGCGTCCCGACGCCATTGCGGTCAGCTGTGAGCACAACTGGTTGAGCTACCAGGGACTGGTCCGCCGCGCCGACGCCCTCGCCCACCGCCTGCGCATGCTCGGCGCCGGCCCCGAGACCCTGGTCGCAGTCAGCCTGGAGCGAGGTCCCGCGCTGATCCCGGCGTTGCTCGGCGTGCTGCGTAGCGGCGCCGGCTACCTGCCGCTCGACCCCAGTCATCCGCGCCAGCGCCGTCAGTTCGCGCTGGCGGACGCGGGCGCGCGCGTGCTGATGACGTCGCCCGAACTGGCGACCGAGCTGGAGGTACCGGCGGGAGTCACCGTGGTCGACGCCTCCGCAGGGGTCTCTTCACCACCGGCAACCGAGACCCTGCCCGCGACGGATCCGGATGCCTTGGGCTACGTGATCTACACCTCCGGGTCAACCGGTCAGCCCAAGGGCGTGTCGATGCCACGGCGAGCGATCGCGCGCTTGCTGCGTTCCACCGAAGCCTGGTACGACTTCGGACCGCACGACGTGATGACGCTGTTCCACTCCTTCGCCTTCGACGTCAGCGTCTGGGAGATGTGGGTGGCGCTGGCGCACGGCGGCCGGCTGGTGATCGTGCCGCGCGCGGTGGCGCGCTCGCCGGAGGCCCTGTTCCGCCTGCTGCAACGCGAACGCGTCACCCTGCTGGACCAGACACCCTCCGCCTTCCAGCCGCTGATCCGCGCCGAGCAACACCTCGGCCAGCCCGGACAGCTGGCGCTGCGCGCGGTCATCTTCGCCGGCGAAGAACTCGACTTCGCGTCGCTGCGCCCGTGGGTCGAGCGCCACGGCGACGCCGCGCCACGGCTGCTCAACATGTACGGCATCACCGAGACCACCGTGCACAGTAGCTTCCGTCGCGTCACCGCCAGCGATGTCTTCGCCGCCAGCACTCAGCGAAGCAGTGCCAGCCTGGTGGGCGTGCCGCTGCGCGACCAGCGCCTGCACCTGGTCGACATGGACCTGCGCCTGGTGCCGGTCGGCGTCAGCGGAGAGATCTGCGTCAGCGGCGAGGTCCAGCACGGCCACCGAGGCGAGCGGCTGCTCGACGCCGGCCTGGCGCGCGGCTACCTCGATCGTCCCGCCCTGACCGCGTCGCGCTTCCTGCCCGATCCGTTCCTGCTCGCGACCGATCAGCGGACCGGTCGTCAGGAGCGCACGGGCTCGCGCCTCTACCGCAGCGGCGATCTCGCCCGCCGGCTGGCGGACGGCGATCTCGAATACCTCGGCCGCCTCGACTTCCAGGTCAAAATTCGCGGCTTCCGCATCGAACTGGGCGAGATCGAGGCGACACTCGAAGCCCACCCAGCGGTGCGCGAGGCAGCGGTGCTGGCGCAGACCTTCGGGGCCCGCGGCCAGGCGCAGGACGTGCGCTTGGTGGCGTATGTGGTGGGTGGGGAAACAGAACCGGATGCGGCTACGCCGCAGGGCACCCACACGGGGGTGCCCCTACCCAGATCGGAATCCGAACCCTCCGGTGTAGGGGCGGCCCCATGTGGCCGCCCTGGGCGGGGGGCCGGGGGTCCGAATCCCCAAGAACCAGATGCGGCTACGCCGCAGGGCACCCACACGGGGGAGCCCCTACACCAGACCCTCCGCCAACACCTCGCTCTCCACCTCCCCGACTACATGGTGCCCGCCACCTTCGTGTCACTCGACGCCATGCCGCTGACCGCCAACGGCAAGCTCGACCGCCGTGCCCTGGAAGCGCTGCTGCGCGAACACCCGGAGCTGCAGGCGGCCGGTAGCAGCGGCTATGTACCACCGCGCGATGAGCTGGAAGCCAAGATCGCGGGCTTGATGGCCGACATCCTGGGCCTGCCGCGCGTCGGTGCCGAAGACGGTTTCTTCGACCTCGGTGGCCACTCCTTGCTGGCAACGCAGCTGGTCTATCGCCTGCGCCGCGAGGTCGGCGTCGAGTTGCCGCTGCGCGCGCTGTTCGAGGCACCGGTGGTGAGCGCGCTGGCGGTGCGCGTGCGGCAGGCGGAAACCGCCCGCGAACGACCGCCGCTGACCCGCCGGCCGCGCACGCCGGGGCGGCGCTACCGGGCCCCGCTGTCGTTCGCCCAGCAGCGCCTGTGGTTCCTCGACCGTCTGACGCCCGACAACGCCTTCTACCTGGTGCCCGCCGCCTGGCGCCTGTCCGGTCGCCTCGACACCGGCGCCCTGCGCCGGGCGCTAGAGATCATCCTGCGCCGGCACGACATCCTGCGCACCCGCTTCGAGAGCGCCCGCCAGGACGACGACGTGAGCAGCAACGAACCGCAGCAGGTCGTCGAACCACGGCTGCCGCTGCCCTGGGCACAGCTCGACCTCGGCGGCCTACCCGCCCACGTCGCTGAGCGGGAAGCTCGGCGCCTGGCGGCGATCGAGCGCACGCGGCCCTTCGACCTGGAACACGCACCACTGCTGCGCGCCACTCTGCTGTGCCTGAGTCCGCGACGCGGCTCTTTGCAGCAGGCCGTCTTCCAACAAGGCGGCTTCCAGCAGGCTGTGCTGCTGCTCACCCAGCACCACATCGTCACCGACGGCTGGTCGCAAGGAGTGCTGCTGCGCGAGCTCGACGCCCTCTACCGCGTCGCAGACCCGGCCCGCGTGCTGCCGGCCTTGCCGGTTCAGTACGCCGACTACGCCAGCTGGCAGCGCGGCTGGCTGGCCGGCGACTTGCTGCAGCGGCAGCTGCGCTGGTGGCGGCGCGAGCTGGACGCCCCACCGACGCTGGAGCTGCCGCTCGACCGCCCGCGTCCGGCACTGCAGACCTTCCGCGGCGGCAGCCTGGCACTCGATCTGCCACCGGCGCTCGGTGCCCGCCTTGGCCGCCTGGCCCAGGAGCACAGCGCCACCCTCTTCATGGTGCTGCTCGCCGCTTTCACCGCCCTGCTGCAACGCTTCAGCGGCAGCGGCGACCTGATCATCGGCTCGCCGATCGCCAACCGCACGCAGGAAGAGCTCGAAGGGTTGCTCGGTTTCTTCGTCAACACCCTGGCGCTGCGCTGCCGCCCCGGCCGCGCGTCGAGCTTCCACGAGCTGATCGAGCAGGTGCGCGAAACCGCCCTCGGCGCCTATGCGCACCAGGACGTGCCGTTCGAGAAGCTGGTCGAAGAGCTGGCACCGCAGCGCGACCTGTCGCGCAACCCGCTGTTCCAGGTGATGTTCCTGCTGCAGAACGCGGCGCGCTTCGAGCAGGGAGCCCACCAGCGCATCGGCTCGCTGCACCTGTCGCCTTGGCAAGCGGCACCGTCACAGGCCACGGCAGATGCCGAGACCCGCAGCGAAGCCGGTTCCGAGACAACCAACTCCGACGCCACCGCCACCCGCTTCGACCTCGAAGTCCACACCTGGCAAGTCCCCGCTGCCAGCGGCGAGCCCGAGCTCGGCGGTGCCCTGTTCTACGACCGCGACCTGTTCGATACCACCACCGTCCGCCGCCTGGCCGAGTCCTTCGTGCGCCTGCTCGAGCACGCCACCAGCCATCCCGAGACGCCGCCGACCGCGCTGCGCGTGCTCAGCAGTCCGCAGCAACAGCAGCTGATCCACGAATGGACGCACCGTCCTGAACTGCCGGCACCGCCGCCGCTGGTGCGCATCCTCGACGGCCTCAGCGTCCACGCGGAGGCCATCGCCCTGCAGGCCGGCCGCATCCACGTCAGCTACCGGGAGATGCTGCGCCGTGCCGAGCAGCTGGCGTCGACGCTGAGCCCTCTCCCGCTCCGTGACCAGACCATCGGCCTTCTACTCGACCGCTCACCGCTGCTTTTCTTCGGCCTGCTCGCCGCGCAACGCCTTGGCGGCGCGCCGCTGGTGCTCGACCCCAAGCTACCGCCCGAGCGACTGGCGTACGTGCTGGAGAACAGCGGCCTGCGGCACCTGCTGGCACACCGGGAGTTGTTGCCGGCGGAGGTGTTGCCGGGGTTGGAGGCGCGGGGGGTCAAGGTGGTGTGGAGTGAGGGTCTGAACCTGGGTACCCGTGTCGGAGCAGATCTGGGTAGGGGCGGCCCCGTGTGGCCGCCCTCCGGGGAGGGGTCCGGGGGTCTGATTTCAGATCCGGATGCGGCTTCGCCGCAGGGCACCCACCGGGACGCCGGCCGCACGGGGGTGTCCCTACCCAGAGGTTCCGTCGCGGGCAATCTCCCTCCCCTCGACATCCACCCAGAGCAACTCGCCTTCGTCGTCTACACCTCCGGCTCCACCGGCGTGCCCAAGGGCGTCGCTCTGCCCAGCCGCACCTTGGCCAACCTGAGCGCCTTCCACGGCCAGTACACCGCCGCTCCCGGTCCGGTGCGCACGCTCAGCTTCGCGGCACTGTCGTTCGACGTCGTCTACCAGGAAGCCTTCCCCACCTGGTGCGCCGGTGGCACGCTGGTGCTTCCGACGGACGACGAGCGTCAAGACCCGCGGGCACTGGCCCGCTGCATCGCGCGCACGGCGGTCGAGCGCTGGCATTCGCCGTACGTCGCGTTCAAACAGCTGGCTGAGGTCCTGGGAGGCGACGATCCCGTCCTGCCGCGACGGCTGAAGGAAGTCCACGTCGCTGGCGAAACGCTACGCATCACGCCGCCCGTCGTGACGACGTTCCAGCGTCTCGGCACGATCGGACCCGGCACGGTGCTGTGGAACAACTGCGGTCCGACCGAGACCCACCTCAACATCGCCTGGCCACTGCGGGGCGACCCGGCCGCCTGGCCGGCACTGCCGCCGATCGGCCGCACCATCACCGGCGGCCAACTCTTCGTCGTCGACCGCCACGAGGGCCTGGCGCCACCGGGGGTCTTCGGCGAGCAGTACTCGGCCGGTGTGCCAGTGGGCCGCGGCTACCTCAATGACCCCGCCAAGACCGCCGCCCGCTTCGTGCCCGACGCCTTCTCCGGCGTCCCCGGCGGCCGCGCCAACCGTACCGGCGACTTGGTGCGCTTCCGGCACGACGGCGTGATGGAGATCGTCGGCCGCATCGACCAGCAGGTCAAGATCCGCGGCTTCCGCGTCGAGCCGGGAGACGTGGAGGAACGCCTCGGGCACCACCCGCAGGTCGCCCTGGCGGCGGTCATCGTGCGTCAGAACGCGCGTGGGGAGAATCGTTTGGTGGCGTACGTGGTGCCGCGGAGCGCGTCGGAACCTGGGCAAGAAAGTGCCATCACCCGCGACGACCTGCGTGCCTTTCTCTCCCGCCACCTGCCCGACTACATGCTGCCAGCGGCCTTCGTCTTCCTCGACGACCTGCCGCGCACCGCCACCGGCAAGCTGAACCGCCTGGCGCTCAAAGCCCTGCCCGAGCCAGAAGGCGATGGCGAGCGTGCGGGACGGCCCCCCGAAGGAGCGGACGAGGTCGCGGTAGCGGCGGCGTGGACGGAGGTGCTGGAGAGCGAGAACCCCGGCCTGGGCGCGATCGGCGCCGAGGACGACTTCTTCACCCTCGGCGGCCACTCACTGCTCGGCCCGCGCGTGCTGGCCCGTCTGCGTGCACATACCGGTATCGAGCTACCGCTGCGCACGATCTTCGAAGCTCCCAGCGTCGCCGCCATGGCGCGAGCGCTGGCGGCGGCGCGCGGTGAGGAGGCGGACGACAGCACCGAACTGGTGCGGGTCGAGCGCGATCCGGCGACCGTCTACCCGCTCTCCTTCGCGCAGCAGCGCCTGTGGTTCCTCGACCAGCTGACGCCGCGCAACCCGGCCTACAGCCTGCCCGCCGCCTGGGCACTCGATGGCCCCCTCGACGTGCGCGCCCTGCACGCGGCGTTGCAAGCAATCCTCGACCGTCACGAGATCCTGCGTACGCGCTATCCGAACGACGGTACGGCGCGGCAGGTGATCGAGCCCAGCGGTGACCAAGAACAGGTCCAGCTGCCCTTCGCCGTCCTCGACCTGCACGCCCTGGCACCCGCCGACGAGCAGGCCGTGACCCTACGCCTGACCGCCGTCGAAGCCGCGCTGCCCTTCGACCTGACGCGCGCGCCGGTGCTGCGCGCGACCCTCTTGCGCCGGTCGGATCGACCAGGCACGGATCAGCGAGGTACGCAGCGGCACGGGCTGCTGCTCAACGTCCATCACATCGCAGCGGATGGCTGGTCGTTCGGGGTGTTGTTGGGGGAACTGGCGACCCTGTACGCGCATTTCTCGGAGGCAGAAGCGCCCGATCTCCTGCCCCCCCTGCCGCTCCAGTACCTCGACTACGCGGTGTGGCAACGCCGACGCCTGGCCTCGGACAGTGCCCTGCTGCAACAGCATCTTGACTGGTGGCGACCGCGGCTCGACGGCGTCGAACCGCTGGCCCTGCCCACCGACCGACCACGCCCGGCGCTGCAACGTTTCCGCGGCGGCGCGCGCTCGGTACCACTGCCAGCCGAGACGGTGCGCCGCCTCGACCAGCTCGGACAGCGCCGCGGTGCCACCCGCTTCATGACCCTGGCGGCCGTCTTCACCGCCCTGCTCTACCGTCTCAGCGGTCAGCGCGACCTGGTGCTCGGCACGCCGATGGCCGGGCGCGATCTGCCCGAGCTGGAACCGCTGATCGGCTGCTTCATCAACACCCTGGCCCTGCGCCTGCGACCGGCGCCGAGCCTGCGCTTCGACGACCTCGTGCAGCAGGTGCGCGACGTCACCCGCGGCGCCTTCGCCCACCAGCAGCTGCCCTTCGAGACGCTAGTCGAGGAGCTACAGCCCGAGCGTGACCTGTCGCGCAATCCGCTGGTGCAGGCGCTCTTCGTACTGCAAAACGCCGGCCACACCGACCTGCGCCTGGACGGACCGCGCGGCACGGTGACCAGCAGCCCGCTGGGTTTGGAAGCGGCAACCGCGCGGCTCGACCTGGAAGTCCACTTGTGGCCCACTGCAGGCGGCGAGGCCAACGACGACGAGGCCAGCGACGGCGAGGCCAGCGACGGCGAGGAGAGCGACGCCCTGACCGCCGTCTTCTTCTTCGACCGCGACCTGTTCGACGCCACCACCATTGAGCGCCTGGGACGCGCCTTCGTGCGCCTGGCCGGGCACCTCGGTGAAGCTGTGATAGCGCCGGACGCTCTGTCTCTGGCGGAGTCTCTGGCGGAGCTACCCTTGCTCGGCGCTGCTGAACGGCACCAGCTGGGCGTCGAGTGGGCGGCACGCACTGCCGCCAGTGACAGGGCACGAGGTCACACGCAACCTTCCCACGTCGTCGAGGCGGTGGCCGGGCAGGCCGAGCTGCGTCCCGACGCCATCGCCGTGCACCAGCACCGCGTCCACCTGAGCTACGCCCTGCTGCGACGCCGCATCGAGCACCGCGCGGCCGACCTGCACCGCAGCCTCGCCAGCACTGCGCCCCGCGAGCCCGTGATCGGTCTGCTGCTGCGCCGCGACGCCGAATTGCCCGCGACCCTGCTCGCCGTCCTGGCCGCCGGTGCCGCCTACCTGCCGCTCGACCCCGACCTGCCGGATGCCCGCCTCGCCGTCCTGCTCGACGACGTGCGCCCAGCGCTGCTGCTGCTCGACCCGGTGCTCTCCCCACGCTGGGACACCATCGCGGAACTGGCCGCGCACCGCCCCGCCGTCCTCGGCCTGGCGCGCGTACCGCTGGAGCCACGCCCCGCACGCGCGACTGGAACGGCCACGCTGCCCGGAAACTTGGCCTACGTCCTCCACACCTCCGGCTCGACCGGCCGCCCCAAAGGCGTCGCCGTCTCCCGTGCCGCGCTCGACCACCTGCTCTCCACCATGGCCGCCGACTTCCGCCTCGGCCCCGCGGACGTGGTGCCGGCGCTGGCGACACCCGCCTTCGACATCTCCCTGATCGAGTTGCTGCTGCCGCTGACCGTCGGTGCCCGCGTCGAGGTGCTGGACCGCGAGACGGTGCGCGACGGACGGCGGCTGGTGCGGCGCTTGGCCGAGATCGAGGCGACCGTGGTACAGGCAACGCCGAGCGCGTGGGGGGCGATCGGTACCCCCGCGGCGAAGCCGCATCCGGATCCCATCCGCCTCCGCCTTTCCACCGGCGAGGCGCTGCCGCCGGACCTGGCCGCCCGGTTGGCGGCGGCCGGTGAGGCGTGGAACCTCTACGGCCCCACCGAGGCCACCGTATGGGCCGCGGCGGCGGTGCTGCACCCGGGCGAGTCGGTAACCCTGGGCCGCGCCACCGCCGGCAGCCAGCTGCGCGTCGTCGACCCGCGTCTCCGCCCGCTGCCACTCGGCAGCGTCGGTGAATTGCTGATCGCCGGCCGCGGCCTGGCACGCGGCTACTTCGGTCGCCCCACGCGCACCGCCGAAGCCTTCATACCGGATGCGCCAGGGGTCAAGGGCTCCGAGGAACCCGGCGCGCGCGCCTACCGCAGCGGCGACCTCGTCCGCTTCCTCGCCGATGGTCGCCTCGACTACCTTGGCCGTCGCGACCACCAGGTCAAGCTGCGCGGCTACCGCATCGAGCTGGGCGAGATCGAGGCGGCGCTGGGGCGGAATCCGGCCGTCCGCGAGGCGGTCGTGCTGGCCGAACAGACCGCCTCTGGGCCACGGTTGGCGGCGTACGTGGTGCCGAAGATCGCCGACCCGCCCCCCACCCAGGCCACTCTTCGCGACCCTCTCGCTCGCGACCTGCCCGACTACATGGTGCCGGCCGCGATCACCGTGCTCGACGCGCTACCGCTGACCGCCAGCGGCAAGGTCGACCGTCGAGCGCTGGCTGAAGTAGCTGTACGAAGCCACGCAACCGGCACGGCCGGGGCAGAGGAACGGCAATACCTTCCGCCACGGCCGGGATTGGAAACGACGCTGGCCGAGATCTGGCAGCAGGTGC
Organism: uncultured bacterium; assembly: GCA_965368975.1. Lineage (GTDB taxonomy): Bacteria > Acidobacteriota > Thermoanaerobaculia > Multivoradales > JAHZIX01 > CBDUPA01. Next base: position 58,003 of record CBDUPA010000016.1, on the reverse strand, counting down.
TCGGCGTTGAGCGCGTTGGTGCCCGGGATCACTTCTTCCACCTCGGTGGCCACTCGTTGCTCGCCACGCGCGTGCTGACGCGCCTGCAGGAACAGCTGGGCCTCGACACGCCGCTGCGCACCCTGTTCGAGGCCCCGACCCTGGCGCGCCTCGCCGAGCGCGTCGCGGAGCAGCTCGAGGCAGCAGCCGGCGTCACGACCAGTGCACCACCGCTCGTGCCGCGCGCCGATCCGCGCGCCCCGGCGCCGCTGTCCTTCGCGCAGGAACGCCTGTGGCTGCTCGACCGCCTGACGCCGGGCTCCAACGCCTACAACCTGCCCGTCGCCTGGCATCTCGACGGTTCCTCTTCCCAGACCGGGGCCCACCCAGCGCGCGCGACCATCGAAAAGCTGGCGCGCCGGCACGCGGTGCTGCGCTGCCGCTTCGGCGAGGACGAGCGCGGGCCATGGCAGCGGATCGTCAACGCCCTGCCGCCGATCGTCAGCCTCGACCTACGGCGCCTGGGCGGCCACGCCCCCGCCGAGCGTCGACGCCTGCTAGCCCGCGACGCGGCGCGGCCGTTCGACCTCGAGACCGAAGCGCCGCTGCGCGCCCTGGTGCTCGAAGAGCCCGGCGGCGGTTGCGTCGTCGGCCTGACCTTCCATCACCTGGTCGCGGACGGCTGGTCGTTCGGCATCGTCGAGCGTGCGTTCGGCCGTTCCCGACAAGGTACAGTCCGAAAACTGCAGTACCTCGACTACGCCACCTGGCAGCGCGCCTGGCTCACCGACGACGTGATTCTCGGCCACGTCGAGTGGTGGCGCCGCCGCCTCGAGGGGACAGCTCCCCTGGAACTGCCGACCGACCGCCCCCGCCCCACCGTCCAGCGCTTCCGAGGTGGCCTGGTGACCCGGCCGGTGGCGCCCGAGCTGCGCCAGCGTCTCGACGCCGCCGCGACCGAGCTGCACGCCAGTCGCTTCCAGCTCGCCCTGACGGCCTTCGCGGCGCTACTGCAGCGGCACGGCACTGCAACTCCACATCCGGGCGGACACGACGTGGTACTCGGCGTGCCCATGGCCGATCGGCCGGCCGGCACCGAAGACCTGGTCGGCTTCTTCGTCAACACGTTGCCGGTGCGCCTGAGCGCATCCCCGACGGCGCCCTTCGCTGAACTGGCACGCCGCAGCCGCGACAGCTTCCTCGACGCGCGCGAGCACCGGCACGTGCCCTTCGAGCGAGTGCTGCAGGCCCTCGACCTGGAACGCGACCTATCGCGCAACCCGGTGTTCCAGGTCACGCTTTCGATGCAGGACTTCGAGCCGCCGGAATCCACCGAAACATCGTCGACCGAAACAACCACCCTACGACGCCTGCCCGTCGACACCGCCACCACGCGCTTCGACCTCGAAGTCCACTGGCTCGCCGGCGGGCACGAAGTGGACGGCCTCGCCGTCTACTATGACCGCGACCTCTTCGACGCCACCACCGTCGAGCGCTGGTTGGACGCCTACGTACGCCTGCTGACCGCGGCGGTCAAGGACCCGGCACAGCCTGTCGACACGCTACCGATCCTCAGCCCGGCCCAGCGCCAGCAACTGCTGCACGAGTGGGCCGACGGTCTCGGCGCACCGCGCGTGCCGACGCTCAGCGAGATGCTCACCCGCCACGCGGCGTGGCAGCCGGACGCCATCGCGGTGAGCGACGGTCGGCGGCGCCTGAGCTACGCCACCCTGGTGCGCGACGCGCGGCGCCTGGCGACAGCCCTGCGTGCCCGCGGTGCCGGTCCGGACGTGCTGATCGCGATCGAGATGACGCGCTGCCCGGAGCTGCTGGTCGCCCTGCTCGGCGTCGTGCTCAGCGGTGCCGGCTACCTGCCGCTGGACCCACGTCTGCCAGCGGCACGGCGCCAGCTACTGCTCGACGACGCGGGCGCGCGTCTGCACCTGCAGCGCGCAGACGTGCCCCAGCTGCTCGCGCAGGCGCCGCCGATCCAGCTCACGGCACGGCTCAGCGCAGCACGACAGGCCACGCCGGAACACCCCGACCAAGTCGCCTACCTGCTCTACACCTCCGGCTCCACCGGCACCCCCAAGGGCGTCGCGGTACGGCGTGGCAGCGTCGCCCGCCTGTTCACCGGCATGGCCGACTGGCTGCACCTGCAGCCGGGGGATGCCGTGCCAGCGCTGACCACCATCTCCTTCGACATCGCCGTCGCCGAGCTGCTGCTGCCACTGGCCGCTGGCGCCCGCGTCGAGCTGATCGGGCGCACCGAGGCGATGGAAGGTGCGCGTCTGGGCCAGCGCCTACAACGCGACGGCGCCACCCTGCTGCAAGCCACTCCCGCCACCTGGACGCTGCTGCTCGACGCCGGCTGGGATCGTCGCCGGCAGCCACTGCCGCAGCTGCTGTCCACCGGCGAGGCCCTGCCCGCCGCGCTGGCAACTCGCCTACAACCGCACGGCGACCGCCTGTGGAATCTCTATGGGCCCACCGAGACCACCGTCTGGGCCAGCGCGGGACCGGTAGACTCGGCCGCCGTCGAGCCGGGCCCGATTGAGCTCGGCCGGATCGATATCGGCCGGCCGATCCCCGGCACCCGCGTCCACGTGCTCGACCGCGACGGTCGCGCCGTGCCGATCGGCGTCACCGGCGAGCTGCTGGTCACCGGCGACGGCCTCGCCCGCGGTTACCACCAGCGTCCGGCGCTCACCGCCGAAGTCTTCGTGCCGAATCCGCTTCCAGAGCAGACCGACGATTGCCGCGCCTACCGCACGGGCGACCTCGCCCGCTTCCTCGCCGACGGCACGCTCGAACACCTGGGCCGGCGCGACCACCAGCTGAAGCTGCGCGGCTTCCGCATCGAGCCGGGCGAGATCGAAGCCGCGTTGGCCAACCTGCCAGCGGTGCGCGCGGCGGCGGTGCAGATCGAGGGCGAAGGGCTCGACGCGCGGCTGGCCGCCTGGGTCGTTCCCGCGACGGAAACCGCTCCCAGCACACCAGAGTTGCGCGTCGCCCTGGCCGAGACGCTGCCCGACTACATGTTGCCGTCGGTCGTCTACCCGCTCAACACCCTGCCCCTGACGCCAAGCGGCAAGGTCGACCGCAAGGCTCTGTCTCGATCGCGTGCCGGCGGATCTCTCACCGAGCCAGCGGCCCAGCAGAGCCCCAGCGCGCCACCCCGCACGCCAACCGAAGCACGCCTGGCCGTCCTCTACGCCGACCTGCTGCCGTCCCTCCACGCGGCGCCCCCTGGCGGCGTCCCGCGCGACACGCACTTCTTCCGTGGCGGCGGCCACTCGCTACTCGCCACCCGCCTGGTGGCCCGTCTGCGCGCCGAGCTGGGAGTCGAGCTGCCGCTGCGCAGCGTCTTCGAGGCACCAACGCTGGCTGAGCTGGCGGCGCGCGTCGACGCCTTGCTCGGCCCGTCGGCGCCCAAAGACACCGGCCACATCCCGACGGTCCCGCGCGACGCACCGATCCAGGCCTCCTTCGCGCAGCAACGCCTGTGGTTCCTCGACCGTCTCACCCCCGACGGCAGTGGCTACAACCTGCCCCAAGCCAGCCGCCTGCACGGCCACCTCGACGCGGGCCGCCTGGCCACCGCCATCGCCCAAGTCCAGGCACGACACGAACTGCTGCGCGCGCACTTCGAAGAACGCCGCGGCCTGCCGTACCTGGCTTTCACCGCGACGCCCGCGGCCTCGATTCCGCTGGTCGACTTACAGCGCCTGGAGGCGACCGACGCCGAAGCCTGCCTGCAAGCCCTGGTCGACGCCGAAACCGCGCGTCCTTTCGATCTGGCCACCGGCCCGCTGCTGCGCACCTGCCTGATCCGTCTCGCCGCCGACGACCACGGCTGGCTGCTGACGCTGCACCACACAGTGGCGGACGGCTGGTCGATGGGGCTCCTGGGGCAGGAGTTGGCGCTGGCGTACAGTGCGCCGGACGCCAGCACCCCCCACCCAGGGCGGCCACATGGGGCCGCCCCTACACAGAACAGATCAGAAGTTCCACCTTCGCTGCCGCCGCTGCCCATCCAGTATGCCGACTACGCAGCCTGGCAGCGACGACGCTTGCAGGGGGACTTCCTCGACGCGCAGCTCGCCGTCTGGCGCCGGCGCCTGGCCACACCCTCGAATCGACCGCTCCGCCTGGCCTTGCCTACCGACCGACCTCGACCACCGGTGCAGCGCTTCCGCGGCGACCAGGTCGACATCCAGCTCGCGGCCGACCTGCGACGCGCCGTCGAAACGCTGGCGCAACGCTTCGAAGCGACGCCGTTCATGGTTCTGCTGAGCGCCTACTTCGCCTTCCTGCACCGGCAAACCCTTAGGCAAACCCGCAGCCCCGGCCAGCGCGACCTGGTCGTCGGCACGCCGGTGGCGGGACGTACACACGCCGAAGTCGAGGGCCTGATCGGGCTCTTCGTCAACACCCTGGCGCTGCGCGTGCGCTGGCGCGCCGAGCTGACGTTCGAGGGTCTCCTGCGCCAGGTGCGCGAGGTGGCGCTGGAAGCGTACGGACACCAGGAAGTGCCGTTCGAGAAGCTGGTCGAGGAGCTGCAGCCGCACCGCGACCTGACCCGCAACCCGATCTTCCAGACTATGTTCGCCCTGCAGGATCTGGGGCTCGACACCGTGCCGCCGCTCGGTGGCGGGCAACACGACGGTGGCCAACACGATGGCAACTTGCGCGTCGAATCCTTGCGTCCCGGCCAGGTCTCGACGCACGTCGACCTGGAGTTGCACCTGGCTCCCGTGGCCAGCGGTGGCTACCAGGGAAGTGCCCTCTTCGACGCCGACCTCTTCGACACCACCACCATCCAGCGCTGGCTCGGTCACTACCAGCGCCTGCTCACCGCCGCCAGCACAGAGCCGCGACAGCTCCTCGGCGACCTTCCGTTGTTCAGCGCCGCGGAAGCCCACCAGTTGCAGCGCGAGTCGGGCGACGAGCTTCCTGCTTGGCTCCGCGCGCAGACCCACGAAGTCGACGGTTCGGAGCAGGACTTCGACCTCGATGCTGACCTTGCCGCGAGTACCGGCCCCTCCGCCACCAGCAGCCTCACCGCTGGCGGCCCTCCACGCGGCGACACCGAGCGCCAGCTGGCCGCCATCTTCGCGCACCTGCTGCAAGTCGACGAGATCGGCCGCGACAGTCACTTCTTCCACCTCGGTGGCCACTCCCTGCTCGCCACCCAGGCTCTGGCGCGGCTGCGCGAAGCCTTCGGCGTCGAGGTATCTGTGCGCGAGTTCTTCGAGCACCCGACCGTGCAACGCCTGGCAGTCCGCGTCCAGAGGCACCGAGGCCGACAACGCGACGCTGACTCAGCGACCCTCCAGGCGCCCGGTGGCCCGCTGGAAGAGACTCCGCTGGAAGCAACTCTTCTAGAAGCACAGCGCGCCATCGTACCGATGCCGCGCGACTCTGCAGGACCGCCAGCGTCGTTCGCCCAGCAACGCTTCTGGATGCTCGACCGCCTGACCCCAGGCAGCCCCGCCTACAACCTGCCCGCCGCTTGGCGCCTGCGCAGTTCCGGCACGGAGCGCACGGAGGCCACCTTCCCGCACGTCGCGCGCCTGGAAGCCGCGCTCGGCGCGCTGGTCGCGCGGCACGAAGCGCTGCGCACCGTCCTGATCGCCCCCGCCGGCAGCAACGAGAGTGCGCACACCGAGCCTCGGCAGCGCATCCTGCCCGCACCGCGAGCCCAGCTACCCGTCGTCGATCTCGGCTGTCTCGAGGCCCCCGAAGACGAGCTGCGCCGCCTCGCCGCCGCGCAGGCTCACCTGAGTTTCCGTCTCGACGCCGACCTTCCCTGGCGCGCGGCGCTGCTGCGCCTGGGACCCAGCGACGCGACCTTGCTCTTCACCATCCACCATGCAGCGGCGGACGGCTGGTCGCTGGAAATCCTGCAGCGGGAACTGGGCCTGCTGTACGCCCACCATCCGCTCCCCCCCCTGCCCGTCCAGTACGCCGACTTCGCCGTCTGGCAACGCCGCCGCTTGCACGGCGCGAATCTGGCCGCCGAGATCAACCACTGGCGTCGACGCTTGCACGACCCGCCCGTCCTCGACCTGCCCGCCGACCGACGCCGGCCGGCACGGCAGGGCTTCCGCGGTGGCCGGCGTGGCTTCTGGCTCGACGCCGAGCTGGGTGCGGCGGTCGAGCGGCAGGCGCGCGCCCTGGACTCCACCCCATTCATGGTGCTGATGTCCGCCTTCTTGGTCCTGCTCGCCCGCCTCGGCGATGCGTCGCGGGCCGAGGCCGACCTGATCGTCGGCACCCCGGTCGCCGGTCGCCTGCGGCCTGAACTCGAAGGACTGATCGGCTGCTTCGTCAACACCCTGGCGCTGCGCGCACACGTGCGAGGCCACGAGCACGCCTTCGTCGACCTGCTCGCCGACGTGCGCGAGACCACCCTCGACGCCTTTGCCCACCAGGAGGTGCCGTTCGAGAAGCTGGTCGAGGAACTGCAACCGCGCCGCGACCTGGCGCGCAACCCCTTCTTCGACGTCCTCTTCGCACTGCAGAACACCCCCGGCAGCGGCGCCGCGGCCCCCGAGTTCGACGGCCTGCGCGCCGAGCCACTGCAGTTCGACGTGCGCACCGCCCGTTTCGACCTCGAACTGCACCTGTGGCCCTCGTCGACAGCTTCCTCGAGTGGCACCGGCGCCGCAGCGGGATTGACCGGCGTGCTGTTCTACGACCGCGACCTGTTCGACGCCGTCACCGTCCAGCGCTTCGGCCGCAGCTTCGCAACCCTGCTGCGCGCCGCACTGCGCGAGCCGGAACGGCCCCTCGGCCGGCTGTCGTTCCTGAGCGCCGCCGAGCATCAGCAATTGCAGGTCGAATGGGCTGAATCTCCGACCAGGCCCAGCACATCCGAAGAAAATTCGAATCCGTCACGATCTACCGAATATCTCACGGCTCAACCACCCCCTTCCGACGATCTGATCACCCGCATCGAGCACCAGGCGCGCCGCCGTCCTGATGCGATCGCGCTCAGCTATCAACTCGGCGCCCGCACGACCGGCTCCCTGAGCTACCGGGAATTGCTACGTCGAGCCGAGCACGTCGCGCGCCTGCTGCACCAGGCCCTACCGACCGCGCACGAACGCGACCAGGAAGACGTCATCGCCCTCGCGCTACACGGCGGTCCGTGGCGACTGCCGGCCCTGCTCGGCGTCCTCCTCCACGGCGCCGCCGTACTGTCCCTCGACGCGGACACACCACCGCGCCGCGCCGCGGACTGGCTACGAGAGACCGGCGCTCGACTCTTGCTGCGGGACGACTCCCTGCCTCCTCGGCTAGCCGAAGCCGTGGCGTTCCTGGGGGCGGACGCACCACCCAGCCTCGACCTCCAGACACTCGACCCCCACACACTCGACCCACAGACACTCGACCTCGACCTCCCCACGACGGGCTCAGAAACCAGCTCCGGCACCTCGACAGCGCCCCGAGATCCCCGAAGCCTGGCTTGCCTGCTCCCCGCACCAGCCCCGGCCGGCACCGGGATCACAGCCGTCACGCGTGGCGCACTCAGCCGCACACTGGCCAGCGCCGCCGCGCTGTGCGGCCTCGACACACCCGGTGTCTCGCAGCGCACCGTCGTACCCAACCTCAGCCCCACCGACACGGCACATGGCCTGCTCGAGTTGCTGCTGCCGCTAACCGTCGGCGGCCGCGTCCAGCTGCTGCGCCGCACCACCGTCCAGCACCCGCGCGCCCTCGCCTGGCAGCTGCGTGCCGGCGGCGCCACCTTCATCCAGGCCACGCCGACCGTCTGGCAGAGTGTGCTCGACGCCGGCTGGTACACCTCCTCGCTCAGCCGCCAGCGGGCTCTGCAGCTGGTCAACATCGGCGGCGCTCTGCCGCGCGATCTGGCCGCCTTCCTGCGCCCCCAGGGCCGGCGCCTGTGGAACGTCCACGGCATGCCCGAGGTCGCCGCCTGGGCCACCGCCAGCGCCATCGAAGACACCCGCCGCTCCCCGGGCGCTCCCACCGTGCTCGATATCGGCCGCCCGCTGCCCGGCGTCCAGGCCCTGGTGCGCGACGCCGCCCTGCAGCCGGTGCCCCAGGGCGTGATCGGCGAGCTGTGCTTTGCCAGCGCAACAGACGCACTCGCTCGTGGGTACCACGACAGCCCCTCGCTCACAGCCGATCGGTTCCGTCCCGACGCCACAGGTGGCCACCGAGGAGGTAGCCGTCTCTTCCGCACCGGCGACCTCGCGCGCACGCTGCAAGACGGCCGCCTGCAACTGCTCGGCCGCATCGACCGCCGGCTCGACCTGCGTGGCGTACGCGTCGAACCAGCGCAAGTCGAAGCCCTGCTCTGCCGTCACCCCGGCATCGCCGAAGCCGCTGTCGTCGCGCGCCGACACGAGGGCGCCTCCCCGAGTGCGACACGGCACCTGCTCGTCGCCTACCTGGTCGCCGCCCCCGGCTGGGCCGCACCCGGCCGTGCCGTGCCCGACCTCGACGAGCTGCGTCGTCATCTCCTGCCCTGGCTCCCCGAAGCCGCCATACCTTCCCAGCTCGTGCCGCTCGACGCCCTCCCCAAGTCCGGCCACGGTGTCGACCTGCAAGCCCTGCCCAGCCCGCAAACCAGCCGGCCGCAACTGGCCGACGCCCCCGCCGCAGCGCGCAACGAGCTGGAAGAGAAGCTAGCGTCCATCTGGCACGACCTGCTCGGTCTCGACAACGTCGGCATCCACGACGACTTCTTCGCCCTCGGCGGTCACTCGCTGCTAGCGATCCGGCTGCAACAGCGTCTGCACGAAGAGCTCGGGAGCGGCGTCGCGCTGGTCAAGATCTTCGAGAACCCGACGGTCGCTCAACTGGCAGCAGCCTTGGCAAGACGAGCTCACGTCGGTCCCGATGACAGAGAAACTTGATTCGTGCCACCTGGGCCTCACACCCATCGATTCTTGGCATCACAATTGAATAGTTGACAACAGCAATCTCACAAGGTAGCGTCGTCGAAATTCTTTCCTTTCACCAAGAGCCCTGACACAAGGAGCATCTTCATGAAAACAACGCGCAAGCTCATCCTCGTTGGCTTGGTCGTGGCCGTGGCCGCCATCTTCTTCTTTGTCCCCACCCAAGTCGAGAGCCAACAAGGCTGCACCACGATCGAGTGGGAAGGAACTTGGGACGATGGAAACCTCGACTGTGTCGGAGGCAGCCACGTCGACTGTTCGGGAGTCAGTATCGCTTGCCCAAGCGGCCCCCTGCAGCAGACCTGATTCCAGCTTTTGAGAATGGACACCAACGAGGCTCCTGCCTCTGGTCCCAAGCCGGACCAACCCTCTGACTTGCGGTTCGGGTCACGTCGTAGGTCTACTTTGGGCCTTGCGACGGTCGGCTTCTTCCTGCTCGGCCTGCCGAATCAGGCAGCCGCCCTGACTGCAGAAGTGGAAGACACAGCTTTACCGTGTCATCGCGTCGCCCTGGAGCAGAGCCCTAGCTTTTCCTACTCAGCGGCTTGGTCCGTCGACGGGCGGCTCTTCGTGGCTGGGCCACTAGAGGGCAAGGTCTTCGTCTACGACGATACCGGGCGATACATGGAGTTCATCGCCAACCCTGGTCTGGGTCCCTATGAATTCACCAGGCCACACGTTGTGCAGAGCTTCTCGAACGGCGACCTCGTCATTCACGAGAGCGGCAATCACTCCATTTGGTTGAACAACGAGTTTCAGGGAACGCGCTCGGTGCGGTTGAGTGCCGAGCAGTTTCCTCGCCTGGAACATGTATCGGCAGTCGGTCGGATCTGGAACGGTACTCACTTGGTATCCAGGGCGTACCTGAAACTTGACGGAGAAGACAAGACTGGGTTCGCACGCTTCTCCCTGGGCGAGAGTCCAGAGTTCCTGGATCTTGCGGTCGCCTTCTCGGAGGACCCGATGGACGTCGAGGCCCGTTATCAACGGATGGCTGGCCCTTCAACCGCGATCTCAGATGGCAAGATCTATGGCCTCGTCTTCGGGAATCCATCCCAGCTCTACCGGCTATCCCCAACCGTGCAAGCCTTGGAGGTCTTCCCTGCCGGCTACGAAAAGCTGACACCTCTCCCCAACACGCCAGGCAATGCACTCGGTACCGCCCTACGGCTGAAGTTCGTCCAGCGGCAGTCCATCCCCGTCGCCCTCTACGGCCACGGCGCTTACCTCTACCTGCTGACCCGCGATCCACTCCGCACGGAGGACGGCTACAAGACCACATGGCGACTCCACCAGATCGATCCGGAGGCCGACGAGCTGGTCCGCTCCCTGACCCTGCCGACGCAGACCGAGCATCTGCTGCTCGCACCCGGCAGCCAGCAGTGGGCTTTGATCGAGAAGGGACCGGTGAACGAAGTCGCGCAGCACGAGATCAAGAGCATGGTCTTGGTGCCGACGCCGTGGGTCGAAGATCCCACCAACCCAGCACTCCGGGAGGATGGCGATGGTCCGGTCTGCAACTAGCGCGTCTACTTCTAGCGGGGCTACCTCTGGCGGGGCTCGGCAGCTGGTGACGGGCCGCCTCTGGCTGTTGGGACTCGCCGCGCTCGGCTTGCTGACCTGGGGCAGTTTCCAGGCGGGAGCCCTGCTCACCCGCTCCGAATCGCCCAGTCCGCCCAGCACGGGCCAGCCCAGCGCGGGCCAACTTGCTGCCCGAGCTCTCGACTCGTTGCCGCACGCCCTCGGTTCCTTGATCCCCCAGAACCGCATGACGGTCTTCTTCCACCCGCGGCTCCAAGACTGCACACCCCACGAGCTCCAGATCGCGCGGGCGTTGCTGCGTGTCGAACGAGAGTATCCGGATATCAAGATCTACACGGTCTTACCCCGAGGAGCCGAGATATCGACCCTGTACGGAAGTACTGTTCCAGGCGATGTGGTCCACGTCTCGCCAGCAGATTTCGAAACTGCTAGAGTCGAGGGCCCCCACCCACGAATCGAAGTCTGGGACCACCCCGGACGCCTGCTCTTGCTACGCAGCGTCCCCCAGACGGCATCAGAGGACGATGTCTATGAAGAGGTCAGCTCGGCGAGGTCGTTCACTCGACCCCTCGAATCCGATGCCTAGTCCCCTCTCGACACTCCCGGCGAAACGCACCGGCCAGCGACACCCGCTGCGAGCCCGGCTGCGGCGTGGGCTGCTTGTGGCGCTGTTGGCAGCTTCCGCGCTGCCGGTAACGCCAGAACCAGCCCCGGAACCGGAGCCAGCCCCAGAGGAATACGGTAGCGCTCCGACGCTCGCCGGCCTGCAAGTCCTGAGTTCAACGGGCCAGGTAGAAGGTGCCGTCGTGGAGGTGCGCATTCCCATTGCGGGACACGACCTGCTGAGCCAACTCCACACCAAGGCCAAGCTGACCGGCAAGACGCTGGAAGACGGAAGGCTGGACTTCGCGCTGCCGCATCTCGACGACCTCGTGGTACGCGTCGACCACCCGGACTTTGCGCCGTTCGTGCAACACCGCTCCGGCGCCGACTCGACGCCCATCTTCCTCTACAGGGGCGTCACGTGGGAAGGGCGCATCGAGCTGGAGGCGACCGCACCGCCACCACCGACTCCGCTGCACGGGCGGGTTTGTGCCTCCTGGAGCGAGCCCGCGACCACCGACGCGCAACCCGCCGGGCAGCCGTCGAAGAGCTGGGAGCGGTGCACAGACTTCGAAGCGGGCCGCTTCTCCCTCGCCGGACTGCCCGAGCGGCCGGTGAACGTGCTGGTGCTGGCAGAAGGACGAGCACCGCTCTACCAGCAAGCGGTCGAGCCGGGCACGGAGGCTTCTAGCGTGCTCGAGCTGCCTGCGGGTCAACCTATTCGAGGTCGCATTCTCGATCACACCGGTTCTGCCGTGGTCGATGCGAAGATACGCGGACCTCTGGGTGCCGAGACCTCGAGCCAGGCCGATGGCTCGTTCGTCCTGCCCGTCGCTGCACTGCCCGCCGAGCTGACGGTCACGGCGCACGGCTTCCGCCAGGGCTCGGTACCGGTGCGCCACAAGCGACGCGCGGCCAACGTCGAGGTGCGGTTGACGCCAGGCGAGCAGCTGACGGGGACGGCCCTGGCACTGGACAGCACACCGCTGGAAACGGTGACACTGAAGCTGACCAAGGTCCATGACGCGGGTTCCAAGCGCACCTGGCGACAAGAGGTGGAGACGCACGAGGGAACCTTCCGTATCGACCTGCCGAGTGACGGCACCTACCAGATCGCCATCGGCGCGAAGAACTACCGCGAGTTCCGCCTGCCCGAGGTGTACGTCGGGCCACGCGAGGTCTACGACTTGGGCGTGGTCGGCCTGGACCTCGGCGCCGCCGTGCGGGGCACCTTGGTCCACCAAGTCAACGGTCATCCGGTCGCCGGTAGCCTGGTGGAGTTATTGCCGCAGGGCACTGCAGCCCTGGCGCAACTCGGCCAGCAGCAGAGCTACCAGGCGGTCACCGACGCGCGCGGACACTTCCTGCTCGGTGGGCTGTCACCGGGACGCTACGAACTGCGCGCCCGCCACAGCAGCCACGCTCCGGCGTTGGAACGCTTCAACCTGGCGCAGCACGAGGTCAAGGATCTGGGCTTGCGCAGCGTCAGCCCTGGCGCCACCTTCGACGGCCAGGTCGTCGACCGCCAGGGCGAGCCGTTGGCCGGGGTCTCGGTGCGCTGGTTCGACCCGGAGCGCGCGGCGCTGACGCCGATCCTGGAGCGCCTGACGGACGCCGAGGGCTGGGTCCCGCCGGTGCAGCTGGAGGCAGGGCTGTACAGAGTCCAGATTGCCGGCTATCAACACGGACTGCGCCAGCTCCTGAGTCAGGAGATCGCCATCCCGGCGTCGCTCGAGCCGCAGCGCAAGACCTGGGTGCTCGGCGGCGTGCGCCTCGAGGCTCGCGTCACGCGCGGTGGCATCCCGATCGACGGCGGCTTCGTCCTGCTCTCCGAGTTGCTGGACCCGGAGGCGCGGCGCGGCAAAGTCGTGGTGTCGGCCCCGCACCTGGGCAACGGCATCGACGGCTACGGCCTGGCGGCGACCGAGATCAGCGGTGAGGTCGACGCCGAGGGATGGCTGTATCTCGACGACGTGCCGACCGGCCCGGCTCGACTGACCTTCTTCGGCTATGACGGCCAGACGGTGCGGCGGCGCGTCTTGATCCCGGATGAGGATACGGCCGAGCTGCGCATCGACCTCGCCGGCCACGACCTCGACGGCGTCGTACTCGACACCTCCGGTCTGCCGATCGTGCACGCCGAGGTACACCTGCTCGACGATCTCGGGCAGCGCCTCGACAGTGGTCACACAGACGTCGAAGGCGCCTTCGCGCTGACGTCGCTCGAAGCCGGCAGCTACGGTCTGCGCGTGCAGGCGGAAGACTTCTCTCCCGTCAGATTGCCGGACGTTCCGGTGGGCCTGGCCGAAGCAGCCGCCCCCGTGACCGTGGTGCTGGGAGAGAGCGAAGCCGGTGCGCTGCACACCCTGTTCGAACGCACGGACGGCAGCGCTGCCTCCGGCACCATGGTGACGCTGCTCGGCACCGACGGCCAGCTGGTGCGCGCCGGCATGACCGACACTTACGGTCGGCGTCACTTCGAGCAGTTGCCCGCCGGTGAGTATTTCGTCACCTGGACCGATGCCGTTGCCGGGACGGGCACGCGGGCGATTCGGGTCGATGCCGCGCGCGGCGAGTCCGAGGTGCGGATTGCTCTTGACGAGGGCACCTCCGGGCGCATCGGCTGTGCCGTGAGCGACTGCTCCGGCGTCGCCATCAGCGGCGTCGCCCTGTACAGCCAGGCCGGCGGCGTCGACATCGCCCCCTACCTCTCCGGCGTCACCTCCGCCATGCGCTTCTCGGACGACGGGCACCTGTCGCTGGGCCGGCTCAGCCCCGGGCACTACCAGTTGCGCGTGTGGGCTGGCAACGAGCAATGGCAAGCGAGCGTGCGCATCCGGGCCAGTGACGATCAGCGCGAGATCGCGCTGCACCGCTTCGAAACCGCCAGCTCGGACCTCAGTGCCTCTTCGGCCCCTCGTGACGCCGCCGTAACTGCGACGCTACCTCCCCCGCCTCGACGCCCGACGCACGCAGCAATACCAACAAGTGGTACAGCAAGTCTGCGGCCTCGTTGACCAGCTCTTCTTTCCCCGCCTCCCCCTTCATCGCCGCAATCACCGTCTCGACGCCTTCCTCTCCCACCTTCTGCGCCACCCGCGCAATCCCCTCTCGCAACAGCCGCGCGGTGTAGCTTTGCTCCGGATCGGCCTCGGCGCGTTGACGTAGCACGTCGTCTAGCCAGCCCAGTTCCAGCGAGCTCACATTCGGCTCGAAGCAGCTGCGCGTCCCCTTGTGGCAGGTCGGACCGGCGGGGTGGGCGCGCACGAGGAGAGCATCGCGGTCACAGTCGGTGGTCATCTCGACGACGTGCAGCACATTGCCCGACGTCTCCCCTTTGCGCCACAGCTGCTGGCGCGAGCGGCTCCAGAAGTGGGCTTCGCCGGTCTCGAGCGTCAACTCGACGGCTTGCCGGTTGGCGTAGGCCAGCATCAAGACGGCACCGCTGGTGACGTCTTGCACGACGACGGGAAGTAGCCCCTTGTCGTCGTAGGTCAGGCTCTTGGGATCGAGATCGGATTTCATGCTGCCTCCGCTTCCGGTACCGCGCGCATGGGATAGCCCCGGGCGGCGAGGGCGGCCTTGACTTGGCCAACGGTGAGTTGGCCTTGGTGGAAGATGGACGCCGCCAGGACCGCAGAGGTCCCGGTCTCCAGCGCCTGGGCCAGGTGATCGACATTGCCGGCGCCGCCGGAGGCAATCACCGGGACCGAGACGGCTTCGGCGGCAGCGCGCAGGAGCGGCAGGTCGTAGCCTGCTCGGGTGCCGTCGGCGTCGATGCTGGTGAGCAAGATCTCGCCGGCTCCCAACTCGACGGCGCGCTGCATCCACTCGAGGACGTCCATGCCGGTGCTCTTGCGGCCGCCGTGGGTGACGACATCCCACTTTGGCTGCTCTGGCGTGCTGTCTTCGGTGAGCTTGGCGTCGATGCTGAGCACGACGCACTGGCTGCCAAAGCGCCTGGCGAGTTCCGACAGCAGTGCGGGACGCGCGACGGCGACGGTGTTGATGCCAACCTTGTCGGCTCCGGCGCGCAGCAGGGCGCGTGCATCGTCGAGGCTGCGGACGCCGCCACCGACGGTGAGGGGAATGAAGACCTGCTCGGCGGTGCGCCGTACCCATTCGAGATCGGTACCGCGACGCTCGGGGGCGGCGCTGACATCAAGGAAGACCAGTTCGTCGGCGCCTTGCTGATCGTAGCGCAGGGCGCACTCGGCGGGATCGCCCTGGTCGACCAGGTTCTGGAAGCGCACACCCTTGACGACCCGTCCATCTCTGACGTCGAGACACGGGATGATGCGACGGGTGAGGAAACTGGTTCCATTGCGGCTCATGCGGCACTCTCCCCGGTCAGTGGGTTCTCTCCATATTCTGGAGTCTCTGTGGTTTCTGGAGTCTCTGCGGCACAGGCCTGCAGCGCCTCTTCGAGCGTGAAGTTGCCGTCATAGAGCGCCCGCCCGACGATGGCACCCTCGATCTCGGGACATCGACGCGCCTGGCGCAGATCGTCGAGGCCATGGACACCGCCCGACAGGAGCGCCGGGAAGCCCGTCTGCTGCGCCACACGACGCGCCAACTCGATATTCGGACCGCCGAGTTCGCCGTCGCGGCGCACGTCGGTCACCAGCGCGGCGGCGCAGGGCAAGCCCCGCAGGCGAGCGCATAGGGTGTCGAAGCTCTCGTCGCTGGTCTCACGCCAGCCGCTGATCGCCAGCTGGCCGTCTTTGAAGTCGAGGCCGGCGACGATGCGGCCGGGGTGCTCTGTGACCAGGGTGGCGAAGAGGTCGGGATCACGCGCCACCATGGAACCGATGACGCCCCGGTCGACTCCACCTCGGACCGCGCCGAGCTCGAACGCCCACTCGACGCTGGCACGATCCCGCAGGCCACCACCCAGCTGCACCACGATGCCCAGTTCGTGCGCGTGGCGCACCAAGCGTTCGAGCAGTGATCGCTGCGGCGCATCCCCAAAGGCGGCGTCGAGGTCGACGACGTGGACGCGGCGAACGCCAGCGGCAGCGAAGGATTCGAGCTGCGCTCGAGGGTCGGCACTATAGACGGTGCGGCGGGCGTCGTCCCCCTGACGCAGGCGGACGACTTCGCCGTGGCGCAGGTCAATCGCCGGCAGCAGTTCCATGGGCCATCTCCAGGTAGTTGGCGAGCAGGCGCAGGCCGACCTGGCCGCTCTTCTCGGGGTGGAATTGGGTGCCCAGCACGCGGCCGTAGCCGGCAACGGCCGGGAACTCGCGGCCGTGCGTGCAACTGGCGAGAGTCAGGGTCGCCGGCACGTCGGCAGGAGCAAAGCTGTGCACGAAGTAGACGTAGGGATCGGCGTCGAGATCGTCGGGATGCACACCGTTGAGCAGGGGATGCTGCACCAGGCCGTGCAAGCGATTCCAACCGATGTGCGGTAGCGGCACGTTGCTGGGGAGACGCTCGATACGACCGGGCAGGAGGCCGAGACCGTCCGTGACGCCGAACTCTTCGCTCGCCTCGAACAGCAGTTGGAAGCCCACGCACACACCGAGCAGCCAGGCGCCCCGGTCGAGTGCCCCGCGCAGGGCGCTCTCGAGGCGTTTCTTGGTCAGGGTTTCGCGCGGCGGTCGGAAGGCACCGACGCCGGGCAGCACCAGGCAGCGGGCGGCGCGCACTTCCCACGGATCTTCGCTGACGCGCACTTCCGCACCGAGGTGTTCGAGCGCGCGCACCAAGTTGCCGAGGTTGCCGACGCCGGCGTCGATGACGGTGACTCTGCGTCGAGAGGGACTGGACATCATGGTTTCCTCAAGCCGACAGGGTACCCTTGGTGGACGGGATCGCGGCTTCACCCGCGCGCAGGGCCAACTCCGGACGCAGAGCCAGCGCCTGGCGCAGGGCCAGCGCGGCGGCCTTGAAGGCGGCTTCGGCGGCGTGATGGCCGTTGCGCGCGGCGAGCACTTCCAGATGCAGGGTGAAACGGCCGCGGTCGGCAAAAGCCTGGAAGAAGTCAGCGACGAGGGTGAGCGGGAAGTCCCGGGTGACCCAGATCTGCTCCAGCTCGGGCGGTACGGTCCAGGCGAAGAAGCCGCGTCCCGACAGGTCGATAACGGCGCGCGCCAAGGCTTCGTCGAGCGGCGCATAGGCGTGAGCGAAGCGCGTGATGCCTCGGTGGTCGCCGAGGGCTTGGCGCAGCGCGTCGCCGAGCGCGATGCCGACGTCCTCGACGGTGTGGTGCAGATCGATATCCACGTCACCCTGCGCGCTCAGGTCGAGACCCAGACCCCCGTGCGTGGTGAGGGCGTCGAGCATGTGAGCAAAGAAGCCGTCGGGTACGTCGATCTGTCTGCCGACCGCTTCTCGGGCATCGCCGCCGGGGCCATCGAGGTCGAGCGTCAGCCGGATGGCGGTCTCGCCGGTCGTACGCTCGTAGCTCGCGCGGCGCCGGTTGGACGCGGCCGCGGCCACGGACGCGGTTTCGGGGGAAGCTGCAGAAGTCATGAAATCTCCTCCTGAAGGTCAGGTTGATGCCAGTTGCGCCAAAGCACGGCGGGTGGCTCGCAGGGCGCCGCCGCTGCCGATGGCGAAGCGCAGACAGCCGGCGAGGCCGTGATAGGTGCTGACGTCGCGCACCAGGATGCCCCGCTCGGCCAGGCCTTGGCGCAGGCTGGCCGCGCGAGGACCACAGTCGACGAGCAGGAAGTTGGCCTCGGACGGATAGACCCGAAGCCCGGCACCACGCAGTAAGTCGGCCCACTGCTCCCGTCGACGTAGGATGGCGTCCACGGCGCGCTCGGCGTGCCGAGGCTCCTCGAGCACCGCGAGCGCGGCGAGCACGCCGGCGTGACTCAGGTTGTAGGGCAGCTTGACCTTGATCAGCTCCCGCACCAGGCCCGGATCGGCGAGCAGATACCCCAAGCGCATGCCGGCCAGGGACCAGGCTTTGGAGAAGGTTCGCAGCAAGATCAGGTGTGGATGCCGATCGAGCAAGGGGCGGTAGTCGTGGCGGCAGAACTCGCCGTAGGCGTTGTCGAGCAGCAGCGGGGCCCGCAACCGCTGCAGCAGTGCGTCGACCTGCTCGACGGTCGCCGCGGAGCCGGTGGGATTGTTGGGACTGCACAGGATCACCGGCCTGTGCGGATCGCGTTCGATCTCGGCTCGCAACTCGGCCAGGGGCAAGCCGAGGTCGCTTGCCGGCCCGAGGAATCGAGGGGTTCTGCCCGCCCGCAGGGTGAGCATGCGGTAGAGGCTGAAGCCGGGCAGCAGGCTCAGGATCTCGCCGTTCGCCGCCGCACCGCCGCGGGAGGTGTCGAGGGCTTCCAGTATCAGACCCAGCAGCTCGTTCGAGCCGTTGCCCACCAGCACCCCTTCGGTCGGCCAGTCGTAGCGCCGCCCCAGGGCGGTCCGCAGTTCGTCGCCGTGGAAGTCCGGATAGGTGGCCCAGCTGCGCTCGACCAACTGCCGGACGACGCGCTCCTTGAGCCGGCGCGGCAGGTCCCAGGGAACTTCATTCTGGTCGAGTTTCCAGCGATAGGGCTGCTGGTCCAGGTGGTAGAGGGACAGCTCGCGCAGCTCGGGGCGCACCAAGGAGCTGGGATCGTCGCCGATCTGCCAGCTCATGACTCCGCCCTCCGGCGGGCGTGGGTATCGTCTTTGCCCGCCCTCCGGCGGGCGGCGGCGGCATGCGCCGGCAAGCCCTCGGCGTCGGCCAGGATAGCGGCAGCCTCGGCCCATTGGGCGGCGGCCTCGGCATCGAAACGCACGACGTGACTGCGGCGCACGAAGTCCTCGACGCCCAGGCCGGAGGCGTAGCGCGCGCTACCGCAGGTGGGCAGCACGTGGCTCGGACCCGCGACGTAGTCACCGAAGACCTCGGGCGTGCTGGCACCGACGAACACGGCGCCCGCGTTGCGCACGCGCTCGGCCAGAGCTTCAGGCCGCGGGCCGATCAACTGCAGATGCTCGGGGGCGATGCGCTCGACCAGGTCGAGCGCCTGGGTGTCGAGATCCCGCACCACCAGCGCAGTGCCGAAGTGACGCAGCGACGCGCGCGCGGTCTCGGCGGTCGCCAGCTCGGCGAGCTGCCCTGCCAGCTCGAGGCGCACTGCCTCGGCCAGCTGGTGACTGTCGGTGATCAGCACCGGTGCCGCGACCGGGTCGTGCTCGGCCTGTGCCAGCAGGTCGGCGGCCAGCCAGGCGGCGGAGATGTCCGCTCCGCCCTCGGCGACGATCACCACTTCCGTCGGACCGGCCAGGCCGTCGATCGCGACATCGGGCATGACCAGGGCCTTGGCGGCGGTCACCCAGGCGTTACCCGGGCCGACGATCTTGTCGACCCGGCGCACGCTCTCGGTACCGTAGGCCAGCGCCGCCACCGCGTGGGCGCCCCCCATCCCCCACACCTCGTGTACCCCCAGGCGCGCCAGCGTGTAGCGCAGCGCCGGCATGGTGCGGTAGCTGGACGGTGGCGTGGCAACGGCGATCTCTTCGACGCCAGCCAGCTGTGCCGGCACCACGGTCATGACGACAGTCGAGGGATAGCTGGCACGCCCGCCCGGCACGTAGACGCCAACACGGCGCAGCGGCCATCGGTTCTCGACCAGCTCGACACCCTCGCGCTGCATGCGGAAGCCGTCGTGCAGTTGGCGTTCGTGGAAAGCGCGCACCGCCTCGATGGCGCGGTCGAGCGCCTCGGCGAAGCCGACCGGCAGACCGTGCCAACCGCCGTCGTCCCCCACGTCGTTGGGCCGATCCTGGGGCAGCGGGGCCAGGCGCAGATCCGCCGAGCTCAGCGCCTCACCAGCGGCGGTGTCCTCCACATCCCGCAGGTCGAAACGACCCACGGCGTCGAGCAGGGCTCGATCACCACCAGAGCGCACGGTGTCGACCAGCGTCGCCGCCCGGTTGCGCAAGCCGGCATCGAGCACCAGGCTGCCGCGGCCGAGCAGACGGTCGAGGGCTTGATGGCCCTCCGCGCTGTCGGCGTCGAGGATGGGGAACAGGTTCAGGTCCAGAGTTCTCTGCTGCGGGGTGTTCTGGAAATCTGTACTCATGACATAGGTCCTTGTGCGCCGCTCTTGGCGCGAAAATCCTGGTAGGGCCGCCTCACCTCAAGCCACCAAGCCGGTGCCCTCGAGGGCCTCGATCCACGAATTGAACTGCGGCCGGTAGCGCTGGAACGCCGCGGGATTGAGCACCAGGCAGGGCGCGACATCGCGCACCACGCGCAGTTCCTGCAGGTGGTTCTCACGGATCGTGCGACCGGTCTGCACGATGTCGAGTGCCACTTCGGCGAGGTCGAGCAGCGGCGCCAGCTCGATTGAACCCGACAGGCGCAGAATCTCGGCGCTCCAGGCCATCTCGTCGACCACCCGGCGTGCGATGTTGGGGTACTTCGTGGCCAGCCGCACCTGCTCACCCGGCGGCGGCAGTTGGGCCCCTCGACGACCGATCAACGACAGCCGGCAGCCGCCCTCGAGAAAGCGCACCGGCAGCAACAGCTGGCCGCCCTTTTCTTCCAACACGTCCGTGCCGACGACACCGAAATCGGCGGCTCCGTGCTGCACGTAGAGCGGCACGTCGGGATCCTTGAGCAGCAGCACTTCCAGATCCAGCTCGGGCACTTCGAGGCGAAGCTTGCGCGCCACATCCTCGGCCCCCAAGTCGAGACCGGCAGCCGAGAAGGCGGCCAGAGCGACCTGCAAGTTGCGTCCTTTGGGCAGAGCCAGGCGGATCATGCGGTACCTCCCGCGGCGGTCTCGCTAGCGCCGTCGCGACCGCAGTCGGTGACACCCTCGGGCACACCCTCGAGGATGCGATCGAGCATGAGCGAGAAACCGACCGCCGGCAGCGGCACGTTGAGCTGCTGGAACAGACCATCGTAGCGCCCGCCGCTGGCCAGCGGGTTGGAGCCTCCGGCACCATAGGCTCGGAACATCAGGCCGTCGTAGTAGGAGCGCCGCGGCCCCCCGTTGTGGCAGCGCGGATCGCGGTGGTGACGGGCGAACTCGGCCAGGTCGATGCGCAGATCAACGTTGGGAAAGTCTGGAGCCAGGCGCGCGCGCAGGTCGAGCAAACGTCGCAGCTCGGCGCCGGCCCGCGCCCCCAGGCTGTCGCTGTCCTCCGGGATACCGTCGACCACGACCTGCAGCAGCGCCCGTGACGCCGCGCGTGCCGCACTCCGCTCGCGGCGCAGCACAGCCTCCGTCAGCAGGTGCACCCGGCGCTTGGCGTCCTCGAGTTCTGTATCCTTGAGCCCCGTATCCTCGAGCTCGACGGCATCTAGTAACAGGCCATCGAGACAGCCAGCGAAGCCGAGAACGACGCGCGTGTCCGCGATGCCACAGGCGTCGAGCAGACTCAGGAACAGGCGCAGCATTTCCTCCGCCGGGGCGTCCCCTGCCGGCGCTCCCTCGCCGTCTCCCATCGCAGCCGGGGCTCCGAGCAACTCGGCACCGATCTGGTACGCCTCACGCTGACGACCCGAGCCATCGTCGTGATAGCGCACGACATCGCCGCTGTAGAACAGCTTGAGCGGCCGCGGCAGCGAGTCCAGGCGCGGCGCCAGCAGGCGGGCCAGCATGGGCGTGAAGTCCGAGCGCAAGGCCAGCTGCTCACCGTCGCGATCGAAGAGACGGTAGAGCTCACCGCGCGCGGCACCGGAAAGCAGAGGCTCGTAGGGTTCGAGGTAGTCGAGGATCGGCAGCATGACCTCGGCGAAACCTTCGGCTTCCAACCGCTCGACGAGACGGGTTTCCAGGCGTCTGCGCTGCCGGGCAGCGTCGAAGAACAGAGCTGCGACACCTGTCGGCAAGGCTGCGGATACGCGCATGTGGATTTCCTCCGATCCCGTTCCGGGAGGAGGCTGGCTTCGAAGCTTTATCGGGGAGTCATGAGGTGAGGGTCGAGGGCCGCCGTCCCGGAACAATCTGGTGTCCGGGGTGGAGAGCCCGGATCACGCGTGGTGATGATGGTGATGCCGGGCGTGCGCACGTGCAACGCGTCCGCGGGCCGCGAAAGCGGCGTCGAGGCGGAGCGGGTTGGTGGTCAAAGTGCGCATGGTCGGTGTCCTCAGGCGCCGCATTGAACCAGACACCATCGTGGCTGTCAAGCACATCACCAGCATCACCAGAGAGTCTGCACTAGATATCCCACACAAAGATGTGGCCAAAGTTCTATACTTGGACCTCATTTGGCCACCCCTCCACTTCAACCACCGCATTCGTAAGAGAGCCTCATGAGCCGCACTCCCCGCACCTTCGATCAACTTCTGGACACCATTGACACAACCTCGCGCACGACCATCGACCAAGCCCGACTGCTCGTCGAGAACCTGTCACAGGCACAGCGCACTTGGCAACCGGACCGTAAGGCCTGGAGTATCGCTCAGTGCTTCGAGCACCTCGTCGTCACCGACGGGCTCTACGTTCCACGGATCCGCGAAGCACTGGCTCAGGCACCGGCAGCCGCCCCGGACTCGGTTTACAATCCCGGCTGGTTCGGCAAGCTCTTCGTACGCTCCGCTGGCCCCGAAGGATTCAGGATCAAGACTTTCCGTATCTTCCAGCCGGGCGACGACGTCGTCGACGCCGCCTCCGTCGACCGCTTCTGCGACGGTCAGTCGGCCCTGCTCGACTTGCTGCAGACCGCCCGCGGTCTCGACTTGAATGCTGTCGAGGTGACGTCACCGCAGAGCCGTTTCCTGAGCCTGCGCGTCGGTGCCGCCTTGGAAATGCTGGTGCTACACCAGCAGCGTCACTTGCAACAAGCCGAGCGGGTGGTCGAGGCTCTGGTCGAATGCACGCAGGGCTGAAGCTCAGCCAGCCCCGAGCGACCGCAGCAACTCGACGAAGGCGGCCTCGTCCAAGATCTCGACGCCGAGCTTGACGGCTTTGTCGTACTTCGAGCCCGGATCCTCCCCGGCCACCACGTAGTCGGTGTTCTTGCTCACCGAGCTGACGACCTTGGCGCCCAGGGCCTCGACCTTCGCCTTGGCTTCGGGCCGGCTCATCGCCTCCATACCGCCGGTGAAGACGAACTTCTTGCCGGCGAGCGGTAGCTCCCCAGCATCCTCCGGCAGTTCCGGGTCCTGCACGTGGATGCGACCGTCGAGCAGACGGTCGAGGACGTGTTGGTTCTGCGGTTGCGCGAAGAAGCCGACGATCAGTTCGGCGACGCGCGGACCGATGCCTTCGACCTCTTGCAGTTGCTCTTCGCTAGCCGTGCGCAAAGCACCGAAGGCACGGAAGTGACGCGCCAGATCCTTGGCCACCGCGACACCGACTTCTGGGATACCGAGGCCGAAGAGGAAGCGGTGCAACTCAACGTGAGACGCCTTCTCCAGCGCCTCGACCAGGCTCTGGGCACTCTTGCGGGCGAAGCCTTCGAGCAACATCAGGTCTTCCGCTTTGAGATCGAAGATGTCCGGCAGCTCGCGCACGAGTTCCTTGCTCACCAACAGCTTGGCGGTTTCCTCACCGAGACCTTCGACGTCCAGCGCGTGGCGCGACGCGAAGTGCAGGATGCGGCCGGCGAGTTGGCCGGGGCATTCGAAGCTGTTCGGGCAGACGGTGTACGGACCGCGGGCGATCAGGTCCGTGTCGCAGGACGGACAGGTCGCGGGCATGCGGAACTCGGGGCCACGCTCATGGTCGGGCTCGTCGAGCCGTTCGACCACTTGCGGTATGACGTCCCCGGCACGCTGCACGCGCACCAGGTCGCCCTCGCGCACGCCCTTGCGCGCGACTTCCTCGCGGTTGTGCAACGACGCACGGGCGACGGTGACACCACCGATCTCGACCGGCCGCAGCAGGGCGACGGGAGTGACGATGCCGGTGCGACCAACGCTGGCGATGATCTTCTCGATGCGCGTGATCTCTTTGCGCGGCGGAAACTTGAAGGCGAAAGCCCAGCGCGGGTGGCGGCTGGTGGTGCCGAGGCCTTCGCGCGCGGCGAGGTCGTCGAGCTTGACGACGACACCGTCGATCTCGAACTCGAGGTCGTCGCGCCGTGCTTCGATGTCCGCGTGGTAAGCAATGACAGCCTCGACGCCTTCGAGGCGCCGGGGCAGGTCGTTGACGCGCAGGCCCCAGGCGCGCAGGGCGTCGAGGACGTGCCACTGGGTCTGCAGCTGGTCGCCGCGGGCAGTGCCGGCGTCTTCGAGCGCCAGGATGTCGTAGAGGTAGACGTCGAGCGGTCGCGAGGCGGTGATGCTGGCGTCGAGTTGACGCAGCGAGCCAGCGGCGGCGTTGCGCGGATTGGCGAAAGGGTCCTTGCCCTCGGCGAGCAACTTTTCGTTGACCCGCTCGAAGTCAGCCAGGCGCAGAATGATCTCACCGCGTACCGATAGCAACCGCGGCACCGGACGCTCGTCGTCGCGCAGGCGTAGCGGCACTGCCTGGATGGTGCGCACATTCTCGGTGATGCCCTCGCCGCGTTGCCCGTCGCCGCGCGTGGCGGCGCGCACCAGGACTCCGTCCTCGTACACCAACTCGACGCTCAGGCCGTCGAGCTTGGGTTCGGCGACGTAGGTAACGGCCTCCCTTGGCAGCTTACGCAGCGCCTTGCGCAGGCGTTCGTCGAAGCGACGCAACACGGATTCGTCCTCGCTCGAATCGAGGCTGAGCATCGGCGCGGCATGCTCGACGGTCGGGAAGCCGGACTGCGGTACTCCGCCGACACGCTGGGTCGGGGAGTCGAGGCTGGCGAGATCGGGGTGTTCATCCTCGAGCGCTTGCAGCTCGCGGAACAGCTTGTCGTAGGCGGCGTCCGAGATTGCGGGCGCGTCCTTCACATAGTAGAGGTAGTCGTGATGGCGCAGCTGGCGTCGCAGTTCGCCGACGCGCGCCGCGGCCTCCGTCGTGCCACCGCTACCCGTGCTCAAGCCTTCTCCTCCTCCACCACCGGGGCCGACATCTTGGCCTGGCGACTGGGCTTGTAGGGTGGCTCCGGTGGGCAGCTCTCGTCCCGGCGCCGCTGCAGATCCTCGACCACGACATGGCGGAAGGCACAGCCGCGCTCAGCGGCCAGCGCTTGCATCTGTGCGCGGTAGTCCTCGATGCGCAGCACCTCGGCGTTGACGTGGATGGTCTTGAACAGACGCGGCAGCGTCTCGCCCGGATGTTGCACGTGGTGCAGCCCCCCATTGTAGAAGATCTGGAAGCTCCCCTCCGGGATGGCCTCCAGCACGTCGGCGATGCCGGCACGCACGGTCATCGGACGGCCATACAGGTCCAAGCCGTTGGCGCGCTTCATGCGCCCCTCGGGCAGCATGACGATCATGGCATCCTCGTCGACCCGGCTGAGCACGTCCTTCCAGGTGTGGTCGCGCTGGCGGGTGATCGACACCACCTGGTAGGCCATCATCTTGAAGAAGCGACCGGTCAGCGGCCGCTGGGCGGTCTTGTCGGCGATCGGCACCACGCCCCGCGAGGCCAGGCGTCGAGCGTAGCTGAACGGAATCAGCCCGGCCAGCAGGACGTCATAGAGACTCGTGTGGTTGAGGATGATGGATAGCCGCGGCTTGTGCCACGGGTCCTCCGGCACATCGCCAATCCACTTCAGATCGAAGCGGAAGAACAGACGTGCCACGGTGCGAAACGCCAGCAGCGCCAGAATCACCAAGGCCTTACGTACCACCACTCACCTCCGTGGCTCGCATCTGCATCACCTCTTGGACGGGGGCACGGCTGCCGCGCCTAGGGCAAAGATATCGGGGAACAGCTGCGCTTTCATGATGCCTATTCTCTACCACAAATCCTTCCCCTGGGTCGCGCCCACCGTGGCGGCTCGACATGGTGCAGTGCCCCTCCGGCAGCAGCGCCGGAGGTGCTACCATGGGCGCTGAACGGAGGGGACCCAATCTTGAAGCCGACGACACCGACAAGCACCGATTCCACCCGTACCACCGAGCCAAAGGGAGCCAACGATTCCATGGGCAGTGGAGTACAGCCAACACGCCGCGACCGTCCGGCGGTCTCCGCGATCGTCACGACGTTCAACGAGGAGCGGCACATCGCCGCCTGCCTGGACTCCCTACTCTGGTGCGACGAGATCCTGGTGGTGGACTCCTTCTCCACCGACAAGACACCGGAGATCGTCCAGAGCTACGAGGGTGTGCGCTTCTTACAACGCACCTATTTCGGCTCGGCGTCGCAAAAGAATTGGGCCATGGACCAGGTCAGTCACGATTGGATCCTGATCTTCGACGCGGACGAGCGCTGCACGCCCGAGCTGCAGGCCGAGATGGAGACGGTGCTGGCCGAGGGTCCGCAGCACGACGCGTATACCATCAAGCGCCGCGTCTACTTCATGGACCACCTGATCCGCTTCTCCGGCTGGCAGCACGACCGCGTCGTGCGCCTGCTACGCAAGGGCACCGGGCGCTACCCGAACCGCCGCGTGCACGCCGACATGAAGACCCTGACCCCGGCGGCCGTGCTGAAGAAGCCGATGCTGCACTACATGGCCGACTCCTTCGACGAATACTTCCCACGCATCCAGAAGTACAGCATCTGGGGCGCGGCGCAAGGCTGGAAGGAAGGCAAGAAGTCCGGCGTTCTCGAAGTCTGGGGCCGCTCGGCATGGCGCTTTGTGCGCACCTACATCGTCCAGGGCGGCTTCCTCGACGGCATGTACGGCCTGGTGTTCTGCATGCTGCAGGCTTACGGCACCTACCTCAAGTGGGCCATCCTGTGGGGCTGGCGGGTCAACGAAGCCCGTGGTATCGAACCCAACTTGCCACCGTTCGACGACGACGAGGTGATCTGGCGCGACCTGGACGAAGGAACTCCCGGAGAGTCAGCGAGCTGAGCACCCAACTCTCTGGTCATGAAGGGTCTCTCAAGTCAGGTCTTTCGAGTTAGGCCTTGGGCATCAGGGCCCAGAGCACAAAGTACATGATCGTCCCCGGGAAAGCGGCGGAGAGGATCGAGAACACCACGTAGAGGACGCGCACCAGGGTGACGTCCCAACCCAGCCACTCCGCGATACCTCCGCAGACACCACCGAGAATCGCATTCTTACGCGAGCGTACAAGAGCCATGACGAGTTCCTTTCGTAAGTAGTTCGGCTCGGCGATCCGGTTCGTGTCGCTCCCCGCGACCGCCCTTATACTGAACACTACGACGCCGGCATCGGTTTTGTTCCATGCCAACTCTGCGTCCGCCAGCTACATGTCCGCCCGACCTCGCAGTCCGTCCGACCGCCTCTCCCGCCGTGACGCCCGGCGCCTGATCGCCGTGGCGGCCGTCAGCGCGGCTTTGCTCTCCTGGTGGTGGCCGCTGGCCTGGCTCGACTACCCCTTCCGCTTGCTGGTCACCCTGGTGCACGAGCTGGGACACGGTCTGTCGGCCCTCGCTACCGGCGGCCGCTTCCTGCGCTTCGTCGTGTCACCGGACGGCTCCGGCGTCGCCTACACCGCCGGCGGCTGGCGCTTCGTGGTGATCGCTGCCGGCTATCTCGGTGCCGCGGCCTTTGCCGCCGGCCTGATCCTGCTCGGTGGTAGCGCGCGCGCCGGGCGCACGGCGCTCGGTGTGCTGGGCGGCGTGTTCCTGGTCGCCGGCCTGCGCTACGGCCTGCCCAGCGTCTTCACCGATGGCGGCTCCGGGCTCTTGACGCTGCTCAGCAGCCTCACCTTCGGCGCCCTCTTCCTGTGGGTGGCCCTGCGCGCCGACGCACCGTGGATCGCCTTCCTGGTGCACCTAGTGGCCTTCCAGGCCGTGCTCGACGCCTTCTCGGACCTGTGGGTGCTGGTCGGCCTGGCGAGCCTGACTCCAAATTCCCAGAACGACGCGCAAGCGATGGCGCAGCTGACCGGCCTGCCGGCGATTCTGTGGGCCCTGCTGTGGGGCGGCGTGGCGATTGTGTTCGTCGTCGGCGCAGCACGGCGGGCTTGGTTTCGTTGAGGAGATCTAGAACCCCATCCCCTCACATGGGGGATATCCCTACACAGATCCGAATCCGATAAACTCTGTCGCATGTCTTTAGATCAACCTTCCTTTACCCTCCCGGTTCAGCAATACCAACTCGACAACGGCCTGCGCGTCATCCTGCAGCCGGACCCCCGCCTACCCCTGGTCGCAACCAGCCTCTGGTACCACGTCGGCTCGAAGAACGAGCGCCCCGGACGCACTGGCTTCGCCCACCTCTTCGAGCACATGTTGTTCCAGGGCAGCCAGCACGTCGGCACCAACGATCACTTCCAGTACATTCAGCAGGCCGGCGGCAGCGCCAACGGCTCGACCTGGTTCGACCGCACCAACTACCACCAGTCCATGCCGGCGCACCAGCTCGATATCGCACTGTGGCTGGAGTCCGACCGCATGGGCTACCTGCTGCCGGCAATGACGCAGGAAAAGCTCGATACGCAGCGCAGCGTAGTGATCAACGAGCGACGCCAGCGCATCGACAACCGGCCCTACGGGCGCTGCTTCGAGCGCATCCACGAGCGCCTGTACCCGGGTGATCATCCGTACCACTCACCGGTGATCGGCTACATCCCGGACCTCGAGGCCGCGGCGTTGGAAGATGTCAGTGACTTCTTCCGCACCTTCTACGCCCCCAACAACGCCGTGCTGACCTTGTGCGGTGAGTTCGAGCCAGCCGCCGCGCTCGAGGCCGTGGAACGCTACTTCGGCGAACTGCCGCCCGCCGCCGCACCCGCGCGACCGTGCCCTGGACAGCTGCCGGCGCTCGAAGTGCACCGGGAAGATCTCGAAGACGATGTCGAGGTACCCCGCGTCTACATCACCTTCCGGGGCGCGCCTTACGGTGAACGCAGCTGGTACGCCGCCGAGTTGCTGACCACCGCACTGGCCGCCGGCAAGGCCAGCCCACTCTACCGGGATCTGGTTCACGAACGCGAGCTGGCCCAGCACGCCAGCGCCTACGTCCTGCCTTTCGAACTCTCCGGTACCACCATCGTCTATGCCACGGCGCGGCCGGGAGTCTCTGCCGACGAGTTGGAGGCGGCGCTACTCGAGCACGTCGAGCGCGCGATGGCCGAGCCGCCCGCGCCCGAACACCTAGAGCGCGCGCGCAACCGTGTGCTCACCGACTGGTTTCGCTCCGTCGAGCCGATCGAACAGCGCGCCGAGATCCTGTCAGAGCTGGCAACCTACTTTGGCGATCCGGAACGCATCCGCCGCGAGACCGACGTCTACCTCGACTTGCAGCCAGAAGAACTCTCTGCCTACGCCGCCGAATTCTGGCGCCCCGACCAGCGCTTCACCTTGCGCTGCATACCCGCTCGCCAGGGAGATGGATCATGAGCCCCACGCCTAGCCTGGACCGTAGCCAGCCACCGATCGCCGGACCGGCTCACGCTTTCCATTTCCCCCCCTTCGAGCGCCGGCCCTTGCCAGGCGGTGGCGAGCTGCTGGTGGCCCCCTGGACGTCGGGCCCGCTAGTGCAGCTGGAGATCTTCCTGCCCGCCGGAGCGCAATTCGACCCCCCCGAGCTGCGCGGCCTGGCGTCGCTCACCGGCGGCCTGCTCGACGAGGGTACAGCGC
The DNA here is from genome assembly GCA_965368975.1 of uncultured bacterium. Classification (GTDB taxonomy): domain Bacteria; phylum Acidobacteriota; class Thermoanaerobaculia; order Multivoradales; family JAHZIX01; genus CBDUPA01. Next base: position 28,458 of record CBDUPA010000016.1, on the reverse strand, counting down.
GGCGCAGCGGTGCCGAGATCGCTCACGAGATCGGCCAACGAGGCTCGACGGTGGTGACCAGCGCTGGCTGGACCTTCGCCTACGTGGCAACTTCCTTGCTGCGCCAGCACTTCGACTACGCCGTCGAGTTGCTGACCGAGTTGATCACCGAACCAACCTTCCCACAAGCCGACTTCGAGCGTGCCCTCGGCCGCCGCAAGGCATCCTTGCAGCAGGAACGCAAGGATGCCGGCAGCTTGGCAGAACGGTACTTCTACAAGAGCGTCTACGGCTCCAGCCCGTATGGCTCAATGCTGCAAGGCGACGCGGAATGCGCCGAGCGCCTGCGGCACCAGGACGTGCTGGACTTCTACCAACGGCAATACCGCGGCATTGGCTGCAACGTCATCGCGATCGGTGACATCGACGCCGACGCGCTGGAGGCCAACCTGGTCGAGCGCCTGGCTCTGACGCCAGCGACCCAGGCGCTACACCTTCCCGTCGACATCCTGCACCCCGAGCCTCTGGCCGCGACCCGCGTCGTCATCATCGACCGCCCGGGCTCACAGACCGACGTGCGCCTCGGCCACGCGATGGTCGAACGTACGCACCCGCAATTCCCGCAGCTGCAGGTGATGAACAGCATCCTGGGCGGCAAGTTCAGCAGTCGCATCAACCTGAACCTGCGCGAACGCCACGGCTACACCTACAACGCCTACACCTACATCACCGGCCGGAGCGGTCCAGGACCGTTCCGCATGACCAGCGCAATCCAGACGTCAGCCGTCGGCCACGCGGTATCCGAGGTGCTCGGAGAGCTTCGCCGTCTCCAGAACGAACCGGCTACACCGGCCGAGCTGGACAACGCCCGCAACTACCTGCGCGGCTCGTTCGTGCGCCAGACCCAGACCCAGAACGACCTTGTCGCGCGCCTCGCCCTGCTGACCAACTTCGAGCTGCCGAGCGACTACTTCGAGACCTACCTGGCCGCCCTCGACACCACCACCCTGGACGACGTGCAGCGCCTGGCGCAGACCTGGCTACAGCCCGATCACCTGGCCATCGTCGCCGCCGGGCCCGCGGACGAACTGGTACCGCAGCTGCAGGAGTTCGGAGACGTCGAGGTGATCGAGGTCTAGCGCAGCCGTGGCTGGAAGTTGCCGTCTTTGTCGACGCGAATGACCAGTCGTCGCTGACTGCCGGCAAGGAAGTTGGCCTCCAGCTGGTGCAGCTTGGCGGCCGCACCGCTGGCCGTCACATAGACCTTCAGCTCGCCCTCGGTGCCGGCGGGAATCTCGAAGCTGCGACTCAGACGGAACGCGGGATCACGACGCCCGACACGGAAGGTCTCGCTGACCAGCAAGCGGGTATCCAGGTACACACGCACATTGCCGCTGCGCACCTCGGCTTCGAAATCCACCACCAAGGTCGCGGGGCCAGTCGGTGGTGGCGGCAGCGGCCGGCGTACCGGCGGTGGCGCTGCGGGCCGTACTTCGGCGACGCGCGGTGGCGGCGGGGCCGTGCGTACCGGACGCCGCTGGCGCCGCAAGCGCGGCTCGACGTCGGCGAGAATCGCCAGCGCCTCTTCCTGCCCCGGCTCCAGCTCCAGGACCTGCTCGGCCGCGCTCAGCGCCTCGCCGTACCGGCGTCCGTCCAGAGCCTGACGGGCGGCCTCCAGCTGCTCGGTCAGGACCGCTTGGCGCAAGTCATCCACGTGTAGCTCTTCCAGGCGCCACTCGGCCTGCGCCATCAGCTCGCGCGTCATCTGCACACGTTCGTCGAGGCTGCCGAACTCCTCCAGCCTCTCGGCAGCCGCCTCGGCACTGCCCCCAGTCTGCAACCGCTCGTGGTCTTCGAGCACCGCCGCTTGTCGCGTCTCGACCAGCTGGCGTACCTCGCGCAGCACGGCCAGTGCCGGTGCAGGCTCGTCTCCCTCCATCAGCCGGCGACCGCGTTGCATTTCCGCCGCGAACCGGCGCTCCCAGTCCATGCGCTCGTCACTCCATTGCTGTGCATCCGGCGCCGCGCTGGGTTGGGTGAGACGCGGAATGAGGACGAAGAGCCCGAGCACGATGAACGCCGCTGCAACAAGCGCGTAGACCAACACCCGCCGCTTGAGCGGGCGTTGCTGTTCGCGCGGCACAACGCGATCAAAGAGCGTTCCCGAGGCCTCCCCTGGATCGACCGTGGGAGGTGTCGTCTCTTGGGGTGGTGTCGTCTCTTGGGGTACGGGCGCCGCCTGCACCGCCGGCTTGGTGGCCGGCGCGTGGAAGGTCTCCGTGGTGACGGCGGTGACGGTCTGAGACGGCTCCTGGCTGCCGGCGAAGCCGGTACCCGTGACCTCCGGTGGTGGTGGTGGCAGCGACGCCGACAGATCCTGTGAGGCGGACGCATCGGTTCGCGGCGCCAGCGCCGACGGATCGGCGGCAGCCAGGTGCTCGACAACCAACTGCCCAGAGGGAGTCCTTCCAGGAGACGTACCGGGCTGGCCGAGTTGTAGAACCTGGGAGATGTCTTGGGTCTCGCTGAGATCCTGCTGCTGTCGTAGCGTCTCCCGCAACTGGCGCAAGTCGGCGGCCAGTTCGCTCGCGCGCTGGTACCGACCCGCCGGCTCCTTGGCCAGAACCCGCGCCACCACCGCATCGATCCCCTCCGGCAGCTTGCCGATGGTGAACGGTTGCAGCGGCGGCGGCTCCGTGTGCACGATCTTGTGCGTTACCTGCGTCAAGTTGTCGCCACGAAAGGGCTTCTGATGGGTGAGCATCTCGTAGAGCATCACCCCGAGCGCGAAGATGTCCGCCCGGTGGTCGATCTCGTGCCCCTGCACCTGCTCCGGAGCCATGTAGTTCGGCGTACCGAGCAGCTGACCATCCTGCGTCAGATTCGACGTGTTGAGACGGGCGATGCCAAAGTCAGTGATCTTGGCGACCTTGTCTTCGGTCAGAATCACATTCGCCGGCTTGACGTCGCGGTGCACAACACTCTTGGCGTGCGCGTAATCGAGCGCATCGGCGACCTGGCAGATGACGTCGAGCACGAAGCCAAGTTCCAGCGGTTCACCGGCCTGCAGGACACTCTTGAGATCCTGGCCCCGGACGTACTCCATGGCGATGAAGAGCGTGCCGTCCTCATCCTGGCTCAGGTCCACCACGTCGTGAATCGTCACGATGTTCGGATGATTGAGGATGCCGCAGCTCTGCGCCTCCCGCAGGAAGCGAGCCCGGAACTGTTCCAGTTCGCGCTCGCCCATACCGTAGGTGATACGGAACGTCTTGAGCGCGACGTGCCGCCCGATCAGCGGGTCTTGCGCTAGATAGACGACCCCCATAGCTCCTTTTCCGAGCTCTTGCAGGATGTCGTAGCGCCCCAGTTGGCGAGGGATTTTCGCAGGCATGGATACAGGCCGCGAGGGCGAAACGGGGGGTGGTCTCACAACACTCGGGACGGGGTGCATTCTAGGGCGCAGCGACGACTGAGGTCAAACGGAATACGCCGCTGAGCGGCCTACCACAGCTCCGAAACCACCCTACCTCTATGGTATAGTTGCGGCTCTCAACCATGATTCACAGGCTCACCAGAAGCAGGCCCGAATCCCAATAGGAGGAGACAGAAGTATGCAGGTGGAGACCCCTGACAGAATCCGTACCGTTGCGCTGGTGGGCCACAACGACAGTGGCAAGACAACCCTGGCCAGTTCCTTGCTCTACGCTGGCGGTGCCGTCAATCGCCTGAACAGGATCGAAGACGGCAATACGGTGACCGACTTCGACACGGAAGAAGTCAAACGCGGAATCTCCATCGGCCTGGCTCCGTGCTTCGTCCCCTGGAACAAGCACAAGATCAACTTCATCGACTGCCCCGGCTACGGCATCTTTTTCACTGAAGCGCGCGCCGGCATGCACGCCGCTGACGCCGCACTGGTCTGCATTGATGCGGTCGCCGGTCCCAAAGTGATGACGGAGCGTACCTGGAAGTTCACCGACGAAGTCGGCCTGCCGGTTCTCTTCCATCTGACCAAGATGGACCGCGAGCGCGCGGATCTCGACACCGCCGTCAACGCCGTGCAGAAGCTGTTCGGCAAATCAGCTCTGCCTGTGCAGGTTCCGATCGGCAGCGAGGGCTCGTTCACCGGCGTCGTCGACTTGGTGCACAACAAGGCCTACAGCTTCGACCGGGACGGCAACGGCAAGGGCAAGGAAATTGATGTCCCCGGCGACCTGGCGGACACGATCGACAACTGGCGCACGCAGCTGATCGAAGCAGTCGCCGAGGCGGATGACGAGCTCCTCGAGAAGTACTTCGAAGAAGGAACACTGAGCCAGGAGGAACTCGAGCAGGGCCTGCGCAAGGCGGTCCAGCAGCGCACCGTATTCCCGATCACGCTCAGCTCTGCGCTGCACGGCGTCGGCATGGCGGCGCTGCTCGACAGCCTGATCACCACGGCTCCCGCACCGCTCGACCGCGGCACCTTCCCGGCGACCAACGTCGGTGGCGACACGGTCGACTTGGAGGTGACGGCGGACGGCCCGCTACGCGCGCTCGTATTCAAGACCTTCAACGACCCGTTTGCTGGCAAGCTGTCCATCTTCCGGATCGTCAGCGGCAGTCTCGACACGGACTCCGCCGTCTGGAACGCGACCCAGGAACAGCAAGAGAAGCTCGGGCACACGCTGATCCTGCAAGGCAAGCAAGGGGAACAGGTCGCCAAGCTCGTGGCCGGCGACATAGGAGCCATCGCGAAGCTCAAGCACACCCACACCGGCGACACCCTGTGCCCCAAGGATGCCCCGACACGCTTGGGTTGGATCTTCATCCGCGAGCCAGCGATCTCGTTCGCCATCGAACCCAAGAGCAAGGGCGATGAAGAGAAGATCAACGAAGCCGTGGCCCGCTTGATGGAAGAGGACGTCACGCTGCAGTCCAGTCGCGACCCGGAAACCCACGAGCACCTACTCTCGGGCACCGGCGGTCAACACATCGAGATCGTGGTCGACAAGCTCAAGAGCCGCTACAAGGTCGAGGTGATCCTGCACCCACCCAAGGTACCCTACCGCGAGACGATCAAGAAGACCGCCGACGGCCACGGCCGGCACAAGAAGCAGAGCGGCGGCCGGGGGCAGTTTGCCGACTGCCGCATCATCATGGAGCCGGCGGAACGCGGCACGGAGTTCGAGTTCCTCGACGAGATCTTCGGAGGCTCGATCCCGCAGGGTTTCCGTCCGGCGGTTGAGAAGGGCATCCAGGAAGCGCGCATGCGCGGCTACCTCGCGGGCTACCCGGTGGTCGACTTCCGCGTCCGTCTCAAGGACGGCCAGTACCACGACGTCGACTCGTCCGAAATGGCCTTCAAGATCGCGGGCTCCCTGGCCTTCAAGGAAGCCATGCAGCACGCCAAGCCGACCATCCTCGAACCGATGATGCAGGTAGAGATCAGCACCACTGAGGAGTTCATGGGCGACATCATGGGCGACCTCACCCAGCGGCGCGGAAGACCGCAGGGCATGGATGTCGAGGGCGACAATCAGGTGATCAAGGCAACGGCTCCCATGTCCGAGATGCTCGACTACGCTCGCGCGCTGCGTGCTCTGACGCAGGGTCGCTCTAGCTTCCACATGGAGTACTCGCACTACGAAGAGGTGCCGAAGCAGATCCAGGAGAAGCTGATCGCGGAGGCCGAGGCACGCAAGGCCGCGGAGCACTAGTCCGGGCGGGAGCCGGATGTAGCCCCCCTGTGGGTGGTGCCTTGGGTGTGGGATAGGAAATCCGGATGCGGCTATGCCGCAGGGCTGGCACATGTGCTGGCCCCTACCCAGACCTCGTATTTAGATCCGTGTGCGGGTCCTCCCCTTCTGGATGCCCTGGCGGGGGAGCCTCCGTACACAAAAACGGCGACCCTCAGGTCGCCGTTTCTCGTGCTACACCTTCATCTCCTCGCGGGAGACTCGGGCGTCAATCCACTGCGGTGACGTCGTAGTCGACGAACTCCAACAGCGCCATTTCCGCGTTGTCACCGTCGCGGGGGCCCAGCTTGATAATGCGGGTGTAACCGCCCGGGCGATCCGCGAAGCGCGGGGAAATGTCGTCGAAGACCTTGCTCACCAAGCTCCGGTTGGGCAACCAGCGGCGCACCAGCCGGCGCGCGTGGACCGTATCCTCACGGCCGCGGGTCACCACCTTCTCGGCGATGCGCCGCAGCTCCTTGGCCTTGGGCAGCGTGGTCCGGATCCGCTCGTGCTCCACCAGCGAGGCGAGCTGGTTGCGGAACATCGCGATGCGGTGCGAACTGGTACGGCCGAGCTTGCGGCCTCGAATGGCGTGACGCATAGGGTCGCTCCTCTTATCTCAACGGGCCTCAGGCCGCGTTGGGCGCGTGCTCGGGCACATCCATACCGAACTCCAGGCCGAGGCGGCCCAGGAGGTCTTGCAACTCCTCGAGCGACTTCTTGCCGAAGTTCTTGGTTTCCAACATGTCCTTCTCGGACCTGCGCACCAGATCCCTCAGCGTAGCGATGTTGGCGTTCTTCAGGCAGTTCGCCGAGCGTACAGACAGGTCCAGCTCGTCGATGGTCTTCCCCAGCAGCTCGTCCATCGCTGCCAGTTCTTCCTGTTGCGCGTCCGAGCTCTCCTCGCGGACACTCTCCTCGGCTTCGATGAAGATACCGAGGTGGTCTTTGAGCAGCAGAGAGCTGAGCGACAGAGCCTCTTCCGGTGTCACAGTCCCGTTGGTCCAAGCCTCGAGCACCAAGCGCTCGTAGTCCGTGGTCCGGCCCAGGCGGGCGGCTTCGACCTTGTAGTTGCACTTACGGATCGGGCTGTGTGCCGAGTCGAGCGGAATCCAGCCGATACCCATCGTCTCGTCGAAGTTGCGGTCCGCGCTGACATAGCCACGGCCGTTCTTGACCTGGGCTTGCAGCTTGAGGTGACCTTCTTCGTTGAGCGTGGCGACGTGTACGCTGGGGTCGACGATCTCGAACCGCGGATCTTCCTTGAAAGCACCGGCCGTCACCGTGCCCGGTCCTTTGACGTCCAGGCTCAAGACGACCGCCTCCTCGGAGTGCAGGCGGATCGGGATCTGCTTGAGGTTGAGGATGATGTCGGTGACATCTTCCACCACGCCCGCCATGGACGAGAACTCGTGCTGAACCCCTTCGATATTGATCGCCGTGATCGCGGCGCCTTCGATCGACGACAGCAGGCAGCGGCGCAGGCCGTTGCCGATAGTCGTGGCAAAGCCCCGTTCAAAGGGCTGGGCCAAGAACTTGCCGTAGGTGGGAGACAAACTCCCACGATCGACTTCGACGCGCTTCGGGCGCTGAAAATCTTTCCAAAGCATGAAACTCTCCTGACTCTCGATGTGCGTCTCTCGATGAGCGAGTGCAGTGATCAACGACTGTAGAGTTCGACGATCAGCTGCTCCTGAATCGGGAGCTTGATGTCTTCACGGTTCGGCATGCGCAGGACCTTGCCGCTGAAGTTCTCCGACTCCAGCTGCAGCCAATCCGGCACCCCGCGGCCACGCGCGGTTTCCACGCTTGCCTTGATGAAGTCGTTCTTGCGGCTGGCTTCCTTGATCTCGACGGCCTCCTCGGCTCGCACCTGGTACGAGGGAATAGTCACCCTCTTGCCATTGACCTTGACATGGCCATGACGCACGAGTTGCCGGGCTTGTGCCCGCGAAGAGCCGAAACCGAGGTTGTACACCACGTTGTCGAGGCGGGTTTCCAGCAGCACCAGGAGGTTCTCACCCGTGATGCCCTTGCGCCGGTCCGCTTCCTTGAAGTAGAGCCGGAATTGCTTTTCCAGCACGCCGTAGATGCGCTTGACCTTCTGCTTCTCACGCAGCTGCAGACCGTAGCCCAAGGTTCGCCGACCGCGGCGGTTGCCGTGCTGGCCGGGCGGATAGCCCCGCCGTTCGATGCCGCACTTCTCCTTGAAGCAGCGATCGCCCTTGAGAAACAACTTCATCCGTTCACGCCGACACAGTCGGCAAACCGGTCCCGTATATCGAGCCACTGTGCTTCCTCCTTAGACTCGGCGCCGCTTACGCGGCCGGCAGCCATTGTGCGGGATCGGTGTAACGTCGCGGATGGACTTGATCGAAAGTCCCGCGGACTGCAAGGCGCGAACCGCGGACTCGCGGCCAGCACCAGGGCCCTTGACCTGAACTTCCAGGCTGCGGACTCCCTGATCACGCGCGAGCTGACCCGCGTTCTGCGCCGCCATCTGAGCCGCGAAAGGCGTTCCCTTCCGGGAGCCCTTGAAACCCATCCGGCCGGCGGACGACCAGGTCAGCACGTTGCCCTCGACGTCCGAGATGCTGATCGTGGTGTTATTGAACGTCGCGGTGATGTGAGCCACACCCTCTGGGACGTTCTTCTTTTCTTTCCGCTTTCCTGAGCCCTTGCCCTTGCGGTCTTTGTTTGCTTTCGCCATTTGCGTTCCCTATCCTTGCCGTCTTACTTGCGGACCTTTTTCTTGCCCGTTACCGTCGTCCGCTTCGGACCCTTACGGGTGCGAGCGTTGGTGTGGGTGCGCTGGCCGCGCACCGGAAGTCCCTTACGATGGCGCACGCCTCGATAAGATCCGATCTCCATGAGGCGCTTGATGTTCTGGCTGACTTCTTTACGAAGGTCGCCTTCGACCCGAATGCCTTCCTGGATGATACGGCGAATCCGTGTCGCCTCGTCCTCGGTCAAGTCTTTGACCTTGGTCACCGGGTCGACGTCCGCCTCGGCCAGCACTTTCAGTGCTGTTGTGCGGCCGATCCCGTAGATGTAGGTCAGTCCGATGCGGACCTGCTTGTTTTGGGGGAGGTCCACCCCCGCGATACGTGCCATATTGTTCCTACCTCAACCCTGACGCTGCTTGTGCTTGGGATTGTCGCAGATGATGCGCACGACCCCGCGGCGACGGATGACCTTGCACTTCGAGCACATACGCTTGACGGAAGCTCGTACTTTCATGGTTCATCCTTCCTTACTTCAACCGGTACACGATCCGCCCGCGATCAAGGTCGTATGGGGACAGCTCTACCAAGACGCGGTCCCCGGGCAGGATCCGAATGAAGTGCTTACGCATCTTTCCTGAAATATGTGCAAGCACTTCGTGGCCGTTTTCGAGTTCTACCTTGAACATGGCGTTCGGTAGGGGCTCGGCCACGACCGCTTCGACTTCAATGGCTTCTTCTTTTTTCGACACAGCTCTATTCCTCCCCGCTCTCAGGCCCGGTGACCGTTGCAATGGGCCCCGAGAATCCGGGGACCGTTCTCCGTGACCGCCACCGAGTACTCGAAGTGGGCCGAGAGAGAACCGTCCGCAGTGCGGGCGGTCCATCCATCTGTATCCACCTTCACATCGGCAGTGCCGGCATTGACCATCGGCTCGATAGCAAACACCATTCCGGGCTTGAGGCGTGGACCTCGGCCCGGCTTGCCGTAGTTGGGTACTTGAGGATCTTCGTGCAACGACGTGCCGACTCCGTGTCCGACGAACTCGCGTACCACGGAATAGCCCTGAGCCTCGACGTGCTTCTGAACTGCGTGGCTGACATCCGACAGGCGATTGCCTGGCTGCATCAGTTCCGCGGCCAGTTCGAGCGACGTGCGCGTGGCATCCAGCAGCCGAGAGGCATCAGAGCTGATCGGACCAACCGCGAAGGTGCGGGCCGCGTCGCCGAAGTACCCTTTATACATCACTCCGCAGTCGATGCCAAGGACATCTCCCTCTTCAAGGGGCCGATCATCGGGAATTCCGTGCACGATGACATCGTTGAGGGCCGTACACAGCGTCGCCGGAAAGCCTCGGTAGTTCAGGAACGCGGGCACACCGCCAGCTTCGCGAATGATCGCTTCTGCCTCGCGGTCGAGCTGGCGCGTGGTGACTCCCGGCGCGACCGCGGCGGCGACGTGATCCAGCACCCGGTGGACGATGGCGTTCGCCTCGTCCATCAGATCTAGTTCACCTTCGGTTTTGCACACGATCATTTCCGGCTTGTCTTCCTTGCGCCGTGCTTTTCTCCTGAGCGTCATCACTGGGATCTCGATTTCAGGGTCTTCGTCGGCGGAATCAGAGTGTTCAGCGTTGTATCCGGGTTACTGCGCGGCGATGTGCCGCAGTGCGGAGGACAGATCTTCGGTGATGATGTCGATGGCACGGTCGCTATCAATGGCATGCAAGATGCCCTGGCCGCGGTAATGCTCGACCAAGGGCTGTGTCTTCTCACGGTAGACGCGCAGCCGCTCCCGGATCACGTCCTCAGTGTCGTCTGCTCGGCCGCGGCCGAGCGCACGCTGCACCAGTTCGTCTTCGGGAACGTCGAGAAAGAGCACGCCGCCCAGGCCAACACCGAGCCGATCGAGAATGCCCTCGAGGGTTGCGGCCTGTTCGAGGTTGCGCGGATAGCCATCGAGCAGGAATCCTGCCGCGGTGTCATCCGCCTGTAGGCGGGCCTCGACGACCTCGGCCATCGTCACATCGTCGACCAGTGCCCCGGAATTCATCAGCCCTTCGACCTTGCGCCCCAGATCACTACCGGCCGCTACAGCCTGCCGCAACATGTCTCCGGTGGAGATCGCTGGGATGCCCGAACGCTCAGCGAGGATAGCCGCCTGCGTGCCCTTGCCGGAGCCTGGCGGCCCGAGCATGACCACACGTACGGCGCCGTGCGCGGCCTTAGCGGCGTCCACGGAGTCTCCCCTTCTTCATGAAGCCCTCGTAGTTGCGCATCACAAGCTGGCTCTCGACCTGCTGCATGAAGTCCATGGCAACACCGACCACAATCAGCAGCGAGGTGCCACCGAAGTAGAAGTTGATGCCCATGCCCTGGCTCACCCAAGCGGGGATGAAATCCGCGACCATCGGTCCGAGCCACGGAATACCCTCGACGTTGAAACCGGCGAGCAAGAATTCGGGCAGGATCGACACCACGGCAAGGTAGAGCGCGCCGACGGCGTTGATGCGGGTCAAGATGTAGTCGATGTACTCGGACGTCCGCCGGCCGGGCCGGATCCCCGGGATAAAGCCACCATGCTTGCGCATGTTCTCGGCCAGATCCGCCGGGTTGAAGATGATCGAGACGTAGAAGTACGAGAAGAAGATGATCATCGTCCCGTACATCAAGTAGTAGATCGGCTGACCCCACGAGATGTAGCGGGTGACCACCTGGGCCCATTCACTGTTCGGGAAGATACCGGTCAGGGTCTGCGGGATCATCACCAGCGAGCTGGCGAAGATGACCGGGATGACACCACCGGTGTTGACGCGCAGCGGCAGGTAGGTGCTCTGGCCACCATAGACGCGCCGGCCCACCACGCGCTTGGCGTACTGCACCGGCACTCTTCGCTGAGCTCGTTCCATATAGATGATGAAGGCGACCACCGCCAGCATGAAGACGCACAACACCAGAACCGTGATCAGCGACAGCTGTCCCGTCTCGACCTTGTTGAAGGTGTCGAAGACGGCCGGCACCAGGCCCACGACAATACCGGCGAAGATGATCAGCGAGATACCGTTGCCGATGCCCCGTTCGCTGATCTGCTCACCGAGCCACATGACGAAGGCACAGCCGGTCGTCAGTGTCACCAGGGTCATCAGGCGGAAGCCCCAACCACCGTCCGGCACCAGCTGGGCACCGCCGGGAGTGGTGGTCCGCTCGAGGAAGATGGCGATGCTGAAGCTCTGGATCGCAGAGATCAGCACCGTGCCATAGCGCGTGTACTGCGTGATCTTGCGCCGGCCCATCTCGCCCTCTTTGGACAACTTCTCGAGGTAGGGCACCACGACGGTCAGCAGCTGCAGCACGATGGACGCGGTGATGTAGGGCATGATGCCCAGCGAGAACACCGCCACACGGCTCAGACTGCCACCGGTGAAATTGTTGACGAAGTCGAGCAGGCCGCCGCGCATCTGGTCCATGAACTCCAGCAGAGCGTGCGGGTCGACGCCCGGAGTCGGCACAAAACAGCCGATCCGGTACACCGCCAGCAGCGCAAAGGTGAAGATCAACCGCTTGCGCAGCTCCGGGATGGCGAACATGTTGCGGATGCTTTCGACGATCACTGCTTCGGCTCCTTGGGACCAAGCTCCTCGCAACTACCGCCGGCCTTCTCGATCTTCTCGCGCGCCGACTTGCTGAACTTGTGGGCGGTCACTTTGATCGCCTTGCTCAGATCACCGTTACCCAGGATCTTGACCAGCATGCCCTTCGGCACGATCGAACGCTCGCGCAGCAGTTCGGGGGTCACCTCGTCGACCTCCAGAGCCTCCAGCCGGCTGACGTTGAGGACGGCGTACTCGGTACGGAAGATGTTCGTGAAGCCACGCTTCGGCACCCGACGGGCGAGCGGCATCTGGCCACCTTCGAAGCCCAACCGGCGACTGTAACCGGTACGGGACTTCTGGCCCTTGTTGCCGCGGCCGGCGGTCTTGCCCAGGCCCGAACCCGGACCACGGCCGATACGCTTGCGATTTCGCTTGCTTCCTTTGGCAGGGGACAAATCGTGCAGCTTCATGACTTTTCCTCGACGATCTCGACCAGGTGCTGAATCTTGGCCACCGCCCCACGTACCGCGGGCAGATCGGGCCGCTCGACCTCATGGCGAATGCGGCGCAGGCCGAGGCTACGGAGTACTTCCCGTTGCTTGGCGTTGTAGCCGATCGGGCTGCGCACTTGCCGGATCTTGATGGTCTTCGTGTTCTTCGACATCGCTTCCGTCCTCTTCGAGTTCTGGCGGATCTTCTTCAGGCGGCGCCTTCGGAGGCGGCGTCGCTATCGGCGCCCCCTTCGGAAGGCCCATCGGCCGCGACCTCGTCGAGGCCGCGCAGACGACGAACTTCACGCTCGTCGCGCAAGCTGAGTAGGCCGGCGAAGGTCGCCTTGACCACATTGTGGGGGTTGGTGGTACCCAGCGACTTGGTCAGAATGTCCTGGATGCCCGCCGCTTCGATCACCGCGCGCACCGGGCCACCGGCGATCACGCCGGTACCGGGCGAGGCGGGCTTGAGCATCACGCGGCCGGCACTGTAGATGCCGACAGTCTCGTGCGGGATGGTGCCCTCCTGGAGCGGGATGCGAACCATGTTGCGCTTGGCGATGTCGATGCCCTTGCGAATCGCCATGGGCACTTCTTTAGCCTTGCCGGAGCCGTAGCCCACCCGGCCCTTACCGTCGCCGATCACAACCAGAGCAGAGAACGAAAAGTTCTTACCACCCTTGACCACCTTGGTCACGCGGTTGATATGGACGACCGTCTCGTTGAATTCCGAATCGCGGTCGAAGTCTCTAGCCAACGTTCCTACTCCTTATGCGTCCCGGCGGTACTGGCGCCGGAGGGGCGGTTGTTCAGAACACCAGGCCATTGGCCCGGGCTCCCTCCGCCACTTCCTTGACTTTGCCGTGGTAGACGTAACCGCCGCGGTCGAAAACGACCTGCTCGACGCCCTTCTCCTTGGCACGCTCGGCGATCGCTTCGCCGACCGCACGGGCCGCTGCGACGGAGCCGCTGCCACCCTCGATCTTTCCGCGCAGGCCGGGCTCCAGCGAACTCGCGCAGGCCAGGGTTCGCCCTGCCACATCGTCGATCAGCTGGGCATAGACGTACTTCAGGCTCTTGTAGACCGCCAGGCGCGGCCGCTCTGCGCTGCCGCGGATGCGGCGCCGGATGCGCAGGTGCGCTCGGTTGCGGCGCTCGTGCTTCCGCCGGGTCCTTTTAGCCAGATATTCGCTCATCTCTTCGCGCTCCGTGAGGCTTGATTCACAGTGAACCGACGTTATTTCGCGCCGGCCTTACCGACCTTGCGGCGAATGTGTTCGCCCACATACTTGATGCCCTTGCCCTTGTAGGGCTCAGGCGGCCGCAGGCGGCGGATCTCAGCGGCCACTTGTCCTACCTGCTGCTTGCTGCAGCCGGTGATCGTGACCTTGTTCTGCTTGTCCACCTCGATGCTGATCCCTTCCGGGATCGGGAAGATCACCGGGTGAGAGTAGCCGAGCGCCAGGTGTACTTCCTTGCCCTGGACCTCCGCACGATAGCCGACGCCGATGATCTCCAGCTGCTTGCTGAAACCGTCGGTAACACCGAGCACGGCATTGGCCAGAAGCGAGCGCTGGAGACCGTGCATGGCCCGTTCCGGACCACTCTCTCCGCGGCGTGCGACGACGACCTCACCGTTCTCGTGCTTGACGTCTAGACCTTCGAGCACGGCCTGGGACATCTTGCCCTTCGGCCCCTGGGCGGTCAGAACGCCGTCCTTGATGTCGATCTTGACCCCGCTCGGCACGGGGATCGGTGCTTTTCCAATTCGCGACATGGCGTTCTCCTACCAGACCTCACACAGCACTTCGCCACCGAGGCGGCGCTGGCGTGCGTCTTGATCCGTGAGCAGGCCCTGGGACGTCGAGACGATGCCCAGGCCGAGCCCGTTGCGAACCGGGCGGATGGTGTCGGCGCCGCGGTAGACCCGACGGCCGGGCTTGCTCACGCGCGCCAGGTGGCTGATCGCCGGCAAACCTTCGGGGCTGTACCGCAGGACGACACGCAGGGTGTCCACCGGACTCGAGTCCTTCTGCTGAAAACCGCGAATGAAGCCCTCTTGCTTGAGAATCTTACAGATCTCCAGCTTCAGCTTGGAATAGGGCACGTCCAGACGGTCGTGCTTGGCCAAATGGGCGTTGCGGATGCGGGTGAGGAGATCCGCGATGGGATCGGTCATGCTCATACCAGCTCTCTCCGTATTACTCTGCTCTTCCCTCAGCGGGAGAATGGCATCCCGAGTTCGTCGAGCAGGAACTTGGCCTGCTCATCGGTGTCGGCGGTCGTCACGATGGTCACGTTCAGCCCCTTGGGCTTGTCGACCCTGTTGTAATCCACCTCGGGAAAGATCAGATGATCTCGGATGCCCAGGGTGTAGTTGCCCCGGCCATCGAAGCCGTTGCGCGAAACGCCGCGAAAGTCACGAACACGCGGCAAAGCGACGCTGATCAGACGATCGAGGAACTCCCACATGTGGTCACCCCGCAGGGTCACGCGGCAGCCGATGGCCATACCCTCGCGCAGCTTGAAGGCTGCGATCGACTTGCGGGCGCGGGTGATCGTCGGCCGTTGACCGGCGATGTTCGACAATTCTTCGACGGCGTCGTCGAGCATCTTGCCGTTCTGGATCGCTTCGCCGAGCCCCATGTTCAGGGATACCTTGACCAACCTCGGCAGCGCCATCTTGTTGGCGATGCTGAACTCGCTCGTCAGCTTCTCGGCGACCGTGTCCCGGTACAGCGTCTTCAGACGCGGCGCCGAGCCACTGCCGTTGGGTGCTTCAGTCACTTTCTTAGCCATCAGTCGATGTTCTCGTTGCAGGTCTTGCAGAAGCGCACGTTCCGGCCGTTCTTGTTCTGACGGCGGCCCAGGCGCGACGGCTTGCCACAGTTCTGGCAAATCACTTTCAGGTTGGCGATGCTGATCGGCGCTTCGCGCTCGATGACACCACCTTGGACGCCCCGTTGCGGATTCGGACGAGTGTGGCGCTTGATCATGTTGACCCGCTCCACCAGCGCCCGGTTTTCCGTCGGCAGCACACTCAGCACCCGGCCGGTAGCCCCGCGGTCTTTGCCGCGGGTCACCAGGACCTGGTCGTTCTTTTTGACTTTTACCTTGATCATCGCACCTTGTTCCTCGGCCGTCGTCGTCCCGGACCGCCGTATTCCTCAGGACTTGTTTCCCAGGATGTAGCGGTCACAGCACCTCGGGTGCCAGGGACACGATCTTCATAAAACGGCGCTCGCGCAGCTCACGCGCCACCGGACCGAACACACGTGTGCCGACCGGCTCACCGGCATCGTTCACCAGAACCGCCGAGTTGCTATCGAAGCGGATGTAGCTGCCGTCCTTGCGCCGCTGCTCCTTGCGCGTGCGCACGATGACAGCTCTCACGACCTGGCCCTTCTTGACCGTACCGTCCGGTGTCGCTTCTTTGACCGAAGCCGTGATCACGTCGCCGACTCGGCCGTAGCGGCCAGCCGATCCACCGCGCATGTGAATGCACGAGATCTTCTTGGCGCCGGAGTTGTCGGCCACATCGAGAATGGTTCCCATCTGGATCATCGCTCGTCCCTCTCGAACCTTAGCGGCGTTAGTCGGCCCGCTTGACGATTT
This sequence comes from uncultured bacterium, assembly GCA_965368975.1. GTDB lineage: Bacteria > Acidobacteriota > Thermoanaerobaculia > Multivoradales > JAHZIX01 > CBDUPA01. Next base: position 12,334 of record CBDUPA010000016.1, on the reverse strand, counting down.
CTTTCAATCGCCAGCGCTTGCGCTTCGACAGCGGACGGCACGCGACGATGGTCACGGTGTCGCCAGCGTTGCACTCGTTGCGCTCGTCATGGGCGGCGAACTTCGAAGTTCGCTTGACGTAGCGGTGATACAGCGGATGCATATAGGTCTTGGGCACCGCCACGATAATGGTCTTGTCCATGGCGGAACTCAGCACGACGCCCGTCTTGAGCTGGCGTTGGCCGCGAACCTTGGTACCCGCGTCCTGGGTCTGGGTGGCGTTCTCGCTCATTCCCTTACTGCTCCTTCTTCTCGCGTAGCACCGTCATCACGCGCGCCATGTCGCGACGGACTTCGCGCAGCTTCGACGGTTTTTCAAGCTTCCCCGTCACCTTCTGCACCCGCAGCACGAACAGCTGGTCCGCGAGTTCAGTCTCTCGGGTCTGCAGCTCTTCTGCCGTTAGCGTTCTGAGATCTTGCGCTTTCATGTCTTAACTCCTGGCACCCTGCAAGCGTTCAGCGCAGCTCTTCGTTGCGGGTGACAAAGCGGGTCTTGACGCCCAGCTTCATGGCCGCGCGGCGCATGGCCTCGGACGCCAAGTGCGGGTCGACACCTTCGAGCTCGTAGAGAATGCGACCGGGCTTGACACGACACACCCAGCCTTCCGGGTTGCCTTTACCCTTACCCATACGAGTTTCCAAGGGCTTCTTGGTGAACGGGTGATCCGGAAAAATGCGAATCCAGACCTTGCCACCACGCTTGACGTGACGAGTGATAGCGATACGAGCCGCCTCGATCTGGCGCGCCGTGATGTATCCCGGCTCCAGCGCCTGCAGCGCGTAGTCGCCGAACGCAATCGTGGCGCCGCCCTTGGCGCGCCCCTTGGTGCGCCCACGGTGACTCTTGCGATATTTGACCTTCTTCGGCATCAACATGGCTGATTACCCTCCGCTCGCTCTGGCAACTCAGGACCCTCAGGTCCCGGCCCGGCGGCTCTTCTCCTTGACGAGATCACCCTTGTATACCCACACCTTGACGCCGATGGCACCGTAGGTCGTGAAAGCTTCAGCGAGGCCGTAGTCGATATCGGCCTTGAGCGTGTGCAGAGGCAGCCGGCCGTCCTGGTACCACTCGGTGCGAGCGATCTCGGCGCCGCCGAGGCGGCCGCCGACCATGATCTTGACGCCCTTGGCTCCGAAGCGGAACGCGGACTCCATGGCCTTCTTCATCGCCCGACGGAAGGAAACACGGCGTATCAGCTGACCGGCGATCGATTCGGCCACCAGCTGAGCGTCCAGCTCCGGCCGAGTGATCTCTTGGATGTTGATGTGCACTTCGCGGCCCATCTGCTTCTGCAGATCATCGCGCAGCTTGTCGACTTCAGCTCCCTTGCGACCGATGATGATGCCAGGGCGCGAAGTGTAGATGGTAACGCGCATCTTGTCGGCAGCGCGTTCGATGTCGATCTCGCTGACGCCGGCGTGACCGAGGCGCGTCTTCAGCTGCTTGCGCAGCTCGAGGTCGGAGTGCAGATAGTCGGCATACTGACCTTCGGCGTACCAGCGGGAGTGCCAACTCTTGTTGTATCCCAACCGGAATCCGTATGGATGTGTTTTCTGACCCACTGCCTTATTCCTCCTCTGCTTCCTGGCGGGTGTCCAGCTTGATCGTAATGTGGCTCATCCGCTTGAGGATGCGGAAGGCGCGGCCCATTGGCGCCGGCCGGATGCGCTTCAACGTCGGTCCTTCGTCTACGAAGATGCTCTTGACATAGAGCAGATCCGTGTCCAGTTGCTCGTCGCGGTGTTCAGCATTGGCGACCGCGGAGCGCAGGAGTTTTTCCATCGGACGGGCAGCGGCCTTGCGCGTCTGGCGCAGGATGTTGGCGGCTTCTTCCACGTCCTTGCCACGGATGAGATCGGCGACCAGACGAACCTTCTGAGCCGAAGACCGGTGGTAGCGCAGCTTGGCGGTAAATTCCATGATCCTCTCCCTCAGCGCCCGCGGGCGCCCTTCTCCTTCTTGCCGGAGTGACTGCGGAAGGTCCGCGTCTGGGCGAACTCACCGAGCTTGTGCCCGACCATGTTCTCCGTGATGTAGACCGGAATGAACTTCGAGCCATTGTGCACCGCGATGGTGTGGCCAACCATTTCCGGGGTGATCACCGAACGCCGGGACCAGGTGCGGATCACGCCGCGCCGCGTCGCCTGATTTTGCACTTCGATCTTTTCCAACAAGTGGTAATCGACGAAGTAGCCCTTTTTGAGTGAGCGAGCCATGCTGTCTACCTCTTCCTTGCGCCAGTCGGCTGTACTTACTTACGGTTGCGTCGGCGCACGATCATGTTGTCGGTACGCTTGTTGTTGCGCGTCTTGTAGCCCTTGGTCGGCTTGCCCCACGGCGTGCAGGGATGCCGGCCACCAGAGGAGCGACCTTCACCGCCACCCATGGGATGGTCCACCGGGTTCATCACCACGCCTCGGTTGTGCGGACGGCGACCCTTCCAGCGGTTGCGGCCGGCCTTACCGAGGGACACGTTCTCATGCTCCAGATTGCCGACCTGGCCGATCGTCGCACGGCACTCCAGGTGCACACGACGAACTTCGCCGGAGGGCAAACGCACCTGCGCGTAGTCACCTTCCTTGGCCATCAACTGAGCGCCGGCCCCGGCGCTGCGCACCATCTGTCCACCCTTACCGATCTTCAGTTCGATGTTGTGAATGATGGTACCGAGAGGAATGCTGCGCAGCGGCAGGCAGTTGCCCAAGTCGATCGCCGAGTCGGCTCCGGCGATCACTGTGGCACCGACCTCCAGGCCATTCGGCCACAGAATGTAGCGCTTCTCACCATCGGCGTAGTGCAGCAATGCGATGTGCGCCGAGCGGTTCGGGTCGTACTCGACCGAAGCTACCTTGGCCGGCACGCCGTCCTTGTTGCGCTTGAAGTCGATCATACGGTAGCGGCGCTTGTGACCGCCGCCACGGAACCAGATGGTCTGCTGACCCTTGTTGTTGCGGCCGCCGATCCGCTTCTTCCCCTTGGTCAGCGGCTTGTGCGGCGCCGCCCCCGACAGTTCGTCGAAGGTCTTGACCGTTTGGAATCGGCTTGCGGGATTGGTCGGTTTTAATTGTCGAATCGCCATTCTTCCAGCTCCTAGCTCTGCCTTGCTTCAGCTCATCTCGAGTGGGCTTGCTTCAGCTCATCCTTCGTGGTTCAGCCAGCTTGCCTCACCCTTCGAAGAAGTCGATGGGCTTCTCACCTTCGGCCAAGCGAACGTAGGCCTTCTTCCAGTCCGGGCGACGGCCGACATAGCGCCCCTGGCGGCGCACCTTGCCGTGCATGTTGGCCACACGAACCTCGGCCACCTTGCGCTTGAAGCGCGACTCGACGGCCTGCTTCACCTGAATCTTGTTGGCGGCGCGAGCAACCTCAAAGACCACGACGTTGGCTTCTTCACCGGCCAGCGCAACCTTCTCGGTCACCAGCGGACGGCGCAGGATCTCTTGTTCTCTCATCGGTCCAGCACCTCCACGAGCTTGTTGAGAGCCCGTTCACTGAGCACCAGGTGGGAGCGATCGACGACGTCGTAGACGTTGACCGACAGCGCATCCACGGCCTTGACGGTCGGGTTGTTGCGCGCTGCACGCTCCAGGTTGGTGTTGTCGCGGCTGTCGATCAACAACGCCTTGGAGTCGACACCAAGGCCGTCGAGCACCTTGACTAGCTCGCCGGTCTTGTGGCTCCCCAGATCGAAGTTCTCGACCACCAGAATCTGCTCTTCGGCGAGCTTCCGCGATAGCGCGGACTTGAGCGCATTGCGCTTCTCGGCGGCGGTGAGCTTCTGGGTGTAGCTACGCGGCTGCGGGCCGTGAACGGTACCACCACTGCGCCACAGCGGCGTCCGGATGTCACCGACACGCGCGCGGCCTGTACCCTTCTGGCGCCACAGCTTGCGTCCCGAGCCCGAAACTTCACCGCGCCCCTTGGTCTTGTGGGTTCCCCGGCGCTGCGAGGCCAGGTACGCCTGCACCGCCAAGTGGATCAGGTGCTCGCTGTACTTGTAGCCGAACACCGTCTCCGGTACTTCGACTTCCTTGACGTCCTGGTTGACCAGGCTCTTGACAGATACTTTCATCGCCGATCCCTTTTGCTATACAGCCTCGTCGTGCTCACGAGCCTCATCAGCCCTTCTTCGCGCGCTGCACGGCCACATAGCCGCCCTTGGCGCCCGGAACTGAACCACGGATGTACAGAAGGCTGTTCTCTTCGTCCACCTTGATCACCTTCAGGTTCTTGGTGGTGATCCGCTTGGCACCCGTCTGCCCAGGCAGCCGCTTGCCTTTGATCACACGCGCCGGATAGGCCGAGTTGCCGATCGAACCGGGAGCGCGATGAAACATAGAGCCATGGGTCGCGCGACCACCGCTGAAGCCGTGTCGCTTGATCACACCCTGAAAACCCTTGCCCTTGCTGGTACCGACCACATCGACGAAGTCACCTTCATTGAACATGGTCAGCAGAACCTCGGAGCCGGCCTCCAGCTCGCTGCTGGCATCGACCTCGAACTCGACGAGGAAGCGCATCGGCTTCACACCCGCCTTGTCGAAGTGACCCTGCTTCGGCTTGTTGACCTTCGGCTCCGAACCCTCCGGCTCGACCAGGCCTAGTTGCACGGCTTCGTACCGATCACGGCCGTCGGCGCTCTTGCGCTGCACCACACGGCACGGCCCGGCCTGCACGACGGTGACCGGCACGATTTCACCGTGCTCACCGAAGATCTGGGTCATACCGACCTTTTTGCCTAGGATCCCTTCCATTGCCCTTATCTCCTACGCCTCAACAGTTAGCTTCAACGGTCGAAGGCCTTGATCTCGACGTCCACGCCAGCCGGCAACTCTAGCTTCATCAGCGCGTCCACCGTCTGACCGGTGGGCTCGAAGATGTCCAGCAAGCGCTTGTGGGTACGCATCTCGAACTGCTCGCGCGACTTCTTGTCGACGTGCGGCGAGCGATTGACGGTGTAACGGGTGATGTCCGTCGGCAACGGGATCGGCCCCACCACCCGGGCGCCAGTGCGCCGGGCCGTGTCGACGATCTCGTGTGCCGAGGTATCGAGAACCCGATAATCGTAGGCCTTTAGGCGGATGCGGATCTTTTCGTCCATGTGCTAGTCCCTCGCGACTCAGTACCGCGGCGTCAGCCGGCGGCCTTGGCAACGATCTCTTCGGATACGTTCTTGGGCGCCTGCTCGTAAGCGGCGAACTGCATGCTGTAGCTGGCGCGACCCTGCGTCATGGAACGCAACTGGGTGGCGTAGCCGAACATCTCGGACAGCGGCACGCGGCAGCGAATGACCTGCGCGTCACCGCGCGCCTCCATGTGCTGCACCTTGCCGCGGCGGGAGTTGATGTCACCGATGACGTCGCCCATATACTCCTCGGGCGTCACCACCTCAACCTCCATGACCGGCTCCATCAGCGCAAGGCCGGCACGCTTGGCGGCATCCTTGAGGGCCATCGAGCCAGCGATCTTGAAAGCGCCCTCCGAGGAGTCCACATCGTGGAAGCTACCGTCGTAGACATCGACTTCAAGACCTTGCAGCGGGTAGCCCGCCAGGGGACCGGTCTCGATCGCCTCGCGCATACCCTGCTCGATCGGCTTGATGTATTCCTTCGGAATGGTACCGCCGACGATCTTGTTGTTGAACACAAAGTCGCCCTTGTCGGTCGGGCGCATGTGAATCTTGCAATGGCCATACTGACCACGGCCACCACTCTGGCGCACGAAACGCCCCTCGCCATCGGCTTCCTTGGTGATGCTCTCGCGGTAGGCAACCTGCGGCTGACCGATGTTGGCCCCGACGCTGAACTCGCGCAGCAGACGATCGGTGATGATCTCGAGGTGGAGCTCACCCATACCGGAGATCAACGTCTGCATCGTCTCCGGATCGGTATGCACGCGGAACGTCGGGTCCTCCTGCATCAGCTTCGACAGGGCGACACCGAGCTTCTCCTGATCGGCCTTGGTCTTGGGCTCGATCGCCACCGAGATCACCGGCTCCGGGAAGGTCATCGACTCGAGAATGATCGGGCTATCCTGGACACAAATCGTATCGCCCGTGCCAACACCCTTGAGGCCGACCGCGGCGGCGATGTCGCCAGCGCGAACTTCCTTGATCTCCTCGCGCTTGTTAGCATGCATCTTGAGCAGACGACCGATCCGCTCTTTCTTACCCTTGGTGGCATTGAGCACGTGCGAGCCAGCCTCGATGAAGCCCGAGTAAACCCGGAAGTAGGCCAGCTGACCGACGAAGGGATCCGTGAGAATCTTGAACACGAGCGCCGAGAACGGAGCCTCGTCGGCGGACGGACGCTCGGCCGGCTCATCGCTGTCCGGCAACAGACCCTGCACAGGCGGCAGATCCAGCGGACTCGGCAGGAAGGCGACGATGGCGTCGAGCAGTGGCTGCACGCCCTTGTTCTTAAAGGCGCTACCGCACAGAACCGGCTGCAGCTGACTGGAGATGGTGGCCTGACGCAGCGCCGCGCGCAGCTCGTCATTGGTCACCTCTTCACCACCCAGGTACTTCTCGAGCAGCTCGTCGTCGGTCTCGGCGACCGCCTCGACCATCTGCTCGCGCGCCTCCATGGCGGCATCCTTCAGCTCATCCGGAATATCGACCACCTCGTACTGCGCACCCAGAGCCTCATCTTGATAGTAGATGCCCCGCATCTCGATCAGATCGATGACACCCTTCAGATCCGCCTCACTCCCCCAGGGCAACTGCACCGGCACCGGGGACGCGTTCAGCCGCGAGCGCATCATGGCGACACAGCGATCGAAGTCGGCGCCCACGCGATCGAGCTTGTTGACGAAGGCGATACGCGGCACACCGTAGCGATCGGCTTGACGCCAGACCGTCTCGGACTGCGGCTCGACACCGGCAACGGCATCGAACACCGCCACCGCACCATCGAGCACGCGCAAGGAGCGCTCCACCTCGGCAGTGAAGTCCACATGCCCCGGCGTATCAATGATGTTGACACGGTGGTCGTCCCAGGAACACTGCGTTGCCGCAGCGGTAATGGTGATACCGCGCTCCTGCTCCTGAACCATCCAGTCCATCGTCGCCGTGCCCTCGTGCACCTCACCAATCTTGTAGTTGATGCCGGTGTAGAAGAGGATGCGCTCGGTCGTAGTGGTCTTGCCGGCATCAATGTGGGCCATGATGCCGATGTTGCGCGTGTCTTTGAGAGCAACTTTGCGTGCCATGTCGACTTACTCGTTTTGGTTGAGCGCGCCTTCCTCGAAGATCGAAGCGCGCTTATCATGCAGATGCGCTGGACCCTAGCCTTGCCGACTAGGCCCGCGCTCGTGGATTTTGTTTTCGTGCTTGCTAGTCAGCGGACAACTCCGAACCGGCACTCACCAGTCCAACAGCAGCCGCAGGGGAGCCGAATCGATCAGCGGCAGGACCTACCAGCGATAGTGCGAGAACGCCTTGTTGGCATCCGCCATGCGATGGGTATCGTCCTTCTTCTTAATGGCGACACCGCGGCTCTCGGCAGCATCCATCAACTCATTGGCGAGTCGCAACTTCATGGTCTTCTCACCACGACCGGCAGCGGCGTTGATCAGCCAGCGCATGGACAGAGCAAGACGACGCACCGGCCGCACCTCGACAGGAACCTGATAGGTCGAACCACCCACGCGGCGCGACTTGACCTCAACCGCGGGCTTGACGTTCTCGACCGCCCGCTTGAAGACCTTCATCGGATCATCACTGGTCCGCTCCTGAATGGTCTCGAGGGCATCGTACAGAATGCGCTGAGCGGTACTCTTCTTGCCGTCGCTCATCAGCACATTGACGAACTTCGCCAGCAACTGGGAGTTGTAGAGCGGATCCGGCAGGATCTCGCGCTTCGGGACTTCTCTACGCCTTGGCATGACTTATCTCGACCTCTTACTTGGGGCGCTTGGCACCATACTTGGAGCGACTCTGACGGCGATCGGCGACACCCACGGCGTCCAGCGTGCCACGCACCACGTGGTAGCGCACGCCCGGCAGATCCTTCACACGACCACCGCGAATCAGCACGATCGAGTGCTCCTGCAGGTTGTGCCCCACACCCGGAATGTAGGTGGTCACCTCGATACCGTTGGTCAGGCGCACACGAGCCACCTTGCGCAGCGCGGAGTTCGGCTTCTTGGGGGTCTGCGTGTAGACACGAACGCACACCCCCCGCTTCTGCGGCGAGGACTGCAGCGCCGGGCTCTTGGTCTTGGAGATTTGCCGTTCTCTCCCCTTGCGCACGAGCTGATGAATCGTCGGCATGTGTTTCCTCAGACAGTAAATATGGTGACCTGCCGCCAGCTGGCGAATCCGCCGGATTCGTTGCCCCAACTGGGGCACCCGGCAGCAGGCCGTCACGCTCAGAACCGGACTAGCCGGTTCAGCACCGCGTTGTTCGCTCGGTTGTGGTGTCGCCCTCAACGCAGACAAGCTCAGGACTTGCCCACTCGGGAAGGCGGAATCTAGCAAATCGACTCGGCCCCGTCAAGCACTCAGCGCACTCAACTTCGGGACTTCATTTTTCCGCCGGGCGTCGAGGCCGACGGCTGGCTGTTTCGGAGCCCAGGATACCGGGTTGGGGTCCGGAACACCGAGGACTGCCGCTGTTCAGAGGCAGAGTTCGGATTTCTTTCCGGGTTCCCGGGGACTCTCGTTCCGTTCGCAGATAGCTTGTGGCCAGCGCCCGCGAACGGTGTGGGTGCCACAGCCGTGAGAGCCGGAACTTAGCACGGGCCTCTTGGGATTGCAACACGCTGCGCCGAGATGATGCAGAGAGCGTGGAGCACGAAGTCACGCTCTTGGCAGGACCGTGCGCATCGAGTTGGGTCCAGCCAGGTTCTCCAGCTCGCCGGCCCTCCCAAGAGGCAGGGTGGCTTGCAGGAGGCGGTACGCCAACATGCTAGGCTTGAGGCCTTCCTCTCACTCTTCCGGGACCGCCCGTCTCGGATGCGTGAGGTCGAGAACCTTCGAAACTCGAGTCAAAGAATGATGAGCCTGACTGAAGAGCGTGTGCGCGAAGCGCACGAGCAGTTCTCCAACGGAGCCCTGCTAGGTAGCGTCCACCTGTGCGTGGAAGCTGTGGACAATCTGCGCACCGGCGGGCTCGACATTCTCGAGGTGCTCGACTCCGTCGTGGCTCCCGTGCTGCGCACGATCAGCCAGCGCTGGGAGGCCGGAGACATGCGTAGCGGCCAAGAACAGATGGCGCGCGCGGTGTGCCGGCGGGTCGTTCGCTACCTGTGCCCCCCGGTGGTCCACGGCCTGGACGAGAAGCGGCGCGTCCTGCTGCTGTGCGCTCCCGGGAACCGCCATCAGCTGGGCCCCGAGATCCTCGGCCATCTGCTGGAGAACGAGGGCTTCTACAGCGACTTGCTGCACGCCTCCACGCCGGCCGACGAAGTGCTCGACTTCGCACGCTTCGCGCAGCCAAAGGCGATCTTGCTCAGCCTCAGTCATCGAGAACAGATGGACGCCGCTGGTGAGCAACTGTGTGTGCTGCGGCAGGCCTTGCCGGACAGTCGCCTCCTGGTCAGCGGACCGATCGTAGCGACGCACAGCCGCACGGCCGACGAGCTGGCGGCGCAGCACCTGCGGGAAACGCTGGATACCACGGGCGGCGCCGACTTGCGCGCGGAGGTCTGTCCGCCAGGACTGGCCGAGACCTTGGCTGCGGTCCGGGCGCAGTTGCTGGGGTAGACCGCAACGTCCGGGGGGCACCCACGGGGGGTGCCCCTACCCGGATCTCGGACCCCCTACTTGAACGGCTTGTGGTCCTTGGCGAAGTAGTCCTTCGTCATCTTCGCCAGGCCGCCCGAAAGTAGCAGCAGTGCGATCAGGTTGGGGAAGGACATCAACCCCAACGCGACGTCACCAAAGTCCCACACTGCCTGCAGTGGCAGGATGGCCCCCAGGAAGAAGAAGACGACGAACAGCAAGCGGTAGATCTGGATGGCCTTCTCGCCGAACACGTACTCCGTGGCGCGGTCTCCGTAGTAGGACCACGAGATGGCCGTCGAGACGGCGAACAGGACCACGGCTAGCGTGACGATCCACTCGCCGGTACCACCCAGGCCCTTGACGAAACCGTGTGAGGTCAGCGGTGCACCGTGCAGCAGAGCCCGGCCCGTGAGGTCCGGCGAACCGTCTCCGAGCACCTCGACGCTACCTCCGCTGTCGATGTTCAGGGCGCCGCTCCAGGGTTCGCCACCAGCGGTCAGCAGAACATCCTCGATGGTCGACTGTTGGTAGAAGAGGGTGGCGCCGCGCAGTTGGCCGTCGACTACCCGCACCTCGGTGTTCGAGGTTTCTGCCCGTGCTTGCCGCAGGTCGAGCAGGCGGTCGTCAGAAGCTTCGGCCATCAAGACGGCTTCCACCTCACCCAGGTTGAGCGGCTGCTCCACCTTGTCCTTGTAGGCACCGCTGAGGACGATCACCAGACCGGTCATGGTGCAGATCACCAGCGTGTCGATGAACGGTTCGAGCGACGCCACCAGCCCTTCGCGCACGGGTTCGTCGGTCTTGGCTGCCGCGTGGGCGATCGGTGCCGAGCCTTGCCCTGCTTCGTTGGAGAAGAGACCGCGACGCACACCCCACATCAGGGTCACCATGAAGGACGCGGTGCCACCGCCGACCAGCGGTTCCGGCGCGAAAGCCTGGCTGACGATCAGCGACAGGCCAGCGGGGATGTCTTGCACGTTGAGCAGCAGGATGATCAACGCACCGACGACGTACATCAGCGCCATTGCCGGAGCCAGGATCGAGGTCACCTTGCCGATCCGCTTGATGCCGCCCAGAATGACCGTCGCCACCAGCACCGCGAACACCAGCGCCGTCCATACCGGCTCGATGCCCAGGCTCTGCTGCACTTGACCGGCCATGGTATTCGATTGATTCATGTTGCCGGCACCCAGCGAGCTGACGATGCAGCACAGGGCGAAGAACAGCGCCATCGGCTTCCAGGCGCGCCCCAGGCCCTTCTCGATGTAGTACATCGGACCGCCGGACACCGAGCCGTCTTCGTGCACCTTGCGGTACTTCACCGCCAGCGTGCACTCGGCGAACTTGAGCGCCATGCCAAAGAAGGCCACCAGCCACATCCAGAACAGCGCACCCGGGCCACCCAGGCGAATCGCGATCGCAACGCCGGCGATGTTGCCGATACCGACGGTCGCCGACAGCGCGGTGGTCAGCGCCTGGAAGTGCTTGAGGTCGCCCTCGTCCTCCGGCCGGTCGTACTTGCCGCGCGTAATGTCGATGGCGTGCTTGAAGCCGCGCACCTGCACCAAGGCCAGCCGGATGGTGATGTACAGCCCCGTTCCCAGCAGCACAATGACCAGCAGAGGCACTTCGAAAGGCCCCCAGGCCCAGACCCAGTAGCTCATGAAGTCTGCAACTGGCTGCAGGTACGTGGTGATAGTTTCAGACAGGCTCTGCGCTAGGCGCTCGAGGGCATTCACGGGCGTCTCCTCCGGAAGTCGTCGAATGGGCGTCACAAATCCGGCGGAGCATACCACGAGCCGGTTGCCGGCCCGTGCCGTAGATGCGGCCTTCCACCACTGCTCAGGTGTCGTGGACACAGCAACGCCCGGTGACGAGACCGGCACCGGGCGTCCATCATCGCGGGGCAGTGGCAAGGTCGGGAACCAGCCCCGACTCCTTGCCGCTGGTTACTTGGCGCAGAAGGGGTAGCTGCCCGAAATCTCGACGCCGCCCGCCGCCTGCTCCAACTGGCTTTGCTCCAGCTGCTGCAGGGTTTCGCGGGTCAGCTGGAGACGCTTCTGCTCGGTTCTGATCTTCATGGGTGATCTCCTCGGGTCAGAAAGTGAACCGTCAGGCCATGGCAACGCCGCAGTAAGCCGGCATGCTGGTCGAGATCTCGACTCCACCCGCAGCCTGATCGAGCTGCTCGTTCTCCAGTTGGCGAAGGGTCTCACGGGTCAGGTTCAGGCGCTGCTGCTCTCGCTTGGTCTTCTTCATCAGGGTACTCCTCGAAACAAGGTGGAAACTCGGACCCAGGACACGCATCGTAAGGGATGAAGTCATCGTGTCACGCTCCTTGATACGGTCGAGCGCCCTGCGAGTTGCACCCAACGGCGCTCCCGCGACGGCTCCAAATAGAAAAACGCCCGGCTACCTTGCGGCGACCGGGCGTTTCTCACAGCGCTAAAGCGCTCGGAGTGTCAGATCACGGGCCGAGAAGGACATCGTTCGGGCCGGTGGTGACCGAGAAGGTCTTCGGGGTAACCACGCCACCGGTGATGTTGGCCAGAGCGCTGTCCAGG
>CBDUPA010000015.1:0-172777 GCA_965368975.1 uncultured bacterium | reverse complement strand
ACCCAGGCCGGACGTGACACCGGCGCTGCCCCCGACCCCGGGCACGACCTGCCCGCAGATACGATCGCCATCGTCGGTATGGCCGGACGCTTTCCCGGCGCGCCTGATCTGGAGACCTTCTGGCGCAACCTGTGCGGTGGTGTCGAGAGCGTCACCTTCTTCTCGCGCGACGAACTGCTCGCCGCCGGGGTGCCGGCCGAGCAGCTCAATGATCCGGCCTACGTGCCGGCGTGTGCAGTACTCGATCAGGTAGATCAGTTCGACGCTGACTTCTTCGGCTTCAGCGCCCGCGAGGCGACGGTGCTCGACCCGCAGCAGCGCCTGTTCCTGGAAGTCGCCTGGGAGGCGATCGAGAGCGCGGGCCATCGACCGGACAGCTTGGGCGGCAGGGTCGGTGTCTTTGCTGGCGCCAGCCAGAGCGGATACCTGCGCGATCACCGGTCGCTCGGCGACACCGTCGCGCCGCTGCAGGCGTTCCTGGGCAACCGCAACGACGCCTTGCCGGCGCGCGTCGCCTACGTGCTCGACCTCAAGGGGCCGGCGGTCAACGTGCAGACCGCGTGCTCGACCTCGCTGGTGGCGGTGCACCTGGCCTGCCGCAGCCTGCTGTCGGGGGAGTGCCGCGCGGCGATCGCGGGCGGGGCGTCGGTGACCGTGCTGCGACCCACCGGCTACCGGCACGCGGTCGGCGGTATCTTGTCGCCCGACGGCCACTGCCGTGCCTTCGACGCCGCGGCCGGCGGCACGGTGGGTGGCAACGGCGCTGGCGCGGTGGTGCTCAAGCGGCTCTCCGATGCGCTCGCCGACAGCGATCCGATCCGCGCCGTGCTGCGCGGCTCGGCGATCAACAACGATGGCGCGCTGAAGGTCGGCTTCACGGCACCGTCGGTGGACGGGCAGGCGCAGGTGGTGCGTGACGCGCTGGCGGCGGCGGGTGTGCCGGCGGCGTCGATCGGCTACGTCGAGGCGCACGGCACGGGTACGGAGCTGGGGGATCCGGTCGAGATCGCGGCGCTCGGTATAGCTTTTGCGGCAGCCTCCGCTGCCGATGGTGCGTCTGCGGCAGCCTCCGCTGCCGATGGTGCGTCTGCGGCAGCCTCCGCTGCTGATGGGGGCTCTCTCCCCAGGCGCAGCGTGGCGCTCGGTTCGGTCAAGAGCAACTTCGGTCACCTCGACGCCGCGGCTGGTATCACCGGCTTGATCAAGACCGTGCTGACGCTCGAACACGGTCTGCTGCCGCCGACGCTGCACTTCCAGCGCCCCAACCCCAAGATCGACTTTGATCGCGGTCCGTTCTACGTCCAGAGCGAGTTGGGCCCCTGGCCGGCGACAGTCGAAGGCAGCTCACCGCGACGGGCGGGCATCAGCTCGTTCGGCATGGGGGGGACCAATGCGCACGTGATCGTGGAAGAGGCGCCCGTCCGCGCCGACGTAGCTGAGCGACCTGCCGGCGGGTCGGAGCGCGGCGCGCAACTCTTCCGCCTGTCGGCCCGCACGCCGCAAGCCCTGGACGAGATGACCGCCGCGCTGACGCGCTGGCTTTACAGCCACCTGCATCGGGGCTCCGACCAAGCACCACTCGTCGCCGCCGACCTCGCCTTCACCCTCGCCGCCGGGCGCCGGAGCTTCCGTCACCGCCGCACGGTGGTGGCCGAAAGTGCGGAGGCTCTGGCGGGTCGACTGGCTGGGCTTGTGAACAGTGCTCCCTGCGTCGAAGCAGCAAGTCGGCCGCCGCGCGTCGCCTTCCTGTTCTCCGGCCAAGGTTCGCAGTACCAGCGCATGGCTGCCGGCCTGTGGCGGCACGAGCCGGTGTTCCGCGCGGCCTTGCAGCGCTGCGCGGACGTGCTGCGTCCGACCCTCGACCTGCTCGCCGTGCTGGGCCTGGACGGGGGAGAGACGGAGGGAGAAGCAGCGCCCGAGGTGTTGGCGGGTCGACTCACCGAGACCCGGCACGCGCAGCCGGCGTTGTTCGCCGTCGAGTATGCACTGGCCGAGCTGTGGGCCAGCTGGGGCGTCGAACCGGTGGCGCTGCTCGGGCACTCGATCGGCGAATTCGTTGCTGCCTGCCGAGCCGGCGTCTTCAGTCTCGACGCCGCTCTGACGCTGGTCGCCGAGCGCGGTCGGCTGGCGCAGGCGTGTGCGCCCGGCGCCATGCTCACCGTGTCGCTGAGTCCCGAGGAGCTGATCCCGCGCTTGCCGGCCGGTGCCGAGCTGGCGGCGATCAACGCACCGGCACGCTGTGTGGTCGCCGGCCCGGAAGCGTCGATCCGGGCGCTCGAAGCTGAGTTGGCACGGCCGGCTGAGCTGGCGGAATCGGGCAAGGACGGTACTGCACCGGTGGCGTACCGCCGCCTGCACACCTCGCACGCCTTCCACAGCGCCGCCATGGACGCCGCCGCGCCGGCACTGGAAGCCGCCGTGCGCCAGGCCCTGGGCACGTCGCCGGTGTCGTCTCGGGTCTTGAAGACGCCCTTCGTCTCCAACGTCAGCGGTACCTGGATCACTGAAGGACAAGCGTTCGATGCCGCCTACTGGGCACGTCACCTGCGTGCCTCGGTGCGCTTCGCCGACGGCCTGGCGGCGCTGGCTGAGCGTGCCGACGTGGTCGTCGAGGTCGGTCCCGGCGAGGCTCTGACCCGCCTGGCGATCCTCCAGGGCTGGAAGGGCAAGGCGTGGGCGTCACTGCCCCCAGCACCCGCGAAGGCAGCACCAGCGAAAGAAGCCACCACCGATATCGAGCAACTCCTGAGCACCGCCGGTGAGCTTTGGTGCCATGGCCTCGATCTCGACGAAGCGGTCCTTTGGGGCACGCCCGCCGAGGGCCGACGGCGCCTGGTGCTCCCGGGGTACGCCTTCCAGCGCCAGCGGTATTGGTTGGAGACCTCGGCACCCACGGCCATCGCGCAGCTGGTGGAGAGGCCAGTCCAGAGGCCAATCGAGCCAGCAGTCGAGCCGGCTTCACCACTCCACCAGCTGTTCGCCGAGCTGCTCGCCGTGCCGGTCGACCAGCTCGACCTGGACGCCAGCTTTCCCGAACTCGGCATGGACTCCCTCATGCTGCTGCAGGCGAGCCAGGGTCTGGAGAGCCGCTTCGGCGTCAAGATCCCGTTTCGTCGCCTGCTCGAAGATCTGCCGACGCTGCGCGTCTTGGCTGACGAGCTCGGCGAGTCGGCGGAGATTCCAGTTCCGGTGGCGCCAGTTCCGGTGGCTGCTCCCTCCGCGACAGTGCCCGTACCGGTACCTGATCGCGCGCCCGCCGATACGTCTGTTGCTTCCGAGAGTGCCGCCGCTTACGGTCCGCATCGTCCCGTGGCGCTGACCCGCGCACAGGGCTCCACCGCCTCCGAATTGACGCCCGAGCAGGCGCGCTTTCTCGACGCCTTCACCGCTCGCTACTGCACGCGCACCGCGCGCTCCAAGGCACTCACCGAGGCGCACCGCACGGCGCTCGCGGACCCGCGCGTTGCTGCGGGTTTCCGGCAGCGCTGGAAAGAACTGATCTACCCGATCGTCGCCGAGCGTTCGGCCGGCAGCCGTATCTGGGACGTCGATGGTCACGAGTACATCGACCTGACGATGGGCTTCGGCATCTACCTCTTCGGCCACACGCCGCCCTTCCTGCGCCGAGCCCTCGACGCGCAGCTCGACCGCGGTCTGCAGATCGGACCCCAAACGCCGCTGGCGGGCGAGGTCGCCGAGCTGGTGTGTGAACTCACCGGGGTCGAGCGGGTCGCCTTCTGCAACTCCGGCACCGAGGCGGTGATGTCCGCCGTACGCATGGCGCGCGCCGTTACCGGACGTTCACGGCTGGTCTACTTCGTTCACTCCTACCACGGTGGTTTCGACCCGGTGCTGGCGCGTCCGCGCGGCGGGCGGGTGGTGCCGGCGGTGCCGGGGGTGCCGGCGGGGGCAGTGGACGAGGTCGTGCTGCTGGAATACGGTGAGGCGGATGCCCTGGAGCGGCTGCGCTCGCTCGCCGCCGAGCCTGCTGGGGCTCCGGCGGCCGTGCTCGTCGAGCCGGTGCAGAGTGGTCGACCGTCGGTGCGCCCGCGCGAGTTCCTGCACCAGCTGCGTGCCCTCACCCGCGAGCTGGACTGCGCCCTGATCTTCGACGAGATCGTCACCGGCTTCCGCATCCATCCCGGCGGTGCCCAGGCCTGGTACGGCGTGCGCGCCGACCTGGTGACCTATGGCAAGGTGCTGGCCGGCGGCCTGCCGGTCGGCGTGGTGGCCGGGGCGGCGCGTTTCATGGACGCGGCGGACGGTGGCGTCTGGCACTTCGGCGACGACTCCGGTCCCGAGGCGGTGCAGACCTTCTTTGCCGGCACCTTCAACAAGCACCCGATCGCCATGGCCGCGGCGCGCGCCGTGCTGCAACACCTGCGCGCCGCGGGTCCACGCTTGCAGCAGCGTCTGGACGCGCGCACTGCCGCCTTTACCCGCACGCTCAACGCCTGGGCCGAGGCGCAGGGCCTGGAGCTACGCGCCGAGGGCTTCTCGTCCTTCTTCAATCTTCGCCTTCCGGGACAGACTTCTGGCGGGGCTCCGTGGGCAGCGCTCTTCTTCCTGCTGCTCGTGGAGCGCGGTGTCTACATCTGGGAGGGTCGCAAGTGCTTCCTGACCACCGCGCACACCGACGCCGACCTGCAGCGCGTGCTCGACGCCATTGCCGGCGCGGTCGCCGAGCTGCGCCAGCATGGCTTCCTGCCGCCCGCCCCGGACCGGCCAGCCTCCGACAAGTCGACACCGGACGTACCGGCACCAAGATTTGTCGAGCAGCTGCCGCTCACCGGACCGCAGCACGACCTGTGGCTGGCCAGTCGCATCAGCTCCGAGGCGTCGCTGGCCTTCCGCCAATGCGTGACGCTCGATCTTGCAAGCGAGTTCCTGGACGCGTCGGCGCTGGAGCGAGCCTGGCAAGCCTTGATCGACCGCCACGGCGCGCTACGCACGACCTTTGAAGAGCCGGCAACGGAGACGGGGGACAAAGACGCCGTGCAGACGGTGTGGCCGCCGGCCGAGTTCACCGCCGCCGGAGAGGCGCGTGAGTTCCGCCTGCCGTGTCTCGATCTTCGTGCACTGCCGGTCGCCGCCTCTACCGCCGGAGTCGAAGCCGAGCTGGAACGTCTGCAGCGACGCGAGGCACGTGAACCGTTCGACTTGCAACGCGGGCCTTTGCTGCGCGTGTTGCTGGTGCTGGCCCCGCCGCCCCATGGCGCGCGCCTGATCATCAGCCTCCATCACTTGGTGGTCGACGGCGCCTCCTTCGGTGTGCTGCTGCGCGACTTGGGACGGCTGCTGGCGGCCGAGCCGGGTGCACCGTCGTCGCTCGGCCCGTCGCTCGACCCGTCTCCAGATTATGGCAGTGCCATCCGCGCCCGCCTGGCCGCCGGAGGTGCGAGCGGTGATGTCGAAGCCTGGTGGCTGGAGCAGTTGTCTCCATCCGGGCCAGGAAGCGAGATTCCGCCACTGGAACTGCCCAGTGATCGACCACGACCGGCGGTCAAGTCCTTCGTCGGCCGGCGCCAGCTTCGGCACCTCGATGCCGAAGCTCGCGCCGCCGCGCACCGCCTGGCCGCTGCCGCCGGCGTCACTCCGACGGTCGTCCTGCTCGCCGTCTACCAGCAGTTGCTGCGCCGGCTCAGCGGCAGTCGTGACCTGGTGGTCGGATTGGTGGCGGTGGGCCGTGAACTGCCGCGCGAAGCGGGCCTGGTAGCACTGTGTGTGCAGCAATTGCCGCTGCGCTGGCGCTTCGAGGCTGAGCCCGGGCTTGCCGCTGCGTCCGGCCTCGACCACCTGCGCGCCCTGCGTGCGCGCCTGTTCGACGCCTTCGACCACCAGCAGCTCAGCTTCGGCCGCCTGGTCCGGCAGCTGCGCCAGCATGGTCACGTCGTGCACGACGCCGGCCGCGGTGCCCTGTTCGACGCCGGTTTCAACTACGAGCGCTCATTGCCGGCGGGTGGTGTCCGCCTGGGGCCGCTGGCGGTGCGCGCCATCGGTAACGGCGCACGGCTGCATGCCGACCTCGATTTCGACCTCAACGTCGGCGACGATGGCCAGGGTCTGCACCTGGACGCGATGGTGCGCGCGGACCTGTTCGACGCCACCACCGTCGAGCGCTGGTTGCGCGCCTTCGAGACGCTGCTGCACGCGTTCGCCGCCACGCCCGCGGCGTCGCTGTCCTCGCTGTCGCTGCTCCGCGCGGCCGAGCGGCACCAGCTGCGCCACGAGTGGGCTACCGGCACCACGCAGCCGTCCACGGCTGAAAGTGACGCAGCCACCACCGTGCACGCGCTGGTGCTCGCCGCTGCACGGCACCGTCCCGACGCCATCGCCATCGTCGACGGCAAGCGGCACCTGAGCTTCGGTCACCTCGACCGTCACAGCGCCGCCCTGGCGCGGCAGTTGCGCCCGTGGCTCGAAGAGCCGGTCGGCATCCTGGCGCGGCGCTGCGGTGAGTGGCTGGTGGCGGCGCTGGCTGTGCTGCGCAGTGGCGGCGTCTACCTGCCGCTCAGTCCGTCGGTGCCGGCGGCGCGCCAGGCTCGCATCCTGCGCGATGCTGGTGCCAGCCGTTTGCTGCTACCCGGTCACCGCGAAGCCGAACCCGCGGAAGGGCCCGCAAAGGAGCTGGTGCGGGAGTTCGGCTCGGGGCTGGAGCTGCTGCCGGTGCGTGCAAGTGCAAGGACGCTCCAGGCTCCCGGCGCGCAGGATCAACTGGACCGCGTGCCGCCAACTGCCACCGCCTACCTCATCTACACTTCTGGCTCCACCGGCATGCCCAAGGGCGTCGCCGTGTCGCATGCCGCCGCTGCCGCGCACCTGCGCTACCTGACGCCGACCCTGGCGATCGGCCCTGGCGATCGCTACCTGCAGTTCGCCGATCCTGGCTTCGACACCTCGATTGACCAGATCTTCGGCACGCTCCAAGCTGGCACCACGCTGGTCCTGCGTCACCGCGAGGCCTACGGCGTCGACGACTGCCTGGGTCAGCTGCACCGACAGCAGCTGAGCCACCTCGACCTGCCGCCCGGCTTGTGGCTGGAGCTGCTGGGCTCTGGTCAGTCCTTGCGGCCCGGCTCCCTGCGCTGGCTGTGCACCAGCGGCGAAGCGCTGGCCCCGGCGGCTCTCGACGCCTGGCGCCGCTCCGGCTGGTCGCGGGTGCCGCTGTGCAACATGTATGGTCCCACCGAGGCGGTCGTCGGTGCCGTCGCGACCTTCGTCGATCGTCTGCCCGACACCGGCCGCGTGCCGATCGGCCGGCCGCTTCCCGGCCGGCGCGTCTACGTGCTGGACGCACGGCAGCGCCTGGTCCCTGCGGGTGCTGTCGGTGAACTCGTAGTGGGGGGTGAAGCTGGCCCCCGAGACGCGCCGGTCGAATTGCTCGCTCGCGGCTATCTCGGTCGGCCGGCCGCTACGGCGCGCGTCTTCGTGCCGGATCCTTTCGCGGATAGCGCCGTCGGTACCGCGCGCGCCGGCGCCCGCCTCTACCGTACCGGCGACCGTGCCCGCCTGCTCGCCGATGGCCAGGTCGACTTCCTGGGCCGCGTCGACACGCAGGTCAAGATCCGTGGCTTCCGCGTCGAACCGGCCGAGGCCGAGGCCGTCTTGGGGCAGGCACCGGGCGTCGGGGAATGCGCCGTCGTGGCCGTGGGGCAGGGGGCGTCGGTGCGCTTGGTGGGGTTCTTGGTCGGGCACCCACATGGGGGTGCCCCTACCCAGAGGACGGATCTCGAATCCTACCTACGCGAGAACCTCCCCGCTTACCTGGTGCCCGCGGAGTTGCACGTGCTCGACGCTCTGCCGCACACCGAACGCGGCAAGGTCGACCGCGCGGCGCTGGTCCGCCTGGCTGCCACACTACAGCCGCGAGCCGCGGAGCGCACGATCACGCGACCCCGCACGGCGCTGGAGGCCCGGGTGCTGGAGGTGTTCCGCGAGGTCTTGTCGCAGGGGGAAGACGCTCTGGGCGAGGACGAGTTCGGCGTCGACGACGACTTCTTTGCCCACGGTGGCCACAGCCTGCTGGCGGTGCGCGTGCTGGCTCGGCTGCGTGGCAGGCTGCAGGGGGATCCGCCAGAGCTGCCCCTGTCACTGCTCTTCGAGGCTCCCACCGTCGCTGCGCTAGCGCACCGCTTGCAAGCGAGCCTGCCCAACGCAACTGCCGACGAAGGACGCTCTGGCGCCACTGAGACGGAGATCCCGGCGCTGGCGCGCGCCGGCGAGGTCTTCGAGGCACCGTTGTCGCTGGCCCAGGAGCGCCTGTGGTTCCTCTACCGCTTGCAGCCGGCGAGCGGCTTCTACAACGTCGCGGCGGCGCTCGAACTGCTCGGGCCGCTGGTCGTGCAGCGCTTGACGGCGTCGCTGGCGTCGCTGACACGGCGGCACGAGGTGCTGCGCACCGTCTTCGTGCTGCGGGATGGCAAGCCGCTCCAGCGGGTCTGGCCCGCGCGATCAGCTAGCTTGGACTTCCCGCTCCCGGAGCTGTGCGTCCTAGACCTCGGCCGCCTTCCGAACGAGGCACGCGACGCTGAACGCCAGCGCCAGCTGGAAGCCGGTACGCATCGTCCCTTCGATCTCGCTCGCCGGCCACCCTGGCGCGCCCTGCTGGTGCGCAGTTCGCCGACCGAGCACGCGCTGCTGCTGTGCCTGCACCACGTGCTCTTCGATGGGGCCTCCTGGGGTGTGCTGATCTCCGAGCTGGACGCGGGCTACCGCGACCCGGCCGCCGTTCTCACGCCGCCCCGCCTGCAGCTCGCCGACTACGCGACCTGGGAGCGTGCGCGGCTCGGTGACGTAGGGGACGATGCCCCCGAGGAAGCTGCGATTGCCTGGTGGCGGCGCCAGCTCGACGGCGTACCCGTTCTCGATCTGCCCACCGACCGACCGCGCCCGGCACTGTCGCGACACCGCGGTGCCGGCGTCCACCGCCTGCTGCCGCCCACCGTCGCCGAAGCGGTCGACGAGCTGGCGCAGAGCGTGGGCGTCAGCCGCTTTGCCGTTCATCTCGCCGCGTGGCAGCTGCTGCTCGCCCGCACCAGCGGCCAGGACGACTTCGCCGTCGGTACGCCGGTGTCGCAGCGCGACCGCGTCGAGCTGGAGCACGTGGTCGGACCGCTGCTCAACATGCTGGCACTGCGCGCAGGGTGCGCGGATCGAGCACGGCGCAGTTCGTTGGTAGCTGAAGACGACCTCCACCGCGACGTACACAGCTTGCTGACCAGGGTCGGCAGACACGTACTCGACGCCCACGCTCGCCGTCACGTGCCCTTCGAGCATCTCGTCGACCTGCTCGTCCCCGAGCGCCGGCCCGACCGTCACCCGCTGTTCCAGGTCTTGCTCGCCGTCGAACCCGCACACCAGGAGGACCGGCCGCGGCTTGGTGACCTGCACGCACGCTCGCTGCCGCTGGCGGTCGACACCGCGGCCTTCGACCTGGCCTTGACGGTGCTCGAACCTCGGAGCGGCGAAGCGAGCGACGCCGGCCTGCACGCCTACCTGCGCTACGACACCGATCTCTTCGACCCTGCCACCGTCGAGGCCTGGTTACAGCGCTACGAGCGCGTGTTGCTGGCGCTGGCCGCGGATCCCGACCGGTCGTGGGTGGACGTCGAGGTGATGGATGCATCGGAGCGGCGGCAGGTGTTGGCGTGGGGGATGGGGGACTGGGAACCGGGATCCCCCTTCCCGGAGGGTACCCACATGGGGGTACCCCTACCCAGATCGAGCGACACGCACGCGGACGACATCCTCACCCGTCTCGCGCATCACTGGCACCACCGCCCCGATGCTATGGCGCTCGCCGCTGACCAGGCCGACGGGCGCACCATGTACCTCAGCTACGGTGCTCTGCAGCGGCGCAGTGCGGGCCTGGCGCACCACCTGCAGGCGTGCGGCGTGGGTCCGGAGGCGCTGGTGGCGGCGGTGCTCGATCGTTCACCGGAGCTGATCTTGACAGTGGTGGCGGCGCTGCGCTGTGGCGCGGCCTGGTGGCCGATCGATCCTGAGACGCCGGAGGTCCGGCGCCGAGCGCTGCTGGAGCAGCTGCAGCCGGCGGTGGTCTTCGAGGACGCAGCCTCGATTGCGACGGCGACGCAGGGCGACAGCTTCCCCGATACCATCGCCGATCCGCGCCAGCTGGCCTACGCCATCACCACCTCCGGCTCGACCGGCACGCCAAAAGCCGTCGGGCTGACCCGGCAGGCACTCGCCAACCTGGTGGCCTGGCACCATGACGCGTTGGTCGTGACGAAGGACGACCGCTGTGCCTGGTTCGCCGGTCCGGCCTTCGACCCGGCGTGGTTGGAGACCTGGTCGTCGCTGGCGGCCGGCGCCACCTTGTGCATTGCCGACGCCGCCACGCGTCTGCACCCGGCGCGGCTGGTCGCATGGTTGGCGTCGCAGCGTATTGGTGTCGCCTACCTGCCGACGCCGCTCGCCTTGCCGCTGCTCAGTCAGCCAAAGTTGCGTGGCGCGCTGGCGAACCTACCTCTGCGCGTGCTGCAACTGGGCGGTGACCGTCTGCCAGCGACACTGCTGCCGGATGCGCCGCTGCCGTTGATGAACCAGTATGGCCCCGCCGAGGCGACGATCGACAGCACCATAGCCTGGTTCCGTCCCGACGACGAGCCGAGCGACGAAGCGGCCATACCGGCAACGGTCCCCATCGGTCGGCCGCTGCCCGGTGTGCGCGTCTACGTGGTCGATCGCCGGTTGCGCCTGGTGCCGCCGGGCAGTCCGGGGGAGCTGGTGATCGCCGGCCCGAGCCTGGGGCGTGGCTACCTGGGGCGCCCGGCACTGACGGCCGAGCGCTTCGTGCCCGATCCGTTTGCTGGTGATTCTGGCACTGGCGCTGGGCATGGGGGGCGTTTCTACCGTACCGGTGACCGTGTGCGCTGGCGCCGCGACGGGCAGCTCGACTTCCTCGGCCGGCTCGACGATCAGCTCAAGATCCGGGGCCAGCGCGTCGAGCCCGGCGAGGTCGAGGCGGCGCTGGCGCGGGCGGCTCGCGACGAACTCGGCCGCGACGTGCGCGTGGTGGTGCTGCCGTTGCGGTTCCGCGGCTTTGAAGAGATGCCCGCTGAAGAGGTGCCCGCTGAAGAAGGGCACGAAGCACGCCTGGGCGCGGTGCTCGAACTGCCGGCGACTTCGAGCGAGGTGACTGGCGCCTTGTCGAGCAGCTTGGCGGGCCGGCTGCGCCAGCACCTGCCGGCGGCGATGGTGCCGTCCGTGTGGACGGTGGTCGAGGCCCTGCCGCTGACCGCCAACGGCAAGGTCGACCGCAGGACCCTGGAGGCACGCCTGAGGGCGGAGGAGAGAGCCGGTCGCGGGAGGCGCCGCGTACCGCCGTCCTCTGCAGAGACGGACTCTGAGAAGACCACCCTGGGAGTACCTCCAGGGTCCACGCAGGGGCGAGCCATGTCCCGGCTGCGTTCCAATCCAGAGGCGTCGATCGTGGAGACCCCGGAGAGGCGGGCCGTGTTGGTGCGCTTCGAGACGCTGGTAGCGGACACCTGGTGCCGGGTGCTCGGCATCGAGCAGGTCGGCCGCCATGACAACTTCTTCGACCTTGGCGGTCACTCGCTGCGCCTGGTCGAAGTCCACGACCGCCTGAGCGCCGCGCTGACGGGCGAGACCGGCGGTGATCTCGAACGCCGGTTGCCGCTGCTCGAACTGTTCCGCCACACCACCGTCTCGGAGCTGGCGGGTTTCTTGGCGGCGAGGTTCTTGCCGGCGACACTGGTTCCCAGCCCACCGCGACAGAGTGCCGCGCCCGCTGCGCCCGCTGCGCCCGCTGCGACCGGGGCGACCGGGGCGCCACTGCGCGCGGTGGGCTCCATCCCGAACGACGAGCCGATCGCCGTCATCGGCTTCGCCGGTCGTTTCCCCGGAGCCCCCGACACCGATACGCTGTGGCGCAACCTGCGCGCGGGCGTCGAGTCGGTGCGCCGCTTCACGCGTGCCGAACTGGAAGCCGCTGGCTTGCCGGCACGGCTGCTCGACGATCCCACCTTCGTGCCGGTGCGCGCTGTGCTCGATGATGCCGAGCGGTTCGACGCTGCCTTCTTCGGCCTGCTGCCTCCGGAAGCCGAGATCCTGGACCCGCAGCAACGCGTCTTTCTCGAAGTTGCCTGGAATGCGCTCGAAGACGCCGGCTACGGCCCGGGCAGTCGTGCGCTGGCCAGTCGCCCGATGGCCAGTCGTGCGCTGGCTGCCGGACCCGATGGCACACGCGCGCGCGTGGGCGTCTATGCCGGTGGTACTACCAGCCACTATCTGGACAACGTGCGCAGCCACCCCGAGGTCGTGCGCGCGCAGGGCGTGATGCAGGTCGAGCTGGCGACCGAGCCGTCGTCCCTGCCGCTGCGCGTCTCCTACAAGCTCGATCTCAAGGGGCCTTCGCTACACGTCCAGACCACCTGCTCCACCTCCCTGGTCGCGGTGCACACGGCGTGTCGAGCCCTGCGTGCCGGCGACTGTGAGCTGGCGCTGGCCGGCGGTGCCTGCGTCGATCCCGAGCGGGTCGGAGGCTACCTGTACGAGGCCGGAGGCATCCTGTCGCCCGACGGCCACTGTCGCCCCTTCGACGCCGACGCAGCCGGCACCGTCGCCGGTGAGGGAGCCGGGGCGGTTGTGCTCAAGCCGCTGTCCGCCGCGCGCCGCGACGGCGACACGGTGCACGCGGTGATCCTGGGCAGCGCGGTCAACAACGACGGCGCCGCCAAGCTCGGCTTCACCGCGCCCAGCCCGGACGGCCAGGCCGCCGCCATTGCCGAGGCGCTGGCCGCCGCCGGTGTCGAGCCGTCCAGTCTCGGCTACCTGGAAGCGCACGGTACCGCGACGCCGCTCGGCGATCCGGTCGAGGTCGACGCCCTGCACCGCGTCTTCGCGGCGGATGCTCGCAGTACCAGCTCGGCCAGTACCAGCCTAGGAAGTATCAGCCTTGGGAGCATCAAGAGTAACTTCGGCCACCTCGACGCCGCGGCGGGTGTCGCGGGTCTGATCAAGACGGTCCTGGCGCTGCGCCACCGTGAGATCCCGCCGATGCTGCACTTCCAGTGCCCCAATCCCAAGATCGACTTCGCCGCCGGTCCCTTCCACGTCGACGCCGAACTGCGCCCGTGGCCGCGTCCCGAGACGCACCCGCGACGCGCGGGCGTCAGCTCCTTCGGCATCGGTGGCACCAACGCCCACGTGGTGTTGGAAGAAGCACCTGAAATGCCCACGACGACCTCGGCATCACGACCGGACCGGCTGCTACGACTGTCGGCTCGAACCGACAGCGCGCTCGACGCCGCGGCCGAGCGCTTGGCGGCTTGGTTACAGGCACGCGCTGAAGCTGGCGAGTCACCCGTGCTGGAAGATGTCGCACTGGAAGATGTCGAGCTGGAAGATGTCGCCTTCACCCTCGCCGACGGTCGCAAGTCGCAGCCGCACCGGCGGGTGATCGTGTGCCGCGACGTGGCGTCGGCAGTCGCGGGGCTGCGTGCTCAGGCTTCGGAATCGACCTTCACTGCCACTGCCACTGCCACTGCCACCGCTACCGCAACCGAAGGCGCGCCGCCGGTTGCCTTCCTCTTCCCTGGCCAGGGGACGCAGCACCCCGGCATGGCCTGGGAACTCGACGCCCATGAGCCGGTGTTCCGCACCGCGCTCGATCGCTGCGCCGCCGTGCTCGATCCGCTGTGGCGGGAGCAGCAAGGAGGCTTGACCCTGCGTGGCGTGCTGGCGCCGGACGCACACGCCCACCAGCTACAAGACACCGCCATCGCCCAGCCGGCGCTGTTCGCTGTCGAAGTGGCGGTGGCCGAGCTGTTCGAGAGCTGGGACGTGCGCGCGACGGCCTACCTCGGTCATTCGATCGGCGAGTTCGTCGCCGCCCACCGGGCCGGGGTGATGGACCTGGAAACGGCGTTGACGCTGGTCGCCGAGCGCGGCCGGCTGATGGCCGCGATTCCTTCCGGAGCCCAGCCCGGTGCCATGCTGGGCGTGGGACTCGACGAGGCGGGTGTCCTCGAGGTGCTGCAGCAGCCCTCATTCCAGGCCCTCGACCTGGCGGCGGTCAACGCGCCCGAGCTGTGCACCGTCGCCGGTCCGGCCGATGTCGTCGAGGCGCTGCGCGTGCAGCTGGAGGCGCGGCGCGTGCCGGCCCGGCCCCTGCACACCTCGCACGCCTTCCATTCGCGCGCCTTCGAGCCGATGCTGGATGCCTTCCGCGCCTGTGTCGCCACCGCCGATTTGCAGCCGCCGTCGACGCCCTATCTGTCCAATCTGACCGGCACCTGGATTTCCGCCGAACAAGCCACCGATCCGGACGCCTGGGTCGACCAGCTTCGCCGACCGGTGCGCTTTGCGCGCGGCGTCGAGCACCTGCTCGACGCCGGCTACTTGTGTCTCGAGGTCGGTCCCGGCGACGCACTGAGCAAATTGGTCGGACGTCAGCCGGCCGCCGTACCGGGACGCGCAATTCCCGCGCTCGGTCCCGTGCGCACCATGGTCGGTGCCGGCGCCGAAGCCACGAACGATGCGACCCGTGCCGTGCAGACCCTCGGTCGGCTGTGGCTGGCGGGCGTCGACGCCGATCCGCGGGCCTTCCACGGCCAGCCTTCTCCCGACGGCACATCTCCCGACGGCACGTCTCCCGAGAGTACCGGCGGCCGTCGTCGACTCAGCCTGCCGGGCACCGTCTTCGAGGGCGGACGCTACTGGCTGGATCGCCGGCGACCCGCGATCGGCAGCGAGGCGCCGCGGGTCGCGGAGCACGGACTCTACCTACCGCGGTGGTCGCCTGCTGCGCCAGTGCCGGGGGTGCTGCGATCAGCTGAGTCCGCACCCAGCTGGTACTTGCAGACGCCAGGCCACGGAGCGCCACCTTCCGCCTTGCTCGACGGCTGGCGCACGACGCTGCAGCGTCACGGCCGCCAGCTGGCGGAGCGTCCTGAAGACGCCGACATCCTGGCCCTCGTCGCCACTCCGGAGGCCATGGAGGACGCCCCCCCGGCGTCCAGGGTCGCCGCCTACGTGGCTGCTCTGCTCGACTTGCTGCGTTCCGTCCCAGAGGGTACGAACCCGCCCGCCGGCAAGCCTCTTGTCGTAGTCACCGGCGGTGCTAGTTGCGCGCCGGGGTCGCCACCCCGGCCTGCCGCAGCGGTGCTGCACGGGTTGATCGACGCGGTGCGGCGTGAGGCACCTGGGCTGCCGCTGCGGGTCCTCGATCTGCGCCTGCCGGAAGGCGGCCACGGCGCCAGCCTGCCGCAAGCCGTGCGCCACCGTTGCTTCGACCGCTGGTTGCACGATGCCGAGCGCGCGGTTCCTGCGACGGCCGGTGATCAGGCGCACGTCGCCTGGGTCGGCGACCAGCGGTGGCTGCCGTCGTTCGAGCCGGTGGCGGCCGTGGCGCTCGAAGCTCTGGGAGGGCCAGGGACAGAGGGACTCTCCACGCGGTACTTGCCGGAGGGTAGCGTCGTCCTGCTCACAGGTGGTTTGAGTGATCCGGGGCTGGCGGTGGCCGAAATGTTGGTGGCTTCGCAAGCGCAGTTGAGATTGGCACTGGTGAGCCAGAACCCGTTCCCGGTGCGCGAGAACTGGGACGCCTGGCTCGACGCCCAGGTCGGCACACCGGAAGCCGCGTCGATCCGGCGGCTGCAGGCGCTCGAAGCGCGCGGCGCCGAGCTGCGTCTGTGGCGCTGCGACGTCGCCGAGGCCGGCGCGTTGCAGATCCTGCTCGACGAGCTGCGGGACTGGGGGGCTCCTCGCGCGATCGTGCACGCCGCGGCGGTGGCCGGTGAACGTCAGGCCCCGGTGCTGGTTCCTGGCGCAGCAGCCGAGGGCGTCGAGCCGCTCGATCTGGTCGACTTCAAGCGCAGCTTCCGGCCGCGTCTCGACGGTCTGCGGGTGCTGGATAGGCTGTTGGACGCCTGGCTGGAAGAGGTCGCTGACACCTGCTCCATCAAGTGGATCGTCTCCGCCTGGCCGCCGTCATCCGCACCCGCCGCCGCCGCGCTCAGCTATTTCGACGCCTTCGCCCGCCGCAGCCGAGCGCGCGACGCGCAGCCCTGGCAGCACCTGGTGTGGGGCATGCTCGGCTCCGAGCCACGTTCGCGAGGTCGGTCCCTCGATCAGCTCCTGAGCTTGGCCGGTGAAGCCACGGTCTTCTGTCTCGACCAGCCGCCGGCCGTAGCCTGGCAGGCGAGCACGCCCGTGCAAGAGCCCGCGGTGTCGTCGAAGAGTGACTCCCCGTTCGGCAGTGGTGCCCGGCAGTCGCGTCCGGCCGTCAGTACTGCCTACCGAGTGCCCGAGGGCGAGCTCGAGACCTGGATCGC
Source organism: uncultured bacterium (assembly GCA_965368975.1). Lineage (GTDB taxonomy): Bacteria > Acidobacteriota > Thermoanaerobaculia > Multivoradales > JAHZIX01 > CBDUPA01. The sequence goes on along the minus strand of CBDUPA010000015.1, from coordinate 156,458 downwards.
AGAGCTGTGGAGCGAGGCGCTGGGCGTCGACGCGCTCGGGGTCGACGACGATTTCTTCGAACTGGGTGGCCACTCGGTGCTGGCGTTGCAGCTGGTGTGGCGCCTGCGCGAGGGGCTGGCCAGTCGTGGCGACGCGGCCGAGCTGGAGATCGGCGACCTGCTAAGGGCGCCCACCATCGCCGGTCTGGCGACGCACCTACGGCAGCTGCGCCAGGCGTCCGAGGCGCCGTCGAAGATCTTGGTGCCGATCCGGGTGCAGGCGGATGCCGAGCCGGTCTCGGGTGCCTCGGAAGACAGTCTAGCGCCGCTGGTCTGCGTCCATGCCTTCGGCGGTGAAGTGATCTCGTACCATGACCTGGCGCGCCACCTGGGCTCGGAGCAGCCGGTGTGGGGTCTGCGCGACCCGGAGGCCAGCCGTCCCGGGGCTGGCGTTACCTTCCGCAGCATTCCCGAGATGGCCGCGGCGCACGTGCGCGAGCTGGACCGGCGGTGGCCGTCTGCGGGGTGGTCGTCCCGGGGTGCGGCGCCGTACATCCTCGCCGGTTGGTCGTTCGGCGGCTTGCTGGCCTACGAGATCGCCAGCCAGCTCGCCATCCAGGGGCGCTCGCCCAGCCTGGTCGTCCTGTTCGACACCCGGGCGCCGGTCGACGCCGCCGAGGAGCCGGAACTGGCCGAGTCGAGTGCCGACATCCTGGTCCAGATCGCCCAGATCCACGCCCGCAAGGCCGACCTCGACCTGGCGTTGTCGGCCGAAGACCTGCAGGGCCTGGAGACCGTCGAACAGATCCGCTTCGTGCTCGCCCTGATGCGCGAGCAACGCCTGCTGCCCACCGACGCCGGTCCCGCCTACCTCGAACACTGGCTCGACCGCTTCCGGGCGCGCGTGCGGAGTGGTCTCGACTTTCAGCCCAGCCGCGATGCCGAGGGGCGCGGCTACGGCCACCCCGATCTCGGCGGGCCCGGCGGCACCCAGAGGCAGGCACGCCTGCTGCTGCTACGCACGCGCCACTACGACTCTCTTTACCTGCGCGACGCCCCCGGCATCCGCGACATGGTGGAGGATCCGACCTACGGCTGGAGCCGCCTGTGCGCGGGGCCAATCGACGTCGAGCGCTTCGACGGCGAGCACTCCAACTTCCTCTTCGAACCGCACGTCGGCCCGGTGGCCGCCACCCTGCGCCGCATCTTGACTGCCCGGCACGCTGCCGTGCGCGACGATATCCACGAACCTGTCTGAACTCTGCCGAGTCTTTACCGAGGAGATCTCATGTACCACTACGCCTCCATTGTCATGCACCTGATCATGCTGCGCGACCGCGCCCGCTGCGAAGCGTTCCAGCAGGCCCTGAACGCGGTCGTCCAGCCGGGGCAGACCGTGCTCGACGTCGGTGCCGGCAGTGGCTTGCTGAGCATCTTCGCGGCCCGCGCTGGGGCCGAGAAAGTTTACGCCGTCGAGATCAGTCACATGGCTCAGCTGGCCCGTCACTTCATTGCCGACAACGGCCTGAGTGACCGCATCGAGGTGCTCGAAGCGGATGCGTCCGAGGTCGAGTTGCCGGGCAAGGTCGATCTGATCGTCTCCGAGTGGATGGGGACCTACGGCGTCGACGAGAACATGCTGCCCGCCATGCTCGACGCGCGCGACAAGTACCTGAAGCCCGGCGGCGCCATGATGCCGGCCGACTGCACGGTCTACATCGCGCCGGTCGACAATGCCCAGTTCCACGAAGACATGGAGTTCTGGCGCGGTCAGCCCTACGGCGTCGAGCTCGGCCGCATGGCGGACGTCCTGTGCGAGAACGTCCAGCGTCCGGGCCGGCCCAGTCCGGCGTCCGAACTCCTGGCCCCCGCCAGCCAGCTGTGGCGCCACGACTGCCATACCTTCTCGGCCACGGAGTCGCGCCAGCCCTACCACGGCCGTGCCAGCTTCGAGGTCCAGCGTGCGGGTCGTCTCAACGCCTTCGTGCTCTGGTTCACCAGTGATCTGGGCGGTGGCGTCGAACTGTCCACCGGCCCCGAAGCCCCTGACACCCACTGGGGCCGTCCGCGCCTGCCCCTACACGCACCCGTGGAGGTGGCTGCGGGTGATGTGGTCGACATCGAAGTCACCTGTCTGCCGGGCAAAGGCCACATGAAGAGCGACACCACCTGGAAGATCCGCGTCAACGGCGGCGACGAGGAAACCCACGACACACGGCGCGGCTGGGACAGTGAAGTCGAGAAGGCAGGGCAGACCTGGGTCGACGAGAAGTGAGCGGCCTGCAAAGACGGTGAGAGGTTGCCGCGCCTGGCGACAGCCTTGGGTCGAGACTCTTCAGCTTCCTGCGAGCGTCGGAGGATGACTGCAAGAGACAACCCGAGGCTCCCTGTGTCTCCCCGTGCTCGACGAGGAGTGCAGGTACGAGGAGAAGAGCATGGCCACGTACAACGCGGTAGCAGGCGCGACAGAAGAGAGTTTCAACAACCTTTCCAGGCAACTCCACGCTCAGATCTATCCCAACGCTCCGCTCAAAGGCGAACTCGAAGTGACCGAGCCTTTGAAGATCAAGGCGACCTACGACCTGGCTCAGGCCTTCGTCTTCCGGTTCAAGAACTCTGCGCTGGTGGCCGAGTACAAGGCCGGATTGCTGGCCAGCTGGACGCAGCCGCAGGCGGAGCAAGCTGGCGCGGCAGCCGTCGCCGAGTTGTTGCAAGGGACGGACGTGACTTCGCTGATCGACGGGATGGTGGATTCCAGGGCCAGCTTCGACGTTTTGGCCAACAAGGTCATCCTGGGTGTTTCGATCAACGGCCGGCCCGAGCGCCGGTTCGAGGGCTCCGTTTCGATCGGTGCCGTCGCCCAGTTCACGCCTGATTGGAGGCTGGTGCCGCAGGCGCTGACCGCCCGAGTCCAGCTGACCGGCAAGCCGGACCCGGAGCTGGAACGGCTGGTCAACGACTACCTTGTTCCCTTACTGCTGCCCAAGGTCAATGAGTACCTCGGCAAGGGCTTCGAATTGCCAGCGATCCGCTTCGAGGGCGTCGAGTTCGCGGCGCCCGCCGTGCGGGTCAGCCAAGGCGTGGTTGCCGGCTACGCGGCCCTCAAGGGGTCGACGACGCAGGCGCCCGAGGGGATTACCGTGCGCAACCGCAAGGGCGTTTTCGTGCACTTCGACGACGCCGTGGCCAACGGCGCGGCGACCAGCATTCTCCGGCACACGCGCCAGGCGGGGCAGGCCCACGGCAAGGAAGAGTGGGAGCCAGGGTTGGGGATCGAAGGGCGCGCCAGCTTCAGCGTCGGTCTGCGCAGTCCTCGCTTCGCGCTGCAGGACGGCAACAAGACCCTGGCATCCCTGGAGGCCTATGGTTCAGGTCGGGCAGGCTTCCGCATCAGGGCTTTCTGGAAGTGGTGGGATTGGGTCCGCGTGGGTCTGTCGATTCTGGCCAGGCCGCAGGTCGTGGCTTCGGTCCTGCTCTCTGAGGGCTGGGTGCGCTTCCATCAATTCAGCCTGACCCAGCGCTTGAACATCGACCTCCGGTTCGACGAGGTGCCCGAATTCATCAACCGGCTCCTGTCACGCATCGTCGATGAGCTCTTGAGTCCGATCGCCAACCTCATCGTCAACATGATCGCGTTGCTGAAGATTCCGGTGTTTCAGTTGCCCGAGATCACGCCGACGATCGGCGGCGTTCCTCTGCGCATCGGTCTGGACCAAACCGTGATCGATACCTTCACGGCGGATGGCAAGAAGCTGTGCGAGGTCGCCGGAGTCGCGGTGTCCGTGCGCCGCGCTGGCGCCGCCTCGGACGACGTGACCGCCGACAAGGCCGCGGTGGCGGCATGAGCCGGAAGACGACCTTGCTCCTGGTGCTCCTGCTCGCCCCGGTGTGCGCGCTGGCCAATGGCATCGGGCACCATGTGGAGATCGCCCGCCGGGCGCTGCACTTCTACTCCCTGAGCGCCGACAGCCCGCAGCGCGAGCTGCTGCTGAAGCACCCGGATGCCTTCCAGGCCGGGGCGATCTTCCCGGATTGGGGCTTTGCCGAGAGCGTCAATCCAGACGCCAGCGGAGCGGCCCACTGGACGCCCTTCCTGGAGGAAGCCAGCCGACTGCTTCGATCAAAGCCGAAGCCTTGGGATGAAGCGACAGAGAAGCTGGCGGTGTTCGTTCTGGGGATGATGACCCACGGCCTCAGCGACCTCTACTGGCACAACCTCGATTGTGGCGGCGGTTTGCCCGGGTTCCTGCAGGCGATGTCCAACCAGGACTTCAGCGAGACCTACAGCCTGCGCAGCTACGACAATCAGCCGCAGTATCCACCCTCGGATCCGAGGAGGGCCCACGACATTGGTGACGCGGGTGGCATGGTCGTGGACATCTACCAGAACGATCCACGCTGGGCCACCGATGCGTTCTACTTTCCGATGCAGGACATCGAGCAGGTCTACGAGGCCTTGGGCCGCCGAGAAGGCAGGAATTACGGGGTGACTCGGGATCAATTGGTGCAGGCGACCAAGCTGATGAGCGCTGCCGTGATCGCGTTCCGCAGGGTGGAAACCAGCTCGACGCTGCAGGAGATTTTCTACCGGGACGTTTACCCTGAGTTCGTCAAGAGGTCTCCGTTCCTCGTCGAGCGCTTCGAGGACTACTTTGCCGGCGGCACCGACAACAGCGCCGTCCTGATCGCGGAGTTCTGGCCGCGACTTACCGCCTTGTTCGAGCAGGAACCCACGGCAGAACAAGCATCTCGTGGGGCCCTGTACTGCCCCGAAAGAGTAGCAGGCGAAGACTACGACTCGGGTGCGCGTGGTACTGCTCCGAGTACCACTGCTGTTGCGACCCACGACCTCACCTTCGACGGCACGGTGGGGCGACAGGTCCTCGCGACTGCCGGCCAGCTGGAACAGGTTGCCGTCGCGGGCGGCGTGCGCTTCGTACCGGCGGGCACCGCTGCCGCCGAGTCCCTGAGCGTGAGAGTGCCGGCCGGTACCGACGCCGCCTACCGATACACGGGCACGGCTCTGGCCACCGGCCGCTTCGGTGGCCGAACGCAGGTAGCGATCGGCGTACCGGGCTACTCGCTGCCGCAGCAAGCCCAGGTTGGTGGCGTCCAGGTACGCTCGGTCTTCCCGGACGGTTCGGTCGACGCCCTGATCGAGGGACCAATCGAGGGGCCGATCGACCTGGTCGGGCACGAGCCCCACGCTCGCTTTGGCTGGGCCCTGGCGGTGGTCGATCTGAACGCCGACGGCCGCGATGACTTGGCCGTCGGGGCACCCACCACCGGTGCCAGTCGTCTGCAATACCGTGGCAAGGTGTACGTCTACTTCGGCACCGCCAGGGGGCTGGCCCCGGATCCAGGGCTGATCTTGGCGCCCGAGCGAGATCGCGCCAACTTCGGCTGGCACCTCAACGGGCTCGATGTCGACGGTGACGGCTACCGTGACCTGGTGGTCGGGGCGCCGCAGGCGGACCACCCGCGTGGTGGCCGGCAGGCCGGGCAGGTGTCCGTCTACCTCGCGTCCTCAGCGGTCGAAGGCGGCGCACAACTGGCCCCGGTCTGGACGCTCAGCGGCGAGCACCCGACCGATTGGTTCGGTGCCACCACCGCCTTGATCGACGCCCCAGGGCAGCCGCGACGGCTGGTGGTCGGTGCTCCCGGCAGCAAGTGGCTGCCGGGTCAACGCCAGGCCGCCGGAGCCGTCTACGGCTACGACCTCAGCGATCCCAGGCAACCGCGACTGGGGTTCACACTGCGCGGCCAGAGCCGCTACGGTGGGCTGGGGTCGGCACTGGCCTTCGGAAATCCCGGTACCGGTCCGGTGCTGGCCGTCGCCGCGCCCTCCCCGTCGGCCTTCGAACCCAGCGAACCGCAGCGAGGAGCGGTCTGGCTCCTCGAGACCGGCGACCTGCGAGGCGACCAACGCCTCGACCGCATCGCCGCCGTCACCCACATCAGCGGTGATCAGGATCTCGCCCGCTTCGGCTGGCGCCTCGGTCTGACCGACGTGAACGGTGACGGCCGCGACGACCTCCTGATCACCGAGCCGCAGCGCTGGACCGAGGCGGGTATCGATGCCGGTGCCGTCTATGCCTGGTTCGGTGGAGCGTCCTTTCCCACCGGCTCCGTCGGCGCGGCCACGGCGAATTGGCGGCAGTTCTCCGGTGAGAAGCGGGCGCGGCTAGGCAGCACGGCCACCGTCGCGCGGGATGGCACGGCGATTCGCCTACTGGTGGCGGCCCCGCGTTCGTCCAAGACCGCCACCCTCGGCGGCGAGGTCCCGAGCTTCCAGGTATCCCCTGAGCTCGACTGAGCCTAGCCAGCGCCGGTGGTCTGCGGGCTGCCGGCGCTATCTGCTTTCTTGGCTGTTCTGGGTATCGCTGTCCTTGAGTCCTGTCGTCCTGAGTCTCACCGTCCTTGGTATCCTGAGCCCTGGCAACCTACGACCATCCAGGAGACCACCCCATGCCGCAGCTGATCGAAGCCCCGACTGTCATCGCCGCCGCCGGCAACAAGCCGAAGAAGATCGAAGAGTTCGCCGGTCGTGTCAACAGTGGGCACGAGACGGTCAGTGTGGCTCGCATGACCTCGCCGCAGGGCTGGGTCGAGCCCGGTCAGCGTCCGGAGTTCGAAGAGATCACCGTCGTGCTGGCTGGCATGCTGCGCGTCGAGTACGAGGGCGGTAGCCTCGACGTGCGTGCCGGCCAGGCGGTGGTTGCCAAGCCGGGTGAGTGGGTGCGCTACAGCAGCCCGGAAGAGGGTGGTGCCGAGTACGTCGCGGTGTGCCTGCCGGCCTTCTCGCCGGACACCGTGCACCGCGACGGAGAGTGAATAGCCGAAGTGGATTTTGGGAGGCGAACTCGCCTCAGCTCGGCGCCCGCATAACTGTAAAGTGGAGGTAGGGAAATTGGCATCGACAGGTCCCGCATTTGTTCGATACTTCGGGCCAGTACTTTCAGCGTTGGTAGACCTGGGGGGGTCGGCTCGCCCTGCGGAGGTCCGCGAGCAGATTGTAGCTAGCCTGGGAATCTCTGAGGAGGAGCAAGCGGAGATCATGAGCAGTGGCACCAGCCGGTTCGATAACCAGGTTGCCTGGGCTCGCTTCTACCTGGCAAAGGCAGGTTTGATCGATTCCTCTCGCCGTGGTGTCTGGACGTTGGCCGATGCGGGGCGAGCTGCTCATCCGCTCTCCAGAAAACAAGCTCTGGGAATCTTTCGAGATGTTCAATCAGAGTTTCCGCGTTCACGCTCTGCTTCGGAGTCCAGTGTCAAGGATGTCGATGATTCTGGTGAAAATGGTGATTCTGAGGCTCTAGGCCATCGCCAACAAGTACTCGAAGTTTTGAGAGAAATGCATCCTGGGGGCTTCGAGAGATTCTGTCAACGACTCCTTCGCGAATCGGGATTCGAAGAGGTAACCGTCACGGGTCGATCTGGAGACGGTGGAATCGATGGCATTGGCATTCTGCAGGTCAATCCCTTGGTGAGCTTTCGAGTTCTCTTTCAGTGCAAGCGTTACTCGGGATCAGTCAGCCCTTCCCAGGTTCGTGACTTTCGTGGAGCTATGACAGGGCGAGCCGACAAGGGGATTATCTTGACAACCGGCTCGTTCACGTCAGAAGCAAAGCGTGAAGCAGTGCGGGAGGGGGCACCGCCGATCGAACTTGTAGACAGTGAGAAGTTGATCACTATGCTCGAACAGCTTGAACTTGGGCTATCGCCGGTCCGGGTATTCGAGGTCGAGCGATCATTCTTCGACCAGTTCCGAGGGTAAGGCATCATCGTTGCTGGGGCCAGCCAAGAGTCTGGGACTCAAAGATCTCGCAGCGATCAATTGCATCAAGGACCAACTGCCGACTACTAGGCTACCGTGTTACTACGGCGGTCCGTCAGCTGGCTAAAGACCTGCGCCGGCTGCCTGTGGGGTGACCGGTGAGCTCCTAACAGCTGTACCGATCGAGTTCTGTCTTACGGCGATCCGTTCTCCACCACCTGTCTTCCTTGTTGAGAGAGTCCGGTTCCTTTGAGGCGCTCAGCTGCAGTTGCGCTACAATCCTCCTCAACACCCACTAGGTACAGTTTGAAGGAGGCTCGTCATGAGTGACCGGAAGCACGGCCCGGGACTATCCCGGCGTCATTTCCTGGAAGGCCTTGCCATGGCCGGCGGCGGCTTGGCCCTGACGCAGGCGTTGGAGCTGCTGGGCGCGACATCCGCGCAAGCGCAGGAGCACCGACCGTACGCGCCGGGGCAGTTGAAGGTTCCTGAAGGCTACGGAGAAGGTCGCAAGGTGGTCATCCTGGGCGCTGGTATTTCGGGTCTCACGACCGCCTACGAACTGCTGGCACCGGGCAGCGGCTACCGGGTGACCGTGCTCGAAGCCAACGACCGTGTCGGCGGCCGCAGTCATACCGTGCGTCCCGGCGACAAGGTGATCGAGGACAAGTACCCGCCGCAGACGTGCACCTTCGACAACGAGCTGGGGGAGTCGTATCCGCCCTATCTCAACGCCGGTCCGGGACGCATCCCGTCGGCGCACATCCACCTGCTGCACTACTGCAAGCAGCTGGCGGTTGAGATCGAGGTCTATGTGATGGAGACCCGCTCCAATCTGATGTACCAGGAGGGGGGCTTCGGGGGCCGGACGCAGATCGATCGTCACCTGGCGCATGATGTGCGCGGCTACATTTCCGAGTACCTCTACAAGTGCGCCGAGAGCTGCGTGGCCGCGGAGCAGACGGACGCGCTGCGCAGCCTGCTGGTCACCTTCGGCATGCTCGACGATCACGGCCGGTACGTGACGAAGGATCAAGCCGGCAAACTCGTCTACGCAAACTTCGGTCGCGCCAACGACGACCTGGCGCGCCCCGGCTACAAGAAACTGCCCGGTGTCGAAGAAGGCATTCCGGTCGATCCGCTGCACTTCGACGACATCCTCGATTCCGACTTCTGGGAAGGCACGCGCTTCTACCAACCGCAGGACTTCTTCTGGCAACCCACGCTGTTCCAGCCGGTCGGCGGCATGGACATGATCGTCAAGGCGTTTGCTCGCGAGGTCGGTCGACGCGGCGGCAGTATCCGACTGAACTCGCCGGTACGCCGGATCACCAAGCAGGACGGCAAGTTCGTCGTCGAGTACGAGCGGGGAGGTCGTATCGAGACCGAGATCGCTGACATCTGCGTCAGCAACATGCCGATCCCGCTGCTGCAGAAGGCGGGCCTGAACCTGAGCTTCTTCGACGACCGCTACCGCGAGTCGCTGCAAGCCGTGTTCGACAGCGAGGGCTTTCTCGATCCCACCTGCAAGGTCGGCTGGCAGGCCAAGCGCGATCTGTGGCAGAGCCACAAGCCGCCCGAGCGCGTCGTACCGATTTTCGGCGGTATCTCCTGGACCAGTGAGTCAATCACCCAGATCTGGTACCCGTCTTGTGAGTACCAGGCCGAACTCGGCGTGCTCACTGGTGCCTACAATTTCGGTGACAACGCCACCGAGTACGGCAATCACGACCCGCAGTGGCGTCTCGACCGAGCTCGCGCCGAAGCCGGCAACCTCGCCGGTGGCGAGTTCGCCGCAGGTCTGCAGCACGGCCTCACCGTCGCCTGGCAGAATGTGCCCTATCAGCGCGGTGGTTGGGCCAACTGGACGGTGGTCGACGATGCTGTGCGCCATTACAACACGCTGCTCGAAGGGGACAACGACTTCTTCATCTGCGGCGATCAGCTGAGCGTGATTCCCGGCTGGCAGGAAGGTGGAATCGCCGCGGCACAGCACGTGCTGCGCAAGATCGTGGAAGACACCTACCAGCACATCCCGATCACCCGCGTGCCCGATCCGCGCGTCCTGGTCGAAGGTCGTGTCGGACCGCGCGGACCGCGCTTGCTTCGCAAGCAGGAGTAGCCGCCTCCTTCTCCTGAGCCTCCTTTTCCTGAGTAGGGGCGGCCCCATGTGGCCGCCCTTCGGTCTTGCCGGTGACCTCAGGAGAAATCTGGCGCATTTCTTTACCCACGTCGCATGGGTATGCAGAGGCCGGCCACGGTGGCTGGCCCATCTGCCAAACTCCCAACAGGAGAACCCTCATGCGACGTCTATCGCACCTCACCCTCTGCAGCCTTCTGACCCTCCTCGTCCTCGTGCCCCCCACGGCCGAGGCCGCTTCTCCCAAGCCCGGCCCACGCGTCGGCACCAACCTGGCCTTCCTGACACCCACCAGCGGCGAACTGCCGTTCGTCGATCTGTTCAAGACCTCGTCGCCGTGGATTCCAGGGCAGCGCAACGGCTGTTTCGGTTGCTCGGCGGCCGGGACGCTCGAGCTGACACCCGAGGGGTGGGTGGAAGAACTCGACGACTCTGTCGGCAGCGGCGGCCAGGTTGCGCACACGTTCATCTATCTTGACCTGAGTGACGATCCCGGTCTGCCCGGAAATCGTTTCCCGGCCGGCGCGTACACCGTGCTCTACGACGGCGAGGGCGTGCTCGACTACGACGGCGCAGCGAGCAAGAACTTCGCGGCGTCCGATCCGAACGGCGGGTACGATGTGGTCGACGTCGATCCGTCGGTGTCTCATTTGTTCTCGATCACCTTGCTCGAAACCGACGATCAGTTCCCGATCACCAATATCCGCGTGCTGCCGCCCGGCGGCGCGTGCTCGAACGCGGACGCGCAGTTCTGCACCGCGGACGCTGAGTGCGGCACGGGCAATACGTGCCAGCTGTTTGTCGACCACTCCGCGACCCAGATTTTCGACCCGCGCTTCCTCGCCAACGTCCAGGATTACGAGGTGCTACGCATGATGGACTGGATGCAGACGATCGAGTCGACGGCGGTCGGTGTGGCCGACTGGACGACGCTGTCGAGTGCGCGCTGGAATCCGGCGCCGCCCGAGATCATGGCGCGGCTGGCCAACCGCATCGGCGCCGATCTCTGGGTCAACGTGCCGCACCTGGCGAGCACGGCACTGATCGACCACCTGGCCGACCGTCTGCACGCCGAACTCGACAGCCAGCTCGATGTCTACGTCGAGTACTCGAACGAGGTGTGGAATTCCAACTTCGGTCAGTTCTGGGACATCACCAACGCCGGTTGCGCTGCCTACACGGATCTGACCGACTGCGCCGACGACGCGGATACGAGCAACCCCGACTTGTGCGAAGGCCATCCGTGGCAGGCGTGGAACGACGACTGCGAGGCCGCGCGTTCTCGCTATCAGGCTGACCGCAGCCGCTTCGTCTGGGAGCGCTTCGCTCTCGAGTTCAACGATCCGGTGCAGAACATCGACCGCGTGGTACGGGTGCTGGCGTCGCAGAGCGGCAATAGTGACAAGCACGGCCCACTGCTGGCCTGGAGCGATACTTACGCCTTCACCGACGTGCTGGCGACGGGTGCTTACTTCGGCTACATGCTGGGCGATTCCACGACCTTCAACACCTGGAAGCAGGCAGTGGAGACCGCGCAGAACGCGTTGGCGGACGAGCAGGATCTGTGCGACGAGCTGGCGCTCCACCACCTGCCGGACACCATTGCCGACATGAGCTGGGACCACGACTGGCTGGCGCTCCAGGGCTCGGGCTACAGCCATATCGAGCTCGTCTTCTATGAGGGCGGCCAGGGGCTGGAGCCGTGGGACGATCCGCAGCAGGCCAACACGATGACCAACGCCTTCCGCGACGTCAATCGCGACGACTGCATGGGGAACCTGTACGACACCCTGCTCAGCGCCTTCGTCAGCGACGGCGGCGGTACGTTGTTCCTGCACTACGTCAATACCCACGATCCCAAGCCGTGGGGCAGCTACGGTGCGCTGGAATACCGCGATCAGCCCAAGGCCAGTGCGCCCAAGTACCAGGCGCTGATGGACTTCATCGATAACCTGACGCCGTGACGCTGCACCTCGGAGCGTGACTCACGAGCCGGTGAGTTCGAGCACCCACGCGGGGGCTTCGGGCTCACCGGCGAAGTCGTAGACCTGGCCCAACGTCTCGGCCCAGCGTGGCAGCCAGCTCAGGCCGTCCTCGCTGGTGCTGGTGTCGGGCAGCGCGTACACCGGATCGCGCATCGCCTCGTCGAGCGACACGAAGCGGTAGCCGCGCGCCTGCAGGCGCTGCAGCAAGTCGTCCAGCAGTTCGGCGTTGAGCGGGTAGGCGTGCAGCAACATCACCTGTGCGATGTCACGGTCGAAGAGATCCTGAGCGCTGCGCTCGGCGAAGGCGAGGCGGTCCTCGACGTGCTGCAGGTAGGCCGTGCGCAGGCGCGCGTGCTCGTCTGGGTGGTGGTCCCAGGCGTCGGCATAGAGGTAGTCGAGGACCTCGATCGTCGCCAGTACCAGGCGGTAGTCGTGGCTCGCCAAGAAGCTGTCGAGCCGGGCGCGGCTGGCGGCATCGCTGCCGGTCTCCAGATACGGTGGCCGGAAGGCACGCAGGGGCGGTGCCTCTGAGTGCTGGCGCAGTACGGCGCGCAAGGCCGTGTCTGCGCGCTCGATCGATGCGGCGTAGGCGTCGAAGCGAGTGCGCCGGAAGTGGGGATGGCCAGCGGCGTGGTTGCCGAGTGTGTGTCCGGCCTCGAGCCAGTCGCCAAGCAGGTCGAGACGCGGAGCCGTCGTCAGCGTCGCGCTGTCGACGAAGGCGGTAGCAGGCGCTCCGTGGGCACGCAGGTGTTGCAGCAGCGCGCTATTCATCGCTTCGAGCCGGGCGCGGGGCAGCTCGCCGTTGTCCGGCACGTCGTCGAAGGTCAGGGCCAGGGCGCGGTGCGAGAAAGGGGAGGGGGCGTGTGTTGCCTGTTCGATTCTGTCAAGTAGCGCATTATGTGAATTTTCTTCGCTGAGATCGTCCAGGGTAGGACTATCTTCGGTCATGGGCGTGTTGACAGAACCTTGTTGCGTCTCGCCGGGTGCCGTCGAACGCGCATCACGGTTCATCCAGGCGAGTCCGAGCACCAGCACTAGCAGGCTCAGCACCGCTGCCGCGAGCCATCGACGGTGCCTTCGCTGGGCGTTGCCCTCAGCCAGAGCGCGTCCCAGCATCGCGGCGTCGGCAAAGCGGCGGGCCGGATCGGCGGCCAGAGCTCGTTCGAGCACGCGGCGCAGCCAGGCGGGCGGCGGGCCCAGCGGTTCCAGCAGGCGACGCAGGATCAGGCCTAGCGCGTAGACATCGGCACGTGCGTCGACCGGACCACCAGTGCGTTGCTCGGGACTGGCATAGGCGGGGGTGCCGAGGTACTGCCCAGCGCGTGTGCGCACCTCGCCGAGCGGTAGCGCCAGCGCCTTGGCGATACCGAAGTCGATGACCTTGACCGCGGCCTCGCCATCGACACGCGTCACCAGGATGTTGGAAGGTTTGAGATCACGGTGCACGATGCCGCGTGCGTGGGCATGGCCGACGGCTCGGCACACCTCGTGCAGCAGGCGCAGCCGCGCGTCGAGGTCGAGTCCATGGTTCTCGTCTCCCTGTGTCTGGCAATAGACGTCGAGCGGCAAGCCCTCGACGTACTCCATCGCCATCCACGGTGCACCGTCCTCCATCGAGCCGGTGTCGTACAGCGTCGCGATACCCGGGTGCCGCAGCAGTGCCAGTGCCTGGCGCTCGGCGTCGAAGCGGGCGGCAACATCGGCCGCCACGCCCGGTAGGGTGGGGGATGTCGAGCCTTCGACCCCAATCTCCTGGTCCGTTGCCAAGGCCGACGCGAGCAGTCGGGGGTGGATCAGCTTCAGGGCAACTTGGCGGTGGAACGGCTCCTGCTGCTCGGCCAGGTAAACAAGCCCCATGCCGCCGGCTCCCAGCGGACGCAGCAGCCGGTAGGGGCCGATGCGCGACCCGAGCAGCGGTCCTTCGGACGAGGCGATTGCGGCTTGCGGCGGCGACTCCAGGAAGGTACCCGCGTCGTCGTGCGCGGCGAGCAGGCTCTCGACCTCCCGGCGCAGCGCGGGGCGCAGCCCTTCGAGCAGGGTGGTGCGCTGCGACGCATCAGCCACCAGCACGTCGTGGAAGGCGTCCCAGACGCGCTGCCAGTCGTCGGCCGGTGGCTTATCTCGAGTCACTCCGCAGCTCCCGGAACAACCAAGTCCGCGCCGATGTCCAGGCCCGATTCACCGACCGCGTCGACGTTCCCAGCGCTTCCGCTGTCTCGGCGACCGACAGGCCCGCGAAGTAGCGCAGCTCCACTACCCGGGCCATGCCCGCGTCGCGTTCGGTCAGCTTTTCCAGCGCTTGATCGAGCGCTAGCAAGTCCGCCGGATCTTGCTCGAAGCCCGCGACCTCGCCGTCCAGCGTCACGCGCCGCAGCTCGCCGCCATGCTTGACTCGCGCCACTCGCCGCGCGCGCTCGATCAGGATCCGCCGCATGGCACGCGCGGCGGCGGCGTAGAAATGCCCGGTCGAGTCCCACAACGCAGAGCCGGGTCCGCCGAGGCGCAAGTACGCCTCGTGTACCAGTGCTGTCGGTTGCAGCGTCTGCCCTGGCTGCTCGTGCGCCAGGCGAGCACGTGCGAGTGCGCGCAATTCGTCGTAGAGGCGCGGCAAGAGGTTGTCGGAGGCGCGACGAACAGGCGGAGACATGCAGAAGATTGTAGCTCGCCCCTCTTGGAGTCGCGAGGTGCACACCCGTGCATCCCTGCCACCACCCGAGTCCCGGCGCAGGGCACATCCGCAGGCCCATTGCAGAGTTCTGCATTCCCTTCTCGGGCGACGATGCGGCTCCGAGGTTCGGGCTAGAGTGACCCGCGTTGTCGCTTCGGGACTATGAGGCGGTGGGCAGAGGTGCACGGGGGTACGTCCGTGCCGAGACGACTCTCTACGAATACTGCGCTGCCAAGTCCGTGATCTGTTGCTTGTAGCGCTGGTGCTCTGGGCCACCGTCGGCGCTGTAGTTGAGGTTCTTGTACAGGCCAGTCAGGCGCGTGAAGTAGTTGCGTGCCTGGTCTTTGTCAGCGAAGTTGTAGCTCCGCCGGATCAGGTCACGCAGTAGGTGGAAGCTGTCTTTCTGACGGTCGAGCGTGTTCGAGACGTCGATGTCGTCGAAGGCGTCTTGCTGCAGGTAGACCAGGTCCAAGAGCGTCGCCTTCTGCCATACGACATAGTCGTCGAGCGTGATGCCTTCTTCGCCGGTCACCTGCATCATCTGGTGGATCGAGTCGCCTCGGCGTAGGAGCTCGGAGAGTTCCTTGACGTCCGCGACCCAGGTGTCGTCCAGGTTGTCCTTGTACCAGTGGGCGAGCTGGTCGAGGTAGCGCGACCAGGAGAGCAAGGGGTCGATGGCGGGATAGTATCGCTTGTAGGCGCGGTCGGACGACAGGCCGAGAAAGGTCTTGACGGTCGACAAGGTAGCCTGCGTGACCGGTTCTTCGAAGTTGCCGCCCGCCGGGGAGACCGTGCCGACGAGCGTCAGGCTGCCGACGCTGCCGTCGGCGCATTGGATGACGCCGGCGCGTTCGTAGATGTTGCGGATCGAGGAGTCGAGGTAGGCGGGGTAGGCTTCCTCGCCCGGGATCTCTTCCATGCGGCCCGAGATCTCGCGCATCGCCTGGGCCCACCTGGATGTCGAGTCGGCGAGTACCAGGACGCTGTAGCCCATCTGGCGGTAGTACTCCCCCAGGGTGATGCCGGTGTAGATCGACGACTCGCGGGCGGCGACGGGCATGGACGAGGTGTTGCAGATGATGATGGTGCGGTCCATCAGCGAACCGCCGGTGCGCGGGTCCTGCATCTCGGGGAACTCGGTGATCGTCTCGACCACCTCACCGGCCCGCTCACCGCAGGCGACGACGATCACGATGTCGGCGCTGGAGTAGCGCGAGAAGAGGCTCTGCAAGACGGTCTTGCCGGCGCCGAAGGGGCCGGGGATGCAGGCGGTGCCGCCGCGGGCGATGGGGAAGAAGGTGTCGACCAGGCGGATGGTCGTGATCAGGGGCTCGTTGGGATAGAGGCGCTCGGCGTGGCGACGCTGCAGCAAGCCCGCGGGGATGGGTTTGCGCACCGGCCAACGCTGCGTCAGGCCGATCTCCCGCTCGCGGCCGTCGGCGCCGCGCAGGCGGGCGAGGGGTTCGTCGAGCGTCAGGTTGCCGGAGCGGATCCAGGTCACTTCGACGGCTTCCGGTTCATTGAACGGCACCAGGATCTTGTGCTCGAACGGGCCTTCCGGGACCGTCGCGAGGACACCGCCGGGGGCAACACGGTCACCGGGAGCGGCGACGGCGGTGACGGGCCACTTCTTGCTGCGGTCGAGCGGGTCGAGCGTGATGCCGCGTGGCAGGAAGAAGCCGTACTGGCGTGCGAGCTCGCTCAGCGGCTGTTGCAGACCGTCGAACACCTGGCCCAAGAGGCCAGGGCCGAGCGTGACGGAGAGCAACTCGCTGGTCAGTTCGACGCGGTCGCCCACCTGCACGCCTGCGGTTTCTTCGAACACCTGTAGGTCCGCGCTGGTGCCCTGGATGCGCAGGACTTCGGCCTTCAGCCGCAGGTCGCCGAGGCAGACGTAGGCGACCTCGTTCTTCATCATCGGGCCGGAGGTGACGTTCACCGTCAGCAGGTTGTCGCGCACGGCGACGACGTGACCTACAGAGAGGTCGTGGCTCGTGCCGGTGTGAGGAGTTGGGGGCGAGGTCGTGGGCATGGTGGCGGTCCTCAGGATTTCAGGAGGCGGCTATCGACGTCGGAGGCGCGAACTCCAGGTGATGGTCGGCGGTCACCTGGCTGAGTAGCTGACGGAAGCGGTGACGGGCCGTGGCGGTGTCTTCGTAGCTCAGCCAGCGGCGCAAGATGTCCCAGCGGAAGAGGTAGCAGAGCAGGGCGTCGAAGTGAAAGGGACGGTTCTCGGCCAGGCGCACGAGCTGGTCCCAGATCAGGCCCATCAGCAAGCGTTGCAGCTCGCGTGCTTCGCCGTCTTCGAGCAGGCGCTTGGCTTCCGGCAACCACGGGAAGACCGGGCTGAGACGGAAGTCGGGAGCGTCCCAATTGCGCTCGATGTGGCCGACCCACGGGCCAACACCCCAGGGCTCACCGGCGGCCGGCGGTGGGTGCCCGCGCAGCCGGCGGCGCAGAGCGGCGATGATCGTACGCTCGGTCATGCGGTACTCGAGCATGGCGTTGAGCGTCTCATCGCTGGAGCGAGCGATCAGCTGGCCGTAGAACTCGACGACCTCGGCCGACGTGCGATCGACCGGCTGGCGGTTCCAATGCAGGTAGTTCTCGGCGGCGCGCACCACGTCGGCATCGTCGTCTTCGAGCATCGACATGCGCTCGTTGAGACGCTCCTGGTTGATCGGCAGCCGGTCGGCGCGGTCGAAGCGCGGTAGCGGCGGCAGGCTGGCCATCAACGTGTAGTAGTGACGGTTGCTCACGGGGAAGTTCTCTCCTGCTCGGGCCTCAGGCCGTCAGTGCGGCGAACAGTTCGCGGAAGCGCGGCGTCAAGCGGCGCAGCAGCAAGCTGGCGAGAGCGTTCGCGCTGAGGTCGACCTCGATGTCCTGGTCCGCCAGCCGGACGCGGATACCGCCGTCTTGGGCACCGCTGGCCGTGCTACCGGTTGGGCCGCCCTCGGCTGCTGGCACCAGCTCGACGCCCTCGCGCAGCAGGCCGGCGGCGAGTTCGCGGGTCAGCGTGTCGAGTTGCTCGTTCGACAGATCGCCGCTGACGGCTACCTGCATCTGTTGGCCCGCGTCGGCCGCGTCCGCTAGCTCCACACCGACGTGGCCGGCGACGGCGAGGATCAGTGCTCGCAGGCCATCGTGGCTCGACAAATCGGCGCTCACCAGCTGCTTGACCTGTGCCTCGAAGCGGGCGGTC
This sequence comes from uncultured bacterium, assembly GCA_965368975.1. Classification (GTDB taxonomy): domain Bacteria; phylum Acidobacteriota; class Thermoanaerobaculia; order Multivoradales; family JAHZIX01; genus CBDUPA01. Next base: position 138,707 of record CBDUPA010000015.1, on the reverse strand, counting down.
AGGCGCTCTTTGAGTTCGAGCTGCAGGTCGCGGGCGGCCAGGCGCAGAGCCTCGTGCGCGGCGTCGCGCTCGGCTGCGAGTTCTCGACGTGTGCGCGCATGCAGCTCTTCGGCCTCGCGGCGTGCCGAGCTGAGGATCTCGTCGGCCTGCCGGCGCGCCTGGGCGACGGCGTCGCGTGCCTCGGACTCACCGGCTTCGACGCCCTCGCGCCGCAGCCGCTCGATCAGCTCCTGGACGCCCGAGGACACCGGGTGCTGCGTGGCTGGAGAGGGCATGACTCAGGACCCTCCGGCGCCCGGTAGGCCGCCTGACAGCACCAAGGCGAAGACGAAGACGAAGACGGCGAAGCCTTCGACCACCGCCGCTGGTGCGATCGACAGGCCAAAGATCGACGTCTTGCTCTTCGACACGTTGATCGCCGAGGCGCAGCAGTTGCCCTGGTGGATGCCGCTGAGCATCAGTGCCACACCGGAGAGTACACCGATGGCGAACAGGCCGGGTGCGTTGTCGAGGTCGACCGCACGGTTGAGGGTGAGCATCACGACGATGCCGTAGATGGTCTGCGACGAGGGCATGGCCGAGATGCCGATGTAACGGCCGTGGCCGGTTTCGGTCTCGAGCAGCGCCCCGCAAGCCGCCTGGCCAGCGCGCGCGCAGCCGATGATGCTGCCCACCGCCCCCAGGGCGACCGGTGCGAAGATACCGAGCCATCCGAGGACCAGGGTCATGGATTCCACTGGACTGCCTCCTTCTTGGCGAAAGCGCGGAACGGGCGGCCCTCTTCGGGCACACCCCAGTTGAAGAATTCGATGAAGTTGAGCCGCAGGCCATGCACGAAGCCGCTGACCACGGCGAGCAGGAAGTTGAGACCGTGACCGAAGAGCAGCACGATCAGGGCCAGCAGCATGCCGAAGGCTGGCATGTCCTCGGCGACCTGACGGGCCAGGTCGTTGAAGGCGGTGGCCAGCGATGCACTGGCCAACCCGAGGGCGAACAGGCGCAGGTAGCTGAGCACGTCGCCGAAAGCGTTGGTCACCCGGTAGACGCCGATCAGGCCCTGGAACAGGCGCCCGAAGGGCTTGGCCCCCAAGCCGCTGAACAACAGGACCAGCGTACCGCCGGCTGCCAGGCCCCAGGGGCCCACGAGCGCTCCCTGCGCGGCCAGCACGGTACCGTGGGAGAGGCCCCAGAAGCCGGCGGTGAGCAGGATCACCAGCCAGCCCAGGGGCACCAGCATTGCCGCCGAGCGACGCAGCCGCCATACACCCACCGCGTTGGCGAAGGCGACGTGCAGCAGGCCAACGGCGACGGAGAGCTTCATCATGGTTGTGCTGTCGCGCACATCGAGCAGGTTGACGCTGGCCAGTGGGCCGCCTTCGGGCGGTGCCAGGCCGAAGTAGCTGCCTACCGCGATGCCCCAGGCAGCCGAGGTGGCGGTGAGTGTCAGCCACAGGTTGCGCAGACCGCGGCGCACCGGCGTCGTGCCCATCGCCTTCCACTTGAACAGCAGCGGCAGGCCGAGCAGCAGCGCGTAGCCAGCGTCGGACAGAATCATGGCGAAGAAGACGGCGAACGAGAAGAAGACGACGGGCGACGGGTCCCAAAGATCGTAGCTGGGCGTCGAGTAGAAGGACACCAGATCCTGGCCACCGCGCACCAAGGTCGGGTTGCGCAGCAGCGTCGGTGGGGCATCCTCGTCGTTCGGTTCTTCGGTCACCAGCGCCAGGCCCTTGGTTTCTGCGTAGGTGCGCAGATCGTCGAGGTGGTCCTTGGGGGCCCACGCTTGCAGCACGAAGAGCGGGTCCGTGTCGTGCGTCCGGGTGGCGGCCAGGTCGCGCGCGGCGCGGTTCTCCAGCCGGTGCATCGAGCCGGCGAGCTGGTCGAGCCAGCAGGTCAGACGCCAGCGCTCGACCTGCTGGTCTTCGAGCTCGCTCTCGACGCGCTCCAGCCGGCGACGCAGTTCGGACAGCGGCCGGTCGCCGGTGCGCGTGCGCTCGACCGGCATTCCCTGCGGCACATCCTCGGCCAGGACCACGACATAGCAGTGGCGCGTGTCGCGGTGCACGGTCTGCCACACCAGCTCCGTCTCGGCGACACGCGGCATCAGGTAGTGCGGCACGATGTAGAACCACAGTCGCTGTTGGCGCAGTCGGTCGCGCGGCGGGAAGGTGAAATCGCCCCAGGGTTCGAGGTCGCGGATACGCCGGCGCAGGAAGTCGCGGCGGTCCTCCAGCTCGCGCATTTTGGCCTGGGTTTCCAACGCGTGGCGCTGGACACGAGCGGCATCGAACTGCTCGGGGTCGTGCCGTTGCTGGCGCTTGAGTGGCGAGGCGAGCAGGAACTGCAGCGAGTCGCGCACCTCCTGCGCGATCGCCAGTTCGGCCTCTTCGCCCTCGGCACCCGCGCGCAGCGGCAGCAGGTGCAAGCAGCCCTGGGCCTGAAGTTCTTCGAGCACCTGCGCCTTCTCGCCCAGCAGGCCGTAGAAGGTGACGCGCACCAAGGGCACGATCATGCCGCACCCCCCGCCGCTTCGGCGCCGTCTCCGCGTCCCGGCTCGTGGCCTTGGCGCTGGACCTGCCGTTGGGCTGTCATCTTGTGGTACTTGCTCTTGGCCAGCTTGGAGCGCACGACCGCGGCGCGCTCGAGGTCGCCGAGGAAGATGCGGATGCGCTGGATGTCGTCCTGGGCCTGGGGGATCAGCACCTTGTCGAACAGGTTGACCCGCTGGGTCAGTCGCCGCACCGCGTGGTCCGTGCGCCGCACCCGCTCGGCCGCCACTTCCAACCGCAGCTGCAACTCCGCTGCCTGGCGCATGCGGTCGACCACCACGTCGACCCAATGCGGCTTGGCCAGCAGCGAGTAATCCCGTACCCGCGTCTGCAGCCGGTCGAGCCGTGGCAGCTTGACGCCGAGCAGGTTCTCCTCGCTCAATTCCACCGCCTCGACCTTCAGCAGTCCTTGCAGGTCCATCGTCGTGTCCGCCAGCATCGGCAGGCGTTCGCCGGCGTCGAAGAGGGTGGCGTCGAACTCTTTGCGCAGGGTTTCTTCTTCGGCCTTCATGCGGTTCAACTCGGCGGTCAATTGCTGGCGCTTCAGGTCGAGCGACGGCAGCACGCGGCGATACAGCTTCAGCTGCTCGCGCCGCTTGTGCAGCGTACTCTTGTTGAGCGCCAGCTTGGCCATCAGGCGGCGTCCTCTGCGGCCGTGACCTCACCGCTGGCGTCATCGTCGCGGTTCGATGCATCGCGGTTGGGGAAGAACTTGTCGATCAGGTGCTGCTTCATCAGCAACTCCTGTGGCTCGAAGCACTCCGCCAGCGTCTGCCAGCACAGGTCGAGCGCGTCGTTGAGCGGCAGCGACACCTCGATGTCCATGAAGCGCTCGCGGAACAGGTCCGAGAAGCGCAGCAGCTTGTCGTCGAAGGCAGAGAGGTCGAAGGCCATCGCCTGCTTCTTCTCGGCTTCGACGCCGCCGGCATAGAGCCGGATCATGGTGTTCATCACCTGCGAGTGATCCTCGCGCGTGACGGAGCCGATCACGTGCTGCTTCAGGCGCGACAGCGAGCCGAAGGGGTTGATCATGCGATCCTGGAGGTAGAACTGCCCCTCGGTGATGTAGCCGGTGTTGTCCGGCACCGGGTGGGTGACGTCGTTGCCCGGCATGGTGGTGACGGTCAGGATGGTCACCGAGCCGGCGCCCTTGAAGTCACACGCTTTCTCGTAGCGCGACGCCAGCTGCGTGTAGAGGTCGCCCATGTAGCCGCGTGTTGCCGGGATGTGTTCGAGTGACACACCGATCTCTTTCATCGCATCGGCGTAGGCGGTCATGTCGGTGAGCAGCACCAGCACCCGCTTGCCCTCTTCCACCGCGTACTTCTCGGCCACCGCCAGCGCGAGGTCCGGAACCATCAAGCGCTCGACGATTGGGTCCGATGCCAGGTTGACGAACATGACCGTGCGGTGGAACACGCCGTGCTCTTCGAAGGCGGTACGGAAGAAGTGGTAGTCGTCGAAGATCAGGCCCAGACCACCGAAGACGACGACATCCGCATCCGCCTGGAAGCCAATGCGCGCCAGCAACTCGTTGTAGGGCTCACCGGCGACGGAGAAGATCGGGATCTTCTGGCTCTCCACCAGGCAGTTGAAGACGTCGATCATCGGTACCTTGGTCTCGATCATCTTCGCCGGCATCACGCGCATCATCGGGTTGACGGTCGGTCCCGCGACGTCGATCTTTGGGTCTGCCGAGAGATCCGGTCCGCCGTCGATCGCCTCGCCCGAGCCGCGGAAGATGCGTCCCAGGATGTTGGGTGAGTACGTCACCTGCAGCGGCTCGCCCAGGAAGCGCACCCGCGCCTCCGTCGACAGCCCCTTGCCGCCCGCGAAGACCTGCAGGCTCACCATGTCGCCGTCGAGTTCGATCACGCGTGCCAGTGATACCTCACCGTCTACGTTCTGCACCACCGCCAGCGTCTTCACCGGCACGTCCTTGGCCTGCACCCGGATCATGTCGCCGATGATTTCGAGCACGCGGGTGTAGCGGGTCAGGTCTTCGAGCATCTCGTCTCCTCGCGGACCGCCTTCGTCGAGGTGGGCGGTGGGGTGGCTATTGCGTATGAAGGTAGTTCTAGAACACTTTGGCAGTCGAGGCAATACCTGGGTGGGGTGGGGAGTTCCTCCTGCAACGGAGATCCGGTTCCGTTTCCGGCCCCCGGTTGCCGGCGGCTCCGTGCGGCCGCCCCTGGCGGATAGACGCGACCGCCCGTCGACACACCCAGCACGCCGTCTCCCACCGCCTCGACGAGGCCGGCGGCGTGGACGCCGACGAGGACTTCGCCGGTGGAGGGGGTGGGAGCCGGGACGTCTTCGTAGCGCAGGATGTCAGGACCGCCGAATTCATCGACGCGAAGGCTTTCCTGCGTCCATTGTGGGCGCGGGCCGTTCCAAGAGCCGAGGATCGAACGAGAACGGCTGTGGATCATGAAGCTTGATCCTCGGGAAGTCGGGGTGCAGTGGGTTGAGCAGGATATTCGTCTCACTTGGGATAACAACGGAGGGTACCCGCAGACCGAGAGAAGTACCAGACTTGAGCCAGTCTGTGCCGACCTGTTGTGAGACCTCCGTTGGTGGAAGACGGTCCCAATTCTTGGGAAGCCTCTTGAGCGGCTTGGCGAACTTGGCAGGCAACTCGGCCCGGATCACCACGAAGTCCGTGGGTGCATGACGGATCTCCATGTGGACCAAGATTTCCAAGGCGGCTAGCGCCTGGCTGGAGGCGGTGTAGACCATCGGCACACCCGCGAAGTGCCAGCGGCCGTCGTAGCGCATGCTGCCCTCGCCGGAGAAAGCCGTTGCAGCCCAGCGCGCTTTGCACAGCCGATACACACGCATCAGCCGAAGATGCCGTGCTCGATTCGACCGAGGACGTTCTCGACTTCTTGCGTTCCGGCATCGGTATCGAGCAACTGCAGGGGTCTTTGACCGGCCAGGGCCCGGTTCTCGGAGGCGAGCCAGTCACGGGCCTTGTCCGGCGAGTTGAAGACATCCTCCGCGTGAGCCAGCACGCGTGCGACTCGGAAGAGGCGGTCGGATTCGGTCGCCTCTAGCTTGCCTTCGACTTTGCGCCGGCTGAGCGTCCTGGGAGTGATGTGCAAGAGGTTCGCGAAGTCGACCTGCTTGAGGTGCAGCGTGGAACTGACGAACTCGAGACAGGCCCAAGGCAAGCCGCTTCGGACGCGTCGAGCCATGTCGACTGCATCCGAGATCGGACCGATGAGTTGGGTGCCTCCCAGAGTCTGGACGATAGGCAGCGTAGCCATTTCGAACCTCCTGACCTCAGGATAGCGCCAAATGGCATCGCGATCAATGCCAAGTGGCGTATTGCTACTGGCCTGCGCCTTCAGCTTCTTCGCTCTCCGGGTCCTCCGGTGGCGCCTCGAACTCGACCTTGCTGTTCTCCCCCGACCCAATCACCGCCACGAACCGCACCTCGACCACCGCCGTGCGCGACAACAGCGTAGTGACGCCGACGGCCGACCAGGCGGGGGGGTGCTCAGGGAAGAACTCTTTGTGGACGGGCATGAAACGATCGAACTCGGCGTGGAACTCGTCCGGGTTCTTGGGCACGGAATGGAAGCTGGTCAGTTCAACGACATCTTCCAACGTGGCACCCGCGGCCTCCAGCAACTCCTGCGCACGTTGGTACATGCCACGTAGGCGTTCTTCGTAGGTACCCTCGCCACCGGCCGCGACGCCGGAGAGGATCACCGTTTCGCCGACGCGGATCACCGGTGCGTAGCCGAACTTGTAGGCACCTTCCCAGCCTCGGGGGACGTGGATGGTGCGCTCGGCGGGATTCTCTTCGACGGGGGGCTCTTGAGCGGTGAGCGAGGGCGGAGTGATCATGGGTAGCAGAAGGAGCAGGAGTGGCCAGGTACGCGTCATGGTGGTTTCCTCGCGGGTCATCCAAAAGGAGTTGCTATTCGTAAGCCTGAGTAGGCGTCCAGTATAGGGCGCGTTGCTTCGCCCCTTGTCACTCGCTGTTCCTGTCCAAGTTGGGAGACTCTCGATGCGCAAAGCTGGTTTCGTTCTCGTCCTCGCGTCCGTGACGCTGCTCGCGGTGCTGATGTTGACCCTCCGGCCGTCGGTCACGACCGCTGACGAGGCTTTGATTCCGGACGGCACCGCGCGCGCTATCTTCGCCGGTGGCTGCTTCTGGTGCATGGAACCGCCTTTCGACAAGCTCGATGGTGTTCTCTCGACGACGTCGGGTTACACCGGCGGCAGCGAAAAGGACCCGACGTACGAGCAAGTCTCGTATGGCCGCACCAGTCACGCGGAGGCGATCGAGATCGTCTACGATCCGTCCAAGATCAGCTATGAGCGGTTGCTCCACGTTTTCTGGCGCAACATCGACCCGACGGTCACCAACCGCCAGTTCTGCGATCGAGGCAGCCAGTATCGGACGGCGATCTACTACGGCGACGAGGACGAGAAGCGCCTCGCCGAGTCGACCCGGCAGGCGATCTTGGACGCCGGCATCGTCGATCGCGTGGTGACCGAGATCGAGCCGGCGTCGACCTTCTATCCGGCGGAGGAGTACCACCAGGACTTCTACAAGAAGAAGCCGGAGCACTACAAGCGCTACCGCCAGGGTTGCGGGCGGGATGCGCGGCTGCGCGAGATTTGGGGCGAAGAGGCGGGGGGATGAGAGGCTGGAAAGGGAGGAGCGGGACCTCTACTTGCTGCTGATCTCTTGCGTCAGCTGCTCGAGGCGCAGACGGTCGAGCTTACGGTGTAGCTTCGAGAGGGGCAGGTTGCAGAAGAGGTCGAGCCGGCGGTAGAGCTCGCTGGCGGTCTGTTTGAAGGCGCGGAAGATCTCTTCGTCCGAGCCCGTCACAGCTGCCGGATCGGGCATGCCCCAGTGGGCGACGATCGGCTGGCCGGGGAAGATCGGGCAGGTCTCGCTCGCGTGGTCGCAGACGGTGATGACGAAGTCCAGGCCGGCGTCCTTGAACTGCTCCCAGGACTTGCTGGAGGCATCGGAGGCGTCGATCTCGTACAGCTCTTGGAGCACGCGCACCGCGTAGGGATTGACCTTGCCGGTGGGGTTGGAGCCGGCGCTGAAGGTCTCGAACTGGCGCGGGGCCAGGCGTCGCAGGAGGTACTCGCCGAGAATGGAGCGCGCGGAGTTGCCGGTGCACAGGAAGAGGATCTTGAAGGGCGTCTCGTCGGCCATGGGAGCGTGGTTCCTTTGGAGTTTGGGAAGGAGTTGCCAGCTAGTTCTTACCAGCGCCGTTCGGTCTTGCGCCTCACGACGACCGCAAGCGCGTTCATCAGGATCAGGAAGCCTAGCAGCACCATGATGGCGGCGGAGGTGCGCTCGACGAAGCCGCGCTCAGGCAGGTCGGCCCACAGGTAGACCTGCACGGGCAGGACGGTGGACGCTTCGAGGATCGTGCCGGGGACGTCGACGACGAAGGCGACCATGCCGATCATCAGCAGCGGGGCGGTCTCGCCGAGGGCCTGGGCCATGCCGATGATGGTGCCGGTGAGGATCCCGGGCATGGCCAGGGGCAGCACGTGGTGGACCATGACCTGCATCGGCGAGGCACCGAGGCCGTAGGCGGCTTCGCGAATCGAGGGTGGCACGGCCTTGAGCGCGGCACGGGCGGCGATGATGATGGTCGGCAGGGTCATCAGGCTGAGCACCAGGCCACCGACCAGCGGCGCCGAGCGCGGCAGGTGCATGACATTGAGGAAGACCGCCAGACCGAGAAGACCGAAGACGATCGACGGTACCGCCGCCAGGTTGTTGATGTTGACTTCGATCAGGTCGGTCCAGCGGTTGCGCGGAGCGAATTCTTCCAGGTAGACGGCGGTGGCGACGGCCAGCGGGAAGCTGATCAGCAGGGTCACCAACATGGTGAAGAAGGAGCCGACGATGGCGCCGCGGATGCCGGCCTGCTCGGGTTCGCGCGAGTCGGCGCGGGCGAAGAAGCCGGTGTTGAAGCGCTTCTCGAGCCGGCCTTCACCCTCGAGCGTGTCGACCCACGTGATCTGCTGGTCGGTGAGACGGCGCTCGTCTTCGGGCAGCTCGCGGTCCATGTGACCCTTGGTCAGCATGTCGACGTCGGTCGAGGCGAGGAACCACATATCGCGGGTTTGGCCGAGGAGCGACGGGTCGGCGAGCACCATGTCGCGCAGCTTGTAGGTCGAGTTGCTGCTCACCAGCGCCGAGACGGCGCGCCGTCCACTGCGGCCGCTGACCTCGAAGCGTGCGGCGAGGCTGTTGCGTACCAGCGTGGCGTAGTTGGCTTCGGACAGAGTCTGCTGTTCGCGCTCGCCGTAGGGGTCGATGACGTCGGGGTCGAAGAAGATCTCGACCTGCACGTGGGTCTGCAGGAACGCCGTCCAACCCTTGGAGATGATGCTGCCGAACAGCAGGAGCAGGAAGGAGAGGGCGAAGACGACGGCCGAGACGCAGGCTAGCCGGAAGCGCTTCTCGGCACGGTAGCGCTGGCCCAGACGTTTCTGGACCGCGCCAGTGCTCAGCGAGGAAGGCGTGCTCAGGGAGGAAGGGGGGCTCAGCGAGGAGGGGGCGTGCTCAGTCATACTGTTCCCGGTACTTGCGCACCACGTGCAGCGCGATGATGTTGAGGACGAGGGTGACGAAGAACAGCACCAGACCGAGGGCGAAGGCGGACAGCGTCTTGGCGCTGTCGAACTCCTGGTCGCCCACCAGCAGAGTGACGATCTGGACGGTGACGGTGGTCACGGCTTCGAGCGGGTTGGCGGTCAGGTTGGCGGCCAGGCCGGCGGCCATCACCACGATCATGGTCTCGCCGATGGCGCGCGACACCGCCAGCAGGATGCCGCCGACGATACCCGGCAGCGCAGCCGGGAAGATGACGTGGCGGATGGTTTCGCTCTGGGTCGCGCCGAGGCCGTAGGAGGCTTCGCGCAGACCCCGTGGCACGGCGGTGATGACGTCGTCTGAGAGCGACGAGACGAAGGGGATGATCATGATTCCCATGACGCCGCCGGCGGCCAGGGCGCTCTCGGAGGCGACAGTCAAGCCCAAGGTTTCGCCGAAGCCACGCAGCGCCGGTGCGACGGTGAGGGCGGCGAAGAAGCCATAGACGACGGTCGGGATGCCGGCGAGGATCTCGAGCAGGGGTTTGGCCAGGGTGCGCACCCGTGGTTTCGCGTACTCGGCCATGAAGATGGCGCTCAGCAGGCCCACGGGTACGGCGACCGCCATGGCGATGCTGCTGACCAGCAGGGTGCCCGTGAACAGCGGGATGGCACCGAAGGCACCGGAGCTACCGACCTGGTCGCTGCGCAGGGCCGTCTGCGGGCTCCACTCGGTGCCGAACAGGAATTCGGTGGGCGGCACCAGGCGGAAAAAGCGGATGGCCTCGAAGAGCAGCGAAGCGACGATGCCGACGGTGGTGAAGATGGCGATTGTCGAGCCGATCATCAAGAGGATCTTGAACGCGCTCTCGACGCGCACCATGGCACGCAGCTTTGGTGTCACCCGGCGGTACGCGAAGTACAGGCCGGCGAGCGCCAGGCCGAGCACCAGGGTGAGCTGGGCGGCGAAGCCGATGCCGCGCAGCTGGGTCAGGTGGGCGGCGGCCGCTTCTACTTCCGGCGTCCGGTTGCTGACGATATTGCCGCTGACCGTGTTCTTGACGTCGTTGAGGAAGAGGTTCAGCCGATCGGGCTGTTGCTGGCGCACGGTCTCGGGGAGGTTGGCGAGGACCATCTGGTCGAGGATCATCGGCTCCAGGGCGACCCAGCCGGCGAGCAGGACGAAGGCCGGCAGCGCGCACCACATCAGGACGTAGGAGCCGTAGTACCCGGGAAGCGAGTTCAGCTGCCGCGGATGCTCGACCTGCGACACGGCGCGCCGGCGTCCGAGGTAGAAGCCGCCGAGCGCCAGGCCGGCCAGCACGAAGAGGAGAATCAGGATTTGCATCGACGGTGCCCAGCTAGAAGGGTGATGTGAAGAGAGCGGCGGCCCCGTGTGCCTGAGGCTTCAAGGGGCCGCCGAGGTTCTTACGCGTGCCGATCGAAGCCGGTCAGTTGCCGACGTTGTTGGCCAGCTCGCGAGCCTGACCACCGAGCTGGCGGCGCTCGGCGTCGGGCATCGGCACCAGGCCGGCCTCGGAGAGGTAGCCGTCCGGTCCCCAGGCGGCTTCGCTGGTGAACTCGCGCACGTACTCGGCGATGCCGGGAATGACGCCGGCGTGAGCCTTCTTGACGTAGAAGAACAGCGGGCGTGACACCGGGTAGGAGCCGTTGGCGATGTTGTCGAAGGTGGGCTCGACACCACTGATGACGGAGCCGTGCAGCCTGTCGGCGTTCTGGTCCAGGAAGCTGTAGCCGAAGATGCCCAGGGCGTTCGGGTTGGCTTCGAGCTTCTGCACGATCAGGTTGTCGTTCTCACCGGCCTCGACGTAGGCCCCGTCTTCGCGGATCGAGTGGCAGACTTCCTTGTAGCGGTTCTTGTCCGAGTCCTTGAGTCCCTTGATCCAGGGGAAGGTCTTGCAACCGCCCTCCATCGCCAGCTCGACGAAAGCGTCGCGAGTACCGGAGGTCGGCGGCGGGCCGAGGACCTCGATGCGCACGTTGGGCAGGCTCGGGTCGACGTCGCGCCAGGTGCTGTTGGGGTTGTCGATCAGCTCGCCTTCGCGCTCGCCGGGCACCTGCTGGGCCAGCGCCAGGAAGACCTGCTGCAGGGTCAGCTGGAAGGTCGGGGCCTTCTTCGAGTTGGCGATCACGATGCCGTCGTAGCCTATCTTGACCTCAGTGATCTCGGTGACGCCATTGGTATGGCAGGCCTCGACCTCCGAACTCTTGATTGCACGCGAAGCGTTGGTGATGTCCGGGTGCTCGACGCCGACGCCAGCACAGAAAAGCTTGAGGCCGCCACCGGAGCCGGTGCTCTCGATGACCGGGGTGCGGAAGTCCGTCTTCTTGCCGAAGTTCTCGGCGACCTTGGTGGCGAAGGGGTAGACCGTGGACGAACCCACGATACGAATGGTGTCACGCTGGGCCTGGGCACTGCCGGCCAGCACGATCAGCGCCGCAGCACACAGAAGGACAATCCTCTTCATGACGCGTCATCTCCTCTTTCGTTTCCGATGCTCGATGTTGGATGAAGCCGAGGTTGGTTCGGATGGGATGGAAGTGATGCCCTCAGCGACACCCAATCTAAGTGGGTGCCGCTACGCGCTGGCGACGCCGGTGTGACGGCGAGGTGACGAAAGCAGTGCCGGCGATGGAGGCGTCGTGGGTGTAGACTGCGCGGCGCAGCGAAACCCGCGCGTGCACGAAAGACTGCGCGGGGGCGGCTGTGGAGGAGGCAAGCAAGGAGCATGGGAACCAGGAGCGACAAGGGCGACATCAAGGCGAAGCGCAAGGGCACTACGTACGTGATCGACGCCGCCGGTAAGCAGACGCCGTATCTGCGCGGCATGATGACGCATGGACTGGTCCAGCGCGGCCTGAGCTTCGAGGATGCCTACGCGGTGGCGCACGCGCTGCGCGATCGGCTGGCCGAGCGCGAGCAGATCCAGGTTCGCGAGTTGATGGGTCTGGCGCGCGAGGAGTTGACCGCTATGCTCGGGCCCGAAGCTGCGGCGCAGCTGCGGCGTCCGGTACGCCGTACGCCCGAGCTGACGGTGACCTACCGCGGAGGACCGCCGCAGCCGTTCTCGCGCGGTCTATTGGCGACCAGCATCTACGCTGCTGGCGTCGATCTTGATCGTGCCTACCGCCTGGTCGGGCGTGTCCAGCAGCGCCTGCGCAAGGAACGCGTGCGCACGCTCGACAGCATGGAGCTGGCGAGTCGCGTCGGCGAAGTGTTGGAGCGCTACGTCGATGCAGATACCGCCGGTCGCTACCGCGTGCTGCGCACCATGCGTCGGTTACCACGGCCGGTTGTGGTCTACCTTGCCGGTGCCAGCGGCGCTGGCAAGTCGACACTGGCACTCGAGCTGGCGCCGCTGCTGCGTATCTACCGGGTCAATTCGACCGACACCATTCGGCAGGTGATGCGCATGGTCTTCTCGTCCACCATGCTGCCGGCCTTACATCGCTCCAGCTTCGAACAGGCCCCGGCGGGCGAGGTCGCCGGTCTGGCGGAGCTGACCGGCCTGGACGGCGAAGACACCTTCGAACGGCGGGTGCTGCACGCTTTTTACGAGCAAGCGACGCGCGTGCTCGTAGGCGTCCGTGCGGTGGTGGAGCGCTCGGTGGCCGAGAACGTCAACATTCTGGTCGAGGGTGTGCACCTGATGCCGCCACTGGTGCCCTTCGCCGATCTGGAGGGCGCCGCATTCCAGATTCCCTTCGCGCTGACCCTGATGGACGAGGACGCGCACCGCGACCGCTTCCTCAATCGCGGCTTGCTCGGATCGCGGCGCGCTGATCACTACCTGGAGAACTTTCGTGCCATCCGTGCCGTCCAGGACCACTTACTACACCAGGCCGAGAACTACGACGTTCCCCTGCTCGACACCTCGGACCTGCGCGACTTGGTGGGTCGCGGCACCCGCCTGGTGGTCGATCTGCTACAGCGCAAGGTGCCAGCCGTCAGCCGCTGGCAGCCGCGCGGCAAGCAGCCGGTACCGGCCCTGTTGACGATCATCGACGGGCTGCCCGACCACCCGGTGCGCGCACTCGGTGGCCGCACGCCGCTCGAAGCTGCCGAGACGCCGACTCTCGACCGCCTGGCACAAGAGGGGCGCTGCGGGCTCGCCGATCCGGTGGCCCCCGGCGTCGTGCCTGACACCGCCGCTGGTTCGCTGGCGCTTTTCGGCCGTTCGCCGCTGGCACTCAAGCGTGGCCCGGTCGAAGCCTTGGGAGCTGGCCTGGAGCTGGAGCCGGGCGATATCGCGCTGCGCGCCAACTTCGCCACCATCGACGAGCACGGCGTGCTGGTCGACCGCCGTGCCGGCCGCATTCGTGAGCAGGCTGCGGAACTGGCATCAGCACTCGATGGCATGACGCTGGATCCCGACGATGCTGTCACCGTACACGTGCGTGCTGGTACGGAGCACCGGCTGGCGCTGGTGCTGCGCGGGCCTGGGCTGTCGTCGTCGATCTATGGCAGTGACCCCGGCGACGGTGCGGCGCCGGGACCGCCGCTGGCCCCGCGGCCGATCGACTCCAACGACGAGGCGGCGGTGCGCACCGCGCGCCTGCTCGCCGTCTTCGAGCAGCAGGCTCGTCAAGTGTTGGTCGAGCATCCCGCAAACCAGCGCCGGCTCGACCAGGGGGAGCTGCCGGCCAACACGGTGATCAGTCGCGGCGCCGGCCGCTTTCACCGCGTTGGACCGCTCGAACACGAGGGCTTGCCACTGCGTGTCACCTGCATCAGCGGTGATCGCACGCTGCTCGGCATCGCCTCGTGGTTGGGCGCCGACACGATCAGTACCAAAGTCATGACCGCCAACCTGGATACCGACCTCGACGCCAAGTTCGCCGCTGCCAGTTCCTCTCTACGTGAGCGCGATCTGGTCGTCTTGCACTTCAAGGGCGCCGACATCGCCGCCCACGACCGCCGTCCGGATCTCAAGGTCGAGTTCCTGGAACGCCTGGATGGTTCACTTGCGGCCTTCTTGCAACGAATGGAAGAGAAGGCACGCCCGTTCGTGCTCGCCGTCGCGGCAGATCACGCGACTCTGTCCGAGAGCGGACAGCACGCTGCCGATCCTGTGCCGGTGTTGGTCTGGCGTTCGCCTGCCGCCGGAGCAGGCGCGGAGCCGCCAGACGACGTTGGCTCCTACAGCGAGCGCGCGGTGGCGACCGGCAGTCTGCAACGCTTCCCGCTGCAACTCTTGGCCGAACGCCTGTTCGATGACAAGTCTTGAAGCAAGACGCGCGGCGGCTTTGAGCGCTATACTGAAAAGAGCCATCTGCGCGGCCTGTTGACGAGTGCCCGGCTAGATACGAGGAGATCCTGTGCGGCAAGCAGGCTCCGACATGCAAGGAGACCCCACCGTGCCCATTTCGCCACGTTCCCATTCCTCCGTATTCCTCGCCTCGATCCTGGTCCTCCTCGGGCTCTTCGTGTCGGTGGCGGTGCCCTTGTCGGCGGCCAAGGCGGAGTCGAAGCATGATCCGGAAGCGGATTTTTCGGGCTACCAGACCTACGCCTGGCGCCTGCAAGAAGTGCGCTTCCCGCCCGCCGATACACCGGCCGACCTGGAGATCATCGAGGCGGTGAACCAGCGCCTGGGCCGCGAAGGTCTGCACGAAGTTCGCGGCGAAGGCGCGACGCCGGATTTCTACGTCACCTACTACGCGGTGGTCGAAGACAAGCTCGAGATCCAGGGTAGCGAGTATGAGCTGGGGAGCTGGGTGACCTGGTCGGACACCGGCGGCACCCAGGTGCGTTCATACAAGGAGGGCACGCTGGTGATCGACATCATCGACGCCGAGTCCAACAAGTTGGTGTGGAGCGGCTGGATTTCGGACGTCGCCATCGACTACGAGGCCATGCGCCGCAAAGTACCGAAGGCGGTGCGTCGCATCCTCAAGCAGTTCCCGCCCGAGTAGGAATGGCAGAGTGAGACTCGGCCTTCCGACTCTGGTACTCCTGCTGATCGTCGTGGTTGCCGGTGGCCTGCCTGCACTGGCTGCTGAGAACAGGGCCGCGGACAACAGGGCCGCGGACAATAGGGCCGCTGAAGATAGGATGGGCGAGCCATCACCGGTAGTACGCGTCGGCATTGTCCTCGATGGTCCCTGGCGCGAGAACGAGCGCATCCACCAGATGGTGCGTGACGAGACACGGACATTGACCGCTGGTGAGTTCGACGTACGCTTTCCAGTCGACAAACAGTTGATCGCGGACTGGAGCCTCGACGGTGTCAGCGCCGCGATCGAGCAGCTTCTATCCGATCCGGAAGTCGACATCGTTCTCGCCTTCGGACCGCTTGGTTCGCACGTCATGTGCTGCTACGGCCATCCTCCCAAACCGGTGATCGCACCGATCGTCATCGACGCTGAGCTGCAGGGGCTGCCACGCGCTGATGCCAGCGAGGGCGGCCTCGGTAGCGGCATACCAAACCTCAATTATGTGGCGCTGCCGGACAGTCTGGCGCGCGATCTCGAGACTTTCTACCAGGTGGTGCGTTTCCGCAAGCTGGCGATTCTGGCCAACCGTTGGCTGCTCGAAGAGATCCCGGAGCTGCTCTTTCGGACGCGTCAGACCATCGGCCAGCGTGGCTTCGACGTCGAGTACGTGCCTGTCGCGGATTCTGTGTCTGACGCCCTGGCGCGCTTGCCTGCAGACGCCGACGCGGTGATCGTCTTTCCGCTCTTTCAGCTCAGCGAAGACGATTTTGGTCGTCTGGTACGGGCACTCCGAGAGAAACGCCTCCCCAGCTTCTCGATGCTAGGCCGCCGGGAAGTCGAGCTTGGCTTGCTGGCCACCCGTGGCAGCGACACCTTCTTCCCGCAGTTGGCGCGCCGGGTAGCGCTCAACCTGCAACGTATCCTGCTGGGTGAAGATGCCGGCACGCTACCGGTCGATTTCGCCACCCGCTCCGAGTTGGTGATCAACATGGCGACGGCGCGCGCCATCGGTGTGTCGCCGCGATGGGAAGTGTTGCAGGAAGCCGAATTGCTGCATGAGGACGCGGTCGAAGGGGTGCGCGAGTTGTCGCTGCCGCAGGCAGTGCGCGAAGCGATCGAGGCCAACTTGGACCTGCTCGCCGGTCGCTTGGGTGTCGAGGTCGGCGCCTATGACGTCGAGGTGGCGCGAGCGCAGCTTCTGCCCCAGGTCGAGGCCAGTGCCAGCGGCGTGGTGATCGACGAGGACCGCGCCGAGGCATCCTTCGGTTCGCAGGCCGAACGTAGTGTCAGTGGTGACTTGACGATCAGCCAGTTGCTCTACTCGGACGGCGCGCGCGGCAACGTCGAGATACGGCGCGAGACGCAGCGAAGTCGCGAGATGGAACTCGAGCAGCTGCGTCTCGACTTGGCGCGCGAGGCGGCGACCACGTATCTCAACTTGCTACGCGCGCGTACCCTCGAGCGGGTGCGCAAGAACAACCTTCGCGTCACACGCTCGAACCTGGAAGCGGCCGAGCTTCGGCAACGTCTGGGCGTTGCCAATCCGGCCGAACTCTACCGCTGGCAGACGCAGATCGCTGCTGATCGCAAGAGCCTGATCGACGCCCAAGCCGAACGGCAGGCAGCTGAAGTGGCGGTCAACCGCCTGCTGCATCGGCCGCAAGAAGAAGCTTTCCGCACCGTCGAAGTCGATCTCGAAGATCCGTTCCTGGTCAGCAGCCGCATGCGCTTTGGTGGTTATAGCGATACGCCGGCGCTGTTCCGGGTCTTCCGCGACTTCATGGTGCGCGAGGCCATGGACGCAGCTCCTGAGTTACGGCAGCTAGATGCGGCGATCGCCGCGCAGGAACGCGCTGTGACGGTGGCGAGGCGAGCCTTCTGGGCTCCTTCAGTGGCTGCGCAGCTCAGCCTCAGCGAGCTGCTGGCGAAAGGTGGGGCCGGTGCGGACGTGGCAGGTGGCTTGCCCGGTCTGAGTCCGGCGGACGACACGAACTGGTCGCTGGGAATCAGCGTTTCCTTGCCGCTGTTCGAAGGAGGGGCCCGCCGCGCCGAGCAGGCGCAGGCCAGGCTGCAGCTGGAACAGTTGCAGCGTCAGCAAGAGTCGGTGGCGGAGAAGATCGAGCAGCGGGTGCGCAGTGCCATGCATGCCATGGGCGCCTCCTACGCTGGTATCGAGCTGACGCGCGCGGGTGCCGAAGCCGCCCACCGGAGCCTGGAACTGGTGGTAGACGCCTACGCCAGCGGAGCCGTGACCATCCTCGATTTGCTCGACGCCCAGGCTGCCGCGCTCAACGCAGATCTCCAGGCCGCCAACGCGGTCTACGACTTCTTCATCGATCTGATCGAAGTCGAGCGCGCCTCCAATCACTTCGACTTCTTCCTCGGTCCCCAGGAGCGCGACGCCTGGTACCAGCGTCTCGATTCGTTCTATGCCGCGGCCGGAGCTGAACCGCAACCCTCCATCGACAGGCCCGGCGGACCCTAGCTGTCCGCGGGAGAAGGTGCAGGAGACCCATCACCATGATCCGCCCCGCTTCGGTGTCGACGCTCTACTCCGGCTCTGGGAACTCCGGCTCGAAGAACTTCGGTCCGCCTGGATACGAAGTGACCGCCCTCGATTTCGCCAGTCTCACTCGAATCGGTGCCTGGCTCTTGGTCGGACTCCTGATGCTGACGACCGGGTGTGCGGAGCCAGTGGCACAAGAGCCACCGCTGCGCCCGGTTCGCTATCAAACGGTCACGGTCGATGGCGCCGAGGTGCGTCGCACCTATGCTGGCGTTGCTCGTTCCGGCATCGAGACCCAGCTCAGCTTCAGGGTCAACGGCACTGTCGAGTCACTACCTGTCGATGTCGGACAGCGTGTGCGTCGGGGACAGCTGTTGGCCCGAGTAGACCCCACGGACTACGAGTTGCAAGTGCAGCAGTCCGAAGCCGCGTTGGCGCAGGCCGAAGCCGGCCGCCGCCGTGCCGAGGCCGACTACGAGCGGGTGCGCGGCCTGTACGAGAACAACAACGCAGCCAAGAGCGAGCTGGACGCGGGCCGAGCCAACGCGGAGTCCGCGCGCGCCCAAGTCGCGGCGGCAGAGAAACAGCTCGAGTTGACCCGCAAGCAGGTCGGCTACACGACACTACGGGCCCCGCTCGACGGTGCCGTGGCAGCGGTCTTTGTCGAGGCCAATGAGAACGTTCAGGCTGGACAGGGCATTCTGCTGCTCACTGCCAGCGGTGAGCTGAAAGTCGAGGCAGCGGTGCCCGAGGTGACCATTGCCGATATTGCTCCAGGTATGGCGGCCGAGGTCAGCTTCGACGCACTGCCTGGTCAGAGTTTCCGTGGTCGAGTTACCGAGGTCGGTGTCGCCGCGATTGGCTCCGCGACCACCTTCCCGCTCACCGTCGAGTTGGAGTCGCAAACTGGCGCGGAGGCCGCGGAGGGGGCACTGCTCGCGATTCGATCCGGTATGGCCGCCGAGGTCAGTCTGACGCTGGCCCCGCCAGGGACCCTCGAGAACTCGCGTGTCATCCATGTGCCGCCGGTCTCGGTTGGAGAAGATGCAGCGGGACGGTTCGTCTTCCTGCTCCAGCCACGGAGTGATGGTACAGGTACCGTCGAGCGGCGAGGCGTCACTGTCGGTGAACTCAGTCAGCTAGGCCTGGAGATCAAACAGGGCTTGTCGGTGGGTGACTTGCTGGTCACTGCCGGTGTGCGTCGCTTGAGTGATGGGCTGGAGGTCAAGGTCCTGGAATCCGGAGCCTGACCTATGAGCTTGACACGAACGGCGATCGACAAGAATCGGATCACCGCGGTGGCGCTGGTGGTGATGCTGCTGGCTGGCGTCCAGGCGTACACCGGCTTGCCGCGAGCCGAGGACCCCGGGTTCATCATTCGGACGGCTACCGTCGTTACGCATTTCCCCGGCGCCAGCCCCGAGCGCGTGGAACAGCTCGTTACCGACAGGCTGGAGAAGGCGATCCAGGAGATGCCGGAGCTCGACTTCATCGGCAGCCAGTCGAAGACCGGCGTGTCGATCTTGTCGGTCAATGTCTTGGAGAGCTACACCGACATGCGTCCGATCTGGGACTCGCTGCGCCGCAAGGTGGAGAGGGTAGCGTCGGACTTGCCGGCCGGCATCATCGGACCGACGGTCAACGATGAGTTCGGCGATGTCTTCGGCACTTTGGTCGCACTCACCGGCGATGGCTATACCTACGCCGAACTCAAGGACATTTCCGACGAAGTCCGCGACGAGCTGTTGTTGTTGGGGCAGGTCGCCAAGGTCGAGATCCACGGTGCTCAGGACGAGCGGATCTTTGTCGAGTACAACAACGCCCGTCTGGCGGAGCTGGGCTTGTCGCCCGGTCAACTTCAGAGCCTGTTGGAGGCGCGTAACATCATCATCCCAGGCGGTGAGATCCGCACGCCGAACGAGAAAATCGTGCTCGAGCCGACCGGCAACTTCGAGTCGGTCGACGATCTGCGGCGCACCGTGATCAACCTCGGTGGGGGTGCCAACGCCCAAGGGCAGCCGTCACCGGCGCAGCTGATTTTTCTCGAGGACGTCGCCAACATCTATCGAGGCTACGTCGATCCGCCGCGCACGAGGGTGCGTGTCAATGGCGAGCCGGGCCTGGTCCTGGCCGTGTCGATGCGCGAGGGGGGCAATATCCTCGACCTCGGTCTTGCCGTCACCGAGACGGTCGAGCGTCTGCAGGCGGCCTATCCCCACGGTATCGAGCTGAGCTTCGCGCAGTATCAAGCGGCTGCGGTCGAGAAGAAGATCCAGGACTTCGTCGGCAACTTGCTGCAGGCGGTGTTGATCGTTATTGGCGTCATGCTGATCAGTCTGGGTGTGCGCACGGGGCTGGTGGTGGCGAGCTTGATCCCATCAGCCATCGTCATGAGTCTGCTGGTGATGTCCTTCTTTGGCATCGGCCTTGACCAGATGTCATTGGCGTCGCTGATCATCGCGCTCGGCATGTTGGTGGACAACGCGATCGTCATGTCGGAGTCGGTACTGGTGCAGATGGGGGAGGGCAAGAGTGCGCGTCAGGCAGCGATCGATTCGGCTGCCGAACTGCGCATTCCGCTGCTCACCTCGTCTCTGACGACTGCTGCGGCCTTCCTACCGATCTACCTGGCGGAGTCGACCACCGGCGAGTACACCGCGCCGCTGTTCAAGGTCGTCACGATCACCCTCTTGTGCTCATGGGTGCTGTCGCTGACCATGATTCCGCTACTGTGCGTCGCCTTCCTGAAGGTGAAGAAGCACCAGGCAGTGGATGCCGGCGGGGACGCGGCCTACGATACCCGCTTCTACCGCACGTATCGTGGGCTCCTGCAACTCGCCCTCCGGAATCGGGTATTGACGCTGATTGGGGTGGCTGTCGTCTTCGTCGCGGCGATGGCCTTGTTCCGTCTTGTGCCGGTCATCTTCTTTCCGCCCAACGACAAGCCGCTGCTCAAGGTGGAACTGTTCCTGCCTACCGGTACGCCGCTGGCCGCCACCCAGCAGGTCGTCGATCAGGTGGAGTCTTTTCTGCAAGACGAGCTGCTGATCGACCCGCAGGCGGCCGCGCAGGGACAGGTCGGCGTGACCGACTGGACTACCTTCATCGGCGCCGGGGCACCCCGCTTCGTGCTCTCCTACGGTCCGGAGCAGTCGAGCCCGGAGTATGCGATCCTGCTGGTCAACGCCAATGACCGCGAGTTCGTGGACCTGGCCCAGGAGCGTCTGCTGGCCTACTGCAACCAGACCTTCCCGGATCTCAGGGCACGCATCTCGACGTTGTCCAACGGCGCACCCACCGACAATCCGATCGAGGTGCGCATCGCCGGCCGTGACTCGGACGTCATCTTCGAAGTTGTGGCGCAGGTACAGGAGCGATTGGCCGAGATCCCCGGCACGCGACGCGTCAGCGACAACTGGGGCGCGCGGTCGAAGAAGCTGCGTGTTCATATCCGCGAACGGCGGGCGCGTGCCGCCGGCGTTACCCATCAGGACATCGCGATCTCCCTGCAGACCCTGCTCTCCGGCATCGAAACCACCGAGTACCGTGAAGGCGACAAAGTCATTCCCGTCACCCTGCGCTCGGTCGGCGCGGACCGTCTCGACCTGAGCAAGCTAGGCTCGCTCAACGTCTTCGCGCAGGCTACGGGCCATTCGGTGCCCCTGAGCCAGGTGGCCGAGATCGAAGTTGCCTGGCAGCCCGCCAACATCCGTCGTCGCAACCGCCTGCGCACCGTCACCGTCGAGGCCGGCTTGGCACCGGGTGTCACCGCCGCCGAAGTCAATGCACAGTTGTTGCCCTGGCTCGAGGAGCAAAGCACCGCCTGGCCGCGCGGAACCAGCTGGGAGCTGGGAGGCGAGTCGGAAGGCTCTTCCAAGGCGAACGCATCGATCGCTGAGAAACTACCGATCGCCGGCCTGATCATCCTCCTGCTGCTGGTCGGCCAGTTCAATTCCCTTCGCCGTCCCTTGATCATCCTGATTACCATCCCCTTGGGTTTGATAGGCGTCGTCGTGGGACTGCTCGTGATGCAGTCGAGCTTCGGTTTCATGACTTTGCTCGGCGTCATCTCGCTGGCCGGTATCGTGATCAACAACGCGATCGTCTTGATCGACCGTGTCGACACCGAGATTGCCGGTGGTATGGACCCAGCTACCGCGATCATTGACTCGGCGCAGCGGCGCCTGCGTCCAATCTTGCTCACGACCTTCACGACCCTGGGCGGTCTCATTCCGCTCTATCTGGGGGGTGGTCCGATGTGGGAACCGATGGCAGTCGCGATCATGTTCGGCCTCGTCTTCGCCACCGCCTTGACGCTTGGTGTCGTGCCGGTGCTGTACTCGCTGTTCTTCGGAATCCGCTTCGATGACGACGCGTCCAAGCCTCGGATTTCCGTCCCCGAGGCGCTGGGGTGATGAAGTACAACGCAAGGTCAACTTTGCCGTGGCCAGGCCAGGCCAGGCCAGGCTAGGCCGGTGCGGGGCGGCGAGGTGGGGTGAGCTGGTCTTCGAGGATCCAGTCTTCAGTGAGTCAAGGCGCGTCGCAGCTCTTCGAGTTCTCCGCCCGCAAATTGGATAACCGGCCAGAATCGTGCCGGCCTTGGACGACTTGGAGGTCCGAGGCTTCGCTTGCAACGGCAGGTGGTCTAAACTTGGGGAACTGATGTCGTTAGCAGAGTGATCTGCACTGATCTGTGCTCGGTTGGCCGAGCTGTTGACTGACGCGCAGGCGGAGGAGCCTCCACACATGTCCGAACTGGCTGAAGCCCAGATGTCCGAAGCCCCATTGACCATACTCGACCATCCACTCATTCGGCACAAGCTCAGCTTGATGCGCGACAAGACGACCGGCACGGCGAAATTTCGCCAGTTGCTGAAAGAGATCAGCATGCTCATGGTCTACGAGGTCACGCGCGACATGCCGATGTCGACCAAGACGATCGAGACGCCGCTCGAGACGATCGAGGCGCCGGTGCTGGATGGCAAGAAGGTGGTGCTAGTGGGGGTGCTGCGGGCGGGATACGGCATGCTCGACGGCATGCTCGAGATACTGCCGTCGGCGCGCGTGGGGCATGTCGGTATGGCGCGCAACGAGGAGACGTTGGAGCCGGACGAGTACTACTTCAAGCTGCCGGGCGCGGTCAGTGATCGGGACGTCATCATGGTCGACCCGATGCTCGCCACGGGCGGCTCGGCGGCTGCGGCGGTGGCGCGAGTGAAGCAAGAGGGGCCGCGATCACTCAAGTTCGTGTGCCTGGTGGCAGCACCGGAAGGGGCACGGGCGTTCGCCGAGGCGCATCCGGATGTGCCGGTGTTTACCGCGGCCATGGATCGCCAGCTCAACGAGATCGGATATATCCTACCTGGCCTCGGAGATGCTGGTGACCGTATGTTCGGAACCAAGTAGCGCCAGCGGGATCCTGTGGCACAAGCCAAAGCAAGATTGATGAAGACCTACTCGATCAGCAACCTGGAACTGGTGCACTTCCTCAAGCCCAAGGAGCCGAGCGGCACGCCGTCGTACGAGCTGGACTTGAGTGCCGTGTTCTGCGACATCCTGCGCCGGGCGAACGACTTTGTACCGTCCGAGGCGGGCTCTATCTTCCTCAAGGATTTGACCGAAGACAGCGACGGTGCCAGTGCCAGCGACAGCCCGGCTGGCATGGAGGACGGCGACCAGGGTGTGCAGGGCGAAGACGGCAAGGAGACCATGCTGATCGTGGCGGCGAGCTTCGGCGAGCACGCGCAGCGGCTGGCGGGGACGCGCATGCCGGTCGAGCGGGGTATTGCTGGGCACGTCTTCCGCACCGGTGACGCGTACGTCAGCCGCGAGCCGGCGCAGGACGAGCGTTTCTTCGCCGCCGTCGACCGCCTCACCGGTTTCACGACCCGCTCGGTCATCTGCTTGCCGCTGACCGTCGAGCGCGACGTGGTCGGGGTGCTGCAGCTGATCAACCGGCGCGACGGAGAGGTGTTCACGCAGCGCGAGCTGGAGTTGCTAGAGATCTTCGCGCAGACGATTTCAGTGTCCGTGGCCAACGCCATCGAAGCGCAGCGGGCGCGCGAGATGGCGCGGCGTGACGACCTGACGCGGCTCTACAACGATCGCTACATGCACTACCGCCTGAGCCAGGTGCTCGAAGAATCGGTGGCCGATGGGCAGGACTGTGGCGTCATTTTCTTCGATCTCGACCACTTCAAGAACGTCAACGACACTTTCGGCCACTTGGCTGGCAGTCGAGTCCTGGCCGAGGTCGGCGACATCCTGCGCCAGGTGCTGCCCGGGCACTCGGTGGGCGCCCGCTACGGCGGTGACGAGTTCGTGATCATCCTGCCGGAATCGGGGCACCAGGAGGTCTATTGGGCGGCCGAGACGGTCCGCAAGAGCATCGAGAAGCACGTTTTCCTGGAGCGTCCGGACCCGGCTGATCCAGAGAACAATCCGGCATTCGAGATTCACGGCGTCGTCACTTGCAGCGCCGGGTTGGCGACGTTGCACGGTGACCTGCAAGGCCTGCTACTGCCGGGGGCCGGCGGCCGTAATCTCAGCCCGGTCAAGGTGAAGAACGAGTTGCTGCGTATCGCCGACCGGCGCATGTACGTGGCCAAGGAGCAGGGCAAGAACCGGACGATCTACGCCGATCCACCAGCGACTGCCGTACCGGAGCAAGCCGGATAGCCGTGCCGGAACCGGGACCAGCGCGAGCGATAGACAAGCGCTCTGTGCGCCGGATCCTGGTCAGTAGCGCCGCGGACCGCCGTCTCGCCGCCGCGTCCGCCTGGCTGCTCGATGTGCAGAGTAGGGCGGCAGCGAGCGGCGAGACGCTGATTCTGTCGTCGGGGCGCGGTGGTGGCGATGACTTCGTGCGTCGCCTGCTGTCGAGACAGCCTGCGACGGGTTTGCTGGGCGCGCACCGCGCTGGTCTGCTGGGCGCGCACCGCGCGACGGTACTGCAACTGGCCGCCGAACTGGCGACACCCATGCTGGCGCGGCGCCAGCTGACCAGCGTTGCCGGTTTGGCTCTGGAAGCGCTGGCCGCACGGGCCGTGGCGCGCTGCCGCAAGCGCGGCGAGCTGGAGTACTTCGAGCGCGTCGCGGACATGCCCGGCTTCGCCAAACAGCTGGCGCGCACACTCGGCGAACTGCGACGCTACGAGGTGACGCCGGAGGCGCTGACCGCTGCCGACGCCGGCCCGGCGGGCAGCGATTTGGCCCAGCTATTGAAGGACTACGAGGCCGAGTTGTCGACGCGCTCGTTGGTCGACCCACCGGCCTTGCTGCGCCTGGCCGGAGACGCCCTGCGCGAAGTGGGGGACGGGAAGGTGCCCTATCGCGTCGGCCTGCCCTTGCTGTGGCTCGACCTGTCGCCCGACGGCCGGGCCGAGGAGCACCTGTTGGCACCGCTGGCGGCACGGGCACCGTCGCTGCTGGCCACCGTCGCCACGGGTGACGAAGAGGGCCTGGCGCGGTTGGTCGAAGTGCTGGGTCCAGGCACCGAGATCGTCGTTGCCGACGCGGACGCCAGCTCTGCCGGGGACATCGACCACCTGCCGCGCCTGGAGCGCCTGCGCCGTGGCGTCTTCCGTCCCGAGCTTGCCGCGGGGGCACCGCCGCGCGCTGACGACCGCAGCGTCGAGTTGTTGGGTGCACCGGGCGAAGGTCGCGAGTGCGTTGAGATCGCGCGCCGCATCCTGGAGGCCGCGTCAGCCACAGCGGGCTATGAGGAGCCCGTGCCGTTCGACCGCGTTCCCTTCGATCAGGTCGCCGTGTTGCTGCGCGATCGGGAGCGTTACCTGCCGCTGCTCGAAGAAGCCCTGCACCGGGCCGAGATTCCCGCCTACTTCAGTCGCGGTACCGCGCGTCCGCACGCTGCCGGCCGTGCCCTGCTGGCGCTGCTCGCCTGCGCCGCCGATCGACTCTCCGCCAGCCGCTTCGCCGAGTACCTGTCGCTCGGTGAAGTGCCCCCAGTGGACGACGACGGTGCACCGGCTGAGCGCGAGGAACCGTGGGTCGAGCCGACCGGGGAACAGCTGGTGCTCAAGGCTCCCGGGGGCTTCGAGCGTCTGGGCTGGGTGCCTGACGACGAGGCGGAGGACGAAACCGAGCAAGACCCAGCTGGGCAAGATGGAGACAGCGCGGTCATCGCCGGTACGCTCAAGACGCCGCAGCGCTGGGAAGAATTGCTGGTCGACGCCGCCGTGGTCGGCGGTCGCGAGCGCTGGCAACGCCGGCTCGACGGTCTCGAAGCCGAGCTGCGGCTGCGGCTGGAGCACCGTGGGGAAGAGGACGATGACGGCCAATCGGGCAGCCAGTCTGGACTACCATCGGGCGGCCAGGCAGGAGCCGAGAGCGGCGAAGGTCGCGCCGAGGCGATCGAGCGTCAACTGCGCCGGCTCGACCACCTGCGCCGCTTTGCTTTGCCGTTGATCGACCGCCTCGCCAAACTGCCCGAGGGCGCGACCTGGGGTACCTGGCTCGACCACCTGCGCCGGCTGGCCAACGTCGCTCTCCGTCGCCCCGAGAGCGTGCTGCAGGTGCTGCGCGAACTAGCGCCGATGGCCGAGGTCGGTCCGGTCGGCTTGCCGGAGGTACGCCGGGTGCTGGCCGATCGCCTCGCTTTCCTGCGCACCGAGCCGTCCAAGCGACGCTACGGCCAGGTCTTCGTCGGCACCGTCGATGAAGTGC
Organism: uncultured bacterium; assembly: GCA_965368975.1. Classification (GTDB taxonomy): domain Bacteria; phylum Acidobacteriota; class Thermoanaerobaculia; order Multivoradales; family JAHZIX01; genus CBDUPA01. Next base: position 112,424 of record CBDUPA010000015.1, on the reverse strand, counting down.
GCGGACGCGACTTCCACACCGTCTTTCTGCCCGGCCTGGCCGAGGGCATCTTCCCGCGCCGCGCCGCCGAAGATCCGCTGCTGCTCGATGCCGCCCGCCAGTCGGTTGACGCCGCATTGCCGCGCCAGGACCTGCGCGTGCAGCAAGAGCGCCTGCGCCTGCGGCTGGCTGCTGGCGCCGCTCGCCAGCGCCTGGTCGCCAGTTACCCCAACCTCGATGCCGTCCAGGGCCGAGCGCGCGTACCATCTTTCTACGCTCTCGACCTGCTGCGCGCCGCGCAGGGAGCGCTGCCCGACGTGCGTCAGCTCGAAGCGCAGGCCGCTGAAGCCGCGGGTAGCCGCCTCGGCTGGCCGGCACCCGCCGACTTCGAGCGCGCCATCGACAACGCCGAATTCGACCTGGCGGTGCTCGAACCGCTGCTCGGTGTGGGGACTCTGAAGAATTCCGTGAAGAGTTCCGCCAAGGGGCAAGCCCGCTACCTGCTGCAACCGGGCGTCGACGCCAACGGCTGCCTGGCGCGCTCCCTGCGCACTCGCGGCCGTCGCTGGCGCAACTTCTTCTCCGGCGCCGACGGCCTGGTCGACCCGCAGCCCTCCGCCCTCGCCGTGCTGCAGCGCCACCGCCTGGCGGCCCGTAGCTACTCGCCGACCGCCCTGCAAGGCTTCGCCGCCTGCCCGTATCGATTCCTGTTGCACGCCGTCCACCGCCTGCGTCCGCGCGAGCGTCCCGGTCCGCTCGAACAACTCGACCCGCTGACCCGAGGCAGTCTTTTCCACGAAGTCCAACACAGGCTCTTCCAGCGTCTGAAAGCCAGGGACTTGCTACCCCTGACGCCTGACCGCGCCGAGGCCGCCAGCGAGCTTGCCGCCGATGTCTTGGCCGAGGTCGCCGGCCAGTACCGGGAGACACTAGCACCGGCGATTCCGCGCGTTTGGGACGACGAGATCCGCGACCTCGGCCTCGACCTGCGTGGCTGGCTGCGTGCCGTCGTCGACGCCGGTGAGCCGTGGGTCCCGTCGCGCTTCGAACTCTCGTTCGGTCTCGGAGAGCGTCCCGGCCCTGGCCTGGACGAGGCTCAGAAAGGCCACGACACCGACGCACAACCAGCGGCGGACCTGGCGCTCGGCGGCCTGCCGGGCGGGGCTCGGCTGCGTGGCGCTATCGACCTGCTCGAAGAACACGCCGACGGGGGGCGCTTGCGCGTCACCGACCACAAGACCGGCAAGAAGCCGAGTGGCCTGCGACAGCAAGTGTCGGTGGGCGGCGGTGAGCTGCTGCAGCCGGTACTCTATGGCCTCGCCGCCGAAGCTCTGCTCGAGCAGCCGGTGGAGGAGGGGCGCCTGTTCTACTGCACGCGTCGTGGTGGCTACGAGGTCGTCAGCGTACCGCTGGACGAAGAACGCCGCGCCGCTGCTGGGGCCGTGTTGCGTATCATCGACGATCACCTGGCCGAAGGCTTCCTACCCGCTGCGCCCAAAGAGGACGCCTGCCGCTGGTGCGACTTCCGGCCGGTGTGTGGTCCTCTGGAAGAGCAACGCTTGCGTCGCAAGAAGCCGCAACGCCTGGCCGAGCTGAACCGCCTCCGGGAGACACCGTGAGAGACGAGCTGGCCCACGCCAGCGAGGATGACGCCGCGCGCGCCCGGGATGACGAGGCGCGCGAGCGCATCCGTAGCAGCCTCGACGAAAGTTTGCTGGTCGAGGCTGCCGCCGGCACCGGCAAGACCACCGAGCTGGTGTCGCGCCTGGTCGCCGTACTCGCCGCCGGCAAGACCACCGTCGACCGCCTGGTCGCCGTCACCTTCACGCGCAAGGCCGCCGGCGAGTTGCAGCTGCGCCTGCGCCACCGCCTGGACGGTGCCCGTGCCGCCAGTGATGATCGCGTTGAGCGGCGCCGGCTGGGGGACGCCATCGCGCGTCTCGAAGAAGCCCACATAGGCACTATCCACAGCTTCTGCGCTGAGATCCTGCGCGCTCGTCCCGTCGAGGCCGGCATCGATCCCGCCTTCCGCGAGCTCGACGACGACGACGCCCGCCGCGTCTACGAGCAGGCCTTCCGCGCCTGGATCGAACGCCGCCTCGACCACATGCCCGAGGGCCTGCGCCGTGCCCTGTCGCGCGAAGCCGGTCGCCGTAGCTTCGACGGCACCAGCCCGCTCGACCGCCTGCGTGCCGCCGGCTGGAGCCTGGTCGACTGGCGCGACTTTCCCGCCGAATGGGAGCAGCGGGACTTCGATCGTGAGGCCGCCATCGACGACTTGCTCGTCGACCTCGCCGATCTCGCCGAACAGGCCGCCCGCAGCCGCAACCGTGGCGACTACCTGCGTCGCGCCCTCGAGCCCGTGTGCACCCTCGCCGCCGCCGTCGCCCGCGCCGAGGGCCTGAGCGAGGAGGCAGGGGAAACGGACCGCCGTAACGACTCCGGCCGTCGTGACTATGACCGCCTCGAAGCCGAGCTACTCGACCTGCTGCGGCAGTGCAAGCGCACCAAAGGCTGGAAAGGCCGCGGCAAAGAGTACGCCCCCGGTCTGCCACGCGCCGACGTCCAGGCCCGCCGCGACGCCCTGCTCGCCGCCCTCGACGCCTTCCGTCAAGCCGCTGATGCCGACCTTGCCGTCGAGCTGCGGCGCGAGCTGAGCGACGTGCTCGAGAGCTACGAACAGCTCAAGCGGCGCAGCGGCTACCTTGACTTCCTCGACCTGCTGCTGCTCGCCCGTGACCTGGTGCGCGACCAGCCCGAGGTCCGGCACCATCTACAGCAGCGCTTCAGCCACATCTTCGTCGACGAGTTCCAGGATACCGACCCACTGCAGGCCGAGATCCTGCTGCTGCTCGCCGCCGACGACCCCGACGAGACCGACTGGCGCGCCGCGCGTCCCGTGCCAGGCAAGCTCTTCCTGGTCGGCGACCCCAAGCAGAGCATCTACCGCTTCCGTCGCGCTGATGTGTTGCTCTACCGCCAGATCCAGAGCCATCTCACAGGGGCACCTCCGGAAGGTGCCGGCGTCGGCCTTGTGCACCTGTCGCGCAGCTTCCGTGCGGTGCGCAGCCTGCAACAGGGCGTCAATGCCGTCTTCGCGGCGCAGATGACCGGCGACGACGAGAGCGGTCAGCCCACCTACGTGCCGCTCGACCGCCAGCGTCCCGACCGCCCAGATCAGCCCGCCTGGATCGCCCTGCCCGCGCACGCCCCCTACGGCCCCTGGGGCAAAGTCACCGGCCGCGCGATCGAAGAGTGCCTGCCCGAAGCGGTCGCTGGCTTCGTCGAGTGGCTGTTGCACGACAGTGGCTGGACGGTGGGATCGCAAGAAGGCGGTTCGGACGACGGTGAAGCCCGAGAGCCCATCCGCCCGCGCCACATCTGCCTGCTCTTCCGCCGCTTCCTCTCCTGGGGCAGCGACGTCACGCGTCCGTATACCCAGGCGTTCGAAGCGCGCGGCATCCCGCACCTGCTGATCGGTGGTCGCTCCTTCCACCAGCGCGAAGAAGTCGAAGCCTTGCGCGCCGCGCTCACCGCCGTCGAGTGGCCAGACGACGAACTCGCCGTCTTCGCCACCCTCAAGGGCTCGCTCTTCGCCATTCCCGACGAGCTACTGCTGCGCTTCCGCGAAGACGTCGGTTCCTTGCACCCCTTTCGTCCGCTAGCCGCGGTCGCCGGTAGCGAGCTAGACCTCGACTACGAGCCCATCGCCGACGCCCTCGACCACCTCGCCCAACTGCACCGCCGCCGCAACCGCGTCCCCGTCGCCGAAACCGTCCACCGCCTGCTCACTCACACCCGCGCCCACGCCGGTTTCGCCCTGCGTCCCGCCGGCAACCAGGTGCTGGCCAACGTCCAGCGCGTCAGCGACCTGGCCCGCCGTTTCGAGCTCTCCGCCAACCTGGTCGGTGCCCTCTCCTTCCGTGGCTTTGTCGAGCGCCTGGACGAAGAAGCCGAGCAGGTCGGCGGCGGTGGCTCGCCGGTGCTCGAAGAAGGTGCCGAAGGCGTGCGCCTGATGACCGTCCACGCCGCCAAGGGACTCGAATTCCCCATCGTCGTGCTCGCCGACCCCACCGCCAAGCTGGCGCGCGAAGAACCCGGCCTCTACGTCGACCCCGAAAGCCACCTCGCCGCCTACAAGCTCCTCGGCTGTGCCCCCTGGGAACTCACCGACCACGCCGACCTCGAACGCAAGCGCGACCAGGCCGAAGGCGTCCGTCTCGCCTACGTCGCCGCTACCCGCGCCCGCGACCTCGTCGTCGCCCCGGTTCTCGGCGATGGCGCCCACGGCACCGTGCTCGAAGACGCCTGGCTCAGCCCCCTGCACCGTGGTCTCTATCCCACCCAAGAAAACTGGCGTCGCGCAGCGCAGGCCCCTGGCTGCCCGCGGCGCGGCGACCGCACCATTCTCGACCGTCCCCAGGACCACGACGGCCGTCCTGAAGCGTCCGTCCTGCCCGGTCTGCACTACCCGCAAGAAGGCGAGCATCCGGTCGTTTGGTGGGACCCGAAGACGCTGCGGCTCCGAGTGCGCGGCAATTACGGCTTGCAACAAGAAGACCTGCTGGCCGAAGACGACGACGGCACCGCCACTCCTGAAGGCGTCGCCCGCTACACCGCCTGGCGTGCCCGCCGCTACGATGCCCTCGAAGCTGGCGGCGTCCCCGAGTTCCGCATCACCCTGCCCACCGACACCGAAGAACCTCCTCCCGGCTTCGCGCCGCCCATTCGCCTCGAAGTGCTACCCCGGCCGAAGAGTCGCCCTTCCGGCATGCGCTTCGGCACCCTGGTGCATACCGTGCTGCGCGACGTCTCCTTCGACGCCGAAGCGTCCGAGATCTCCAAGCTGACCGAACTGCACGGCCGTGCGCTGGAGGCGACCGGCAAAGAGATCAAAGCCGGCGTCAAGGTGGTGCAAGCGGCACTTGCGCACGAGTTGCTGCAAGACGCCGCACGCTCGTCGAGGTGCTACCGGGAAACACCCTTCCTGCTGCCCCTGGAGGATGGACCGCGCCAAGGAGAGATCCTGGAAGGGACCTTCGACCTCGCCTTCGAACGGCCGGACGCGACGGGGCAGTGGGTGGTGGTCGACTTCAAGACTGATCCGGATCTGAAGGCCGTCGAGGACAAGTACCGGCGTCAACTGGCCTGGTACGTCGTGGCGCTGGAGCGCATGACGGGCGGGAAGGCGGAAGGTGTGTTGTTGGGGGTGTGAGCGGGCAGACCGGCTCTCACGGGCCGCCGGATTCGATCGTCCCCTTCCGTCGGGGGGTGGAAGCTCTCGGCTGAGAGCTGAAGAGCCTGAAGAGCCGAGGTACAATGATGGCTTGAAGGGAGCCACACCATGACTCTGACGTTGGAAGTGCCACAAGATCTCGAAGCCAAGCTCGCTCGCGAAGCTGCCAGATGGGGTGAATCGATCGAGCAATATGTACTCCGGCGGTTGAGTGCATTGCGGGCAGAGGCGCCCGGCAAGGTGCCCAAGACTGGAGCTGAACTGGTGCGCTACTGGGAACGTGAGGGTGTCATCGGCTCGCGGCCGGATATCGAAGATGGGCCGACCTACGCTCGCCAGATCCGCCGGCAGGCCTCGCGGCGTCAACTATAGGAGTCGACTGTAGGAATGGTACTTCTGGACTCCGATGTCCTGATCGATGTTCTTCGAGGTCATCCGCCGGCTTTGACCTGGTTCTCCGAGCTGCCCTTCGTGCCAGCGGTCCCTGGCTTGGTCGTCATGGAGTTGATCCAGGCCGCAGACAACAAGATACGGATGGCTCGGGCGCGGAAACTGGTGGCACCCTTCGAAGTTATATGGCCGACCGATGAGGATTGTCGTCGTGCCCTTGAGGACTTCGCGGCACTGCACCTGTCGCATGGGGTTGGTTTGCTGGACGCTCTGATCGCCGCTACAGCTGTGGGACAACGAGCGACGCTGTTCACCTTCAACGCCAAGCATTACAACCAGATCGGAGAGTTGGATCTGCAGCGGCCGTACGAGCGGTGAAGGAGGCTCAAGCAGTCCCGGTATTGGTGCTAGTGTGAGATGCGAAGGAGAGACCGATGCCTAGCCACGACCCTCACGCTTCCTCCGAAGAGCACGGCCCACCCGAAGAGTCTCACTCCTGCTGTCACCACGACCACGACGGTCCGGCTTCTGACAAGAAGCCAGCCAAGGCCGACCCCAACGCTACCTACACCTGCCCGATGCACCCGGAAGTGGTGCAGCAGGGCCCCGGCTCGTGCCCCAAGTGCGGCATGGCGCTGGAGCCGGTGGCGCCGACGTTGGCGGAGGACGACTCCGAACTGCGCGACATGACGCGGCGCTTCTGGACGGCGGCGGCGTTGACGCTTCCGGTCTTCGTGCTGGCGATGGGGAGCATGATCCCCGGCAATCCGATCGAAGGTTGGTTTTCACCGCGGGTCCGTATCTGGCTCGAACTCGCCTTCTCGACTCCGGTGTGCTTGTGGTCGGCATGGCCCTTCTACGTGCGCGCCGTAGAGTCGATCCGTGGCTGGAACTTGAATATGTTCACGCTGATCGGGCTGGGGGTGAGCGTCGCGTACGGCTACAGCGTCGTGGCGGCGCTGGTGCCGGGGATCTTCCCTGCGTCGTTCCACCTGCAGGGCGAGCACGGTGACGGCACCGTGGCGGTGTACTTCGAGTCGGCGGCGGTGATCGTGACGCTGATCCTACTCGGCCAGGTTCTCGAATTGCGCGCGCGGCGGCAGACGGGTGCGGCGATCCGATCGTTGCTCAGCCTGGCGCCAGATACGGCGCGGCGGCTCACGGACGCTGGCGAGGAAGAGGACGTCGCGCTGGACGCGATCGAGGCCGGTGACCGGCTGCGCGTGCGACCGGGCGAGAAGGTGCCGGTGGACGGGGTGGTGCTGGAGGGGGAAAGCCGGGTCGACGAGTCGATGGTGACCGGCGAGCCGATGCCGGTGGCCAAGGGAGAGGGCGATGAGCTGATCGGCGCGACGGTGAATGGCAATGGCTCCCTGGTGATGCGCGCCGAACGCGTCGGCTCGGAGACACTCCTGTCGCGCATCGTGACGCTGGTGGCGCAGGCGCAGCGCAGCCGGGCACCGATCCAGAAGGTGGCAGACAAGGTTGCCGGGTACTTCGTGCCGGCGGTGGTCGGCGTCGCCGCACTGACCTTCCTCCTGTGGGCCTTTTTCGGGCCGGACCCACGCATGACGCACGCGCTGGTCAATGCCATCGCGGTGCTGATCATCGCCTGTCCGTGCGCGCTCGGGCTGGCGACGCCGATGTCGATCATGGTGGCGACCGGCAAGGCGGCGACGCAGGGGGTGCTGTTCCGCGACGCCGAGGCGATCGAACGGCTGGGGCAGGTGGACACGCTGGTGGTCGACAAGACCGGGACCCTGACCGAGGGCAAGCCGACGCTAGTGACGGTGGAGGTCTTGGAAAGTGGCGACGGAGCGGACGGAGTGGACGAGAACGAGCTCCTGCGCCTGGCGGCGTCGCTGGAGACGAGCAGTGAGCACCCGCTGGCCGAGGCGATCGTGCTCGGTGCCAAGGAACGTGACGTGCAGCTGGCGTCAGCGTCGGGCTTCGAGTCGCTGACCGGCAAGGGTGTGCGCGGCCGGATAGAGGGCTCAGATGTAGCCCTGGGCAACCGCGCCTTGCTCGACGAGTTGCAGGTCGAGGCCGACGCAGCCGTGCTGGAGCGGGCCGAGGAACTGCGCGGCGAGGCGCAGACGGTGATGTTCGTTGTACTTGGCGGCTCTGGAGATGGCGTCTCGGGTGCTGGGCGTGTCGCGGGCTTGTTGGGTGTTGCCGATCCGATCAAGGAGACGACCGCCGAGGCCGTTCAGCAGCTGCGGCAAGAAGGGCTGCGCCTGGTAATGCTGACCGGCGACAGCGAAACGACAGCGCGCGCGGTGGCCGAGCAACTGGGGCTGGACGAGGTCCTGGCTGGGGTGTTGCCGGAAGAGAAGGCGGCGGAGGTCGAGCGACTGCAGGGCGAAGGACGTACGGTGGCGATGGCGGGCGACGGCATCAACGACGCGCCGGGGTTGGCGCGCGCGGACGTCGGTATTGCGATGGGCACCGGCACCGACGTGGCGATGGAAAGCGCCGCGGTCACGCTTGTGCAAGGCGACTTGCGCGGCATCGTACGGGCACGCCGACTGAGCCGAGCGACGATGACCAACATCCGCCAGAACCTGGTCTTCGCCTTCGGCTACAACAGCCTCGGCGTGCCGCTTGCCGCGGGGGTCCTCTACCCCTTCTTCGGCCTGCTGCTCAGCCCGATGCTGGCAGCGGCGGCGATGAGTCTGAGTTCGGTGTCGGTGATCGGCAACGCCCTGCGGCTGCGCTGGACGCAGTAGTTGGCCCATCGGGTCTGGATACGCGCAACTCCTTCGGAGGGCGGGTGTGCGTTCTCTGTCCAGAGACTCTATCCAAAGAAAGCGCTACCATGGACTCATGGTTCAAGTTCGTCCCGACCTCGAGATTCCCGAGCACGAGTTCAGCTTCGCCACCTCGCGCAGTTCCGGCCCTGGCGGCCAGAATGTGAACAAGGTGGAGACGAAGGTGACGCTGGAGTTCGACCTCGACGCCTCCGCCAGCCTCAGCGAAGACCAGAAGCGCCGCGTCCACACCCGGCTGCGCAACCGCATCAACCGCGAGGGTGTGTTGCAAGTGGTCAGTCAGCGTCACCGGACGCAGGCGGCCAATCGGGAGGACGCGGTGGAGCGGTTCGCGGACCTCTTGCGCGGTGCGCTGCACGTGCCCAAGAAGCGCAAGCAGCGGAAGGTGTCGGCCGCAGCTCGGCGGCGCCGCTTGGAGGGCAAGAAGCAGCGGGGGCAGGTGAAGAAGCTGCGACGTGGGGTGCGACGCTGGGAGGATTGAGGCCGGAACTGCAGGAGACCCGCAGGGCTGACGCAGGGCTGACAGAACGGTCCACGACGGGGGGAGGCGGCTCGTGTAGACTCTGCGCTCGACCTCCGGGTGCCGGACTTGACGCTCGATGCTGATCATGACGACCACGCCCCACTCTTCGCCTGACTCTTCAAGAGCGCGCCGCGCTGTTCCGCACACGCGCGAATTCCTGGCGGATACGCAGACACCGCTCGGGGTGTATCGACGGCTGGCGAAGACGTCACCGACGCGTTTCTTGTTTGAGAGCATCAGCGGCGGCGAACAGGTGTCGCGCTACAGCTTCTTGGGTGCAGCGCCGCGCGAGATCTACCGGCTGTATGCCGACCGGCTCGAGGTCGAGATTTGCAGCCCAGGCAGGAGTGGCAGTGGCGAAAGACGTGTGCTGCCGGGGGAGCCGCTGCAGGCACTGCACGAAGTGCTGGCGTCAGTGAAGTCGGAGCGCTCGCTGGTGCCCTTCACTGGCGGCTTTGTCGGTTACTTCGGCTTCGACCTGATCCGCATGGTCGAGCGGCTGCCCAACCGGCCACCGGACGCGTTCGAGCTGCCGATCGCACTGCTGGCGCGCATCGATACCGTCGTTGTCTTCGACCACGCGTATCAGCGTGTGCTGGCGATCTCGAACGAGATCGAGGGTGAGGTGACGGTGGACGAGGCCGAACGGCGGCTGGCGGAGTTGACGGACGTGCTGACCCGTTCCGGAGGGGCGGGCTCGGTGGTGATGCCGGCCGAGCGGCCGTCGCGGCCGGTGGACTTCGAGCCGACGCTGGATTCCGAGACCTTCCAGCAGAACGTACGTCGCGCCAAGCGCTACATCACGGACGGCGACATCTTCCAGGTGGTGCTGGCGCGTCGCTGGCGGCTGCCGCGGCGGCTCGATCCGGTGGCGCTGTACCGGGCGTTGCGCATCGTCAATCCGAGCCCGTACATGGTGCTGCTCGAGACGCCGGATGTGTCGCTGGCGGGGGCTTCACCGGAGATGCTGGTGCGCAAGCACGGGCACGTGCTGGAAACGCGACCGATCGCCGGCACGCGGCCGCGGGGTGCGGATGCCGATGGCGACCGCCGGCTGGCCGAAGACCTGCTCGCCGATCCCAAGGAGCGCGCTGAGCACGTGATGCTGGTCGACCTGGGACGCAATGACCTGGGACGCGTGGCGCAGCCGAGGTCGGTGCGCGTGCCGACGTTCATGGAGATCGAACGCTACAGCCACGTCATGCACATTGTCTCCAGCGTCGAGGCGGAGCTGGCGGCGGGCAAGGACGGACTGGACGCGATGCTTTCGTGCTTCCCGGCTGGCACGCTGTCGGGTGCGCCCAAGATTCGGGCGATGGAGATCATCGACGAGCTGGAGCCGGAGGCGCGGGGTCCGTATGGCGGCGCCATTGGATACTTCTCCTACGCTGGTGACGTCGACACCTGCATCACCATCCGCACGCTGGTGGTGCGGGGCGACGAGACCTCGGTGACCGCCGGTGCCGGCATCGTCGCCGACTCGGATCCGCTCAAGGAAGCGGAGGAGACGGAGAACAAAGCGGCGGGCATGATGGCGGCGGTGGCGCTGGCGGAGCAGCTGGCGGCCCGTCTGCAGCGCGAGCACGCGGAGGAGGCACCGTGAGCCGCGCAGCCAGCATTCTGATGCTCGACAACTACGATTCCTTCACCTTCAACCTGGTGCAGTACCTGGAGGGCGCCGGTGCCGACGTCGACGTGGTGCGCAACGATGCCGCGACGGTCGACCAGCTGTTGGCGCGCAAGCCGGACGGGATTGTCATCTCGCCGGGACCGGGACGGCCGGAGAACGCCGGCGTGTGCGTCGAGTTGTTGCGGCGGCGAGCCCCGGTGACCTTGCTCGGGGTGTGCCTGGGGCATCAGGCGCTGGGGTATGCCTTCGGTGCCGACGTGGTCGCCGCACCGCGCCTGATGCATGGCAAGACGTCGCCGGTGAAGCACACGGATGCGGCACTGCTCCGTGAGCTGCCCAATCCCTTCGAGGCGACGCGCTACCACAGCCTGACGGTCGACGAGGCGTCGCTTCCGGACGAGCTGGAGGCGATCGCCTGGAGTGAGGACGATGGCGTGCTGATGGCCATGCGTCACCGCGAGTTGCCGTATTGGGGCGTGCAGTTCCATCCGGAGTCGATCCTGACGCGGGTCGGCATTCCGCTGATCGAGCGCTTTCTCGGCCTCTGTGGTGGTGTGAGCTGATCGAGTGGTGGTACGGGCTGATCGGGCCGACGGACGGATTGGAGTGGCGGATCGGACCGAGTGATAAGGTTCGGCTTCAAGGATAGCGACGACATGGATGCCAAGGACGCACTGCACCGACTGACCGCCGGCGAGCACTTGAGCCGGCGCGAGACCGAAGCTCTCTTCGGCTCGCTGATGGACGGTGAGCTGAGCGATGTGCTCAAGTCGGCCTTGCTAGTGGCGCTGCGCATGAAGGGCGAGCAGCCGTCGGAGATCGCTGGCGCTGCCGCGGCCATGCGTCGACGGGTCGTGCCGATCCCGCACCAGCTCGACGCCGTGGTCGACACCTGCGGTACGGGGGGTGACGGGCTGGGTACCTTCAACATCTCGACCGCCGCGGCTTTCGTTGCCGCCGCGGGCGGTGTGCCGGTGGCCAAGCACGGCAACCGGGCCGTATCGAGCCGCAGCGGCAGTGCCGACGTGCTGGCCGCGCTCGGTGTCGACATCGAATTGACGCCAGCTGAGGCTGGCCGCGCCCTGGCCGAGGTCGGCATCGCCTTCCTCTTCGCCCCCAAGCTGCATCCGGCGATGCGCGAAGTGATGCCGGTACGCCGCGAGCTGGGCATGCGGACCGTGTTCAACGTACTGGGCCCGCTGACCAATCCGGCGGCCGCTCGCCGTCAGGTGGTGGGTGTCTACGCTGCCGACCTGGTGGAGCGGATTGCGCACGTGCTGGCCGAGTTGGGTGCCGAGCATGCGCTGGTGGTGCACGGTAGCGACGGCCTCGACGAGATCACCATCACCGGTCCGACGTCGGTGGCGGAAGTGTCGGATGGGGATGTCAGAGTCTACGAGGTCGCACCGGAAGACCTCGGCGTTGAACAGGCTACCTTGTCCGACCTGGCTGGAGGCGATCCAGAGCACAATGCGGAGCTGATGCGGCGCGTGCTGAGCGGCGAAGAAGCAAGTGGCGAGGAAAGCGGACCTTTGACGACGATCACCGCAGTCAACGCCGGCGCCGCACTGTACGTTGGTGGCAAGGCGCGGAGCCTGCGCGCGGGTGTCGATGCGGCGCGGCAACTACTGGCGTCCGGCGAGGCGGCACGAGTGCTGGCGCGCCTGTGCCTGCACAAGCACGACGGCAGTGCCGGGAATAGCGCCGGGCGTGGAGGTGCAGGATGAGTCGGGAGCGGGAAGCACGGCTGGCCGGAGTGTTGCAGGAGATCGTCGAGGCGCGGCGTCGGCGCGTGGTGGAGTCTGCTGAAACGCTGCTGGCGGTACCGTCGATGGGGGACGACGACGGTGGTTTGCGAACGCCGGTCAACAACGCCTTTCTGCATGCGCTCGACGCCCACCGCGGGCGCGCCATCATTGCCGAGATCAAGCTCGGCTCGCCGCGTATCGGTTCACTGGTCGATCTGATCGACCCGGCCGAGCAGGCCAAGATCTATGCGGACAACGGTGCTGCCGCGCTGTCGGTGGTGGTCGAACCCGACTACTTCCACGGCAGCTACGACCTGATCGGCGAGTGTCGCGAGGCCGCGGGTGGCTTGCCGGCGATCGCCAAGGACTTTGTAGTCGACAGCGTGCAGCTGCACTGGGCGCGCATGGCAGGTGCCGACGCGGTACTGTTGATCGCGGCGCTCTACGAGGCGGACGAGTTGGCGCGCCTGGCCGATACGGCACGCGGTCTCGGGCTGGTGCCGCTGATCGAGACGCACAGCGAGGAGGACGTCGAGCACTTGGCCGCTGCTGGCGCACTGACCCATGGCGGACGGACCCAAGCTCCCGGCGGAGCGCGAGCCGATGCCTGGGAGCTGGTCGGTGTCAACAACCGCGACCTTCGCACCTTCCACGTCGACCTCGAGCACTCGATGGACCTGGCACGGGCCCTGCCTGCCGGCGCGCTCAAGGTTGCTGAGAGTGGTATCAGCGGCGGACCGCAGGTCGAGCAGTTGCAGAGCGCCGGCTTCGAGGCTTTCCTGGTTGGTGAGGCCCTGCTGCTCGCCGACGATCCCGCGGCCAAGCTGCGAGAACTGGTAGGCTGAATGAAACCGTTGGGCCGGCCGCTGGTCAAGATCTGTGGGGTTACCCGTCCGGAAGATGCCGAGCTGGCCGTCGACCTGGGGGCCAACTACCTCGGTCTCAATTTCTACGCCAAGAGCCCGCGATCACTGGAGCCAGCGGCGGCTCGGCGCATCGTCGACCGGGTGCGCGGTCGTGTGGCGTTGGTCGGGGTCTTCGTCAACGCCACACCGACGCTGGTCAAGGCGATCGATGGTGCTCTTGGTCTCGACCTGCTGCAATTTCACGGCGATGAGAGTGACGACGAGGTAGCTGCCTGGGGCGCGCGTGCCATCAAGGCGGTGCGCACCACCGGGGAAGCTGCCGAGCTGGCGGCTCTGAGTGCCTCTTCATCGAAGCTGGCGGGAATCTCCGGTTACCTTTTCGACGTACGACATGACAGCGGCTTTGGCGGCACCGGCGTCTCGTGGGACTACAGCTCCCTTGCCGCCCTCCGTCTCGGCCGCCCTTACCTGGTGGCCGGCGGTATCGGGCCTGACAACGCGGTGTCTGCCCTGACCGCCAGCGGTGCCCACGGCATCGACGTCTGTTCCGGCGTCGAGATCAAGCCCGGCATCAAGGATCCGGTCCGACTTCGACGACTTTTCGAGGAGCTCTCCCATGCCCAAGACTCTGCCGCTTCCTGACCGCGACGGCTACTTCGGTTCGTACGGCGGCCGCTACGTCCCAGAGACCCTGATGGCGCCGCTGGCCGAGCTGGCCCAGGCCTACGACAAGATCCGCCGCACGCGCGGCTTCCGGCGCAAACTGAGCCAGCTGCAAGCTGACTACGTCGGGCGTCCAACGCCGCTCTACTTCGCCGAGCGTCTCACCGAGCAGCTAGGGGGCGCGCGCATCTATCTGAAGCGCGAAGACCTGACGCACACTGGGGCGCACAAGATCAACAACGCTCTGGGCCAGTGCCTGCTAGCGCAAGCGATGGGCAAGGAGCGTGTGATCGCCGAGACCGGCGCCGGGCAGCACGGGGTTGCGACCGCCACCGCTGCGGCGCTGCTGGGACTCGACTGCCGTGTCTACATGGGGGCCGAGGACATGCGCCGCCAGCGCCTCAACGTCTACCGCATGCGCCTGCTCGGGGCCGAGGTGGCGCAGGTCGATTCCGGCAGCCGTACGCTCAAGGACGCGATCAACGAAGCCCTGCGCGACTGGGTCACCCACGTGCGCAACACCCACTATGTGCTCGGCTCGGTACTCGGCCCTGACCCATACCCACGCATGGTGCGCGACTTCCACCTGGTGATCGGCGAAGAGGCCAAGAGGCAACTCAAGAAGCAGGCCCGGCGTAACTCCCCGGACCTGGCGATCGCCTGCGTCGGCGGGGGGAGCAATGCCATGGGATTGTTTGGAGCCTTTCTGCAGGAGCCGAAGGTGCGCCTGATCGGTGTCGAGGCCGGAGGCTACGGCTCGGCGCCGGGCGAGCACGCTGCACGCTTCGCCGGAGCCAAGTTGGGCGTGCTGCATGGTACGCGCACCCTGGTGCTGCAGGACGCGGACGGCCAGGTGTCGACGACCCACTCCGTATCTGCTGGCCTGGACTATCCCGCCGTTGGTCCCGAACACGCTTACTACCAGGAGCGGGGCCGGATCGAATACGCGAGCGCCGCCGATGGGGAGGCGATCGCCGCCTTCCACTTGCTGTGCGAAACCGAGGGTATCCTGCCGGCGCTCGAGAGCGCGCACGCTCTTGCCGAGGTCGCCCGCCGCGCGCCCCATCTGAGCCGCGATCACGTCATCCTGATGAACCTCTCGGGGCGCGGCGACAAAGATGTCGAGAGCGTGCTCGACTACGACGAGCGTCATGCCTCGCAGCAAGCCTTGGACAACGTCGAGTACTTTCCCCGTCCCACCTACCACGGCCAAGGAGAGCGTACATGAGCTCCATCCAAGGCGTCTTCGACCGCTGCCGCGAGCAGAACCGCGCCGCCTTCATCGCCTACATCACTGCTGGTGATCCCAACCCGGAGACCACCGGTCCGCTGCTCGAAGCCCTGGCGGCAGGCGGGGCCGACCTGATCGAGCTCGGGATTCCCTTCAGCGACCCGATCGCTGACGGCCCCACCAATGAGCGGGCCGCCATGCGCGCGCTGGCCGCGGGCACGCGCGTCGGTGGCATTCTCGAGACGATCGCCCGCTACCGGGACAAGATCGACGTACCGATCGTCCTCTTCACCTACTTCAACCCGATCCACGCCCGCGGCATCTCGGCCTTTGCCGAACAAGCCGCGGCCTCCGGCGTCGACGGGGTGCTGTGCCTCGACCTGCCACCCGAAGAAGCCGCGCACGAGTTCGTGCCGGTGTTCAACGAATACGGCGTCGACACCATCTTCCTGCTCGCGCCGACCTCCACCAAGGAGCGCATGCGCCGCGCTGTCGACGCCAGCAGCGGTTTCGTCTACTACGTCTCGCGCACCGGCGTCACCGGTGAACGCGACGCCTTGCCCAAGGAGCTGGCTTCCGAAGTCAAGCGCGTTCGTCGCGTTGCCGGCAAGCTACCGGTCGCCGTCGGCTTCGGTATCTCGACCCCCGAACAAGTCGCCTCTGTGGGCGCCATCGCGGACGGTGTCGTCGTGGGTAGCGCCCTGGTGCAGTTGATCGAAGAGAAAGGTAGCTCCCCGGACTTGCCCGCCGCGCTCCAAGCCCGCGTCGCCGATCTGACCGCCCCACTGCGCGCGGGCAAAGCCAAGAAGCGGAGATTGTGGGGATAAGATGCCACTCGTCAAGACCATTGCGACGCTGACTCATGGCCGCTACTTGCTGGCTGTACCGGAGGGGGAAGGTCCCTTCCCGCTGCTGGTGGGTTGTCACGGATACGCCGAGAACGCGGAGAAGCATCTCGACGCGCTGTCCGAGATTCCGAACACCGGCGGCTGGGTCCGCTGCGCCGTGCAGGGACCATCGCGCTTCTACCATCCGCGCAGCCAGGAGATCTTGGCCAGCTGGATGACGCGGCAGGATCGCGAGTTGGTGATCCAGGACAACATTCGCTATGTCGCCGACGTGGTCGCCGAAGTACGGCGCGACCTGCCGGTCAGTGACGTCCTGGTCTACGCCGGCTTCTCGCAAGGTGTCGCCATGGCCTGGCGCGCCGCGGCGCTGGCCGGGCATCGCTGCCAGGGCGTGCTGCAACTGGCTGGCGACGTGCCGCCCGAACTGGGGCAGGTCGACCTGTCGCACGTGCCGTCGGCGCTCATCGGGCGCGGTACGCAGGACGAGTGGTACGACGACAAGAAGATGGAGCAAGACGTGCGGCTGCTCGAAGCCAAGCGGATCCAGGTCGAGACCTGTGTCTTCGATGGCGGGCACGTCTGGCACGATGGGTTCTACCGTGCCGCGGGTGAGTACTTGGAGAAGCTGTCGAGCCTCTAGCGCGGCCTGCCAAGGAGCGCCACAGATGCCCCTTGCAGACGAGGCGGAGTTCGTCCGGTCTATCAGGCCACTTCGGCGCGCACCGGCGTGGAGACGGTGGCGTCGCCAGTGAGAAAGCGGACCGCCTCGTCGACCACGTCGGGAGTGTAGAGGATCCGCCGGTGGCCGAGGTCCTCGGTGCTGACCAGGCGCGAGTTTGGCCAGGCGTCGGCGAGTTCACGGCCAGCTTCCCAGGGGACTTCCTTGTCGCCACGGTCGTGGATCAGCAAAAGGGGAGTGTCCATCCGCGGCGCCAACCCGACGCTGGACAGCGTTGGCCACTCGACATTGAAGCGCCGCTCGATCCGCTTGCGCGTGCGCAGGACGACGGCCTCCGGTAGGCCCAACATCTTGCCGACGTCGAACAGGAAGCGACCGGCGTCAGCCGGTACGGCGACATAGACCAGGCGTTCGATCTTGGGCAGGTGGCGCAGCGCGACCGAGGTGGCGGCACCACCGGCGGAATGAGCGACGATACCGGCCAGAGGACCGACCTCGCGGCCGATGTGCAGTACCGCGTTGGCCATCTCGACGATCGACGAACTGCGGCCGGTGGAGGCGCCGTGGCCCGGGTGGTCGAAGGTCACCACCCGCAGACCGGCATCGAGCAGTGGGCGTACGAAAGCGCCCATCTGCGAACCGCGGCCTTCCCAGCCGTGTACCAGCAGTACCGCTGGACGCGGGGCGTCTCCCCAGCTCCAGGCCTGTAGCCGATGCGTGCCGCAAGCGACCGAGAAGTCTCGAGCGCCGTCCATCCATGGTTTCTCTCGCTCGGGAGTCCGGTGCCGGCGGGTGTGGAGGAAGAGGCGCTCGTAGCCGGCCGCGGCGAGTTCCGGCGCCAGCCTTGCCACGCCGCGCAGCAGGGCGCCCACAACGCGGACGGGTAGTACGTCTTTAGTGCGAACGTTCGTGCTTTTTCCGGGTGCAGTATTTGCCGATGAGCTCATCTGGATGTCCTCGGGTTGCCGTGAGCAACAGCCGGTGAAGAGGTCAGGCCTGTGCCGTTGCGGCGTCGTCGAGCAAGCGCTCGAAGCCGCTGCGGGCGCGCGTCTCAGCCTGGGGGTCGCGAATCAGCCGATGGAAGTGGTGGTAGGCGAGGATGACGGAGTAGAAGTCGTAGGCGAATTGGGCTCCGTCGAGATCGTCGCGGAAGTGCCCTTCCTTGATGGCGATGCGTGCGGCGTTGGCCAGCGTGTCGAACCAGTCGCGCTGGTAGGCGACCAGGCGGTCGCGTACGGGTCCAGGTCGATCGTCCAGTTCGTTGGCGACGGCCAAGAACAGGCAGCCGCCGGGCAGATTCGGGTCGTGCGCCCAACGTAGCCAGTTGTCGAACAGGGCTCGCAGACGCGGAATGCCACGTGGTGCCTTGAAGGCGGGCGAGACGACCGTCTCGACGAAATACTCGGCGGCGGTGGCCAGGACCTGCAGTTGCAGGTTCTCCTTGGAGTCGAAGTGGGCGAAGAGACCGCTCTTCGACATACCGACGACTTTGGCCAACTCACCGATGCTCAGCGCCTCCAGCCCCTTCTGGCTGGCCAGGGCCATCGCTTGCGGCAGGATCGCGGCCTTGGTTTCGTCGCCCTTCGTCATGGAGAGAAAATAGGACGATCGTTCGATTTTGTCAAGGGGGCGTTAGGCTGCGCCTTCAGCGCCCGCGGCGTTCGGGGCACCGTGGCACTTCTTGTACTTCTTGCCCGAACCACAAGGACAGGGATCGTTGCGGCCGACCTTGGCTTCCTCGCGCACGACCGTTTGTGGACGCTGCACGGGCTGACGACCGCCGGGCGCGGCGGCACCGGGTTGGGTGAAGCGCATGGCTGCCTTGGCGGCCTCGCGACGCTGCCGCTCGCGCTCAGCCATTTCTTCGCGGCTGACCGGTTCCAGGCGGAAGAGGTCGGTGACGACCTGGTCTTCGATGCGCTGGCGCACGTCTTCGAACAGTTCGAAGCTCTCGCGCTTGTATTCTTGCAGCGGATCGCGCTGGCCATAGCCGCGTAGGTTGATGCCTTCCTTCAGGTGGTCGAGCGAGAGCAGGTGATCTTTCCACGTTTGGTCGACGGTGCGCAGCAGCACGGCCTTCTCCAAGTAGCGGATCAGCTCTTCACCGTGACGCTCTTCCTTGTCCCGGTACTTGGCCTGGGCCAACTCGGTGAGGTCGTCCTTCAACTCGTCGAGGCCCATTTCGTCCAGTTTCAAGCCCGTGGCGCCGAGGTCGATGTCGAAGTACTTACGGTACTTGGACTCGAGTTCGTCGAGTTCCCAATCGTAGGGGTCTTCCTTGATCGGGCAGTGACGTTCGACCAGGTCCTCGACGATCTCGCGGCTGATGCGCAGCACGTAGTCGTGCCCTTCCTTGCCGTCGAGGATCTCCTTGCGCAGACGATAGATCTCCGTGCGCTGCTTGTTCATCACGTCGTCATATTCGAGCAGGTGCTTGCGGATCTCGAAGTTCCGGCCTTCGACCTGCTTCTGCGCCCGTTCGATGGCTTTGCTGACCATGTTGGCCTCGATCGGTTCGCCTTCCTGCATGCCGAGGCGACCCATCAGGCCCTGGATACGGTCGGAGCCGAAGATGCGCATCAGGTCGTCTTCGAGCGACAGGTAGAAGCGGGACGAACCCGCGTCACCCTGGCGGCCAGCGCGACCCCGCAGCTGATTGTCGATGCGCCGGCTCTCGTGCCGCTCGGTACCCAGGATATGCAGACCGCCGGCATCCAGGACTTCCTGCTGCTCCCGCTTGCAGATTTCCGTGTAGCGGGCAAGGGCGGCCTCGTACTTCTCAGGTTCGTTCTCGGGGTTCGCTTCGGAGCGTGCCAGCCCCTCGGGGTTGCCGCCGAGGACGATGTCGGTACCACGGCCAGCCATGTTGGTGGCGATGGTGACCGAGGCCTTGCGTCCCGCCTGGGCGACGATGTGGGCTTCCTTCTCGTGGTACTTGGCATTCAGCACCACGTGCTTGATGCCCTTGCGCTTGAGCATGTTGGACAGCGTCTCGCTGGTCTCGATGGAGATCGTGCCGACCAGGGCAGGCTGACCGCGCTCACTGCAATCCTGGATCTCCTCCACCACGGCTTGCCATTTCTCCCGTGCCGTGCGGTAGACGAGGTCGGGCCGATCATCACGCACCATCGGCCGGTTGGTCGGGATGACGTTGACTTCCAGCTTGTAGATCTGGGCGAACTCGGTCGCTTCGGTCTCGGCGGTACCCGTCATGCCCGCCAGCTTGTCGTACATGCGGAAGTAGTTCTGGAAGGTGACCGTGGCGAGGGTCTGGTTCTCGCTCTTGATCTTGACGCCTTCCTTCGCTTCCACCGCCTGGTGCAGGCCATCCGACCAGCGGCGGCCGGCCATCTTACGACCGGTGAACTCGTCGACGATGACGACCTCGCCGCCCTCAACCAGGTAGTTGACGTCGCGCTTGTACTGGTAGTGCGCGCGCAGACCCTGGTTGACCGCGTGCAGGGTTTCGATGTGCACGGGATCGTACAGATTCTCGACGCCCAGCAGCTCTTCGACGCGGGCGACGCCATCGTCGGTCAGTGCCACGGTGTGGCCCTTCTCGTCGACCAGGAAGTCGCCGGTGGTGACCTTGACGCCGTTGTCCTGCTCGATCTCTTCTCCCCGCTTGAGCTTGGGGATCAGGCCGTTGATCTTGTAGTACTTGTCGGTCGATTGCTCGGACGGGCCGGAGATGATCAGCGGTGTCCGCGCTTCGTCGATCAGGATCGAGTCGACCTCGTCGACGATCGCGTAGTGGTGCCCGCGTTGCACCATGCTGTCGAGCTCGAACTTCATGTTGTCGCGCAGGTAGTCGAAGCCCAGCTCGTTGTTGGTCGCGTAGGTGATGTCCGCGGCGTAGGCTTGCTTGCGTGCCTGGTCGTCGTTGCCGCCGCTCTGGATGACGCCGACGGTCATGCCCAAGAAGCGGTAGATCTCACCCATCCACTCGGCGTCGCGCCGCGCCAGGTAGTCGTTGACCGTCACCACGTGCACGCCCTTACCGGGCAGCGCGTTCAGATAGACCGGTAGGGTGGCCATCAGGGTCTTGCCTTCACCGGTCTTCATCTCGGCGATCTTGCCGTCGTGAAGGACCTTGCCGCCCATCAGCTGGACGTCATAGTGGCGCATACCGACGGCACGGATGGCCGCCTCACGAACCACCGCGAAGGCAGGGATCAGCAGTTCCTCGAGGTCGGTCCCTTGCTCGAGCTGCTGCCGAAAGTCGCCGGTCTTGGCGCGCAGCTGCTCGTCTGACAGAGCCTGCATCTGGGGTTCCAGGTCATTGATCGCCTGGACCATCGGCAGCATGTTCTTGACGTCACGGTCGTGCTTGCTGCCAAAGACAGCGGTCAGAAGCTTGTTGAACATCGTTTCCTCTGGGGTTCCCTGTGGGGCCTCTCGCGGGTGATTCTGGCAGTGGTGGGGGCGAGGCTGGTCCGTCTCGGTTGGGTGCGGGCTGGGCTCGATCGGTGAGCGCGCGGGTGCCTTCGAACGCCAAGACGTGGTGTTCTACGGGGCAGCTGGCTGCCAGCCTGGCAGCGGCAGTCTAGCAGAAGTAGGGACGGTGAACGCGGGAGGGGAGGAGGGGGTTAGCGGCGTCGACGCGAGTAGTCGAGCAGATAGCCGATCGGGTTTTCGGCCTTGCCGTCGACGCGCACTTCGTAGTGCAGATGGTAGCCGGTGGAGCGTCCGGTGTTGCCGACGTAGCCGACGACGTCACCGCGCTTGACCTCCTGGCCTTCCTGGACGGCAAGGCGTGACATGTGGCCGTAGCGGGTCACGATGCCGAAGCCGTGCGAGACGTAGACCGCGTTGCCCAGGCCGGAGAGGCGGCGGGCGCGGGTGACGATGCCGTCTGCGGTGGCGACTACCGGTGCGCCCGGAGAGGCTGCGAAGTCGATGCCCGAGTGCATGGCGCGACGGCCGTGCACGGGATCAGTGCGCATGCCGAAGCGGCTGCTCATCAGCGCCTTGACGGGAGCGATGGTGGGCATCGAGGCGAGCCAGCGTTGGCGCTCTTCCAAGCGCTGCGCGACGGTGTCGAGAGTGCCGTCCAGATTCTCGGTCCGGAAGTGCAGGAAGTCGAGGTCACCCGGCAGATTGTTGCCAACGTTCAGACTGGCGCCACGATGGTCGCCGCTCTCGAGGGCACTGGCATCCAGGCCGAAGCCGGTGGGGCCACCGATACCGGTGTTGCTGGTGTCGAGGCCGGCGAGGATCGCCAGATCCCGAGTGCGCTTCTCGTATTCGCTCAGGCGAGCTTCGAGCCCTTCGACGGTGTTCTTGAACGAGTCGTTGACGCCGCGCAGGCTCTCGTTCTCTTGTTGTAAGCGGGTGATCTGGCGTCTGTCGACCGTGGTCGTGAAGTACGACCAGGCGATGTAGCAAGCGGCTAGGGTGAGGGCAAGGAAGCTGGCACCGAAGATCCCAAGCTGGCGGTTGGTGATGTGCCATTTGCGCAGACGAGCGCGGGCGTGAGGGACCAGAATGATGGTGTGATGCTTCAATGCCATGGATGACCCCGTTTAGCGATGCTATCTTGCCATGATATCAATACAGCTGACGATAAATTAGCGTGCGCAAGGAATTTTCAGCGTCCAGACAGCCTCAGATTTTACCGTCTACTACCTCAGTGTCAAGGGTTTACGCGTGTTGAAGGTCAATTTCTTCACGTGCGGTCCGCCCGCTCGTGGTTGTCTTCGCACGTATCGGGCTCCTCCGCACACGGCCGGGCCTCAGGATTGAGGACTGGCTTTGGGCGACAGGGGGTGGGGGGCGACGGCCGGGGCCTTGCGCAGATCGGCAAGGGCGTGCCGCAGGTCGCTGCGCGTGACGCGGACTCTGCACGCGTCCGACTCTCCTTGCTCGACGGCTTTGCCGTGCTCGACGGAATCGCCACCGAGGACCCGGCGCACTGCGCTCAGGCCGGCGCGGCGGCAGACTTCGGCGATGTCAGCGCCGCTCAGGCCGTCACTATCCGCGGCCAGGTGGTCGAGATCCTCGACGTCCTCGGCCAGCGGCTTGTTGGCCAGGTGGACGGCGAAGATCTCCCGTCGTTCGTCGCGGTTGGGCAGAGGTACCGCGATCTCCAGGTCGAAGCGGCCAGGGCGACGCAGCGCGGGGTCGAGCATGTCGGGACGGTTCGTGGCGCCGAGGACGAGCACGCCGCGCAGTTCCTCGACACCGTCGAGCTCGACCAGGAACTGGGATAGCACTCGCTCGCTGACGCCGGAGGTGAAGGAGTCGGTGCCGCGCGCGGGCACCAGGGCATCCAGTTCGTCGAGGAAAAGCACGCAGGGGGCTGCCTGCCGCGCCTTCTGGAAGATCTCGCGCACCGCTCGCTCGGAGTCACCGACGTAGCGCGACAGCAGGGCGGCGCTGTGCGCGGCGATGAAGTTGACCTCGGTCTCGGATGCCAGCGCCTTGGCGATCAGGGTTTTGCCGCAGCCGGGTGGGCCGCTGAGCAAGAGACCCTTGGTCGGGCGCACGCCAGCGGCCAGAAACAACTCTGGGTGGCGCAGCGGCCAGCGGAAGGCCTCGGTCAGGTGCTGCTTGACCGCTTGCAGGCCGGCGACCTGATCCCAGCCCAGGCTGGGCGCCTCGACCACCACCTCGCGCAGTGCCGAAGGCTCTACCTCCCGCAGCGCGGTGACGAAGTCGCCCATCTCGATGCGCAGGCTGGCCAGGCGCTTCGGCGGCAAGGAAGTTTGGCCGGCGGGATCGTCGCCGAACAGGCGTCGCAGCCGCGCCATGGCGGCCTCGCGGCACAAGGCCAGTAGGTCCGCGCCGACGAAGCCGTGGGTGACCGCGGCCAGCTGCTGCAGGTCGACGTCGTCGCCCAGCGGCATACTGTGGCTGTGCACCGACAGGATCTCGCGCCGGCCGCTGGCGTCGGGGATCGGGATGTAGATCTCGCGGTCGAAGCGACCGGGGCGGCGCAGCGCCGGGTCGATGGCGTTGGGGCGGTTGGTGGCGGCGATCACAACCACCTGCTGGCGGCGCATCGACAAGCCGTCGAGCAGGGTCAGTAGCTGGGACACGACGCGCTTCTCGACTTCGCCGTGGACGTGCTCACGCACGGGTGCGATGGCGTCGATCTCGTCCAGGAAGAGGATCGCGGGTGCATGGCTGGCGGCTTCCTCGAAGATCTTGCGCAGCTGGGCTTCGCTTTCGCCGTACAGGCTGTGGAGGATCTCGGGGCCGCTGATCGACACGAAGCGCGACTCGGTCTCTTCCGCGATGGCGCGCGCGATCAGGGTCTTGCCGCAACCCGGAGGGCCGTAGAGCAGGACACCGCTCGGTGGGTCGATTCCCAGCTGACGGTAGACTTCCGGGTGGCGTAGCGGCAATTCGATCAGTTCACGGATGCGCGCCAGTTGCGGTCGCAGACCACCGATGTCCAGGTAGCGGGTACGGCGCGGCGCCAACTCACGCGACCCCGACTCTCCCGAGCCCAGCCGATGCTTGCCGAAGAGCACCTCGGTGCCAGCATGGATGCGCACCGGCCGCGACGGCGAGGTCGCAACCACGGTCAGCTCGAGGGATTCACCGAGGGTGCCGGAGGTGTCTGTGTCCTCGCCGGTCTCGTCCAGGCACGAGTCGTCCAGGTGGAGGTGCACGCGGTCGCCGGTGACCACGGGCAGGCCGGTGAGCAACTGCCGCAGACGCTCCTCCCGGAGAGTCTCCGCTCGTTCGTGTGCTGGGGATGGTGCGCTGGCCCACGTCTCTTCGCCGTCGGACTCCAGGATCACGCGTGTGGCGTCGCGCAGGAGAACCGGACGCACGGTAACCGTGTCGCCCGGACCGGCGCCAGCGTTCTGGCGCGTCACCGGGGCGAGTGCCACGGTGCCGGGCTGGAGTCGCGTGCCGAGTTGTGCCCAGCACACGGTCATGTGGCGACCGGCGACTTCGAGCGCGCTGTCTTCTGCGCTCTGCAGTTCTACCAAGTCGTCGGGGTGCAGGAGCATGTGCCCGGTGTGGAGCGCCGCGGCCGGCGTCTCGACGACCACCAGCCG
This sequence comes from uncultured bacterium, assembly GCA_965368975.1. GTDB lineage: Bacteria > Acidobacteriota > Thermoanaerobaculia > Multivoradales > JAHZIX01 > CBDUPA01. The sequence continues at coordinate 87,845 of CBDUPA010000015.1, read as the reverse complement.
GTGAGTTGCCGAGCTGTCTCCGGTGCTCGAGCCTCCAAGGCTCGCATCCGGAGCATCGGACTCTTCTGTTCGAGGGTCGGCGCCAGGTGGCGCGGTGCCGGTCGTTTCCGTCTCGGCGATCTCGGTCATGGATCGAGTATACCGATCCTTGGACTCGCGTCGTTCAAGGGTGGCGTGCCTGCAGCCAGTAGGCCAGGCACTTGGCGGTCAACTGCGCGGCCAGGAAGTCGCAGGCGTGCAGGCCGGCGCGGGGCGCCAGCTCGACGACGTCGAAGGCGACCACCTGCTTGCGCTCGAACAGGCGCCGCAGCAAAGTGAGGGTTGGCCACCAGGTGCCGCCGCCCGGCACCGGCGTGCCGGTCGCTGCCATCAGCGGCGGGTCGAAGTAGTCGACGTCGAATGTCAGGTAGACGCGTGGCGGCAGGCCATCGAGCATGGCGTCGAAGCGGGCTTCCAGCTCTGCCTGTGGCAGGCGCGTCAGCTCGTGGCCCCAGAGTGTCGGTAACGAGCGCTCGCGGATCAGCTCACCCTCGGCGGCGGACAGCGCTCGGATGCCTACCGCGGCGGTCGGGTGGCCGTCGTCGAGCAGCCGGCGCAGCACGCAGGCGTGGGAGAAGGGGGTGCCCTCGTAGCTGTCCCGCAGGTCGGCGTGGGCGTCGAATTGCACGACGCCGAGCTGCTCGGGAGGTCCGAGGACCGCTGCCACCGCGCGCGCCGTCGCCAGCGTCAGGCTGTGCTCACCGCCGAGGCTGATCAGTAGCTTGCCGGCGCGCACGTGACGTTCGGCCTCGTCCTGGATCTCCGCCAGCGCCGTTTCGAGGTCGAAAGCCTCGGCGTGGAACGGTGCCAGCGTCTCGAGCTGCAGGTTCTCGAACGGTTCACACTGCAGTTCCTCGTCGTACAGCTCGACCTGCATCGACGCCGCCAGCAAGGCTGCAGGGCCCTCGCTGGTGCCCTTGCCGTAGGACGTCGTGCGCTCGAAAGGCAGCGGCAGGACGGCGACACGGGCTGCCTTGTCGGCAGCCCTGTCGCCGTGCGCGCCGGCCTGCTCGAGCCCCAGGAACTCGACTGGAATCGCAGGCATTCAGGGCAGCAGCACAGAGGCCGCGATCGTCGTCGTCCAGCGTCCTTGTAGATCGCCCGTTGCTACCTGGGTGATCGCCGAGGTGTTGACGATCTGGCCAGAGATACGCCAGATCTCGCGCTTCTCGTCATAGGACGTGTCGGGGTTGAAGTCGACGCCCAGCGTCGTTGCCAGCATGGTCGCGGCCAGGTCCTCGGCATAGTCGCCGGCGGTCTGCGCGTCTTCGCCGAACGTGTGGTGCTCGGAAAGGTAGCCGTACTGGTCGGGGTTCGACGGTTGCGCCACGCCGACCGACGACGCGATCAGGCGGTGCGGCTCGTTGGTCGCTGACTCGGCCACGACGCAGTGCACGACCGCGCCTGGAATCAGCTCCTTCAAGCCCTCTTTCTTGTCGATGATCTCGCAGTGCGGCGGGAAGATGCTGGACACCCGCACGATATTGATGGCGGCGATACCTGCGTCGCGCAGAGCCATCTCGAAGCTGGTCAGCTTCTCCTTGTGGACGCCGACTCCCTTGGTCATGAACATTCGCTTAGGAACCCACATAGTCTGGAGCCTCCTGGTGGTGCTGCAAGAGCGTTGATCGTGTGTGGGGGACGGACCGCTGAGTCGCCCCGCTGCTGGGCACCAGGAACGCCGATCCGGGAGCGTTTATACAGATGGTGAATCCCTCGTGTCAACGAAAAAAGTCTGATCGAATCTTCGCGCCAGGCGACAGATCGCGCCTCCGTTTGTCGTCTATATAGGGTGGATGCCGCGCAGCTGTACGACGACCACCTTCGATTCCGATGGAGACGAGTGCGATGAGCCAATCTTCCGCCACGACCACCCCCACCCCGGGTCCGACCCGACACGTCGCCATTTCGGATATTCCCCTGGAGGAACGTCCGCGGGAACGCCTGCTGCGTGTTGGCAGCAGTGCCTTGACCGACAGCGAACTCCTGGCGGTCTTGCTGCGGACCGGCCGGCCGGGAGCCTCCGCCCTCGATCTGGCGCGCGAACTGCTGCAAGAGCGCAGGAGTCTGGACGGTCTGGTCGGTGTCGAGGCCTCGATGCTGCGCCGGCACGGCCTTGGACCGGCCAAGACGGCGACGCTGATGGCGGCGGTCGAGATCGGCCGGCGTCTGGCGCAGGCGGAAATCCCCGAGCGCGACCCGATGCGCCGGCCGTCGGAAGTAGCGCGGTACCTGCTGCTGCGCTACGCCTGCCCGGATCAAGAAGTGATGGGTGCCCTGTTCCTGGACGCTCGCAACGGCATCCTGGCCGAGCGTGAGCTGTACCGTGGCACGCTGGCACGCGCCACGGTCGAGCCGCGGCTGATCCTCAAGGAAGCGCTGGTGCGTAACGCTGCCGCGGTGCTGGTATTTCACAACCATCCCAGCGGCAACCCGGCGCCCAGCCTTGAAGATATGGTCTTCACGCGCCGCCTGGCGATCGCTGCCGTGGCCCTCGGGGTGCGTCTGGTCGATCACATGATCCTGGCGGGCGCCAGTCGCTGGTCGTCGATGCAGCAGATGGGATTGTGCACGGTGCCTGAGGAGATCTTCGACCTTGGCTGACGCCCCGGCTCCGGGGGTTGGCCGCTCGAGTGGAGATGCAGTTTCAGGGGTGGACGACTTCGCGGTAGGATCAGCGGCCCATGGCTGAGTATCCTGAAACCCTCGCACACGGAACCCTGCACTCCGGTCTGGCCGCCAACGGTAGCCTGCGCTGGGTGCTGGCGGATCTGACCGACATCGTCGAGACGCTGCGCCAGCGGCGCGACCTTTCACCGTCCGCGGCGGTGGCGCTCGGGCAGATCATGACCGGTACCTCGCTGGTGCTGCGACTGATGAGCAAGACACCCCAGCGTCTGATCGTCGAAGCGCGCGGCGATGGTCCACTGCAGCGCTTGATGGCGGAAGCTCACGAGGACGGGACCGTGCGCAGCATGATCTCCGACCCGCTCCTGTCCGACCCTTCACAGGATGGCGGTGATCCTGGCGTCGTTGGCTCGTCGAGCACGGACATCGCCGTGCGACCGCTGCTCGGTACCGGCACCCTGGAGGTGATCCGGGAGCCTACCGGTGGTCAGCGCTACACCAGCAAGGTCGAGTTGGTCGAGGGGGGACTGAGTCAGAACCTGGCGCACTACCTGGCCCAGAGCGAGCAGATTCACTCGGCCGTCTTGCTCGGCGTGCTCACCCGTCCGGACGGCGTCGCCGCAGCGGGCGGCCTGGTGATCGAGGCGCTGCCGGGCACCGACGACGATGTGCTGAGCGCGCTGGAAGAGAATCTGGCCGGCATGCACAGCGTCAGCCGCTACCTGGAGCAGGGGGTCGCGACGCTGCTCGACGCGGTGCTCGGCGATATTGATCGCGAGCGTCTGGAACTGCGCACTCTGGGCTATCGCTGCGGCTGTGACCGCGACCGCCTGCTGAGCCAACTGCAGGGCCTGCCGTCCGAGGATCGCGACTACCTGCGCCAGACGCCGTCGACCGAAGCCGAGTGCGCCTACTGCGGCACCAAATACACCTTCCGCGCCGAAGAACTGGCGGAGCCCTCATGAGCGACAAGAGCAGCACGGACACTCCTGGCACCGACGATGCCCGTACCGGCGAGTGTTTCTACATCACGACGCCCATCTACTACGTCAACGATCGGCCGCACATCGGGCACGTCTACACCTCCACGGTGGCCGACATCCTGGCGCGCTTCCAGCGCCTGCGGGGCCGCGACGTCTTCTTCCTGACCGGCACCGACGAGCATGCCGCCAAAGTCGTCGACGCTGCCGCCGAGCGCGGCTTGAGCGCGCAGGCATGGGCCGACCAGAACGCCGCGGCCTTTCAGGACGCCTTCCGCTCCCTGGGTCTCGGCTACGACGACTTCATCCGCACTACCGAGCCGCGGCACAAGCAGCGGGTCGAGCGCTACGTGCAGCAGTTGCTCGACGGCGGTGATGTCTACTTGGGGGAGTACGAAGGTTGGTACGACGCGGGCCAAGAAGAGTACGTGCCCGAGGCCAAGGCCAAGGACTTCGACTTCAAGAGCCCGATCAACGGCAAGCCCTTGGTGCGCAAGAAGGAGAAGAACTACTTCTTCCGTCTCAGCGCCTACCAGCAGGAACTGGAACGCCTGCTCGAGGCCGGCGAGGAGTTCTCGGTCCGGCCGGCGGCGCGGCGCAACGAGGTGCTGGCGCGGGTGCGCGAGGGTCTCAACGACGTGCCGATCAGTCGCACCGGCGCCGAAGGCTGGGGCGTTGCCATGCCCGGCGATCCGAGCCACACCATCTACGTCTGGATCGACGCGCTGTTCAACTACCTGACCGTCGTCGACACCGACGAGCTGCGCCGCTACTGGCCCGCGAACCTGCACCTGATCGCCAAGGACATCCTGTGGTTCCATGCGGTCATCTGGCCGGCGCTGCTGCTGGCGCTGCGCAAAGTGGACGGCAACGACTGGATGCACCTGCCGCGCTGCCTCTACGTGCATAGCTTCTGGATCCGCGAGGGCCAGAAGATGAGCAAGAGCCTGGGCAACTTCATCGACCTGGAAGTGATCGACGCACACGTCGAGCGCTTCGGCCTCGACACCCTGCGCTACTTCCTGGCCACCCAAGGGCCGCTCGGCACCACCGACAGCGACTTCGCCGAGGTCAAGTACGTCGAGGTCTACAACAGCGATCTGGCCAACTCGCTGGGCAACTGCCTCAATCGCGTGCTCAACATGACCGGCCGTTACTTCGACGGCAAGGTGCCCGAGCCCGGGGCGCCCGTGGCCGAGGATCGCGAGTACGATGGCACCGCCAAAGACGCCGCCGAGCGGGCCGTCGCCGCCTACGAGCGCTGCGACCTCGCGGGGGCCGCAGGTGCCGCGCTCGACTTGGTGCGCGCGGTCGATGGCTACATCCACAAGACCGAGCCGTTCAAGCGCATCAAAGACACCGACCGCGCCGGTGAGGTCGCCACCATTCTCTACAACGCGGCCGAAGCGCTGCGTATCGCCACCGTCCTGCTGTGGCCCGTCATCCCGGCCAAGGCCGAAGAGATCTGGCGTCGCCTGGGCTGCGCGGCCTACGGCGCTCGGTTGAGTGAGACGGGGCGCGGCGAGTTCGACACCTGGGTTCGCTGGGGCGGCCTCAGCGCCGGCAGCGAGGTGCACAAGGGGGATCCCTTGTTCCCGCGCGTCGACGTCGCCGAGGTCTTGGCCGAGCTCGCGCCTGCATCCACTCCTTCCACACCCACTCCGGAGACACCTGTGCCTACCCCAGAACCGACCGCCACCCAGACTCCCAACACGGACACTCCCAAGACGGACGCGCCCGCTGCCGCCAAGCAGAGCAACAAGCCCGATCCCGACGCCGTTGAAGCGCTGGCGCCGATCACCATCGATCAGTTCTTCGACGTCCTGCTGCGCACCGGCACGATCGTCGAGGCCGAGCCGGTGCCGAAGTCGAACAAGCTGCTCAAGCTGCAGGTCGACCTGGGCGACGAGAAGCGCCAGATCGTTGCCGGCATCGCCAAGGTCTATCCGCCCGAAGAGCTGATCGGTCGCCAGGTCGTCGTGGTCGCCAATCTGAAGCCGGCCAAGTTGATGGGGGTCGAGAGCCAGGGCATGGTGCTGGCTGCTTCGGACGGAGGTAAGCCGATCCTGGTGTCGCCGTCCGTCGAGGTACCCAACGGCGTGCGTGTGCGTTGAGTCGGGTGGTATGAGTTCAGCCTACCTGATCGACTCACCCTATCTGGTCGATTCACACTGCCACCTGCAGAGCCTGGGCGACGACCTGCCCGCCGCGCTCGATCGTGCCCGGGAGCGTGGCGTGCACGGCTTTCTGATCCCCTGCATCAAGCTGACCGAAGCGGAGGATCTGCTCGCCATCTGCCACCGGGAAGAAGGGGTCTGGTGTGCGCTCGGCGTCCACCCACACGATGCCGCCTCCTGGCAGGATGGTGATGGTGACCGCCTGCGGGCCCTGCTCGCCGACCCCAAGGCGGTGGCGGTGGGGGAGTGCGGTCTTGATTTCTACTACGACCACGCGCCACGCGAGGTACAGATCGAGGTGCAGCGTGCGCACTGGCGTCTGGCTCTGGAACTCGACCTTCCCGTCGTCGTGCACAACCGCGACAGCAACGACGCCATGCTCGAGGAAGTGCGGCGCGACGAATTCGCCGGCCTGCAGGGCGTCTTCCACAGCTTCGCTGGCGGCCTCGAAATGGGCCGTGAGCTGATCGCGCGTGACTTCTACCTCGGCTTCACCGGCATGGTCACCTTCAACCGTGCTGACAACGTGCGCGAAGTGCTGCCCGAAGTACCTGCTGACCGCTGCCTGGTCGAGACCGACACGCCGTACCTGGCGCCCGTACCCCACCGCGGCCAGCGCAACGAGCCCGCCTACGTGGTCGAGATCGCGGCGCGCGTCGCTGCAGAGACCGGTACGACACCAGAAGAACTGGCCGCGCGCACCACGGACAACTTCTACCGCCTGTTTCCCAAGGCAGCGGCCTCGCGCCCCGAGTAACGGGCACTCGAGCGCTGTGGTAGCCTCCCGCCGCCATGAGCCATCACACCTCGACGCGTACCCACGACAAGCCTCTTCGCCTCTGTGTCACCGGCGGCGCCGGTTTCATCGGTTCCCACCTCACGGACGCGCTGCTCGCGGCTGGTCACCACGTCACTGTCCTCGATGACCTGTCCTCGGGACGGGAAGCCAACGTGCCGTCCGCGGCCAGCTTCGAGATGCTCGACATCCGTGGTGCCGAGGCTGCCCGGATCGTCGAGCGCGGCAAGTTCGACGCCCTGCTGCACCAGGCGGCGCAGATGAATGTGCGGGCTTCGCTCGACGACGTGCGCCACGACGCCGAGGTCAACATCCTGGGTAGCCTCAACCTGCTCGAAGCCGCCCGCCTCGGAGGCGTCCGCCGCGTCCTCTTCGCCTCCACCGGCGGTGCCATCTACGGTGAGCAAGACGTCTTCCCGGCTCCCGAAGACCACCCGCTGCGCCCCGCGTCGCCCTACGGCGTCGCCAAGCTGGCGGTCGAGCGCTACCTCGCCGTCTACCACCAGACCTACGGGCTCGACGTCACCTGCCTGCGCTACGCCAACGTCTATGGTCCGCGTCAGAACCCCCACGGCGAAGCCGGCGTCATCGCCATCTTCCTGCAGAAGCTCTTGGCCGGCGTTACGCCGACGATCAACGGCGACGGCCTGCAGACGCGCGACTACGTCGACGTCGCAGACGTAGTGCGCGCCAACCTTGCGGCCCTCGCCACCCCCAGCGGGGCACGGCCCGGCTACCGCGTCTACAACGTTGGCACCGGCGTCGAGACCAACGTTGTCGACCTCTACGCCCGCATCACCGCGGCCCTGGGCAGGAACACGCCACCGATCCACGGCCCCGCGAAGGCCGGCGAGCAGCAACGCTCGTGCGTCGACGCGCGCCGGTTGCAGGAAGACCTGGGTGTGCCGGAGCCGGTGTCCTTGAGCGCAGGGCTGACCGCGACCGTCGAGTGGTTTCGGCAGCAGGCGACCTGATAGGGAGCTGTCCTGGTCAGGATCAAGAGGATGCGGTGGATCGAGACGCCACGCCAGGGAAGCCTCGCAGTGCCGTACCCTTGGCGCGCTCGGCTTCGGGTGAAGTCTTGTCAGCGACTTCGAATGCACAGCTCTTCGAGCTGCTCGAGGAGGTCGAAGTGCTAGACTCCCAGTAAGGCCGCGCAATCGAGGGCGCCTAAGAGCGCTTCTCGGGTAGCTCCACAGCTTGCAGCAGCAACTCGACGGCTCGGCTGCGGGTTGCGAAGTCGTCGACCTTCTGCCGTACCGACCGCCAGTGCTCTGCCTCGACCTCGCCGCCGAGCCGCTGTAGGCCTAGCAGGTAGAACCCGCCGGTCACCAGGCCCTTGGCCTCGACGCGCTCCGGTGATGGCAACGGGGTCTCGCTTGGCCAGTCCAAGCTATCGACCGAGCCCAGGGTTCCCGTCCAGCCCAAGAACGACGTCAGCCCGACCAGCGACACTGCTTGGTCGATCTCGTCCGGCGTCGTGGGAGGCTGCGCCAGTTTCTCGATGACGACCTCCTGCAGTTCCCTACTGAAGTGCTCCCCAGTTCGTTCGATGGGGTCTGCGGGGTGCCGGGCGCATGCCAGCGACAGCGCATTCCAGAGATAGAGCAGCACTTCGAGGGCGTCGACTTCCCGGCACAAGCAGGCGGGGTGCGGACCTAGTGCCAGTTCCAGGGCCTGGTCGGCGAGCGTTGCTGGAACGCGCTCGTCTGCCAGCAGGTGAAAGAGGCCGCGTAGCTGCCGCAGGGTGTGGGGCTCGCTGTCGGCGGTCAGGTCTTGTAGCCAGGTGTGCGGAGACGGCAGCAGACGGTCGAGGAGCGGCAGAATCTCGGGCAGTCGATCAGGAAGAGCACTTTGCAGCAGGCGCAGGAAGCTGGTGGCTTCGGCGAGGTTGGGTAGGCACAACGAGGAGTCGCCGATTCCTACATCGACGCTCGCCAGATGGTCGCGGATTGTTTGCAGGCACAGGTTCCGGAAAGTCGTCTTCGGCGCTCCTAGGATCAGATGGTGCCCGTAGCGCAGCGTTTCCCAGTCGGTGCGCGCGAGCATCGCGGCCAGCGGCTCGGACACTTGAGCGTCGGTGTTCCTGGGGAAGAGGGATGGCACGGCAAAGCTGTGGCGGCGCAGGAAGTGTCCGAGTTGCGGCAAGGTGCTGCGTTGCAGCAGACCGGTGCGGACGATCCGCATGCGCTCGCGGGCACGGGTTCCGTCATCGCTGGCGGTCTTCAAGAGGCGAAAGCGGTAGCCCTTGCTCAGGCGGCGCAGAATTCCGGCGAGGATGGCGAGGTCGCCGAGATGGCCGAGCAGGTGCCACCATGTGTGTGGAAGCAGCCGGGTTTCGACAGCCTGGCGACGTTTGGCACTGAGGGCACGCAGGGTGAGGTCGAGCGTGCCGATCGAGCGTCGCTGTGAAATGGTGGCGACGGTCAGCGCTTCGAAGTCTTCGGCGGTCAGCGAGGCGAGCAGGCCGGTACCCAGGGTCCAGGAGGTTTGCTGCACTAGACGCAGCAGCTCGACGATAGAACCATCGTGACGCAAAGTGCGGAGGAAGAAGTCCGTGCCCAGCCGTTGCCGCAGCGCCTTGGCCAGGTGTGGTCGCCTACCGCGCAAGGTTCGGAGGGTCTTGAGGATCATGGAACTGGCGCGTTCGGTGGCGAGCGTCGCATCGAGCATGGCCTCGATAGCCTCGGTGTCGAGAGCGGACACGGCTTGCAGCCACGCGGGCTCGTCGCGGCCGAGGTAGGCGAGCAGGTAGCAGAGGTTGGACGCTGAAGTCCGGCGGACTACCTGATCGAGGTCTTGTCGGACATGCTCAGCCATGATTCCGGCCAGGACTGTACTCCCATCTTCTGCGGGAGCAGCCGCAGCAGCGTTCTGCGGGATGGTATCGAGCAGGGAGCGCAGCACGAAGGGAAGCTCGGAGGCCGCGGCGCGCTGCAGGTGCCGTAGCAGAGCACCGCTGGTGATGAGTTGCAGGAAGGCGTCGCTGTAGACCTCCGGGGCGAAGCGCCAGGCATGGCCGAGAACGCGCAGCGGTAGCTCGTCACCGGCCGACGCGATGCACCCGACCAGGGCCGGGGAGGTCAGGACGATCTGCCGTAGAGCGTTCAGTTCGTCGGCCGTGGCCAGGCGTAACTCGCCATCGAGTACCTGTAACAGAGTGGTCCAGGGAGTTTGCTGCGATGCCAGAAACTCGCTCAGGACGTTCCCCATCACGACTATCGGCTGGTCCTCACCGTCCTGCCAACACAGTGCCCGAAAGACCAGCTCTGCACCGGAAGCATGGAAGAAGATCCGCCGTGGTGGCCGGCCGGCAATAGTGAGCAGTTCGGTCGGCAAGCTCGCCAGCTCGGCTTCCAGGTCGTGACGCTTGTAGGGCAGCGGTGGGTTGATCTCGAATTGTCCGAGGCAGGCAACGGCACGCAGGGCCGGCAGGTCAACCGGCAAGCGGCCGCAGAAGCGGCGCAGGAGGTCCGGATAGAGCTGTTCGAGATCCAGATTCTCCAACGTCTCGGGGGTCTCGACGGTAGCCAGGATCTGGGTCAGCAGGGTCAGATCGTGGGCGCATACCGTGGCCAGTCGCTCTACTTGCGCTGGCCGAAGCGGCGGCCAGTCTGGCGCGAGGCGATGTGTGATCCGGCGTACGGTAGCGAGATCGGGGGTCAGGTCGAGCACAGCACCGCTGGCGTCGAGGAGTTCTTCCAGTTCGGACGCATCGCGCAGCAGCTCGGCCGGGGCTGCCGTGTGTCGTAGCAGGTAGATGCGCCTGGCTGTCGACTGGCCTGCCAGCAACGCGTCGAGTCGCCGGTGTAGCGATGGAAGACGGTCGACACAGCGGTGACCATCATCGAACACAAAGATCGTCGGCCGGCTCAGCCGCTGCTGGACCGCATGCACCACCTCGCTTTCGCTCCACTCGTGCGCCAGATCGAGATGGAAGACACGCCAGCTGCCTCGCGCCGTGCGTGAGTTGCTGCGTTTGTCTGTGAAGTTCGCCGCCAACGCCAGGCCCGTCGTTGTCTTACCACTGCCCGGTGCTCCGCGCACCAGCACCGCATCCTCGCGCGCGAGCATGGTGTCGAATCGCGCCTGCAGCGTTTCCGGCAGATCCAGCACCCCGGACCCTCGTAGCCGCAGGAAGTGCTCGATCGCCTCGGCACCAGTCCCTGGCCTGAGTGGTCGAAAGAGGTCCCAAGCCCACGCCTCCTGCTCACAGAATCGCTCCGCCGCCGCGTCTGAGAACACATCCGCGACGATGTCCGGCAAGCGTCGCAGCCGCTCGTTGAACACACTGCGCTCCCACAGCGTTGCCACGACCCCCGTGCGTTGGCGGAATGCTTCTGCCTCGACGCTCCACGCTTCTTCGTGTCCGCGTAAATCCGCCGAGCAACAGAGCACGAAGCACGACGGTCGCGGCAAGTCGTCGCGGCTCAGCCACTCGGCTTCGAACTTGGTGAGCGCGTCGCGCATCGCAGCGGGCGGGAACGTTGCAGTGTTCTTGCACTGATATACGTGGTGGGTGTCGTCGACGGGGACCACCAGGTCGATCCCGTACTGTGCTTGGCCACTACGCCCGAAGTAGCGCGGCGCGTGGCCGTCGGCGAGCAGCAGCAGGAAGAGCAGCCGCTCGAAGCCTGGGCCACCGAGGTCGAGGTAGGGGAGAGCGCCTTCAGGAGTGGCGCGGAAAGACGGGAGCGTCGAGAAGGGAGTATGGAGGTGCCCGGAGTCGCGGTCGAGGATTTCTTGGATGAGACCGGCGTCGGGCATGCGGGGCATTGGAGCAAGTTCGAGCTTGCCCCGTCAAGTTCGGTTTGAACTGGGCGCCGAGTTGGAGGATAGGCGGACCCCTCACTCCCAGCGCAGCGCCACCATCGGATCCACCCGCGACGCGCGCAGCGCCGGCACGAGGCAGGCAGCCACCGCGACGACCAGCACCAGCAGTGGCACCACGACAAAGGTGATGGGGTCGTAGGCGCCGACGCCGTAGAGCAGGCTACCGAGCAGGTGCGCAGTGGCCAGGGCGCCTACCAGTGCGAGCAGCAGGCCGAGCAGCACCGGGTGTAAGCCCTGAGACAGCACGTGGCGCACGACGCTGCCGCGTTCGGCGCCGAGAGCCATGCGGATGCCGAGTTCGCGCGTGCGGCTCTGCACCAGCTGTGCCAGCACGCCGTAGATGCCGACGGCGGCCAGGAAGAGCGCGACGGCGGCGAAGGCACCGAAGAGGAAGGTGTGGAAGCGACGCTCGCTCAGGCGCTCCGCGAGGGAGGCTTCGAGCGTCTCCAGGCGTGAGATTGGCAGCGTCGGATCGAGATCCCAGACGGCGGCGCGCAGGGGGCCGGCCAGGGTATCGAGCGAGCCAGTGGCGCGGGCGACAAGGGTCATGTTGTTCATCGGTATCTGCGCGTGGGGCAGGAAGGTGGCGGGGCGGGCGTTACGGGCGACGGAGGTGCGTCGAGCATCACCGACGACGCCGACGATGGTGCGCCAGGTGATTTCTTCCTGATCCTGGCTGCCATAGGCCAGGCGCTGGCCGATCGTGTTGCCGTCGGGGAAAAAACGCTCTGCGAGCGCGCGGTTCACGATCACCACGCTGGGGGCGTCCGTGTGATCGCCCGAGTTGAAGTCGCGTCCTTCGAGCAGTGGAATACCGAGCGTGCGAAAGACACCGGGGGTGACCGCGTCGACTGGGACTTCGATGCGCTCGGCGGCCGGTGGGTCGGGGCGGCCTTCGAGCGTGAAGTTGGCGGAGCGAGCCAACTCGGGTAGCAAGATTGTCGAGATGGCGGCGCTGTCTTCGATGCCGGGCACGGCGTCGATACGCTCGAGTAACTGGGTGTAGAAAGGGGCCCGCTGGGCCCGTTCGATGCTAGCGGGTAGGGAGAGGCTCATGGCGACGACACCGTCGGGCCGGAAGCCAGGATCTTGCGTTCGGAGGTGGACGAAGCTCTGGATCAGCAGGGCGGCACCTATGAGTAGCAGGGCGGTGAGCGCGACCTCGGCGGTGATCAGCAGTCGGCGAGTACCCACGCGGGTCGTGTCGGCGGCGTCGCGACCACCTTCTTGCAACGCCTCGTTCAGCTCGGCGCGAGAGGCTTGCAGGGCCGGGACCAGGCCGACGAGGAGGCCTGTCAGCAGGCTCAAGCCGAGAGCGAGGGCGAGGACGAGTGGGTCGATCTTCAAGGGACCCAGGCGCTGCAGTACGTCGGGGCCGAAGGCGCTCAGGAACGCCAGTCCCCAGTGGGCCACGAGCAGGCCGAGCGCGCCACCGAGCAGGGCCAGGACAGCGCTCTCGGTCAGCAGCTGGCGCACCAGGCGACGTCGGCTGGCGCCGAGTGACAGGCGCACGGCGATCTCGCGACGTCGACCCGCGGCACGCGCCAGGAGTAGGTTGGCGACGTTGGCGCAGGCGATGAGCAGCACCAGGCCGACGGCCCCGAGCAGGAGCAGCAGAGGCGTGCGTGTATCGCCGACGAGGTGCTCGCGCAGCGGTTGGACGAAGATGCCGTAGCCTTCGAGGTCGGAATTCGCCTCTGCCATCTCCAGTGCCACAGTGTCCATCTGCCGTTGGGCCTCGGCGCCGTCGACGCCGGGGCGCAGCTTGCCGACCACGTAGAGCCAGAAGGCGAAGCGCTCGGCGCGAAGGTCCTCGCTCACCGCCATCGGGCCGAGCAGCTGCGGTTGGTTGGGGAAGTCGAGCTCCGGCGGCAGCACGCCGAGCACGGTGTAGCTGGTGTTGTTCAGCTGCAGGGTGCGGCCGATCCACGACGGATCAGCACCGAAGCGCCCTTGCCACAGGTCATGACCGAGCAGCACGACGTTCTCGTTGCCGGGGATCTCGTGCTCGGCGGTGAAGCCTTCGCCGAGCACGGGCCGCACGCCGAGCAGAGGCAGGAAGTTGGCGCTCACTTCGGCGGCCGGGATGCGCACGGGACCGCCATCGCCTTCGGTCAGGTTGATGCGCATCGGGCTGTAGGTGGCGAACTCCTCGAATAGGGTGCCGCCGGCACGCCAGTCCTCGAAATTGGGCCAGGAGGTGATGTCCTGCTCGATGCCCAGGCGCGTGTTGTCCATCCACAGCAGAGACAGCCGGTCGGCGTCCTGGTAGGGCAGCGGTGCCAGCAGCACGGCGTGTACAGCGCTGAAGATGGCACTGTTGGCACCGACGCCGAGGGCCAGGGTGAGCACCGCGACGGCGGCGAAGCCGGGACGCTTGCGCAGGGTGCGCAGAGCGAAGCGAACGTCGTGTAGCAGGGTAGACATCGGGGCGGCTCTCCTCGGTCGGCTGTGGGTGTGTGTGCTGTTCTCGAGTCTATTCGTCGCGTAGGACTTCGACCGGCTGGACACGAGTGGCGCGCCAAGCTGGCAGGTAGCAGGCCGCCGCCGCGACGGCGGCGATCAGCAGTGTGACGGCGGCGAAGGTCAGTGGATCGTGGGGTTGGATGCCGAACAGCGCGCTCTCGGCCAGGCGCACCAGCATCCACGACGCAGCGAGTCCGATCAGCAGACCGAGGACGGTGACCCGCATACCCTGAGCGAGCACCATGCCCAGCACGCTGCCGCGGTTGGCGCCCAGGGCCATACGGATGCCGATCTCCTGGCGTCGTTCGGTGACGATGTAGGCGAGCACGCCGTAGGTACCGACCGCCGCCAGCAGCAGGGCGGCGGCGCCGAAAAGGATCACCAGCAGGGCGATGAAGCGCGACTGTGCCACGGAGTTGCGCAGCACATCCTCCATCATGCGCGGGCGCGCGATGGGCAAGGTGGAATCGGCCTCGCGCACGTCCCGGCGCACCGATGGTAGAAGCGTTGCCAGCGGCAAGTCCGAGCGCAGCGCCAGCCACATGGCCCGCGGTGCGAAACCCAATCGCTCGGCGACCTGTGGGTAGGAGAAATAGAGTTCGGTGCCGGTCGGTCGATCGAGACCGTCCTGCTTGACGTCGCGTGCCACCCCGATGACGGTGAACCACGGCAGGTCACCGAAGCCAGGTCGCAAGCGCTGGCCGATTGGATCCTCGCCCGGCCAGACGCGTTCGGCCAGCGTCTGGTTGATCACCACCGCCAGCGTGCCCTCGGCGTCGTGCTGACGGCTGAAAGCCTCGCCCTGCACGATCGGGATACCCATGGCCTGGAAGTAACCGGGGCGCGTGAACTGCCAGAAATCGGTGACCGACGGCACGCCGGTTTCCTCGCTCGACGGCTTGCCGTCGAATTCGGTGTCGTTGGCGTCGAGGCGGCGGCGTGGTGGCAGGCCGCTCATGAAGGTGACGTCCTCAACTCCCGGCGTGGCTGCCAGGCGCTGCGTCAGGCGCTCGTAGAAGCCCATCTGCTGATCGATCTCGGGGTACGAGCTGAAGTCGAGTTCCAGGCGGAACGTCAGCAGGCCGTTGGCGTCGAAACCGGGATCGACTTTCATCAGGTTCCAGAAGCTGCGCAGCAGCAGACCGGCGCCGACGACCAGGATCACCGCCAGCGCTACTTCCAGCACTACCAGGCCGCGCCGCAGGCGCAAGCGATGTGCCTGCGCGGTCGTGCGTTGTCCACCCTCCTTGAGGGCCTCGCTGAGCCGCGCGCCGGAGTGACTGCCGCGCAGGTGCAGCATCGGCGCCAGGCCGAAGATGAGGCCGGTGACCAGGGTCAAAGCCAGGGTGAAGGCGAGTACCCGTACGTCGAGGGCGATCTCAGCCGAGCGCGGTACGCTCTCCGGGTCGGCGGCCAGCAGCAGGCGCAGGCCCCAGGCGGCCAGGGCGGTGCCGAGCATGGCGCCGAGGCCAGCCAGCAGCAGGCCCTCGGTGAGGAACTGACGCAGCAAGTGACGGCGGCCAGCCCCGAGCGCGGTGCGCACCGAGATCTCGCGCTGGCGCGACTCGGCGCGCGCCAGCAGCAGGTTGCCGACGTTGGCGCAGGCGATCAGCAGCACCAGTGCGACGGCGCCGGTGAGCAGGAGGACCTGTGGCTTGACGGCGCCGATGACGTCGTCGTGCAGCGGGTCGATGCGCAGGCGGTGTGTCGAGGCGTTGAGCGTGTGCTGGTCGGCCTGGAATTCTTCGAAGCCGTTGAGCAGCGGGTCGAGCTCGGCACGCGCTTGCTCCAGCGTGACCGCGGGCTTCAGGCGGCCCAGAATCTCCAGGAAGTGATTGCTGCGTGGCCGCGGATTGGCCGGGTCGAGGCGTAGCGGTATCCACAGTTCGATGCTCTCGTCCGGTAGGTCGAAGCCGGGTTCCAGGATGCCGACCACGGTCGCTGCCGTGCCGTCGACGTCGAAGGTCTGGCCGACGATGTCGGGATCACCGCCGTAAGCTCGCTGCCACAGGCTGTGGCTGAGCATCACCGTCCAACCACCGGCAGGTGAGTCTTCTTCGGCGCTCACCAGGCGTCCGAGCTGGGCGCGCGGCTGTAGCACGTCGAGCAGTGAGCGTGTGAAGTAGCCGGCCTGCGCGCGCACCGGTTCCCCGCGCGTGCTCAGGTTGGCCGAACCCGTGGTGTAGGCCCCCAGCGCGGCGTAGCTGCTGCTACCGTCACGGTATTCCTCGTACTCGGGCGCCGACACCCAGAACTGGTCAAAGCCCATGGTGGTGAACTGGCTGCGCACAATCACCAGCCGCTCGGCTTGCGGGTAGTTCAGTGGTTCCAGCACGACGTGATAGAGCACGCTGAAAATGGCGCTGTTGGCGCCGATGCCGAGTGCCAGGGTCAGAATGGCGATGGCAGCGAAGCCGGGGGCCTTGCGGAGGTTACGCAGGGCGAGACGGAAGTCGTGTAGCAGTTGCAACATGGCGGGGCTCCTGGCTCGGTTCGATGGGGGATCCATCGTTGACAACGTACCAGCGGGTGGAAAGTTTCACTGCTCAGTCGAGAGGGGTAGGTGCCGATCTTTTCAAATATATTGGGAAATGACAGTATCGGCGTCATGGCAAGCTCGCCCGTAGTCCCCCGATCGGAAGCTCTCGACGTGGAACGCCTTTCCGTCCAGCGCCCCATCCGTGAGCGCCCGACGAGTGAGCGCCGGATGGGGGAGCGGCGGTCGGCAGAGCGGCGACAAACGGGCGACGCGGAGTCGCCCTCCGCACCGCCTGCCGAGATCAGTCCTGACGACCTGTTCTTGGTGCAGAAGCGCCAGGAGTGGCGGCTGCGCTTCTCGCGCATGGTGCTGCGCTTCTGCGAGTCGTGCGAGGTCGACGACCTGGTCGGCCAGACGCAAGTGATGGCCGTCAAGAGTCTGAAGGCACAGCTGGTCCGGGTTGCTGACCGTCTGCACCAGGATCTGCCCATGCTGCTGGTCGTCAGCATCGCGGTGCAGGATCTGCAGACCGCGCGCCACCGGCTCACCGACTTCATCGACCAGGTGATCCAGCATGTACGGCGCTCGCTCAAGCAGCGCCTGAGGGTCGACAATCCGCTGGAGAGTGCCGCTGCCGGAGACATCGAAGCCGAGCTACAGCGGGCGCTGCGCGCATCGCCGGCGGCGACCGTTCTGTTTCTCGAAGACCTGCTGCGTCTGGAATCCTTCGAGAGCGAAGTACGCTGTCAGCGCAAGCGCATCCGTTTGCTCCTCGGCGGCGACCGCCGCCTGGCGGCATTGGGGGGCAATGAGGAGGTCGTCTATGCCGGGCTCGAAGAGTTCTGGCGTCTGGCCGCAGTGTTCCAGCAGGTATTCGGTTACCTGCGGGCCGAGTTGCCGCCGCTGGTCGATCAACGCTCGAGCTACCTGGAGTTGGAGCGCGAGCTGCGTCTGGCCTCTCAGCAGTTCCGCGAGCTGTCCGACAACAAGGTGGCGGACCTAGAGCGCCAGCTGGAGTACCGGCGCCGGCTCGACGGAGCCCTGGTCGAGCTGGTCGAAGCCCTCCGCCAGGTGTCACTGAATTACCGTGAGCTGCGCGCTGGCAAGCTGGGATTCCTGTTGCAGTTCCCGACCGGGGTCGACGACCGCGAGGTCAGTCGCCTCGAGATGCAAAGTGTCGGCAAGGCGCTGCGGACGTGTGCGCGCGAGTTGGAGCGACTGCTCCATACCTACGTGATCCCGGTCGAGGAACTCAGCCTGGAGCTGCCGAGCGTCGAGGGCGGTTCGTCGGCTGAGCTGACGGAGCGCCTACAGCAAGCCGTACCGAAACTGGTACGTGGGCGCCTGCAGGCTGGTGCGGTGGCGCTCGAGCACGCTGGAGCGTCCAGCCGCCACGGTACCGGGCTGGCCGCTCTGCAAGGCGAGTTGCGCGAACTGGATGACGAGGTGGCCGAATTCCAGGATCTGTGCAGCGCGTCGGTGCGTTTGCTGCACGAGCTGCGCTCCGAGATCGCCAAGCCCCTGCGTCAGGATCTGTGCGCCTGCGTCGGCGAACTGCGTACCTTCTTGCAAACCGCTTTCGCTCACATCGCCGCCAAAGACCCACGCAGTACCGAGTCTTCCTATCACTTCTTCTTGCGCGAGTTCTCCGTCGAGGCCCAGCAAGCGGTTACCCTGCTCAAGGAGATGGAAGCTTTGGGGGAGTTCATGGAGCGCCTGCAGCAGAGCCAGGTTGCCGGTCTGGCCCTGACGCCGGAGAACCTGGCGCGCATTCTCAAGGTCCTGTTCGACGAGCAGAACAAGGTGCGGCGCATCCCCAGCGGCGAAGGTTGGCAGGCGGTGTCGCATTTCCTGGAGGTGCTGAGCGAGCGGCTAGTGCCGAGGCTGCACAAGCTGTACTCGATGGAAGGCGTGCGCTTCGAAGACAAAGACGTGCTCAGTCGCAGCGCCGCCGACCTGGCGCGTCATGGTAGCCGTTGCATCGCGCAGCATGACATGGGCTACAGCCTGGTGCAGGAGATCGGCCGCCTGCGCGAGATGGGCAATGGCCTGCCGCAGCACGAGACCTACCAGCAGCTGGTGGTGGCCAAGACCTGCCGCGAGATGCAAGCGTCGCTGCGTGCGGTGTGCACGACGTTCAGCTCTCTGATTCCGTATCTCGGCATCATGCAAGAGGGCGTCGAGCGTCGCGCCAGTGTCTTCTTCCACCGGCAGCACGAAGTCCTCGGGCGCTGACCTCGTCGCGCCCAGGCTCGGTGGGTGGCTACCGACCCATCCGATGGAGTGGTGTGCCTCGCGTCTCCGGTCTTCAGTATGTAAGACGGACAAACAGGAAGGAGTCTGTCATGGCACACGCACCTCAAATGTCGATTGTGGAGATCGCGAAAGCCTTGAAGGACTCGGAGCTTGTCGAGCAGGCCGGCCAGGAGCGCTTGAAGATAGCGCTCGGCATGGCCGCGCACGAGAAGGCCGGAACGCGCCCCGCGCTCGAGCCGATGGCCCACATCCGCCTCGACAAGGGCGAAGTCGTTCCGGGATTTCTCAGTCGCATCGAGTCTCTGGCCAGCCAGATCGGCGGTAAAGCGTCGTGTGGTTGGAGCGAGAGCTGGTGGAACCTGAGCATCTGGGCCTACCGCTACGAGTCGATCTTCGACTTGCCAGTAGTGTTCCGGCGCGAGGCGTTCCTCCAGAACCTCGGACGCGTCCGATTCAATGCTGACGAGATCCAAGCCCTGCAGGACTTCGAGATCGAAGTGAACTGACACGGCGTGGTGCACGCCTGCAGCCCCGGCCGGCAGCCGCGGGCCGGGGCTGAGACAGATCCTGACCTCCACTCGCGTGATCGACACTGGGGGGATACGATGGCTGGCTACATCGTCAAAGTGACGCGCCGCTGCAACCTGCGCTGTACGTACTGTCACGATTGGCGTGCCCGTGGACGCCACTTGTCGATGGAGTTTCCGACGCTCGTCCACTTGATCCGCAAGGCACTGGACGCGGACCGGCAGGTGGAGTTCATGTGGCATGGTGGCGAGCCTTTGCTCATGGGGCGAGACTTCTTTCGCAAGGCGCTGTGGCTACAGGCCCGCCTGGCGACGGCCGAACACCGGATTAACAATGCGTTGCAAACCAACGGTACTTTGGTCGACGATGCTTGGTGTCATCTGTTTCGTCGCTTTGGTATTCAGGTCGGTGTCTCCCTCGATGGTCCACGCAGCAACCACGATATTTCCCGGCGCAAGGCCAATGGCACGGGTTCCTACGACGAGGTACTGGGGGCGCTCGCGCGCCTGGATCGCCACGGGGTCCACGCGGGAGCGTTGATCGTCCTGACGACAGATCTCTATCGTCTCGGTCCGCGAGCGCTGCTCGAATGGGCCAAATCGATTGGATTGAACAGCTTTGGCCTGCTGCCGGTGCGGCCCAACAATCGCGATCTACGGGAAGGCAAGATGCTGGTCGACGACTTTGTCGATCAAGCCGCCTATACCTCGTTCTTGGAGCAGCTCTATGACATCTGGCGCCAGGACGACGATCGTGAGTTCAAGATCCGCGAGATCGACAGCATTGTGCAGGCGATCCAGGGAAGAGCCCCCACGGTGTGCATGTTGTCGGCCAACTGTGCCGGAAGATACTTCACCGTCGAACCGGATGGCAGCGTTGGCCACTGCGACAAGTATGTTGGCGACAGTTCCTACCGGATCGGCAACATCCGGCAGGTGACGGTGGAGCAATTGCGTCAGCATCCCGGAACGCGTGCGTTCGCGCGGCAGATTCGAGCTTGGCAAGAGAGCTGTCGGCGGCACTGCCGCTGGTATGACCTGTGCCACGGTGGTTGTCCTCACGATCGCTACGTCGAGGAGCTTTGCCACGGCGAGCCGGTTACTCCAGAAAGCTGCCAGCTCGCTGGGCTGATGTCTCATATCGCGTACGAGGAGCTTCCTGTCCTCGACGCCCTGGACGAGGTGGTGCGACATGATCGCAACGACCAACTTCAAGCTGGCGCAAGCAGCTGTTCGTGATCTGCTCGACCGCCGGCTGGACCGAGGCGTGATCCTGGTGGGGACGCCGGGCAGTGGCAAGACGGCTGTCTTGCGGCAGCTGCGCGATGCCTTCGCCGACCGCTGTTCGGTCTACTTCTTCGAAGGCTGTCCACCGGCCGATCGCACGTCGAGGCTGTCTCTCATCGCGCGCTCGTTGCACGCTTCCCGGCGCGGTGGCCAACGCTTACTGCTGTTCGATGAATACGACCGGCCCGAGGATTGCCGCGGCTTGGTCGAGCTGCACGGCCCGGCAGATGTGGTCGTTCTGGCGACCAACGTCGAGACCATCGATGCCTATATGCCGAATTATTTCTTCACCTTACGTCTGCGCCCCTTCTCGGTGGAGGATTGCCAGGAGCTGTTGGCTGGGATGGACACGGCAACCGGCGATCCACTGCTGCTCTCAGAAACCGCCCGGGCCCTAACGCTCGCCGCTGAGGGCAATCCACGCCGTATCGTGCACCTGTTGGCGCACCTGGCCCACAGTGGCTCCGCACTTCACGCGGTCCGCGAACCGAGTGGCTGCCACGAGCGGCCTTCCTCACCAATATAGGTGGCGCTCGGCCGGATCAGGCGGCCGTACTCGAGTTGTTCCAGGGCGTGCGCGATCCAGCCGGCGGTACGACCGAGGGCGAAGACGGGGGCGAAGAGGTCGGACGGTAGGCCCAGACTGTGGAGCAGCAGCGCGGTGTAGAACTCGACGTTGGTGTGCAGCTTGCGGTCCGGCTTGTGCTCGCTGAGCAGGCGCAGCGCGGTCGACTCGACCTCGCGAGCCAGGCGCAGGAGTTCGCGATCACCACCGGCGCTGCTCAGCCAGGCTTCGGCGGCCGCGTTCAGCACCTCGGCGCGCGGATCGCGCACGCGGTAGACGCGATGGCCGAAGCCCATCAGGCGCTCGCCGCGTGCCAGCTTGGCGCGTAGGTAGGTTTCGGCGTAGGCGGCAGTGTCGCCGTCGCCCGTACTGGAGCCGGTACTGGCACTCGCGCCTGCAGAGATCGCCAGCAGATCGTCGAGTGCGGGACCTGGTGCGCCGCCGTGCAGCGGGCCTTTGAGCGCACCGATGGCTCCGGTGACGGCTGACACCATGTCCGAGCCGGTGGCGACGATCACCCGAGCGGTGAAGGTCGAAGCGTTGAGACCGTGGTCGGCGACGGTGTTCAGGTAGGTGGTCAGCGCCCGCACGCGCTGTGGGCGCGGTGGCCTGATGCTCCTGGTTGACGGAGGGCCGTCGAGCAGAGTCAGGAAGCCGGTGGCCAGGTCGGCGTCGCCCAGGGCTTCAATTTCGGCTTGTGACGGCGCTGCGTCCTCGCCAGAACGACCGCCACGGCGCAGGCGTTCATAAGTGGCCAGAGCCACCGGCAGCACGGCCAGCAGAGTGCGTGCTTGGTCGCGCGGGTCGGAGATGTCCGCTGTCTCGGCGCACACCGTGGCGGCAGCGGTGCGTAGCGCGTCCATGGGTGCGACCTTGGCTGCTGCGGCATGCCGCAGCCATGCCAGTGTTGCTGCCGGTAAGCAGCGGCGATGCGCCAGGTCGGCACGCAGTTGCTGTAACTCGGTCGAGGTGGGAAGGCGGTCGGTCCACAGCAGGTACGTGACCTCCTCGAAGCTGGCCCTGGGGGCCAGTTCCTCGACGGCAAAGCCGGCGAGGGTCAGGCGGCCAGCGGCTCCGTCGACTCGGCTGAGGCGAGTGCTGGCGGCGATCACGCCCTCGAGTCCGTTGGAACTGGGACGAGAGTCGAGATGGAGAGTCGAAGTGGTGGCGGTTTCGGGCATCGAGGAATCCTCCAAGGGCGCCGCGTGCAGCCGAATTGCTGACGCTCGAAGCACTTTCAGTATGGAGGGGGAAGTCTATGTGGTCAATATTGATTTTCTGATCAATGTTGAATCTGTTAGGCTTGAGCTATGGACAAGGATGCCCTCCTGCCCCGCGAAGCCACCCTGACCCGTGAAGCCGAGTCTGGCCGAGATTCCCGCTACCTGAGCGCCGGTGAAGCCGCTGCGCAGCTGGGAATCAGCCGGGCGACGCTCTACGCCTACGTCAGCCGCGGCCTGATCCGTTCCGAGGCGGGCCAACCGGGACGGCGCGAGCGCCAGTACCACCTCGAAGATATCGAGCACTTGCGCAGTCGTCGCCAGTTGCGACGCGAGCCGGACAAGGCGGTTGCGGAGAGCTTGCACTACGGTGCGCCGGTGCTGGAGTCGTCGATCACGCTCATCCGCGACGGCAAGCTCTACTACCGCGGTCACGAAGCGACGCGGCTGGCACGCGAGGAGACCTTCGAGCGGGTGGCGGCGTTGCTGTGGACCGGGGACCCAGACGCGGAACTGGGACTGTCTTCTGGAGCGGGCGGAGTTTCTGCTGACGCTGGCGGCGCTCCTGCTGTCGCCGCGCGTTGGGTGCCCCTGCTGGCGGAACTCGAACCGGTGGAACGCTGCCAGGTGGTCTTGCCTTTGACGGGACGAAACGACTTGCGCGCGCTCGATCTACGGCCGTCGGCGGTGGCTGCGACTGGCGCGCGCATTCTGTCGACGCTGGCGGCGACGCTGGCCGGTAGTGTGCCGCTGCCGGCGCGCCAAGGTGGCGCTGCGGCGA
Organism: uncultured bacterium; assembly: GCA_965368975.1. Taxonomy (GTDB): domain Bacteria; phylum Acidobacteriota; class Thermoanaerobaculia; order Multivoradales; family JAHZIX01; genus CBDUPA01. The sequence goes on along the minus strand of CBDUPA010000015.1, from coordinate 64,811 downwards.
CCCTCGCCCGTGCTTGGTCGCCGCAGCACGGGCCGGACGCGGTGCAGTTGCTGCAAGCCGCGCTGATCCTGTGTGCCGACCACGAACTCAACGTGTCCGCCTTCACCGCCCGCTGTGTCGCCTCGGCGGGCGCTACGCCGTACGAAGTCGTCAGTGCCGGCCTGGCCGCGCTCAAGGGCGTCAAGCATGGCGGGGTGATCGGTCGTGTCGAGGCCTTCCTGCGGGAGGCGCAAGATGCCTACGCCAGTGGTGGCGGTGCGTCGCCGACCGCGGCGGTGCGCCGGGTGGTGGTGGATCGGCTGCGTCGGGGCGACGAGATCCCGGGCTTCGGGCACCCAATGTACCCGAGCGGCGATCCGCGTGCGAGCTTGCTTCTCGATCTACTGCGATCCTCGGCTCCGGCCGCTACTCAGGTGGGGCAGCAAGACGTGCGCTTCGCGGCGGCGCTCACTGATGTCGCCCGTGAACTGCTCGACGCCGAGCCGACGATCGACCTTGGCCTGTGGCTCCTCGGGCGTGTTCTCGGTCTACCTGCCGGTGGCGGCATGGCCGTTTTCGCGCTCGGGCGCTCGGCTGGTTGGTTGGGGCAGGCGATCGAGCAGTACCAGATGGACCGGCTGATCCGTCCGCGCGCCCGCTATACCGGGCCTTTACCGTCGTGAGCGTGGCTTGTCCCTAGGTGATCGGTCGTCGGAAAGTGAAACGAACGCTCGTCCGCTTCTTCGTGCCAAAGTGGCATGAAGACGACAAAATGCGGAAAAATCTGTCGTCAGCCCTTGTCAAAGCTCGGTGGGGCCGGTGTATACTCTGCTTCGCGCTTCTAGCGAACAAACAAATCGGCGGGGCCACCCCTGTAATCCGGAATCCCGATCGGGCTTCCAGCCTCCAAGGGCGGCCGAACAAGGTAGGTACTTCATGGGAAGGGAGCCTGCCAGCTTGTGCCGTCCCGCTCGAACTGAATCGTCGGAACTCTGCCCAGGCTTGCAAGCCATCAGTTGGGTAGGTCGTTCAAGGACCGGATAACCTTTCGACACGTTTCCGCTGACAGGCTAAGAACCTTGAGGTTCTCAAGATGTCGACCGGTTAGACGATTCACCAGGAAGAGTTCCGTTGGGGAGCTCTGACTGGCGGAGTGTCGATGGTCATGGCTCTTTGGTTGGTACGACTCTCCCGCGATGCGCCCTGCACGTTCTAACGTTCAGGGAAGCGGTGCGAGTAAAGAGCGGGCACGTCCAAGACCCTCTCGATGGTTGAGACCATTATAGCGCTGCAACCGTGCCAGTCAAGACTTTCGCGAGTACTTTTTCAGAAGCTGATGGAATCAGCCGCGACCAGGAAGTGTCGCTGTGCAGAACCGTCGAGGGAGCGGGGTGAGCGGCCGAACAGAGGGGAATCGGCGGGGCCACCCCTATAATCCGGGGTGGCCGTTTGGTAGGCTATTTTGGTGGGAAAGGTAGGTAGGTAGTATGACTGGCTGACGGTAGAACCGTCAGGGTTTTTCGGAAGGTGTTCAGGGCTTGTGAGCCCGTCGTTGCTCATTCTTAATGCAACTGGCGTGCCAGTTCTTGGTTCGCCCCGCCTCGTGGCGGCAGAGAGACTCCTAAGTCCTTGTTGAATCGTCACTTGCGTTTGAGTCTTGGTGCATTCGAGGCTTCTTGTGTCGGCGTGGGGTTGAAACGGGCGTTTGACCGGTGTGCGGAAATGGCACCTCGTGGTGAATCCGAGGCACGATGTGCACGAACTGCAGGGAGAGGAGACAAGTCGACATGCCCGATCCCGCCAACATGGCCCCACGCCTCGAGCCTCCCGTACAGGACGCGACCCACGATGGGGCGTCCGACATCGTCGTTCGCCTGCGGGCTCTAACCAAGAGTTATCGGGAAGGCGGGCAGGAGCGCCAGATCCTGCGCGGCGTGGACGCCGAGATCGGTCGGGGTGACTTCGTGGTGCTGGTCGGCAAGAGTGGTAGCGGCAAGTCGACCCTGCTGAATCTCGTCGGTGGCATGGATCGGCCGACCTCGGGGCAGGTCGAGATCGCCGGCCGCCAGTTGCACGAACTCGACGAGGAAGAGCGCACGCTGCTGCGTCGCGACCACATCGGCTTTGTCTTCCAGTTCTTCAACCTCATCCCGACGCTCACCGTCGAGGAGAACTTGCTGTTGCCGCTGGAACTGCAAGGGCGACTCGACAACGCGACGCGGCAAGCGGCGCTGGCGCTGCTCGACGAGGTCGGACTGGCCGACCGAGCGCAGAGCTTCCCGGACCGGCTCTCCGGCGGCGAGCAGCAACGTGTGGCGATCGCTCGCGCCCTGTCGCACGATCCGCACTTGGTGCTGGCTGACGAGCCGACGGGCAATCTCGATATCGACACGGGGGCCCAGGTCCTGGACCTGCTGGATCGCTTGACGCGGCGCGCTGGCAAGACGCTGTTGATGGTCACTCACAGTCGCGAGATGGTCGGCTTGGCGGACCGTATCTGGACGCTCGACCACGGTCTTCTGCGGGAGAGTCGTCCTGTGGAGAGCCGTCTGCCGAACACGGGACCTTGAGAGTATGGCAGCTGTGCACGTCAGGATTCTGACCCGCGCGAGCTTGCGCTACCTGCGTCAGCATCCCTGGCAGAGTGCGCTGGCGGTGCTCGGTGTGGCGCTGGGTGTGGCCGTAGTGGTGGCGGTCGATCTGGCCAACCAGAGTGCGCTGCGGGCCTTCGAGCTGTCGACCGAGACCCTCACTGGCCGCGTCAGTCACCAGGTCGTCGGCAGTGCTTCTGGCGTACCATCCGAGGTCTACCGGCGGCTGCGCCTGGAGTTTCCCGAGGTGCCGGCTGCACCGGTTCTCGACTCGCCGGTGCGTGCTTTGCCCGCGGGCACCGCGAGCGATCACCTGCGCGAGGAGGACCTGCTCGATCGGGAGCCCGGCCGCGCGCTGCGCCTTCTCGGCATCGATCCGTTCGCCGAAGCGCCGTTTCGACCGTTTCTCGGTAACCTGCTGGGCGAGGGCGACAGCCGCGGTCCCGACGATTCCGCGAGCGTCTCCGGCCGCCTCGATCTGCGTGCCTTGCTGACCCAGCCGGCGACCGTGCTGGCCAGTGAGTCGCTGGCGACGGCCCTGCAGCTGCGCGTCGGGGAACCGTTCCAGCTCTCGATCGACGGCAGGCGCGTCGAGGTATGGCTGGCCGGTGTGCTACGACCGACCGATACGCGCAGTCGCGAAGCGCTGGCGGATCTGCTGATCGCGGACATCTCGGTAGCACAGGAATTGCTGCGCACTGACGACCTGAGCCGCGTCGACCTGATCCTGGGCGCCGCGCCTGTGCGTGCCATCGAGGCACGGCTACCTCCCGGCTGTCGCCTGCTGCCCGCGGCTGGCCGTACCCAGGTTGCTGCGGGGATGACGCGTTCTTTCCGTCTCAACCTCGAAGCTCTCGGGCTGCTGGCGCTAGTCTGTGGCGTGCTGCTGGTCTACAACACCATGAGCTTCTCCGTCGTGCAGCGTCGCCCCCTGCTCGGCCGCCTGCGCGCCATCGGAGTCACCCGCCGTCAACTCTTCCGCCTGGTGCTCACGGAAGCCGCCGGGGTCGGCCTGGCCGGCTCGCTGCTGGGTGTGCTGCTGGGCATCGTGCTCGGCCGTGGCCTGGTGCAGCTGGTGACACGCACCGTCAACGACCTCTACTTCGCGGTTTCGGTGCAATCGCTGGCCTTGCCGCCCGGTGTGCTGCTACAGGGCCTGGGCCTGGGTATCGCGGCGACGCTGGTGGCTGCCCTTGGGCCCGCCTACGAGGCGACGTCGGCACCACCGCGCCTGGCCCTCGCGCGCTCGTCGCTGGAATCGACTTGGCGCCGCGCCGCGCCGCGTGCCGCCCTGCTGGGCACCGCTCTGCTGCTGCTCGGCGGCGCTCTGCTGGCTGGAGCCAGCGAGCAGCTCGCCTGGGTCCCCGAGCCTGCGGCCTTGACGGTCAGCTTCCTCGGTATCTTCTTCGCGATTCTCGGCTGTGCCGTCCTGACACCCTTGGCCACCGTCGCTCTGATGCGCCTGCTCGAACCCGTCGCCAGCGCCAGTCTCGGCTTGCTCGGCCGCATGGCGGCGCGCGGCGTCGTGGCGTCCCTATCACGCACTGCCGTTGCCATCGCCGCCCTGACCATCGCCGTGTCGGTGACCGTAGGCATTGGCATCATGATCGACAGCTTCCGCGACACGGTCGTGCGTTGGCTGCGCGCCACCCTGGTCGCCGACGTCTATATCTCACCCGCAGCCACCGGCCGAGGTCCCCAAGACGCCAACCTCGACGATGCGCTCGCCGCCGCCCTGGCTGCTGAGCCTGGCGTGGCGCAGGTCAACACGTTGCGCGTTCTGCAGCTGACCTCGGCCACGAGGCCAGCCGAGGCAGGAGCCAGCGGAGGGGCCGCTGGACGAGAAGGTGTGCCGACGCGCGTCGTGGTCGTTGGTCCGGGCGGAGAACTGGAGAGCGACCCCGGCCGCGACGGTCTGCGTCTCTTGCAGGGAGACCCCGACTCCGCCTGGCTGGCCTTCGGTGAGGAGGGCGCGGTCCTCATTTCTGAGCCCTACGCCTACCGTCACGACCTGGGTGTTGGCGACACTGTCACCCTGCCCACGGACCGCGGCGAGCATGCCTTCACGATCGCCGCCGTCTACCGCGACTATGGCGCCGAGCAAGGCACCGTCATGCTGCACCGAGCCACTTATGAGCAGCACTTCGACGACTCCGGCTACTCGGCCCTCGCCGTCTTCGCCACACCCGGAACCGACGTCGAAGCCCTGGTGCCACGCCTGCGCGAGATCTCGACCACCCAGGCACCCGACCTCGACCTCATCGTGCGCTCCCATCGCGCCCTCTTCGATGCCTCGCTCGAGATCTTCGACCGCACCTTTCTGATCACCAACGTCCTGCGTCTGCTTGCTGGAGCCGTCGCCTTCCTCGGCGTTCTCAGTGCCTTGCTGGCGTTGCAGCTCGAACGCGCCCGTGAACTCGGGGTGCTGCGGGCCAATGGCCTGACCCCGCGCCAACTCTGGCGCCTAGTCCTCGGGCAGACTGGTCTCATGGGCCTGGCCGCCGGCCTGCTGTCCCTGCCCATCGGTCTCGGCCTCGCCTGGGTCATGGTCCACATCGTCAACCGCCGCTCCTTCGGCTGGACGCTCGACATGCAGGTCGACCCCTGGGTCCTCGTCCAGGCCCTCCTCCTCGCTCTTGCCGCCGCCCTGCTCGCCGGTCTCTATCCCGCCAAACGCATGGCCGCCACACCCCCGGCCGAAGCTCTGAGGTCGGAGTAGCCCATGGCGCCCCCTTCCAGTTCCCGGTGCTGGCCCTGGCTGCTCACGCTGACGGCGTTGGCCCTGCTCGCTCTGGCCGTCGCCGCCTGGCAACTCAGTCGCCCCGCACACGCCCCTGTGCGCGCTAGCCTGGCCGTCGCGGATGCCCTCGGTGGCAAGGCTGAGGAAGGCTACGCTCGCGCCGAAGCACCCATCCCCTTCCAGTTTCCCGCCGACCACGGTCCGCACCCGGACTTCCGTAGCGAGTGGTGGTACTTCACCGGCAACCTGGCTTCCACGACGGATCCGGAGCGGCGCTTCGGCTTCCACTTCACCCTCTTCCGCACCGCCCTGGCTCCTCCTGTGTCTGGAATGGATCAGGTTCCTGAGCGGACATCCCCCTTCGCCAGCCGCCAGCTCTACATGGGCCACTTCGCCCTCGCCGATGTCGAGACGGAGCAATTCCACGCCTTCGAGCGTTTCAGCCGAGGTGCTCTGGGTCTCGCCGGAGCTGAGGCTGAGCCCTTCCAGGTCTGGTTGCAAGACTGGCGCATGGAGTCCGTCGAGTCCGAGGCTGGACAGGGGGAGGACATCTGGCCAGTGCGCCTTTACGTCGCTGAGGAGGGTGAGGATGGCCGCATCGAGCTGGACCTCCACGTCACCGCCGTCAAGCCGCGCGTCCTCCAGGGCGTCGACGGCTGGAGCCGCAAGGGAGCCGAGCCCGGCAATGCGTCGTACTACTACAGCTACACCCGGTTGAGAGCTGAGGGACGCGTCGAGATGGCGAGCGCGACCTACGAGGTGCAAGGCAGTAGCTGGCTAGACCGCGAGTGGAGCACCAGCGCGCTCGGGGAAGGGCAGGTCGGCTGGGACTGGTTCGCGTTGCAGTACGAAGCCGCCGATGGTGCCCCGCGCGAGTTGATGGTCTACCAGATCCGCCTGGACGACGGCAGTGCCGATCCGCTGAGCAAGGGCTTGCTCGTCGAACCGGATGGAGCGTCGCGCGTGCTGGCGCGGGAGGACTTCGAGCTGGAAGTGCTGGAGACCTGGACCAGCGACGACGGTGCCGCGACCTATCCGGTGAGCTGGCGGGTGCGCGTGCCGTTCGATGAGCTGGAGTTGACGGTGGTGCCGCGACTGCGGGATCAGGAGTTGCTGGTGAGCGTTCGGTATTGGGAGGGAGCCGTGCGTGTCGAGGGGGAGCGGAGAGGGGAGGCGGTATCGGGGCAGGGGTACTTGGAGATGACGGGGTATACTGAATGATCAGGAGGTCATGATGCCAGCCCTTACTCAACGAGAACCCGAAGTACTGCAACGGCTGAATGCAAGCAGGAAGGAAGTTCATGACTTCTGCGAACGCTGGCAGGTGACCGACTTCTCGCTTTTTGGTTCCGTCTTGAAAGAGCACTTTGCCGCGGACAGCGATATCGATGTTCTAGTGACTTTCGCTCCGGAAGCTTCCGTGACCTTGTTTCAGCTTGTAGAGATGCAACACGAGCTCGAAGCGCTCTTCGGACGTCCTGTAGACCTGCTGACCCGGGGTGGCGTCGAGTCTAGCCGGAACCCACTACGGCGGCAGTCGATCCTTTCTTCGGTCAAGACGCTCTATGCAGCGTGACGATGTTTATCTGCTAGACATCCTGGACTCCGCACGTCAGATCGTCCGGTACTTGGACGGTATTTCGAACCAGCAATTCCTGCGTGACGTATTGCGCCAGGACGCTGTGATTCGACGCCTACTCGTGATTGGTGAGGCTTCAAGGCGTCTCAGTGACGAGTGTCGAGAAGAGCATCCAGGCTTACCATGGAGATCAATCATCGGACTGCGAAACGTGTTAGTTCACGACTACGATGACATCGATCTAGAAGCTGTCTGGAGGACGATACAGCTTGAGCTTCCTAAGCTGATCGGCTACCTGGAAGCTGAGATGCGTGATCTGCTGCCGCTCATGCCTTCGGACTGATGCGGGTCGCGCTCAATCCTGGCGCAAAGCCTCCAACGGGTCGACCCTCGATGCGCGCCAGGCCGGGACGTAGGTAGCCAAGAAGGCGACCAGCAGGAGACCGGCGGGCACGACGAGGAAGGTCAGAGGATCGCGGGCTTCGACTTCGTAGAGCAGAGACGCGCTGAGCTGAGACTCGAGCACGATGCTGAGTGCCAGCGCCAGGATCAGACCGAGGCCAGCGCCCAGCGTCGCCAGTCGCAGTCCTTGCCGCAGCACCAAAGTGCGAATGCGACCACCGTCCGCGCCCAGGGCCATGCGCAGGCCGAGTTCGCGCGTGCGCCGACTGACCAGGTAGGCGAGGACGCCGTAGAGACCGACGGCGGCGAGGATCAGTGCCATCGACGCCGCCAGCAGCAGTACAGTGAAGATGAACGCTTTGCTGGCGCGCGCGTCGCGCAATAGATCTCCCAGCGGCCGGATGAGGGTGATCGGGAGGCTGGGGTCGAGGGTGGCGATCTCGCTGCGGATGGGCGCCGCCAGGGAACTGGCTGGCAGCTTGGAGCGCAAGACGAAGGACACCGCCGGACCGAGGTCTTGTAAGCCCTCCGCGCCGCCCAGCAGCGGCAGGTAGACCATGTCGTCCGCTGGCAGTTCGAGACCTGATAGGCGCACGTCGCCGACCACCGCGACGACCGTGTACCAGCTGCTGCGCGTGCGGTCACCGACCTTGGTGCGCTTGCCCAGGGCGCTGCCGTCGGGCCAGAAGCGCCGGGCGATCGACTGGCTGACGACGATCTCAGCCTTGCGCAGGCGGTAGTTGTCTTCGCCCGGCAAGGTGCCTTCGACGAGAGGGATGCCCATGGCCTCGAAGTAGCCGGGGCTGGTCTTGGTGTCGAGAAAGATGAGCGGCGCGTCGCCTTCCGTCACCGTCGCGTCTTCGAAGGCATAGCCGGAGCCGTCGAGGCCGTTGGTCAGCGGCAAGTAGCCGGCCGCACCGACGGCGGACACGCCGGGCAGAGTGCTGAGCCGTTGTCGTGCTTGCTCGACGAAGCGGGTGCGACTCTCGGCATCCGGGTAGTCGGTCTCGGGGAGGGATAGCTGGAACGTGACGGCTCCGTCCGCACGGAAGCCGGGATCGACCGCCTGCACGGCGATGAGGCTGCGCAGCACCAGGCTGCAGGCGATCAACAATACGAGGCTGAGAGCGACCTGAGCGACGACCAGGGACCCCCGCAAGCGGTTGCGCTCACGGCTGGCGGAGGTACGACCACCTTCGTGCAGTGCCGGCGCCAGGTCTCCGCGCGTACTGTTCAGGGCTGGTAGTACGCCGGCGCACCAGGTGACGAGGGCGGCGCCAACCAAAGTCGTCAGCACGGCCCCGGTGTCGAGTTGGACTTCCTGCAAGCGTGGCAGGGTCTGCGGTCCGAGGCGCGCGATGAGACCGAGGATCCAGCTGGTCAGGACCAGTGCACCAACACCGGCCGCGGCGGCTAGGAGCAGGCATTCCTGGCTGATGGTGCGCAGCAGGGAACGTCGGCCGCCGCCGAGAGCACTGCGGATGGCGAGTTCGTGGCCACGGGTTTCGAGCCGCACCAGGAAGAGGTTGGCGACGTTGGCGGCGGCGATCACCAGGATCAGACTCACCGCCGCGACCAATATCCAGAGCACGGTACGCACGCTGCCGACGATGTACTCCAGACGTGTGCTCAAGTTCGGACGGGTGCCGGCATCCTGGAACGTCTTGGCGGCACTCTCGCCCGGGAAGGTACCGATCAAGTCCGAAGTTACCAGCCGCAGCCGCGCGTCGGCCGTCTCCAGGGGCACCCCATCCGCCAGCCTGGCGACGCAGCGCTCGGTGAAGTAGCCGAGTCGCCCGGGGATCGGTTCGACCACCAGTGGTACCCACAGTCGGGTTTGCGGTGACGGAAACTCGAAATCTGCGGGCATGATGCCGACCACCTGCCTGGCAACGCCGTCAATGCGCATCTGCCGGCCGACTACGCTCTCGTCGCCACCGTAGTCGCTTTGCCACAGACCGTGGCTGAGGAGTACCACCGGTGCGGCGCCAGGGGTGCCCTCGACGTCCGTGAAGGTGCGGCCGTGGACGGGGTCGACGCCGAGCACGCGGAACAGGCTGGGGGTCGCGCGAGCCGCAGCGATGCGTAGCGGTAGATCGCCGCCGGTGAGCGTCAGCTCCATCTCTCCATACAGGCCGATGTGCTCGAACAGGGCGGGCAGCTGGGCGTAGTGCCGGTAGAGCGTGGGCGAGATGCCGATCCGATCGAGATCGAAGCCCGGTGCCGCATGGTCGATCTCGAGTACCCGGTGGGCCTCGGGGTAGGGCAGCTGGTGCAGCAGGATGCCGCGCACCAGACTGACGACCGTCACGGTCGCGGCGATCGCCAACGCCAACGTCACCACGATGGCTAGCGAAAACCCTGCGTGCCGCCGCAGCCTGCGCACCGTCTGTACCCATTCGCTCATGGCGTTCCCGTTCACCCAGAAAGATCTCCGATTCGCGACTTCCTACCCCTGATGCTTGCCGGTGAGACTCTACTACAGGCGTCGAGAGTGAGTGGCGGGCAAGAACTTTCGAAAGAGGGTAAGTCCATTATTTTGTTTATCTTATGTAGTTCTGCTGCTGCCCCCGTGGAACTTGACAGCCTCTTGTCCGTATGCTCCGATATGTTGAATGTCGGTATCGTCAACCACTATCCGTAAGGAGATCAGTATGAAGGCTAATAAGCTTTTTCAGAAGTTCGATGATCCGGTTCTGAACAGCCTGGCTGTCAACCCGACCCGCCCGGTTATCGCTGCCTGAGCGAACTCACCGGTACAGGGCCGCCCGCTGCCGCGTGCAGCGGGCGGCCCTTCGCATTGAGAATCCAACTGTCAACAGATCTTGAAGGAGGCTTGACCGCTCATGAGGACCCTACTGATGCAACCGCCCCTGTCGCCGGGAACAGAGGTCAATCCACCGGTCAGTCTGTGTACTCTCGCCGGCTGGCTGCGGCACGAGGGGCATGACGTGCGCATCCTCGACCTCGATCTGGATATTCAGGAAGGCGATGGCAGTGAGCATGAGCGATCGGTCGACCTGATGATGCGGCAGCTGACGGACTTCGAACCGGAAATGTTGGCGGTCACCTCGATGTACAACAACAGCCTGCAGGCGGCGCGCCTGGTCACCGCTGCCAAAGAAGCCAACGAAGCCTTGGTAACGATCGCCGGCGGTCCCCACTTCGGCGCGCTGTCCAAGGAGTCACTCGAGCGCATCCCGCACCTCGACTTCGCTGTCGAAGGTGAGGGAGAGCAGGCCATCAGTTCGCTGATCGCGGCGCTGGAGAACGGTGGCAGCTGGCAGGACATTCCGTCCTTGCACTTCCGTGACAACGGCGAACTCCGTTCCAACCCGCAAGGGGAACTGATCGATATGTCGCAGCTGGGCAATGCCTGGAGCGACCTGGGGGATGCGATCGATCTGCGGCGCTACGCCGACACCATCCCCAAAGACTCGGCACGGCGACTGGTGTACACCGAGGCTGGGCGCGGTTGTCCCTTCAAGTGCACCTTCTGCGCCACGGCGCCGTTCTGGCGGCGTAAGTTCCGCGTCAAGCCGGTGCCGGTGCTGATCGACGAGTTGCGCTTTCTCTACGAAGAACTCGGCTACGACAGCTTCGTGCTGGTGCACGACCTGCTGACGGTCAACAAGCGCTTCATGTCCGACTTCTGCGACGCGATGATCGAAGCCAACATGCCGGTGCAGTGGATGGCCAACTCGCGCACGGACATCAAGCTGCCGGGGCTGTTGCCGAAGATGAAGGCAGCGGGCTGTTGGAAGCTGTTCTTCGGCGTCGAGTCGGCGTCGGAGCGCATGCAAGAAGCGTTCGACAAGCATCTGGATCAAGGTGAGATCTTCGACACCATCACCGAATTGCGCGACAACGGCCTGTCGTGCACCTGCTCCTTCGTCATCGGCTTCGAAGAGGAGACGCCGGAAGAGATCTCGGCCAGCGTCCTCTCGGGCGCCCGCCTCAAGTTGCTCGGTGCCGAGATCGTGCAGTTCCACCGCCTGCGCCTGTGGCCGCCAGCGCGGCTGACCGAAGAAGAACACGAGGTCGAGTTCGATCTCGACTCGCTGCGCATCGAGTACCCCTTTACCAAGCTGCCGCCGCAGGACATCGAAGAGATCGAGAACGACAAGACGTTCTTCAGTGGCTACTTTGTGCCTCTGAGCCAGGCCGGCACTTCGCCGCAGCTGGCGCAGGTCGAGATGTTCTTCCACCACATCGTGGCGCTGACGCCGGCGACTGTCGTGGTGCTCGGGCAATCGATGGGCAACGAACTGGTGCCCCGTTTCTACGACGTGCTGGAGCGCCTGGGTGGCATCGAGCGTGAGGTTCTCGATTGGTCGGAAGGTGACCTGTGGAGCAATTGGGAGGCGATCCGGCCTTGGCTGGACGGTCTGATCGCCACCATCGACGACGAGCGCAGCCTCGCTCTGCTCACCGGTCTCGTGGACTATGAAGAAAAGCGCCTGCGCTTCACTCAGGGTGATTGGTCCGACGGTGACGGAGCTGCCGCGGCTGGTGACGGCTGGGTTGTCTTCCCGAGTTCCGTCAATGCATCACAGATTGCGGCCAAGCTGGCCGCGTCGCAGCCGCTGGAGGACGACGTGCTGCAGCCGATCCTGGTCGTCCTGGCCCGGCCGGCTGATGGTGGTTTCGCCTCTTACGGCCTGGGCATGGAGATGCTGCCCAAGCTGGAAGCCAAGGATCCGGAGCTGATCGAGGCACTCAACGGCCTGACGCAGTAAGCTGCGCGACCTTCGTCCGAACGAACTCCTCGCCCGAAGGAGAAACGCCGCCGGGGCGCCGTGAAAGAATGGCAGCCCGGCGGCGTTTTGTGCTTCTCGAAGAACCTTCGCGGTACCCGAGGTGTCGTGCGATACCGGAAGTGGGCTCAGCCTTTCGGCTTCTCCGGTGTGCCCCACAGGTGCTGCCAGTACTCGGGCTGCTGCTTCAGGTGCCGGTCGAACCACGCGATGATGGTTTGCGCCCACAGGACGCGCGGCTTGTAGTTGAAGATCTGGTGACCTTCGCCGTCGAAGGTGATGAACTCGACGTCGCGGCCGAGCACCGACAACGCCGTGTACAGCGTCTCACTTTGTGCCGGCGGCACATTGTTGTCCGCCGCGCCGTGCAGCAGCAGCAGCGGTGCGGTGATCTTGTCGGCGTGGTAGATGGCGCTCTGGTCGACGTAGAGATCACGACGGTTCCACGGATAGCTGTCGGCGGCGGCCGCGGCGTTGTAGAGCCAGCCCCACCAGCCGTGTCCCCAGTAGTTGGTCAAGTCCGAGATGCCGGCGTGCGAGATGCCGGCCTTGCACACGTCCGAACTGGCAAGAAGCAGGTCGGTCATGAAGCCGCCGTAGGAGGCGCCGAGGCAGCCGACCGCGTCGGCGTCCGCGTAGGGGTGTTGCTCCAGGAAGGTCTCGACCCCGTGGACGATCTCACCGATCACTGTCTTGCCCCAGTTGTTGACGTGCCGGGCGGCGAACTCCTGGCCGAAGCCGTACGTGCCACTCGGCTGCAGGACGTAGACCAGGTAGCCGTGCGCCGCCCACAGGCTCTTCGGGTAGCGGCCCGCGAACTCACGCTCGACGGGTGCGGTGCCGCCGTAGTAGTAGACCAGCAGCGGGTACTTCTTGGCCGGGTCGAAGTCCGGCGGGTAGTGCACGCGGCCGACGATGGTGCCGTCCTCGGTCTCGAAGTCCCGCGGTTCGATCTTGCCCAGGCGAATCTTGGAGAGGTCGGTCGCTGGGCCCCAGAGGCGCTGCTGCTTGGGCTCGTTCGACGCCAGGTCGAGCAGGAAGGCTTCCTCGGGCTGCTCGAGACCGGAACCATAGCCCGCCAGTACCGGCGCTTTGCGCGCGATCGCCATGCCGTCGACCTTGGTCAGGCCGACCTCGAGGCGCTCGAAGCTGCGGGCGGCGACATCGTAGCGGTAGAGCAGATTCTGCGGTCCCTCAGTGACGCGCAGGTAGATCGAGTTGGCGTCACCGTGCGACCAGGAGGTGTCGATCAGGCTGGGGGCGAAGTCGCGCGTGATCGGGTCGACCTCACCGCTGGCCAGATCGTAAAGGTAGGCCTGGGTGTCGTACTCGTTGGGCAGCACGCCCTCGGGCACGTTGACGCCGACATCTCCGAAAGCGGTCGGGGCGCCGGTGATCAGCAGCTTCTTGCCGTCCGGGCTGTACTGGCTGCCGCCGATCCAGGTGATGGTGGTCAACTCGCGGCTTTCCAGCGTCGCCAGGTCGAGCTCGTACAGGGTGCTTTCACTGAACGGCCGGCGCGTCGGGTCGACGCGGCTGTTGCTGAGTAGCAGGCGCGTGCCATCGGGGCTGATGTCGGCAAAGTACAGCGTGCGATGCGGCTGCGTCAGTGGGCGTTGCCCCCCGCCGCGCACGGCGTGGTGCAAGCTCGACGTGCCGCGCCAGCCGCTCCAACGGTCGTTGGGGTGACGGTAGCGCTTGGCACCCAGGTCGTTCTCCTCTTCGTCCTGGCTGACGCTGAAGACGACGCCCGAGGCGTCCGGCAGCCAGGCGTAGGAACCCAGGTTCTTTACGCCGTGCAGCACGCGCTCGATGTCGCCACCCTCCGGCGACGCCAGCCACAGCGTCGCCTTGTCGTCGGCACTGCGGGTGTAACTGTACTGGTGACCCTCGGGCAGCCACTGGAAGCTGGCGAACTCGTGCAGCGTGCGCACACGGCTACCGTCGGTGGTGCGTCGCAGTTCCATCCAGGTCTCGCCATGCTCAGCTGGTACCGCCGGATTGCGCAGCGACAGCGCGAGGAAGGCGCCATCGGCCGAAACGCTGACATCCGTGACGTCGTCGCGGTCCAGTACATCCGTCAGGCGCAGAGTGTGCGCCGGATCGGTCGACGTCGCCAGCGGGTGCGGACTCTCGAGCCGCGCGTCGAGGCTCCAGCCACCGGCCTCGACGTTGTAGGCGACCTGCAGTAGCAGCAGGTGCTTACCGGTGGTCAGCGGCAGTTCCGCCTCGGTGCTCCCAGCATCGGCGTCGGCGGCCTCGCTGCTCTTCTTCTCGGCCAGCTGCTCGCCATCGAGGTAGACGCGCAGCGGGTGTTGGCTGGTGACCGTCAGCTTGGCGTTGGTGAAACGCGTGGCCTCGACATAGGCGGCCAGGTAGGCGAGCTGGGTGCCGTCGCCCGGCGCTGGCAGGCCGTCGGCCAGGCGCCAGCTCAGCTCACCGCTGCCCGGCAGCTTGGCGCGATCACCCTCGGCCGGCCACAGCGGTTTGCCGTCCGGTTGCATCGAGAGCAGTTGCAGGTCGAGCAGGTCCGCGGCGTCGGCCTTCGCGTCCTCGGCCGCTTCCGGAGAAAAGGCGGGCAGGCTCTGAGAAGTCAGGACGAGGAACTTGCTGAGTTCGAGCGTCTCGTGGGCCTTGCCGGGGGTGTGGCTGCCCGCGTCCTGGGCATCGGTCTTCATCGGCACGAGGAGCACGGCGAGTAGCAGGAGCACGGCGCCAAAGAGAGGCCAGCCGTGTCGCCGTGGGGGAGCGATTCGGTAGACAGAGGTGAAGTCTTGCATCGTGAGAAGGTCTCCTGAGGACGGTTCATGGCGGCAGGGTTCTAGGAAGATGTCGGAAACTGGAAATCTCGAGGGTTCCTGGCGTCAAGGCTGGGGGGCGGTGGGTCGCCAGCCAAAGGCAGCCGGTCGCCAGCCAAAGGCGGGGCATGCGTCCTGGCTCACGGCGTCGATAGCTCACGGCCGACCGGATAGAGCTGGTAGCGGACGTCGGAAAAGGGCGTGCGCTCATAGAACCAGAGCAGGCGCGCGCTCGGGTCACCGGCGAAGTCGGGGTCGTCGAGTAGCTTGGCTTCGAACTCGGCCGCCAGCTCCGGCGACTCACGCAGCATCAGCTCGGCCAGCGGCTCCATCACGTAGTTCTCGAAGTACTCGGTGCGTTGCAACACCTCGAGAAAGAAGCCCCACTGGAAGAACGAGTCCGGAGACGCCGGCTCCAGCAGCAGCACGGCGAGTGTGCCCAGGGGCTGGTCGGTCGGTACGCGCACGGAACCGGCAGGGAAGGTGACGCGGCGTCGTTCGGCGACCGGCGTCGCGCTGACGCGAGGGTGCCCTTCGAACGGCATCGAGTCGAGCAGCGGGTCCACCAGGCGGTACATCTCGACTTCGACCTCGGTGGCCTCGTCGATTGTCTCGACAGCGAGGCCGTGCAGACGCAAGCGCTCGATGACGTCACCCCAGGCCGGCGGCAGCCAGTAGGCGGCCGGGCGGCTCGCCTTCAGCAGTGGCTGGCTCGACTCGACCAGCGGGATCTGCCACTCCGCTGGTGTACCGGTCCATACCTGGCGCAGACCGCCGGAGACGGCCGAACGTTCGAGGCGGAACTCGATGCCCTTGAAGGTGAACGTCTCGGGCGCCGTGTCGGACGGTGTCGTCCAGGTCAGCGGCACCGGATCGGCGCGCCGCGCGCGGTCCTCGGCGGTGGCTCGGCGCAGCCCTTCACCGTGCGAGCCCAACGTCTCGAGCGCGCTGACCAGCAGCACGTAGGTGCCGAGCACGCGCTGATCGTAGGGCTTCAAGCTGTGATTCTCCACCAGCACCGAAGCGAGCTGAGCGGCGTCACCATAGCCGTTGGAGAAGCGCGGGCTGGCGGTCCAGCCGTAGTTGCCCTGTTCGGGACGGCGCTTGTCGACCAGGAAGATCAGCGGGCCTGGGATGTGCCCCTGCGCTTCCAGGTCACGGTGCAAGGCCGGCGACAGCACGTCGTCGAGCCAGCGCGCGATATTCGGTGAGTACCCGTGCTGACCGGTATAGCCCCAGGTGATGTCGTACTGGTAGTCGGCGCCATCGGTGACGTGCAGGTCGATGTAGAGGTCCGGCTGCCAGCGCCGGAAGGCGCCGATCAGTGCTCGCACCTCGGGCGTGTCCAGCTTGCTGAAGTCGCGGTTCAGGTTCTGGTTGCGCGCATTCGAACGCCAGCCCATCGTGACCGGACCGCGCTGGTTGATGCGGCTGAAGGTCGAGCTGCGCTCGTGCCCGTCGACGCTCAGGATTGGGATGAACAGGAGGTTGACGTGGTCCAGTAGCCCCGTGTGCCGGCCGGCGACGGTCATGTCGCGCAGCAGCATCAGCCCTGCGTCCTTGCCGTCGATCTCGCCCGAGTGAATGCCACTGTGCGCCAGCAGCAGCGGCTTGCCACTCGCTTTCAGTGCCTCCGGAGTCGAGCCGTCCGTCGACGCGATCACCATCCAGATGTCGCGGCCTTCCGGACTCTTGCCCAGCGATTCGAGGTGCAACTGCGGTACCGCTTCCACCAGCCGCTGCAGCCAGGCGACGGTCTCGTCGTAGCTCGGCGAGTCGGTCAGGTTGGTCACCTCTGCCGGCGTCACCCACGGGTGATCGTCGTCGAGCATGAAGCGTCTGCTGGCGCCGTCCCACCCATGGTCGGGCGGCAACAGCTCCCCGGCGTTGTGGGCCGACTCGACGATGTCGGTGATCTGGCTGTTGACGGCGGTCGGGAAGGCCGCGTGGGCCGGGCCTGCGAAGAGGCCTGCCAGCACGGCCATCGACAAGGCCGTCAAGCTGAGCGCCACGAGGGCGGTGGAGTGCGAGAAGCGGTGCATGGTCACGGTATGGAGTCCTCCTGGAACCAGACGAGCTGGATGCGCCCGAATGGTACACTGCCGACCACCCGAAGTACGAATTCCGACC
Source organism: uncultured bacterium (assembly GCA_965368975.1). Taxonomy (GTDB): domain Bacteria; phylum Acidobacteriota; class Thermoanaerobaculia; order Multivoradales; family JAHZIX01; genus CBDUPA01. The sequence goes on along the minus strand of CBDUPA010000015.1, from coordinate 47,835 downwards.
TTCCAGGAGCCCGATCCTCATGCGTTTTCTCGCTGCTACCGCGGTCGTTCTACTGTCCCTCTGTTCGATGACCGCGGGCCTGCACGCCGCCGACCTGCCGTGGACCCGCCCCCCTGCTCCCGAGATCCCCGAAGACCGCCCCCTGCGCGTTGGCTTCCTGCTTGTCGACGGCATCTACAACACCGAGCTCGTCGCCCCCTACGATCTGTTCAATCACGCCGTCTACCAGGTTCAACCCGGCATGGAGACCTTCACCGTCTCGGCGGACGGCATGCCCGTGACCACCGCGGAGGGCTTGATCGTGCAGGCGCACTACAGCTTTGAAACCGCCCAACCGATCGACATCCTGGTCGTCGCCAGCGCCGAGAACAGCCGCGGTTCGGACCGCGAAAACAAGGTGATGATCGACTGGGTGCGCAAGGTCGGTGGTGAAGCGAAGGTCGTCATGTCCCTGTGCTGGGGCGCGTTCGTGCTCGCCGAAGCCGGCTTGCTCGATGACTTGGCCGCGACGACGTTTCCGTCGGACCACGACCTTTTCGAACAGACCTTCGACAAGATCGACGTGCAGCGGCAGGTGAGCTTCGTGCACCACGGCAAGGCGGTGACGTCGCAGGGAGGCGTCAAGAGCTACGAGGCGGGGATGTATGTGCTCGACTGGCTGTACGGGCCGGACGTGGCCAAGGGCGTGGGTGGTGGATTGCTGATCGAGTGGCCGCCTGCGGAGGGGAGCGTCGAGGGGATGGTGGTGGCGGGGCCCTCTCGGCAGGACGAGAAGGAGTAGCCGACCCCTGCTTGACAAAGCGGACCGTAATAGTCCACTATCTCTCTACTCCTGTTGAGAGTGCATCTCAATAACTTCTCATTCCGCTTCAGTCACAGCCGGACACGCACCAGGGACCACTGCCAGATGAAGCTGAAATCCAAGTGCTGCAAGAAGTACAAGAAGAAGCCCGACGCCTGCCAGCGGTGTCCCTTGATGGCCCGGCTCGATCCGGCGAAGCGCCAAGAGAAGGTGAAGAAGGCCAAGAAGAAGGCCAAGCGCACGTGATTGCGTCCAGGTTCCGTGCTTACGCTCGGGCGTTGATCGCTGCTCTTGTGCTGCTCTCGACTCTCGTCCCTTCTTTCTCTGCTATGGCAGATCCGCCGAACACCGACGCGCCGACCTGCAACTCGCTGCAAGATGTACGGTGGCTGCTCGGCGATTGGCAGACGGTGCCGTCAGCCGGCCAGACGAGCGTGATTTCCGAGTCCTGGAAAGAGGTCAGCACTTCGACCTTCGAGGGCATTGGCGAGACGCGCGATGCCGACAGCGGCGACCTGAAGAGCCGCGAAGAGCTACGGCTGGTCGAGATGGGCGATGCGGTCTTCTACATCCCGAAGGTCGCGCACAATGCGCTGCCGGTCGCCTTCCATCTCACCGAGTGCTCGGAAGCGTCAGCCGTCTTCGAGAACCCGGATCACGATTTTCCGAAGAAGCTCGAGTATCGGCTCGGTGCTGGCCAGCTGAGGGAGGGCCAACTCGCGGAAGGCAAGGAGTTGACGGTCACCGTCTCCGATGGAGACGAGGAGGGCTTCCGCCTGCGTTTCCAGCGGCGCGACTAACTCTGCCTCTGCTTGCACCGAAGCTGCCCTGGAAACGGGCCCAGACGCACAAAAGGCCACAGGAATCCTGTGGCCTTTCGGAGTTATTGGGGATCGGGCTTAGAAAATCAGAACTTGAACGTGCAGCCGGCGACGCTCATCTTGCCTTCGACGACCGTCTTCCACTGACCGTTCCAGGTGCCGCCGTAGCTGGCGCAGATCGACGGGCACTTCTCCTTGGCGTCGTCGTTGCTCCAGATCGGACCCGCGAGCACATCCATGGTGTATTCGGTGTCGCCGGTCGGCTGGGCCGGCAGTTCCACCTGCACGACGCTCATCTGGTTCGGCACGACGGTGGTCCACTGGCCGGTGAACTTGCCCAGGTGGGCGGCGGCGATCGACGGGCCGAGCTTCTGCGCTTCGTCGTTGCTCCAGAGGGGGCCGGCCGGGATGTCGACCTTGAAAGTGGCTACGCTGGCGTCTTCCTTCGTTGGCATGTCTGTGTGTCCTTTCTGAGAATTGAACTTGCAGGAACCGCATCGCACTGTGCGGCGGCTTGAGAGTCATGTACAGCAAGTGCTGTGCCATCTTTGGGTATTTTTTGTAAGTTCCTGTTTTTATTGTTTTTGTTCTGATTATTGGCGGTTTAAATGAAGGGCTTTGAGCGCTGGGGCAAGGTTGACCGACGTGAGTCGACGTTGATCGACATCGGCCGACAACGCGGGGCAGGTGGCGCCATATCAGCACCGGGCCGGTGCGGGCTCGACGTTCAGCGTCGCTAGGAAGAGGTCTTGCCATTGGCCCGCGATCTGGTCCCAGCGATACTTGGACCGGCTGCTCACGCGAACAGCCGCTTCTTCCAGTTCGCGCAGTCGTTCCGGGTGGTCGTAGAGGTCGCGCAGGCTGGCGGCGACGGTGAGAGGGTCGATCAGCTGTTCAGTGCACAGGGTGGCGGGGTCAGTCAAGCTGAGCGCGGGTCGTAGCAGCTCGGCCGCGCCGTGCCACAACTCGCGACCGCTAGTGTGATCGGGCACCATCTGCGCCAGACCGGCGGCACCTTGCTCCAGGCTCACCAGGCCCCAACCTTCGCTGGTGGCGGTGTTGATGCCGATGTCGGCGGCGTTGAAGATGGCGTTGAGCTGCGCGTCGTCGACGTGGGGCGGGCCGGAGTGCAGGCCGGTGAGGATCAGGTGGCGGTCGATGCCGAGACGGCGGCCGAGCTGGCGGATGTCCCAGCCCAGGTCCTTGAGTCCCATGTGCAGGTGCAGGAAGACCCTGCGGGCGTCACTTTCGGGCAGATCTGCGACGAAGTGCGCAAAACCGGCCATGGTGATATCGATGCGCTTGCGTGGCTGGTTGCGGTTCGAGTTGAGGACGATGAAGCCGTCCTGGAGTTCGGGATGCCCGGCGAAGAGAGCTTCCCGCGCCTGCTGCTTGGCGTCTCGACGATCGCTGGCCAGGGGGTGGAAGGTAGTGAGGTCGACGCCGTGGGGCATCACTTCGACGTCTGGGAATTTTTTGGGGAAGTCGAAATGACCGCCGTCTTCTTTGCTGGTCGGCTGGTCCCGGGCCTGCTCGAGCGCCTCATGCATCGCCTTGCGGATGAACTCGGTGTAGACGACGAAGCGGTCACACCGGCTCAACTTCGGCAGCACCTCCGGGTCGATGGGGCCGGTGTTGAAGGCGCAGTAGAGCACCTTCTTGACATCCTCGAACGGCTCTAGCGCGTCCAGGTACTCGGCGAGCACCCAAGGGTCATTGATCGCGAACACCAGGTCCGGCTGTAGTTTCTGGACCAAGCCGGCTAGGCGGTGGGCGCCGGTATTGTAGCCGCCGGTGGCGGCGGGGTAGACAGGCCAAGGCCAGTCGTGGGGATCCCCGAAGTAGTTGGTGCCGAGCTGGTGGATCTCCCACGACTGCGCCTCGGGCGCGGCGACCAGCGGTTGAAAGATTTCCCGTACGACGCGGGCGAAGCCGGTAGGTGCCACGGCATCCCCAACTACCAAGACGCGAGGCTTGCGGGTTTCGAGCATGGTACAGGTCTCCTTTCGTTCGCTGGTCGAGGATCAGCCGATCTTCTTACTGGTCAGGTCGATGGTGTACTCGTAGCCTTCGTGAGCATCGAACTGGGTGAAGGCGTAGCCGCCCTTGGCTGAACTCAAGAACACCTCGGCGGGACCATTGATCGTCGCCCCATTGTTGGCGGTGATCGTGCCCGAGCCCATGGGGGGCTGAGTCTCGTAGTTGATCTCGTTGTCGAGGCGGTTGAAGATGATGGGATTGACGGCCATGGGGCGTTCTCCTTGGGTTGGTTGTGAGAAATGGGTTTGTGCAACTTGCTTGCTGCCGCGCCGGGACGTTCTGGCGCCAGGCAAGGCAGCGCTGCGAGAGCCTGAGATAGCAAGCTGGGTGCCAGGTTCTTGGTCGCCGTAAGGGTCTATTTATGAGTGCTTTAAAGGGTCGATGCGATTTCTTCTGCCACTTCGATAACGCGGCCCGACGTCGCTCGACGTCGGCCGTCGTGGAGCAGGCGATGGGCTGAGAGCAGCGTGGCGTTGACTGGAACTTCCTCCGACTTCTGTCGTAGATTCAGGGCATGCTTGACGTGCACGCTGCTCTTTCGCCCCTCGACCTCACCGCGACCTTCCTCCTGCCGTCCTTGATTGCCGAGACCATCCCGGGTGATTCGCTGCCCGAGCCGTATCGGAGCCTTCTGGTCCACCGCCAGGACATGACCTCGACGCTGGAGCGCTTCCACGGAGAGATGATGTGCCTGCGAGTGCTGGAAAAGCGTTTGGAGGGTTCGGTGTTGCACCGACGGGTCGTGCTGGCCGGTGTCGACAGCGACAAGCCGGTCGAGTTCGGCGCGATCCGAATTCACTTGGAGAATCTCGATAGCCAGGCGTGTAGCGAAGTGCTCGACGGCACTCGGCCGCTGGGGGCGATTCTGGCGAAGTACAGCGTGCCGTATCTGAGCCGGCCGAGCACTTTCTTGCGTCTGCCGTGCCAGTCCAGCATCTGCCAGGCTTTGGATGCCGACTTGGGGACGCTGCTGTACGGGCGCCACAACATCCTCTCGCGGGAGAGCGGGGCGACGCTGGCGGAAGTGGTGGAGATCTTGCCGCCCTCCGAGAGGCCTATCGAGATGTCCGTTGAAGCGCCGGGTGGTGGTCGCGATGCCGGTTGACGGGCGCTCGCGTCAGCAGATCGAAGCTCTACAACTGCAGCGACTGAGGTTCCTGCTCGGCGAGCTGGCGTCGAACGCCTTCTACGCGCCGCGTCTGCGCGCGATTGGGCTATCGCCAGACGCGGGGGACGATGCGGGGCAACTTCCCGACCTCGAGACTTTTCGCCGTCACATGCCGTGCACCACCAAGGCGCAGTTGGTTGAGGACCAGCAGCGGTATCCGCCGTACGGTAGCAATCTCAGCTATCCGCTCGAGCGCTACACCCGCTTCCACCAGACCAGCGGTACGACAGGGCAGCCGATGCGCTGGCTCGACACGTCCGACGGTTGGGCGGCGTTGCTCGATGTGTGGAAGCGCGTCTTCCAGGCCGCCGGGGCGACGGCCGAGGATCGAGCCTTTGTGCCGTTCTCCTTTGGCCCCTTTCTCGGCTTCTGGACCGCCTTCGAAGCGGCGGCGCAGCTTGGAATGCTGGCGATCCCGGGCGGTGGCTTGAGCAGTTCCGGACGCCTGCGACTGCTGCTCGACAACCAGGCGACGATGATCTGCTGCACGCCGACCTACGCGCTGCGCTTGGCCGAGGTGGCGAAGGCGGAAGGGATCGACCTGACATCCGGACTGGATGCCGGGCTCGAGCCGGGACAACGGCGCACGCTGATCGTGGCTGGGGAGGCGGGAGGTAGCGTGCCGGCTGTGCGGGAGCGGCTCTCGCAAGCCTGGGGTGGCGCGCGGGTCTTCGACCACCACGGCATGACCGAGGTCGGGCCAGTGAGCTTTCCCAACCCGGCGTTCCCAGACCTGCTGCACGTCGACGAGGGGGCCTTCCTGGCCGAAATCCTCGATCCGGCGACGGGCGAGCCGGTGACGGATGGGGACAGTGGCGAGTTGGTGCTGACCACGCTGCGGCGGCCCGGTTCGCCGCTGCTGCGCTACCGCACCGGCGACCTGGTGCGCAAGAGCCTGCGTTCGCCCGAAGAGCTGGGAACGGCCGAGCTGGCCCTCGACGGTGGCATTCTGGCGCGTGTCGACGACATGGTGGTGGTGCGCGGGGTCAACCTGTACCCGAGCGCGGTCGAGGGAGTGATCCGCCAGCGCCCCGGTGTGGCCGAGTTTCGCGTCGTCCACGACCTGCGCGGCGCACTGGCCGAGCTGCGGGTGACCGTCGAGCCGGCGCCGGAAGTCGACGACGGTGCCGCGCTGGCGCGCCAGCTGGAGCACGACCTGCGCACCGCTTTCCACGTTCGCCTGCCGGTCACCGCCGTCGCGCCTGGGACGCTGCCGCGCTTCGAGCTGAAGGCGAGGCGCTGGATCGCGGCGTCAGAGAACTCTTGAGACCGACCGCCCCGGAGCCGGTCAGCGCCCCGTCGCCGCGTCTCGTGTCTCGCGGCCCGGCTTTGCCGTTTCCGACTCGCTGATCACATACAGATACTTCCTACCTCGCAGGTACAGCTCGTCACCAGCGATTGCCGGTGAGGCTTCGAAGCCGTCGTCCAGCTCGTTGAGGGCCAACAACTCTGGCGGTGCGCCGGCGCGCAGGACGGCGGTCTTGCCTTCACGGCTGAGGAAGTAGATGTTGCCGGCAGCGGCGACGGGGGAGGCGTAGACGTTGGCGAGGCCTTCCAGGCGTCCCAGGTGCCGGGACTCACCGGTGTTGGCGTCGAGCACCGACAAGATGTTGCCGAAGCGCTTGAGGAAGTAGATATGACCGTCGTAGAGCACCGGTGACGGCACGTAGGGCGTGTCGCGATCGTGACTCCACAGGATCGCGTCGCCGCCGCTGACATCACCCTTGGCCTGGGCCAGCGAAACCGCTTGCAGCATGTTGCCGCGGAAGCCGGACGTCAGGTAGACGACACCGTTGCGGTGGAGGGGTGTCGGGATGGTGTTGAGGGTCATGCCGCTGGCGCGCCAGATCTCTGCACCGGTCTTCAGGTCGTAGCCGCGACTGGCGCCGGTAGCGGCGACGACGACCTGCGCTTCGCCGTCCCTTTCACCGCCCTTTGTTTCGACGATCAAGGGTGTCGACCACGAGGTCGGTTCCTCGGGGCGCGGCTGGCGCCAGAGTTCTTCGCCGGTGGCGGCGTCGAAGGCGACGATGAAGGAGTCCTTCTCATGGTCCCAATTGACTACCAGGACGCCATCGTGCAGCGCCGGTGACGCACCCTCGCCAAAGCCGGCGCGCGTCTCCATGGTGCCCAGATCCTGGCTCCACAAGAGCTTGCCGTCGAGGGTATAGGCGAAGAGGCCTTGCGAGCCGAAGAAGGCGAAAAGGCGTTCACCATCGGTGACCGGCGAAGCCGAAGCCCACGACGCGTCGAGATGGTAGGGACCCTCGGGCACCTGCTGGACGGCGGTGTGTTGCCACTGGACGCTGCCGTCTTGACGTGACAGGGCCATCACCACGAAGCGCTGCTCCACCGGCGTGACGGCTGGTGGCCACTGTTGGTTGGCCATCTTGTCAGCCGCAGCTTGCTCTGAGGCTGCCGCGGCGGCCTCGTCGACCGGGATGGCGGTGAGCAGGAAGATCGAATCGCCCCAGATCACCGGGGTCGACTGACCACGGCCGGGGATCGCGACCTTGAGGCGCACGTTCTCGCCCTCGCTCCAAGTGGTCGGTGGGTCCGCATGCGAGGCTACGCCGTCGGCGTCGGGGCCGCGGCATTGCGGCCAGTAGCTGCTCCGCTCGCCGGCCTCGAGGGCCAGTGGCAGGCACAGCAGGAGCGCCGTGCAGCAGGAGATGAGGCAGGAGGTCAAGTGGCGCATGGTGGGTCTCCTCGAAGTTGCAAGAAAGAGCGAAACGGGCCGCCGAAGCAAGATCTTAGCGCACTCGTTTGACGGTCCTGTTCCAGTGCGTTGTAATGACCGACAGAGTCCGAAACCAAGCGAACACGTGCGAGGAGCGACCATGGATGATGGTGGCGTGAAGAATGGCATCCGGGCCGAAGCGACGGAGGTCAAGGCGAAGTCCCGGCGCGAGGGCATGGAGGCCGCCGAGGAAGCTGCCGGCGACAGCCGATTCACTCTGCGCTTCCGCGATGTTGTGGCAGCCGAGCGCGGGTACCTGCGGCAGCGCCGGCTGCGCAATGGATTGCCGGGACTCGACGAGGTACCCGCGACTGCAGGGCTGTGTCTGTCTGGGGGTGGCGTACGCTCCGCGACCTTCAATCTAGGCGTGCTGCAGGCGCTGGTCCAGCACGAGCATCCCGAGACGGGCAGGAGCCGGTTGCAGAGCTTCGACTATCTCAGCACGGTCTCGGGTGGTGGCTTCATCGGTAGTTGCCTGACGTCCTTGTTGACGCAGGAAGACGAGGGCGAGGATTCTCGGACCAAGGGAGATGTCGGTTTGGCTGCCGGATCTTCGCCCTTCGTTGGCTTGCATGAGGAAGATGGTTACAAGCCGGCGGGCAAGACGCGGTTGTCCGTGCGCCACCAGATGCATCACCTACGCACCCACGGTGAGTACTTGGTGCCGCGGCGGCGAGCGTTGTCGCGCGACGTCCAGCGGGCGGTCGGCTCGGTGGCGGCTGGCTTGTTGCACAGCACCGGCCTCTTCGTCCTCTCCTTCGTTGGTGTCGTGGCGATCATTCTCGTCTTGCTCTGTGTCTTCGACCCCGGCCTGCGCCAGCTGCTGCCTGAACGTGCCGCCGCGGCGGTGAACCCCGACGCCTGGAATGGCGAGCTGTTGCAGCTGCCGGACTACGTGCTGACCACGCTCTCGGCCTGGGCCGACCAGCACGTGGGTACACCGATGCGACTGATTCGAGACAGCGTGCAGGTCGACCTTCGCTGGCTGGGCGCGGCGGCGGCGGTCGGGGCCCTGTGGTGTGCCCTGTGGCTTGCCTTCGCGGTGCCGCGCTGTCTGCGCCTGCAGGGACTCGACGCCTACCGTCCGCCGAAGGTGACGCGTTCGGGCTGGACCGGCGAGGACGAACACGAGGCACGCTTCGTGCGTGCCTTCAATTTCTGGTCGCTGGCCCTGGCCGTGGCGCTGGCGGTGGCCCTGGGTGTGTTTCAGGTCGGCACTGTGGGCCGGGAGCATTTCCTGGCCGGCGTGTGGCTGCCGGCGGCCTTCGCGCTCGGGGGCTTGTTGTTGACCCATCTGTGGACGCAGATCGAGGAGTCTTTCCGCGAGCTGCGTCCCGACCGTCAAGGACGTCTGCGGCGCTCGCTGTTCGGTAGCTTGCAGGGTGCCGCCACCTTGGGCGTGCTCCTGGCTCTGGTGACGCCGCCACTGCTGGTCGTGCTGCTGGCCCTTGGCGAGATGCCAATCTCGTTCCTGGCGGTCATCTTCCTGATCGTCGGCTATCGTGCTTCGCGCCAGGCGAGCGACTCGCCGGTGCGGCGGCGCCTATCGACCCAGCAGTTGCACTGGATCGCCACCCTCGGCATGGTGCTGTTCCTGACCCTGCTCTTCGCCGCTACGTCCTCGAGGCTCGTCGAGACACTGGGGCACAGTGAACTTGAATGGTGGCTGGTCGGCATCGCCTTCGCGACTCTCGGCAGTTTCTTCTTCTTCAGCAACCTGATCGACCCCAACCGCGTCTCCTTGCACTACTTCTACCGAGACCGCCTGAGCGAGGCCTACCTGCGCACCTACGCTCGTTTTCGGCGTGATCGCGAGCGGGACCACCAGGGCATGCCGCTGCGCGTGCTGCGCGACGACACCGAGCTCAAGCTGAGCCAGCTCGGTGACGGTCACCGTGGCCCCTACCACCTGATCGTTGCGGCGCTCAACTTGCGCGGCTCCGACGAACTCAACCGCAAGACCTTCCTGTCTGAGCACTTCTTGTTCACCCGGGACTACGTGGGCTCGCGCGTCACTGGCTACGTGCGCACTCGCGACTACCGACGTGGAGAGACCAAGCTGGCGCGCGCCATGACCATCTCCGCCGCCGCCGTCGGCTCGGCGGTCGGGCGCCACAGCTTCCTGGCGCAGGCGTTCTTCACCACGCTGTTCAACGCCCGTCTGGGGTACTGGATGGAGAACCCGTGGTACTACCGCAATGGCGGTCAGCCGGAAAAACCCCTGACGTCGTGGACCTGGTACTTCCTGCTCGAAATGTTCGGCCTGGCCAGCGCCCGCGAGCGTCTCGTGAACCTGTCCGACGGCGGTCACACCGGCGACAACTTGGGTCTCATGCCCTTGCTCGACCGTCGCTGCTCTCTGGTGGTGGTGTGTGACGCCGAGGCCGATGAAGACTACGCCTTCAAGTCTTTCAACAACGCGCTGCGCATGGCCTTCGTTGAACAGAACATCCGCATTGACATCGACCTGACACCGATCCGCCGCCGCTGTGAGGCCGACGGCTTCGGCCTGCTCAATGAGCGGGGCGTCGTCGAAGGGCGGATCTACTATCCGAGAACCGAGCACCAGGAGGCGAGCGAAGGCCGTTTGGTGTACGTCAAGGCGTCTGTTCCGCAAGCGCTCGCCGCGCAGCTAGAGGAAGACTGCGACGACGCACAGGAGGTCTCCGAACGCGTGCCGGTGCAGGTGCTCTCCTTCCGTCAGCTCTTCCCAGCTTTTCCGCACCAGGGCACCGTGGATCAGCAGTTCAACGACGCGCAATTCGAAGCCTACCGGGCGTTGGGTGCCTACGTCGGTGGCCATCTGTGCCGGGTGCTGTAGGCCGAGAGTTCCGTCAGCCGGGAGAGCGGCGCAGCTGACCCGTCACCGGAGCGGCTCACGTTCGGTTCAGCGAGCGGCAGCCGCTCGGCGCTGCGTGCCCCGTTACTAGTTGAGTCGAGGTGGTGGTTCGGCAATACCGTAGCTTGCCCTTGTCGAAGATCATGGTGGAGGGGGCTTCCCATGGGGGATTCTGTATGCTATAACAGCATTAACATTGACGCAGCGGTCCACGATTGCTGGCTAGTGGCCCTTGAGAAATAGACAGATCTTTCCGAAAGCTCATGCTGTGAGCCTATAGGGCTCCGAAGGAGAAGCCGAGATGCGACGACTACAAGCCGGAGAAATCCTACGTGCCCTGGTTGGGTTGACGCTCCTGTTACTGCCCGCCGTGGTAGAGGCAGGCGTTTGGAGAGGAGCGGGCCCCGATGGCGGTGCGCTGCGGTTGTTGGCCGCGAGCCCGTCTGACGGGAACCAGCTCTACGCGGCAGGTGACTTCTACGTCTTCATCAGCCCAAACAGCGGCAAGACCTGGCGCCAGAGCGGCACCTTCCGGGACGGTCATCTACGTGCCCTGTGGGTCGATGCTGCCGACGCCAAACGCCTGTATGCCGAAGCCTCTGATGGGCGGCTCTGGCGCAGCGACGACCGCGGCTTGCACTGGAGCGACATCCATCCCGGAGCGCCGCAGAGCACCAGTGAGAAGCAGCGCCTCTCCGTCCACCCGACGCAAGGAGATCGTCTCGCTCTGGCACAGGCCAACGGCGTCTGGACGAGTTTCGACGCGGGTGACACCTGGACGCAGGTCTACGACAACAGCGGTGCAAAAATCTGCGGCATCGTGGTCTCGCCCGCCGCGAGCGACGAGTTGCTCGGCGTCGGCTGTGCGGATCCGCAGGGTCGCCGCGCCGTTTACCTCAGCGTCGATGGCGGGGCCAGTTGGCAGCAGCGCACCAACGACAGTGGTATCCGCAACGGTCGTGTCGTGCCGCATCCGAGCGATCCGAGCGTCTTCTACGCCAACGGCTTCGGTGGCATGGTCCTGCGTGGCAGCAACCGCGGCACCAGCTGGGAAACCGTAGGCACCGTGCCAGCGCCCATCAGCAACCTGGTGATCGACCCGCTGCAGCCAGCGCGTTTCCTGGCCGGCGCCTCGAATCGCGGAATCTTCCAAAGCCTCGACGGCGGCGCCACCTGGACGCAGGCGCTCGAGCCCGACGGTGACGTCTTGGCGGTGACCTTCACGGACGGCCCCGGCGGACTCGACCGTGCCTTCGCCGCCACCACCCAGGGCGTGCTGCGCAGCCCCGATGGTGCCGTGTGGCAAGACGCCAACCGCGCGCTGCGCGCCCAGATCGTGCCACGCCTCTTTCAGCATCCTGACGGCACCCTCTTCGCCCTCGCTGCCGACCGGCTCTGGCGCAGCGCCGACGACGGAGTCCGCTGGAGCGAACTCGGCGAGCCCTCGGCAGGCGACACCGTGGCGCTGGCGTTCGATCCAGTGGATTCCAACCTGCTCTACGTCGGCTCGATCGGACGCATACACCGGTCCACCGACGGCGGTGCCTCCTGGTCGACCGGCAGCGGCATCAACGGCGGTGCCGTGGTCTGGGACCTGGAAGTCGATCCCAAGACCCCGCAAACGGTATATGCCGCCGGTTTCGTGCTCAACGCCCAGTTCAACCTGCAGCCCTGGGCCGTGCGCAGCGACGATAGTGGAGCAACTTGGCAGCTCGTGAACGGTGCCGGACAGGGCAACGGCAACAACCTGGTGCGCATCGCCCCCAGCGACTCTTCGATTCTCTTCGTCGGCGGCGATGGCCTCGAGCGCAGCTCCGATGGTGGCGTCACTTGGGACCCGGTGCTCATCTGGTCCTCCCAACAGAAAACGCCCCACGTATCCGACATCGCCTTCCACCCGACCGACACGAACCGGGTCTATGTCGCCAGCACCGACCTCGGCGTGCTCAAGAGCACCGACGGTGGTGTCACCCTGACGGCCAGCAACAGCGGCTTGCCAACCCCGACCCTCTACGCGCTGGTGCTCGACCCCGCAGATCCCGACACCCTCTATGCGGCGACTCCCGCCGGCGTCTACCGCAGCACCAACGGCGGTAACAGCTGGCAGTTCTTCGGCGATAACTACCTACGCTCCCTGAGCTTGCCGGTCGTCGCCCTGATGCTCGACCGATCCGACGATGGAGCACGATTGTTCGCTGGCACCGTCGGCAACAGTCTCTATTACCGTCAGCTCGACGGTGGCTGTGACAGCACCCGCGCCAGCCGCAACCCTCGCGACTGTCGCCAATAACCGAGTCCGAAAGACGTACCCTCCTCACTTCCTCCTCCTCCCTACCTCCTCTCCTCAGTCCCCCGTGCCGGCGGTGCCTCTCGCAAGGTGCCGCCGGCCTCCTACCCTTGGCAGTTCGACCTACTCCCCGTCGTCCACTCGCTCCACTGCAACGTCTCACCCTCGTTCTCGTAGCTGAGGTCCAGCACCAGCGATAGACTCGACGCACACGACCTTGAGTTCGACCACGCAGCAGGAACGACACCCGCGGGCGTCCGCATGGACCCGTGCGGGAAGTGGAGGAGTGACATGTCCGATGATCCGACGCCGCGAACCGCCGATAGCTCGACCGAGCTCGAGACACCCGAGCGAGCAACTCCGGACCCTGCTGCACCCGCTTGGCCTCCGATCCAGCGCCTGGCTCTGCGCTTCGCCGCCGTCTACGTTGTGCTCTACACCTTTCCCTTTCCGCTGAACTACATTCCCATGGTCAGTGGCTGGTTCGGCTGGGCTCGCGACTTCGAATGGTGGGCTGTCGACATGCTCGCCGTGCACCTCTTTAGCATCTTCGAACCCCTAGACCGCCCGTGGGGAAGTGGCGACCCGACGCACAGCTACGTCCGGCTGGTTCTGTACGTGGTCCTGGCTCTGCTTGTTGCCCTCGTTTGGTTGGGGCTCGAGAAGATCCTTCTTTCCAAGAGGCGCGCAACCAAGTCTCACGTCGAGGCCAAGCTAGCCGCTTGGTTGCACATCGGTGTTCGTTACTGTCTGGCCATGACCCTGCTCAGCTACGGCTTCGCCAAAGTCTTCCCCAACCAGTTCCCGCTGCCCATGCTGTCGCGTCTGCTCGCACCCTTCGGCGACAGCTCTCCCATGAACGTGCTGTGGACCTTCATGGGCGCGTCCGTGCCCTACGTCATCTTCGCTGGTGCCGGTGAAGTCCTCGCGGGCCTCCTGCTGCTCCTGCGCCGCACGGCCACCCTCGGCGCCCTTGCGGCCATCGGTGTGATGACCAACGTCGTGGCGCTCAACTTCATGTATGACGTGCCGGTCAAGCTCTACTCCTCGCACCTGCTGCTCTTCGCCGTCTGCCTCACCCTGCCGGACGCCGGCCGGCTGACCCGGACCCTGCTGCTCAACCGGCCAACCCAGCGTCGTGACATCAGCTACCCGCGTGTGCCGAAATGGATCTACGTTGTCAAAGGCCTGGTCCTCGTCTACCTGCTCTTCACCATGATTTCGAGCGGTGCCAGGAGCTTCGAGAGCCAGCGTCAGCGTCCCGAACTCTGGGGAATCTGGGACGTCGAGAGCTTCCGCCTCGACGGACAGGAACTCCCGCCGCTGCGCAGCAATCCCGTTCGCTGGCACAACTTGATCATCGAGCGCAGCACCTTCGCTGTCGTGCGTGGCATGGACGACATCCGCTGGAACCTCGGCTTCGAGCACGATGCCGAGGCCGGCACCGTCAGCCTACGTTCGAGGGCCACCTGGACCTTCGAACAAATCGACACGGACATGCTACGCCTGCGCGGTGAGTTCCAGCGTATCCACAAGAACCAACCGTGGGCCGCCACCAGCGACGACAATCTCGCCACCCCACGGGCTCCACAAGTCGAGATCCGGCTCCAACGCGTCGCGGACAGCCTACAGGAGAGCAGGTCGCAAGAAGGCCCAATCCAAGAGAGCCCAATCCAAGAGAGCACAGCAGAGAACACCGATGTGGTGCCCCCGCTCCCCAGCGAAGTCCATGGCCGCTGGCAAGTTGCCGCCTTCGACATCATCGGAGACACGTACACGCCCCGACGCCGCTCCGCCCCCTCCGGCTGGGTCGTGCTCGAACTCGCGGCCGACCATGCTACCGTCGAGTACCCTGATGGCGTGCGCGAGACCTACCAGCTCGCCTTCGAGACCGTCGGTGTGGGTCGAGACATCCGTCAAATCGAGCTGACCTCCGCCGCTACCTTCACCCTCGATCAACCGTCCGACGACCAGCTACGCCTGGTAGGAGAGCGCGGCGGCCGCCAGCTCGAAGTCCACCTGCGGCGTCGCGACCTCGACGAATTCTTGGTCTACCGCGGCTTCCACTGGATCAACGAGATTCCCCTGAATCGCTTCTGACCAGGCTATTTGCCCAGGATCCCGAGAGCGACTATGCTTGCCCAGCGGGAGACTCACCTTCAAAGGAGAATCAGAAATGCGTGCACTTCATAGCGTTCTCGTCGGCGCCCTGCTGCTCTGCCTGCCTCTCGGTGCCCAGGTCAACGACGACCTCCAGCAAGAGGTCAAAGCCATCGGCGACGCCCTCGCCGAAACCATGATCAGCAACGACTTCGACGCCATGCTCGGCTTCTACGCCGAAGACGCCATTTCATTGCCCAACTTCGAGCCCCGCATGGATGGTATCGAAGCCTTCAAGGCGGCCAACGAAGCTCGATCCGCCAGTGGCATGAAGATCAATTCCTTCTCGAACACCCCCACCGAGGTCTGGCAAGCCGGCGACAACGTGATCGAGGTCGGCTCCTTCCAGATCAACCTTGACGTCCCGGGGATGGGCAACGTCGACGACACCGGCAAGTACATCACCATCTACAAGCGCGATGCCGACGGAAAGCTCAAGATCGTCGTCGAAACCTGGAACACCGACATCAACCCGATGACCTTGATGGGCGGTGGTCCCGCTCCGGAATAGCCAGCACATCACACGTGAGATCGGCCGATCCGCAATCGATCCCCCCAAAGATCTTGCACCGGCCGCCTCCTTCGCCTAGACTTCCATCTCTCCGCGGGCCGACGTAGCTCAGTGGTAGAGCAGCTGATTCGTAATCAGCAGGTCACCGGTTCAAACCCGGTCGTCGGCTCCAGTCCAACCTCTTTATTTCCAATACTTAGACTATTGTAGGCACTCATCAATTGTGTGTCAAGCCGTGGTGCGGGCCTCCATCGGGGCCTGCTGGCATCTAATTTCATGCAGCTGACTGCCGTGCCCTGCTCTGCTTGCAGCTGTCTTGGTTGACCTTTCGCCGTGGCCCGAGGTACTGGTGGGCCAGACTGGCCCAGTCCCTGCCCTCGAGGCTTGAGATTCGGCCATCCGATCAACCAGGCGGCCCGATCCGGTGTTAGCGCACCGAACCGGGCCTAGCCACTCAAAGGAGGTTCAGTCCCATGAGTGACCAGCCGGAGCTTACCAAGCCGCAGCGCCCGAACCCTCTGCAACCAAGCCAATGGGAGGCGCACGCCGTCTTCCGCGAGACGTACCTGCACCTGTACCCAGAAGCGCACATCCGCGACGCCTTTCGCCGCGTTGGCGTTACGCTCTACGACAACGCCCTGCTCCACGAGGAGACCTACAAGGAACGCGGCGAGGTGCCGGTCAAGTCCGACCTGCGCGCAGCGCTCGAAGACCTGCGCCAGCTTCAGGGCTACATCCAGCATCTCGGCGCGGAGCCGGGTAGCGTGGACGATCCCGAGCAGGTGCAGCTGCACCTGCTGGCGGTTGAGCTGTCCGAGCAGCTTGGAGCCCAGGCAAGTCGGCTCGAAGAGATCCTTGGCACCGCTCCAGACCTGGAGAGCTGAGCGATGCCGGTCATGGACACCGGCACCGATGTCGCACGAGCGGAACAGGAGCTTGAGCGTGTCTGCGCTCAGTTCCTCGACCGCTTCGGTCCTGAGCTGGCGCAGGCTCCGCTACGCTTACAGATCGAAGGCATTTCACCTGGTGCACCGCATGAGGACGAAGAACCAACGCAACCGGTCCGCGTACCCGCGCACGCGCTAACGGGATCAAAGCCCGAGGTCGTGGCCGCGCTGCTGCACGCGATGGTGCACTGGGTCAACGGTCTGCGCGGTCTCAAGGATTGCTGCCATCGTGGCTACCACAACCATCGATTTCGTGAGCTCGCTCAGGAAGTCGGCTTCGAAGTGGGGGAGCGGGTAGCGCGCTTCGGCTGGGTCGATCTCCGGCCCGGTGTCGAGCTCGCGCCGGTACTTGAACAGGTCGACTTCGACGACAGCGCTCTGGCTCTGCTACTTGCCGATTTGCCGGCGGACCGGAAGAAGCGTCGACCGTGCCGCACAAACCTCCCCCAGCGTCAGCTGATTCGTCCAGCTTGGCCTGCCGAGTTGCCTTCGCTGCCGGACCTGCCGAGGCTGCGCGTCGAGTTGGTACGCGAGTCGGATGTGCCCTTGCAGACCTATCCCCAGGTCCGCGCTCACGGCGATGCTGCAGCGCTTCTCTGGCAAGTCCTGCAGAGCTACGACCGCGAAGCCGTGGCTGTGCTCTTCCTCGACAGTGCGCGTCGTGTCATCGGCTGGGATGTTCCATACATCGGCACCATGACCGCGACTCAGGCCGAGCCGCGCGGGATTCTGGCCCCCGCCTTGCTAGCGAATGCACGCGCGATCGCCGTCGCCCACAACCACCCCTCGGGCAATCCGCGACCGAGCCGACAGGACGAGCGGTTTACGCACCGGCTTCGCGAAGCGGGTGCGGTGCTCGGGGTGCATCTCTACGCCTCGATCACAATCGCGGACGCCGGGCAGTGGTGCCCGGTCCAGCCGGTGAGGTGAGACGATGCCGAAAGCTCACCTGACCCACCGCGCGATCGAGACCTTCGTTGCTGGCCGCTGGATGACCGACTACTGGGACGAGCAACTGCCCGGCTTCGGGGTGCGCGTCTCGAAGAGTGGCCGCAAGACCTTCATCGTCCGCTACAAGGGGACCAGCGGAAGCAAGCGCCGCTTGAACCTCGGTGTGTACCCCGTGATGAGCCTGGCCGAAGCTCGCGACCAGGCGTGCGAGAAGCTCGCTGCCATCGCCAAGGGCGAAGATCCGCAGGTCGAGAAGGTCGCAGAGCGAGAGGCGGTGACGTTCGGGGATCTGGCTGCGATCTACCTGGAGCGTCACGCCAAGATCAAGAAGCGGCGCTGGAAGGAAGACGAGCGCATCCTGCGGGTCGACTTGCTGCCGCAGTGGAGAAGCCGCAAGGCCAAGAGTCTCGGTAGAAGGGAAGTGGGGGAGGTGCTGGACGCGATCGTTGCCCGCGGTGCGCCGATCATGGCGAACCGGGTCAAAGCGCTCATCTCCAAGATCTACAACTTCGGGATCGGACGCGGACTCGTCGAGCACAATCCCTGTCTACTCGTTCCGATGCCGGCGCGGGAGCGTCCGCGCGAGCGGGTACTCAGCGAAGAGGAAATCCGCCGGCTATGGTGCGCGCTCGACGATGAGCACCCGGTGATGGCCGCGACCTTCCGCATGCGTCTGCTAACCGCACAGCGCGGCGTCGAGGTGCTGAAGATGTGCTGGCGGTACATCGACGGGGATTGGTGGACGATCCCCGCCGACGTTGCCAAGAACGGCCTGACGCACCGTGTACCGCTGGCACCGCAGGCGCTGGCGCTGCTCGACGAGCTACGTCTCTTGACTGTGAGTGGAGCGTGGGTGTTCGCGAGTCCACGCAAGCCGGGACGGCACATCGTCGCCGTGCAGAAGGCCGCCGAGCGCATCGCCGAGCGGGCAGGAGTCAACTTCGTGCCACACGACTTGCGGCGCACAGCGGCGACATTCATGACGTCGATGGGCATCTCGCGCCTGGTGGTCTCGAAGCTCCTGAACCATGTCGAGAGCGGCGTCACGCAGTTGTATGACCGTCATACGTACGGTCCCGAAAAGGCCGAAGCCTTGACTCGCTGGGCGGACAGGCTAGACGAGATCCTCACTGGATGACCCGGCGATACTGCCGAGAATCCCACCCTTCTGCGAGAAATCCGAGCTGGCCCCGTTGACCACTCGCCGCGTTCGCGAATACAACCAACCACCACGAAAGCAGGCGACTTACCGTCAACAACCAACAAGGAGACCTCAAGATGAGTTTCGAATTCTACGAAGGCCATGCCACCCACAGCGCCACCGCCGCCGAGATCACCGTCCGCCGGGGCGGCGTCCTGGTGCTGACTGCCGCGACGGTCGAGATGCTGGGCAAGGGCACGACCCACGTCCAACTCGGCTTCGATCCTTCCAACCGCGCCATCGGACTAAAGGCAGCGTCCGAGGGTGCCCGAGGTGCCTATCGTCTGCGCACGCAGAGCAACAGCGTCTCGCGTCTGGTCGATGGCAAGCGGCTGTTTGCTCACCACGGCCTGAGCGCCGAGAAGGCGCGTCGCTTCGATGCCGAGGACTTCGGCAATGGCGTCGTCGGCTTCCGGCTGCCCGGGGTAGTTGAGAGCAGCGCGAACCCGAGCAAGCCGGCAGCGCGATCGAAGGCGCGCACTGCCAAGAAGTGACTGACACAGCTTTCCAGCTGACCTCAGAATCCACCTCCACTTTGCCGCTCCGGTCGGAGCGGTTCCTTCGTGGCCTCCGCCAGACCATACCTCCCAGCCCTCCACGATCGCCCTCCATCGTGGAGAGCCTGTCTCCAGCCTGGAACCCCTGCGCCGGGTACCTGACCACCTGGGCTCCCTCGTCCACACCCTCCAGGGCCCCAACACCCTGGGGCACAGCTACCTGCCCCCTGCCTGCCTGCTGATCATCGGAGCCGCGAACGATTCCCCGAAGAAATCCGATGCTGTCCCGTTGACGAGCCGTCGCGAGGTCCCGTATCCATGGAGAGGACATAGAGATGTAAGGCACAGCCGAGAACGAAGTAACGACGACGTCGGCACCTGCCCAGCAGCACAGTCATCCACCAAGAGAAAGGGCACCCAATGAAGACTTCCATCATCGCCAACCCGGCCCGCCTCTACATGGCGAGCCTGTCCAAGGGCAGCCAAGGCATGCGCCGCTGCCTCGACAAGATCGTCGATATCCTCGATCCCAGCCACAGTATCGACACCTACCCGTGGTGGCGGCTGACCTACGCCGACGGCATGGTCGTACGTCAAGCCCTGGTCGCGCGCTACCAAGGTGCGACCGTCAATAAGATCTTGTCCACGCTACGCGGCGTGCTCAAGCAATCGTGGGCGCTCGGCCTGATCGACGCCGACACCTACCAACGCGCCGCAGCGGTGCCGAATGTGCGAGCCTCCAAACTGCCCGCCGGGCGAGCCCTGGAGATGCCCGAGATCGTGAAGTTGTTTACGGCCTGCACCAGCGACGCCAGCGCCAAGGGAGCACGCGATGCTGCCATGCTCACGGTCCTCTACGGCTGCGGCCTGCGCCGGGGTGAGGTCGCCCGACTCGACGTCGCTGACGTCGACCTGGAGGACGGCGCGATCCTAGTGCACGGGAAGGGCAACAAGGAGCGCCAGGTCTACCTGACCGATGCCGGCTGCCAGTACCTTGCCGCCTGGCTCAACGTCCGGGGCGACGAGCCCGGTCCACTGTTCTGTCCGATTCGCCAGACCGGTGAGGTCCGTCACACCCGTCTGCGTGGCAGTTGCATTGCCTACATCCTGCGCTGCCGTCAGAAGCAAGCCGGTGTAGACCACTTCTCGGCCCACGATCTTCGACGTTCGAACGTTTCTCACATGCTGGATGCCGGCGTCGATGTCTTCACCGTCCAGCAACTCGCCGGTCATGCCAACGCCGACACAACTCGTCGATACGACCGCCGAGGCGAGCGAGCCAAGCGTCAGGCCGTCCGGAGTCTGGAGCTTCCGAGTCTAGCCGCTTGAGCCGTTCGCGAGGGGTACGCTTCTCGTACCTGGCACCGGAAATGGCGCGCCGCGGCAGGTACTGGGTGCGAGCCCTGTCGACACCGTTCGCAGTGAGGTGCGAGGGGGTGGCACCTATTCCTACCTCGTTAGTTCAACTACAGCATTACTACCTTTCGGTAGGGTCGGGTGACCAGACCCGAGGAGAATGGCCCCGACAATCGACGCGCGTCGCTTCATCCGTCGGTTGACGCGTCGCTTCATGCGGAAGAAGCGAGAGCGTTCTCAGGCCCTGAGATGATGACCTCATTTCTTCGACAAGCCTATGTAGGACAGTTGGTTACACGCGCTCTCGAGGTAAAGTGGATTCTTGCCGAGCTGGGCCGCAGTTTTTCCCAGCCCGGGATATCGACGCAAAACGGCCAAAAATCAACTGAGTCGTTATGCGTCGAAATAGCTCTTCAGCTCTGGCGTGAATATTCCGAGCTTCGCAGGGGGTGCCACCCCTGCTTACCTCGGCTCCACCTCGGCTCCACCCTGGTACACCGTCGCGCAGTCTGCCGTACCTTGGCTGAAGGTAGGCGAAGTCGACGGTTTGTAGCAGCTGTAGCTGAGCCGCGTGAGGGTGCCGACAGGTGTCGCCGGGAGTCGGCGAGGTGGAAATCGAGTACCTTGCCCGCACGCAGCCTGGTGAATGGTTACCTATTCCAGCAACCTGCGAAATGGAATGCCCATACGAACTCGTGCCGAGCGGGGAGAGCGTGACGAGGGTCGGCGATTTGTCGCCATGGATCGGAGACTTCTTCCGTGGTCCCGGCACAGGTCACTGGAATGGACCGTATTCATCGCTCACAGGAGTTTGGAACTGCCGGAGAAGTCAATCAAGAAGAGACCTATCAGTGGGCTCTGCGGAATTCAGCAGTTGCGCGATCAGGGGGCCAGATGATCTCGAATCCCCGAGGGCCTGCCTCGACATACTGAAGGATAGGGATTTCTCTGTAGCCAGGGCCATACTGAGGATGGTGACTCTCGTCAAAGACCCAACGAGCGGCGACGCCGGAGTGGTCGGTAGCCTCCAAGGCCGTGATCAGAGACTCTGGATCGCTCCCTTCCATACTCATAATCGCTTGTGCGAGAATGTTGACTGCATCGTAGGAGTAGGCGCTAGTGTAAGAGGGATCGCCGAACTGTTGGTAGTAGCTTTCCCACCATGCTGCTGATGAGTCCGTCAACTGATTCTCAGGAGATGGGAGTGTTGCTACACTGCAAACAAAGAGTCCATCATCGCCGATGAGATCGTAGTAGCGCTGAGTTCCAGCCCCTGTAGGAACCGCACCGATTGGTGGGCCGTTTATCGCCGCCCAGCGTTTAAGATAAGAAGTGGCATCAACTCGCGAACTAGCGTCCAAGATGTATTCCGCTCCCGAATTCGTGATTTGCTGAAACAAAACACTAAAATCCCTGGTCTGTGAGCTGAAGGTATCGGAAAAGACGATCTCGGTCTCTGGATCGGTCGATAGTTCTTCGGTCCAAATGTCTCGCAGGTACCTAGTCCAGATGTCGTCCTCGACCATGATCGCAAATTTGGTTATTTTGAACTCGCGAGCTAGATATCTCGTCGCGAAGTCAGCAGTAGCGCTACCTAACTCGCTAGATTTGTGCATGACTCGGAAGAACCATCGGTATCGCTCACGATTCTCGGCAACTAGGTCCGTCAAGCGGTCAGAGCCCGTGCCAGTAGTGATCATCGGCACCCTGTAGCGCTGGAGTTGCTCCATGATTGGGAAGATGCCGTCACCTGCAACACCCAGAACAGCGATAACACCCTCTCGACCAGCGAGGCGCTGGTATCCGCGTACAGCCTTGTCGACAGAGTACTCCGTGTTGATCTCAACGACTTCTAAAGGGCGACCACCGAGGCCACCTCTGGCATTTATACGCTCGACCGCCATTCGAACACCGTTTCGGATACCTTCACCTGGTTGAGTATTGAATGGTGCCAATACGCCTATTTTCACTGGTATCCGCGCTGTCTCCTTATCGCTCGCAGAACCGCAAGAGATCAGTAGACCTAATAGGAGGAGCGAAAAGGCAGTGTGAGGCCGGTAACCTACCGAAGTCGAAGTCGTTTTCAGTTCCATAGGTGCATTCTACAGTTGGAAGTAGCTTGCGGCAAATCTCTCATGAGAAACCGTAGCGCAAGAACTGTCAGCAACTAGCTTTCCGTTCGCGAGTAACAGAAGGTGGTCCACTTTTCCGAGTAGCCAGTCGACCGCCTGATCTGCAATCAGGACCGTTACGCCTCGCCTAACAAGTTGATTGATTGTCCCCAGTAGGTCGTACACAGAAGCCGGTGATAGCCCTCGTGATGGCTCATCAAGTAGTAAGAGGCGAGGCCTGACCATCAAAGCCCTCGCGATCACCAGCTGCTGGCGCTCTCCCCCGCTTAGCTGTCCAGCGAGCACAAAGCGCCGCGGTGCAAGCGAAGGAAACCGTTCAAGCTGCTCCGCTACACGTTGCGGCACGATCTTCTTGGGTAAGGTATGACCGCCGGTCTTCAGGTTTTCTTCTACACTCAGTCGAGGGAAAAGGCCACGGTCAGTTGGACACAGAGCAATCCCAAGCCGAAGGGCATGGCCAGGGTTGCGGAGGTCGACTCTCAAGCCATCAAAATATATCTCCCCACTTGTTGGCAGGAGGCCAACTAGCGCCTCGAGGAGCGAAGTCTTACCACTTCCGTTGGACCCAACCAGTGCAATCCGAGAGCCCGCGGCAAGCTTAAGGTTTACATTCTGGATCACCTGTATCTCACCGCGACTCACGGTAACACTACAGAGTTGGAGTCGCGCAGAGGAAGATTGACTACCGGTCCCTGGATGTGATTGTTTCATGTGTCCCCAGATGCTGAAGATCCAAGGTAAGCCCTGCGAACTTCTGGGTTCGCTAGAACTTCACCTAAGCTGCCTGTGGCTATGGACGCTCCCTCGACAAGCACAATAGCCGAGTCGATGACATCGTTTAGTTGCGCTAGTCGGTGTTCGACCACGAGAACAGCAGCGCCTCGGTCTCGCAGGCTCTCGATTGCCTGGACCACGCGCCTTTGGTCTAATTTCCCCAGTCCCGCAAAAGGTTCATCGAGCAAGAGGACGGCGGGATAGGTTGCCAAGGCACGCGCCAGATCGAGCATCCGACGCTGGGCTATCGGCAAATGAGATGCTGTTAGGTGCTGACATTCCCTCAAGCCTGTGATGAGAAGCAACTCATCCGGGTGTACTGCCTGCTCCCCGGCTCGGTATCGACCCGCTGACTCAATGGCTAGATGTACGTGCTCCAAGACGCTAAGCCCTGAGACCGTAGGCGATTCCTGAAACGTCCGGACCAATCCTCTGCGCACTCTGCGGTTGGGAGTGAGCCGAGTGATGTTTTGTCCGTCCACAAAGACAGCTCCGCTGGCTGCTCTACAGAATCCTGAGAGAAGATCGATAGTGGTAGTCTTGCCAGCTCCGTTCGGGCCGATTAGACCTAGAACCTCCCCGCTACGGATGACGAAACTCAGGTCCCGAACGATGCACAGGCCGTCGATGTGAAACGACAAACCACGCGTTGAGAGACGGGGATCTCTACAGGTTCTCAAGATCCTGCTCCGGGATAACTAGCGTTGTCCGAGTCCAGAGGTCGAGTCAGACCACCTGCGAGCCCGCAGGGAAAGCTCCAGAGCAGAATCAGCATCAACCCATAGGTCAACAATGGCTCGATCGAGCCTAGGGAAACGAAGGCTTCGCGAATGAATGTGACATATAGGATTGCTGCCAACCACGGACCGAAAAGCGTCCCAAAGCCACCAACCATTGCAAGCAGGAAGATTAGCCCGGCAAGAGCATCGCCAGCCATTTCGTGACTTGCAACTCGACTATGCATTGCCAGTAGGCTACCGCCAATGCCCGCGAGTAAGCCCGACAGGGTGGAGCCCCAAAACCTAACGTACGGTACGGGGACCCCTGACGCCAGAGCAACGCGAGTATCGCCTCCAGATGCTCGAAGCTGGCGGCCGAAAGATGTCTCTCTCAAGGCTAGCCCCAGAGTCAATCCTGCCACGGCCAAGAATGCCACGACTATGTAGCCAGTCTGAGGATCTGCAAACAATGACTGCGTGATGAAGATGCCCTCCTCACCGCCGAAGATCTCTCCCAACAGGAATAGCGTGCGATGGAAGCTCAACTGAACAGCCATAGTCACCATTGTAAAGACAGCCCCTCTGTGCCGAAGGGTTAGCACTCCGATCAGCGCCCCCGCCAGCGCCCCAGCTAAGGCGCCACCAGCAGCCGCCAAGAGCGGACTCAAACCTAGCTGCGACTGCAGGATAGCTGTACTAAAGGCTGCAGCACCAACGAAGAAAGTATGACCGAAAGACAGTTCGCCAGTGGTTCCGCAAAACAGATCCCATGAGAGAACCAGTAGAGAGTAGATCAGTGCCATGGTGGCAACATCAAGATAGTAGGTGGAAGTTCCTAGAAGCGCTGGCAACAGAGCAATAGTCAAACCGATAATAGCGCAAAGGCGGACTTGGCGCAGTTTTCTCGAGGCTCGAGTTCTATCGGTTTGCATTCGGTGGTGCCCCTGATAAGCCAGAAGGCAAGACAATCAGCCCAGCAATGATGACAATCAATGTTGTGTATTGAGCTACTGCCTCGCCCAAGTACCATGATGTAGTTGTCTCTACGAAGCCGATTAGAGAAGCGCTGGCCACCGCTCCGATCAGGCTCCCACGGCCACCGAAGACAACAACCGCGAACGATACGAGCAACGGATGGATCCACATACTTGGCGCCAAGGACAGGCTGGGGGCTGTGATCCCGCCGGCCAAGCCAGCCACGAAAGCTGCGATTCCCACAGCTCCAGTCAGCGCTTGATCTGGAGCGATCCCAAGGAGGCGTGCGGCCTCAGGATGATCAGCGACAGCACGCAACGCGATACCAGAGCGAGACTGGTGAAGCCAAAACCACAATACAACTACAGTGACGACCGCTACCAGGGGGATGATCAGGTCGTTTCGAGGAACGGTGACGCCTAGGATAGAAGTCCTGCCTTCTAGGATCGGAATAACATTAAGTCCGTCAGTACCGTAGAGGTATTGCAGTGCTTGGGCGATGAAGAGATTCCCTGTAAGGGAGATAGCCAGTACCTGATAGGGATGCGTCCGGTTAGTGAACTGTAACAGTTTGAAGAAGCCGTATCCGACTACAGCTGTGGCTGCAGCAGCTGTCAACACAGCTGAGGCAACAACGACCGACGAGGGCTCCTGTGAAGCTATACCTTGCTGAACTCTGATCAAGGCGTGCGTTGCATAAGCGCCGAGCATCACGTAGGTTCCGTGCATGAGGTTTAGGACTCTGCAAGATCCGAACACGAGAGCGAAGCCAACTGCAACGAGCGTGTAGCTTCCCGCCTTGAAGGCGGCTAGAATTAGTATCTCCATGATGGTCTCAACCAGAGTGCCCTAGGGGAAGAATAACTCTGGACCGTGAGACTAGCTTAGCGTAGGATAGCGAGCAAGAGCTGTTTGGGCAATACTGGTCCCAGTGGTCTCTAGGTAGTTGAGATTTGAGCGTCATTCCGGCACACCATCACTTCGACTCTATTGACGACATTGGTCGAAGAGGGATTGTGCGGATACTCCAACGCGCCGAGGAGCTGTCCCACGAGTGTAACTCTAGTTACAGGCCCTCAAACAAGGTCCTAGGCCTATTGTTCTTCCAACCGTCGACCCGTACACATTTTGGTTTTCACGCTGCTATTGCCCGTCTAGGCGGAACTGGTATTTCGCTATGCGAGAGACGCTATGAGTCGGCAATGTCACGGGCTGAATCGCCGGTCGATACAGTTCGTAGCGTTTCGGCCTATTGCGATGCCTTGGTTCTACGACATGGCGAACCAAGTGTATTCAAGCAAGCAATGGATGCCGCCGAGGTGCCAGTGATAAACGGTGGCTGCGGTGCGGATCGTCACCCTACGCAGGCCTTGATCGACCTTTATGCAATCCGGTCGAGCATCGGTCGTCTAGAGGGGCTCCATGTTGGGCTAGCAGGTGACCTTGCGACCTCTCGCGCGGCGCGTTCTCTTATTCGAGCGCTTACTTACTTCTCACCAGCTGAGCTGCGGTTAATGCTACCTGCAGAGCGACCGATCCTTGCGCCAGAATTGGAACGTTTCTCGGGCCGAGTGGTTCGGAGTCTCGACTATCTCGATCTTACGGATCTCGATGTACTCTATATGGCGGGTTTCCCCGAAGGAGTAGGTAACATGAAAGTGAGCGATCGGGTTCGTTCCCAGTTTCGACTGACATTGGCCAGAGCTCGCAAACTCTGTGATCGAACGTCGCTGCTTTGTCCGTTACCTCGCATCGACGAGATCGCAGAAGCTGTAGACTCTCTTCCGCAATCTAGATACTTCGAGCAGAGTGCTCAGGGCCTCTTTGTCCGAATGGCGCTGCTGGAGTGGAGCCTAAATCTGGTGCCGAGCAGCAACTTCAGTGGGGATCGACGTGTACTCACCTGCTCCAAGATGGCCTCTTCTGGCCCGGTTGCATCCAGGTCAGATAGGATCAGGTTTCAGTCTATCTAAATAGTCCATATGACTCGACGAGGAGTAGTGACGTGATTAGAAT
Organism: uncultured bacterium; assembly: GCA_965368975.1. GTDB lineage: Bacteria > Acidobacteriota > Thermoanaerobaculia > Multivoradales > JAHZIX01 > CBDUPA01. The sequence continues at coordinate 20,899 of CBDUPA010000015.1, read as the reverse complement.
CTTCGTTAGTTACTCTCATAGGGATGGGAAGCACAAAGAACGCTTCATTTCTCATCTTGAGAGTTTGAATCTTCATGGTGTTCAGTATCATGCGATCTCAGATAGCGATATTCCAGCTGGAGTAGATTGGAGAGTTTGGTTGGACAAAGAGATGGAAGGGGCAGACATTGGCGTCTTTTTGGTGTCTCGGCATTTTCTCTCATCAGAGTTTTGCGCATATGAGATGGCGCTTCTTGGGCAGCGCTTGCATGACAAAGCAATTCCTATTCTCGTATCTGACTGTGATTGGGATGGCGTTCCGGCACTCTCTGCTCGCAACTTTGCGAACCGGGAACCAATCGAAGTAGCAGAAGATGTCGACAGTGCCTGGAAGGCCGTTATTGGTAGAGTTCGTAATGCATATCGCGATGCGGCTAAGCGAGCGACTCGGCGCCACCGGCTTCCAACACCGCAGCTTACTAGAAGAGTTGCGCCCAGAGATGTGAAGCACGAACTCGCGGATATCCTACATAGCGGGGGAGGCGCTTTCACTCCTCTCTTGGGTTCTGGGGCCCATGATCCTGACAATCGGCAGCGAGCTTTGGACCACGTGAGAGTTAGGCTCGATTGGTTGTTACAGACGTTGACCGATTCGAGGGCCAAGGTCTACGCTGAGGAGGTCGTGGAGGCTAATTTAGAAGGCGTTAAGAGACGCCCCTCACCGGATGAGCGACCTTCAGAGGCATGGATGGACGACCTAGTCGTCTTTCAAGGTGCCTTGGCTGAATTGGGTGCACATGCCAACCAGGCCTTTGTCACGGCTTTGATTAAGCAGAGAATTCCAATCACTGACATTCGGTCCCTCAAGGTGGAGATTGACGACGCTAGTGAGTTGAGGCGTCTGTTTTTTAACGCAACCGCAAGAGCGACAGAGTTGCTTGAGTGTAACACTGTGCTGAAGAAGGAATCGGCCAATATGGGGTTAGGAGCGACTGGTATACGTGAGCAATTAGTTGCCTTGACGTGGGCTGTGTTTCGGCCCGATTTGGAAGGTGCTGGCAGGAGTTCTGAATGTCAAGCTTGGATCGACAGTGTAGGCGATATCTTTGAGGACGTTGTATTCAAGATGAAGCTGCCCCTGCGCAGATTAGAGAAGAGACCAATTCTTGCTCTGTCCCACGTCGAGTGGCTGGGTGATCTACTCTGGCATACGTTTCGATTTCAAGCACCCATCTATCCAGATCCTACAGAGATGGCATTTCAGATCTCTGTTTGTACGAGGCAGTTCACGCCGCCGCGCCGTGAGATGGTTGGGACTGTAGCGTCGCTGGTTGGCAATCTGGAAGAACTTGTATATCGAGTAAGGGGCTGGCTGGATCATTACTCTTCAAAGACGACGGTGGATGGCGGTTGCTATTCAGCCATCGCCGCCGCTCTTTGTCATCGTCTGCCATCGCCGGCTTCCTCCCACGAAGACAGAAGTGTCTACGAAGCAGCGATCGAGCTGCATCAACGTTTATGGCCGATCGCTGTGTCGACCAATTTTGACAATGACCTAGAGCGAGCCCTTAACAGAGCTGAGAGATCTCACCATGTCATATTTCCGGTATACATGCAGCGTAATGAAAGCCTTGTAAAGGCTGACTGGCTCCTGCGCAGCGACGACTGGATCAATGGACAGTCGATTCCATCATGGCGCCTGCTTGGAGATACAAGTGTTAAAGAACTTATCAATGGTTTTGACGGCCCATTGATTGTCAAGCTTCATGGCTCGCCTCTGACTACGATTGTACCCAAGCTGGTCAATGACGAGAAGGGGAACAAGCTTCTAGGGTACAGCTTCGTTCATAGGCTGATTCTCTCTGATGTTGATTTCTTTGAAGAAATGGTTTCCGATCAACGCTCATGGCCAGATGGACTTGCTAAAGTCCTCTATCAGTCTCAGCGGACTCTTTGCTTTCTTGGCTATCCCTTGGCGGATTTTAATAATCGACTCCGTCTTTATGATCAAGTTTACCGTAGGGAGAAGCGTGAAACCGACCGGATTTTTGTAATTGACCATCCTGAAGATCCGATTTATAGCGGTTTTCTTAAGCGAATAGAAGCAACTCCAGTTGCAATGACACTAGAAGACGTTATGCGACTCATTAACGACAACTGTGATCCTCTCTGATAATGACGGAGCCCGAGATGACTGCTACTAAACCACGAAAGAAGATCCGGTGTCCTTGGAAGGGGCCTAAGCCCTTCGAAGAGGCCGATGCAAAGCGATTCTTCGGCCGAGCCACCGAGGTCGAGGATTTGCTTCACTTCATGAAAGGGCAGCGGTTGACAGTTCTTGTTGCTCTGAGCGGTGTTGGTAAGAGTTCTCTCCTGCAAGCTGGACTGGTTCCTACTCTACGGCAACTACAAGAGAAGAAAATGGGAATTGGTCCCGTCCTGCTGGTTCGTGAGTGGGGTGATCTCGGGACTGTCCGACCTGCTGAATTACTAGCCAATGCAGTACGCGCTGAGGTACGTCGTCTTGCGGAAAGGGGCAACAACGAAAAGCAATTCGCTAAGGACATGTTTCTTCTCGGAGAGGTTGATGCTCCAGTATTCACTGATGCAGATGATCATCAATCAGCCGTGGATAAGTTAGTCGAGTATGTCTCGCAACTCTGCGACGTAGTTGGGGAGCTAGTTCTAATAGTCGATCAGGCTGAGGAGCTCTTGGGATCGGGACTTGAACGACTTGATGCCCTTCGAGAGCGTAGGGTATTAGATGTTTGGGCAAATCTCTTCCGGCAAGAAAGTAGATGTCGTATTCTTCTTTCAATGCGGTGGGATTTCCAGGGGCGACTCAATCCGTTAGTCCGCGAGATTAATGGGCTTGACAAGCGCGTCTTTTCGCTGAACCCAATAAAAAGGGATAGGCTGAGGGAGGCAATCCTGCAGCCGATACGGGAGACCAACGATGTGGAGTGTCCTGAAGAAGACAACGTCTTTGCCGAGTTTCTCAAATGGCTTGGCCCCGTGAACCTCTCCGGTGAGAGTATAGTGAGTGAGCAGACCCAGACTTTTCAACATGAGATTGAAGATGTAGATCTTTTACGATTGCAAGCCCTTCTTCTGGATGTTTTTCGTTTTGCTACCAGCAAAGTTAGAGCCGGTAGCAGCAGTGAAAGAGGGGATGTGATTATCGATCGCGGAGTCATGGCTGAATACCTAAGCTCGGTCCGCAGGAAGGTTGAGCCTCGATCAGAGATGGTCGATCTCCCCCGATTAGCGTTAGAGAACTATATCGATGAACTCTTCCCTGAAAATTCCTCGGAGTCTATCGAAGGTTATGACTATTCACTCTTGCGCCGGATCGTAGTGCGTATGGCACCGTGGTTGTCCTCGCCGCGTGGCTTCAAGCGACACATCGGAGGTGAAGAATTGGTTTTTAATGCGTTACGGGAGGACTTTCAGGTTTTACGGGTGAGTAGTAGCCCTGAGGAGATTCGTCGCATCATTCGCTGCTTCCGAGCTAGTGAAGCACCTAATCTCAAGTATAATAAGTCAATTGGGCGAGAAGAAGTTTCTGGCCGCGCGCGAGCGCTAAGCTTGACCCCCCCGGAGGTTGGTCATGAACTCTTACGCCTTGCAGTTATTAGTCTTCAGGTATTGATTAATGAGAGCGTGCTAAAGAAAACTGCTGGGCAGCACTCCAATATCTATGAGTTAGTGCATGATGGTTTCGGCCCGGCTCTTCAGGAATGGGCAGAGCGGCATCAAGGCGGTTTTAGGGACACTGAAGCCTCGATTGTCAGTCGGTGCGGCGAGAACTTTCGTTGGGGACTAGTGAAGCCAAGCGACCAGGGGAGAGAGCCGTTAGAGATTGCTCACCAATGCTGGCTGGGTTGCAACTTGAGTGGTGTTACTTTCGAGCAAGTGGTATTCCGTAACTGTGACCTGAGAGGAACTATTTTCTTAGACTGCAAGTTTGATGCTTGCACATTCATCGACTGTGAATTAAATGGAATTGTCTTGAAAAACTGCTCCTGGAACAACGTGAAGTGGCATGGTTGCGACGGAAAATCCACGCTGAGTATGTCCTGTATCTGGAGTGACGTCACATTCGAGAGTTGCGTGCTAGAGAATATGAGCCTATTTGGGATCCGCCTGGAAGGAGCCCTCTGCTTCAGCGATAGCACACTGCGCTACTCGCAGATACTGCCGCTCCAGCCTAAGGGTAGTATTACTAAATTCACAGACGTGATTGAGTGTGACCTTAGGAATGCTCTTTTTGACAGTGCGAGGCAAGCACGGAGATTTGAACGATGTCGAGACGAGAACGTTGAAGTACAGCCAGATGAGGCAGACTTCCCCAAGAATGGGCGTTTCGCTCGCCTCACTCATTCAGGGGCTTGAAGGAATCTCGTAATCAGGTACGGAGTAGATTCTTTGCTTGTCTGATCTGCTCCGCAGCATGTCGAGAGATATCCGCGCCATCAGAGGTGATAGCCTCGGAAAAACTTAGATCAAAGAGTATTGCCTCCTCCTGTATGGCTATATCCTGTTCTGGAGTCAGGCTGCCTCGTACTTCCAACAAGTCGAGAGACGTACCGCTGGTATAAACGGGCTTGGCTTTCTTATTATAGCAAATGAGATGTGCCGCTGGTGGCTGTGCTTCTACTAACTCAGGTAACGCGAGTGTTGGTGTGGGTGGAAGGCCCAGTAAGGATGCAATGTGGTCAAGGTGAAGGTCAGGTAGGTCGATTTCTCGCATAAGATCTGACGCGAGAGCTGACGATCCTTGAAACCGTGGGTTGACTTCAACTAGGTAGAGTCCGCCCTTGTATAGAAGGGCATCAACACCGAAAGCACCGCGGTACCCTTGGGATGCGAGCCAACGGCCTACTACGCGAATCATCTGATCGAAATCTCTAAGCACCTTGGGGTCAGACTCCTTGATACGAGCGAAGTCATTACCGCAGTACCCGAAGGGGCGGTTGGTACATTCCGGGATGCCGATAAGCTGAAGAGATGGAGGATGAATGGAAACCTCCCCAGTGGAAAATACGCAGGCATTCGCATTCACCGGAACATTGCCCTCAAGATAGGGGGCCGCCGCGAGGAATCCGTCGTGATGTGACGGCCAATTACTCATCAACTCGGAGGGATCACGGACGAGATCTAGCCCGGCCCCTCCATCCGATCGGTTCGCGCGTAAGACCAGAGGTCCGGACATGGCAGCCTCTTGAATTAGAGCCACATCCTCATCACTGTAATATTGCCATGGCAGAATGCGAATTCCGGCTGCGTCAAGTTGTGTTTCGACCCATGGCTTATGCTCAAAACATGCCTGCTTCTCGTGAAACATGCCCAGGTAGAGTACGCGGTCAGCTCGTGGAAACCAGGCAGAGGTCAGGACGGATGAAGGCCTGTACGGAAGAACGGCACACGGGCGAGCAAAGGCGCGCATTAAGCCTGCGTGCAGCTGGCGGACTGCAGAGTGAAGATCCTCATCTATGGAATAACGGTTAAGGTCCACTCGTTCCGCTTTGACCGCTTCGAGGCAAACTTCACCAATATTTAGCGCTTGAAGCGGCGCGATCTGGCTGAAGACTGCCTGAAAGTGATCAAACTCAAGGAGTGGACTAGCATCAGTACCACGGGTACCAAAATACACTAGCCCGCGATTGCCCAGCCGCCTTTGAACCTGCTCTTGGCGCTGCTGATAGTTCATCAAGCGTCTTGGAGTTCTGACCTTATTCCTTCCGCTCACGTCTGTGGCTCGTATAGTACCAGCCGCTATCGTCCGGGAAGGTGAGTGTATTGTGGTGGCACGGAGTACATTGCGGTCCAAGCTTGATGCCATGCCTAGCTGCGATGTTGTGACTACGCTCGTAGGCCTCTACTAGGAACTCAACGCTTGGTGGCGCCTTAGATCTAAGCGGTGTTGAGATCTCGGGACGAAACGGGCTCAAAGTAGGCTCACAGCCGCGCTCGGCTAGCGCCTCAACACCACGAAGAGAATCCTCCAATGGTTCGAGGCCGAGCAATAGAAGAGAACGCACCTTTCCTGGCCCAAAGACTGCGACGGCCCTTTCAATAAACCGAAGCACTTCTTCGCGCGGCTGTCGGGCCTTCAGCGGCATGATCTTTCTCGCGTAATCCTTGCTAAATAGTTCGAGATTGATCGACAAGCCGTGAACTCCTAATCGATACAAATGATCGATGTTGAGCAGGCCTGGAGTTGGCGTCATCATGATATCAACATCGAGATGCGGGAAAGCCCTGAGCACTACCTCGTAGATCTCATTCTCGTATTCGTAGTCTGCAAGCCTTGGTGTACCGCCAGAAATGAGAACGTGTTGAGCCGGCAAATGTTCGTCATCAAGTGCTCTCTGGACTGCATCTACGAGTCCTTCTATTCGCTTTTTGCGATATCGATATTTATAGGGTAGATCGCAGAATTTGCAGACTATGCTGCAACCCTCTATTGGTGATATCCGCACACGGTCGGTATGAGTGATGGCATAGGACGTGTATTGTTCCCCCCAACGGTTAACCTGATCATGGTAAGCCGGGACAGGAACTGGCTCGGCGCCAATCTCAAGGTCATGAGTGCGGACCAAGTAGCTGCCACTCTCGTAATCCAAAAGATAGGGAGGATTCCTGACAAAGTTAGGATTATGGTGCTGGATTGGCGCATTGACCCAGATCCGTCCGGTCAACTCCATAGAAATACCGGAGGTGGTAGCGTAGTCGGCTAAGGTTAGCGGCCGCTGATTCTTCGCCGAAAGTTCCTCTCGCGCAGCATCACTGACCGCAATTCCATGGGTCATCAGTTCAATCTTCAGCCTCTGAGCGGCGGTCAGCATAGTGAAGCGTCCAATTGCAGGGATGCTACAGCGAGGTAGTGCCCCCCCACACTCTGGAGTCGGTGGCATTCAGTACCTAGAATTCTGGGATCTCTGTCCATAATTATTGTGCCTCCATGATAGCCGTGGGTGCCTAGAGTGTTGAGCACTCGGGACCCGTGCAACGGTGATACAGCCTTATGGGGGTAGAGCTTTCCCTGCCACGGTCAAGTAGTCTCAAAAGGAAACCAAGGCGAGAAACTGGCGGTCTGCATCAGTGCCAAATTCCTAGCAGCAGTTCTCTCAACTTCGACGAATCCAGCGGCACTCGCTGCAGCCTGAATTTTCTTCATGTTCTCAATAAATAAGAGAGCCTCGCTCTTCAGAGCTTCATGATCCATCCTCTCCAGAGCAAGGTAGCCTGCAATCACCGCACCACCTTCGACTTTGAGCCGTCCTCGAGGATCATTCCGGCAGTACCGAGCAGCCAGTTGATAGTGATCGCAGGCTTCGTTAAATCTCCCCTCTAGGGCGAGGGAGTATGCATACTTCTCGTGGTAGATGCGTCCCCTGAAGAGGTCAGCCCGTGGGCTATCCATGTCTACTAAGCGCCGAACTTCATCAAGGACAAGGCGGGCAGAATCATGGTCGCCCTCTTCTAGAGAAACAAAGAAATCGCGCAGAACAAGCCCCGCAGCTGTATCCCTTGCACCAGTCAAGACAGCTGCAGTTAGCGCTCTGGCAAACCATAGAAATGCCCGGCTGTCTCTTCTGCCTTTCAAGAGAAGAAACGTGTAGCGGCAGACCTCAGCAGTCCCCGGAAGAATCTCGGCTTGCTCAGGAGCAGGCCAGATTGTCTCAGCAAGCTCGAGCAGTTGCTGCTGCTTCCCTGCAGCATGAAGATGATCTGCCCTTTCAACCAAAGAAAATTCGTTCTCGATCAATGTTATCTCCTTCGAGAGTCGTACTTGGAGTCAGAGAGTCGAGCCTAGGTCCAACTTGGGGTTCGAGCCGTGTACTGGCGGAAGCTCCTACTATTACCCTGAACACCTGCTGAAATTTCTGCTCCAATTAGTAAGATTTGTTCAAGCTACCAAATGTCATCTCGAATATCAATGCTTCCAGTTCCGGTTATTTCGGCTCATCGGCTCGCCGGTTATTGGACGCATTGGAGATGGTTAGTAACTGAGCTGACTTTTGGCTTGCTACCATGCTTGCTCAGAGCGGTCACCCCGGCATCGAGGCCCAAAGAGAGAATGCCATAGTCTCTCTCTTGAGAGTACACCACACCAGGAGCCAGAGGAAATAGCGAAATAGCAGACCTAGTAGAGGAGATCTCCCTTAGACAGCAACAGACAGAGCTTTGTCGAGTCAGTATTAGGTCGAAATGTCGATGCAGGTGCATTTCGGGCGCTGGCGGAACATACTTTCGTCAGATTATCAGCCTTTGTGCTCCACGGTGCCCAACTAGCTGGGATGGCGCTCTGACACCGCGACTAGTCTGGGCGGGTCTCAGGCGGGGCAAGTGGGTCCTGCGAAGGGTCTGCCAAGACGTTAACTTGACGGAGCCTCCTGACAGCCCTTGCAACACTCCAAGCCTAGTCATCTCAGTACTTAACGGTGAGACGTGCGCCCCCCTACGAGCTGTCGAAATTCGACGTAATACCTAGCTCATTTGATTCGTAATCAGCAGGTCACCGGTTCAAACCCGGTCGTCGGCTCCAGTCCAACCTCTTTATTTCCAATACTTAGACTATTGTAGCTGCTCATCAATTGAATGGCAAGCCGTGGTGCGGGCCTCCATCGGGGCCTGCTGGCATGAAATTTGGTGCAATGCTCTCGCCAGTTCGGCTTGGCCTGCGATGCTGACGGTGTCTCCCAGGCTGCGTGGTATTCTAGCCAGCATGACACTGACTCAACTTCAAGACGAAGCTCTGAGGCTCTCGATCGATGAGCGGGCCAAGCTGGCTCAGTCGCTTTGGAGCAGTGTAGAGCAAGAGACGGCGGAATCGTCTCTGACTGAGGCTCAGCGCCGGACGCTGGACCAGCGGCTCGACGGTTTCCTGGCCGGTTCTCGCCAGAGTGTGAGCTGGGAAGAAGCCAAGGCGCAGCTCTGGCCCGACGAATGAGGGTCGAGTTCGACGCCGAAGCGCTCGATGAGCTCCGAGAAGCGCGCGACTGGTACGAGAACGAGAGCCCTGGCTTGGGGGTGGCTCTGCGCGATGAGCTGCAGCGCACCGTCACGCGGATCACGCAGAATCCTCAGCTCTATTCCGTGGAGCACCGGGGGATTCGGCGAGCACCGCTGAACCGCTTCCCGTATTCCGTCTTCTACTACGTCGTCCAGGAACCAGCCCTCGTCTATATCTTTGCGGTCTTCCATCAGTCACGGAATCCCACGCGGCTGCAGGGTCGGCTACAGAACTTCAACCCTGGTTCTGTGGGCTGATTTTCTTGGCGCTGGCTGGGCCTACCGCTTCCCAGAGAGTTGGCTGGCCCGAGCAGCGGTGTTCCGGTCGTACCGGAGGTAAGATGGCCAGTAGATTCTGTGACGAGTAGTTGGGTGCATGATTTCCTGGCAAGACATTCCTGGCAACAAAGGCGCGCTTGAGACCTGCCTCGGCATTCTGAGGACGGGCAAGGCTGTCGGCTTTGTCGGAGCTGGCGCGTCCGCCGGTCTCTATCCGCTGTGGTCCCAGTTGATCGAGCATCTGGCCGATGCTGCTGTTGCCGGCGGTGCACCAGCGGCGCTGAAGAAGGCCTGGTGCGGCCAGGTCGACCCTCTGCAGGCAGCTCTGCAACTGCGCAAGCGGCTCGGGGAAGGAAAGTTTGCGGAGGAGATTCGTGGACTGTTCGGTCCCAAGAAGACCGCCGATGGCCTGCGTTACACCGCGACGCATGCCGCGCTCGCCCGGCTCGGCTTCCGCTCCTTCGTGACCACCAACTACGACCCCGCGTTGACCTTTGCCTGCCAGGCCGAGCGGCCGAGGCAGATCGTCCACGACTTCGGCTGGCGGCACGACCGTGTTGGCCTCTGGCTCCAAGACCGGCCGGCCGAGGACGGCGAAACTCCGATCCTGCACGCGCACGGGCAGTACGACGACAAGGACAGCGTGATCCTGGGTGCCGAGGACTACCGGTGTGCCTACGGGGACGAGCGCTACCGCCAGCTCTTCGAGCAGCTGTGGACGCGCGAGCAGTTGGTGATCGTCGGCTTCAGCTTCCAAGATGCCTGGCTTCGTTTGACGGCCGACCAAGCCCTGTCCCGAGCCGATACACGCAAGGTCGGAGACGCGCGGCACGTGGCGTTGATGGGGCTCGCTGAGGATCAGTTGGAGGCCGTCGAGGTGTATCGGGCTGAAGTCGAAGAGCCGTTTCACCTGCGGGCGGTCTTCTACCCGGTAGAGACTTCGGTCGATGCCGACGGTAAGCAGCACCAGGACCACAGCGCTCTTGGTGACGTGCTGCAAGCACTCCTCAAAGCCACAGTCGCGCCCGAGCCCTCCACCGCTACCACCACAACGACGCCGAAGACCCCGAAACCACCCGATCCGCTCGACGTCTGGTTCGGCCAGGTCGAGGCCGAGCACCGCCGCCTCGGCGACCACTTCGACCGCCCTGCCGAACTGCACCTGATCGAGCAAGCCTGGGTCGAAGTCAAGGTCATGCCTGCCCACCACCAGTCCGGACGAGGCGTGCGGAGTGAGGATGTCGAAGACGGCAAGCTCCTCGGCCATCCGACGACGCTGGACAAGGTGCTCGACTGGCCCATCGGCACCCCGAGCTGGAACGAAGGCCGGTGGCTGCTCGAAGGTCCGCCGGGCTCCGGCAAGACGACGCTCCTGCGTCACCTGGCAGCACGGCTGGCCCGCGAGCGCAGCCACGATGCCATCCCGGTCTTCGTCTCGCTTCCTCGCCTGATCGAGACAGGCCAGGAGCTTCTGACTCACGCCACCGACGGCCTCGGCCTGGCCAACCTCTCCCCAGTACGCGACGCTCTGGCAGCTGCCGGCCGAGAAGGTCGCCTGCTACTGCTGCTCGACAGCTTTGACGAGATTCCACGGGAACGCCGAGCCCCAGCACGCCGACTTCTGACCCAGCTTCGAGAGGACGAAGCGTGGTCCAAGTGCAAGGTGGTCGTGAGTAGCCGACCCATCGGCCGCGGACAGGCACTGGACGAGTTGCCACGGCTCGACCTTCTACCTCTGGATGTCGCTCGGCGCCAGGAGTTCCTCGAAACCTGGTTCGAGCACGCAGGGCAACCTGCGCATCGCGAAGAACCGGAGTGGACGCCCGAAGTGGAAGCAGCGCAGGCGATTACCTACCTCACGGAAACACGCGGCCTGCGAGACCTGAGCGGCATCCCGCTCTACCTGACGTTGCTGGCGGTACTCTGGGAGCAAGGAGTTCAGCCCTCCGGCAGGCTGGCCGAGCTGTACGCCAAGATCTTCGAACTGCTGCTCGACGGCGAGCATCGGCGTGAGCCGCAGCCGATGCCAAACCAAGACGCTGTCCGCGAGGCGCTGCAGCACCTGGCCTTTGGTATGACTGAGGATGATTGCTGGGCCGAAGCGAACAAGAAGCTCGAAGGGCGGCTACGGACAGCGGAAGAGTTGTGTGGTCGCTTGGGCCTCGTTGCGGCTTGGAAGCGGAATCTCTTCACCTTCCTAGACGACGTCCACGAGCGCACGCAGATCCTGGGGCCCCACGACGGTGGTCGCGGCGACTGGCGCTTCTGGCACCGGACCTTTCGCGAAGCCCTTGCAGCAGAGCGCTTGAAGGAGCATTACGCCGAGAGGAGTGGCGGCGAGGCTCTGCTGGAGTGGGCTCGGCAACTGGAAGAAGGCGGCGAGGGACGCTGGGGGGAGCCGCTGGCTTTGCTGGCAGGTGGGATGGATCATGCCGACGGTCTGCTGTTGCAGCTGGGGGAGGCGAACCCCAAGCTCGCGGTACGCGCGGCGGTCTTCGCCCAGGGCTTGGAGCCGGAGACGGTACGGCGGACGCTGAACCTGACCGAGGACCTGGACGAGCGGGCACAGGTCTTCGAGAGCATCCCGGACCAACTCGGCGATCCAGACGCCTGTCTGGCCCTGGTAGAGCAGCTGCGGCAAGGAGAGCGCAACGGCTTCGACCTGTTCTGGCTGTGGTGGATTGCCGAGGAAGCCGGGCGACGGTGGAAGGCAGAGTCGCGGGTGGCAGACGTGCTGGATCGGTTCTTCGAACACATCCCGGCACCGAAGGATGCGGAGTTGTTCCAGAGCGTCGAGTCCAAGTTGGATGGCCGGGTGCCGCTGTGGAGGGAGATTCCAGAAGGAGAGGGATGGGTCGGGAGTCCGGAGGCTGAGGAAGATAGAGACGACGACGAAGGGCCTCGATATCGGGTGAAGATGGTGCGGCCCTACTGGATGGGCGTGGTGCCGGTAACCAATGCACAGTACGCGGCCTTCGATCCAGGCAAGGCGCCGAAGACGTGGGAAGGAGTCGAGCAAGAGAAGCTATCGGCACACCCTCGGGTCAACGTCACTTGGTACGAAGCCGTGTCGTTCTGCCGCTGGCTGGAGAGCTTGAAGGAGTTCGCAGGCTGTTGTGTGCGGCTACCTGAGGAAGAAGAGTGGGAGTACGCTTGCCGGGCCGGGGCGCAAACGAGGTTCTGGAAGGGGGATGGGAAGGAGCAGCTGGCAGAGGTCGGCTGGTATACCGAAAACTCAGGTTCTCGAACCCACCAGGTTGCTGGCAAGCCTGCGAATCCGTGGGGCCTCTACGACCTGCATGGCAATGTGTATGAGTGGGCGCTCTCCGAGTGGGATGCGGAACGGTACAAGAAGCGGCCGTCTGAGGGCACCTATTCGGTTGATCCTGCCGCGCCAGCGGCAGATCTTGCCGCCTCACCCCGCGTCAGGCGCGTGATGCGCGGCGGCAGCTACTGGAACTCGGCACAGAGGTGCCGGTCGGCGTGCCGGAACGCTGACGATCCTGCCTTCGTGTCCAGGTTCTGGACCAGGGTCCAGGGGTTCCGCGTGCTGCTGTCCTCCGCCCCGAGCCGGCAGTAGGCCTTTGATCATAGAGAGTGTGGGTGAACCCGGCAGGCCGGCACGGCTTGCCGGCTGCCCTGGCCGATCTTGCCGGCAGTAAGTCGGCAGACTTAGCCAAGTCGCCGCAACCCTCGCCAGCGGCCGGCCAGATTGGGCACCCGCACGCAGCAAGATCTGCCGCTCCTGGCATCCGAGCCACCTCAGGTCTGGCTGCCAACAGCGCAACTTTGCCGGCCAGCTCAGCGTTTCGGCCTATCCTGCCAGGGCTGCCGGCAAGAATTGCCGTCCGCGCTGGCAAGCCGGCAAATCCTGCCGCCGGAGGTGCACACCGTTGACACCGAACACGGCAAATTAACACTCCGCTGCCGAGGAGCGTCTAAATACATAGAGCAGGCGAAAACTAACCATTAGAGAGCAAAGTCATGGAACTCTCCACCCGCGCCGCCGCCACTCTGATGGGCCGCAGTCCACGCACTGTTCGGGCCCAGCTGGCCCGTGGCGATCTGCCGGGTGTGAAGCGAGATGGACGCTGGTGGATCGATCGGTCGAACCTGCCACTCACCGACGCACAGCGGCGCGGTCTCCAAGCCAAGGCGGATCAGGTGCGGTTGGTGGTGGAGCACGCTCTGCCGGCACGGTCGGCACAGCGGCTGGCGCAAGCGTGTCGAGCGCTCCCAGCTACCACCAGTCAACGAATTTCAACTTCAGGGAACGGGCCACCCCGCGTCAGGCGCGTGATGCGCGGCGGCAGCTACAGGAACACGGCACAGAGGTGCCGGTCGGCGTACCGGAACGCTGACGATCCTGCCATCGAGTCCAGGATCAGGACCAGGAACCAGGGGTTCCGCGTGCTGCTGTCCTCCGCCCCGAACCCGCGACTCCGGCCGTTGTGGCCGGGCGTCCCGAGCAGGCCTGTTCCCGTCCGTGGACCCCAGTCCTAGTCCTGGTCCACGTGTGTGCCGCCCGTCCTCGTAGGCCGGCTGGATCAGCTGGCTGAGCGCCCGGGTGTGCTGGCCTCGCACCATGCGTACAACCTCCGGCCTCTTCGAGCGCCTTTGCCAGCCCTGTGCCTTGGAGCGGGCAGCCAGGGAGACGACGCGCGGCAAGCGTCGGAGGCGAGACGTGGCCTGGTTCCTCTTCACCCTGGAGGAGCAGTTGGAGGATCTGCAGGCCGAGTTGTCGGCGGGCACCTACCGGCCGCAGCCCTGTGACTTCGTCTCGATCCGCGATCCCAAGCCGCGCGTCATCGCCCGCACCCTGCTGCGCGACCGCATCGTGCAGACCGCGGTGGTGCACCAGCTCGACCCGATCTTCGAGCCGACCTACACCCACGACGACTACGCTTGCCGTCCGGGCTACGGCACGCACCGGGCGGTGCTGCGCCTGCAGGAGTTTCAACGCCGCTACCGCTTTGCCCTGCACCTGGACGTCCGCTCCTACTTTCCGTCGATCGACCGCGACATCCTGCTCGCCTTGCTGAGTCGGCGCATTCGGGACGTCAGGTTCCTGGATCTCGTCGCTCGGTTGCTCGCGATCGGTGACGAGCTACACGGGCACCCGGAGCTGCGCAAGCTGGCTGGGCTCGACCCCGACTGGCCTCCGCCGGGTCGTGGCTTGCCGATCGGCGCCCACAGCAGCCAGATGCTGGCGGCACACGTCTACCTCAACGGCTTCGACCACTGGGTCAAGCGGCAGCTGAAGGTACCGGCCTACTTGCGCTTTCTCGACGACACCTTCTATTTCGCCGACGGTCGCCGCAAGCTGGAGCGCTGGCGCAAGAGGATCGCTGAGTGGCTGATGGCCGAGCGCGGTCTGCGCTTAAAGCACCCGCAAGCCCGTATCGTCTCGTGCCATGGTCATCTCAACGCCCTGGGCCACCGGATCTCGCGCCAGGATATCCACTGTCTGAAGCGCCCCTTGCGGCGCTTGCACCGCCGCATCCGCCAGCATCTCGACGGCAGCTTGGACGTCGAATTGGAACGGACCATCGCCTCCAGCGTTGGCATCATTCTGTTCTGAGGTGGCATGTTTGGCCGGCTTGCCAGGTGCGGGTGGCAAGTCTTGCCGGCAACCCTGGCAAGATCGGCTGGAACCCTGAGAAGGCCGGTAAAGTTGCGCTGTTGACGGTCAGAACTCAGGTGGCTCGGGTGCCAAGCGCGGCAGATATTGCCGGATACGACCCGCCCAATCTGGCTCGCCTTGGCAAGTATTCTGGCGATCTGGCGAACTCTGGCGATCTACTGCCGGCAGAAACGGCCGAGTCGGCCGGCAAGCCCTGCCGGCCTGCCAGCTTCATCCACACTCTCTAAGATCAATGATCAAACTTCAAAGGCCGCTCGGGGCGGAGGACAGCAGCACGCGGAACCCGTTCTCGTTCCACCCGTCCCACGGGTCGTTCCTGAGCCGGTACGCCGACCGGCACCGCTGAGCCGTGCTCCCGTAGCAGCCGCCGCGCAACACGCGCCCGACGCGGGGGGAGGCGGCAAGATCTGCCGGGTGGGTCGTCGGATCGACCGGATGTGGCGAGTCTGAGGTGCGCCCCTGGTAGCGTGCTTCGTCGAAGCCCGAAGCTGTCCACTCCCAGACGTTGCCGTGTACATCGTAGAGCCCGAACTCGTTGCCGAGCTTTCCACCTACAGGATGTGTGGTCCCTTTGAGAGGGTCCTCCCCGAACCAAGCCACCTCTGCCAGTTGCTCCTCGTCCTCGCCATTCCAATACCGCGTCTCCGATCCCGCCCGGCACGCGTACTCCCAAACTTCCTCTTCCGGCAGGCTGGGCGCCGCACCCTCGAAACCCGGCTGGCAGGCCAGCCAGCGGCAAAAAGAGACCGCTTCGTACCAGGTCACAAGCACCCGGGGGTGTGCAGCTAGCTCTTCTGGGTCGATGCCTTTCCAACGATGAGAGTTCTTGCCCGGATCGAACGCTGCGTACACGGCATTCGTGATCGGTACCGCCAACAGCCAGCAGTCCCCCTGAACCTCGACCCGATGCCGCGGCATCTCATGCCCTCGCGGGTCATCGTCGTCGACCTCATCGTCTCGGGAACCCACCCAGCCGACTCCCGCAGGAACTCGACACCACAGATCCTTCTCCTCGCCGTCCGGGCGCCGCCAACGGCGCAGTAGCTCAGGATCCTCGACCTTTGGCAACTCGTCGTAGATCCGGTGCCGCAGGTTTTCCGCTCGTTCGCACAGGCCTTCCGAGGCTTGTCCCACCTGCCAGGCCGCATGGTCCAGGAAGTAGAGGTCATTGCCGTTGCGAACTCCCTGGCGCAGCCGATCGATCAGCCGCAAGCAGCGCTCCGGGTCCCCGACCAGCTCCGGCAACTGCTCATAGACCTTCGAGCGCTCGGTCCACTTGTCCGTCAGTTCCAGCACCTCGCGCACCGTTTCGTCGCTGACGTTCTGCGCCGTCGGCAGCGCGCGCAGAGCGAGATCTCGGTTGGCCTCCAGCAACTGCTTCAGCAAGGCATCCGCATCGTCGACGACGCCGCACACCAACGCGAAGGGTTCGGCCCAGCGGCTCTCTTGCCCCTGGATGTCATGCGCATGCTGCAGCAACTTCTCCGAGTCCCATTCGGCCATCCGCTCAGCGGTCAGAGCCTCTTTGAAGGTGCGGTGCCAGAAGCGCCAGTCCGCATCCTCACCGTCGTGCGGGCCGAGGATGCCGACCTTCTCGGCGATGTCCTCCAGGAAGCGGTCCACCTTGCCGTCCCAGCAATGCACCTTGCGCAGTTCCTCGCGCACGCTCTCCAGCTCATCTCGATACAAGCGCTCTTGCAGCTTTCCGAAGCGCTCGGCATCGCAGTTGTCGAAGGTCATCGACTCGGCGAGCAGGCGCAGCGCCTGGCGCACCAGCTCCGGACGCTGGATCTTCTCGAAGCTCTTGTCGCGGGCGGTTAGCTTGTGCTTGCCTTCGAGCAGTAGCTCAAAGACCTGGTCGTAGAGCTTGGAGCGGTTGCGGGACGGTGAGACATCATCCTCGAGCAGCAAGGCCATTAGGGTCAGGTAGAGCGGATTGCCGGCAAGTTCTTCGAAGCCCGGACCGTCGAGTTCCTGGAGAGCTGTGATCGCTCTTTCGTGATCTTCCTTTTCCTCGCTGCGACCGAACCAGCGAGCCAGGAAGCCAAGCCTGCGCTGGTGATCGAG
Organism: uncultured bacterium; assembly: GCA_965368975.1. Classification (GTDB taxonomy): domain Bacteria; phylum Acidobacteriota; class Thermoanaerobaculia; order Multivoradales; family JAHZIX01; genus CBDUPA01. Next base: position 3,909 of record CBDUPA010000015.1, on the reverse strand, counting down.
GGGCTGAAGTTGGAGTTCTCGAAAGTCTCCCGCGAAACGCCGATACCCGATCGGCCGGGTGGTGACGACGATCGGAGTCTCCGGCCAGCGGTCGGCGAGACGGCGAATCTGTTGCTCGGCCTGGGGACGAACCTCGGGGCCGACTTCGTCGAGTCCGTCGAGCAGAACGAGCAGGTGTCCCTCCTCTCCCGCATGATCTAGCACGCGGCTCAGGCCCTCGCCATCCAGCAGCGTCTCGACCCGTTCGAGCAGGTTCTTGCCCTCTCGCAGCAAGACGGGTAGGGATTGGAACAGCGGGACCCAGCGCCGCATCGAGTCCTTGGCCAGCTTGGCGGCCAAGTGGCGCAGCAGCGTCGTCTTGCCAGAGCCCGGGTCGCCGCGCACGATCCAGCGCCGGGTGACCCAGGAGTAGTCAGCCGGGTCAAGGGCGAGAAGTTCTTCAAGGGACTGGGTGTGTGCCAAGTGCTCCTCGTCTCGGTGCCCTACCACCCCGTCAGGGCTGGCACTACCTTCCAGCTGCGGGAGCCGCCGGGCAGTGAATCGCTCTTGCTGGTCTGGAGTCAGTTGCAGCTCGACGTAGACGCGATCGAGCAGAATCAGTTCCTGGTCTCGTTGAAAAGCCGGTACGAGACGGCGGTGCGTAGACTCGATGTACTCGAGCCAGGTGCTGAGCAGGTCGTGCTGCTGCTCCTGGGGTAAAGAAGCTTGGTGTCGCTGCAGCGCTCGGCGTAACGCACCGAAATGCTCGAAGCCGGCCGGAGAGTCGCGGAATTCATCCTGGATCATGGCAAGGACGCGCTGCCCGGCAGCGCTGGGATCGTCGTCGCCGGTAGCCAGGATCAAGGCGGCAGCGGCGCGCTCTTCAGCCGTCTCGAAATCGTCCAGAGCTTTGCGGCCGTCGAGTCCAAGGGCACTAGCCAGTGCTCGGTACTCGTGGGTCTTGCCCGCGAAGGGTGTTACGGCATTGACCAGGCGCTGGCGCAGGCTCTCCGGCAACCGCCGCGACATGGAATCGGGGCTCTTCACGGATACAGGTAGGTCGCCATTCTCCGTGAGTCCGATGTATTTGGAGATGATCTGAGCCAGGTTGATGCGATATGGATCGGCATCGCTATCCGAGTCTGCCGGCCAGTCCACGCGATCGAAGCGCTCCTGCAGCCATGCCGGCCACGGGGTTGCAGCGAAGTCCAGTGCCAGCAGCGTGCGCTTGCCGCTCTGGAGGCATGGCTGGCACAAACTCTCCCTCCAAAGTCGCCGCAAGCTGCTGTGCGCCAGGGCCTCGGGGGATACTAGGACGATCCCAACGCTCGCGGTCTCGGGCACCTCGGGCCAGGACACTTTGTCCGACGGAATCCCGACTTCGACGTTCGCCTTGCGGTTCACCTTCCGCAGGCAGGCTTGCAGATCCTTCGCGAACGCATGCGCCCATTGCTCATCCAGAGGTGCGGCGCTAATCCACCACAACGGTGGATCGTTGCGATAGGGGGAGCCGAAGTAGAGTTCCAGGACATGAGGATGCTTACGGGCCCGGTGTTCGAGTTCAGTACGGCCGGTGAACTCCGTCTCGAAGCCGTCCCCTACTCTCGCCTTGACGCGTTTCTCCGTCTCTCGGGATAGCGCACAGGTCGCCAGCAGCGACCAGACTTCCGGCCTGGGATCGGGCTGGTGGTCCAGAACCTTGGCGACCTCTTTCTCGGCATCGGTCGGTCCCAGTTCCTTCACCCGCTTGCACTGCGTGACCACTCGACGTTTCTCTTGGTCGACGCTGACTAGGTCGCAGCCCTTCTCGCTGCCGGCGTCGCCCCAGTGGCGCAGCTCGGAGTGCCCCTCCGCCGCCAGCAGAGCAAAGCAGAAGCGTTCGAATGTCTTCGGATCGAGAGTCTCAAAAGGCAGCGGCCCTACAGGCATCGGAAAACCTCCACTAAAAAGACGTTCAACAGTTCGCCCGAGATCTTACCCCGGCAAGCCGCTCCACCCTGGCAGACTGGGTCAGGTCGTGACTCGGTGTCGAAGAAGGTTTTCTGTAGTCCTAGTTCTTGAGAAGGATGTCTATGATCCTGAGTGCCGTATGGATCATCCGCTCATGTGGTTGACAGCTCGCCCGGTCCCGCTGTAGTGGTACCAGATTCACCGGGTGGCCCTATCCCAGCTGCTACCAGCTCAGGCCAGCCCACCCTTCAACCAAGCGGCCCGATCCGGTGTACCAGCACCGAACCGGGCCTAGCCACTCAAAGGAAGGAAGTCCCATGAGTGACCAGCCGCAGCATAGCAATCCCCTATCGACGAGTCTCGAGCCGACGCAGTGGGAGGCCCACGCCGTCTTCCGCGAGACGTACCTGCATCTCTACCCGGAAGCCCACATCCGCGACGCCTTCCGCCGGGTCGGTGTCACGCTCTACGACAACGCCTTGCTCCACGAGGAGACCTACCGCGAACGCGGCGAGGTGCCAGTCAAGTCCGACCTGCGCGCCGCGCTCGAAGACCTGCGTCAACTTCAAGGCCACATCCACCACCTCGGCGCCGAGCCGGGCAGCGTCGACGACCCGGAGCTATCCCGGTTCCACCTGCTGGCCATCGAAGTGTCCGACCAGTTGGCCGCACAGGCGGCGCGGCTCGAAGAGAAGCTGGGTATCGCACCGGATCTGGAGAGCTGACCGATGCCGGGTATGGACACCGGCACCCACGTCGCACTAGCTGAGCAGGAGCTGCAGCGTTGCTGCGAGCAGCTGCTCGACCGCTTCGGACCGGAGCTTGCGCGACATCCACTCCAAGTCCGCGTCGAGGGCCTGCGACGTCTCGCCGATCATCGGCAAGATGCAGAGCCTCAGGTCGTGCGCGTTCCCGTGTCAGCACTGACGGGCTCGAAGTCCGAGATCTTGGCGTCGCTGCTGCACGCGATGGTGCATTGGGTCAACGGACTGCGCGGCGTCAAGGACTGCTGCCATCGCGGCTACCACAGCCGAAAGTTCCGCGACTTGGCCCAGGAGGTTGGCTTCGAGGTGGGGGAACGGGTGCATCGCTTCGGCTGGACAGACTTTCGACCCAGCGCAGAGTTGGAAGCTGAGCTGCGACAGATCCCGCTCGATGAGCATGCCTTCGCTCCGCTGCTTGCTGCCCTGCCTGCTGATCAAAGAGTGCCTCGGCCCTGCCGTGCCAACCTCCTCAAGAGCCGACCGACGAGCCCATACTGGCGCGCCAAGGAACCGTTGCTGCCGAAGGTGCCGCGCTTTCGCGTCGAGCTGGTGCGGGAGGCGAGCGCACCTCTGCACACCTATCCCCGAGTCTGTGCTGGTGGTGACGCGGCGGCGCTGCTCTGGCAAGTGCTGCAGGGCTACGACCGCGAAGCTCTGGCCGTGCTCTTCCTGGACGGCAACCGCCGAGTCATCGGCTGGGACGTGCCCTACATTGGGATCCTGACCGGGGCGCAAGCCGAGCCGCGCGGCATCTTGGCGCCGGCTTTGCTGGCTAATGCACGCTCGGTCGTGGTCGGGCACAACCACCCGTCCGGCAACCCAATGCCGAGCCGGCAGGATGAGCGCTTCACACATCGGCTCCAAGAGGCCGGGAGAGTGGTGGGTGTCGAGCTGTACGCCTCGATCACTGTTGCGGGTGCTGGCCAGTGGTGCCAGGTCCAGCCGGTGCGGTGAGGCCAGGCCATGCCGAAAGCCCACCTGACCCACCGCAACATAGACACTTTCACCGCCGGGCGCTGGATGACCGACTATTGGGATCTCCAGCTGCCTGGCTTCGGAGTGCGTGTCTCCAAGAGCGGTCGCAAGACCTTCATCGTGCGCTACAAGGGTGCCAGCGGCAGCAAGCGCCGCTTGAACCTCGGTGTCTACCCGGTGATGAGCCTGGCGGATGCGCGCGATCAGGCGCGCGAAAAGCTGGCCGCGATCGCTCGTGGTG
>CBDUPA010000014.1:0-194194 GCA_965368975.1 uncultured bacterium | reverse complement strand
TACATCACGGGTCGCTTGGGCTGAGCCCGCGGCCAGGCGCCCCTCTCGGTTCGAACGATGCGCGAACAGGAGGTGAGTTGCTACACTCTTCGCGCCCCCCATCATCTTCACGAGGAGAGAACATGAAGAAGCGAAATCGTAAGCGCCTCACCCTGAACCGTGAAACCCGCCGCGCCGTGTCTGACAAGGCACTGGCGCAGGTCGCTGCGGCGGCGTGCTCCGATGCTGGCGGCTGCACTGTGCTGACCACTTGCTCGCCGGGCGACTGCTGCGACGAGAACCAGTTCGACTTGCGCGCCTAACGTACGAGCGCCGTTTGACCGGCGTTCCCGAGCTACGACAGGGCTCCGGACTCTTGCGAGTACCGGAGCCGTCGTGTGTCTGGCGCGTATCGAGGCACGAGCTATCGGGCCTTCAGAGCAATGTCGAGGCTCCGAGCGATCAGGCTTCCGGAGCAACAAGTGCAGGCACTACTCCTTGTAGCCGCACTCTCCACGGTGCTTGACGTTGACGCCGGCTCTGTGCGCCACACAGGTGTTGCTGTAAGTCTCACCGTCGCAGCCGCAGACCGGGTCGAAGTCGGTTGTGCAGACATCCGGCCGCGGTGCGCAGGAGCCTTCGATCTCGTCGCCGCAGGCACCAGGGGCCTTGCGGCAGAAGGCACGAGCGTGGCAGTCGGCGTTGCTGAAGCAGATCGAGACGTCCTCGCCGCAAGCACCCGGGCGATCCAGCTGGACGCCAGCGCGCAGACGCTCGCAGTCGTTGCCGTAGGTCTTGCCGTCGCAACCGCAGACCGGGTCGAAGATCTCCGTACAGTCCTCGGGGCGCGGCTTGCAGATGCCTTGTAGGTCGGCCCCAAAGCACTGACCGGCTGGCAGGTCGCAGACCTGGTGCTCTGGATCCGGGCAGGGCTGGCCAGTGATGCCACCGCAGACGTCAGGCTTGCATTCGCCCTTGTGCTTGACGACTACATGCGCCGCGTTGGCTTCGCAGTCGTTGCTGTAGGTGACGCCGTCGAGACCGCAGACTGGATCCCAAACGTCGGGGCAGACGGCTGGCTGGCAGGTGCCATCCGGAGGAGAGCACAGGAAGCCAGGCTGGCACTGGCAGTCCGAGACGCACTCGGAAGTGCCGGCTGCTGCCGGAGCCGTCAGGAGCAGGGCGCCGCAGAGGGTGAAGAGTACGAGAACGAGAAGCAGGGAACGGGGCATGGTGGGTCTCCTTGAGTAGGTTGATGTTCAACCCAGGACTGTCACCAGGGGGCCCTTTCTCTCACTGCGGCCTGCACTGCTTGCACACACTGCGTGATCGCGGCCAGCGTGATGGGGACGACGGCGTCTCAGTTCTCGCTTTCGGCGGTGTCTTCTTCCAGCGGCCGAAAGGCGCAGATCATAGAGTCCGAGCGGCGGCCCAGGAGCACCATGACGACGACGCGGTTGGCTTCCTTGAGGTCGCTCTTGTTGCCCTGGCGCTCGCACTTCAGGGTTTCGCCGCGGATGGTGGTGTAGAACTTGTAGCGGCCGTCACGCTCGATCTCGTTGATGGCGTCGCCGTTCTTCTTTTCCCGCACTTGCAGCGGTTCACCGTCCAGCTCGGTGAGCTTCATCGTATCGCCCTCGCCGAAGAACAAGGCGTGAGCGATCGCTTTGGCGAGCAGCTTGTCGGTCGGCTGGCGGCGCACTTCCATCAGGTCTTCGTTGAAGTCCTGGGCTTTGATGTCCTGCAGCGACGGCGTGCGGAAGGTGGGTAGGCCGCCGGGACCCTGCTGTGCGAACACCGCGGCGGTGGGGAGCAGACAGAGCAAGCTCAGGAGGATCGTAAGGAGGATGGGGCGAAGCTGTGCCATGGGGAGTCTCCTTTGGAGTCGACCCCGCGATGGGGGCCGCGGTCGAGGTGGTGGAAGGGTCTTGGCAGGAACGCAGCTGATCTCGAATCGAGGGGAAAGCAGGGCACTTGCAAAAAGATTCTATCCGCAATTGTAACGGATCATCAATGACTGATGAGCTTGCCCTGGTCCTGCTGCGGACGCTCTTCCTATCCTACGGACACGCCGTGCCGAAAGTTTGTGCTGAAACTGGCTCGGCGCGGCAGTCCGAGACCTCACTCCTCGCGCAAGACCACCATGGGATCGACATGGCTGGCTCGTCGGGCGGGTACGAAGCCGGCGATCGCGGCGACGGTCAGGAGCAGCAGTGGTACCAGCAGGTAGGTCGTCAGGTCGACCAGCGGTACGTTGTAGAGCATGTCCGAGAGGCGCGGTGCCAGCACGACGGACAGCACGTAAGCGATCAGCAAGCCGACGCCGACGCCGACCAAGGCCAGGCCGACCGCTTGCTTCAGCGCCAACGCCAGCACGCCTTTGGGCATGGCACCCATGGCCAGGCGGATCGCCACCTCCTTGTTGCGCAGTGCCACGATGTAAGACATTACGCCGTACAGACCGACGGCTCCGAGTACCAGGGCCAGGGCAGCGAAGACGCTGAGGAGCAAGGTGTTGAAGCGCGGGCGCGCGATCATCTTGCCGATCAGTTCTCGCTGTACCGCGATGTCCATGGGCTGCAGGCTGGGGTCCAGTTCCTGGATCTGCGCGCGTACGGTGCCGACGATCGCGGAGGGATCGCCGGTGGTCCGGACGATCATGTGGTTGAGACCCCAGGGGCTCTGGCGATAGGGGGCGAAGATGGTGACGGTGGGTTCTTCCATGCCACGGTAGCGGCCGTCTTCGACGATACCGACGACTTCGACCCACGGTTGCTGCGACTGCGGCGGTCCGTACTTGATGCGGTTGCCGACCGCGCTGCCGTCGGGGAACAGCAACTCGGCGGCGCTGCGGGTCAGGATCACCACCGGTGCCGCGCCATCGCGGTCGGCGTCGGTGAAGGCGCGGCCGTCGAGCACTCGTGTGCCCGCGGTCTCCAAATAGCCCGGTGTGATGGCCAGGAAGTTGAACAAGGGCAGCAGCGCTTGCTCTTCGGGATTCTGTCCCTCGACGGTGATCGGGTAGTCGTAGCCGACGGTGCCGTCGAGCGGCCGGATCAACACGCCGGCAGCCTTCTCGATGCCCGGTAGCGGCTCCAAGCGCGCCACCAAGTCGTCGTAGAACTGGTAGGTGGTGGGGATGTCGTAGCGCGGGTCGAGCAGTGGCACGGAAAAGCTGAGCAGCTCGCGGTCGTAGCCGACGCCGACATTCTGCAGTGTCAGGAAGCTGCGCAGCAGCAGACCGGCGCCGATCAGCAGGGAGACCGCCAGGGCGACCTGCACCACCACGAAGAAGCTCATCGCGAGGCGCCAGCTGCTGGAGCTGGTCGTGCGCCCGGTGTTCTCCTGCAGCACCGCGCTGACTTTGCGTGTGGCACCGTAGAAGGCGGGCAGCAGGCCGAAGATCAAGGCCGCGATGAGACTGAGGCCGAGGGCGAACAGCATCACGGTGCCGTCGAGGCCAATCTGCTCGGCGCGGAACAACTGCGTCGGCAGCCGCCGGAGCAACTCCTTGATGCCCCACCAGGCGAGCGCCAGGCCGAGGGCACCGCCGAGCAGCGCCAGGATCAAGCTTTCGGCCAGCGAGCCGCGTGCCAGTTCCTTCCAGCGGGCTCCGAGCGCGACGCGCAAGGCGAGTTCGCGCTGGCGCGAAATGGTACGCACCGTCTGCAGGTTGGCGACGTTGGCGCAGGCGATCAGCAGCACCAGCAGGGCGGCACCGAGTAGGAAGAGCAGGGGACCGCGGGTGTCGCCCAGCAACTCGACGGCCAGTGGTTCCATTGAGACGGTGGCGCGAGCGCCTTCGGGCAGTGCTGGATTGGTGATGTTGTCGACGATACTCAGCAGTTCCTGGAACGCTTCCTGCGGGTTGGAGCCATCGGCCACACGGCCGATGACGTTGAACAGCCGCGGCGCCGTTGCGCCCTCGAGGTAGCCGGCTGGCAGGCCGCTAGCGATGGGCACCCAGATCTTGGAACCCAGCGGGTATTCGAAGTCATCGGGCATGACGCTGACGATGCTGCGGCTGACGCCATCGACCTTGATCACCTCGCCGATGACGTTCGGGTCGGCGCTGAAGCGCTGGCGCCAGAGGCGCTCACTGATCACCACGACGGGGGCCGCACCGAGCACGTCGTCGGTGGCCTCGAGCGGTCGTCCGTACACCGGCCGGGCGCCGAGCAGGTCGAAGAGGTTGTACGACACGTACTTGCCCTCGACGCGCTGGCGCGTTTCCTCGATGTCCACGACCATGCCGCCCGACGAAGTGGCAAAGCCGGCCAGATCTTCCAGCTTGCGTGCCTCTTCGCGCCAGCCCAGGAACATCGGGTAGGTGGCCTCGAAGGAGATGTTCGGGTTGTCGAACGGGTGGTTGTGGATCCGTACCAGCTCGTCCGGCTCGTCGAACGGCAGCGGCTGGAGAATCACCGCGTTGACCACCGAGAAGATCGCCACCCCGGCGCCGATGCTCAGGCCGAGGGTGAGTACCACCACGAAGGTGAAACCAGGGGAGCGTAGAAGGCTCCGCAGGGCATGCTGGAAATCGCGCATAGTTCCTCGCTCCAGATTCAAGGCAGATCCAAGGATCCGCACACAAAGATACTGAATCCTAGCATCTACTCGACATCAAGGGACGACTCGATCAGGGGACGATCTGGGGGCGGCTTACGGCGCCACCCCCTGCATCAGCAAACCGCAAGCCCAGGCGCAGTAGGTCCCGAGCGCATAACCGAGTACCGCCAGCAGCACGCCGACTGGCGCCAGCGCCGGATGGAAGGCCGAGGCGACGATCGGTGCCGAGGCGGCGCCGCCGACGTTGGCCTGGCTGCCCACCGCCATGAAGAAGACCGGTGCCTTGATCAGCTTGGCGACCAGAATCATCAGGCTGGCGTGGATCAGCATCCAGATGCCACCGACCAGGAACAGGCCGGGGTTCTCGAACACGGCCATGATGTCCATCTTCATGCCGATCGTCGCCACCAGTACATAGAGAAACACCGAGCCCAGGCGCGATGCCCCGACTCCTTCTAGATGGCGCGCTTTGGTGAAGGACAGGATCAGGCCGCCGGTGGTCGCCACCACGACCAGCCAGAAGAAGCCGCTGGTCAGGCTGAAGCGCGACAGGCCAGGGTAGTTCTCGGCCAGGAAGGGGGCCACCGAATCCGCCACCACATGGCCGATGGCGGTGACGCCGAAACCGACCGCCAGCACCACCATGGTGTCAGCCAGCTTGGGGATGCGCGACACCTCGGCCTGGTAGGCTGCGACGCGGTCGCGCAGATTGTCGATGGCGGTGGTGTCGGCACCGGTCGAGGCGTCGATTTGCTTGGATTTGCCGGCAGCGATCAGCAGCACGGCCATCCAGACGTTGGCGACGATGACGTCGACCGCGATCATGGCGGAGAAGAGGTCGTCGCCGACCTCGAACACTTCCTTCATCGCCGCCTGGTTGGCGCCGCCGCCGATCCAGCTGCCGGCCACGGTGGTCAAGCCGCGCCACACCGCGTCCGGGCCGACACCGCCGACCAGGTCCGGGGCGAAGGCCGAGACGATCAGGATGGCCAGCGGACCGCCGATCATGATGCCGAAGGTGCCGGTGAGGAACAGGATCACTGCCTTGGGTCCCAGCCGCAGCACGCCCTTGAGGTCGATCGACAGCGTCAGCAGCACCAGGCTGGTGGGCAGCAGGTAGCGCGACGCTACGAAGTACAGGTTCGACGCTTCGCCGTCGATGATGCCGGCGGTGGTGAACAGCGAGGGCAGGAAGTAGCACAGCAGCAGGGACGGTACGATGCCGTAGAAGCGCTTCCAGAAGCCGTCTGGCCGGCTCGAAGTGTAGAAGACGAAGGCCAGAATGGCGGTCAGTAGACCGAGGACGACGGCGTCGTTGGTGATCAGCGGCTCGTGCATGCACTCCTCCGGCAGGGACGTGAACGATCGAAGCGGTCAGGGGACGAAACCGCCGGAAGGATAGCCGAGGCGGGCTGGGCGTGCAAACAGAGCGCGCTCAGGGCACGAGGACGACCACCCGCTCACGGCCGTCGACCGTGTCGCGCAACACGACCTGGGTCGAGCCGCCGAGCAGCGACTGCAACTTCGGATGACGCGCCAGCACCGCGTCGCCGTCTGGCGTGCCCACGCGCAGCGTGAGGCGCTCGGCGTCGGCGGGCAGGTCGAGTTCACGCCAGCCGCCGTCGACTTGTTCGAAGCGCCGTCCCTCGACCTCGACGGTCGGGTGCTCGGCGTCGGCCTCGGTCACCGTACCGGCACTAGGGACGATCACCGAAGTGCGCCCTTCGTGCCGCTGGATGCCCTCGGTGAACAGGTAACCGATGACGGCGAGCGCGAAGACCGAGGCGAAGACCACCAGCATGGTGCCCTGTTCGGGGAGTCGCCGGAGTCGGTCCTCCAGGTTGTCGAACAGGCCTCGGTGGCGCGGCTCGAGACGCACGCGGCGCTGGATGTCGCCGGCGAGCAGCGGCGGTGGAGCGAGCTGTTCCAGGCGGTGTAACTGGTGCTGGACACCGCGCAGCCCCTGCAGCTTGCGCCGGCACGGTTCGCAGGTTTCCAGGTGGTCCTTGACCAGGCGCAGCTGCGGCGCTTCGAGTTCTTGGTCGAGATATGCGGAGAGATCCTCCGCCGTGGCATGACGGCTCATGAGGTAGCTCCCGCGGTAGTACCCGCAGTTTCACCCGCTTGCGCGAGCATGGGTTCGAGAATCGTCCGCAAGCGCTCGCGGCCGCGGGCGATGCGCGAGCGCACCGTGCCCATGCGGATGTCGAGCACTTCGGCGATCTCCTGGTACGACAAGCCCTGAATATCGCACAGTACCACCGCCTCGCGGAAGGTGGCGGGAAGCTGCGCCAGGGCGCGGTTCAACATACGACCGCGGTCCTGGTTCAAGGCGGTCTCTTCGGGCCCTCGACCCGGTTCCTCGAGCTCCACCCCTTCTTCGTACCCCGCCTCCTCGGCCAGCGGCGTGGTGAACCAGCGGCGCCGGCTGAGCTTGCTGCGGCAGTGGTTGAGGGCGATGCGATAGACCCAGGTCTTCAGGCTCGACTTGCCTTTGAAGCGATCGAGGTAGCGGTAGATGCGCAGGAAGATCTCCTGCGTCCAGTCCGCGGCCTTCTCGGCGTCACCCCCGGCCATGCGGTAGGCCAGGTTGAAGATCATCTGATCGAAGCGGTGGTACACCTCCTCGAACGCTGCCTCGTCACCATAGCGGTGACGCTGCACGAGATCGAGGTCGCCCTGAGCGGACATGGCAATGGTCATTCTGTTCGTCGCCGAGGTCCCAGAAACGCTGGTGGTCTGCATGGTCGGTGTGTCCCCAAGAGTCTAGACCATGCCGAAGGGAGAAGAGTTCCCGGGCTAGCGCACCACGCGGTACGGCGTGATCTTCTGCTGCAAGCCCTTGAGCTGCATCTCGCCCATCGACTCCGTTTCGATGCGGCCGGCGAGCAGACGGTTCGTCTCAGGGCCGATGACGATGTCGCCGGGGCCGGCGGCGAACTGTTCCAGACGCGAGGCGATGTTGACCGTGGTGCCGAGGATCGTGTAGTCGACGCGCCGGTGACTGCCGATGTCCCCGACCACCACCGGGCCGCTGTTGATGGCGATACGCGAGGCGAGCATCGGCAGACCCTGGTTGCTGCGGTCCGCATTCCACTGATCGAGGGCGCGGCGCATCTCGATGGCGGCGCGCACGCCACGCAGGGCGTGATCGTTGTGCGGCATGGGAGCGCCGAAGAACGCCATGACGCAGTCGCCGATGAACTTGTCCAAGGTGCCGCCGGCCTCGAAGATCGCCTCGACACAGAAGTTGAAGAAGCCTTCGAGCATCTCGGTGACGTGTTCCGGGGGTGCCGTCTCGGTGAAGGTCGTGAAGCCCACCAGGTCGGCGAAGAGGACGGTGACCTCGGCGTTCTTCAACCAGGTGCCGGGATGGGCTGCCGACGTTTCACCGCGGCGCATGACCTCTTCGATCACCGCCGGCGAGTGGTAGCGCTCCAGACGTCCGCGCAGCCGACGCTCGACCTCGGCGCGGTGGGCGTAGCGCAGACGCTCGACCGCCACCGCGGCGTAGTTGGCGAGGGCGGCGAAGAAGTCGAGGTCGTTCTCATTGAAGCTGCCGACCTGGAACGGCGAGTCGACCTGCATGAAGCCGATGATCTTGTCGTCCGACCACAGCGGTGCACACATGGCGGCGCGGATGCCGTGGATGCGGATCGAGTCGCCCCCCGACAGTCGCTTGTCCGACAGCGCGTCGTAGGTGAGCAGGGCGACGCGCTCGCGCATCACCACCTGCACCATCGTGTTGGACACCGGCACCGTCTGATCGGGACGGAAGTCCACTCGCTCGCGCGAGCGCGCCAGCTGGCAGGTGATCTTGCCGTTCTCGTCCGGCAGCATCATGAAGCCACGCTCGACCGGCAGCGCCTCGAAGGCGATGTCCATCACCCGCTGCAGCACCTCGTCGACCGAATCGGTCGAGATGAGCAGGCCGGCCAGACGTGTCAGGTAGCCAAAGATCTCACTGGCGTAGGCCTGCTCCAGCGCCTCGCGCTTGGCGCCCTGCAGGCTCAGCGCGTCGCTGACCTTGCCGTACTCGGCGGTGAATTCGGCAATGGGGCGCACGATGGTGGCGTTGGCGATCTCCGGTGCTGACTCGCCGTCCTCGGTATCGCCCAAGTCGTTCGCCAGCTTGTCGGTCACCGACGTGCGGCTCACCGGCCGCGGCGGCTCCTGCTCGACGCGCAGTTCGAAGGTACCGATGCTCAGGCGGTCGCCGAGGCGCAGGCGCCCCTTGGGCACGCGAATGCCATCCAGCAGCACGCCGTTGGTGCTGTTCTGGTCGTAGATGACCCAGCCGTCCTCCTCGCGCCGGATCAACGCATGGTGCCGCGACACCGAAAAGTCGAACAGGATGATGTCGTTGTCGCTGCCGCGGCCTAGACGCACTTCGTCGCCGGCCAGGCGGAACGTTTGTTCTTCTCCTTCGATGCTGGTGCGCAGCCGCAACATACCCGCATCATACCCGAGCCCGCTGGCGCCAGGGTGCTCGATTCCGCGGCTGCATCCTTTGCCCCTGACCGCCGTATACTGGTCCAGCGGTCGGGTACACTTGCCGCTCTCAGAGCCCGTCCCCCCCTCAGGAGGCCGCCGTCATGCACCACAGACATACCGCCCGCGCGTTCACCACTCAGCCGACCGTCCGGACCGCGTCCGCCCACTGGAAGGTGTGCTGGACGACCCTGGGCCTGGCGGCGGGTCTTGTGCTCACCGCCGCAAGTCCGACGCTGCTCTACGCCGATGACCCTCCGCGCGCCCCGCAGGCACCCCGGTCTCCTGCCGCTCCTACCGATGACTGCTCGTGCAGCGACGCAGAACTCAGCGCCTTCCTCAAGGACTTCGACCACGTGTCGAGCAAGCTCAAGGAACTGGCCGGCGAGTTCTCGGCCGCCGACTTCGCCTACCGTCCCACCGACGAAGTGCGCACGGTCGGCCAGACCTTCGTTCACGTCGCCATGGCAAATTACTGGCTGGCGTCGATGCTTGGTGGCCAACTCCCCGAGGGTTTCAGCCGCGAACTCGAGGCCACGCTCACCGATCCGCTTGAGATCGTCAAGTTCTACAAGGGGTCGGTCAAGCAGGTATTCCAGGCCGCCAAAGCGCTGGATGCCGATGCTCTGAGCGTCCAGGTCGAGTTCATGGGCGGCCACAACCAGACCCGCCGTGATGTCCTGACGATCCTGTCCGGTCACGCGCATGAACATCTCGGCCAACTCGCCGTCTACCTCCGACTACGCGGTGGCGTGCCGCCGTGGACCGCTCGCGAAGGGGAGCACTGATGCCAAGGCGCCCGTCCTGTTCAGGATCTCGCGACCGGCGAAGCCGTCGGGTCAGCGTTGCATCAGGAAGTACAGTTGATCTCGCTGCGGTTTCAGTCCCGATGGCAGCACCCTGCTGATCACCGGCCACTAGGCCAGCCGGGGCTCTGGCGCTCTCACACCACCGGCACGATCGACGGTGTCCCCTGGAGCGCCGCCGCGGGCACAAACGGTCTCGACGACTCGTGTGCCTTTTTTTTCGCGGCCGTTATCTCCCGCAGCTCCGGCTCGAAGAAGAACTCTTCTTTGCCAAACGCCGGCTCGAGATCATCCAACCAGGTCGCCTCCGGGTCGAACTTGGCGAAGAAGGGACGGCGCACCCAGTCGTTCCTGCGGCCTTGCAGCATCTCCAGCACGAAGACCCTTTCGCCGGCGACGTTCTGGACACCGAGCACGTGCACCTTGCCGGGGAAGGCCGACATCGACGGTCCGCGTACTGTGCGTGCGAGGCCGGAAACCTTGCCGTAAGCGGCGCGGAAGATCTCGTAGGCGCGTACCAGGGGGAGCTCGAAGTACTTCTTCGGGCCGGTGTCGCGTTCGACGAACATGTAGTAGGGGACCATGCCCAACTGGACGCCGGTTCGCCACAACTCGGCCCAGGCGTCGGACGTGTCGTTGACGTGCTTGATCAGCGGCGCCTGCATGCGGATCTCGGCGCCGGTGGAGCGGATACGGGCGACGGCCTGGCGGGAGACGGAGGTGCTCAGTTCGACGGGGTGACTATAGTGACCCATGATCGCGACGTGCTTGCCGGCGGCGACGAGTTCTTCGAACAGGCGCAGGCAGTCGTCGGCATCAGCGTCGGTGACGAAGCGCTGAGGCCAGTAGGCGAGCGACTTGGTGCCGATGCGGATATGGCGTACGTGTTCGAGTTCGGGAGCGAGCAGCGGCTCCAGGTATCTGCGCAGCGCCTTGGTCTTCATGATCATCGGATCGCCGCCGGTCACCAGGACATCTGACACCTCGGGGTGCACCGCGAGGTAGGCGACCAGGTCTTCGGCTTCGCGCGCCTGGAACTTCATGTCCGGCAGGCCAACGAATTGTGCCCAGCGGAAGCAGTAGGTGCAGTAGGCGTGGCACGTCTGTCCCTGGCCGGGAAAGAAGAGCACTGTCTCGCGATACTTGTGCTGCACGCCAGGAACCGGACGGCCGTCGACATGCGGCACGTTGTGCGACATCTGGCCGGCCGGGTGGGGGTTGAGTCGGAAGCGGATGCGATTGGCCGCCGCGGTGACCTCGCTCCTGGGAGCGTCCGAGGCCAGCAGGTCGCGGATGGTCTCGTAATCGCCGCCTTCCAGCATGGCGGGCTGTGGAAAGGTGAGTTGGAACAGGGGGTCTGCTGGTAGGTCACTCCAGTCGATGAGCTCGCGCATCACGTAGTTGTTACTGCGAAAGGGCAGTACTTGCGCCACCACGCGAATCGCTTCCTGGTAGGGCGCGGGTATGCGCGACCACAGGTCGTGTTTCACGATGTTCTGGTGGCTGACGGCTTTGAAGCGCTCGGGCTCTTGACGGAGTGGCTGCATCCTTGCGTTCCTCCTGTTGAAACAGCTTCTCAGGGGCAGATTGCCGACTGACTCAGCAGAGTGCGGGACCTAAAAACCTATCACAGAGAGCATTTTCATGGACATGGCCGAAGGGCTGGAAGAGACGTGAATGAGGCGGTAATATGGCGCCATGGCCAATGATCCCTCAGGTCCCGTGGGCGCAAGCAGCGTGGACCCCGGTCGCCGCATCCTGCACTGCGACATGGATTGCTTCTACGCCGCCGTCCATGCACGTGACGATCCGTCGCTGCGCGGCAAGCCGCTGGTGATCGGCGGCCAGCCGCAGAGCCGTGGGGTGGTGGCGGCGGCCAGTTACGAGGCACGGGCGTTCGGGGTGCACTCGGCGATGCCGGCGTCGCGGGCCTACCGGCTGTGTCCGCAGGCGGTGTTCCTGAAGCCGGATTTTGCCCGCTACCGGCGCGAGTCGGCACGCATTTTCGAGCTGTTCCGGCAGTTCACGCCGGTGATCCAGACGGTGGCGTTGGACGAGGCGTACCTGGACGTCACCGAGCAGTACCCTGCCTTCGGCACGGCGACGGCACTGGCGCGTGAGATCCGGCGGCGCATCCTGGAGGAGTGTGGGTTGACGGTCAGCGTCGGCGTCGGTCCCAACCGTCTGGTGGCCAAGATCGCCTCGGACTTCGACAAGCCGGATGGGCTCACCGTGGTGCCGCCGGAGCGTGTGCAAGCGTTTCTCGATCCGCTACCGGTGCGCCGGTTGCAGGGCGTCGGCCCGGCCACCGACGCGGCGCTCGAGGAGCTGGGGATCCGCACGATCGCCGAACTGCGCGCCATCGAAGCGGACGTCTTGACGCGCCGCTTCGGCCGCTACGGCGGGGCGCTCTACCGCTATGCGCGCGGTCTCGACGAGCGGCCGGTGGTGACGCATCGCGAGCGCAAGAGCCTGGGTGCCGAACGCACCTTCCAGCACGACCTGGCGCGCCTGGAGGCGATGGACGAGGTGCTCGACCGGCTGGCCGGCATCGTCGCCGACGGCTTGGCCAAGCGGGATCTCTACGCCGCGGCGGTGACGGTCAAAGTCCGCTACCCGGACTTCACCACCCTCAGTCGCAGCTTGACGCTGACCACGCCCAGCCGCGACGCGCGCGAGATTGCCGCCGCCGCGTACCTGCTGCTGCGCCGGACGGACGCCGGCAAGCGTCGCGTGCGCCTGCTCGGCGTCACCGCGTCCCGCCTGGAAACCGCGGAGGCCGGCATCCAGCTGCCGCTGTTCTCGCAACCGCCGGAGACGTCGTCCGAGGACGAAGGGGCGACAACTGATGTGCGAGATCTGAGACAATAGTGCGCATGAAACGCCAACCCAGCCTGCTGTCGACCTTCTTCGTGCTCCTGCTGAGCGTCTCCGCCGGCGGCCTCCTGTGGGCTCAGGACGCTGTACCCGGGCCAGGCGCTTCTGGCCCCGCCTCTTCCGGACTGCAGGACCCGCGACCGGGCGTGTTCGGTGACGTCGTCGAAGTGCGCGTGGTCAACGTCGAAGTAGTCGTCACCGACGCGGACGGCCTGCGCGTCTCGGGACTGCGCGCCGACGACTTCCAGATTCTGGTCGACGGTGAACCGGTGACGATCGACTACTTCTCCGAGATCTTCGGCGGTCGTACCTCGGCACCCTCCGGTACGGCTGGTACGACTGGTACGGCAGAGTCGACACCCGGCGTTCCGGCGCTGCAGCCGGGCAGCGAGCTGGGCACGAGCTACCTGCTCTTCGTCGACGACTTCTTCTCGATCACCCACGACCGCGACAAGGTGCTCGAGGCGTTGATCGAGGACCTGCCCCTACTCGGGCCGGCGGACCGCATGGCGATCATCGCCTTCGACGGCCGCGAGTTGACCATGCTCAGCAGCTGGAGCCAGTCGGCCGGCGATCTCGAGGACGCCTTGCAGAAGGCGACACGGCGCCCGGCCTACGGATTGCAGCGCATCGCCGAGCGGCGCAACTTCCGGACCGGCATTCCGGTACCCGACTCCGGCGAGCTGCGGCGTATCGGCCGCCTGGACGTCGAGGAAGAACAGTACGCGTTGCAGCTTGTCGACCAGGTCGAGCGCGTGGTCTCGGCGGCTGCGGCGACGCTGCGGAGCTTCGCCCAGCCACCCGGGCGCAAGGTCATGCTGGTGCTCTCCGGCGGCTGGCCCTATGTGCCCGCCGAGTACGTCACGGCCGACGCTCCGCGCGCCCTGGTCGACCGCCTGGTGGCCGGCGGTCCCGAGCTCTACCGGCCGCTGTCCGACACCGCCAACCGGCTCGGCTACACGCTCTATCCAGTCGACGTTCCCGGCCTGCAGAGCGAGCTGGTCGACGCCGGTGCCGAGGCGCCCGGCTCGATTGCCGGCAACTTCAACGCCGGTTTCCTGCGCGAGCAGGAGGTGCACACGGCGCTGACGCTGCTGGCCGAGGAGACCGGCGGCCGGCCGTTGCTCAACTCGGGACGCCTGGATGCCTTGCCCCGGGTAGTGGAGGATACGCGCTCCTTCTATTGGCTCGGCTTCACCCCCGACTGGCGCGGTGACGACGAAGTACACGATGTGCGCGTCGAAGTGACGGGTTCCGACCTCCAGGCCCGCAAGCTCAACGTGCGGGCCCGCGACAGCTACCTCGACTCGTCCGTCCGGCGCGAGCGGTCGATGCAAGTCGAGAGCGCGCTCCTCTTTGGCAACTCGCCCAGCGCGCTGCCACTGCAGGTCGAGCTCGGCAGTCCGCGGCGGGCCGGCTGGGGCAAGATGAAACTCGACCTCAAGGTGTGGATCCCCGCGCACCAGGTCGCGATGGTGCCGGTCGAGGGCAAGTACGTGACGCAGCTGGAATTGCGCATCGCCGCGCTCGACGAGACCGGTGGCCGTTCCGAGGTGCCGGTGGTGCCGCTGCAAGTGGCGTTCGACGCCATGCCCACCGAACCGACTGCTCTCACGTACTCGACGCCCGTGACCCTGCGGCGCAAGCAGCAAGACCTGGTCGTCGCGGTGGTCGACACGCTCAACGGCACCGTCTTTTCCACTCGAGTGACGGTCCGCCCGTGAGCGCGGTTGTTCGGGGCCCCGCTGAGCTGTGACGAGCGAGACTCTCGAGACGGACGCACCCTTGGTGGCAAAGCCGCGTCGGCGCTGGCTGCGGCGCCTGCTTCTCTTGCTGTTGCTGTCTCCGCTGCTGCTCTTGCTGATCGTCAACCTGGCGCTCAACCTGGGCGTGCTGTCGCCGGTCCTCAACAAGAAGCCGGAGAAGACGCGCGTGCGCTGGGACGTCGCCTGGACTGTTTGGCCGACCACCCTGCACGTGCTTGGCTTGTCAGTGCGGGGGCAGAGTTCGCGCCAGCAGTGGCACGTGAGCCTGCGCACGGCGCATCTGGATATTGACCCCGAGCTACTCTTCGAGCGCCAGTTCCATGTCTACCGGTTGCAGGGGGAGGGACTCTCCTTCTCGCAACGCCGGCGTCTCGACGCGCTCGACGAGGACGGGCCGTCGGTGCTGGCGATTGTCTTGCAAGATGACGTCGACCCGAAGGCCTTGGCGCCGCCGATTCCCGGTCTGGCCAACCCGCCGGAGCGCAAGCCGGAGGAACTGTACCCGCCGCCCGTGGCCGGCAGGCCGCCGGGTTGGCGCATCGACATTGAGGCGATCGACGTCGGTACCGAAAGGCTGTGGCTCGAGAGCTACCGCTACGCTGGTGGTGGCCGGCTCACTGGTCGTATGCGCTACCAGGTGCGGGGGGACCTCGAGATTCCCGAGGCGCGGCTCGATTTGACCTCGGGTGCCGTCTGGGTCGGCGAGGAACGCATCGCCGAGGGCACGTTGACCGCCAGTGCGCGTAGCGAGCCTTTTCGCCCTCCCGAGCACCGCGGGACGGAGCTGTTGCGCGTCGTCGAGGGACGAGTGGTGGTCGAGGGCCGAACGCAGGATCTCGCCTTCCTACGCTACTACCTGCAGCGCGTGCCGTGGCTGTCGCTCAACGGTAGCGGCCAGCTGCGCGCCGACCTACTGGTCGACCACGGTATCCTGCAACCCGGCTCCACCCTCGACCTACAGGCCGGAGATATCCGCGCCGACTACCTGCTCTACCGCAGTCGCGGCGACGGCAGTATTCGGGGCCGGGTCGAAGAGGGCCAAGGGGAAGAGCAGGGTCCACGGCTGGAGATTGTCGCGGAGCTGGACAGCTTCCGCGTCAGCCGTCTTCAGCAGCCGGGGCATCCCTTCATTCGTGGCGATGGCCTGCGTCTGCGTGTCGCCAGCGACGAAACCGACCTGCTGGCACCGCTGCCCCAGCTGAGCGCCGAGATCACTCTGCCGGAATCCGAGCTGCCCGACCTGACCACCTACAACCTCTACCTGCCTCCCGACGTCGGCGTTCGCCTCACCGGCGGCAGCGGTCGCATCTCGGCACACATGCGACTCGACACCGCCACGGGCAGCGGCCGTGGGGAAATGCGCTTGCGCGCGCGCAATGCCGGCCTCGAAATCAACCGGCTCCAGATGTTCGGGGATCTCGACTTCCACAGCCGTATCGGCACCAGCAACCTGCAGCAGACCGAATTCGACCTCGCCGGCACGAGTCTGCGACTCGACAACGCGACGCTGCAAGACGACGACGGCGACGTCGTCCAGCGTGGCTGGTTCGCCGAGATCGATCTGCCCCGCGCCGAGATGCAGCTCAGCCAGGAAGACCACGACAGCCTCAGCGGCCGCTTCCGCGGCGAGCTTCGGGCCCGCCTACTCGACTCGCGCCCGCTGCTGGCGTTGGCCGAATCGGGCTCGCTCGAACTACCTTCATGGGCCCAGCGACTGCTCACCGTCCAGAACGTCGATGCGCACGCCGAGTTGCACCTGAACGCCGGCGCTCTCGACATCCATCGCCTGCGCGTCACCGGCAGCCGGCGTCTGGAGATTCGCTCCGAACTACGTCTGCGCCCCGACGGTCGCGACGTGCTGCTCTTCCTCAACTACGGTCCCCTGAGCGGCGCCGCCGAGCTGCACGGCGAGGAGACCGAGTGGAAGCTGCGCGGCGCCGAAGCCTGGTTCCAGCAGCGCGAGTTGCTATTCTTGGAAGGCGAGCGTGACGGCACGGCAGGCGGACAGGCCTCGAACCAACCTCCAAGTTAGCCCTCCCCAGACCCTCCCGCGAAGCCCTCGTCGGCGCCTGCAGCGCTATGGCGAGGTCGACGGGGTGTGCTGAGCCTCGAGGCCGTCAAGAGCAGGAAAGGCAGGATTGACCTGTGCGGCGCTTCATGCTAGTTTCACGCTTCTTGCGCCGTGCCACGGCCCGGCCCCGCACAGAAGCCTCCAGCAGGCAGCCTCAAGAGCTGTGCAAACTCCAGAGCAATGCAGTCTCAAAGCAGAGTAGAGCGTTAGGAGCAAAGAGATGTACGCCGTAATCGAAACGGGTGGCAAGCAATATCGAGTCCAGCAGGGTGACGTCATCGACGTCGAACGGCTGGCGGACGCCGGTGAGCCGGGTAGCGACGTCGAGTTCGACCGCGTGCTGATGGTGGGCGGTGAGGACGATGTGAAGGTGGGCACGCCGGTGGTCGATGGGGCCAAGGTCAGCGCCAAGCTGGTCGATGAGGTTCGCGGCTCCAAGGTCATTGTGTTCAAGAAGAAGCGCCGCAAGCAGTACCGTCGCCGCAACGGCCATCGCCAGGCCCTGACGCGGGTTCGTATCGAGAACATCCAGGCCTGATGCAGGCTTCTAAGAGCTGAAAAGGAAGACACGATGGCTCATAAAAAAGGACAGGGTTCCAGCCGTAACGGCCGCGACTCCAACCCGCAGTTTCTGGGCGTCAAGCGCTTCGGTGGCCAGACGGTGTCCAGCGGCACGATTCTGGTGCGCCAGCGCGGCACCAAGTTCTTCCCCGGCGACAACGTCGGCCGCGGCAAGGACGACACCCTCTTCGCGCTCGCCGATGGCGTGGTCAAGTTCCACGATCGTGGCCGCCGGGGCAAGTACATCCACATACTGCCCGCGGAAGGTTAGAGCCTATCCCCGCGGGTAAGCACGGGGCCCGCCTTGAGTAACTTCATCGACGAAGCCGTCATTCCCGTGCAGGGTGGCAATGGCGGCAATGGCTGCATGGCCTTCCGGCGCGAGAAGTTCGTGCCCCGCGGTGGACCGAGCGGCGGTGACGGGGGCCACGGTGGTTCGGTGTACCTGCTCGGTGACGGGCAGCGCAACACTCTCTACCACCTGCGCTTTCCGGCACCGCACCGCGCCGAGCGCGGGCGTCATGGCGAGGGCTCGAACCGCACTGGGCGCAGCGGCAAGGATCTGGAGATCGCAGTGCCGCTCGGCACCCAGGCGTACGACGCCGAGACCGGCGAACTACTGGGAGAGGTGGTGGAGGACGGTGCCCGCCTGTGCGTGGCGCGCGGCGGTCACGGCGGTCGTGGCAATGCCCGCTTCGCCACTGCCACCAATCGTGCCCCGCGGCGCAGCGAACCGGGACGTGAGGGCGAAGAGCGACGCGTGCGACTGGAGCTCAAACTGCTCGCCGACGTCGGCGTCGTCGGCCTGCCCAACGCCGGCAAGTCGACCCTGATTTCGACGCTGTCCGCCGCCCAGCCGAAGATCGCGGACTATCCCTTCACCACCCTGGTGCCGCAGCTCGGCGTGGTCGCCGATCGCCACGGCTGGGGCGAGCCGTTCGTCATTGCCGACCTTCCGGGCCTGATCGCCGGTGCTGCTGACGGTGCAGGGTTGGGACACCGCTTCCTGCGTCACACCGAACGTTGTCGCGTGCTACTGCACCTGGTCGACCTGTCGCCACCGCTGGAGTACGCATTGGACGTGCCTACGCAGACTGATCCAGCGGAAGGCGACCCGGCAACTCGAGATCCAGCGCCAGAGGATCCAGCGTCCGGCGACCTGGTCGCCGACATCGCGACGATCGAGGGGGAGCTGGAAGCGTTCAATCCCGAGCTCCTGCAGCGACCGCGGCTGCTGGTTGGCAGCAAGCTGGACGCCGCCGATCCACAGCGGCAGCAGCGCCTGCAGGAGCTAGCCGCGGAGCGCGGACTGCCGCATCTGGAGATCAGCTCCGCGTCGCACAAGGGGCTCGACCGCCTGGTCGCCGAGCTGCGCCGGCTGATGGAGCAAGCCGAGCGCGCCCAGGTCGAGGCTGAGCGTGAGCTTCCTGTCGAGAGCAGCGACAAGACTGCCGTTGCGGGCACTGACGACGTATGACTCAGCCGAAGGCGCACTGGGGCCTGTTCGGCGGTTCGTTCAATCCCGTCCACATGGGCCACGTCGAACCGGTCCAGCACGTGCAACGGCGCCTCGGGCTGGAGCGCGTGCTCTACCTACCCACCGCGTCCCCGCCGCACAAGGACGGCGACGAGCTGGCACCGGCAGCCCAGCGCTATGCCATGGTCGAGCTGGCCTTATTCGACGAAGACGCCCTGGTCGTCAGTGACTTGGACATGGACCCGGCGCAGGCTCCGCACTACAGCATCCACACCGCCGAGCGCCTGCAACAGCGCTGGCCGCACGTCGAGTTCACCTGGATCCTCGGTGCCGACTCGTTGCTCAGCTTCGACACCTGGCATCGCTGGCAGGAGCTGGCCGCGAGGGTGCGGGTGGCGGCGATGGTGCGGCCGGGTTGGAGCTTGCAGCCATCGACTGGCACCTGTTCGGAGGATTCGGGAAGTGATCGCAACGAAAGTGCTTCTGGCGTGGAGCTGGGGGAAGTGTCGCCGGCTCTGCGCGCCTGGATCGACAGCGAGCGCGTGACGCTGATCGAGAACCCCGGCGTCGAGGTGTCGTCGACGCGCATCCGTCAGCGCCTGGCGCCGGCGGGCACGGAACGGCGCGCCGTCCTGGACGCACTGGTGACCGAAGGATGGTTGCCGCCGCGCGTCGCTCACTATCTGAACAAGTACCCGCTTTATGGACCGGCCAGTGGCGAGTCGCCAGCCAGTCCCGAACACAATGATTGATTTTCCCTTCAGGGTCTGCTATTCATAAAAATCAATGAGTGCAACTTCCAGCGCATCCCTCTCGGATTCCACACCCAGCCAACCTGAAGCCAGTCCAGGTGCCACCGCCTCCGCGGGTAAGACGCGCTCCGCGGGTCTGAGTGCCGCGGATGTCGCGCACCTGGCGGGCTTGGCGGCACAGGCCATGCAGGGCCGCAAGGCGATCGACCTGAAGGTCCTCGACCTGACCGCCGTGTGCGATTTCACCGATTACTTCCTGGTGTGCAGTGCCAGCAACGAGCGGCAGGCGCAAGCGATCGCCGACGCCGTGCTGAAAGCGCTGAAGCCGCTCAAGGTGAGGCCTTTGAGCGTCGAAGGGTACAACCGCGCCCACTGGGTGCTACTCGACTTCGGCGACTTCCTGGTGCACATCTTCGAGCCGGACAAGCGGAACCTCTACGCGCTCGAGCGCTTGTGGGGTGACGCCCCGGACGTCACCGCCAAGCTGGCGCCCGCGACAGCCTGAGCGGTACGCCGCCCTGAACGACTCGCCCTGGTCCCTGGAGGCTCAGTTGACCCGGGCACCAGACCTGGCCCGGGCACTCAGCGGCATCCGCCGCGCCGCCGCCGCCGAGTCGCCGATCTTGTTGCTCGGCGAGGCGGGGAGCGGACGCTCGACACTGGCGCGAGCCATCCACGAGGCGAGTCCTCGACGCAGCGGCCCGCGGATCGACGTCGACCCCGGAGCGGTACCGCTCGATCTGCTGGAGAGCGACCTCTTCGGCCACCGTCCAGGTGCTTTCACCGGTGCCACCCAGGCGCGTGCCGGACGCGTCGAGCGCGCGGCCGGCGGCACATTGGTGCTCGATCACGTCGAGGAACTGCCGCTGTCCGTGCAGCCCAAGCTGCTGCGCTTGCTGTCCGATCTGCGCTTCGCCCCGTTGGGTGGACGCGAACGCCGCGCCGACGTGCGCTTCGTCGCCATCGGCGTCCACGACCTGCCGTGGCGGGTGGAGCAAGGGGCCTTCCGGCAAGACCTCTACTATCGCCTGGACGTCCTCGCCTTTCGCATCCCGTCCTTGCGCCAACGCCGTGCCGACCTGCCGGCGCTGCTCGAGACCCTGCTCGACGACCTCGGTGAGCGCTTCGAGCGCCCTGGCCTGACGCTGAGCGACCGTGCCCGCCAGTGGATGCTGCGTCACTCCTGGCCAGGCAACTTGCGTCAATTGCGCAACGTGCTCGAACGCGAGTTGGTACTGACCCGCGGGGCCCAGCTCGACCCGCCACCGCCCGAGGGTGGCGAAGAGGTGCCACAGTCGCTGCTCGACCTCGAACGCCAGGCCATTCGGGAGGCGCTAGCGTACACTCGCGGTCACCAGGGAGAAGCCGCCGAGCTGCTGGGCATCTCGCGCAAGGCACTGTGGCAGAAGCGCAAGCGCTACGGTATTCCCTAGGTTGCCTTGGGGGGGCGACAGCCCTGCAGGCGCGCCCGCTGCACCCAGGGCAGCAACTCTTGGTGGACGTCGACCTCGAAGGTTGCGTCGTCCAGGCGCACGGCCTGGATGTCGAACAAGGCTTGGATCGACGGCGGCACCTGCTGGCGCTTTGGGCTGGCCGTACCCGCGACCAGCACCGGCAGCTTCTGTGTGCCGAGGGTCAGGGCGAGTTCGATCTCGTGTCGTACCGGATCGTCGGGTTGGTCGAGCCGCCGTCCGCCCTCGTCACGAGCGTCCAGCCAGCCGGGGCCGATGATGACCAGCAGGATGTTGGCCTGGCGCAAACGTTGGTCGAGCACCTGCTGCCACTCGGCACCGGGTGCGATGGCGCCGCGATGCAGATCGTAGAAGACGTGATCCGCTCCGAACTGACGCGCCAGCAGGGTGGCGAGCTGCTCGGTGGCGTCGCGGCTGTCGGTCCGCCGGTAGCTCAGGAAGATCTCCGGGGGCGGTGCATCGGCAGGCAGTAGGTCGTCGAGCAAGTCATCCGGTATTCGCCGCGGGTGTAGCGCTCGGTACTCGTGGACGCGCTGTTGCTTCAAGTCTTTCTTGTCGGTGATCAAGTCGTCCAGCCTGACGGCCTCGAGCGGCTCGCCCGTGACGATTCGTTGCCGTTCCAGGCGGTCGATCAGCTTGGAGAGGCTGCGGATCTGGCTTTCGAGCTGTTGCTGGCGCATGGTGTGGGTGTAGGGGAGGGAGCTGGAGCAGAAATCCGAGCGTTCACCCCAGACGCTGTTGGTAGAGTTCCTGTGCGTCGCGAAACCAGCGCAGCAAGTCGTCGTCGCTGCCGGCTTCCAGTAGCTCGACGCCGCGGTCTGCCTGGGCTCGCAGTGCCCGCAGCGCCTGCGCCAGGGCGGCGCGGTTGGTGAGCAAGATGTCTTCCCACATGGCGGGATTGCTGTCTAGACCACCGGCAGCGGCACGGAAGCCGCCCGCGGCGAGTTCCCAGGTCTTGGCATCGCCCGCGGCCGCCGTCGCTTCGAGAAGGGGAATTGGCAGGAAGTGAGGTAGGTGGCTGATGTAGGCGACCACTTGATCGTGGTGCTCGGGCTCGAGCACGACCGGCCGCATCTCCAGCGCACGCAGCAAGGTGAGCAAGCGCTCCAAGGTCTCTGGACGCGTCCGCTGCGATGGCGTCAGCACGAAGACGCGGCCGCGATACATGTCGGGACTGGCGCCGTCGACGCCCGAGGTCCGCTTGCCACACATCGGGTGGCCGCCGATCGCTTGCAGCCGCTCGGGCAGCGCATCGAGAGCACGCACGATCGCGGTCTTGGTGCTGCCCAGATCGAGCAGCACGGCGTCGTCTTTCATCATCGTGGCGACGCGCGGGATGGTTTCGAGGATCCCGCGGACATGCATCGCCAGCACGACCAGGTCGGCTTCGGCGACGGCCTCTTCCGCGCTCGAAGCCAGGCGGTCGACCAGACCCAGGTCGAGTGCCTGAGCTGCTGTCTCGGGGGCGGTGTCGAAGCCGACGCTCTGGGTCTCGGGGAAGCGACGTTCGAGCGCGCCGACGAACGATCCTCCCATCAGGCCGAGGCCGAGCACGGCGACCCGGGGGAAGTCGGTGCCACGATCGTCCTTCTCCGGAAGGGAGGCGTCCGGGTGTGGCGTGGCATCCGGCGCTGAGCCGGTGTCAGTTGGCGTCATCGTTTCCTCTCGGGTTCACGGCGCCTTTGCGCAGCAGGAAGCGGTATTGCAGCAGGCTCAGACCGGAGCCCTCCTGGGGTGGCAGGATCATACCGTCACAGCGGATCTTCTGGTTGGCGTCTTCTGGCAGCTTCAGAACTTGGATGCAGCACGCGTCCCGCCAGTTCCAGACCCGGACTGTGCTGTCGTGGCTGCCGCTGATCACCCGTTCGCCGGTAGCGTCGAAGGTGACCTCCCAGATCGTATTCTGGTGTCCTTCCAGGCACACCAGCTGCCGCCGTTGTCGCACGTCCCAGACGCGCACGGTGCGATCGGTGCCGCAGCTGGCCAGGTAGTTGCCGTCCGGGCTGAAGGCGGCGCACCAGGCGATGTCGGTGTGCCCCTCGAAGACCGCGAGCGCCTTGCCCAGGTCGAGTTGCTCCAGGTCCCAAAGGCGCAAGGTGGTGTCGTTGCTGGCGCTGGCCAGGAAGCGGCCGTCGGGGCTGAAGCGCACACTGTTGACCAGGCCGTCGTGGCCCTGCAGTTGTTGGTAGCCGCGGTCGTGGACGATCAGCGACCGACGCCCGGTTTCCGGGTCGACGATCGTCTCCAGCTGCCACACGATCAGCGTCTTGTCGAAGCTGGCAGTCGCCAGCCGGTCGCCGCGTGGATGGAACTCGACCGAGTAGACCGTGGCTTCGTGGCCGGTCAGGTGGCCGAGTTCTTCGCGCGTCTCCAGGTCCCACAGCAGGACCCGGCGGTCGTGGCCGCAGCTGGCCACGTAGCGGCCGGCGGGATCCAGCGCCACGTCGTAGACCGTCGAGGTATGGCCGTTGAAGTTGCGGGCGGGGATCTCCGGTGCGTCGAGGTCCCAGACGCGCACGGTCGGGTCGAAACCGCCGCTGGCGACCCAGCGCCCGTCGCGGCTCAGTGCGACGCAGGTGATCGAGTCCTGGAAGTCATCGGCGCTGCCCAGGTCGTGCACCCTCTGCAGGCTGGTGGCGTCGAAGACGCGGATCTGATTCTCCCCGGTGCCGCTGGCGATCCAGCGGCCGTCGGCGCTAGCGGCGACCCCTTTGGCCGCCGAGCGCACGCCGAGCATCAGGTTCGAGAAGTGGGCATCGGTGAAGTCGGCGCGGCGCAGGTCGGCGTTGCTGATATCCAGCGACCGCAGTGCTGCACCGATGAAGCGGCAGTCCTGGAGGTCGGCCTGATCGAGCTTGGCGCGTCGCACCACCAGCCCGGAGAAGTCCTTGCCGCGCAGCCTCCTCGGGTCGTGCAACGCCAGCAGAGTCAGGACGTTGCCCGCCAGGAAGCTCTCCGTATCGCGCGCCTGCGGTAACTGCAACCAGCTCCACAAGCGGTCCACGTCGAGCTCCAGATCGCCGAGGAAGAAGTCGACGGCGTCGGGGAAGTCCTGGTCGACGAACGGCTGGTGGTCGCCCTGCTGCAGGTAGCGTTGGAGCTCGCGGGCGACGAAGTACTCGCCGATCGAGCGGTGGGCGAAGGAGTAGTTGCCGTGGGCGTCGCGTACCAGGTACGACTGTGTCTGCACGTCGCGGGCGACCGGGTCCGAGTCCTGCCGCGCGAGGTTGCCGCCCAGACGGTGGACCGCTCCGAGAAGGTGATTCCAGTGGATCTTCGGCTCCGCCTGGTCACCTTGCTGGAACAGCTTCCAGGCCAGGGCCCGCGAGAACGCGGCGCGGTCCTCCGGCGTCAGCAGGCTGCGGCCTGCACCCACCTGTTCGATCCAGCGCCGCGTGTAGTGGTCGTAGAGATCGGTGGCACTGACGTGATCCCGGTCGCGCAAGGCGGGCAGCGACGCGGCCGCCATCTCCAGCATCACCGGCCGCTTGACCAGGTCGGGCAGGTTGTAGACGTCTTTCATGCGTTGCCAGTCGACCTCCCAATCCTTGCCCAAGCGACGCTCCAGGGCCTCTGCTACCTGCTCGGGGTTGAACTCCTTGAGGTAGAGGATCTCGAAGTGGGGCCGGTTGCGCAGGTGCAGGT
This sequence comes from uncultured bacterium, assembly GCA_965368975.1. GTDB lineage: Bacteria > Acidobacteriota > Thermoanaerobaculia > Multivoradales > JAHZIX01 > CBDUPA01. The sequence goes on along the minus strand of CBDUPA010000014.1, from coordinate 169,728 downwards.
GGGGGTCGATCTCGCGCGCCATCACCTCCTGCTCGTGGCCGGCCGAGCGGAAGTGTCCCGTGCGGCAGGTCAGCACCACCTTGCTGCGTGGCACGGCCAGCACCGCCAGGCGGTCGAAGTTGCGCTCGAAGACCTCCGGCTCGACTCGCTGCTGCATCTCGTCGAAGCCATCGAGCAGGACCAGGAAGCGGCCCCAGCGGTTGCGCGCCTGGAACAGGCGGAACGGTGCGTCGAGGCCGTGCGTGCGGCAGAAGAGCTCGAACAAGTCCTCCACCGACGATGAGCGTTGGGCGTCGCGCAGGTGGATCAGGATTGGAATGCGCTCGCGTGTCGGTGCCGCCCGCCAAGCCTGGAGCTGATGGTAGGCGAGGTACCAGCAGAGCCAGCTCTTGCCGGTGCCGAAGTCGCCGAGCACCGAGAGGTGGTTGCGCGTCGGGCTGGCGAGCCAGGCCTCCAGGAAGCGCGTCACCGAGCCGTGCTGCGTTTGCGCCGAACTGGCGCCGGCGGTACCCACGCGCAGGGTGCAGCCCTGGTGCACGAAGTAGTCCTCGATGCGCAGCTCGCGATAGCGTTGTTCCAGCCACTCGAAATAGCGGTGCAGGGGCACCAGGTGCAAGAAGATCTCTTCCAGGCGCAGGCAGCGTAGACCTTCTTCGTGCTCGATCGCCCGGCGCACCGCCGCCGGTACTGGACGGTCCGTGATCCACCAGGCTTCGTCCGCGGCGTGCTCGTGCCGCACAGTCTTCAGCCGTTGCAGGGCGTCTGTCCGGACGTCGTCCTGCGGCTGGGTTCCGGGCGCCGTGCACAGCAGGCTGACACGTCGAGCGCTACTGCGTCCCTGCACCAGGAACTCGACGTCTCCACAGGAGTCCTCGCCTTGGCGGGCATCGAGCCGCGTCGGGGGTTGCAGGACCTGCCAACCCTCGCTCAGCTCCAGGCTCTCCTCAGCCTCCTGTGCCACCTCGAGTGCCGTCAACGGCTCCGGCGGCGTGTCCAGCGTGTCGTGGAGCTGCCGGATGCACTGGCGCTGTCGCTCGATCCGGTTGCTGAGCCGAGCGCCTTCGAGTGCGTCCTCAGTGACTTCCAGGCTCTGTTCGAGCGCGGTCAGATCGTCGTAGGCCTTGTCCAGTTGCTGCTTGAGTTCGAGTCGATTCCAGGCCATAGTTCCGTCAATGAAGTAGGTGTATTCTGCTTAGTTCACACTATGTCAGGTTCTGCTGTCGAAGCCAGTGAAGGAGCGCTGAACATCCCGCTGCGTTTCGTGTCTGTCTTGCAACCGTGAGTCCAATTTCATCGCCGAGGCGTTCCGCTGTTCACATTCCGGAGGAGATTTCTTTCATGTCCCAGCAGGCTGCATCGCTATTTCCCGAGGACCTCTTTCTTCGCTTCCACCGCCCCCTGACCCGCTTCTTCCGACGCAAGGGTGCGTCACCGGAAGAAAGCGAAGATCTGACGCAGGATATTTTCCTGCGTATCCTCAAGACGACCTCGACCTTTCGTGAAGACTCGAGCCTCGAAACATGGTTGTACCGCATCGCCCGCAACCGTTGGTTCAACCATCTGCGCGACCGCAACACCCTCAAACGTGGCGCACAGGAAGTGCCGCTCGACCTGGGCAACGAAGACTCCGATGGCGATCTCCCCATCGCCGCCGACGTCCAGACTGAGCCCGATCCCGAGACGCGCTTGCTGCGTAGAGAGACCGTCGAGCACGTCCAGGGCGCGGTCCGTCAGCTGTCACCGCGAATGCAGGAGTGCTGTCTTCTGCGTCTGCGCGACCTCAAGTACGAAGAGATCGCCGGCGAGATGTCGGTGTCGCTGCAAACCGTCCGCTCTCAGCTGTTTCAGGCACGCCAACGTCTCAAGGAGACATTATCGACCGTCGACGCGATAGGTTTTTTCCGTCCAGTCAGAAAGAAAATAAGAAGGTTAAGATTATTACATTATCATTTCTTTGGTTCGTGGTCTCAGAGCAATAGAATTCTAGTCATAGCGTAAGTTTGCCTGCGTGGTGATCTCCCGTGCCGGCGGATGCGTAACGACTTGCTTCGTTGCACTTGTCTGCTCGTCTGCGGTATTCTGGCGGAATACTTAGCATCTTATGCTGTGCAGGATATTCAATGTTCAGCATGCGAGTTGTCAACGTCCTTAGGAGGCAAGAAGTACCATGCGTCGATCTCATGCGTTCCCTTGGATCGCGGCCGCGGTGATTCCCGCGGCATTTTCCCTTGTACTCGCTGCACCCACCGCCCAGGCCGAGGACTTCGTGCCCGGGATCGAGGTGGCCGTTCCGCAGCATCTCGAGGATGGACAGGAGTACAACCTCTCTGTTCTCGATTTGAACGATCACGGTGAAGCCGTTTTCAACGCCATCTGGACGCACCAGGAGGGCGGTGGACGCCCGATGAGCAAGGGTGTTGGAGCCGACATCGCGGATCCGACGTCACCCCTGGTGTTCCCGCGTAACTTCAACCGCATCTCGGCGCCCGATGCCAACTCGTGCGGTGGTTGCCACAATGCGCCGCGTTCCGGTGGTGGTGGCGACATCGTGGCCAACGTCTTCGTGCTAGGCCAGCGCTTTGACTTCGCTACCTTCGACAATGACGATCCGATCCCGACGCGTGGTGGTGTCAACGAGAACGGCGACCCCGTGACGCTCGACGACATCGCCAACTCGCGTGCCACCCTGGGCATGTTCGGCTCTGGCTACATCGAGATGTTGGCGCGTCAGATGACTGCCGACATGCAGGCTATCCGGGACTCTATCGGTCCTGGCGAAGCTGCCGACCTGGTGACCAAGGGAGTCTCGTTCGGGCGCCTGAGCCGCGCTGTCGACGGCAGCTGGGACGTTTCGGAAGTCGAGGGTCTGGCGGCACCGAGTACCAGGTCGACGGGAGCGGACGCTCCGCCGAGTCTGATCGTGCGCCCCTTCCACCAGGCCGGTGCGGTGATCTCGCTGCGTGAGTTCACCAACAACGCGATGAACCACCACCACGGAATGCAGTCCACCGAGCGCTTCGGTGAGGGGACCGATCCTGACGGTGACGGCTTCGTCAACGAGCTGACGCGTGCCGACATCACGGCCGCTTCCGTGTGGCAGGCGACGCTGGAGGTACCGGGGCGGGTGATTCCGCGCTATCGGCCGCTCGAGGAGGCGGTGCTGACCGGTGAGGACGCGTTCGTCAACATCGGTTGCTCTGATTGCCACATTTCCTCGTTGCCGCTGGACAACCACGGTTGGTACTACAGCGAACCCAACCCCTTCAACCCGGCCGGCAATCTGCAGCCGGGCGACGCGCCGGATCTGGTGGTCGATCTGAACAATCGCCGCCTGCCAGGACCGCGTTTGCGGGCTCGCAACGGTGTCGTCCAGGTGCCCGCCTATACGGACCTCAAGTTGCACGACATCACTAGCGGTCCGGACGATCCCAACCGGGAACCGTTGAACATGCACTTCGCGGCTGGTTCCGTGGAGTTCTTGGCCGGCAACAGCCACTTCCTCACCAAGAAGCTGTGGGGTGCCGCCAACGAGGCGCCGTACTTCCACCACGGCAAGTTCACGACGCTGCGCCAGGCCATTCTGGCCCACGCTGGTGAGGCTCAGTACACCACGGATGCCTTCCTGGCGCTCAGCGAGTACGAACAGGGCTCGGTAATCGAGTTCCTGAAGACGCTGCAGGTCTTGCCCGAGGGCACGCAGCACCTGGTGCTCGATGGCCAGGGACGGCCGCGTCAGTGGCCGCCGCGCTGGGCGCGCAGTGCGCGTGAGGGTGTCGACACGGCCGATACCGTCGAGAGCGACGGCATCATCGGTGGTCCGCTGGGCGGAGCCATCGGAGGCGCGCTCGGTAACTGATCGGCGTTGCTGAAGGTTTGTGGACGGCCGGTGGGGCAACCTGCCGGCCGTTTCTGCTAGAGGCTCCCGAGCCAGTCGATGGAGGCCTTCGGATAGAGGTTCTCCTTTCTGGCAAGGCGTTCCATCATCCCGTGTGGGAACTTCGCTGGAGCTGTCGAACTCTAACTCAGTATGACCACAACGCCCTCTCCCGGCTCGCTTCGTCGCTGGGCACGCCGCCTGGCGGTGGCCCTCGGTGCTTTGGTGGTCGTGGTGATTCTGGCGCCATGGTTCGGCCCACTCCTGGGAGCCCACTTCGGAGACGCCTACGCGCGCCGTCATCTGGCGCCGGCGTTGGCCAAGCATGACGGGGAACAGCGGGCCGCGATTCGTCGGAGCTCATGGTTCCCCTCGGATGCGGTCGTCGAGGAGTTGCGCGGAGCCTTGACGAACCCGACGGTCTCGCCGCTGGTGCGTTTGGATGTGGTCGCGGCACTGGGGCGAATCGGTACGCCACGGGCCCTAGGGGTGCTGGACGCGGGATGGGCCGCAGAGCCACCGACGAGCTGGTGGCGGCCGCCCTTGCCGGCCGAGCCGCTGCGCACCGCCGCTAGCGCGCCAACACCGTTGGTTTCCGAGCTCGGGTGCCGCGTTGACGCGCCAGAGGGCTCTCCCGAGGCGGGGATCTGGCTCTTGTTCCGCGAGCCGGCAGTCAATACTCTGTGGTGGGTGCGGATGCCCGCCGAGGGGCAGAACTGGCCACCTTCGCGCTTCCTGGGTTGGCTGCCGAAGCTGCAAGACGACCCCTTGCACTGCGAACTGACGGGTAGTCGTCTGTCCCTGCATGTAGATGAGCCGGCTACCAGCTGTACGGTGGCCACTCGCACCAGGGTTGGCGAGTTCGATCTGACGACCCTTGACGACGATGCCGATGACGACGGTCTCACCGATCTCTACGAACACTTCTTGACCACGGATCCGCAGCTGGCCGATACGGATGGAGACGGGGTGCCGGACGGCATCGACCTGGCGCCGACCAGTGGTGGGCAGGTGGAGGAGGACTGGGCGACGAGCCTGCGCGACGTGGTCGCGGCGTTCAGTGGTCCGGTGGGCGACGAGCACGACGTCCTCTTCGTGCCGGCGCATCCGGGCGCCGAATGGCGCCGTGCCGGGGGGCCGACGATTCGCATCCCGCCTGGGTCGTCAGGACCACTCAGCTTGACCTACGCTTATCCGTCTTTCGAGTCGTTGTCGCTCTTCGACCTGGTGGATTCACCTTCCGAGCTGCTGGCTGAAGTGGACTGGCAGTTGAGTGGCAGACCCCCTCGGTACCTGCTGCCCGGCGGCTGCTTCGGCATGACGGATATCCGCATGCGACGGATCGAGGAGCGCTGGTACATCGCCGACGTCCGTCAGAGATCCTTCTTACAGCTCTGGCCGTGAGTCGCAGTCCCTGGAAATCTGGGATCCAGGAGTGGACCTAGTTTTCGAGGCGCTGGCGAATCCGCTGCACGTTGAACGAGACCCTCGCGTCGTCCGGGCGCAAGGCCTGTGCCTTCTCGAAGCAGCGCAGGGCACGTTCATAGTCGCGCACCAGGGCGGCGTCCATACCGGCTTGGAAATGTTGCTCGAACTCGTTCTCGTCGATGCGCTCGGCGACCTCCTCACCGCTGGCATCGGTGAGCTCATTGAGGAGGTCGGTGGGCAAGGGCTGGGTGTCGGGAGACGGATCTTCACCCGGATGCAATAGTTCCCGGTGGGCCAATGAGCTGGAAGGAGGCAGGGCGCTGTCGTCCGCCGCGGTGGCTTCCTGGTGGTGGCGCAGGCAGCGGCGAAGCACATGGGGAGCGGGTTCGCGCAGAAAGCGCTGCTTGGGTAGCTTTTCGATGACCGACGCTTGCAGCGTGTGCGGCGTATCCTGCAGGTGGTTGGCGAGTGGCTCTATGCCGCTCGAGTCGCCGCCGAAGGCGCTCCAGATGTCGCCGCCGACGATCTCGATCTGCAGGTGATCGCTCCTTGCGAAGCTGAGGTGCAGTTCGACGCTTTGCTGGCTCAGCAAGGCAAGTTGTACGAAGTCGGAGGTACGGAAGTACTCGCGGTCCTGAGGCACGGCTGAAGCCTCGATCGCCGAGTGCAGCACCTGCGTCAGCTTCTCCGGCGGTAAGTCGGGATCGGCCAGGTGTAGCAACGGGCTCCAGCGTAGCGGCAGGTCGGCGGCCAGGGCGGGTGGGATCAGGGCGACCACCGGCAGGCGCAATCCCAGGCCGCGCCAGAGACCGAGGAGCTCGAGGGCACAGCTGATATCCAGTGACGGATCGACCAGCAGTCCGGACACCTCGCGGTCGCTCAGGGCGAGAGCGGCTTCGTCCGGATCCTCACAGGTGTGTAGTTCGAAATCGGTACGTTGCCGGATCGGGTCCAGGTGGAAGGTCTCTCCGGCGGTCAACAGACGAATGGCGCTCATGCGGTCTCCGGCGCGGGCGTCAAGCTGTGCGACAGCTGGCGGTACATGATTTGTGCCGCCTGTGCACGCTCTCTAGGCGGCAAGGCGATCGGGACCCGGAGTTGGAAGCGGTTGTGTGCCCGCACCCAGGCGATCTCGTGCCCGTCGCTGTGCCGGAGCAGCCATAGGCCGGAATGGCGGCAGCGCAGCTGATAGCCGTGAACCGTTAGGTTCCGCTCCAGCGCTTCCGCCGAGACTGCGTTCAGCGAGCCACAGCGCCAGTTCAGGTGATTGCAGCAACCCGGATCGGCTTCCAGTGGCGTCAATCCGTCTTGCGCCGCACGACCACTTCGCACAACGGATCTCCACAAGTCAGGCATTGAGTCTGCTCGAACGTCCACTTCAGGTTCGACTTGAAGAGTGAGCCGTAGAACTCCTCGTTCAACTCGGGCGGCTGCGACCAGTCGACCTGGTGTGCCAGCTGCATGAAGGCGACCGCGGCGTTGGCGAAGAAGTAGCTGCGGGCCCGTTCGCTGCGGCCGTAGCGCTGCAGGTAGAAGGGCGCCTCATAGTTGCTACAGGCCCGCAAAATCAGGCGTTCGCCCGGCACTAGCTCGTGGATGGTCCAGTGGCCGAAACCCAGGCTGCGCGCGATGGCGGTACAGCCGAGAACGACTTCGGTCGGATCATTCGGGACGGGGCCGAACAAGCCTTGCCATTCGGCACTCTGCAGAATCCGGCCAAAGGTGTTGAAGACGCAGACGTGCCCGGACTCGCCGAACAGCGCCTCGGCGACCTCGAGCATCGCCGGCCGCTCTTTCTCGATCTTGTGCAGTGTCTCGTAGACGGTCAGGTCATAGTAGCCGACGAACTGGCGGGTCAGGAACAGGCCGAACCCCTGGATAATGCCGCGGTCATCGCTACCAACGCCGGCCACGAAGTCCTTGAGCTGCGCCGCCATGGAGGTGATCCGGGCTTCTTCCTGTCCCTCGATCAAGGTGCCGAGGTGGTTGTCGAAGCCACTCGCCGGGACCGGATGCAAGGCGACGCCAGGCCGCTTGATGTCGAAGTCACACGCGGGCTCACGGCAGGCAAAGCAAGCGGCCTCGGTGCTCTGTAGGGACCCGGGTTCGAGGTCGAAAGCGACTTCGGTCGCGGCAGCCGCGAAGCCAGCCGCGAAGGCGTCGATCGGCTGCTGGCGTGAGACCCGGCTGCCGTACTTTTCGCGCCAGGCGAGGCTGTAGTGCAGGCACTCGCCGCGGGCCTTGCCGCCGGTGCTGTCGGCGAGCAGTTGCAGGGTACCCTGCCCCATCCAGGAGAACAGCTCTTGCGCCAGCTGCAGCCGTTCCGTCGGTGTGTTGGCGCCGGCCTCCCCGGCCAGGGCGTGCAACACCGGCTGCAGGACTTCCTGGGCCGCGCGGGCGCGCAACAGGTAGCCTTCGTGGTCGCCCAAGGCGTCCTCGACCGTCTGGTCGTGGAACAGATTGAAGTGGTGACAGTGAAAGATGAAGGGGGAACCGGCGAGGAGTGTCAGATCTTGCTCGGCCAGCACACGGGTCAGCTCTTGGAATCGCGACATGTCATTGTTCCTCAGGGCACATCAGATATTCAGGCTTTCCAAGCCGAGCAGGTCGCAGGCCGTGCGTTCCAGGTGGGCGACTTGTTGTTCGGTCAGGTCTTGGGGGTGGTTCAAGCTGTCCATGGGCAGGCCGCTGCGTAGTGAGGTCCGCATCAAGACGGCGTGTGGATCCGGTGCGTAGCGTTGTAGGAATTCCACCACACGCAGGCCGCGTGGTCGTCGCTCGACCTCGAAGGAGGGCAGCGATTCGCGAATGCGCTCGATCAGTTGCTGATTGTGCAGCCGGGCCATGCCCAAGGCGGCGCCGCGTTCAAACACGGTCGTGCATACGAAGTCGGCGTTGAGTTCCCGCAGCAGCAAGGTGTGCTCGGGGGACTCGATGGTCACCATGATGTCCGAGGACCACGAGTTGAGGGCCTTCAAGCCCTGGCGATTGGCCCGTAGCAGATCGCCGAAGTAAGCCGCGACCTCGTCTGCTCGCCAGTCGAGGTCGGAGCGGATCCAGGCGTCGAAGAGCAGGCAGTCCGGCATGGTGGTGACGAAAACCGCGCGCAGTGATGGGATGTCTTGGACAGCTTGTTGCAGGTGTTCACGAGCCATGTTGCTCTCCCGGATGGGTATTGCCGGAGTTCTCGCCGACGAGGCGATCAAAGGTTGTGCGGATGTCGCTGAGCGACGCCCGGGAAAGAAGTTGCTGACCGAGGAGCCCCAGGCACAGGCGACCCCAGCGCGTGTTGGCGCCGAGCAGGTGCAGGAAGGAACCGGAGCTCAGATGGAGCACCATTGCCTTCTCGGGAACCAGGTTCAAGCGGTGGCTCATTTGCTCCCACTGGCCCTGGATGGCGGCCGCGGCGGCCATCATCGGCATTTGCCCCTCGTGATGGATCAGCGCCAGTCCGTCGCTGTCGACCACGAAGGCAGCCTCGATATCGAAGTCGAGCAGCCATTCTGTCAGCCCCTGGAGGCGGGTTTCCAGGCTCTCACTCTGCATGAGGGAATAGCGTACGCGGGGATCGTCGCCGCCGGCTGGTGGTCCGGTGGATGTTGCTGTGGCCACCCCCACGGGCTCGACAGGTACCGGTACGTTCAGGCGCGGAATGCCGGGGGCCGCGACCTTGTCCCAAGAAGTTGCCGCACCGGATGGCGCAGCCGAGCGACCCATAGTGCTCGGTGTCGATGGAGCTGCCTTCGTCGATGGAGCTGGGCGCGCGGGAGGTACCCGGTGCGCTGGCGAGGTGCCGGTTGCGCGCCGCGTCAGCGTCTCGAGCGCGTGTGGATCAATCCAGAAGAGAGAGGACCCGTTCGTCTTCATCCTCGTCCTCCATGTTCATGCGCGCGGCCAACTCGCCGGCGATCTGTTCGAAAACCGCTGCCACGGGTGGCCTACGGCGACTCATCAGAGCGACCGGGACGCCGCGTGCGCTCGCCTCGACCAGCATCGGGTCGCGCGGTACCGCGGTCTCCAGGACCAAGGAATCGGGGAACAAACGCCAGCTCTCGAGCGCGACGTCGAGCGACGCTTGGTGGCGTGTCTGCAGCATGGTTAGCACCAGCGCGGCCAGCTGCGGCGATGTGTCCTGTTCGCGCAGGCCGGCCAGCAGCTCCAGGAACTGTTGCACTGAGCGCGCCGCCAGGGGTTCTGCTTGCAACGGCACCGTCACGTAGTCGGCGCAGCGCAGGGCACCCAGGGCCGAGCCGGTGCAGCCCGGCGGCGTGTCGATGACGATCAGTTCGAAGCGGCCGCGTGCGGCGTCCAGCACTCGGCCCAGACGTCCGCCGTCCTGCAAGTCGACGGTCCAGGTGGCGGCCTCCATCGGCGGTACGTTGCCGCGCAGCAGGATGGACAGCTCGGGCAGCCGCGTGGTGACCAGCACATCGTCCAGTTGGGCACGTTCGGCAGCGACTTCGGCGAGGCCGGCGCGATTGGCAAGATCTTCGCGCAGCGACAGGCCGATGCTGCCCAGTGGATCGGCGTCCATCAGCAGCGTCTTCCATCCCAACGAAGCAAAGGCGTGACTGAGGTTGAGAGCGAGCGTCGTCTTGCCGACGCCACCTTTCTGGCTAGCGATTGCCAGAACTCTGCCAGGTGTGGAGTTCATATTGTCTCTAGTGGAAATTCAGGTTTGGCGCTGGCTTGAAGCTACAAACTATAGCATGCTTATCGCAAGCGCTGTGCATTGCGACGCAGGGTCTTGGATGCAGGCGTGGGTGCTGTGTCGAACACCCGCATGGGCGTGTCCCACAGAATCTTGCGCTCCACCTCCTCGCCCAGTCCCAACTGCCGAAAAGCAAATAAATTCTTGCCCAATTCACGTACACCCGGGCTCGGCCAATCCGTGCCCCACAGCACCTTGTCGGCGATCAGCGGTAGGCGTGGCAGGTAGTCGAGGATCTTCTTTGGTGGGATGCCGGAGAGTTCCAGGTAGACGTTCGGGTGCCGCCGGGCCAGGAAGAAGGCGGTGTCCATGTAGAGCGGCCGGCCGGCGTGGGCGAGGATCAGCTTGAGATCCGGGAAGTCGACGGCGACATCGTCCACCGGCATGGGGTCGGCGAAGCGGTTGCGGGCACCGGGGAAGATGGAGGTACCGGTGTGGATCGTGATCGGCATGCCGAGCGCCTGTGCGCGCTCGTAGGCCTGCGCCAGGTGGGGCAGGGCGTCCAGGTAGGCGTTGACCTGAAACATCTGGTGGGGCGGGTGGAACTTGAGCGCCCGCGCACCGCGCTCGTAGAGGCGCTCGACGTCGTCGCCGGGATGCGTGCAGTGCCGTGGATGGACGCCGCCGAAAGGTACCAGGCGGTCCGGGGCGTGGCGCGCGAAGTCGAGGCCGTAGTCCAGCAGCGCGGCGTCGAAGCCCATGAGCTCCGGCGCCACGTACTGGATCATGCCCACCTTCTCGACGCCGGCCTCGTCCATCAAACGTAGCAACGCCGCTGGCGAGCGCAATGCCTCCAACGCCGCCGCGTCACCGGGGTCGACCAGCGGCCGCATGTGCGGCTTGAACTGCTCCGGCGGCTGGATGTGGACGTGGGCGTCGAAGACGGGTCCGCCATAGGAGGAGCCGTCGTGGGTCGGCAGCTTCGTCACGAGCAAGACCGGATCAGCGGCCCTTCCACTCCGCCTTGCGCTTGTTGAGGAAGGCGTCGACGCCCTCCTCCTTGTCTTCGGACGAGAAGCACAGGCAGAACAGGTCGCGCTCGTAGCGGATGCCGTCCTCGATACTCAGACGCTCGCCGGCGCGCACGGCTTCCTTGCCCACCTTGACGGTCAGCGGACTGAAGGACGCGATCTTCTGCGCCAGCCCGACCGCCGTCTCGCGCAGCTCTGCCGCCGGCACCACCTGCTCGACCAAGCCGATGTCCTTGGCCTCGGCGGCGCCGATGAAGTCGCCGGTGAGCACCAAGCGCATGGTGTGACCGAGCCCGATCAGGCGCGACAGGCGCTGCGTGCCACCGCCACCGGGAATGATGCCGAGCTTGATCTCCGGCTGACCGAACTTGGCGTTGTCGGACGCGATGCGCATGTCGCAGCTCGACGCCAGCTCACAGCCGCCGCCCAGGCAGAAGCCGTTGATCATCGCGATCACCGGTTTCGGGAACTCGGACATGACGTCGAACACGCGCGGCGAGCGCATGGCGTGGCGCTGGTCGAACGGGCTGCGGCCGGCGAACTCGCCGATGTCGGCCCCGGCGATGAACGCCTTCTCGCCAGCACCGGTGATCACCACCGCGCCGATGCTGTCGTCGGTCTCGATGGCTTCCAGGTGCGCGAGCATCTCGGTGCGCACGGCTTCGTTGAGCGCGTTGAGCTTGTCCGGGCGGTTGACGGTGAGAATGGCGACGCGACCTTCGCGCTCCATCAGAACGGCTTCAGCCATGATCGGATCTCCTATGTCGAAACGAGTGATATATCGAGGGAATGACCCCGCGGCGGACCAGCGGTTGTCGCGTCGAGCATACCGTGATCCTCCGTGCTTGAGAGAAAGTAGTTTCGGGTCGTTCTAGGCTAGCGGGTAGTATGTGGGTACTCTTGCTGATGGGGAGCCAGCCATGGAACAAGTCTCGGTTTTCCTTTTCCCGTCTTTGATACCAGAGCGGTGTTTCCTACGTTGGAGCGTCCTGACTCTCGCCATCGCTTGTCTGTCACTCATTCAGATTCCCGGCAGAGCTGGCGCTGAAGCGTGTCGCTGGGTTGGTGGTATGGATCTGCCCGGTGAAGTCTACGAAGTGGCCAAAGTGAATGTGAGCGGAGAACGCTCGCTCATCGCTTGCGGATTCTTCTTGGCGGGCCGGCACTCTATGCCGGTGGTGAGTTTCGAAGTGTGGCTGGCCATCCCGTCGCTGGGATCGCCCGCTGGGATGCAATCGGTCCAGCCATAGCCTGGGTCGACGTCCAAGGAAGCTTCTCACCAGATCCCTTCCCAATTGTTCGGACGCTGGCATCGTACGACGACGGCAGCGGCCCGAGTTTGTTCGCGGGTGGTGCTTTCCAGCAAGTTGGTGGTGCCGAAGCCTTCAGCCTCGCCAAGTACACCTGCGAGCCCCTGCTCTTCGCGGACGACTTCGAGCGCGGAAGTCTGCGCCGTTGGTCGGGGTCGGAACTGGTCGACGAGGTCGATATGTAACGGAAGGCGGGTTCTGGTTACAAAAGACTGTGAACGACGGATACCGCGTAGATCACGACCGCGAAGACTCGAAAGAACTCGTTATCCAGAATCAATCCACCTCCGGGAGGACTCATGAAACTCATCTCTTCACTGACGACAAGCGCGTGGTTCGTAGGAGGCCTGGGACTGGGATGTCTTGTGCTGGCGATGAGCGTGCCCGCCCAGTTGTACGCTCAGTCTCCGGACTGTGCCTGGCAGAGCGGCTTCCATCGACCGTATCCGAGCGACGACGTCAAGGCTCTGGCTGTCTTCGACGACGGCGGCGGTGACGCGCTCTACGCCGGGGGTGAGTTCAAGCTACTCGAAGACGTGATCGCCAACTTCGTTGCGCGCTGGGACGGCAGTGGCTGGAGCAAAGTCGGCCTGGGCTTCAACCGGCAGGTCGACGCGTTGGCTGTCTTCAACGACGGCGGCGGGGATGCGCTGTATGCGGCGGGCAACTTCACCAAGATCTCCGGTTCCGGCGGCGGCGCGGCCAACTATGTCGCCAAGTGGGACGGGTCCTCCTGGACGGCACTCGGCAGTGGTCTGGACGGTCGCGTCTACGCGCTGGCGGTGTATGACGACGGTGGCGGCGAAGACCTCTATGTTGGCGGTGATTTCACCATGGCCGGCGGCGGCGGAGCTTCCAACATCGCCAGGTGGGACGGTTCGACCTGGACCGCGCTCGGCACCGGCGTCGACGCGCCCGTGCGCTCGCTGGCGGTGTACAACGACGGCGGCGGTGCGCGGCTCTACGTCGGTGGCGAGTTCACCACCGCTGGCGGCATGAGCGCAGACTACATTGCGCGTTGGAACGGCACCACCTGGGCCACGGTTGGCACCGGTGCCGGCAACGTGGTGCGAGCGCTGACGGTGTACGACGATGGCGGTGGTGCCGAACTCTACGCTGGTGGTGATTTCATCGCGGCCGGTGGCACGGCGGCGAACCGTGTGGCGTCGTGGAATGGGACGACGTGGTCGGCTTTGGGTGTCACGGCCGGCGGTGGCGTCAATGCGAGCGTCCACTCTCTAGCGGTCTACAACGACGGCGGCGGTGACGAACTCTACGTGGGCGGTGATTTCACCATGGTCGATGGTGCCGCGACGGTGCGGATCGCGTCGTGGAATGGCACGGCCTGGTCCGCACTGGGTACCGGAACGACTGATGCGGTCCTGGCGATGATTTCTTTCGACGATGGCGGCGGTGCGGATTTGATCGCCGGTGGCGCTTTCTCTCTCGCCGGTGGTGCCAGTCATCGACGGATCGCGTCGTGGAATGGCACGTCGTGGGCCGGTCTGCACGGCCCCATCGACGCGGAAGCCCCCGAAGACAAGGTGCTCGCCTTTGCCACCTATGATGACGGCGGTGGCGAAGCGCTCTACGCCGGAGGCTGGTTCACCAGCGTCGGCGATGTTCCCGCCAACTACGTGGCGCGCTGGAGCGGCACGGCCTGGACCGCGCTCGGCGTTGGCGTCGCGTCGGCTGGCGGAGACACGTCGGTCAACGCGCTCACCGTCTATGACGACGGCGGCGGTGAGGAATTGATCGTCGGCGGCGTCTTCAATACCGCCGGTGGCTCCGCGGCCAACAACATCGCAGCCTGGGACGGTACGTCCTGGTCGACGCTCGGTTCTGGCGTCAACGGGTCGGTCTTGGCTATGGCGGTCTACGATGATGGCGGTGGTCCCGCACTCTACGTCGGTGGCGGGTTCTCCATGGCCGGCGGTATGGCGGCCAGTGGCATCGCCAAGTGGGACGGCACCTCCTGGTCGCCGGTCGGTCTCGGCGTCAATGGCGTCGTCTGGGCGCTGGCGGTCTACGACGACGGCAACGGCGCCGAACTCTACGCCGGTGGCGGCTTCACCCAGGCCGGCGGCATGAATGCCGGGTTGATCGCGCGCTGGAACGGGTCGTCCTGGAACTCCCTGCCCAACGACCTCGACTTCGCCAGCCAGGCCGCCGTGCGCGCCTTGCAGGTCTGGGACGACGGCGGTGGCGAGCAGCTCTACGTCGGCGGACGCTTCACTACCGGTGATGCTGTCGCCAGCCACATCGCGGCCTGGAATGGCGCATCGTGGTCGTCGCTGGGCGATGTCGCCGATCCCTACGGCTTCGACCCGCTGCGCGTCAACGCCCTGACCGTCTTCGACTACGGCTCCGGCTCGATGCTCATCGCCGGTGGTGACTTCAACTCCGTCGGTGGCGCCTCGGGGACCGCCGAACCCGCGCAGGCCGTCGCGGCCTGGGATGGCAGCGGCTGGAGCGACGTGCAGACCGGCATGAATGCCCTCGTGTGGGCCCTCGGCACCTTCGACGACGGCACCGGCCCGTCCCTGTACGCTGGCGGTGAGTTCACCATCACCGGCGCAGTGTCGTCCTACTTCATGGCCCGCTACGCCTGCCCGAACCTGATCTTCACGGATGGTTTCGAGAGTGGAGATCTGTCGCGCTGGTCTGGGATCTTTCCTCCCTGAATGGAGCCATCGCGACGTCAACTCAGCGGTGCGTCCACTCGGGCTCGCGCTTTTCCAGGAAGGCGTCGAGCCCTTCGCGCATGTCGTCGAGGGGCACCAGCTTGCGGCGGTAGAGTTCCTCGGCTTCCACCAGCGCCTCGTCGAACGGTCGACTCATGCCGGCGCGCACCGCTTGCTTGATCAGGCGGCTGACCGGGGCGGAGAAGGTGGTCAGTTCGGCGATCTTCTCTTGCAGGCGCAGGTCCAGATCGGTGGCGGCACAGCGCCAGGTCACCAGGCCCAGCTCTTCGGCCTCGCTGGCGCTGAACTCGCGGCCGGTGAGCAGCAGGTCGAGCGTGCGTCCGGGGCCGAGGCGACGCGGGTAGAGGGTGGCGGCGACCGGCGGGAAGCAACCGAGACGGATCTCGGGCAGGCCGAAGCGGGTCTCGTCGGTGGCGAGTACCAGGTCACAGGCCGTCGCCAGCTCGCAGCCGCCACCCAGGCAGGCACCGTGGACCGCCGCGAGCGTGACGGCAGGCAGGCTGCGCAGCTTGCGCACCGCACCGTGGAAGCCGTCGAGCATGTCGTCGACCTTGTCGGCGCTGTGATCCTGCACCGAAACGCCAGCCGAGAAGCCCTTGCCGGCGCCGCGCAGCACCACCAGCTGGAGATCGTCCTCGTAGCTCAGAGCCGCTAGCACCTGGTCCAGGCGGTCGATCAGGTCGAGGTCGAGAATGTTGAGCGGTGCCTTGTCGAGCACCACGGTGGCGACGCGGCCGGTACGCTGCAAGGTGACGGGCATGACGCCTCCTGATCGGAGTGGGTTGAGAGTCCGTCTGCTTCAGTCGATTGCTTCGACCAGGGCCGCCGCGCCCATGCCGCCCGAGACGCACAGAGTCGCGATGCCCGTGGTGCCTCCGTGCTCCGCCAAGCCGTGGAGCAGCGTGACCAGGATGCGTGTGCCGGTGCAGCCGATCGGATGGCCGAGGGCGATGGCGCCGCCATCGGGGTTGACGCGCTCGCGCCCGATCGGCCACTTCTGGACGCAGGCCAGCACCTGGCTGGCGAAGGCTTCGTTGAGCTCGATCTGGTCGATGTCGTCGAAGTCGACACGCTGGCGTTCCAGCAGCTGTGCCACCGCCGGCACTGGACCGATGCCCATGACGCGCGGCTCGACGCCCACCACTTGCCAGTCGACGAGGCGGCCGGCGGGCTCGAGGCCGAGTTCGGCGGCCGCGTCGGAGGTGGTCAGGAGGACTGCGGCGGCGCCATCAGTGATACCGGAAGCATTGCCCGCGGTGACCGTGCCGCCGTCGCGGAACACGGGCGCGAGCCGGGCCAGACCTTCGGCGGTGATGTCGTCGCGCGGGTGCTCGTCGGTCTCGACGAGGCTGTCACCGCGGCGTCCCTGGACGGTCACCGGTGCGATCTCGCGGACAAAGCGACCCCGCTCGCGCGCTGCCTGGCAGCGCTGCTGCGACGTCGCCGCCCAGGCATCGGCGGCCGCGCGATCGACGCCGGCCTCTTCGGCCAGCTCCTCGGCGGTCTCGCCCATGATCAGCTCGGACAGCGGATCGTTGAAGCCGTCGCGGTACATGCCGTCGGTCAGCTCGGCGTGGCCGAGGCGGTAGCCCCAGCGCGCCCGCGGCAGCATGTAGGGCGTGTTCGACATGCTCTCGACGCCGCCCGCCAGCACTACCCGGGCTTCACCCAGCAGTAGCGCGCGAGCGGCGGCGAAGACGGCCTGCAGCCCGGAGGCGCAGGCTTGATTGACCGTGAAGGCGGGGCGCTCCACCGGCACTCCGGCGCGGAAGGCCACCTGGCGCGCCACGTTGGGGCCCCCGCCGGCCTGGCGCCCATGACCGAAGATCACCTGATCGACGGCCTCGGGCGGGCAGCCGGCGCGCGCCAGGCACGCCTCGGCAGCGGCGGTGCCCAGATCAGCGGCGGACAGCGGCGCCAGTGCACCGCCGAACTTGCCGATCGGAGTGCGCACCGGTGCCGTCAACAACAGGGGTGCGCGCTCCATGGGCGTCCCGTCCTTCCTCGGTCTCGCTCAGCAGGCCTTGAAGGCCGGCTTGCGCTTGTTGACGTAGGCGTCGAGACCCTCGCGGGCGTCGTCGCTCTGGAACAGCTGCTGCTGCAGCTCGCGCTCGATCGCCAGGGCGCTTTCGAACGGGATCTCCCAGCCGGACTGCACCGAGCGCTTGATACGACCGGCAGCCTTGGCGGCCTTGTTCGGCGGGCA
This sequence comes from uncultured bacterium, assembly GCA_965368975.1. GTDB lineage: Bacteria > Acidobacteriota > Thermoanaerobaculia > Multivoradales > JAHZIX01 > CBDUPA01. The sequence goes on along the minus strand of CBDUPA010000014.1, from coordinate 152,523 downwards.
GAACTGCGTCGCGTAAGCGTGGATCTGCTCCGCGAAGGCGTCGCCGTCGCAGTCGAAGATCTGGTTGACCAGGCCGTACTCCTGCGCCTGCTCGAAGCCGAAGGTCTCGCCGGTCACCATCAGCTCGATCGACTTGCTCTTGCCGACCACGCGCGAGAGCCGCTGAGTGCCACCGGTGCCCGGCAGCACACCCAGGTTGATCTCCGGCAGGCCGACCTTGCCCGCGCCCTTGCGCGCAATGCGGATGTCCGCCGCCATCGCGATCTCCAGACCACCACCGACGGTGTGTCCGTTGAGCGCCGCGATCACCAGCTTCGGCGTTTGCTCGAGACGGTTGAGGGTCTCGTTGGCGTGCAGGCAGAAGAAGTACTTGAAGGTCGGGTCGGAGGTCTGCAGCATGTTGATGTCGGCGCCGGCGCAGAAGAACTTCTGGCCCATGCCGGTCATCACGATGACGTGCACATCGGCGTCGAAGCGCGCTTTCAGAATGGCCTCGTCGAGCTGGCGCATCATCTGGTGGGTGTAGGTGTTGGCCGGCGCGTCGTCGAGCGTCAGGTAGGCGACGCCGTCGCGTACGTCGTAGTGAACCAGCGTCTTGGTTTCCTGGGACATAGAAGACTCCTCCCGTCGGGTGGTCGTCAGATATTGTTGGATTGCGCGATGCGTGTGCTTGCTTGTTTTGCTGGTGGCAGGTGGAGCGCCACCAGGAAAGTGCCGTCCAGAGCGGGCGGTCGCCGCTATTGTGACATGGGGCCGGGGGTGCGGCAACCGCACTCGAGCTGCTGTAGCGGCTCACCACTGTGGGCTGACTCTCCCACAAGAGCAAGTCTGACGGATTTCTGACACAGCCCTTGCAGTACCTGCGAGATAGTAACAAGGGCCACTCACCGGTCAGTGGCAGCCGGCGCGCCCGCGCCGGTACTTCTGTCTCTGCACACAATCTCGAATTGACCACCATGCCGTCTTCTGAATTGATCGCTGTAGGTGCCTGGGCACCGGGGCCCTCGACGCTGGCTGCCGACGCACCGGCTTTCGACGCGACGGGTTTGACCGCCGCGACGGAGCGGGTGCGCGAGCCCGCGCACGTGGTGCGCGAAGCGGTCGCCGGTCGGGTCGGCGTGGCCTTGGGGGGCATCGTGACGCCAGGGGGGCAGGTCAACGGCGCCCGGGACGTGCGCCCCTGGTTGGCGACCTTGCCGGCGCTCTACCCGGAATGGCTGGGTGATCGGTCGTTCCTGGAGGCGCACCAGGTGCGTTTCCCGTACGTCGCGGGAGCGATGGCCAACGGCATTGCGACGGCGGAGCTGGTGATCGCCATGGCGCGTGCCGGCATGCTCGGATTCTTCGGTGCCGCCGGACTGGGTCCTGCGCGGGTGGAAGCGGCGCTGGAGGAGATCGAGGCGGCTTTGGGATCCGCGCGCCATGAGAGTGGCGGCAATGGCCACGCGGTCTTGCCTTGGGGCTCCAACCTCATCCACTCGCCCAACGAGCCGGAGCTGGAGCGAGCGGTGGTCGACCTCTACTTGCGGCGCGGTGTGCGACGCGTCTCGGCGTCGGCCTACATGGCCTTGACGCCGGCACTGGTGCGCTACGCGGCCAGTGGGCTGGACGTCGACGCGGCGGGACGGCTGCACCGGCGCAACCACGTGTTCGCCAAGATTTCGCGGCCCGAGGTGGCGCGGCGGTTTCTCTCGCCGGCGCCGGCGGAGATGCTATCGGCGTTGGTCGAGGCGGGGCAGCTTTCGGCGCGCGAGGCGGAGCTGGCGGCGCGTCTGCCGGTGGCCGAAGACGTGACGGTGGAGGCCGATTCGGGCGGGCACACCGACAACCAGAGCTTGACCGCGCTGTTCCCGATTATCCATGCGCTGCGCGACGAACTGAGCGCGCGCCACGGCTACACGCGACCGATTCGCGTCGGTGCGGCCGGGGGGCTGGGCACACCGTCAGCGGTGGCAGCCGCCTTCGGACTCGGCGCGGCCTACGTGCTCACCGGCTCGGTCAACCAGTCGGCGCGCGAGTCCGGGCTGTCACCGGCGGGTCGCCGCATGCTGGCGCAAGCGTCGCTGGCGGACGTCGTCATGGCCCCGGCGGCGGACATGTTCGAGCAGGGGATCCGCGTTCAGGTTCTGAAACGCGGTAGTATGTTTGCAGGCCGCGCCGCCCGCCTGTACGAACTGTACCGGCAGTATCCGTCTCTCGACGCGCTGCCGGCGGCGGTACGCCAGCGTCTCGAAAGCGAAATCTTCCAACAGAGTCTGGACGACGTCTGGGCTGCCACCGAACGCTTCTTCGCCGAACGCGACCCGGCCCAGGCCGAGCGTGCCCGCGGTGATGCCAAGCACCGGATGGCGTTGGTCTTTCGCTGGTACCTCGGACTTTCGAGCGCTTGGGCCATCCAAGGGCAGGCCGGTCGCGAACTTGATTTTCAGATCTGGTGTGGCCCCGCCATGGGCGCTTTCAACGATTGGGTGCGAGGCTCGTTCCTGGAAGATCCGGAAGCCCGCACTGTCGTCCAGATCGCCCGTAACCTGCTCGAGGGCGCGGCGGTGGTCACGCGTGCACAACAATTCCGAACCTACGGCGTACCGGTACCTCCGGGCGCTTTCCGCTTTGCGCCCCGCCCACTCGGGTGAGCCGGCTCGAACTGACTAGCTGAGAATGACTCCCAAGATGCCCGACACCAAGCCCGACACCCGCAGGCCCGCAAACCAGGGGCCCGAGACGGCAGTGCGCGAGAGCGCGGTGCTGGCGGGAGCGTCGATGCCGGTCGCGGTGGTCGGGGTGAGCACGCTGTTCGCCGGCTCTGCGGATGCCGGCGGTTTCTGGCGCGACATCCTGGCTGGGCGCGACCTGATCACCGACGTGCCGCCCAGCCACTGGCTGCCCGAGGACTACTACGATCCCGATCCCAAGGCGCCGGACAAGACGTATGCGCGCCGCGGCTCCTTCCTCGACGACGTTGATTTTGACCCGGTCGCCTTCGGCATCCCACCGTCGATCGTGCCGGCGACCGACACTTCACAGCTGCTGGCGCTGATCGTCGCCCGCCAAGTGCTCGACGACGCGACGCAGGGCCAGTTCGACGCCCTCGACAAGCGCGACGTGTCGATCATCCTTGGCGTCACCTCGGCGCAGGAGCTGCTCGGCGAGATGGCCGGACGGCTGCAGCGGCCGATCTGGGTCAAGGCGCTGCGCGAGATGGGGCTGCCGGAGAGCCGCGTGCAGGAGGCCTGCGAGCGCATTGCCGAGCACTACGTGCCGTGGCAGGAGAGCACCTTCCCGGGGCTGCTCGGCAACGTTGTCGCCGGCCGCATCGCCAACCGCTTTGACCTCGGCGGTACCAACAGCGTCACCGACGCCGCGTGCGCGTCGGCCTTTTCGGCGCTGTCGATGGCGGTGCACGAGCTCTATCTGGGGCACTCCAAGCTGGTGATCACCGGTGGTGTCGACACCTTCTCGGACATCTTTATGCAGATGTGCTTCAGCAAGACACCGGCGCTGTCGATGAGCGGCGACGTGCGGCCGTTCTCGGACCGCGCCGACGGCACGCTGCTGGGCGAGGGGCTCGGCATGGTGGCGCTCAAGCGGCTCGAAGACGCCGAGCGTGATGGCGACCGCATCTACGCCGTGCTACGCGGCATCGGCTCGTCGTCGGACGGTCGGGCCAAGAGTGTCTATGCACCGCTGCCCGAAGGCCAGGCGCGTGCCGTGCGCCGCGCCTACGAGCGCGCTGGATACGGCCCCGAGACGGTGGAACTGGTGGAAGCGCACGGCACCGGCACCAAGGCGGGCGACGCCGCCGAAGTCGCGGGACTGAAGCTCGTCTTCGGCGAGGCTGCCGATGCGACGGCGACCGCGGGGACTTTGGCGCCCTGGTGCGCACTCGGTTCCGTCAAATCGCAGGTGGGGCACACCAAGGCCGCGGCGGGTGCCGCCGGCCTGTTCAAGGTGATCATGGCGCTGCACCACAAGGTGCTGCCGGGCGGTATCAAGATCGATCGTCCCAACCCCAAGCTCGAACTCGACGCCAGCCCCTTCTACCTCAACGTGGCCGGCTCGTCCTCGACAACAGAGAGCCCACGGCCGTGGATTCGTGGTGGTGACCATCCGCGACGGGCGGGGGTGAGTGCCTTTGGCTTCGGTGGTTCCAACTTCCACCTGACGCTCGAAGAGTACCGAGGAGCGCATGCGGCACCACGCTTCCGCCCGGTCGGCACGGAGCTGCTGCTGCTGAGCGCCGAGGACGTACCGTCGCTGGCCAGACGTTGCCGTCGGCTGGCGCAGGAGGCTCGGCGAGCCGTGGCCGATCCCGTCGTCGGTGACCTGGCCGCAGGGCAGAGCTGGCTCGCCTGGTTGGCGCACTCGACGCAGATCGCGGCCGCCGGCGACGCCGCCTGGAGCCGGCACCAGCGCTTGGCCGTGGTAACGACGGATGCCGCCGAGTTGGCCGACAAGTTGGAGCGTGCCGCCGGCCGGCTGGAAGGCGGTGATAGGCCAGAGCACGGTGTTTTTGGCGGAGGGGTCTACGGCTCCGATGCCAGTTCCGCTACCGACGGCGCCGTCGACGAACTGGCTTTCCTCTTCCCTGGCCAGGGCAGTCAGCGCTTGCACATGGGTGCCGAGCTGGCCGCCAACTTCGACGGCGCGCGCGAGGTCTGGGACCTGGCTGCCGATGTGCAGCCCGAATTGTCGCGCGTCGTCTTCCCGCCGCCGACCTTCCCCTTGCCGACAGGCGAGGACCCGCAGCGCGCGGCCCAGGAAGCGCGTCTTACCGAGACGCACTGGGCCCAGCCGGCGCTGGGAGCCGCTAGCCTGGCGCAACTGGCCTTGTTGCGGCGCCTGGGGCTCGAGCCCGACTGCGTCGCCGGTCACAGCTTCGGCGAAGTGACCGCGCTGGCCGCCGCTGGCGTGCTCGATGCCGCCAGTGCCCTGCGCGTCGCTCGGCGCCGCGGTGAACTGATGACCGAGGCCGCCGCACGGGCAACGAACGGTGCGGGTGCTGCTGCTGGTGGTGAGCCGGGGGCCATGCTGGCCGTGGCAGCCTCGCCCGAGGACTTGCGACCGCTACTCGAAGCTCCCGAGTTCATCGAGCTGTCGATTGCCAACCACAATGCGCCGCGGCAGGTCGTGCTGTCCGGTCCCGAGAGCGCCATCGATTCGATCGCCGGTCGCTTGAAAGAAGATGGCCTGAAGGTCAAGAAGCTCGACGTCCACACCGCCTTCCACTCCCCGCACGTCAGTAGCTCGTCGCGCCCCTTCGCCGACTTCCTGAGCCGCGTCGAGATGCAGCCGCCGCGGCTGCCGGTGATCGCCAACGCCGACGCCCAGCCCTACCCGCAGGCGGCGGACGCCGTGCGCACCCGCCTGGCCGAGCAACTGAGCCGGCCGGTGCTCTTCGTCGAGCAGGTCGAAGCGCTGTACGCACGCGGCGTGCGCACCTTCGTCGAGGTGGGCCCCGGCAGCGTACTGACGCAGTTGGTGCGTAAGTGCCTGGGCGAGCGTCCGCACCTGGCGGTGAGCCTGGAGCGCAAGAGCAATGGTGGCTTGGCCGGCTTGTGGCACGCCCTGGGACGCCTCGCCGCGTCCGGCCGGCGTCTCGACTTCGCGGCCCTGTGGCAGGGCTTCCGGGTGCCGGAAGATCCACACCAACGCCCGCGGCCCAAGATGACCCTGTCGATCCGCGGCAGCAACTATGGCCGCCCCTACCCGCCGCCCGGCGGCGCCGCCGAGTTGCCCGGGCCCAATCCCGAAGAGCAGCCCGCGATCTCACCCGTCCAACCAGCAGTTCAACCAGCAGTTTCCCTCGAAGCACCCGTCCTTCCAGCTGGGCCCGCCGCGACCGCGACTCGGGGCCCGGAGAGCGAGTCGAATTCCATGTCTGAAATCCCGACCAAGCCTGCTACCGCTCCAGCCGGCCCCGCCGCGGCTCCGTCCGCCGCTGCCGGCAGTGACTGGATGCGCGTCTACCAGGAAGCACAGCGCCAGATGGTGGAGACCCACAGCGCCTTCCAGCGCACCATGGCTGACACGCAGATGGCCTTTCTGCGTACCGCTGAAGCTTCGTTCCAGAACCTGACGACGATGCTGAGCGGTCAGCCGGCATCGTCCCAGCTCGCGACACCCCAGCTCGCAGTGTCCCAGCCGGCAGTAGTGTCCCAGCCGGCTGCACCTCAGCCTGGCGCTCCTGCGCAGGTCCCAGGCGCGACTTCACCATCCGTGCAGCCCACCCTGCCGTCCGAACCTCCAGCGCCAGAGCCGGTTGCTGCTCCCGTATCGCAGCCCAGGGTTGCTAGCTCCGTCGATGTCGGCGCCCTGGTGCTCGACGTGGTAGCGGAGAAGACGGGCTATCCGGCGGAGATGCTGAGCGCCGAGATGGACCTGGAAGCGGACCTCGGCATCGACTCGATCAAGCGGGTCGAGATCTTGTCGGCGCTGCGCGAGCGGGCGCCCGAGCTGCCGGAGCTGGAGGCCGCCGAACTGGGTGCGCTGCACACGCTGGGCCAGATCACCGAGCGCCTGGGAGCGCCCACGGCCACGGAAGAATCCCCGGTGGCGGCAACTCCCGCCCACACTATCGGCGCGCGCTCGACGGCCGCGCCAGACCTCGAGCCCCTAGTGCTCGACGTGGTGGCGGAGAAGACGGGCTATCCGGCGGAGATGCTGAGCGCCGAGATGGACCTGGAAGCGGACCTCGGCATCGACTCGATCAAGCGGGTCGAAATCCTGTCGGCGCTGCGCGAGCGAGCGCCCGAGCTGCCGGAGCTGGAGGCCGCCGAACTGGGTGCGCTGCACACGTTGGGTCAGATCGTGGACCGTCTCGGTGGTGCGCCCGCCGGGACTGGCGCCGTTGCCCAACAGCAAGCCGCACTGCCTGAAATCACACCCGCACTTCCCGCGACCCAGGAGATCGAGGCCGCGCCGTCTCGGCCGGTGGAGCCGCCAGCAAGAGAAGCGGCACCCCTGGGACGCTTCGTGCCACGGCTGCAGGAACGGCCAGCTGTCGGGGTTGCCCCGGCCGGGCTGGCCGCCGGGCTGATCGCCATCCTGGACGCCGGCTCCGGTATCGGCGACGCGCTGGCCGCCGAGCTGGCCGAACAAGGACTGGACGTGGTGGTCAGCGAGCACGTGCCCGCGTCGGCCGCTTCCCTGATCTTTCTGGGCGGCCTGGTCGATCCGACCGACAGTGCAGACTCGGACCGTGTTGCCTATGCCGCTTTCGAGGCCGCGCGTGCCTTCGCGCGCCAGCGCCAGGACGCCGCGGGTGACGACCGCCAGGAAGCCGAGGGCGTCTTTGTCACGGTGCAGGACACGGGGGGGAGCTTTCTGCTCGATGCCGAGGCCGCGGAGAGCAGCCGGTCAGTGGGCCTCTCGGGCGCCTGGTTGGCGGGGCTTTCGGGCCTGGCCAAGACCGCGGCTCAGGAATGGCCGGGGGTCGCCGTCAAGGTGATCGATCTGCAGCGCGGTGGTCGCTCCGCCGCGGCCGTGGCACGCGTGCTGGCCGACGAACTGCTGGCTGGTGGCGCGCACACCGAAGTTGCCTTGTCCGCCGATGGCTGCCGTCGTGTGGTGGTCAGTGCCGCCGAGGCTCTACCGCAGACCGCTGGCACGGACGCGCTACCGCCCTTGAATGGCAATGATGTCTTGGTGGTCTCCGGTGGCGCGCGCGGTGTTACCGCGGCCTGCGTGCTGGAACTGGCGCGGCGTGCACCGGGTCTGCGCCTGGCGTTGCTCGGTCGCACACCGCTGGCCGAGGAACCGGCCGCCGCGGCTGCTGTCGCTGCAACGGGGCCCGAGGCGGAAACGGCCCTCAAGCGAGCCCTGCTCGACGACGCCCGTAACCGTGGTGAGACGCCGACCCCGGCTGAGCTGGGTCGTGCGGTCAGCCGGCTGCTCGCCGGCCGCGAAGTGCGGGCGACGCTCGCCGCCCTCGAAGCGACCGGGGCGCGTCCGCGCTACCTGGCGGTCGACGTCCAGGATGCGCTCGCCGTTGGTGCCGCGCTCGCCGAGCTGCGCCGCGACTGGGGCCCGATCACCGGCGTCGTACACGCGGCTGGCGTGCTGGCCGACAAGTTCATCGCCGACAAAACCCCCGAGCAGGTGGCGCGCGTCTACGGTACCAAGGTCGGCGGTCTGCGCACCCTGCTCGACGCCACTGCCGGAGATCCGCTACGCCTGCTGTGCCTCTTCTCCTCGGTCGCTGGCCGCTGCGGCAACCGCGGGCAGGCCGACTACGCGATGGCCAACGAAGTTCTCAACAAGGTTGCCCACGCCGAGGCCGCCCGCCGCTCGCACAACTCCACCGACGGCCCAGCGTGCCGGGTGCTGGCGGTCGGCTGGGGGCCCTGGCAGGGCGGCATGGTGACAGCGGAACTGAGCGCTCGTTTCGCCGAACAGGGCGTGCCTCTGATTCCGCTCGACGAAGGGGCCCGACGCCTGGCTGACGAACTGACGCGCGGCACGGACGTCGAAGTGGTGATCGGCGGCGAGCCGCGTCTGGCACCGCTGGTCGGCGCCGAGTCGCCGCGCCGCTGGAGTCTGGATGTCTGGCTCAGCGCCCGCCGTCATGACTACCTGAGTGACCACCGCCTGGACGGTACCGCGGTGCTGCCGGTGGCGGTCGTGCTGCACTGGTTCCGCCACCTGGCCGAAGCCTGCTGCCCGAGTCTGGTGCTGGCAGCTTGCCAGGATCTGCAGGTGCTACGGGGTGTCCGGCTGGACGACTACGACGGTGGTCGCGGCGAGCGCCTGCGCCTGGCGGCACGCCTGATCTCCAACGGTCCCGAATCGCGCCTGGCGCTCGAGCTGACCGACGCCGCTGGCCATGCACGCTACCGTGCCACTGCCGAGATGGCACCGCGGCCACCGCACTATCCGGCCGCGCCGCCGGCACCCGCTGGTCTCGAACCGTGGGATCGTGAGCCTTTCTACGACGGCGATGTGCTGTTCCACGGTCCGGCTTTCCAGGTGCTGCAGCAGCTCGACGGTGTCGCCACCGAGGGGCACGACGGCCTCGGCCTGGCCGCGCGCCTGACCACTGGCGCCGAGCTGGGCTGGTACCCGAGCGCGCGCGCCGGCGCCGATCCCGGCACCCTCGATGGCGCACTGCAACTGGCCGTGCTCGCCTTCGAGCGCAAGCTGGGTGGCGCCTCGCTACCGACCGCTGTCGATACCTGGCGCCTGTATGGCGAGCTGCCGGTGGCCGGACCGCTGCGCGCGGTCGTGCACGCGCGCCAGCTGGGCAACGACCACCTGCGCTGCGACGTTTTTCTCAGCACCGAGACTGGTGAGTTGGCCGTCGAGCTGCGCGGCGTCTCGATCCACCGTCGCCCGGATGTCGCCGCGAGTTCGACGCCGGACTCCGGTGACCGCGACGAGCGCCGCTCCACGGCTGAGGGTTCGGGCGAAGGAACCGGCTCACCGCTGGCCGCGCTCGCCGCTTCTGCCAGCAGTCAATGATTGCCATCGTCGGCCGTGGCTGCGTGCTGCCCGGTGCGCCGGACCCGGCCGCGCTGTGGCAAGCCGTTGCTGCCGGCCGAGACCTGGTGAGCCAGGCGCCGGCGGGCCGCTGGGGGCTCGACCCCGAGCGCGTCTTGCCCTCACGTGTCGGTGGAGACAAGCCATCCCTGCGGGACCGTGCCTGGCACGATCGCGGCGGGTACATCCACGAGACGGTGCACGAGCCGGCGGTCGACGGGCTCGACCCACTCTTTCACTGGTTGTTGCGCGCCGCCCGTCAGGCGCTGGAGGAGGCGGGTGTGGAGGCCGCTGAGGTCGGCGTGAGCGGAACCGCGGGAACGCGTACCGGAGCTGTCTTCGGCAATCTGATGTTCCCGACGCTAGGTGCCAGCCGATTCGCCGAGGCCGTCTGGCGCGGCAAAGACACCTCGCACCTCGACGCGCGCGACCGTTGCAGCGCCGGCTTGCCCGCGCACCTGCTCGCCGACATCCTGGGTCTTGGTGCCGGTGCTTTCTGCCTTGACGCGGCCTGCGCCTCCTCGCTCTACGCACTCGAATTCGCCTGCCGCCGCCTGCGCGAGGGCAGTGCCGACATCATGCTGGCGGGTGCCGTCTCCTGTGCCGACGACCTCTTCCTGCACATCGGCTTTACCGCCCTCGAGGCGCTCAGCCCGAGCGGCCAGAGCCGACCGTTCCACCGGGATGCCGACGGCCTGCTGCCCGCCGAGGGGGCTGCCTGCGTCGTATTGCAGCGACTCGACGACGCCATCGCCGCCGGGCGCCCGATCTTGGGCGTGCTGCGCGGCATTGGCCTGTCCAACGACGGGCGCGGCCGTGGCTTGCTAGCGCCGTCGACAGAAGGTCAGCAGCGCGCCCTACATGCCGCCTACGCCACGGCTGGTCGCACGCCCGCGCACGTGTCGTTGATCGAGTGCCATGCCACCGGCACCCGCGTCGGCGACGCCACCGAACTGCAGTCGCTGGCCGCCGTCTACACGCGCGATGGCGCTGGTTCCGCGGTCGAACCCATTGCTCTCGGCTCGCTCAAGTCCAACCTCGGTCACCTGATCACCGTCGCCGGCATGGCCGGCCTGCTCAAGGTGCTCGGTGCCCTCGAGCACGGCACGCGGCCGCCCAGCTTGCACGCCGCTGACGATCCGACCCCGGCTTTTGACGGTACGCCCTTCCGTCTGCTCAGCGAGCCCGAGCCCTGGCCCGAGCAGGACGCGCCCCGCCTGGCGGCGCTCAGCGCCTTCGGCTTCGGTGGCAACAATGCTCACTTGCTGGTGGAGGAGTACCGGCCGAAGGCACCGCCCCGTCTGAAGGCGCCATTGCGGCCGCCGGACCAGGTACCCGTCACTGCCACATCGGAGCCCGTCGCCATCGTCGCGCTCGAGGTGCTGGCGGGAGAGGGACGCGGCGTCGACGACTTCGTGGCTGCGCTCGAAGCCCCCCCACCAGACAGACTGCCGGCTCGACAGCAGGTCGAGCTCGAGCTCGCCGGTCTGCGCTTCCCGCCGCGCGACCTCGAACAAGCGCTACCGCAGCAGCTGCTCTTGTTGCAGGCGGCCCGGCGGTTGCTGGATGGCAATGCCGAGGCGAGCGGGGGCGGTCTGGAGTTGCCACCCGACAGGACGGGCGTGCTGGTCGGTCTGCAGGTGGATGCCGAGATCGCGCGCTATGGCCTGCGCTGGCGTCACGGTCACGAGCATCCAGGATGCTTGGCGGCCGTGCCCGAGCTGCATGCCGCCGGTGTCGTCGGCACGATGCCGAACATCCCCGCCAACCGGCTCAACCAGCAGTTCGACCTGCGCGGCGGCAGCGCGGTGGTGGCGGCGGAAGAACTCTCCGGTATCGAAGCGCTACGCGTGGCGGCGCAGGCGCTGCGTCACGGTGAGCTGGACGCCGCGGTCGTCGGTGCCGTCGACGTGGTGGCCGGCGAGCCGGTGCAACAAGCGGTGCTCGAGGCTCTGTTGCCGGCTGGAAGTCCGCGTCGAGGAGGAGATGCCGCCGTCGTGCTGGTGTTGCGGCGCCTGGCCGATGCCCGCCGGCTGGGTGAGCCGGTGCTGGCCGTGCTCGGAAGCCACGAGGTGGGGGAGCCTGCGATAGAGCACGATATAGCGCGGTTCACACTCGGTACCGACTCCGATACAGACGCCGTAACCGCTCGCTTTGGACACGCCCATGCCGCTTCCGGTCTGTTGCAGGTCGCGGCGGCCGTCCAGGCGCTGCACCGTCGAAGGTGTTTCGGCGGTGCGGCCGGGCATTCGAAGGTTGGGCGTCCATGGCTGCTGCCGTCCGGCGCGCGGAGCCGAATCGCCGAGGTGCGTGTCGAAGCCCTGACGGGTGCCTCCGGGACCGTCCAGCTCCAGGCCGCGGACGGGGCGCCACCGTTCGGAGCAACACCGTTCGGAGCAACACCGTTCGGAGCGACACCGTCCGGAGTGCGTCCAGGTCTGGTGCTCTACAGCGGTACCGATCGCGGCGAAGTCCTCCAGCGGCTGCAGCGCGATCAGCGAGCCGCCGTGACGACGAATGACCCTGCCCGCCTGGTGCTGGTCGCCGACAGTGAAGACGACCTTGCCACGCGGCGCAGCCAGGCGGCCTCCTGGTTGCAACAAGGTACCGGTCGTTTGCCAGCCGGTATGGCCTTCCGCGAGCGACCCCTGGTCGGGCAGGGTTCCCTGGTTGGGCAAGACGATTCTGACGCTGGCCAACTCGCCTTCGTCTACACCGGTGGCGGCGCGGCCTACCCCGAGATGGGCGCCGGGTTGCTCGCGACGTTCCCATCCTTGCTCGACCGCCTCGAAGCTCGCAGCCGCGAACTGCCCCGCGCGGCAGCCTGGGTCTACGGGCAGACGGAGGAAGCCCCCGATCCCTTGCAGCTGCTCTGGGGTACCTCATTCCTGTGTCAGCTGCACACCGAACTGAGCCGTGGCCTGCTCGGCCTGCAGCCCGACGCCGTACTCGGCTACTCCTCGGGTGAGACCAACTCCCTGGTCGCGACGGGCGTCTGGCCGGACGTCGACCAGCTGGTGCTGGCCAGCGAAGCCGGCGAGCTGCTGAGCCGCGACCTGTGCGGCGAGTGCCGCGTGCTGACGCCCGTCAAGGACGGTGAGCAGACCATCCACTGGATGAACTACCAGCTGAGCGCGCCCGTCGACGCCGTGCGGGCCGCCGTCGAGACCGAAGTGGCGCAGGGTGGCCTGGTCCACCTGACGCTGATCAGCAGTCCCGAGGATGCTGTTCTCGGTGGCGATCAAGCCGCTTGCCGCCGCGTCCTCGACGCCCTGGACGTCACCGGCGTGCCGCTCGACTACCGCATGGTCGTCCACTGCCCGCAAGTGCGCGACGTCGCCGATGCCTGGCTCGACTTGCACCGCCTGCCGACGCGGCCCGAGGCGCTGGAGCGGGACGGCGCAGCGGTGCGCCTGTACTCGGGAGCCAAGGCCGCCCCCTACCGTCCCGATCGCGAAAGCGCCGCCCAGGCGATCCTGGCCCAGGCCGCCGACACCCTCGACTTCCGCCGCGTCGTGCGCCGAGCCTATGCAGACGGTGTGCGCGTCTTCCTGGAGCACGGCCCGCGCGGCCTGTGCAGCAGCTGGATTCGCAAGACCCTGCTCGCCGACGGCGTGCCCGAGGAGTCCTTCCTCGCCGTGCCGCTCGACCGTCGGCGTTTGTCCGCCCGCGCATCCACCAGTGATGGCGCCCGCGGCCTGCGTGCCACCGTCGAGGCCGCCGCGCAACTCCTGGCCGCCGGCGTCGCGGGCGACTACAGTGCCTTGACCCTGAGCGCCTTGGCCCTGAGCGCCTTGACCCTGCCGACCGCCGCCGCCTTGCCCCAGCATCGTCTCACCTTCCCCGCCCACTGGCCGCCCGTGGCTAGCTTGTCGAACCAGGAGCAGGAGGCCCCCATGTCGTCCGTGTCCGCGGCCGAGGCCAACGTCCAGATCATGGCCCCCGCACCCGTTCTACCACCCGTCCTCGGAGAGGTGCCAGCCGAGTATCGAGGAGCCGCTCTGCCTCAGAAGGTGTTGCCTCGAGAGGTGCTGCCTCAGGAGGTGCCAGCCGAATATCGACCGCAGCCAAATCCGACCTCCCCGCACCTCGACGAACTGCAGCATCTGCAAGCCAGCATCGCCCGCGCACAGCAGGAGTTCTTGGCGCAACAGAGCCAGCTGCACGAGCGGTTCTTGGCGGTGCAGCAAGGGATGTTGGCAGGCATGTTGGGGGCGGAGGCGGAGAGGATGCCGCATGCGGAACCGCCCATCCGCCCAGGGCACTCACAGTGGGGTGCCCCTGCACAGAGTTCGGATCCCCATGCGGGTAAGGAGATCCCCCCGTGGGTGCCTAGCGGCGTAGCCGCATCCGACCCCCAAACGACACCACCGTCCATTGGCCCAGTCGATCCTGCCGTCCCACCGCCCCGCGGTCCGGCCTTCGACCGCGCCCAATTGCTCGAGCTCGCCTCTGGCCGCATCTCGACCGTCTTCGGCGACCTCTTCCGCCGCCAGGATGCCTACCCGCGCCAGGTACGTCTGCCCGAGCCGCCCTTCCTGCTCGTCGACCGCATCACCGGTATCGACGCCGAAGCTGGTTCCATGGGCACCGGCACCATCTGGACCGAGACCGACGTGCGCGAGGACTCCTGGTACCTACACGACGGTCGCATGCCCGCTGGCTTGATGATCGAGGCCGGGCAGGCCGACCTGACGCTGATCTCCTGGCTCGGCGTCGATTTCCTGAACCAGGGCGAGCGCGTCTACCGCTTGCTCGGCTGCGACCTGACCTACCATGGCCGACCCCCGGCGGTCGGGGAGACGCTGGCCTACGACATCCACATCGACGGCCACGCCAAGCAAGGCGATGTGCGCCTTTTCTTCTTCCACTACGATTGCCGCATTGATGGCGCGCGTCGGCTGTCCGTGCGCGGTGGCCAGGCTGGTTTCTTCACCGACCAGGAACTTGCCGACTCGGGCGGGCTGCTGTGGGATGCGTCCACGGACACGCCGTCGCCGGAGACCTACACGCCACCCGTTCCGTGCGTGGAAGCCGCGTTGATTCCACGCCAGCTGAGCAAAGACCAGCTCCTCGACTTCGCCCGAGGCAGGGGTGCCGCCGCCCTCGGCTCGGCGTACGCCCGCGCCGCGACGCATGTGCGCACGCCCTCGATCCCGGCACCGCCATTGCTGCTGCTCGACCGCGTGACCGATCTCGACATCCAAGGCGGCCCCTGGGGACGCGGCTATCTGCGCGCCGAGCTGGACATCGGCGACGGCGACAGCTGGATCTTCGACGGTCACTTCAAGAACGATCCGTGCATGCCCGGCACCGTCATGTTCGAAGGTTGTCTCAACACCATGGCGTTGGTGCTCGCCGCCCTCGGTTACACCCTCGACCGTGACGGCTGGCGCTTCGAGCCGGTGCCGGAAGTCGCCTACCCGCTGCGCTGCCGTGGGCAGGTGATCCCGACGTCGAAGCAGCTGGTCTACGAGGTGTTCGTGCACCAGGTCGACATCGTCGACCCGTCGAATCCGCAGTGTGGCCCTACGCTATGGGCCGACCTGCTGTGCACCGTCGACGGCCTGAAAGCCTTCCACGGCCGCCGCGTCGGCCTGCGCCTGGTGCCCGACCAGCCACTCTCGAGCGCTCCGGAACGCCTGCATACCGCGGTGGCGCTGCCGCCGACCGCGCGGCCACCGGTCACGGTGCGGCCCGGCCAGAGCGATGCCCACACCTTCGACGGCGCCGCCCTCCTCGCTTCCGCCTGGGGAGCCCCCTCCGCCGCCTTCGGCGCGCCCTTCATCCGTTTCGACGCTGCCGACCGCCGCACGCCGCGCCTGCCCGGGCCGCCGTACCACTGCCTCTCGCGCGTGGTCGAGATCGACGGCGAGCAAGGCACGCTCGACCCCAGCGCCGGGCTGCGTCAGCGCTATGCTGCGACCCTCGACTACGATCTACCGCATGCGCGCGCCGAGAGACTGTTTCCCGAGGACGACTTCGTCCCCGAAGGCGGCACGGGTGCCCTGCCCTTCGCGCTGCTCATGGAGACCGGCCTGCAGCCGTGCGGCTGGCTGGCTTCCTATGTGGGGAGCACACTGCATTCCAGCGAGAATCTGCACTTCCGCAACCTCGACGGCACCGGCACCGTTCATGCCGAGTTGCGGGCCGGTGAGGACCCTCGCTCGACACAAGGAACCGTCTCGACACGCACGGAACTGGTCGGCGTCGCGCGTTCGGGCAGCTCGATCATCGAGCGTTTCGACGTGCGCATGGAGCGGGATACTGCCAACGGCAAAGAGCCGGTGTTCACCATGCAGACGGCCTTCGGCTTCTTCCCCGCCGCCGCGCTCGCCGACCAGGCCGGCCTGCCGACCACCGACGCCCAACGCGCACGCCTCGAACTGCCCGCGGACGCCGATGGCGGAGATCCGGCCTTTGCGTCGCTCGACCTGACCCGCGAGCCGGAAGGGTGGTTCGTGAACGACGAAGGTGGTGGTGCCGGTCTCGCCCGTGGTCGTCTGCGCTTGCTCGATCGCGTCACCGGCTGGTGGCCGCAAGGCGGTGACGCCGGCCTGGGGCGCGCGCGCGCCGAGTTCGACGTCGACCCGACCGCCTGGTTCTTCGCCGCTCACTTCTACCAGGATCCGGTCCAGCCCGGCTCGCTTGGCCTCGAAGCCCTGCTCCAGCTGCTGCGCTTCGCGGTCGTAGCTGGCACAGGCGGGAAGGGGCTCGAGGAACGTCGCTTCCAGGCGCCTGCCATCGGCCGCGAGTTCAGCTGGAAGTATCGAGGCCAAGTGCTGCCGCACAACCGCAAGGTGGTCGTCGAGGTCGAGGTCACTGAAGTAGCTGAAGACGGTACCCTGACCGTTGCCGATGCTTCCTTGTGGGTCGACGGCAAGCGGATCTACGAGGCGTCGGGGTTGGCGGTGCGCTGGGTGCCTGTCCGGTCGTAGGGGCGCCTGTCCAGTCGTAGGGGCGCGGTCCGATGTGGTCGCCCCTACCCAGAGCGTGGATCCGAATCTGAGCCTACCCTGCGGCGTAGCCGCATCTGGATTCCCCCCTTTCCTAATGACTGCCTTTTCCCTGGTATGCTCGATACCTCACTCAGACCTTGTGTTCGATCCTAGGAGGCACCCATGAGCGGCACCGCACACCTCACCCAGCTCTACCGCGACCACCTCGAGGCCCTGGACGGCTACCTGCAGGACGCGCTGTCCCGTGCCGGCCGTAGCGGCGTCCAACTGGACGGCGTTCTCTTCCACGCTGGCCGCATCGGGACCTACTACGCTGACGACCTCGAGATCGTCTTCCGCCCGACGCCGCACCTGCGGCGCTGGGTGCCGCCTCTCGACCTGCCCGACAGTGTCGTGGTGGCGCGGCCGTCGCAGAAGTTGCTGGTCGTCCGCGTGCGACCCAGAGACTTCTGGTACGACACTTCGCCGCCGCCCGAGAGCTGGTGGGAGAGCGAGGTCGAACTCCACGAGGTCGAGACGTTCGACCAGGTCGGTCCGATCCTCGGTGCATCCGAGCGCCTGGCCTATGTCGGCAGCGCTCCCGGCGCCGCCGCCACCCTCGGTATCCCGCCCGAACTCGTCGAGCCCGCGGCCTTGATGGCGCCGCTCGACTGGCACCGTGGTACCAAGACCGAGCTCGAACTCCACCTCACCCGCAAGGCCGCCGAACTCGCAGCTCGTGGCTTCCAGGCGATCTACGAAGGCTTCCAGCAAGGCGTCAGTGAGCGCGAGTTGCACTGGGCCTTCCTGCAGGCCACAGAGCAGATCGGCAACGACCTGCCGTACAACGACATCATCGCCTTCGACGACAAAGCCTCCATCCTGCACTACCAGCACAAGCGCGGCCCCGAGACGGGGCCCGGCAAGTTGCTGCTGGTCGATGCCGGTGCCGACTACGAGGGCTACGCCTCTGACGTCACCCGCACCTGGACGCGTGCCGACGCCCACCCGGTGATGACCGCGCTGGTCGAAGGTATGGACGCGCTCGAACGCGACCTGGTCGCCATGGTCACTCCCGGCCGCGACTACGTCGACATCCACGTCGAAGCCCACCGCCGCATCGGCGCGTTGCTGGTCGAGACGGGCGTCATCACCGGCAGCGTCGAGGAAGCGCTCAGTGCTGGCGTTGTCGGAGTCTTCATGCCGCACGGTGTCGGTCACCAGATCGGTCTGCAAGTGCACGACGTCGGCGGCCACCAGGCCACTCCTGAAGGCGGTCGCAAGGCTCCTCCGTCCGAGTACCCGCTGCTGCGCAACACCCGCACCGTCGAACCCGGCCACCTGGTCACCATCGAGCCCGGCCTCTACTTCATCGACATGCTGCTCACTCCGCTACGCCGCGGCGACGCCGCCGGTCTGGTGAACTGGGACCTGGTCGACGCCCTGACCCCCTTCGGCGGCGTTCGGATCGAGGACAACGTCGCCTGCACCGAAGACGGTTTCCGCGACCTGACACGGGACCTGATTCCGGGACCGCGGGGCGTCTAAGCGAGGTCGTGGCTTGTTGGAGTAGTTGACAACGGACTAGGGTGTTGGTACCTTCTCCAACATGAAGGCTGTTCCACTAGCCCGAACTCGCGTTCTCTACACGGAGACAGCCTTCGCGGAATTGGTGTTGTGGCAAGTCCCAAGCCCAGTTCCTGGCTCAGCACACTCGTTCAAGTATCGCTTGGCCTACGTGGTCGACGGGCTGTGTGTGCTGCGCTACGACAACGAAGCCGGGAAGGGCGACCACTTCCATCGCGGGGAGCAGGAATTCTCCTATGCATTCTCGACGGCAGACCAGCTGCTTGCCGACTTCCAGGAAGCCATTGCCCAGTGGAACCGAGACAACGAGGTGGGAACATGAAGACTGTGACACTCGACGTTCGTTCTCCGGAAGCTGCCATGGCCGACTTCAGCCGCGCGTGGAAGTCTGGTGAATCGCAGGATGCTGCCCGCATCAGTTTCACCAGTCCGGAGCTTCTCTGGAAGGTTCTGACGGCGAAGCGCTGGGAACTCTTAAAGGCGCTAAGCGGCACCGGTCCGGTCTCGATTCGTGAGGCAGCACGCCGTGTGGCCCGGGATGTCAAGGCAGTGCACGGAGACGTCACGGCCCTGCTCAAGGCGGGGATTCTAGATCGCGTCGAGAGCGGTGAGATCGAGTTTCCGTATGAGGCCGTGAAGGTCGAGTTCCTGCTGCAGGCGGCTTGAGATTCAGCCTTCGAACCAGACCCGGATCGAGTAGATCTCCCCGAAGACAGGGTGCACATCCGCCTCGATCCCCTGCTCCAGCCGCTGGATCGCAGCGTCCAAGGCCTCTTCGCCGACCGGTGGCGGCATCGGCCAGCGCAGGCTGAGGCGGGCGAGGCCGGGGTGGAGACGTTCGGCTGGCACCTCGACGCGCACCTTGCTCCATGCCTTGCTCAGCTCCGCGTCCACCAGCCGGCGCCCGTCCAGGTAGACGCTCAGGTTGCCTTCACGCTGCACGTCGTCCAGGCCCGGAATCGGGGGAAGACGGACGGTGAGTTCCAGCTGGACGTGCTCGGGCTTGTTTTCCGCCGGGATGGGGAGGCAGAACGACGCTTCGGGCCATGGGCAGCGGTAGGTGGCATGACCGGCGGGGCCGTCTAGATCCATGGCTTCGGGGTAGAAGCGTTCGAGTGGCTGCCAGCGGTAGGGAGATTGGGTCAGGTCGAGGTAGTCGCCGTCGGTCGGACGGTGCGCGGACAGGGCGTGGACCAAGAACTCGCCGGGGGAGGTACTTTCGAGACGAGGGTCGAGCGGCTGCTCGGACGTCGACGCGTGCGCTTCCAGGGCCCGGCACAGCGCTAGCAGGACGTCCGCGTCGAGGTCGTTCCAGCGCCAGCCGTGGGCGTGGTGCAGGACGTGCTCGCTACTGCGGTTGCGCTGCTGCGCGGCGGTGAGGACGGCGGGGAGGGGGGTGGCGCAGCGGGCTTCGAGCAGGTCGACGAAGGTGGCGGCGATCGACGGATCGGTTTCGAGGGCGTGGCGGCACCAGTGTTGGAGCAGGGGGCCGCGCGGTCCGGTGGTGAGCAGACGGTGGGCGCTGTGGATGGCGGCGCCGAGGTGTGCCAAGGCTTCGTGGGCGGGAGCGAGCTCGACGGCCGGCGGTGGTGCCAGCTTGGACACGTCGCGGGGGACGTCGAGGGTGCGCAGGGTCACAGCGGCGGTGGCGGCGAGGGCGCGTTGCAGGCCGGCGAGGGTGAGGTGGCAGTAGTCGAGGAAGTGCTGCCGGTCGGTGGCTTCGGCGTCGGCGGCGAAGAGGTTGGGCAGGTCGACGGCGGCGAAGCCGTGGTCCTTGGTGGCGGCGCGCAGCAGTTCCAACCCATGACCGCCCAGGCGGGGTGCGTCGAGAAAGGCGAGCAGGCCGATGCCGGCGGCGTCGACTTCGTCGCGGATGGCTTGGCGCGCCTTCTTGATCTTGCCGCGGCCGAGCAGGGCCCGCGCGCGCAGGCGGTGGCTGGTGGCGCACCGACCGCCGTCGAGATCGAGCATCTCGTGGCAGGCTTCGAGGATGGCGGCGAAGTCGCGCGGATCGTCCTCTGCGAGAGAGGCGGTGCCCAGGTCTTCGGTCAGCAGGGTGACGGCGCGCTCGTAGGCGGCGTACCACTTCGCGACGCCGTCGCCGGGCAGCCAGGGGACGGGCTGACGGCTTTCCCAGTCGACGTGGTTGACCTCGGGGATGACGATCACGGCCGGTACCCCGTGACCAGATACGAGGGCTGCGAGCCGGTCGAAGAAGCTCGTGACCTTACGCTCCAGCTGCCGCTCGGCCAGCCGTGGCGGACCGGCGAGGCCGGCGGAACGCAGGGCGAGGGCATAGCGTTGACGCGCACGGATGTTGGGCAGGTAGGGCGAGACGTCGGGCGTTTCCAGCAGCTTCCAGTTGTTGCCCGTGAACACCACCGCGGCGTCGAGGTCGAGCTGTGCCAGGGCGGCTTCGGCAGTGCGCAGCAGGTCGTCGAGGGTTTCGTTGGTGCGTGCCAGGTCGACGACATCAAAGCGACGACGTTCACCTGCCGAGCTGGCGCTGTCCGGGTTGGGTACGGCGGCGGCGTCCAGGTACTGCTCGAGGATCTGCGCCGGCGTGATGTGCGGGGCGTAGAGGTAACCGGCGGCAGCGCTCTCGCCGAACCAGCCGATGCGCAGGGTGCCGGCCGGCTTGCGCGCCGGAATCTCGAGCCGCTGTGCGTGGTGGTCACCGAAGGGGCCGGGTTCGGGACGCACGAAGACGGTCTCGCTGCGGGCGCCCTCACTCGTGCCGTCCGCGCTGGTGCGCGTCTCGGGCGTCCAGATGCGGATGGGACGCGGTGCGTCGGGCTCGGCGGCTCGCTGGCCGCCGGGCGAAGACTCGGCTGGCATGGGGAGGTCGACGGAGCCTGAGCTGCGCAAGATACCCGCCAGCTCCAGCAGGCGCGCGGTGCGCAGGCCATCCGGACGGGTCAGCAGCTCGGCTAGCTCGCGGCTGACGCCGAGACGTGGGTCTTGGGGGTTGTCTGGGTTACCGGCCATGAGGCGGCTAGTCTAGCGTCTGTCCGGGGGCGGAGTCCGGTCCCGTGTCGAGCGCGGTGGGTCCGGAGCCGCCAGCGAAGGTGACCACGCGCTGTGGGAAGGGGATCTCGATGCCATGGGAGTCGAAAGCTTGTTTGACCTCGCGGTAGAAGGCGGTCTTGAGGTCGACAAAGTTCTCGCGCGTGGCCCAGACGGAGAATTGGAGATCGATCGACGACTGGCCGAAAGCGAGGATGAAAAGCCTGGGATGAGGCTCGTCGAGCAGCAGTGGATTGGCGGCGGCGACCGCGCGCAAGACCTTCTCGGCTTCGACCAGGTCTTGACGGTAAGCAACGCCGACCAGCAGATCGATGCGGCGGATCGGGTAGCGTGTGAGGTTGGTGATCTCGGCCTTGAGCAGATTCTCGTTCGGGATGCGCACCAGCAGGTTGTCGAACGTGCGCAGGCGTACGGACAGCAGGTCGATCGACAGCACTTCGCCGGTCGTGGTGCCGATGCGCACGGTGTCCCCGATCTCGAACGGCTTCTCGCCGATCAGGAACAGGCCACTGATGATGTTCGAGACGGACGTCTGGGAGGCGAAGCCGAGCGCCACGGTGAGGATACCGGCTGCACCTACCAACAAGCTGAAGTCGACACCCACCTCGCGCAGGGCCGAGATGATCGCCAGCGCGAAGACGAGGTAGAAGGTGATGCGGCCGAGCAGGATCGAGTGCTGGGCGCTCAGGCGAGTGCGCGCCAGGCGGTCGAGGATGGAGCGCAGGAGCTTGGCCAGCGCGTAGCCGATCACGACCAGGGCGATGGCGGTAAGGAGCGAGTCGAAGCGCTCGGGGGTCAGCCAGGTGTTGAGGCGCTGCCAGAGGTCTTGCATGGTGTTCGGGGTCAGACTCGCTAGTCCAGCAGGGAGCCGAGGGTGCGGACGAGCAGGTTGCGCGAGCTACTACGGCGGGCCTCGCGGACCAGTTCCAGGGGGCCGGCGACCTCTGGCAAGCCACGATCCATCCGGATCTCGACATCGCCAGAGGAGCGGCGGTCGAGTTCGACCACGGGCGTCCAAAGGTGGCCATCGGCGTCGCTGTAGAGGGCCAACTCGGGTACCGGCACGTTGAAGCGCTCGACGTTCAGCTGTTCGTTGGCGCGGTTGCGCAGGATGACCTGGGTGATCGCCCGGTGTGGCTGCCGCGGCAGGTTGTCGACGTCGCGCCGCAGCTTGGTCTGCAGTGCGTAGCTGAGTGTTCCCTCGCGCGTGGATGGGCCGAACCAGGTATCAGCAGGACGGCTCGTTGGAATGTCGAGAATGGTCTGCCAGGACGCCTGGCGGTCCTTGGTGCGCTCCGCGCCGTTCGCCGCCATTCCGCCGAGGCGGACGGTCAGCCACAGCAGCGTGCTGACGTAGAAGGTCCCTTCGCTGCCGGCCAGGATAGAGAAGGGATCTTCGGGCCGGGCGACGACGGAGCGGTCGGCGAGGGCCGGCAGCAGGCTCAAGGTGTCGATCTTCTGGCCGCCGGCGCGTAGCACGTTGCCGGGTGAGCTGCCCGCAGCCGCACCTGCCGGGCTCGGCAGGCTGTCGAGTTCTTCCGGCGTCGGGAAGTCGGCTTTGCTGTCGATCGCCAAGGCGTCTGCCAGCAGGTCGCCACTGCTGTAGTGGCACAGGCGCCACTCGTGCGAGCGACGTTCAGCCCACAGACTCAAGGGGCCGATGTGCCACAGCCGGGTCTCGCCGATCGGGGTGGTGAATTCGCCCCACCAGGGGCGGGCACGGTGGGTCGACATGGGTGTCACCTTATCAGTCTGCGCTACTGCACCGAGTACAGCAGATCGCCGCCGCTGCCCTCGCCGCCGCTACCCTGACTGGTCGTGCCACGCAGGCTCCATTTCTGGCTCAGCTGGTAGCGGATCTGCAGCGTGCTGACCGGTTCGATCAGGCCGACTCGGTAGACGACGTAGAGGCGGTCGGTGAGTTGCTTGCCCAGGAACAGCGAGGCATCTTCGAGGTTGCCGCGGCTCTCGATCTTGGCCTCTTCGAGGCCGACCTTTTGCCCCAGGCGTTGCAGCAGCAGGTTGCCGCGACGCAGGCCGAGCTTGGCGGCGGCTTCGACCAGCATGCTGCTGTCGGTGCTGCGCGTGCTGGCCAGCGGTCGGCCTGTGAGCAGGTAGGCGAGCGAGTCGCTCGGCGTGGTCGCCGGCTCGGTGAAGATCTCGATCTCGGGTTGCGCGGCGGTGCCTGTGATCGAGACTCCGGCGCGGGTCTCCGAGTTCTCAATCGCGCGGTAGGCGCGCAGGCGCAGGCCCGGGTTGTCGATCGGATTGCCGGTGTAGAGGATGGTGCCGCCGTCGAGGGTCAGGGTATTGCCGTAGAGGGTGTAGGTGCCGGTCTCGAGCACCAGCTCGCCGACGGCGGTGGTGGCGCGGCCCGGCTGGTCGATCAGCATCAGCTGGCCGCGGGGCTGCAGCGACAGAGCGCCGCCGCGCAGGGTCACATCGTCGCCGAGGATCACCTGGAGTCGGCTGTAGATCGGGATCTCCGGCTCGCTCGCGCCGCTCGACGGCTGATCGTTGACGTAGACGACATCGGCGGACACCGGCACCGCGGCCTGGCCAGCGTCGAGGTCGAAATTGGCGCGCGGCACTACGACCTGGCCCTCGACGTCGATGCGCTGACGGCGCACGCGCAGTTGCAGCTCGGGGCTGATGTAGAGGGTCAGCTCGGGGCTGCGCTGGGCCAGGAAGCCGTTGCCGCGCACGTTCAGATCGGCGAGCAGAGGATCGTCGTCCTCGCTTTCCACGGGCACCAGGCCTGGCAACGGCGGATAGGCACTGCCGGTGAGCTGCAGGGTGCCGCCGCCGCTGGTGGCGCTGCCCTCGATCTGTACTCGAGGGCTACCGTCGGCCTGCGCGTCGAGGCTGATGTCGCGCAGGCGGATGCCCAGTGCCGGCACCTTGGCCTGGGCTTCACGCAGGTGCGCGGTACCTCGCAGCGTGGTTTGTGCCGTGGCTTGTACTGTGGCTTGGGTTGTGGTTTGCAGAGCGGTCGCCTGCTGCCAGGTGACGTCTGCATCGAGCACGCCGCGCACATCGTCGAGTGCCGGTGTCAGCGCGTCGAGGAAGCGCAGGTCACGCAGCTCGGTGCGCACCTGGACGCGCAGCGGGATCTCGCGGCTGTCGTCGGGCGGCGGCAAGGTGGTGATCGGGATCTGGAAGCGGCTCTCGACGAAGCCCAGGGCGTCGAGATCGAGCCGGCCGTCGCCGCGCACGACGCCGCCCCGCAGCCTGGCCTCGATCTTGCCGCCGCTGTGGCTGCGCAGGTCCGGCAAGCCCGGCTCGGAGGGCAGCCGCAGCTGGCCGGGGCCGAGGGTCAGCTCTAGCCGGCCGCTGGTCTCGCTGGCCGTACTGGCGGGCCCTGCCGAGGCACTCGTGCCGCCGCGCGCCTGCAGGTCGCCGTCGAGGTCACCGTCGATGCCCAGCTCGGGCGGCAGGAAGCTGGCGAACAGGCTCAGCGGCAACTGTTCCACGCGCCCTTCGAGACGCCAGGCGCCGGACGGTTGTCGGGCACCGGCGGCACACAAGAAACCGCCGACGGACTGGGTACCGCTAGCGTCGCTACGCCGCAGGCACAGCTCGTCGAGACGCCAGCGTCCGGCCGCGACACTCAGTTCCGTGGAGTCACGGCTACTCCAGGCACCCGCGGCGGGGTCACGGAAGCGCAGTTGCTCGACGGTGCCGCGCCAGGCTAGCGTCGTCAGGTCGGGGAACGGCGGTAACTCGGCGCTGCCGGCGAGCGTCAACTCCAGCCACCGTGGTCCCGCAGCCTCGATGCGTAGCTGCAGGCGATGATCGCCGGGCGTGCCGTCGGCGTCCAGAGTGAGCTGCTGTAACTCGCCCAGCTCGTCCAGGTCCGAGGAAGCGCGGCTGATTGGGGCCACTGACGCGAGCTCGGGGGCGCGGACTTGTTGGGCCTGTACCTGCAAGCGCAGCGGGCTGCCCGGCCGGAGCTCGGCGCGCACGGTGCCGCTGGCGGACCGGACCGAGCGGGGACCCCAGCTGACGCGCTCGAGCTCGAAGTTGGCCTCGATGCCTGGTTGGTCGAGAGCGCCCAGCAGGCGTCCCTGGCTCTGGAGCTGGCCACGCAGCGGCAGCGGCTCGGTGGTGTCGCTCGCACCGGAGCTGGTCGGGACGGGAGTCGGGAGCAGTTCCTGGAGACGGGCCAGGTCGGGTACGTCGAGACGCCATTCGAGGTCCCAGCCCTCCCGCTGTGCCTGCCGCCCGCGTGTCTGCAGGCCGACTCGGCCTTGGGCCTGCAGCTGGGTACCCCCCCAGTTCAGCCGCAGGTCGGCGATCTCGATCTCGGGCAAGGTGTGCGTCGGATCCAGGCCGAAGCCGATCTCGCCGCTGCCGCTCAGGTCGCTGCCGCGCAGTCGACCGCTGAGGCGCCGCAGTTGCAGGGTGCCTTCCAGGTCTGCCGTCTCGGCGTCGCGGCGGCCGATCATCGACGCCTCGGCGCTGAGCCTGCCCGGCCAGTCGGGCCAGAATTCTTCCGGCGCCAACGCGTCGGCGCGTAGGTCGAAGTCCCAGGCCACTTCCGGCTGCCAGTCGAGGCGCCCTTGACCGTGCAGTCGACCGCGCAGTAGCTCGCCCTCGACGGAGGTGACTTCGATACCACGTTCGTCGACGCGCGCCTCCAAGGTCAGCTCGCCCGGACCGTCGGTGCGCCGCAGGTGTAGCGCCTGCAAGCTCACGGTGCTCCCGGCGGTGTTGCTGCTCGGCGCCTCCGCGCCGAGGGGGTTGCTATCCGGCAGTCCGGCGCCGCCGCGGAGGTGCCAGTTGCCGTAGTCCGGGCTCTCGGCGTCGATGCGCAGGTCCAGCAGTAGTGCCGGCGGCCGGCCGCGGAAGTCGACATCGCCGGCCAGCCGGATCTCGGGTGCTGCCGGAGCCAGCTGTCGCAGGTCGAGTTGGTCGAAGGCGAGGTTACCTTGCAGGTTCAGGTCGCCGAGCAGGTCTTCGACCTCGGCGCGCAAGCGCATTGGGGCGTCTACAGCCCCAGCCGTGGCTTCAATCGTGCCGGTGTGCAGGGCCGCCGTGATCTGCAAGCGTTGCAGGTCGCCCTCGGCCCGACCCCGGAGCACCGGGTCCTCGACGCCGGAGGACGCAAGTGCCTCGTGGTGCAGCGACGCAACATCCAGCTGCAACGGGTAGGCGTCACGCAGACGGATCTGCAGGCGTGCCTCCAGGTCCCAAGTTGGTGCCGTCAGCCACAGCCGTGACTTCAGGTTGCCCACCGTGACGCGGCCGGAGTGGATGCCGTCCAGCTCGGCAGCCAAGGCCCCTTTCTCCAGCTCGAACAGCGTTTCTGCGCCACTGCGTACCTGGAGATCGGTGATGTGACCGTCAGCGAGGTGGAAGTCGAGAGGTAGCTCGATCTGGGGTAACTCGATCGGTGCCTCTACGGGTTCCGGTGGACGCTCCGGGCTAGGAGGTAGCTCCACGCGCACGCCGTCGGCGAGTAGATGGTCCAGGCGCAGCAGTCTGGGGTGGTCGAGCAGAGGTGCGAGCGCGAGCCAGACGCGCAGGCGGTCGACCGTCACCCGCGGGCCGCTACCGTCGCGGTACTGCACGTCGTGTAGGTCGAGGCCGTGCAGCACCGATCCGCCGACCTCACCGACATCGAGCTGGCTATCCACCGGCAGCTCTCGGGCCGCCCGCTGCAGCAGCCAGCGACTACCACCGGCGGTACCGACGAGCCAGTAGACCAGGCCCGCGGCGAGCAGCGTCAGCGAGCCCACGGAGAGCAGGGACCACTTCAGCCAGCGACGCCAGCGCCGCTTCGGTGCTTTCTTGGGTGCGGCTTCGCGGGTCATAGATCGATCCCGAAGCCGAGGTGGACGCGCACCGGTGTGCCTTCGCGCGACAAGGCCCAGGCGACATCGAGGCGGAAGGGGCCCACCGGCGAGAACCAACGCGCACCGATTCCGGCGCCGCGCTCGGGGGACTCGAACGGGCGGTCGAGGGCGTTGCCGGCGTCATAGAACACGGCGGCGCCCCAGTCGCGCCAGATGCGCGCCTCGACTTCGGCGCTGACCACCGCCAGGTTCTTGCCACCGATCAGGTTGCCTTCCTCGTCGCGACCACCCAGGTCGCGGTAGCCGAAGCCGCGGATGCTGCGGTCGCCGCCGGTGAAGAAGCGCAGTGCCGGCGGCAGCTGACGGAAGTCAGAGATCAGCAGCGTGCCGCCCTCGGCGCGCAGCAGCAGCCGCATGCGGTCGCCGAGCGGCAGGATCAGCTTGCCTTCGCTGTAGAGGCGCAGGAAAGAGGCGTTCGAAACGACGCTGTCGTCCGCGCCGCGGATCTGGAACTGCAGCCGCCAGCCACGGCTGGAGAACAATCTGTCGTCGCTCTCGACCCAGGTCCAGGCGATGCCGGGAATGAGCAGGTCGGTGCGCCCGCTGTCGCCTCCGACCGAGTCGACGCCAACCTCGAAATCGGTACGTTCCAGGTCGAGTGACAGGACTTCTTGCCAGGCGCCGCGGCTGCGGCTCAGCGCGACGCCGATGCGCGCGGTCTGGCTGTCGCTGGTGTCGGGTTTGAGGTCGAAATAGCCGGCGCTGTAGGTCAAAGTGTGGCTGCGTGCCCTGTGCGAGGCCAGGCCGCCGAGTGGGTCGTCGGTGTCCGTGCGGTGTACCCGATCGAAGGGCGCGGCCAGCGGCACGATGTAGCGGGCTCCGACGCTCTGCTCTACCTCCGAGACCCGTGCCCGTAGGTCACCGTGGTGCCCGCGCCGGTTGAACCGCCGGTAGTCGAGGTCGAAGGTCAGGCGGGCGCCGGTGTCGGTGCCGTAGCCGATGCCGCCGGAGTAGAGCGCGCGCCGGCCGGCAGTGAGCCGCACCTCGATCGGCACGCGCAGATCCTCAATGGTGTCGAGCTGCGGCACGATGGTGACGTTGTCGAAGTAGGCGGTACTACTGAGGTCGCGCTCCAGCCGGATCAGCACTTCGGTGTCGTAGGGGTCGCCAGGTTCGAAGGGCACCAACCGTCGCAGCACTTCGGGTTTCAGGATTTCCTGCTCCCGCGGCGGCTCGTGCGGGGTATCGCTTCCGTCTTGCCGCGCCGCCAGCGGTGCCTCGGCCTCGTACTGGCGAAAGCTCACCTCGCCGAGTAGGAAGCGCGGCCCGGTGTAGAAGCGCAGGAAGGCGGACGCCTGGTAGCCCTGCAGGTCGATGCGCAGCTTGTTGACGGTGAACTTCGCCTGCAGGTAGCCGCGCTCGGCCGCCCGTCCCAGCAATCGATTCTTGGCCGCCTCATAGGCGGTGTGCGACAGCGGGTCACCCTCGACCAGCGGCAGCTCCGAGACCAGCTGCTGGAACGCGGGATCGTCCGCACCGTCGCCGAGCAGGTGCAGGTCGACCTCGGTCAGCAACATCCGCGGTCCGGGATCGATCTGGTAGCGGGCGACCCAGGTCTCCTGCTCACGCTGCAAGGTGCCGTCGACCTGTGCCTGGTAGTAGCCAAAAGGCTGGAGCGCGGTCATGATCTCGTCGTACCCGGCCTCGAACAGCTGCCGCAGCCGCTCGCCCGACACGGTATCTCCTTGCAGAGTATCTCCCTGCGGAGTGTCACCCCGTGGAGCCGCGTCCGGCTCCGCCTGCAGCAACTGGACTTCGCGCTGCAAGCCGAGCAGGCTCTGGACGTTGCGCAGCGCCTCGTCCTCGACGCCACTGATCTCGACACGCAGAATCTCGGTGCTTGCGGTTTCGGCGTCAGCCTGCGTCGTGGGGGACGACGTTGGGGCCGGAGTTTGGGCCGACGCTGGGAGGTCAGTGGGGAAGGCTGGCGACAGGAGCCAGAGTAGAAGGAGGGCGGTTCTCAGCGGTAAGCGCACACGTAGACGTTAGCTGAGTTAGAGGTGTTTGACAATTCATTTCAGTTCATTGCAGGCGCCTCTCCTAGACGCTCTCCTAGACGAACGTGTAAAGGTGCTCGCGCAAGGCATTCTGGTTCCGGGAACCCCGTGATTGGGGGGCCACGGCTCGCCGTGGTGGTTTCCAGGCGTTGACCAGGTCGACCCAGCCGTCCGGCAGGTCGCGGCGGTCGAGCAGGTGGTCTTCGAGCACGAGCACGTCGAGGCCCGAGTCGGCGAAGCAGAAGAGGGCATCCGTGGGGGTGCAGACAATCGGCTCGCCGCGCACGTTGAAGCTGGTGTTGACCAGCAGCGGGCAGCCGGTGCGCCGGTGGAAGGCATCGAGGATGGCGGCGAACTCTCGGCTGACTGCTCGGTCTACCGTTTGCGGCCGCGCCGAGCCGTCGACGTGGGTGATGCCGGGTAGCTCCAGCGTCGAGGTGACCTGGCAGGTCTCGAGCATGAAAGGAGAAGGGTGATCGAGGTCGAAGTGGTCGGCCGCGTGTTCGGCCAGCACGCTGGGGGCGAATGGACGGAAGGCCTCGCGTTTCTTGACCACGGCGTTGAGCCGATCACGAATGTCCGGGTCGAGCGGGTTGGCCAGGATGCTGCGCGCACCGAGTGCCCGGGGACCGAATTCCATCGCGCCGCGGAAGAAGCCGACGGTCCGGCGCTCTGCCAGATGCTCGGCGACCGCGTCGGCAAGGTCGCTCTCTCGGCCGCGGAAGTCCTGCGCTGGCAGGCCGCCGACATCGAGCAGGCGGGCGACGGTGTCGGGGTGCCAGGACGGACCGAGATAGACGTGGGGCAGTGGTTCCGAAGCCGGACCCGTGAGCCGCGCGGGACGCTCTCCGGTCAGCTGGACGTGCGCCAGCGCGGCGGCACCGACGCAGCCCCCAGCATCGCCGGCCGCCGGCTGCACGAAGAGGCGCTGGAAGGGGCTGTCGCGCCGGATGCGCGCGTTGGCGACGCAGTTGAGCGCCACGCCGCCGGCCAGGCACAGGTTGTCGGACGGCGTACCGCGTCGTTGCAGCGTTCGGTGCAGGTAGCCGACCAGGTCGAGCAGCAACTCTTCGAGCAGGGCTTGCAGGCTGCACGCGACGTCCTTGTGGAAGTCGTCGATCTCGCTCTCCGGCTGGCGCGGCTCGCGGCCCAGGAGCTGGCACAGCTTGCGGCTGTACATGCGGCGGCCGCGCACGAAGTCGAAGTAGTCGAGGTCGAGTTCGAACTGGCCGTCTTCGTGTCCCGGGGTGTCGTGCCCAGGAGTTTCGTGCCGAGTACCGCTACGTCCAGTACCGGCACGCAGTACCAGCTTACGCAGTGCGTCCAGGTACCGCGGTTCGCCGTACGGAGCCAGGCCCATCACCTTGTACTCGCCGCCGTTGACGCGGAAGCCAAGGTACGACGTCAGCGTCGCGTAGAGCAGACCCAGCGAGTGCGGAAAGCGCACTTCTTCGAAACTCTCCAGCTGCTTGCCCCGTCCGTAGCCGTACGTGGTGGTCGCCCATTCGCCGACGCCGTCGACGGTGAGCACGGCGGCTTCGCCGAAGCCGGAGAAGTAATAGCTGCTGGCGGCGTGGCTGGCGTGGTGGGGAAAGGTGAGGATAGGGCCGTCGAAACCCAGCCGCTCACGGATGGCGCGCAAGGGCTGCTCGGCGTCGAGCCACGGCAGGTCGGGGGAGGCGCCCGCGGGCGTCTTGGACCACAGCTGGCGTGCCAGCTTGTCGGCGGGGCGCTCGTAGTAGGCGATGGCGTCGAGGTCGGCGACGGTCAGGGGGGACCCCGTCAAGCCCGCGGCGTCGAGGCAGAAGCGGAAGGCCTGCACGGGCAAGGCCGCGTCGTACTTGACGCGGCTGAAGCGCTCCTCGGCTGCCGCCGCCGCCAGCCGGCCGTCTTGCAGCAGGCAGCAGGCGGACTCATGGTAGAAGGCGGAGAGGCCGAGGATGTTCATGGCGCGGCAGGATACCAGGAGAGCCGAGTGTCCGGCCGTTGCCGTGGGAGGCCGCGACCGTCCTGCGCGGCGAGCTCAGTCTGTCGGTTCGAGCGCGGCACGGGCCTCGGTCTGGAGGCGCACGGCCAGTGGATCGGCGACGTCCGGGCGGGCGACGACCTGTAGTACGCCGATGAGGCCGGGGTCGAGATCGATCCAGGGAGTGAAGCCGAAGGTACCAGGGCAGCTCAGGCGGTCTTCCTGGCGCCAGGCACCGAGGGTGTAGCGGCGCTCTTCGTAGGGACTGTAGACGACCTCGGCGTCGCCCACCTGATCGCTCAGCAACTCGGTGATCAAGGCCTCGCTGAGCAAGCGCTGGCCTTGGGACAGGCCGCGTTGCAGCAGCATTTCGAGGAAAGCGGCGTAGTCGCTGGCGTTGGAGCGGGCGCCGGAAGCCACAATTGGATTGGTACCGTCGCCGAAGTCGGTGTGCCCGAGTCCGAGCGGTTCACCCAGGCGCTGGCGCAGCAGCGCGTGCCAGGTCTGACCGGTGGTCAGCTCAGCCAGGTAGGCGGCGACCTGGTACGAAGCGGCACCGTAGCGGAACTCGCGCCCGGGGCGGGACTTCAAGGGCTGCTGCAAGATCAGCTCGGCGCAGCTGGCGAGGGTCACATTGCGCTCGGCCAGGCAGGTGTGCTGAGACGGCAGGCCGGACGTGTGGTTGAGCAGCTGACGCAGGGTGATTCCGCTCTTGTCGTCCGGCAGCCGTGGCGCCGGCGTGCCGTCCGGCAGTGTCTCGACGATGTCGGCGAGCGTGGCGTCCAGTTCCAGGTGGCCGCTGTCGACCAGAGTCAGTACCAGCGCCGCTGATAGCCACTGGCTGGCCGAGCCCAGTGGCACGACGCTGCCGGCATGGTAGTTGCCGAAGTAGCGTTCGTAGACGACCTCACCGCCGTGGATCAGCAGCAGACCCGCCCGGTCGGTCGCCAGCGAGTCGCCCAGGACTTCCTGGATGTGCTGGTGCAGCGGCTCGAACCGTGTCGACGTGGTGCTGGGGTTGGAGGTCTCGGCGTTGCTGTTTGCGTCGCTGGGTCCGATGGTTTGCGCGGCGAGCATCAAGGGTAAGACGAGCCCCCACAGCGAAAGCCACAAGGCAGGGGCGAACCGGGCGTGTGGGCGATGCGGTGGGCGGAACGGGCACTGGGTCGTGGGCATCGAGTTTCCTTGGTCCTGAAGCTAGGGTGGGCGATGCGCCCAATCATACAGGCCGCGATCCCAGAAAAGAGAAACGCCCCCCCGGCAGGGCGGTCCGGTCTGACATTCAGGTCAGGTCGGCGCCGGGGGGGCAAGTGAAGGTAGGTCGGAGGACTCGACCTGGTTGCTGAGCCTTTAGCTTCCTGGCTTCTGCCTCCGAGTTTGAGAGATCGGACTTCAGGCCTCAGTTGCAGGCGTCAGCCGCCGAAGCCGCCGAAGCGTTCGCCACCACCATGCGGACCACGGTGGCGCGGGCCACCCTCGGCGCCGGGACCGCCACCGAAGCGGCCCTTGCCGGGACCGAAGACGTCGCGGATGTTCTGCAGGTCTTCCCACAGCTCGAGCTGCTCCGGGGTCAGTAGGGCAACGAAGGCGGCTTTGGCGTCTTCGCCGGCACTACGGACCTGCTCGCGGATGCCGTGGCTGTCGATCACCAGCTGGCCGACGGTGGCGGCGTCCGGGTTGTCGGTGTCGAGGAGGTCGCGCAGGTCTTGACGCTGGGTCTGTGCCTGCTCGTGCAGGGGTTCGACTTCGGCGCGCAGGTCTTCCTTGATCTGCTTGGCGGCGGCGATCTGCTCGTCGGTCAGCTCCAGGTACTCGGCGATGCGGTGACTCAGAAAGCCACCGTGGAGGCCACCGGGACCGTGGCCACCCGGGCCACGCATGCCGGGACCGTCGCCGCCGACGCCGCCGGGACCGCCACCGAAGCCACCTCCGGATTGGCCAGGGGGCTGGGCGACGGCGGGCAGGGTGAGCAGTAGGGCACAGGTGAGGAGGGTCAGGATCAAGCGCATGGTAGGTCTCCTTGTTCGGATCGTCTCGTTGTCGAGATATCTTGCTCTGGTTCTCGGATCGTTCAGCTGAAGCTCTTGCCGGTCGGGGTCGTTCATGCCGGCGTCTGTGATTGGAACCCTCGGTATCGAACATCCCTGCGCCGCGACCTGAAGTTTTTTCGTCGCTTTCTCACCCGGGCCGCGCGGACTGGTCATCTGAGCTAGTGCATTTGGACTGGTACCGGCCGGGGCTTTGCGGTACGCTCCCTGGGCATGAGCACAGCGACACCGAATCCGCAGCAAACGGCCCTGTACGACTGTCACAAAGAGGCCGGAGCCAAGTTTGTCGAGTTTGCCGGCTGGCAGATGCCGGTGCAGTACCTGGGCGTCATGGACGAACACCGCGCGGTGCGCAGTGCCGCCGGGTTGTTCGACGTTTCCCACATGGGGGAGTTGCGCGTCAGCGGTCCGGACGCCGAGACGTTCCTGCAGCAGCTGACGCCGAATGACGTCAGTAAGCTCAAGCCCGGCCGGGCGCACTACAGTGCCCTGCTGAACGAGCGCGGCACCTATCTCGACGACATCCTGGTCTACCGCCTGGACGAGGCCGACTTCCTGGTCGTGGTCAATGCCGCCAACGTGGCCAAGGACTTCGACTGGGTACGCGGGCACGTCAGCGGAGACGTTACGGTGGAGAACGTGTCCGAGCAGTGGGCGCTGCTGGCCTTGCAAGGCCCGGCCGCGGTCGACATCCTGCGCCAGCTCACCGACCTCGACCTCGACGCTATCCGCTACTACCGCTTCGCGCAGGGCAGCGTCGACGGCGTCGAGGGCATCGTTTCGCGCACCGGCTACACCGGGGAAGACGGCTTCGAGCTCTACCTGCCGCCCGACGGCTCCGCCCAGGTGTGGCGGGCGCTGATGGCCGCGGGCGAGACGCATGGCCTGGTGCCGGCAGGCCTGGGCGCGCGCGACACGTTGCGCCTGGAGGCGGCGATGGCGCTCTACGGTCACGAGATCGACGACAGTACGACGCCTTGGGATGCCGCGCTCGACTGGACCGTCAAGCTGGCCAAGGGCGACTTCATCGGCCGCCAGGCGCTGGTCGAGCAGCGCGACTCCGGCGTGCGCCGCAAGCTGGTCGGCTTCGAAGTCGAGGGCCGGGGCATCGCGCGCGAGGGCCACGCCGTGTTGCGCGGCGAACAGCCGGTCGGGCAGGTGACCAGTGGCACCTTCAGCCCGAGCTTCGAGAAAGCGCTCGGCCTGGCGTACGTGCCGGTCGAGATGGCGGAGCCCGGCAGCGAACTGACACTGCAGGTGCGCTCCCGGCGCTTGCCTGCACGTGTGGTGGAGACGCCGTTCTACCGCCGCGCCAAGTAATCTCGTAGAAGCCTGAGATCCTGAAGAAGTCACAGATCCTGCAGAAGGACAGATAAAGCCAAGCGACCCATCGCGGATACCGGCCTCGCTCCAGGGGCCTGAGGAGGCGTGCCATGTACCCGAGCAATTATCTCTACACGACCGACCACGAGTGGGTCAGCGTAGAAGAAGACATCTGCACCCTGGGAATTTCCGAATTCGCTCAGAAGGAGCTGGGCGAAGTGGTGTTCGTCGAGCTACCGGAGGTCGGGCAGACCTACGAAGCGCACGACGAGATCGGCACCATCGAGTCGGTCAAGGCGGTGGCGGAAGTGTTCACGCCGGTTGCCGGCGAGATCGTCGAAATCAACGAAACCGTCGCCGACGACCCGGAGCTGGTCAACGATGCGCCGCATACGGATGGCTGGCTGGTGAAGCTCAAGTTCTTCTCGGCCGACGACCTCAAAGAGCTGATGAACGCCGAGCAGTACGCCGAGTTCGTGCAAGCCGGCGACGACGAAGAAGAATAGTCTGGACGAAGAAGACACAACGTATGACCGACCATGATTCGCGCCAAGGTCCCGGCGGCTCGACGGCCCCGGGGCATCGCTATTTGCCCGTCGGCCCCGAAGACCGGCGAGAGATGCTGGAAGCGGTGGGTGTCGACTCGGTAGAGCGCCTGTTCGACGCGCTGCCGGAGTCGATCCGACTGCGCCAGCATGTGGATGTCGAGGGTCCGCTGTCCGACCAGGAACTGCGCCAGCGCTTTGATCGCCTGGCCGCTGCCAATCGTGTCGCGGGTTCCCCCGGCAACGGCGACCTGATCAGCTTCCTGGGGGGCGGTGCTTACCGTCACGAGACGCCGGCGATGATCGACGGCTTCCTGACGCGCTCGGAATTCCTCACCGTCTACACGCCCTACCAGCCCGAGGTGAGTCAGGGGACGCTGCAAGCGATTTTCGAATTCCAGACCTTCATCTCGCTGCTCACCGGCTTGCCGGTGGCCAACGCCTCCCTCTACGAGGGCGGTTCCGGCTTCGCCGAGGCGATCCTGATGGCCGATCGCGTGCAGAAGAAGCGCAACAAGGTGATCGTCGCGCGCAGCGTCCATCCGCACTACCGCCAGGTGCTCACCACCTACCTCGCCCACCTCGACATCGAGGTCGTCGAGATCGGCTGGGACGACACCGGCCGCGTCGATCTGGTGCAGCTCGAGTCCGAGCTGGACGACAACACCGCCTGCGTCGCCGTGCAGTCGCCCAACTACTTCGGTGTCGTCGAGCCGTGGCAACGCGTCTCGGTGCCGGCGTCGGCCAACGGGGCGTTGACCGTCGGCGTGGTGTCGGAGGCGCTCAGCCTGGCGTTGCTGCAAAGCCCCGGTGATGGCGGCTGCGACATCGTGGTCGGCGAAGCCCAGAGCTTCGGCCTACCGCTGGCCTACGGTGGCCCATACCTCGGCTTCATGGCGGCACGCCAGAAGTTCCTGCGCGCCCTGCCCGGACGCCTGGCTGGCGAGACCGTCGACGCCGACGGTGAGCGCGCCTACGTGCTCACTCTGTCGACCCGCGAGCAGCACATCCGGCGCGAAAAAGCGACGTCCAACATCTGCACCAATCAGGCCCTGTGCGCCCTGGGGGCCACGCTGTACCTGGGCCTGCATGGTCGCAAGGGACTGCGTCGCCTGGCCGAGCTCAACCTGCAGCGTGCCGCCTACGCCCGCCGTCGCCTGGCCGAGGCGGGCTTCGGCAGTCCTTTCGGACCGCTCGACGGCTCGCCCTGCTTCAACGAGTTCGCCGTCCGTTCCAGCCAACCCGTGTCGCGCCTGCTCGCCGAGCTGAGCGAGCGCGGTGTGCTCGCCGGCGTACCGCTGGGTCCCGACTATCCGGAGCTCGAAGACAGCTTCCTGGTCGCGGTCACCGAGTGCACCAGCCCGGAGGACATCGACCGCCTGATCGACGCCCTCAAGGACACTGGTGAAGCCGTCGCCGCCAAGCCCGTCCGTGGTGGCAATGTGACCCCCTTGCGCCGGGCGTCCGCTGGCGCGGCCTGAGGCTCCGAGGAATCAGCATGAGCACCCACGAGAAAAAGACCACCACCCCCGAGACCTCGGACGTCGGCACCACCCATCCGCGCATCGCCTGGCGCCACCCGCAGCTGCTGTTCGAACAGAGCCGCCCCGGCCGTATCGGCGTGCAACTACCAGCCTCGGGCGTCGAAGAACAGGCGCTCGACAGCCTGCTGCCCGCCGACCTGGTGCGCGACGAGATCGAGGGCATGCCCGAGCTGTCCGAGGTCGACGTGCTGCGGCACTACACCCGCCTGTCGCGGCGCAACTACGCCCCCGACCTGGCGCTGTATCCGCTCGGCAGCTGTACCATGAAGTACAACCCGCGCATCAACGAAGAGCTGGCGCGGCGCCCCGGCTTCGCGCTCAGCCACCCGCTGCAGCCGGACTCGACGGTGCAGGGCAACCTGGAGCTGATGCACACGCTGGAGCAGATCCTGATCCGCCTCACCGGCTTGTCGCGCGTCACGCTGCAGCCGGCTGCAGGTGCCCAGGGCGAGCTGACCGGCATCCTGTTGGCACAAGCTGCACTGCGCAAGCGTGGTGAGGATCGCCGCTACGTCCTGATCCCCGACTCCGCCCACGGCACCAACCCGGCATCCGCCCGCTTTGCCGGCTTCGACGTCAAGGAACTGGTGTCCAACAAGCAG
This sequence comes from uncultured bacterium, assembly GCA_965368975.1. Taxonomy (GTDB): domain Bacteria; phylum Acidobacteriota; class Thermoanaerobaculia; order Multivoradales; family JAHZIX01; genus CBDUPA01. The sequence goes on along the minus strand of CBDUPA010000014.1, from coordinate 115,614 downwards.
GGCACCCTCGACCTGGCCGACCTGGAAGCGGCGATGACCGAGGACGTGGCGGCGTTGATGCTCACCGTGCCCAACACCCTCGGTGTCTTCGAGGACCACATCCTCGAGATCGCCCGCATCGTTCACGCCAAAGGCGGTTTCCTCTACTGCGACGGCGCCAACTTCAACTCGTTCGTCGGCAAGGCCCGTCCCGGCGACATGGGCGTCGACGTGCTGCACATGAACCTGCACAAGACCTTCACCACCCCCCACGGCGGTGGCGGTCCCGGCTCCGGTCCGGTGGGCGTTTCGGACGAACTCGTCCCCTTCCTGCCCAATCCGATGGTCGAGCGTGCCGACGACGGCAGCTACTACCTCGACACCGACCGCCCCGACTCGATCGGCCGCGTGCGCAGCTTCCACGGCCAGTTCGGCATGTTCGTGCGCGCCCTCTCCTACATCCTCGCCATGGGCGGTCAGGGTCTGGCCAACGTCGCCGAGACGGCCGTGCTCAACGCCAACTACGTGCGCAAGGGCCTGGAAGACGTCTACCACCTGCCCTACAAGTCGCCGACCCTGCACGAGGTCGTGTTCAACGACAAGCGTCAGCACGACCAGCACGTCACCACCATGGACATCGCCAAGCGGATGATGGACTATGGCTTCCATCCGCCGACCGTCTACTTCCCGACCATCGTCTCCGGTGCCTTGATGATCGAGCCCACCGAGAGCTACGGCAAGGAAGACCTCGACACCTTCATCGACGCCCTACGCCGCATCGCGCGCGAGGCCGAAGAGTGCCCCGAGGTGATCAAGGAAGCCCCGCACAGCACCCCCGTGCGCCGCTGCGACGAAGTCCGCGCCGCCCGTCAGACCATTCTGCGCTGGTTCCCGGACGCCGACGCCTCCGAAGCCTGATCGTCTGAGTATGAGGACCCAGCCGGCCGGATGAAGCGCTTCGAGTCTATCCTCTTCGCCTTCTTCCTGGCCTGCTGGGCCACGTCGGTGCTGCATCTGCTGGGCGTCGTGTACCTGGGTGACCGCCTGGCCATCACCCTGCGAGGCGTCTTCGCCACCGCCGCTGCCGCTGGCTGGATCGCGGGAAATGTGTATGTCGCGCGGCGGCGCGGTCAACCCCCGCTCGTCCGCCGCAAGCTCCTGCTCATCTACCTCTTCCACCCGCCGTCCCTGGGCGTCCTGACCTGGTCGATGATGCCGGCCAACTACCAGCACTTCTCCCCCCTGGCGCCGCTGTACTGCGTCGTGATCAGCCTGATCTTCTTCTGCGTGCCGTTGCTGTTGCGCTGGCCACGGGGGGAGGGGGAGTCAGGCTCTGGGTAGGGGCACGAGGCTACGCTACTATTTTCTTTCAGATTGGACCGAAAAGCCGATCGCGTCAACAGTCGACAACGTTTCTTTAAGACGTTGACGCGCCTGGAAGAGTTGAGAGCGGACGGTTTGGAGTGGCACGGACATCTCACCGGCGATCTCTTCGTATTTGAGGTCGCGCAGCCGCAGAAGGCAGCACTCCTGCATTCTCGGTGATAGCTGACGCACAGCACCCTGAACGTGTTCGACAGTCTCCCGGCGCAGCAGGCGTGTCTCGGGGTCGGGTTCCGTCTGGACATCTGCGGCAATCGGGAGGTCACAGTCAGAATCTTCATTTCCCAGATCGAGAGGTACTTCCGGTGCGCCGCGCTTGAGAGTGTTGCGGTCACGCAGGTGGTTGAACCAGCGGTTTCGGGCTATACGAAACAGCCACGTTTCGAGGTCTGAGTCTTCTCGGAAGGTCGAAGTCGTCTTGAGGATGCGTAGGAAAATGTCTTGCGTCAGGTCTTCACTCTCTTCGGGTGACGCTCCCTTGCGCCGGAAAAAGCGGGTCAGGGGTCTGTGGAATCGTTGAAAGAGATCTTCTGGGAGATGTGACCGGGCTTGTTGAGACATTCTTTGTGCCCTCCAGTGTTGTCTTATCTCTAATTATTTCTATTGCAATCGCCTTATGTTTCAAGATCTCTGGGTCAAAATTCTTGACCAATTTGAAGGTGTATCTCTCGATCAGTCTCTCGTTGAGGCTCTCGCCTTTCTGAAATTAGATCTACTGCGAACAGTGTACTTGCCCTCCGGTGTGATCTCAAGTACGAGCTGGCTTAAGAGCGGGTTGTGTCTAGGGGTGCCAGGTACTTCTCTCGATTTGCTCTGCTCACCAAACTTGCACCATGCCATTCGCGAGTTCCATCATGCGGGTTACGGTGACCTTGCGGTCCAGCTTCTGCTTGGCGTTCCAGAAATAGTTGGCGCAGCTGCCGAGGAACAACAGGAGTACTACTAGGGCAATCCACTTGAAGGTAGCCCGAAGTCGACTTGAGGCCATAGGGTGCTCCGCGTCGGCGAGTTGTGATGTTGAACTCTGAGGTGGGTTACGCAGACTTGGGAATCAGTGTCTATGGCGTGACCCAGGCGAGGTGCCAGGTACTTGGCTAGCCCGGGCAGAGTTCGACAGAGATGCCGATACCGCTGGAGATTCCCCCGCCCGCTCAGGGTAGGCACATGGGCCTACCCCTACCCAGAGAGCCTGCTGGATTCAGGCTCAGGTCACCCCTCTCGCCCCACCAACATCGCATCCCCATACGAATAAAACCGATACTCCCTCTCGACCGCCTCCGCATACGCCGCCAGCACCCGCTCCCGCCCCGCCAAAGCACTCACCAACATCAGCAGCGTCGACTTCGGCAGGTGAAAATTCGTCAGCAACCGATCCACGACGCGAAATTCGAAACCCGGACGGATGTACAACCGCGTCGACCCGGTTCCAGTCTGCACCGTCCCATCCTCGCGCGCCGCACTTTCGAGCGTCCGCACCACCGTCGTTCCCACCGCCACGACCTTTCCGCCCTCCCGCCGCGTCCGCTCGATCGCCGCCGCCGCTACTTCGGAAATCTCGTAGCGCTCCGCGTCCATCTGGTGATCTTCCGCCTTCTCGACGTTCACCGGACGGAACGTTCCGATACCGACGTGCAGCGTCACTTCCGCCGTCTGCACACCGGCTTCCGCCAACTCTTCCAGCAGGCTTTCACTCAGGTGCAGTCCCGCCGTCGGAGCCGCGACGGAGCCGTCGTGGCGGGCATAGACGGTCTGGTAGCGTTCGCGGTCTTCCTCGTCGTCGCAGCGCTGGATGTAGGGCGGCAAGGGGACGTGGCCCAGGTGCTGTAAGTACGGCTCGATCGCTTCGGAGAAGCGGACACGGACGCGACCTTCTTCGCCGCGCTCGACGATCTCTAGCTCGATCTCTGATAGTTCGCCACCGTGGTCGAGCAGCTGGAAGCAGCGGCCGGGTGGGGCTTTCTTGGCGGGCTTGGCGAGGGCGGTCCAGGTTGCGCTGTCGCGGCTATCGGGTTCGAGGAGCAGCAACTCGAGGCGGCCACCGGTGTCGGGGCGCTGGGCGAAGAGACGGGCGGGGATGACACGGGTGTTGTTGACGACGAGCAGGTCGCCGGGCTGGAGAAGCTCGGGTAAGTCGCTCACTTGCTGGTGTTTGCAGGTGTCGCCGTCGAGCACCAATAATCGGCTGGCACCTCTTGGCAGGGGATGCTGGGCGATGCGTTCGGGGGGCAGAACGTAGTCGAAATCGTCGGTGCGCATGGCAGTGAGTCCAGGACGTAGGGGCGAGCTCAGGTGCGAGGGGTGTTGTCGTGGTTTTTGGGGTCGAGCCAGTCGCGTAGACCGTCGCCTACTAGGTTGAAGGCGATGACGGTGATCATGATGGCGATGCCGGGGAGCAGGGAGACCCAGGGGGCGGCGCCGAGGGCGGCGCGGCCGTCGTTGATCATGCTGCCCCAGCTGGGGGTGGGGGGCTGGACGCCGAAGCCGAAGAAGGAGAGGGCGGTCTCGACCAGAATGACGTCGCCGATCATCAGTGTCGCTTCGACGACCAGGGGCGTGAGCGCGTTGGGCAGCAGGTGGCGCAGCAGGATGCGGGAGGGACGCTGGCCGATGCCGCGGGCGGCGAGGACGAAGTCTTGGTTGCGCAGGCCGAGCAGTTCAGCACGGGTGAGGCGGCTGATGCGCATCCAGCTGGTGCCGCCGATGAACAGGACGACGACCCAAGTAGTGGGTTGCAGCACTGCGGCGAGGGCGATGAGGAGGAAGAGTTGTGGGAAGGCCATGCAGGCATCCACCAGGCGCATCAGGGTGCTATCGAGCCAGGGGCCGCCACTGGCCGACAGAGCACCGATGGCGACGCCGATGATCATGGCGACGAAGACGGATAGCACGCCGAGCAGCAGGGAAATGCGCGCACCGACGACGAGGCGGGCGGCGACGTCGCGGCCGAGCTGGTCGGAGCCCAGCCAGTAGCGGCGGCGGTCGGTGGGATGGCCATCTCCGTCGAGGTTGGTGATGGAGGCGCGGGCGATGTCGCGTTGCTGACCGCGGCTGAGCAGGAGGAGTCGATCGCCATCGACGTGGACCTCTTCGGCCAGCAGCACGCGACCGTCCTCCTGGTGCAGTTCCCACAGCACCGTGCCGGGGGGCCGGTGGCGACTGACGGCCGGGTCGACCATCTGCGCTGGATCGACGGAGGGAGGCAGCAGGGCCAGCAGGACGGGGAGGGCGAGCAGGATCAGGCCGGGTAGCAGGGAGCTACGCCAGGCAGGTGAAATCCAGGGGCGCCTGTAGGGGGGCTCGACGGGGAGCGGGTCAAGGGGAGTGAGGGCGGCGTCACTCATCCCTGGAGTCCCGGTTGGGCGTGCGCGTGCCGGACGCGCGGATCGGCGAGCATGTGGAGGCCGTCGGCGAGCAGGTTGGAAGCGATCACAAGGGTCGCGCTAAAGACGGTACCGGCGAGGATGAGCGGGTAGTCGCGCGCCATGCTGGCGTCGAACATGACGCGCCCGAGCCCGGGCCAAGCGAAGACGACTTCGACGACCAGCACGCCGTTGAGCAGGCGCGGCAGGGCGAAGCCGAGCAACTGGACCAGCGGCACCAGCGAGTTGCGCACGCCGTGCATCCACAGCACGCGGCTTTCGGACAGGCCCTTGGCGCGTGCGGTGCGCACGTGGTCTTGACTCAGGTTGTCGATCAGGCTGTTGCGCACGAAGCGCGCCAGGGCGCCGGCGGAGGTGACGCCGAGCACGATCGCGGGTAGGGCCAAGTGGTGCAGGCGGTCGAGCAAGGCCGGCCACATGGCCATGCTGTCGATGCCGACGGAGGTGGCGCCACCGCCGGGCACCAGGCCCCACCAGACGTGGAACACCAGGATGGCCATCAGCGCCAGCCAGAAGAGGGGCACGGAGTAGAGGCCCATCGACATCAGGCGTACGGACTGGTCGACCCAGCTGCCCGGCTTGCGCGCCGCGGCGACACCGAGCAGGATGCCGAAGACGTACTGCAGGAAGAGGGCGCTGCAGGCCAGCACGAAGGAGTAGGGGATGGTCTGCCAGAGAACTTGCAGCGCCGGACGGTGGTACTGGAAGGAGGTGCCCCACTCGCCTTCGAGCAGCAGAGTGCCGAGCCAGCGTACATATTGCTCGACCAAGGGACGGTCGAGACCGTAGAGCTGGCGGAGAACCTGCGTCTGCTCGCTATTGAGTTGCGACGCCTCGTAGAGCGCCAGGGGACCGCCGGGAGCGATGCGAATGAGGAAGAAGGAGGCGGTGAGGACGAGGAAGACCAGCAGCAGGGAGGCCGCCAGGCGCCGCAGCAGGTAGGCGGTCACGGCGGTCGACTCGACTCAGTCGGCGGGGGCGTCCGCCACCCACCAATAGCGCAGGTTGTCGAGGTCGCTGAGGGCGTTGGGCTCGGCGCCGTGCACGCGCTCTTTGATACCGATCAGGCGCTGTGACTCCCACAGCAAGGTGACCGGCTGGTCCCGGTGCAGCAGCTCCTGCAACTGGTGCAAGTAGGGCAGGGTGTCTTGCAGTTGCACCTGCTGGCGTGCCTCGTCGAGCAGCCGATCGGCCTCGTCATCGGCGTAGCCGCTGTAGTTGAGTTCGTGCTCGACGCCGCGGCTGTGGAAGGTGGAGCTGAGGTCGATGCTGGTCTCGACACCGAGCGCGACGATCGTGGCGTCGAAGTTGCGGCTTTCCAAGCGTGCGCCGACGGTGTTCCAGTCGAGGGTGCGCGGGCGAGCCTCGATGCCGACCTGACGCAGCTGCTGCTGGATCATTTCGGCGGCGTTCTTGCGCTCGTTGTTGCCGGCGTTGACCAGCAGGTCGAAGGTCAGCTGGACGCCATCGCTATTCTCGCGCACGCCGTTGCCATCACGGTCGATCCAGCCGGCCTCGTCGAGCAGGCCGCGGGCGCGCTCGGGGTCGTAGGGCAAGGGGGGCAGGTCGCGCTTGTGGCCCCACAGTGTCGAGATCACTGGTGAGCTGCCAATCTGGGCGAAGCCAAACCACAGTGTGTCGACGATGGCCTGCCGGTCGATTCCGAGCGTCAGAGCTCGGCGCACTCGGGCGTCTTGGAACTGCGGCCGGCGCAGGTTCCAGATCACGGAACAGTAGGCTGGTGGGTAGAAGGTGATCAGGCGGTTGCCGGGACGATTGGTCACTTCCAGGGCGGTCGAGGCGGTGAGTTGGCGCAGGAAGTCGACTTCACCGCTGAGGAACGCTTGGTACTGCGCCGCCGGGTCCGGCAGGATGCGGAAGACGACGCGGTCGAGGTAGGGAATGTCGTCTTCGAAGTACCGCTCGTTGGGCTCGAGCACGATGTCCTGGTTGGGGCGCCAGGAAGCGAGGCGGAACGGGCCCGAGACGACGAGGTGGTCGGTGAACCAGTCAGCCTCTTGACGCCAGCGGTCGAACGGCAGCTGACTCCAGGCGTGCTTGGGCAGGATGTTGCCCTCGTTGGCGTGCACGAGTTGCCCTGGATAGGCGTGCGTGAAGTGGTAGCGCACGGTGTAGGGGTCGACGACCTCGACATCGCGGATGCTGGCCTTCATGACCACGTTGTCCCAAGCGACCGCGGGGTGGTTCTGAGCCTGCCAGGTCCAGCGCACATCCTCGGCGGTGATCGGCACCCCGTCGCTCCACACGGCGTTACGGCGCAGCCGGAAGGTGAGGGTCAGGTGGTCGTCGGAGAATTCGTAGGACTCGGCCAAGCGAGGCTCGAAGGTCGGCGGCTGCTCGGTGAAGTCGGGTTGTTCGTGGAGCAGCCGCAGGAACATTTGTTCGAGCACGTGGCGCATCGGCTGCGTGCTGCCGTGGACCAGCTCGTTGACGCCGTCGATGTCGCTGGAGTAGGCGATCACGACGGTACCGCCCTGGCGCGGCGCCAGGGTGACGTGGTCGGTCGCGGGCTTCTGCTCTCCAGATTCGGCTTCGGGCTTCGAGCCGCAAGCGAGTCCGAGCAGCAGCAGCGCACAGCAACCCGCAATGCCGGCCCGTCGTGTCCACGAGGAGTGGAGTCGCTGGCGGCGAAGAGGGTGGGTGAGAGATGCGGGAATCAGCAACCTAGGGCCCAGCCGTACTCGCTGCGCTGCCAGCCCCGGGACGGGGACCGCGGAGGCGGGACAAGGCGGTGAGGTTGGGGAAGATAGCAGGCCCATGACACAACAGTGAGATCATGTATCGGGATGGTACTCGACTGCCCGCGGGCGGTCAAATAGACGACCCTCCATGAGGTCCGCTTTCGCGGAACTTTTACCGGCCTCCTGGTCGACAATCAGGCACTTTCGTGGACTTCTCCGCCGTGCTGCGTCTTTTCGTGTATTCTCGCGGCCATGAGCGACATCGCGCCGTCGACCTTTCGTCGCCGATTGCTCTGGGTCTCCGTGCTCTTCGGCCTCTTCGTGCTCTGCGATATCGTGCTCTTCGGCTGGCTGGTGTTCCGGTCCTTGTCGCAGCGCGAGATCGACCGAGTGCTGCTGGATACGCGGCAGGACGCCAGTGAGCTGGCGCGCCGGCTGGCCGACGCCGCCAGCGCCGAGAATCGCGACCTCTACGATGTGGTGGCGTCGCAGCGCGAAACGCGGACCTATCTCGACGAAGTGCTGCAGCAGACGGATATCGTCGAGACCGTCGAGGTGATGACCAAGGAAGGTATGTTGGTCTTCCGCCAGACCACGCGCACGACGATTCCCGAGTCACAGGACGAGACGCTGCAGCCGCCAAGCCTGCAGGAACGGCCGAGCCTGCGGCACGAGATCTCGGAGTTCGAAGAGCACGAGTTGGACTCGAGCGTGGTGGTCGAGGACATCGGCGAGCTGGGAACCCTGCGTTTGCAAATCGATCGCGTGCAGCTGGAAAAGCGGGTGTCGGTGCTGCGCCGGGATCTGGTGCGCAAGACGCTGTGGATCGGGCTCGGAACCCTGGTGCTATTGGCCGCCGCCTATGCCTGTGTCTGGTTGGTGCTGAAGCGCGCCCAGCGGCTCGAAGACCAGGCGCGCGAGGCGGAGCGGTTGGCCTATATCGGTACGCTGGCGGCTGGTCTGGCGCACGAGATCCGCAACCCGCTCAACTCGCTCAACCTCAACATGCAACTGCTGCAGGAGGACGAAGCCGACAGCGCGGCGGGCGGAGCCAATCCGGCCAATCAGCGTTTGCTGGCGATTACGCGCAGCGAGATTCACCGTCTCGAAAGACTGGTGTCGGACTTTCTCTCGTACGCACGCTCGCGGCCGCTCGAGCGTGAGGCACGCACGCCGATCGAGCTGTTCGACGCGACGCTGGCGGTGATGGCCGCCGAGCTGGAAGCGAGGGGTGTGGCGATGGCGGTCGAGGATCTCAGCGACGGCGTCCAGGTGACCGTCGATCCCGGTCAGATGCGCCAGCTGTTGCTCAACCTGCTGCACAATGCGCTGGCGGCCACCGAGGGGCTGAAGGACCGGCCGCCGCGGTTGGTGTTGCGGGCGCGCACCGAAGACCGCCTGGTGGCCTTGGAGGTCGAGGACAACGGTATTGGTCTGGATGAGGAGAGCCGGCAGAAGATGTTCGAAGTCTTCTTCTCGACACGCAAAGGCGGTACCGGCCTGGGTCTACCCATCGTGCAGCGCATTGCGCGCTCGCACGACGGCCGCCTGGAAGTCGAGAGCGAGCTTGGTCGTGGCACCCTCGTGCGCTTGTGGCTGCCGATGTCGGAGCGATCCGCCGCGGCGTCATCGGCGGCGTGAAGCTGGGCGCGGACCGTCGCGGTCGGATGGCCCTCTTGGGGTGGCAGCTCGTGGTTGACAGCTATTCGGCGGATAGCATGGCGTCCAGGTCGTCCTGGGTCATGAACGAGTCCGGATCCTCATTGCCGCAGACCTCGCACAGGATCTCGACGATCTTGTCTCCCTGCCACTCGAAGACATAGCACGGCGACTCGCACTCGAGGCAGACCATAGATTCCGGGGCTGTAGCCATCTTTCCGATTCCTTTCTCATGGTGGTTGCCGAGGCCGCTGCATCGGCCCTGCTACCGGTCGTTTTGTCGGCTGCGGCGTCACGTTTCGAGGCTGTCGTGGCTCTCGGGCCGTCGAAGCTGGCCTTTCTTCTCATGACGGGTGCCTGTTAGACTAATAAATCCTCTGGGAGTAGAAGCAGCCCGAATCTCTCAGAGCTTGCCTGCCTGTCAGAGCTGTCGTCATCATCGCGGGGGGAGCACCATCATATGCTGCTGGCTACCCGAAATCGCTTCCTATGAACCAGTCGGAGTCCAGCTATGGCCCGAAGAATCCTGTTCATCCACCACGCTATCGCGGAAGACGCGGAGACCTTCGCGCTCTTCGGTGACGAGCATGACGACCAGCGCCCGTTGACCGAGGAAGGGCGCGAGACGATGCGGCACACCGCGCGTGCGTTGGTACGTCAGGTGCCCGATGTCGACTTGCTCGGCTGTAGCCCGCTACGGCGGTCGCAGGAGACGGCTGAGATCCTAGGTCAGGAGTACGGCCTGGATGTGGTTCAGGTACCAGACCTGTCGCCCACCAGCTCGTCGATCGCTGCCGTCCGCTGGCTACGCACGCGCAAGCGCGCCGACACGATTGCGCTGGTGGGGCACGAGCCCGCGCTCAGTCTGCTCGCCGGCTGGCTGATCATCGGCAACGAGAAGCGTCTGCTCACGATTTCGGAGGGCGGCGCCTGCCTGGTCGAGTTCCCGCAGGGGTTGGTGGCTGGTGCTGCCGTGCTGCAGTGGTCGCTGACCGCGGACCAGCTGCGCGATCTGGCGTTGGTGCAGCGCGAAGTAGATCTGGAAGCGACCGCGGGAGGTGTGGTATGAGCCGGGTTCACCACGGTCCGCGCACATTCGCGGTGATCTTGGCGCTGGTCCTGATCGTGGCTCTGACCGAGGTCTCCGCTGCGGCGCAGGTCCTCCAGGTGGCCTTCAAGAATCTGCAGAGCGTTCCCGCCGCCGGCATGATGATCGAGTTCGATGTCGACGACTGCGAGGTCGGTGTCACCAACAGCGGCCCCTTCCAGGCCAACGCCGGTGTTCGCGGCAACCTGCGGCTGTATCGTGGCCAGGTGGCGCCGGGCGGTGTCGCACGTTTGTTGCTGCGCCACAACTGTCCGAGCGCCCCGATCCTCGACCGCTGGTGGTGGACCGAGGCGGACGGTGACGTGTTGGGCAGCCGTAAGGAGGGGCCATCAGCCGAGGACGTCGTGTCGTCGGCGCTGATCGAGCGCTCCGGCTACCAGACGCTGACGTTCAGCGTCATGTCGGGTGACTTGGTGCTCTATCTGCCGCTCGACATGAGCCCCGGCGAGCAGGCGTCCGGCACCTTGCGCCTGTTGCCGGCGGGGGATTCCGAGCGCCAGCGCAGTCGCAACCTCGACGCCCTGCGCGGCTACCGTCTGGACATCGCCGGTCAGCCGGTGAGCACTGCAGGTCTGTCGCTGTTCCCTGCCGGTCGCTGGGTAGGCACGATCCCGGCGGAGGCGCAGTTCCAGGTACCGGTCGACCTGTGGAACGCCGATGGCACGCAGCTGGGGGCCAACGTCGTGCCGGTGCTCGGAGAGGCACCGCCGGCGGTTGAGGGAGCGGAGGTGCCGGCGCGTATCCAGGCCGAGGCACCCTTCGCCATGCGCGGTCCGTTCGACGGCGACCTGACCACCACCAAGGTGACGGTGGGCGGTACCACGCTGCAACTGCTCGCCGAATCGCCGCGTCACCTGCTGGCGTTAGCGCCGCGCTCGCCGCTCGGCAGCCGGGAGATCTTCATCGAGGATGAGGCTCTGCGCGCCAGCGGGCCGCTGCGCAACGTGGCGGTCAACCTGACCATCGCCGACAGCGACATCGAACCGGGGCAAGAACTGACTTTACCGCTCAACCTGCTCGGGCTGTCTGGCCTCCGCGCACCGCTGGGTGTCGAGATTACGCACGTCTCGCACACCGTCGCCGACCTGCTGCCCGACCGTCAGCGCCGCTTCACCATGACCCTGCAGCCGAGTGAGGTCACCGGCGACAGTTACTCGACCGCGCTCAAAGTCCAGGGCACGCGCGGTGGCCGCCTGCAGATCGAAGTGCTGCTCTGGGACCTGGCGGCACCGGCGCCATAGCGCGCGCCGATGCCGTTGCACATCAAGCGGCTCAGTACATGCAGGAGCAGGAGGTACAGGTGACCTCCGAGTATGAGGACGTCTGTCCCCAGGTGACTGTGCTGCCACCGCAGAAGCAGCCGTAGTCGATCTTGCCACCGACTTCCATCTCCTTGAAGATGGTCTGATAGTAGGTGACGTGCTTGTCCTGGTTGTAGCTGCAGTTGGGTTCCATCGGAATCGCGTTACTCTGCGGCGCATAGGTCAGGCCGGCGAGCACGACCACCGCCAGGGCGGCCAGCGCCACCACACCCCAGGTGGCAATTTTCTTCTGCTTTTGACTCATGATCTTCTCCTGTGTAGTGAGAGGTAAGTGCGTGGCCCGAGCATACGTGAGTCAGTATTTGTTATCTACAGATAATTCGAGCTGGCGCATAATTTCATATTTCTGGCAAATCTGAATTTGTGTCGGGTTGGCTGCTGGGTTCATGAAACCGGCAGTCGACCGACGACGAAGGGTTTGCAGGCGGCAAACCCGCAGGACGGGAACACGAAGGTTGACGAAGGGCACGGATATGTCGGAATCTACTGCGGATTACTACAGCCATCACGCGACCGTGGCACTCGAGCGGCCGCTGGTAGTGGTGGGTTTCTTCGGCAGCGAGCACCGGCAAGTCGCCTACCGGCTTGCCGGCCGTACCGGGTTGACCTTCGTCGATCTCGACCGGTGGATCGAGCACGAAGCAGGCTGCTCGATCTGGGAGCTGGTGGCGACGCAGGGCGAGACACGCTTGCGGCAGCTGGAGTCGCAGCAGTTGCGGCGCGCGCTGAACGGCAAGCCACCGGCGGTGATTGCGCTGGGCGAGGGGGCCTTGATGGCTCCGCGCAGCCTGGATGCGGTGCTGGCGGCGTCGCGCCTGGTCTATCTGAAGCTGGACCTGGTCAACGCGCTATGGCAGCTCAAGGCGCGCGAAGAGCGCCAGGGTCGACACCCCAGCCCGTTCCTGCCGCATCCGCTCGAAGACGTCGAGCAGCTGCGACCGATCTACGAGGCGAGCTGCCCAGCCTACGAACGGGCGCACGACATCGTCGAACTCGCTGGTAAGCACGCCGAGACGGCGTCGCGCGAGTTGCTGTCGCTGGTCGCAGGCTAGCTGGCGCAGCTCGCAGTCAGCGCAGCTGAACGTCGACGTCGAGTTCGTCAGCAATGCCTTGTAGGTCCGCGACCACCTGTGGGTGCAGCGGAATACCGTCTTGCAAGCGTTGCTGCTTGGTCTCGTGCTCGATCAGGCCGGGGTAGAAGATGCGCTCCTCGCCGGCCACGCGCGGCGTCGCACACAGGCGGTCGAGGAAGGCGTCCATGTCGGCTCGGAACTCCTCCGGGTCGCGGAAGGCGTCAATGCGCAGGGCGGCGAAGAAGTGGCTCACCGGCTGCGTCAGGTGGACATCGTAGCTGGGCACGCCGCCGGCGAGCAGGGCGGTGAAGATGTCGACCAGCATGGCCAGGCCGTAGCCTTTGTGGCCGCTCTGTTCGCGCTGGCCCCCCAGCGGCAGCAGGCGCTTGGCGTCCCAGGCGACGCTGGCGTCGTGCGTCTCGATTCCTTCATCGTCCGCCGCCCAGCCCTGTGGCAGCGGCGTGCCGCCGCGCAGCTGGTTGAGGATCTTGCCCAGTGCGACGGTGCTGGTAGCCATGTCGAGAAGGTAGGGTGGGCGCTCGGCGGTCGGCACCGCGACGCTGATCGGGTTGGTGCCCAGGCGCGCTTCCTTGCCGAACGTCGGGAGCACCAGCGGGTCGGCGTTGGTCATCGAGATGCCGATCATCCCTTCTTCGAGCGCCATGCTGGCGTAATAGCCGGCGATGCCGTAGTGACCGCTGTTGCATACCGTGACGAAGCCGAAGAAACCGTCGCGCGCCTTGGCCATGGCACGGCGCATGGCATGGTAACCGACCACCAAGCCGAGTCCTTTGGCGCCGTCGAGACGGGCGCTGACGGGTGTCTCGTGGGCGGTCGTCAGCTCGGGGCGGCCCTGGATGCGGCCGCTTTGCAGGCCGGGCACGTAGAGCAGCTTGAGATAGTTGGAAACACCGTGCGATTCGATGCCGCGCAGGTCGGCTTCGACCAGGATGTCTGCGGCCACGGCGGCGTCGTCCGGGGTCAGGTCGAGGCGCTCGAAGACGCCGGTTACCACCCGCCGCAGCGCATCGGCGTCGACAGCCACGGGCGTCTCCCCCGGGCCTTGCGTCGGAGTCGGCCACCCGCCGTCGCCGCTGGCCTGTCGAGGGGCGAGCTTGTCATCGGTCGAGGGCTTCTTGGTGCTGTCTGTACGGGAGCTGGAGCGCGTCGATCGGCTCGTGCGGCGGCTTCGCGACATGGTAGGGTTTCACCTCTTGTAGGGCCCGTTTTCCGGGCCCGTTTGCCGGGGCCTTGGCGGGTTGTCTTACGCAAAGAATCGGTACTCAAAGAAGTAATCAGGATGCTATCACGGAGGGGTGAGGTCGATGTCGAATGCAAGCAATCATGGCAACGGTCCCGGGGACGTTGGGCCTGGGGCCTCTCCATTGGTCTACACACATCCGTCGCCGGACGGTAGGCCGGCGCGAGCGGTGGTCGAGGTGCCGCCGACGCCTGAGGCCACGGCGGAGCGTGACCGCTTGCTCAAGATGCAGCGGGCGCGCAAACGCGACGGCAACATCCCATTCGCGCAGTTTCGCTCGGAGTTCGAGATGTTTTCCGAGCTGTACCCGATCCCCAAGGATGCGCGCATCGACCGCGGGCAGCTGGGGGGTGTGACCGTCGAGCAGGTGCGGGCCGGCAATGTGCCGGAGGTGCCATTGGGCCAGGGCCCGGCGATGCTGCTGCTGCACGGTGGTGGTTTCGTCAGCGGCTCGCTCAACACTCATCGTGAGCTGTGCTGCCAGCTCTCGGCGTCGTCCGGGGCACGTGTGGTGGCGGTGGAGTACCGGCGAGCGCCCGAGGCGCCGTACCCGGCAGCGCTGGAGGATTGCTACGCTGTCTACCGGGCGATCGTCGATGCCGCTGGAGGTCGAACCGAAGGCATTTCCCTGGCCGGGGACTCGGCAGGTGGGGGCTTGTGCTTGTCGACGCAGCTGCGTGCCCGGCGCGACGGTGTGCCGCTGGCCGCGGCGTTGATGCTGATGTCGCCATGGGTCGACCTGACGCATGGCAGCGCTTCGGTGCGCGAGCGCGAGAGGCGCGATCCGGTCCTGCAGCCGCGGCTGCTCGAACGCACGGGAGGCGCGTACCTGAACGGTGCCGATGCGCGCGACCCCTTACTGTCGCCCCTTTTCGGACAGTTCGCCGGCATGCCACCGATGCTGATTCAGGTCGGCACGGAAGAGATCCTGTATGACGATTCCGTGCGCCTGGCGGAGCGGGCTGGCGCTGCTGGCGTCTCGGTGCGGCTGGAAGCTTGGGACAGCTTGACGCACGGCTGGCAGATGTTCGGTGCCATGCTCAGCGAGGGCGTGCGCGCTGTCCAGCACGTGGGGCGCTGGGCACGCCAGCATGGCGCGGTTTAAGTCCATGCGCGGTCCAAGTAGCTAAGGGCGGACCCGGCAGGATGGCGGAACTCGATGTCACTTCCGCGCGACGACACGCGCAGCGGGCAAACGCGGGCCTGTGTGCGGACTGTCGTCACCTGCGGTTGATGAGCAACGGCCGTTCGACGTTCATCCGTTGCGGCTTGGTGGATGCGTGGGCTGATACGACCCCTGCGCCCGGGATCTCTGCCAGTGCCAAGGAGCGCGCCTGGCCACGCTATCCACGCTTGCCGGTCGTCGACTGCCGGGGTTTCGAGCCTAGCGCTGAAAGCGCTTAGCCAACCGGTTCGCTCGTGCTTCGAGCCACTCTTGTTCCAGGCAGGGTGGTGCCAGGGGAACCTTCAGCACCACGTCCTTGTCCAGGTGCTCGTCCACCAGGGCTTCCAGCAGCTGCGAGAGCGACTCGTCCCGTGCCTTGGCATGGCGCCGGGCCAGCATCAATAAACTGTCGTCGATGGTCACCGTCACTCGGGTCTTCACGCGTACGCTCCGCTGTTGCAAACTTGACTGGTGGCTGGGTGGTTCAGGTGCGAATGCTTCGTGGCTGCGCTACAATCAGCGCTACAACCTGGGCGTCGGACCGTAAGATTGTAGCGCCTTCTGTGATTCAGCTCCAGGTGCCGTCGTAGATCAGGGCGGAACCCGGCTTTCGCTCGCGTGGTGCGTTCTCGCCGCCTTGCAGGTCTTCCGGTAGCGAAGACGGATCACCAGGTTGTCCGACCGCCAACACGGCGATCGGCTGGAAGCCGTCCGGCATCTCGAACGCAGCGCGCGCCTTGTCGGCGTCAAAGCCCGCCATCTGGTGGACGCGCAGGCCCAGATCAGTGGCCTGCAGTACCAGCTGCGCGGTCGCCTGGCCGGTGTCGTAGGTAGCATGGCCGTTGTCGCGCCCGTCGTCGAACTGCAGCTTGGCTACCGCCAGGATCAACACGGGAGCGGCCTGTGCCCAACCCTGGTTGAAGGGGACGAGAGCGTCGAAGATCTTGCGGTAGGTGTCGCTGCCTTGGGTTCCCACGACGTAGCGCCACGGTTGGCCGTTGTAGCAGGAAGCCGCCCACCGCGCTGCTTCGATCATCGAGTCGATCTGTGCTTGCGCTACCTCGCCGGTGCCGAACGCGCGCGGACTCCAGCGATCGCGGATCAGGTCGTGGACGGGATGGTCGGTCGGTGCGGGTTTGTTCATCGGCGTCTCCTGTTCGGCCATCCCCGCGCTGCGGGAGATGGCGTCGATCGATCGAGCTGTGGTTCGAAGTGGCAGCCTCGTCGCGAGGCTCTCGTGGTCATCGGTCAAGGAAAGGATTGAGGCGGAGTTGGGGGAGCGAGTGTCCAGATGGACAGCCAAGAGCCTATCGCACCTCGGGGAGTCGGAGAAAGTCCAAGATTCCCTTCAAGGTGCCAGGGGAGTATCTGTTTGCGAGTGCGGATCGAGCTTTGGGAGCTTGGCAGCTTGCGCAGAACGCTCCTCACGCTGGATCGAGCTTGTCCTTCCGAGCCTGGCTCATAGAGTCAGGAGGGAATGTGCCTGCGCTTGGGCGCGTTTGGCCACACCTCACCCGTGCACTGAAGCTGGCGACAGCGAAGAGGAAGCGTATCTGGTTGTGCGACGCGATCAGGCTGGCTGCGGTCGCGCGAGCAAGGACGGCACGACGAAGGGTAGTGCCGGCGGGTGGCTCCCCTCGGGAAACGGAGCTTCTCGGTTCCCGGTTCTTAGCTCGTCAGTGGCCTCGCGGAAGGCTTCGTAGAAGACCTCATACGCCTGCCTGAGTTCGCGTCTTACCTTTCGACTCCCAGCATGAAACCAAGGTGCCAGCGACTTCTTGGGTTCTCGTGGATGCTCGTGCGGGTCGCGGGCCTTGATGGCATGGACTCCCAGCACCCACTTACGCTCCGCTCTCCTGCGGGCAGCATGCTCGACTTCGATCTCCTCGACCAGCTCCCGGACTCGCTGCTGCCGCTGCTCGACGCTCAGGTGACGCCAGCATGGGAGCGGATCGAGCTGCAGTGCTTCCGGAGTCGCGTAGGTGAGCCGCTCGAAGTCCTCACCCCGTAGGCGTGCCTTGTACTCGGCCGTCCTGTCGAACCAGTAGCCTTGCAGCTTCTCGCCGCGTAGCAGGCAACCCAGGCCGTGGACACCGGGCCAGTCTTCGGCTCGCTTCACCAGGTCTTCCTTGACGCCGTGAGACAGAATGTAACGCAGTCGCTCGATCTGGGCGTTGGGCTCGGCACTGACAACGATGTGTTGGTAGCGGCGCGACCAGAACTTCTCTCGCCACTTCACCAACCTGCCAATTTCACGGGCAAGGTTGGAGTTGACGAACTCCATGAAGGTTCTCAGCGCCTTGGCGTGGGGCACCCAGAGGAGCAGGTGGTAGTGATTAGAGAGAAAGGCGAGCGCGTGCACCTTGACGCTCGGCTCTCTCTGACGGCCCCGAGCCAGGACGCCGACAATGGCCTCGTTGACCCAGGAAGTGGGACGCAGCAAGAATCGCCCTTGTAGGGTGCGAGCGGTGACTTCGACGAGGGCACCACCGACGGGGATGTAACGCAGGCGGCGACCCACGTCAGGCCTCCGCCAGGCAAGAGAGAGGACTTGTAAACATGACAGGCTCCTTTTCTTTCGAGCCCGAGCCGATGGTTTTCGGGTGGGCCTGTCTGTAGATAGACGACATCCAGGGGCGCTACATGTCGCCTACCGGGCAAAAAGTCAGAAATATTCGGCTGGCACCTGTGTTTGCACCGGGCAGAAATATTCGGCTGGCACCTGTGTTTCACCCTGGCCACAACCACAAGATTCCCCCTCCCGCGATCCCTCCCAGCAAAAACAGCGGTCCCACTCGACGCAGCAGCGACTTGGAGCCGAGCACCGCGACGAGGCCCAGCTTGAACGCCAAGTTGGCCAGGGACGCGACGAGGATGAGGCGCCAGCCGGTGTCGACGGGTAGGCGGCCATCTTGCATCAGGCGCGAGGTGGACAGGGTGATGGCGTCCATGTCGGTGAGGCCGGAGAGAACGGCGACGAGGTAGAGGCCGTGGTCGCCGAGCAGGTGTTTGGCGGCGGCGACGGCGAACAGGACGAGGGCGTAGAGGCCACCGAAGACGATGGCGGTGCGCAATTCTGACGGATTGCCGGAGTCGGATGGGGTCTCGGTCCTGGTGTTGTCGCTGCCAGGGTGTGCCCAGAGCCAAGATGCGAGGCTGAGCAACAAGAGGACGGCGAACAGGGTGGCTAGAGGGGGAGCTGTGAGACGCAGGGCGTCCGGAGCCACGACTGCGATCTCGACGAGCACGCGGGCGAAAACGACCGTGCTGGCGATCAGGATGACGACTGTGTCCACTGCGACGGAAGCTCGCTTGCCGTGGGAGCGACGGCTGGTGCTGACCGTGGTGGCGGTGCTCGAGATGAGGCCGCCGAGGAGGCCGCTGAGCGCGGCGCCGGTCCGCGCGCCGAGTAGCTTGTGAGCGATGTAGCCGGCCAGGTTCATGCCGACGATCAGTACGACCATCCACCAGATATTGCGCGGATTCAGCACCTGATAGGGGCCATACGCGCGATCCGGCAGCACTGGCAGGATGATCAGCGAGATGAGCACGAACTGCAGGATGGCGCGGAAATCTGCGTCGCCCAATTGATGCGCCCAGCGGTGCATCGGCTCCTTGAACTGCAAGAGAATCGCGATTGCGCCGCCCAAGGCCACCGCGACGCTCAGGTGGCCGGTGACCAGGTAGGCGCCCAGCGTGAACATCAGCAGCAATGTGACCTCGGTGGTCAGGCCGGGGTCGGGTGCGCTGGCCCGGATCTTGGCCACGTTACCGACCACCAAGGCCGCGGCCATCGACAGGAGGCCTGCCAGCAGCACCCAGCCGCCGTGCTCGAGTGCCAGAAGGCCGCAGACGGTGCCGAAAGCAGTGGCGAGCGGGAAGGTGCGGATGCCTGCCAGCTCTGATTCCGAGCGCTGTCGCTGCAGGCCCACCAGCAACCCCAACGCGAGGGCCAGGCCGAGGCGCGCGAAGACGACAGCTGGATCCATGCCTGCATCTTAGCGCGGCCCACGGGCGTCCGGATTGGAACGATTTGCAGCGTATCGTCATGACGGTGCTTCGGGGTATACTCAACCGCCATGCTGCTAACCTTGCCGCCGCCCGTGCACGCGCCGACGGTCGAGTCTCTCGATCAGGTCTTGGCTCGTTTGCAGGACAATGGCAAGGAGTACGACGCCGACTTTCTACGCCGTGTGTACGACTTCTCCGCGGACAAGCACAAGGATCAGAAGCGGCGCTCGGGTGAGCCGTACATGACGCATCCGCTGGCGGTCTCGTACCTGCTGGCCGATCTCAAGTTCGACGAGACGTGCGTCGCCGCCGGTCTGCTGCACGATGTGCTCGAAGACACGCTGGCCGAGCGCGAGGCGGTCGAAGAGCTGGCGGGCGCCGACATTACCGAGGTGGTCGACGGTGTCACCAAGATCAGCAAGCACTCTTATGTGCGGCGTGATCAGGCGCAGGCCGAGACCTTCCGCAAGATGATCTTGGCGTCGGCGCGCGACATCCGGGTCATCCTTGTCAAGCTGGCTGACCGGCTGCACAACATGCAGACCCTGATGCACATGAGCACCGAGTCGCGGCGGCGCATCTCGCGCGAGACGCTGGAGATCTACGCGCCGCTGGCGCATCGGCTTGGCATGGCGCGAGTCAAGGGCGATCTCGAGGATTTGGCCTTCTACTATCTCTACCCACACCAGTTCGCCGAGTTGCACTCGAAGCTGCAAGAGAAGTTGAAGGGTGGGCACGACATGATCGAGAGCGTGCGCGAGCGGCTGGCAGAGAGCCTGATGGGCTCGACGATCGGTGAGGTGACGATCAGCTATCGCGTCAAACGCTACTTTTCGATCTATCAGAAGCTACGCCGTCAGGGTATCGACATCTCGCAGCTCTACGACTACCTCGCCTTCCGCATCATCGTGCCGCGCAAGGTCGACACCTACACCGCGCTCGGCGTGGTGCACCAGGTTTGGCGGCCGGTGCCGGGGCGGTTCAAAGACTACATTGCGATGCCCAAGCCGAATCTCTACCAGAGTCTGCACACGACGCTGGTGGGAGAAGAAGGGCAGCCGTTCGAGGTGCAGATCCGTACCTTCGACATGGACCAGATCGCCGAGGAAGGCATCGCTGCGCACTGGAGCTACAAAGAGGGGCACGAGACGGCACGGGATGTGGAGAGCGTCACCTGGCTGCGCCATCTGGTTGAGTGGCAGACCGAGGTCGAGGATCCGCGCACGTTTCTCACCACGCTCAAGCTCGACCTCTATCCGGACGAGGTCTATGTGTTTACTCCCAAGGGAGACGTGCGCTCCTTCCCGCGTGGGGTGACGCCACTCGACTTCGCCTACAAGATCCACACGGATGTGGGGCACCGGTGCGCCGGTGCACGGGTCAACGGCAAGTTGGTGCCGTTGCGTAGCACGCTGCAGAACGGCGACATCGTCGAGATCCTGGTCAATCCCAACCGTAGCCCGAGTCGCGACTGGCTCAATATCGTCGTCACGTCGCGCGCCAAGAGCAAGATCCGACAGTGGCTCAACACGGAGCAGAAGAGGCGGGCGATGGAGATCGGCCGGCCGATGCTGGAGAAGGAGCTGCGGCGCTACAAGGTGAGTGTGCGCAAGGCGCTGGACAGCCAGCGCACGCGGGATTATCTGGTCGAAGAGGGGCTGTCGTCGATCGACGACCTCTACAGTCGCATCGGCTTTGGCAAGGCGCAGCCCAAGCACGTGGTGCCGCGCTTGTTGACGCCCGAGCAACTGACGCAGCATGCAGAGGAGCCTGGCCGTGTGCGCCAGATGGTGAACAAGATCTTGCCCTTCGGCAAGGGTGGCAATGCGGTCACCGTCAAGGGCACGGGTGACATGATGTTCTACCTCGCCAAGTGCTGCAATCCTGTGCCGGGCGAGGAGATTGTCGGCTTCATCACCCGCGGCCGTGGCGTGTCGGTGCATTCGTCGGACTGCCCGAACGTGCGCAACTTATTGTACCACCCGGAGCGGGAGATCGACGTCGAGTGGGCGCGTCGGCAGGACACGCTGTACCGTGTCAATCTGTCGATCAAGACCACGGACGAGACCGGCATGCTGGCGCGTCTGGCCGAGACGATCGCCGCACTCGAGAGCAACATCACTCACCTCGAGGCCGAGACTGACAACGGTCTGGGCTGGATCGAGGTCGGCGTCACGGTACGGGATCGCAAGCACCTGGAGCGCATCCTGAAGGGGCTGCGCTCGATCCCGGGACTACAACAGGTTGACCGCCACATGCACGGCGGCGGCGAGAGCAGCGGCAAAGAGAAGTCGGGGAGACGCTCCTAGGGCGAAACCTGGAGCGGAGGCTTCCCTGTAGGGCAGGACGCGATCTTGTCTACAAGCACGAAAAGCCGCACCTCTACCAGAGATCCAGGATCTCGGGAGGTGCGGCGGCTTGGGTCGGAAGGAAGTGTAGGCGGGGCGTCAGGATTCGGCTTCGGCGGGCTGCCAGTTACGCACTGGCGGCTTCTGCACCTTACCGCTGCGCAAGCAGCGAGTGCACACCCAGACACGCTTGGCCTGGCCGCCGATCAACGCACGTACGCGCTGTAGGTTGGCCTGCCAGGACCGCTTCGTGACGTTGTGGGCGTGGCTGATGCTGTTGCCGAACACCGTACCCTTATCGCAGATTTCGCATCGTTTGGACATGATCTTGGTTCTCCAGGGAGCGTCGTCACACAGGAGCGCGGAATTTAGCACGAGCGCCGGTGAAGCCGCAACCCTACTTCCGGCCCTCTTGCTCTTGTGGGAGTTCCAGCAGTAGAACCCCATATCTTGACACTCTCGGGACGCGGCTACTATATATCGCGGTTGTACTCTTTCGTCACCCTCTAGAGGGGCAGCGTGGTCATGGAAGGAGACAGGGGAAAACTGAAGCTTTCGAAGATCCACTATTTAAGCGTGAACGGCATCAAGGAGGAGAAATCCGGCGATTAGGGGGACCAGGCCGGGAGAAATTCGGGGAATAGCCCCTGGGAGCCGGATTTCTCCTTGTCTTCAAGGCAGAGCTGGTGTATATAGCTATATGACTATCTCAAATCGAAATCCACCACCAAAGGCGAAAAGGTGGTATAAAGAGACGGTCAGGGACGTCTGAAGATCTCGGATAACAACCGCCAGTAGGGGGGCAAAAGCGGGTGCTGTTCTCAAAGCCGAAAGGGGTAGTCGGTCTCGATATCGGTAGTTCGGCCGTGAAGATGGTCGAGCTGAAGGAGCGCAAGGGGGAATTCTCTCTGGTGCGCCTGGGCCTTGAGCCGCTGTCCTCCGAAGCCATCGTAGATGGTTCGATCATGGACTCCTCACTGGTCGTGGATGCGATCCACAAGCTCAACGAGGAATCCAAGGTCAAGAACGCCAACTACGCCACCTCGCTGTCCGGCCACTCGGTGATCATCAAGAAGATCAACCTGCCGGCCATGAGTCAGGATGAGCTGGACGAGTCGATCCGCTGGGAGGCGGAGCAGTACATCCCCTTCGATATCAACGACGTTCATATGGACTACGTTGTGCTGGGCGAGGGAGAGATGGACGGCGAGCAGATGGAAGTCCTGCTGGTGGCGGTAAAGAAAGACAAGGTCAACGACTATCAGTCGGTGATCAGTCAGACCGGCAAGGTGCCGGCGTTGGTCGATGTCGACGTGTTCGCGATCCAGAATGCCTACGAGGTCAACTACGATCTCGACCCACTGAAAGTGGTGGCACTGATCAATATGGGCGCCGGCGTGACCAATATCAACATCCTGGCGCGTGGCGCTACGGTTTTCTGGCGTGATCTGACCTTCGGGGGTAACCAGTTCACCGAAGCGTTGCAGCGCGAATTCAATCTCGCCTTCGAACAGGCTGAAGCGCTCAAGCGTGGCGAGAGCGTCGGTGGCTTTTCGCTGCCGGATGCCAAGCCGGTACTCGACGCGGTGTCCGAAGAGATGGCTGGCGAGGTGCAGAAGACGTTCGACTTCTATTCAGCCACCTCGTCCGAGGCCTCGGTGGATGAGCTCGTTTTGTCTGGTGGCTGCTCGCTGACACCCAATCTGCAGCAGATCCTGCGCGACCGCTTCGGCGTGCCCACTGAGCTGATGAATCCGTTGCGCCGGGTGCAGTACAAAGAGAGCGACTTCGACAGTGAATGGCTGCAGAGCATCGCGCCGCGCTTGGCGGTGTCGATCGGCCTGGCGATCCGGAAAGTGAGGGACTGATCGCATGATCAAGATCAACCTGCTGTCCGAAGGCAAGCGGCCGGTCGCCGTTCGCAAGAAGAAGGCAATCAGTGTCAAGGTCGACGAGCAGAATCTCGCGGGCCTACTGCTGCTCGCGGGTCTCATTCCGGGCTTGCTCGGCACGGGCGTCTACTGGTGGATGCTGAAAGGCGAGCTGCAAGAGAAGAAGGCCATCAAGGTCGAGCGCGAGCAGGAATACGAGCGCCTGAAGCCGATCATTGCCGAGGTCGAAGAGTTCAAGAACAAGCAAGAGCTGCTGGAGCAGAAGATCTCTGTCATTCAGGGGCTACGCACCAATCAGCGCGGGCCAGTGCAGCTGATGGACTACGTCTCGCGCGCCTTGCCCGAGATGGTCTGGCTGGAGCGGCTGGAGGTGCAGGCGGCGGTGATTCGGATCAATGGCCGAGCCACCAACGAGAACGCGATCGCCAACTTCATCGACAATCTCGACAAGGTCGAGGAGTTCCAGGAGCCGGTGCTGCGACAGTATCGAGCGACCAACGATGCGCTGTTCAGTTTCGAGATTTCGGTGGGCTACCAGCTGAGGCACGGCGAGGAAGGGGAAGATGGCTCGGCCAACGAGCAGGCATCTCTGGAGTCGCCGAGGCAGCAGCGTGAGTTCGAGCTCGCCACGGACCTACGCGCACGCGATCGCGTCGCCGCTGTCTACCCGGTGCCGTTCGACTTCGCTTTGCTGGCCCAGTATCGCGGGCCGGTCGTCTCGCTGCCTCCGCGCTCGACGCCGTCCAGGCCCATGGCCTCATTCTCGTTGCCAGGACTCCCATTGGCAGGACCGCCCACTCCGAGGGCCGGGGAAAGGAGCTGACGCACCATGGAAACGGGTCTTGAAGGCAAGCCTTGGTACATCGGCCTGAGTATTGGTCTCGGCGTCAGCCTGGTGGTGTTCAGCCTTTGTGCGTTCAAGCTGTTCGATGGCATCAAGGAAGAGATTGCCAGCGAGGAGCGCCAGATCATCGATCTTGAGCAGAAGATCAACCAGGGGCGGGTGGCTGAGCAGCAGCTGCCGAAGTTCCGCGCCCAGGTGGGGCAGCTGGAGCTGGACCTCGAGAAGCTTTTGCGGATCTTGCCGACGCGCAAGAATACGCAAGAGCTGATTCGCCGTTTCCGTGCGCTCACCGAGCAGGCCGGCTTCAAGTTGAACGTGTTCGATCCAGCAGAGCGCGAGACGGATCGCGAGTTCTACAAAGAGTGGCCGATTCAGATGGACATTGATGGCGGCTACCATGAGCTGGCACTGTTCTTCGATCGTGTGGCGCGGTTCTCGCGCATCATCAACATCGAGAACCTGAAGATCAACACGCGTCGCGGCGAGCAGGGGCACGTGATCAACGCCAGCTTCACCGCCAAGACCTTCGTGTACAAAGAAACCCAACCCGAAGAGCCCCAGCAGCGCCAACGCCGGCGTTGATCGGTGTAGCCATAGTGGCGTCAACTCGGGAGTGGAGCAGGATCATGACGGAGCACAAACAAACAGAGTCTCATCAGGCCCCCGTGGGGCTTTTGGCTCAGCAGGGCGCACGGCGTGCTAGTGCCTTGGGCGTGAGCGTCCTGGCGGCTGCCGGATGGCTGATGTTGCTGTGCGGCGTGGCCGTGGTGCCCGCCCTGGCGCAGGACGAGTCGCCGCCAGCTGAGTCGTCGACCAGTGAAGCTGCTGCGGTCGACGAAGGGGAGGCGGCCGACGCTGCTGGGGCGGACGATCTGCCGCCGGTGCCGGCAGCGGCGGATGCCGAGGCCGGATCCGACGATCTGCTGCGCCAGGTTGGTGCCGATCCACTCAACGACCTGAGCGACGTCGAGGAGATTCTCGACTCGGACGTCGAGTTGCGCGCAGGTGGTGGTGATCGCTACGACGGGGGCACGCGTCGCGATCCCTTCCGATCGCTGGTGCGGCGTCGCGAAGTACAGCAGCAGGCCGGACCCCGCCCCGAAGGCAAGCCAGGCCTGCTGATCGACGAGATCTTCATCACCGGCATCTTCAATACTCACTTGGGCGACTTCGCGCAGGTGCGTGGTGGGTCCAAGGACAAGAGTTATCTCCTGCAGGCGGGCGACCAGCTGTTCGATGGCGACGTCATCAGCATCGGGTCGGATCACGTCGTGTTCCGCCAGATCATCAACGACCCCGAGGCGATCAAGCCGTTCCGGGAAGTCACCAAACCGATCGAAACGGAGCCGCAATGAGCTGCAATGGACCGAGCGGTGCTAGTACTACCCTTGGTGTGCCTAGTAACCCTCTTGGTGTGAGAGTGAAGATAGGAAACGGGAGGCGAGCCCTTATGGCACCAGAGCTGAAACATCCGCGCTCCAGTCACCGGGCGGCAGTGTGGCTCACCGTGGCATCGCTCACGATGAGTCTGGCCGTGTCTGGTTGTTCCTCGGCCTCGAGGTCGCAGGCGACGACCAATGCTCAGTCTGCATCCGCCGATTCGGCGACCAGTTCTGTAGCGCCGCCGCGTCAGATCGAGAGTCTCGAACTGCGCGCAGCCGGTGTTGCCACGGCACTGGACGTCGAGGCGAGCCGGCCACTAGTTTGGACCAGCTACCGCGACAGTTCCGGCAATCTGGTCATCGAGCTGCCCAACAGCGAGCCGATCGGCAGCGTCGAGGGCCTACGCAGTGATGCTGGCCTGGTCGCAGAGGTGCGTCTGGAAACCGAGATCAGTGCGGACCGTCCGCTCACGCGCTTGACCATCGTGACGCGCGAAGAAGCCGAACACACCCTGGCTGCCGAGGCCGGCAGTCTAGAGCTGCAGCTGACGCCGCTGTCCGCGACCGGCATCCCCGGCTCGGCGGGCACCGAGAGCAGCGTCGCTGCCGCGGGCGAGGTGTCCTATGAACCCCTCCCGCGCGACGACAGAGCGCGTGACGAACCGATGGAGCCAGTGGTTTCCGAGCTGCAGGTCGAGCCGATCGCGGATGCTTCCGGAGTCGATCCCGGTGCTCCTGATGTCGTGCCCCACGCGGTTCCTGGTCCGCCGCCAGCCGGTCGACCCGCCACCGTGCTGCGCCGCGTCAGTGTCGAGAACGGCACCGTTCGGGTGACCGGCGACGGCAACTTCGCGTACATCACGTTCGCGCTGGAGAATCCGGCACGCTTCGTGATTGACCTCAAGGGTGTGGTCAACACCAGCTCACGCGCCTCCGTGGCGATCGGTCGCAATGGGGTCAAGCAGGTCCGCGTGGCCCAGTTCAAGCCGTTCCCCGAGGCCGTGTCGCGCGTCGTCTTCGACCTCGAGCGTCCGCTCGAACCGTCTATCGAGGCGACGGAAGACGGACTTCTCCTGCACTTCGGTGAAGCCCCCAGGTCCGCGTCAGTGCCGCAGCCGATCACCGCGCCGACTCCGGTCGTCGCCGAGGCTGCAGGCTCGACCGGTACTCCTGTCGAGGCGGTTCCTGCCGAAACCCAGCCTGCCGAAACCGAGCCTGCTGCAACGCAGCTTGCCGAGACGCAGCCCACCGAAGTTGCAGACACCTCCGACGACTGGCGCGCTACCGAGCCCTGGCCGGAACTGCCGCCGGCCGATGCTCCTGCGGCCCAGCCTGCTGAGACCGAGCCTGTAGCGGTCCAGCCTGTAGCGGCCCAGCCCGCCTATGGGGAAAGTGGTGACGTAGCAGCTGTGGACGAGCCCGCTTCCGCGCTCGATGAGCCGCGTTCGGTACGCTTGCAGCCGCTGTCCGACGACAGCAGTGTGGAGACTGCGGAGCCCACGGAACTGCCTGTAGAAACCCCGGTGCAACCGCTCTACGAAGAGCCGGCGGCGGTCCAGCCCGTCGAGCCCGAACCCGTCTACCAGGAGCCAGCGTACGAGGAACCTGCGTACCAGGAACCCGTGATTGAGGAAGCAACCAGCGCAGCACCGGTCTACGAGGAGCCGCCGCAGCCCCAACTGCCACCGCTGCAGGTGCCGCTGCCTGGTGATACCGCCAGCGGTGCTGCCGGAGAGTCCTTGCCACCCGCCGGTGCCACCAGCGATGTGGCCATGTTCGAAGCCGCCGAAGTCGAGTTTGCCCAGACCGAGGTCGAGAGCGAGCCGGAGACCACCGAGATCCAGGCCGAAGTGGTCGGGGATGCGGGGCAGTCGTACAAGGGCCCGCCGATCAGTCTCAGCCTGAAGGACTCGGACATCAAGGACGTGCTGCGCTCGTTCGCCACCTTCACCGGCCTCAATGTGGTCGTCCACCCGGGGGTCCAGGGCTCGGTGACCGTCGAGTTGCGTGAAGTGCCCTGGGACCAGGCGCTGGACCTGATCTTGAAGATCAACGGTCTGGACTACGTGCTCGAAGGCAACATCATGCGGATTGCCACCTCCGACACGCTGGCCGAGGAGGCGCGAGCACGTCGAGCGCTCCTGGCCGCCCGCGCGCAGGAGATTCCGTTGGCGACGGTCATTCGCTCGATCAGCTACGCCAACGCGCAGGAGATCGCGACCCTGCTGCAGGGCAGCCGCAGCCGCGGCATTCTGTCCTCGCGTGGCAGCGTCACTGTCGATCAGCGCACCAACAAGCTGATCATCAAGGAACTGCCGGGCAACCTGAATACCGTGCTGGCGGTGATCGACAACCTCGACACCGCCGAGCCGCAGGTGCTGATCGAAGCCCGCATCGTCGAGACGACGAAGCAGTTCACCCGCAGCCTGGGTGTCAACTGGAGCTTCGACGCGATCTCGGACGAGCAGTTCGGCAACACTACCGGCCTGCAGTTCCCGCACCAGGGTTCAGCCAACGGTGGCGTACAGCTGCTCACGGGTGGCGCCAACGGCTTCCTCGACATCAACCTGGGTAACGTGCTGAACACCTTCCAGCTCGATCTGTCGCTGCAGGCGGCGGAGAGCGAGGGCCTCGCCAGTGTGCTATCGGCGCCACGCATCGCCACCTTGAACAACCAGCAGGCCACCATTCAGAGTGGTTTGCAGATCCCCATCCAGACGGTGGCCAACAACACCGTGACGGTTCAGTTCGTCAACGCTACTCTGGAACTGGGGGTGACGCCTCAGATCACGCCGGACGGTACCGTGATCATGGACATCTCGATCGCCAAGCGCGAACCGCAGCCCGCTTTCGCGCTGCCGGGCGCGACCAACGCACCGATCTCCACGAAGGAGGCGCGCACGCGCGTCATCGTGCGCGACGGCGGCACCACCGTGATCGGTGGTATCTACGAGATCTCCAACGACCGCGGTGAAGATCGGGTCCCGGGCTTGGCCAACGTGCCGATCCTCGGACACCTGTTCAAGAACCGCCGCCGCGGCAACAACAACGAAGAGCTGCTAATCTTCATCACTCCGCGGGTGATCCAGCTGTGAGTAGAAGGAGCCGAGGAACCATGCGAAGCCACTCAATGACCTCCATCATCGCGCTGCTAGCGGTCCTGCTCGTGACCGCCGGTTGCAGCAGCGATCGCATCGAAGACTCCGACGGCGACGTCTTCCTGGTCGTTTCCGACTTCAACGGCCTGCCGCTACGCGCGTCGGTCAACCTTGCGGGCCAGATTCTGCAAGTCGGTGAGATCCAGATCTCCAGCTTCGCCAAAGACCCGAACGCGGTCACCAGCGAATTGCAGGGTGTCGAGCTCGACACCTACGAAGTCAGCTACTCGCGTGCCGATGGCGGTTCCCGCCTGCCCCCCATTCTGGTGGAGCCTCAGTTCGGCTACATTCCGCCCGAGGGAACCATCACCTTCGAGAATCTGCGCCTGATGGGAGTCGAGCAGTTCGACAACCCACCGATTTCGGACCTGCTGTTCGAGAACGGTGCCTTCGACAAGGAGACCGGCGAACAGGTCATTACCCTCAACTTGAGCATGCGGTTCTTCGGGCGCACCGTGTCCGGTGCCAACCTGGCTACCGAGCCCATCGCCTTCACCGTCGAGTTCGTGCCCTGATCCAGGGAAGGGGGCCCAAGATATGTCTTCCGTGATCGCCCAGTCCGCCCGCCGGCTTTTGGTGCTTTGCGCCACTGCCGGCTTCCTCCTCGTCGGTTGCTCCAGCGACGACTCGCCGACCCGGCCGCAACAGCAGCCATCGGCGCCGGGCTCGAGCACCAACGCCACCTTTGCCGTGACCGTCACGGTCAGCTCCTCGGAGTTGACGGTCGGTAGCGACGAACAAACCTTGGTCTCGGTCAGCGTACGGCGCACCGACAACAACCAGCTGCCGCCAGACGGTGCTGTGATCCAGATCGTGACCACCCTCGGCACGTTTGTCGACGGCACGCAAGCGGTCAATGCGGTGCTCAACCGCGGTGTCACGCAGGTGAGTCTGCTGCCGGGCGACGTGCCCGGTGTCGCCACCGTGCAGGCGAGCATCCAGGATAGCTTCGCGCAGATCCAGATCCCGATCGTCGGCTCCTCGACCTTCTTTGCCGGTAGCGTCAGTCCTGGTACGGGTATCCCCGGTGGTGGCGAGACGGTCAGCATCAACGGTCAGGGCTTCGTCTCTCCGGTCAAGGTCGAGTTCTTGGTGCAGGCAGCTGTGGGTGGTGGCTCCGAGACGTTGTTCGTCAACAACGCCTCCGTGCAGTCGATCAGCCCGGAGACCATCGTCGTGACCACGCCGCCGGCACCGGTGTCGGTGAATGTCAACGAGACGCTGACCGTCGATGTGCGGGTCACCAACAAGGTTGGCACCACAGACGAGACCATCCAAACGCTCGAGGGCGCGTTCCTCTACTCGCTGGGGGGCTCGATCCTGCAGCCGGCGATCACCTCGCTGTCGCCAGCCAACGGACCGAACGAGGGCGGCACGAGGATTCGTATCCTCGGTGACGGCTTCGAGCAGCCGATCCAGGTGCTGTTCGGTACTGGTTCGGTCGCCGCCTTCACGGGCCTCGAAGCTGTGGTCGAGAGTTCCTCGCGCAACGAGTTGACGGTAGTCAGCCCGGCTGCCCAGGGCATCGGTCTCGATCTGCGCAACTCGACGGTCAGCATCCTGGTGCGCAACAAGAACTCCGGTTTCGCCACCGTCGTGCCGTCGGCCTTCCGCTACGGCTTCCTGGGTGGTGTGACGATTTCGTCCTTCGCCCCGGGGCAGGCCGAGTACAACGTTCCAGGCACGCTGGTGACCATCTTCGGTGCTGGCTTCGACGAGCCGGTGGCGGTCAGCCTGGCTGGCTTCGCCATGCCGATCTTGTCGGTCACGGGTTCCGAGGTCGTTGTTCGTACCGAGGTCGTGGTGCCCACGACGTGTGCCGACATCACCGGTCCAGTTTCGCTGACCAACATCGAGACGGGCGACAATGGAAACTCCGGTGGTACCCTGTTTGTCTTCCGGGTCTTCGAGCCCTTCGTGGCGGGCATTACGCCCAACACGGCACCGTTCTCCGGTGGGACTGCTGCGACCATCAACGGTACTCAGTTCGAGTCGCCGAGCCGGGTCGTGTTCAGCAATGGCGGTGAAGAGGTCTCGGCGCAGATCCAGAGTGTCTCCGACACTGAGATCAGCGTTATCGTGCCGCCGCTGCCGGGTGATCCCGAGACCGAACCGTGCGACGACAACGGTGACGGCACCGAGGGAACGCGTCCGATCGCGACTCCCGTTTCGGTGACGGTCGAGAGTCTGGCGACGACGTGTACCGATACGTTCCAGAACGGCTTCATCTACGAGCCGGTCGACACGACATGTAACGAGAGCGAGATCCCGCTGGCGGCCGCCTTCAGCTCGGAGCAGCTCAATGGCAACACGATTCAGTTCGTCAACGAGAGCACCGGCAACCCGCCGCTGACCTTCGAATGGGACTTCACGAACAACGGTTCGATCGACTCCACTGCGACGAACCCGCAATTCACCTATCCGACGGATGGCACCTATGCCGTGCGCTTGGTGGTGACGGATGTCGACGGCAATACGGATACGGTGATCAACACCGTGACCATCGATCCGCCGGCGCCGCCGCCGGTCGATCCGCCGCCCACTGCCGGCTTCGAGTTCTTCATCGTCGGTGGCTCGACGGTGCAGTTCACGAACACCTCCAGCGCGGACGTGATCACCTACGCTTGGGACTTCACCAACGACGGTACGATCGACTCTGCTTCCGAGAACCCGCAGTTCGTCTTCCCGGGCCCGGGCACCTACGCCACGCGCCTACGAGTGCTGGGCCCCGGCGGTTCGGACGAGATCGTGAAGAGCGTCACGATTCCGTGAACCTGAAGCTCCGTGCACGGGTAGCTGCCCTTCGGCTACCTGCCCGTGCCCGGAGATGATCGAAAACGACGAGGCGGCTTTCTAGACGGAGGGCCGCCTCGCTCCGTATACTGCGGTGCTATGAAAGTTGATCTCACACCCCGTCGCATCCTCCAGTACTCCTGCCTCGCCCTGCTGACCACTGCCGGCCTTCTCGGTAGTCTGGCCTGTAGTGAAGGCAATCCGGTCGCACCCATTGGCACGATCCTGACGATCACCGCCAATCCGACCCAGATCACGCTCAACGGCACTTCCGAGATCACGATTGTCGGAAGGCGGGGTGACGGAAACCCGCTGGCCAGCGGCACCGAGATCCGGCTGTCGACCGATCTCGGCTCGATTCCGGCGATCGTCTCCACGGATGCGACTGGTACGGCCCGCGCGACGCTGCGTGGAGATGGTCGTACGGGGCCGGCGGTGGTCATGGCGACCACGGGCAACGGCGATTCGACGGCCGAGATCACGGTGCAGATCGGTGAGGGAGATGCCAGCAAGCCGGCGCTCCTGGTGTCCGTCTCTCCGAGCACCATTCAAGTACAGGAGAGCGCCACCATAACGGTGATCGCCCGGCGTGCCGATGGCACACTCTTTGGCGCCGGAGAGACGGTGATCCTGACGACGACCCTCGGATCGCTGAGCCCGGATCGCCCCTCGACGGACAGCGGCGGCACGGCGATCTCCACCCTGACCGCGGGCTCCCTGGCAGGCAATGCGACGGTGACCGCGATTCTGGGCTCGTCCGACCCGGCAACAGCCGAGGTCGAGATCCAGGATGAAGTGGATCAACTGGCTCTGAGTTCGAACACAACTTCCGTTCCTGACGCCGATGGCTCGATCTCCTTGGAGGTCGTGGCCACGAACGCCAGAGGCCAGGGTCTCGGCAGTATCCCGGTCTCGTTCGAGGCGGGTCAAGGAACCCTCGAAGGTGGTTCGGTTGCACTGACGAACACCAACGGCATTGCAACCAAGACCCTGACCCTTACCGCCGCGGAACTGGTCTCCGGCACCAGCTTCACGGTGAGAGCCAGCGTTGCTACTGCTGGTGGTGGCAAGGAAGACACAATCGTGATTACGGTTCAGTAGCGGCGGACTCTCCGCTGCGTGGTGAGAGGGCGGCCCAGGGGCCGCCTTTTTTAGGTGTCCGGCGGGGTGCCTTTCGAGCCCGAGTGGGTGTGGGCGAGAGCTTGCTGCTATACTCTGAAGATCGCTCTGGGGAGCGACTCCAACAGCGAAGTAACTAGAAGATGGCATAGCCCGAAATGGCCGACCTCCAAGATCAGATCACCGCCCTGCGTGCCCGCTGGGAAGCCGAACCCAATTCGCGCGTCTTCGTGCAGTTGGCCGAGGCGTACCGCCGTTCCGGCCATCCGAAGCAGGCGCTGGAGGTCTTGCGCCAGGGACTGAGCCGCGTGCCGGACTATCTCTCGGGGCAAGTCGCGTTGGGACGCTGCTACCTGGATCTCCATAAGCCGGAAGCGGCGGTCGAGGTGCTGGAGCGGGTACTGAAGCGGGATCCCACGCACCTGGTGGCCAACAAGCTTCTGATCCGTGCCCATCTGGACGGCAGCAACGTCAAGGCTGCCAAGGAGCGCCTGGACCATTATCGACTGTTGAACGATGGTGACCCGGTCATCGAAGAGCTGAGGCAGAGCATTCGCGACGTCGAGAAACGGCTCGCCGGTCCGTCAACCTCCGCAGAGGTCGATGCCACCTTGCGTCTGGAAGCGTTGGTCGCTGAATCGGGGGTTCGCAAGCCGTCCCCAGCCGAGCCGCCATCCCCAGCCGAGCAGCCGGCGCCTGCAGTGTCCGCAAGTCGCGAGACGGCTTCCGCGGAGCAGGCCCCGGTACCGGAAGCGGCACCGCTACCCAGTGCGACGGATACCGTCATGCTAACCCCGGCGATGCTCGCCGACGCCCATGCCGCCGCCGCAGTGGAGTCCCCTGTGCCGACCGATCCACCCATCCTGGACGCGAGTGTCGACGAGGTGACAGCGATGGCAGAGATGGTTGAGCCCGAAGTGGTGGCTGAGGCGGAGCCGGCCGTCGAGGCAGAAGTCGCCATCGAGCCAGAAGTCGCCATCGAGCCAGAAGAAGTTGCTCCCGAGCCAGAAGTCGCCGAGGAAGGTGATCTCTTTGCGTTCGACGCAGAACCGACGGAGTCGGAGCAGGCTTTGACCGGGGCTCCTGCCGAGGACGAGTTTCCTGCGGGGGATGGTGCGGAAGACGACTTGTTCCCCGATCTCGGCGGTGCGGAAGCGCTGGCCGCGGCTGAGGAGGAAGAGGATCTTTTCGGGGACCTTTTCGCCGGTGAGGAAGAGGACGAAGACGTCTTCGCCCAGGGTTTGGCCTCCGAAGGGCTGTTCACCGAACTGGAGTCTGAAGCAGTTCCGGCGGAAGAAGAAGCTCCGGAGCTTGCGGAAACCGGGGAGGAGTTGCTCGTCGCGGAAGCTCCCATCGCGGAGGCCCCCATCGCGTCAGCCCCCATCGCGTCAGCCCCCATCGCGGAAGCTCCCGACAAGGCGGTAGCATCCACCCAGGAAGACATCCCCAGGGAAGAGGTCTCCGAAGAAGACACCGCCGCCGCGCCCGTGCTCGAAGCTGTCGACCAGCCGACGGCAGAAGCACCTGCCGTTGATCACCCGATGGCACAGGTGCTCCGTGCAGCACCGCCTGAGCCGGTGGTTCCCGCGGTGCAGGAGGAAGCGGTAACTGTCGTCGAAGAGGCGCCATCGGCGGAAGCTGAAGCGACCCCGCCGCCAGCTACCGCGACGCTGGGCCAGCTCTACCTGCAACAGGGTCACCACGCCGAGGCGCGTAGAATCTTTAGTGAAGTACTGGCGCGCGAGCCGATGAATCCAGTGGCCCTGGCGGGGCTGGGCGCGCTCGCCCGTACCGGCGGCAAGCCGCTACGGGCGGCAGACCTGCTGCGTGATACAGATCCGAAGGCCGACCTGACGGCGCGCAAGATCGTCATGCTGGGCAACTACCTGCAGCGCCTGCGCCAGGGAGCCGCCGACAGCGCCGACCACGCCGTCTGACACTGTCGTGTGACCTGATCAAGATGTTCCTCGAACGCCTCAATCAAATCAGCAATCGCATCACAGGCGCCATTGCGCTGTCCTTGATCGACAAGGACGGCATCCGCGTCGAATCCGTCAACAGTGATCCTGGCCTCGACCTGGAACTCATGGCGGCCGAGCTGGTGGCCCAAGTGCGGTCGATCTCGGACAACCACCGCGAACTCGCGGCGGGCGAGGTCTCGCAATTCTCGATCACCACGGACGACCTGACCATCATGGTAAGCTCCGTCAACTGGGAGTACTACCTGCTCCTGGTGCTCGACAAGACGGGCAACTTCGGGCAGGCTCGCTTCGAGCTGCGTCGCGCGCGGCTCATCCTGGAACACGACCTCTAAGCAATTAATCTCGCGGCACTCGTCAGTTTGGAGTGATCGACTAGAGAAGCCTCTCTATCGTCGGAGCCCGGCCTTTGCGGCCAGCCGCCGCCGATCAGGACCGGGGCTTCGATGGCCACTCCGCGACTCTTCGCCGCGCATCCTTCAAGGAGAGGGGATACGGCTTTGTTGACCTTCGAACAGATCACTGAGCTGGTCGAGCTGGTAGCCCAGCGCAACCTGCAAGGCCTCGAGTTGGAGCGCTCCGGATTCCGCCTCAAGATCGACGGCATCTCTCAGGGACCCAGCGTGGTCGCCGCACCGATGCCTGCGGCCGCACCGATGGCGGACCCGGTCGCCGCAGCCACGGCTACCGCGCCGCCTCCTGCCGCCGCTCCTCAGCCCGCCGCGCCGGCTGCTGCCGCCGCACCAGACCCGGCGGACGACGCCAGCCTGGTGTTGGTCCGCTCGCCGATCGTCGGCACCTTCTATCGCAAGCCGAGTCCCGACAAGCCGTCCTTCGTCGAGGTCGGGGATCACGTCAAGCCGGGCCAAGCGTTGTGCATCGTCGAAGCCATGAAGCTGATGAACGAGATCGAAAGCGAAGTCAGCGGTGAGATTGCCCAGGTGCTGGTCGAAGACGGCCAACCGGTCGAGTTCGACGAACCCCTGTTCGCCGTCCGTCCCGCTTGAGGCTGCGCGGTAAAGGTTGATCTGAGTGTTCAAAAAAGTTCTCATTGCCAACCGGGGCGAGATCGCCCTCCGCGTCATCCATGCGTGCAAGGAGCTGGGGATCCAGACGGTCGCTGTGCACAGCACCGTGGATGAGGACAGCCTGCATGTCACCTACGCCGATGACTCGGTCTGCATCGGACCGCCACCATCGGCCCAGAGCTACCTCAACATTCAGTCCGTGATCGCCGCCGCGGAGATCACGGGTGCCGACGCCGTTCACCCGGGGTACGGTTTCCTGTCCGAGAATGCTCGCTTCGCCGAGATGCTCGAAGAGTGCAAGCTGATCTGGATCGGTCCCAAGCCCGAGACCATCCGCCTGATGGGTGACAAGGCCAAGGCGCGCCAGATGGCCGAGGAGGCCGGAGTGCCGGTGCTGCCGGGTAGCAAGGAGCCCCTGTCCTGCACCAAGGAGGCGCTGAAGCTGGCCGCCGACGTGGGCTACCCGGTGATCCTCAAGGCCTCGGCCGGTGGTGGTGGTCGCGGCATGCGCATCGTGCGCAAAGAGAGCGAGCTCGCGAGAGCCTTCGACATGGCAAGCCAGGAGGCGCAGGTCGCGTTCGGTGATGGTGCGGTGTACATGGAGAAGTACCTCGAGCAGCCACGCCATATCGAGATCCAGATTTTCGGGGATCACCATGGCAAGGTTGTGCACCTGGGTGAGCGCGAGTGCTCGATCCAGCGCCGGCACCAGAAGCTGATCGAAGAGGCGCCCTCGCCGGTCCTCGACCAGGGGAAGCGCGAAGAGATGGGCAATGCCGCGGTGCGGCTGGCCGAAGCGGTGGATTATCGCAACGCCGGTACCATCGAGTTCCTGCTCGATGTGGATGGCAGTTTCTATTTCATGGAAATGAACACCCGCATCCAGGTCGAGCACCCGGTGACGGAGCTGGTGACCGGTGTTGACCTGGTCCGCAAGCAGCTCGAAGTGGCGGCGGGTAACAGGCTCGGCCTGCGCAGTGGCCTCAAGCCGCGCGGCCACGCCATCGAGTGCCGCGTCAATGCCGAGGACCCGGAAAAGTTCTGGCCCTCACCGGGACCCATCTCCACCTTCCATCCGCCGGGTGGACCTGGCGTGCGCGTGGACACTCACGTCTACGAGCGGTACGTGGTGCCCCCGACGTACGATTCCATGGTCGCCAAGCTGATCGTCCATGCCAACGACCGAGAGATGGCAATCGCGCGCATGTGCCGGGCACTGGATCAGTTCGTCATCGAGGGCATCAAGACGTCGATACCGTTACACAGGCGCATCCTTCAGGATGAATTCTTCCGCCGTGGAGAGATGTCGACACGCTTCATGGAGGAGTTCCTGCAGCGCGAGGCGGAGCGCAAGAAGCAGTTGGCCGAGGGCTGATCCGGGGGATCGCACCCGATGAAGCTGCCGCCCCCGGGGCCCGTCTACGCCCTCGCCGATCTCGATGTACTGGGCGAGTCGGACCTGCCGGCCGCAGCTGCCGAGATGGTCGATGCGGGACTCTCCTGGCTGCAGCTGCGAGCCAAGACGGCGAGTGGCGATCGACTCTACCGCTTGCTCGAGCGCGTGTGCCGGCGTCTCGAAGGCGGTGAGTGTACGCTGTGGCTCGACGACCGAGTCGACTTGGCGGCGCTCTTCGCCGGGAGGGTCGCTGGTGTTCACGTCGGACAGCGCGACCTGCCGCCAGCCGCGGTCGATCACGCCCTCCGTGCCGGCGGGGAAGAGGCCCGGCGCACGGCGATCGGGGCCTCGACGCACAGCCGTGCGCAGGTCGAGGCGGCGTTGGTGGCCCCCCACATCGACGCGCTCGCGGTTGGCCCGGTGTTCAGCACCCAGTCCAAGAGCGGTGCCGATCCGGTGGTCGGGCTCGACCTAGTGCGCTACGCTCGCCGCCGTCTGGACGAGACCCATGCCGCAGGCCTAGCCGCCGTGCGGCCGCTGATCGCCATCGGAGGCATCGGCGAGACGAATCTGCGCTCGGTACTGGACGCTGGTGCTGATACCGTCGCCGTGATTGGCGCCGTCTGCGGCCGAGCCGGAGAGGCCTTCGCGCCCGGCCGCATCACCGCGCGCTGTCGCCGCCTGCTGGCAGCGGCACATCTTTGATTTCACGATCCTTAGGTTCAGGGGGGGAAGAACACCATGAGTGAGAAAGTCGAGCACTTCACCAGCCGCTGGGGCCTGGTTCTGGCCACCCTCGGAATGGCGGTCGGTACGGGCAACATCTGGCGCTTTCCACGGGTGGCGGCGAGCAACGGGGGCGGTAGCTTCCTGGTCGCCTGGTTGGTCTTTCTACTGCTCTGGTCCGTGCCCCTGATCATTCTCGAGTTCAGCGTCGGCAAGCACACGCGCCAGGGAGTGGTCAAATCCTTCGGCCGGCTGGCGGGCGACAAGTTCCGCTGGATGGGTGGCTGGGTGGCCCTGTGTGCCACCGCCATCATGTTCTACTACTCGGTGGTCGCCGGCTGGTGTTTGCGCTACCTCGGTGCTTCGCTCACCGGCGAGCTGCAACGTCGCGGTTCCGAGGACCTATGGAATGGCTTCGCGGCTTCACCGGGAGCCTTGGGCACGCACGCGCTGGCCATGACGCTGGCCGCGTCCGTGGTGTGGTTCGGCGTGCGCGGGATCGAGAAGGTGGCCAAGGTGCTGATCCCGACGCTCCTGGTGCTGGTGGTGATCCTGGCGATTCGAGCCGTCACTCTGCCGGGGGCCGAGGCCGGCCTCGAGTTCCTCTTCAAGCCGGACTGGTCGGCCCTCACCGAGCCGCGCATCTGGCTCGAAGCACTGACCCAGAACGCGTGGGATACGGGGGCTGGCTGGGGCCTTGTCCTGACGTACGCCATCTACATGCGCTCGCGCGAGGACGTCGGTCTCAACGGCTTCCTGATCGGCTTCGGCAACAACTCCGTGTCGTTGCTCGCCGGCATCATGGTGCTGTGCACCGTCTTTGCCCTCAACCCGGCGGCCAGCTCCGAGATCGTTGGTGCCGGGAACGAGGGGCTCACCTTCATCTGGATGCCACAGCTCTTCGCTTCCATGCCCGGAGGCAGCGTTTTCATGGTGATCTTCTTCCTGGCGCTGTCGTTCGCCGCGTTGACCAGCCAGATCTCGTTGCTCGAGCTGGCCACCCGCATCGGCATCGACTTCGGTCTCACTCGCAAGACGTCGCTGCTCACCGCGGCCGGCTGTGGCCTGCTCTTCGGCTCGCTGTCCGCGCTCTACATGCCCGTGTTCCGCAATCAAGATTGGGTGTGGGGCGTCGGCTTGATGGTCTCCGGCCTCTTCTTCGCCATCGCCGCGGCACGCTACGGCCTCGACAAGTTACGTCGCGAGGTGGTCAATGCCCCCGGGAATGACCTGCGGATCGGCCGCTGGTGGACGGTGGCGCTGGGTGTCCTGGTGCCGCTGCAGGCCGTCGCGCTACTGCTCTGGTGGCTGTGGCCGCGCGGTGACTGGGACGCGGCGGTGGTGTTCGACCCGCTGCTCCCCGAGAGCACGGGAACGGTGCTCGCCCAGTGGGCCCTGGCTCTGGTAATCTTGGTGCTCCTGAACGCCCTGTGGCTGCGCGCCCGCCGTCGCAAGAACGCACAAGGAGAAGCTTGATGGGAGCCAGCACGTGGACCGCCATGCTCGTCATTTGTGGAATTGTCTGGGGAGGCTTCGCCCTCTTGCTGCTGCGTGCTGTGCGCTCGGAAGCGACGAAGAGCGCCGCGGCCGCGCCAGCCGAGAGAGCTTGAAGCGAGGGTGGGGTGGTGATCGAAGGTCGAGGACCTATGCACCTGTTCCTGGTCGGCTTCATGGCCGCAGGCAAGACGACTGTCGGTCGCCTACTCGCGGACGCCTGGCAGCGTCCCTTCGTCGACCTGGACGAACTCATCGAGGAGCGCACGGGCCTGACCATTGCCGACATTTTCGAGTCTCGCGGTGAGTCGGCTTTCCGCGACCTGGAAGCTCGAGAACTGGCCGCCGTGGCTAACCGTGCGGAGCCGTACGTGGTCGCTACTGGCGGTGGCATCGTGAACCGAGCCGACACCCGTGACCTGCTGCGGCGCACGGGTGTCCGTGTGTGGTTGCAGCTGCCGTTCGAAGAGCTGGCCCGACGCGCCACCGCTGCAGGGCAGGTGCGGCCGCTATTCCGCGACCTGCACGCGGCCAGGGTGATCTTCGAAGAACGAGTGAAGTACTATCAGGAGGCCGACTATCGCGTCGACGTCGATCCGTCCGAGACACCAGCTTGTACCGCGGAGCGTGTTCGGTATCTCCTCGCCGCTCAAGAAGAGAGACTCGACCGGCCCGAAGCTGCATTCTTTTGTCATCCAGTCGACCCCCGGCACAGCGAGGAAGAACGACATTGCGCTATCTGATCCTTTCCGACATGCACGGCAATTGGGACGCTTTCGAGGCCGTGCTCCATCACCTGCGCGATGAAGACTTCGACATCGTGCTGATGCTGGGGGATGTCGTCGGCTATGGAGCCGCGCCCAACGAAGTCGTACAAGGAGTGCGCCGGCTGCCCGGTGAGGTCTACTCGATTCGTGGCAACCACGACAAGGTGGTCGCTGGTATCGACGATGGCTCCAACTTCAACTTCGCTGCCCTCGCCGCTGCCCGCTGGACCACCGAAGAGATGAACGAAGAGAACCTGAGTTTCGTGCGGGAGCTGCGCAAGGGACCGGTGAAGGTGTCGCCCAAGCTGGCCATCTGTCACGGTTCGCCGCTCGACGAAGACGCCTACGTGTTCTCCAACTACGATGCCTACGAGGTGTTCCAGAAGCACGACTCCTGGCTTACCTTCTTCGGCCACACGCATATCCCGTCGCTGTTCACCCTCGACGACAACGGAGTCGAAGTCGGGGTGCTACGGGGTAGCGAAGGGACGATCCGGCTCAAAGAGACCACCCGCTACATGATCAACCCCGGTTCGATTGGCCAGCCGCGCGATCGCGATCCGCGTGCCTCGTTCCTGACTTATGACAGTGACGCCGGGGAGGTCCACTGGCAACGGCTCGAGTATCCGGTAGAGAAAGCGCAGGAGCGAATCATGGCGGCTGGTTTGCCGTCGATGCTGGCCGAGCGATTGTCGGCCGGCGTCTAGGCGACCCGAGCGCGGCGCGCCCGGCACCGTGGGTGGAGTTCAGCCCTGGTCGGGCAGACGGCTTGGCAAGGGTGCGTTGCGTGTCTCGGGTGGCAGGATTACAATACAGCCACACGTAAATAGTCCGCACTCCGCTCGGGTCGTGCGGCATGTTGTAAGGAGTAGCAGGAATGAAAAGTTTGAAATTTTCTGTGTTGGCGTGCTTGATCGTGTGCTGTGGTGCGTTGGCACTATGGAGCGTCGGTGCAGCTGAAACGGCTCCGGAAGCCCCGGCGGCCGAAGCTACGTCGGCCGTGACCGCGCCGCAGGTGGACGTGACGCCGATCGACATTCCGGGTGTCACCGACATGGCTGTCGCGACGCCGGCGGGTCCGATCGAGGTCGAGCCGATCGACGTTGACCGGCTGCCGACTTGCAACGACCAGAGTGAGAACGAGTGCAAGGGCAAGAAGCACACCGAAGCCTGCGTGAAGAACGGTGTGACCGGCACGTGCGATGCGGTGTACCCGTCGAACGAGTGCATCTGCCGCACCTGATCGACGCTCCCCACGGGAGGGCGCACGTCCGTGCGTCCTCCGTCTGACCCCCTCTGCAGCTCCCCTCTACTCTTCGACGCTCACCAATTCCGGGACCATCCGTCCTTCGACGATCGCCAGTCGTGCGATGGTCAGCGGCAGCTGGAAGCGCCGCTTGCCGCAGGCACCTGGGTTGAGGATCAGGCAGTTGTTGCCGTGCCAGGACAGTTCGGGACGGTGACTGTGGCCGTGGACGATCAGGTGCGTCTCGCGCAGCCACTCGCTCGGCACGTCTTCTCGCCGGTGCACCATGCGCCAGGTGATGCCGGCGAAGTCGCCCTGCGCCTGCCACGGGAGGTGCGCTGTCGGGCCGCCGTCGGTGTTGCCGCGCACGGCCGTGACGGGAGCGATGGCGCGCAGCTGGTCGAGGATCGCCGGGTCTTCGACGTCACCCGCGTGCAGAATGTGGTCGACGCCGCGCAGGCGTCGCAGGACGGTGGGGCGTAGGAGTCCGTGCGTATCCGAGAGGATGCCGATCTGCAGCGAGTCTTGCATGCCGAGAGCGTAGCATCCGGAGGTGCCAGCCGGAGGTGCCAGCCGAATATCGGAGTCAGCCGTCTTGCACCTCGGGTAGGTGCCAGCCGATGCCCATGCCGACGAATCCGCAGATGGCGAGCAGCAGCAGCATACCGGCGGCGCCGAGGACGCCGACGAGCGGGCCGAGGACGCCGGTGAGTAGGAGCAGCGCGCCGATGGCGGTGTTGGCGGTGGCGACGTAGTCGGTGCGCTGATTGCCTTTGGCCATGTCGACGACGTAGGTCTTGCGTCCCAGGCGCACGCCGCTGTGGGCGACACCGAGCAGGAAGAAGGCGCCGACGAGTAGCCAGGCATTCTCGAGCCAGGTCGGCCTCCAGGTGGCGATGGCGAAGGTGAGCACGCCGAGCAGGCTCGCCAGGCCAGCGCCGGCGAGCAGGACGCGGCGCGCAGAGCGATCGGCCCAGCGACCCCAGAAGTTGGAGGAGAGGCTGGAGGCGAGGCCCCCAGCGAGTACGAAGAGGCCGAGAAGGGATAGTTGGCTGCCCGCGCGTTCGCGCGCCAACAGCACGTAGTACGGGCTAGCCAGGGCGGTCGAGACGAAGAAGGCACGCGTCACGACGAAGCGTCGAAAGTGGGGCTCGCGCGCCAGCAAGCGCAGGCGATCCACGGCTTGGGCGAGACTGGCGTTGTCGTCGGTTTCGCCCGGAAACTCTCGGATGCAGGCGAACAAGCCGGCGGCCAGCAACCACAAGCCGGCGGCACCGGCGAGCAAGGCGCCGTAGACGTGCGCTGGTACCTCTTCTTGACGCCAGCCGAGCAGGGCCAGGGCGACGATCATGGTCAGGGCTCCGGAAACGCTGGCCGCCAGGCCACCAACCCGGCCGCGCCGGCCCTTGGGCAGGGTCTTGCCCTTGACGTCTTTGGACGCGATGGAGGACAAGCTGCGCGACAGGCTGAAGGCGGCGACGGCGGCGAGGATGCAGAGTCCCGCGGTGACGCCTGAGGTGAAGGCCGCGGCGGCGGCGATACCGGCGATCGCCAGCGCTTGCAGCAGGCTGCCGACCACCCACACCCACTTGCGCAGCGCCAGTCGCCGCACCCAGCCACCGAGCACCACCTGCGGCAGCATCGATCCGGACTCACGGATGGGGACCAGCAGCGCGATCAAGGCGGCAGGGGCTCCCGCCGCGCTCATGACCCAGGTCAGTGTGGTCTTGGGACTGGCCAGCGCGTCGCCCAACTTGGTCAGCACCAGCGATGCGGCGTAGAGAAAGAAGTTGCTCGGCACTTCTCGGCAGGCCTGTGCATCCAGCTCGCCACAGTGGCGCTCACCGCCCTGCTCGATCCAGCGGTCGTAGAGCCGGTCGAGCCTGTGTTGGATCGCGCTCGGCAGTTGCAGGTTCAAGATGGCCGCTCCGACTTGTTGGGGGGCACGGCAGTGGGGGCACCAGGCTGCGCGGGGGCGCAGGTGTGACGCGTACGGATTCACG
Source organism: uncultured bacterium (assembly GCA_965368975.1). Classification (GTDB taxonomy): domain Bacteria; phylum Acidobacteriota; class Thermoanaerobaculia; order Multivoradales; family JAHZIX01; genus CBDUPA01. The sequence continues at coordinate 72,396 of CBDUPA010000014.1, read as the reverse complement.
TGGGGCGGCACCTTCCGCGGCTTGGCGAATACCCCCGAGCATGCCGCGAAAGACGAAGCCGTGGAAGGGTAGGACGGCGGCCCAGTAGAGTAGGCCGAGCAGGCCGCGTGGCCGGAAGCGGGCGGTCTGGATGAGCCGCGTGCCAGCAGGACCGGTAGCTTCGAGATCGAAGGAAAGCAGGGCTTGCCCGGGCAGCTTCATCTCTGCCCGCAGAGCCAGGTGCCGATCTTGTTCGATGCCCGTGACGCGCCAGAAATCGAGAGCGTCGCCGTAGCCCAGGAGCTCGGGATCGCGGCGACCGCGGCGCAGGCCGGGACCGCCGAACAGCTGGTCCAGGAAGCCGCGCAGGCGCCACAGATAGTCGGCGGCGTACCAGCCGTTGCCGCCGCCGATGCGGCAGATGGCCCAGAAGACGCGCTCCGGCGAGGCCTGGATCTGCAGCTCGCGGCGATCGACGAAGGTGGTGCCGCCGGCCCAGTCCGGATCACCTGGCACCGGTCCCGCGTCGCTCCACGAAGTCTCGACGGCATGATTGGCGGTATCTCCGAGTGCACGGCCAATGGCGTCCCGCACCCCCAGGAGGTCGAGCGGGACGAGCTGTCGAATTTCCGAGTTCCGGCACACGACACGATTGCGCAGGCCTTCGGCGAGCGGCCGGGCGATCTCCTTGGAAAGCGGTGTCACGAAGTGGATCCAGCGTGAACTCAGGCCCGGTGTCAGCACCGGTACTGGCCAGATGACGCGCCGGCGAAGACCGAGCTGCTCGGCCATGATGTGCATCATCTGCAAGTAGGTCAGAATGTCACTGCCACCGATATCGAAGGTCTTGCCAGCCGTCTCCGGCACTTCCAGGCAGCCTTCCAGGTATTCGAGAACGTTCTCGATGGCGATCGGCTGGCACTCCGTCTTGACCCAGCGCGGCGTGATCATCACCGGCAGCCTCTCCACCAGGTAGCGCAGGATCTCGAATGAGGCCGATCCGGCGCCGATGATCAGGGCCGCGCGCAGTACCGTGACCGGGACGCCCGACGAGGCCAGGGCGCGCTCGACCTCGCGGCGGGAACTCAGGTGCTCCGAGAGATCGTCACCTGTCTCACCCAGCCCGCCCAGGTAGAGAATGCGCTCGACGCCGGCGCGCTGTGCCGCGCGGGCAAAGAGGGTCGCCAGCCGGCGATCGCGCTCGGCGTAGTGACGGCCTGCTGCCAGCATCGAATGGATGAGGTAAAAGGCGGTGCTGCAGCCCCGCATCGATTCGACCAGCTGTTCTTCGTGGGCCGCATCTCCACGGACGATCTCCAGCGCTGGGTGGTCCGACCAGGGGCGATCGTGCAGCTTGCGCGGTGAGCGAGCCAGGCATCGCAGGTGGTAGCCGCGCTCCAGCAGGCGAGGTGCCAGGCGTCCGCCGACATAGCCGGAAGCGCCGGTGAGAAAGAGGGTCGGTTTGCGATCGCTCACAGTTGGAGTTTCGAGCCCGACTGGGGCTTGGATTCACCGGCTCCCGGCAGAGCGATGTCCACCGATGCGGGCGCTGCTGCCGGCTCCGTCAGCGCAGTGTCCAGGTCTTGGCTTCGTCTACCAGCGTGCTCAGGTAGTCACCCTGGAGGCGCGCCTTCTCGACCGGATCGACGCTGGCGATCTCCAGGCGCAGCATGCGATTCGCGGTGTGCATGAAGCGGCGGAACTGCTCCAGCGTGATGCCCTTGCCCATCAAGTACGGAATGATCCAGAAGTCGAAGGACCACTGCGGTAGCCACTCACTGTCTTCCATGGTCAGCACCAAGCGCTCGATGTGCTCCATCGCTTCGAGGCTGTCCATGGTGTTGTGTTCCCACACGAAACCATCGCCGTCGATGCCGTACTCGTCTGCTTTCTGATGGATCGGGGTGCCGGCTTCGTTGTACCACATCTGGGAGCGGAAGTAGCTTGGCTTGGTCTCGTGCAGGAAGTCGATGGTTTCCTGCACGGTCTCCTGGGTCTCGCCGGGGAAGCCGAGGATGAAGGAGCCGAAGGTGAGTACGCCGTTCTTGTGCAGTTGCTGGATGCCGCGGCGGTACTTCTCGATCGTCGCGTGCTTGTTCATGTGGGTGAGCACGGTGGGGGAGCCGGACTCGATACCCAGGAAGACACCCTTGCAGCCCGCTTGAGCCATCAGTTCGAAGGCTTCGTCATCGCTGTTGGAGCACCGGAAGTAGGAGAACCAGTTGAAACCGTAGTTCTTGCGGATCATCAGGCGGCAGATGTCCTTGAACCGCGGCAGCGGTACGTTGAAGGTGTCGTCGATGAAGACCACGTTCTCGACGCCACCGCGCGCCGCCATCGAGTCGAGCTCGCGCTCGATCGTGTCGACGGACGCCAGCGTCAGCTTGCCGGCGCGTGTCGGGTAGTTGCAGAAGGCGCAGTTGAACGCGCAGCTGCGCGCCGTGCGTGTTTGCAGCGTGGCGCCGAGGTGGCCGCCGGAGAGACCGAGCCAATCGATCTCGACGGCGTTCATGTCGTTGTTCTCCGGCACCTTCGCCGTCAGCTCGTACTTGCCGGCCGCGCTGGATCCGTTGCCGCTGGCGCCACCGCGCTTGAAGGCGATGTTCGACACCTTGCTCAGGTCGCCGCCATTGTCGAGGGCCGCCAGGATCTGTGCCAGCGTTGCCTCGCCCTGTCCTTCGTGCACGTAGACGTCCGCTCCGAGATCATCGAGCGTGGCTTCCAAATCGGCGCCGCTGTAGTTGCGGAAGTGGTTGGCGATCAGTGGTCCGCCGAGCACGATCTGGGTCTCCGGCGCGTGTTCCCGGATGAACTCGACCATCTCGTGCACCGGATAGTTGATGACGTAGAAGGTCGTCGTGATCGCCACCGTCCGTACGCCCTCGTCGAGGAGCTGGCCCAGGCGCTCTTTTTCTTGTTGGAACAGGTTCACGTAGTCGGCACGGTAGCCCTGACGGCGCAGGAAGTTGGTCAGGTACGCGGCGGCCAGGTTGGGGATCTCTCCGGACGCGAGCGAGTTGCCGTGCCCGGCGCGCGCCAGGACGTAATTGAGCAGCTCGACGTAGGTCAGCTTCGCTCCGTCGACGTTGACGAAGCTGAGCTTGAGGTCGCGGTAGGCCTCGGAGTCTTCCCCGTAGCGCCGCAGCAGACCCTCGTAGGCCTCGAACGGAGGATCGTTGTAGCCGATAACGACGCAGTCGAGATTCGGGTTGTTGAGCTGAGCCATGAGGGTCTCCGGACGTCAAGGTCTGCAAGGCAGGAACCGGCCAGGATGGAGGCCGTTGCGAAACATTCGACGCGGCGGAGTGTATCAAGCTTGTCCTGGCTTTCCCGAAGCCGGCGGCGGGGTTGTTTCCGATCCTCGGGTCGCGTAGCATGACCGTGCTGTTGTGTTGTGATTTTCTCCGTGCCGCGATGGCACTGAACTAGGAGCAGAGATGTGATGTGTTCACGTCTTTTCGACCATGGAGGGGAGTACCATGGATTCTTCTAAAGGGCTTGAAGCCCTGGATATGGCGGGTAAGCAGAACTCTGGACGGGGAGCCAAGGTGCTCGACGTCCTCATCGCTGGTGGTGGCCCTACGGGCTGCATGGCGGCGATCCACTTGGCGCGCGCTGGACACAACGTGCGCTTGTTCGAAAAGCGCGGTGACCTGCGCAAAGGGTTTCGCGGACCCGCCAAGTCGCTGAACTTGACGTTGTCGCTGCGTGGCCTGGGTGTGGTCGACGCGGTCGGGGCGCGCGAGGCGGTGGATCCGCTGCTCGTGCCCGTGCGCGGCCGTGTCGTGCATGGCCGCAACGGTGGTCTGCGCTTCCACCCGTATGGTGATTCGCCCGAACAGGTGATCCATGCCGTGGCGCGCAACGACCTCAACCGGGTTCTACTCGAAGTGGCGGATTCGTACCCCAACGTCGAGCTGACGTTCCTACGCTCCTTCCACAGTTTCCGCCGCGCCACGGGTACCGCCTATTTTCAGCCCATGGACACGAGTGGCGCCGAAGCAGGTGAGCCAGAGCCGGTCGAGGCGGACTTCCTGATCGGGGCCGATGGGGCGTTCTCCAAGGTTCGGCGCTCAATCCAGCGCCGCAGGCGTGCCGACTACAGCCAGAAGTACCTGGATTGGGACTACTGCGAACTGGAGATCCCGGTCGGCGACGATGGCAAGTACCGCATGGAGCCGCACGCCTTGCACGTCTGGCCGCATGGCGACTGCATGGTCATGGCGCTGCCCAACGTCAAGGGCACGTTCAACTGCATCTGCAGCATGCCCTCCGAGGGACCGGAGCCCAGCTTCGAGTCACTGCGTGCCGATCCTGCGCGTACCGAACGCTTCTTCGCCGAGCGCTTTCCCGACCTGGTGGCGATGGCGCCGGATGTCGCGCGCCAGTTCTGCAACAACCCGGTTTCCGCCTTTCTCACCGCCCGCACCTGCCCGTGGTTCCAGGACGACAAGGTTGTTCTGATCGGCGATGCCGCGCACGCCGTGGTGCCGTTCTACGGCCAGGGAATGATCAGCGGTTTTGAAGACTGCCGAGCGCTGTCCGAATGCTTGTCGAGGAACTCCGACGACGTCGCCGCCGCCTTCCTCGAGTACCAGGAGCAGCGTCGTCCCAACACCGACGCCCTGGCAGAGCTGTCGGAGCAGAACTTCGTCGAGCTGCGAGACACCATCCGCAACCCGCGTCTGATTGCGCGCAAGAAGGGCGAGAGCCTGCTCAGCAGCCTGTTTCCCGGTTTCTGGAAGCCAATGTACACGATGATGGCCCACACCAGCATCCCCTATAGCGAAGCCCGCGACCGCTACAGCTACCAGCAGCGCCTAGCCCGGCGCTTCGGCTTCGATCTGCTGCTGGTGCCGTGGAGCTGGTGCCTGAAGCTGTTCCATGGTTTCCTGCGCCGTCGCGAAGACAAGGCGGCCCGGGAGGCGGCCCGCGCGGCGGGGTGACGGAGAAGCCGCTGAATCCAGCGAACCGCTGAAGGCTTTGCGTGCGGATGGGGGCTACTGCTGCGGTGCCATGCCGCTGCAGTGCGGTACCTGGGCAGCTGGCTGATTTCAGGAACTACACAGCCGATGCGCGTCGTCGCGCGCGCGTTGACCCCTCCTCCCAGCCACTGCTAAACTGCGGTGCAACCCGTCGTAGCGTGTTTCTGCGCTCGGCGACATCCCGCGAGACACCGGAATCCATGATTGTCGACAAGCGTCACCAAGACGGCTTTACCATTTTGCGTGTAGAGGGAGTGGTCAAGCTCGGCGAGAGCGCCCAGTTCTTCGCCGAGGCTCTGCAGCGCGCCCTGGACAAGGACGAAGGCGATGTGCTGGTCGACTTCTCGGCCATCAATTATATGGATAGCACCGGTATCGGTGAGCTAGTGGGCTACCTGGGACGCTTCAAGGATACGCGGCGCAAGCTGATCCTGATCAACCCCAACGAGCGTATCCGCAAGCTGCTGACCGTCGCGCAGCTGCTACCGCTGTTCACCATCTACGAGTCCCTGGACGAAGCGCTGGTCGCTGAGCGGTGACGCCTCCGTCCGTGGCGCCACATCCGCTGGCCCGCGACTGCCGAAGGATTCTCGGGTGCGAGGCCGTCGAGATCCCGGCGCAGACTCGCACCCGCCACAGTTCATCGTCCAGCTCGCGCTGCCGGCCCGCCCGTGGTCGCGCAGTCGCCTGAGCGCGCCTATCCTCAGAGGAGATGTCCATGACCGCCGCCGCCAGTGCCAGTGCCAGTGCCAATACGAGCGCCCTGCAAGGGTTGAAAGACCAGCTGGGGGATCGCATCCTCCTGGATGAAGACGTCCGCACCAAGTACCGCACCGATTACGGCGGTTTCATCGAGAAGCTGCCGGGTGCCGTCGCCCTGTGTCAGAACACCGACGAAGTGGCGCAGGTGGTGCGCTACTGCTACGAGCACGGGATCTCGATCACGCCGCGCGGTCAAGCCCACAGCCAGAGCGGTCAGAGCTGCAATCAGGACGGCGTGCTGCTCGACACCTCTTCGATGCAGCGCATCCACGAGATCGACGAAGAGGGTCTGAGCGTCACCTGCGACGCCGGTGTCGTGTGGCGTGACCTGGTCAAGACGGTGGTGCCGATGGGGTTGGTGCCGCCGACGCTGACCAACAACCTGGGCGTCACCATCTGCGGCACGCTGTCGATCGCCGGTCTCGGCGTCGCCAGCTTCCGCTATGGCGCGCAGGTCGACAATGCGCTCGAGATCGAGGTCGTTACCGGCACTGGCGAAGTGATGACCTGCTCGCGCGAGCACAATCGCGAGTTGTTCGACGTCGTGCGCTCGGGCTTTGGCCAGTTCGGCGTCATGACCAAGGCCAACATTCGTCTGCGCAAGGCCAAGAGCCGCGTGCGTAAGTACTACCTGCTCTACGATGACCTGGGTGCCCTGATGGAAGATTCCAAGAAGGTCATGGCACAGCGCGAGGGCGGTCCGTTCGATACCCTGGAATCCTGGTGCTCGCCGTGTCCGCAGGGCACCAAGCGCATCGGAGAGGGACTGGACCTGGGCGAGGGCATGCAGGTCTTCGCCTACTGGATGTACCCGCTACACCTGACCGTCGAGTACGAGCCGGGGGAAGAGCCGGACGACGCGGCGCTGCTCGGTCAGCTCAACCCCTACAAGCACCTCGAGACCGTCGAGTTTTCACACCTCGAGTTCTGTGACCGCCTGGTGCCGATCTTCCAGCTCTGGGACCGCAGCGGCTACAGCGACATGATGCACCCGTGGATGGAGACCGTGCTGCCGTGGGACAAGGCGCAGGAATACATCGACTTCGTGCTCGGCAACCTACCACCGCAGACCCTCGGCCCGGGTGGCCATATCCTGCTCTGGCCGTGCCGCGGTGACGTCTCGGACGCGCCTCTGTTCATGCACCCGGGCGGCGACTACGTGATGGGCTGGGGCATCCTACCGGCGGTGCCGCCGAAGTTCATTGACCAGGCGCTGGCGCAGCTGGACATGGCCAGTGAGCTGAGCTTCGGCTACGACGGCAAGCGCTACCTCTCGGGGTATATCACCTTCAACACCGTCGAACAATGGGCCGCCCACTTCGGCGACCAGTGGCCGCGTGTGCTCGCCGCCAAGAAGAAGTACGATCCGGCGGGCATCTTGGCCCCCGGCTTCATCCAATACGAGTGAGTCAGGTGCGCCGCGCGACGGAGGTGGTCGTCTGGGCTCGCCCCATCGTTCTTTTGGGACTAGAGTCCAGACAGAATGCTGTGTGCAGAGCGTCAAAGACCGCCGCAGGCGGAGGACATGGGTATAATGGGCGCAGTCTTGCCGCCCGAAGGCGATACCTCCAATGACTGAGAGTAGATCTACACCCAAGGCCGCGCGCACTCCGACGCGGGCCGCAGCTAGCCCGACGGGCCAGCCGGTCTCGATCGTATTTGAAAATTTCAAAGAGTTTATCCGTGAATACTCGGCACGGATCTCGATGAGTGGCATGTTCATCCGTCTCGAGAAGCCCTATCCGCCGGGCACCACGTTGGCGCTCGATCTCAAGCTGGGGCAAGACTTTCCGCTCATCCAAGGCACCGGCGAAGTGGTGTGGACGCGCGAGCGCGCCGAAGGGCCGGACCGACCGGCCGGCGTCGGCATCCGTTTTCGTGACATCAGCGAGCAGAGCCGCGACCTGACCTATGCCATCGTCGAGCGGCGCATGGCCGACGGTGGCGAGCTGTTCCGGCTCGAAGGGCCACAGCAGGTCGAGTCACAGGAGCTGCCCGACCTGCAGGAACTACTGCAGGCGGCTGGAAAGCGGCGGCTGCGCGAAGAAACCAAAGAACTGGAGCCGCTCGAGCCATCGACCTCGTCGGGGGAGCTGCAGCTGGACGATGGCCTGCTCGGGGGGGATCTCCCGGACGCCGATCTTGCCGACGCCGATCTTCCCGATGTCGACGCCGAACTCGACGACCTGGAGCTGCTGTCCCTGCCCTCCGAGGATGTCGGGCCGGACGAGCTCGAAGCGGCGGCCATCGAGCTGGACGTACCGGTTCCGGTAGCTGCTGGCAACGCGCAGGAGGCTGGCCAGCTGGCGGGTTTCGAATTGGACGATCTCCCCGACGTGCAACTCGACGAGTTGCCTTCGGAAGCGCTCTCCGTGGACGTGCCGGGCACCGAAGACGCTGGCGTCGAACTGTCGACCCCGCGGCCCGAGGTCACCGAGCCGTCACCACCCGAGCCGTCTTCCGAGCATCCACTGATCCAGGGCGTGCTCGCGCAGGACGACTCCGCGATCGAGACCGAGATTCCGCAAGCACCACCGGAGGCCTGGCACGGTCGTCCGGAGAGTGACGAAGAAGCCCTCGACACAGCACCGCCGCAGTCGACGCAGATGGCGTCGCTCGATATGGCAGTCGCCGGTGTGCCCGACGCCCTCGATGCCTTCGAACCGGTCGAAGCCGCTGAGGACTGGCTAGAACCCGGGCAACCGCTGGGTGACACGCACCCACCGCCGCCGCGCAGCGTCACCGATTCGTTCCCGACCGTCGAGAACGACGGACCGGCAGAGAGGCCGTCGGGTGTCGACCTCGACGAACTCTTCCGGGTCGCACCTTCAGCCGGTGGTTCCTCGTTGCCATCGCGCCAGACATCGGCAGTGGCGGTGAGCAGTGACGATGACTCCGAGCGCAGTTTCAAGCCACTGCTGCTGGCCGCGCTGGTGCTGGTGGTGGTGGCGGCCGGCTACTACTACATGGCGCAGGTTGGCATGGTGCCCGACTTCGGCCTCCTCGGCGAGGCCCCGCAGCAAGCCCAGAACCAGCAGTCGTCACAGCCGACGCAGCCGCCGCCCGCAACGTCGCAGGGCCAAGATCCGGCACAGGCGTCGCCAGGCACGGAAGCACCGGCCGGAGGTACCTCCCCGGCGGCAAGTGACGCGAATCCAGGCGCGGGGACCAGCACCGCGGATGCGAACCCGTCCGGAACACAACCGGCGTCTCCAGCCGTAACACCGCCGCCCGTAACGCCGCCGTCCGCGACGCCCAGCAGCTCGGCAGTGGTGCAGGTTCTGGGCATCAACTGGCAAGAGGACGGTGAGCTGACCCGCATCACCGTCTTCACCGATGTCCCCTTGCCACGATCCCGTGTCCAGCAAACCCACCTCGACAGTCCGCCGCGCGAACTGGTACGTCTGGTCGGCATTGGGGCTCCCTTCGACCGCACCAGCATTGACGTCGCGACACCGCAAGTGCGCCGCATCCGGAGCGGCTACCACGAAAAGACGAACGGCAACGAACTGCACCTGGTGATCGACCTGGTCTCGCCGTCGGCACGATTGGACCGCATCGAGGCCAATGGGCGCGAGCTGGTGATCTGGATTGGTGGCTGATGCGGCCGCCAGAACCTCGATCGACACCAAGAAAGGGATGACCGCACGATGAGTTCCGACGGATCGGACCGGCGCGCTGACGAGCGAGTTCCCCTGCAGGGCGAAGTCACGCTCGAGTGCGAGAACTTCCAGGCGTTCCTGAACGATTACGCGGCCAACATCTCGGCCGAAGGCATGTTCGTGCGCACGACCGAGCCGCCGCCGGTGGGCAGCCTGGTCGACTTTTGCGTGCGGCTCAAGGACGACTTCAAGCTCATCCACGGCACCGCCGAGATCGTCTGGGTACGGCCGGCTGGCAATGCCGAAGGGCTGACACCGGGCGTGGGTATGAAGTTCAAGGATCTGGTCGATCCCAGCGCCGACCTGATCCGGAAAATCATCGACCGCAATCGCAGTGAAGGCGGTGAGCCCTTCCGTCTCGAGAGTGGTCGCTTCGCCATGCCGACACCCGACGAGGTGGCTCCCTCCTTGTTGCAGCCCCAAGGTGGACAACCCGGTCGCCTGGACGCTGACAGTGGTTCCCTGGATGCCACCGAGCTGTTTGTCGACGCCCCGCCGATCGACGACCCTGGCGTACTCGACTCCAGCCTGCTCGGGGGCATCGGTGGTCTGGATGGCACGCTGGGTGCCGAGCCTTCGGCGGACGCCCTCTCCGACACGGGAACCCTCTCCGACACCGGCCCGCGCATGGACGACCTGATCGCCTCCGCTGAGCAGCAACGCGTCGAGCTGGAAGCCACGTCGAGCCGGCTGGCGGCTCAGGCCGCGGCAGAAGCCAGTGCCAGCCAGGCCAGTACCAGCCAGGCCAATGCCAGTCAGGCCAGTACCAGCCAAGGCAGTACCAGCCAAAGCAGTGCCACACCGGCCTCGCGCGAGTTCCTGGGTATCCGTTTTAGCCCGGCCCTGTTCCTGTTGCTGATGCTTGCCGGCATCGTTGGAGGAGCCACCCACTTCTTCCTGGAGCGCATGGTCAACTGGGTGACCGGCTACCAAGAGCAGCCTTCGGTCAATGATATTCCGACAGCCGAAGCACTCAACCCCGTCAACGTACCGACGCCCACTCGTAGAGACGCCGGTGGCGATGCGGCTGGCGGCGCTGCGATCGACCCGGGCAGCGCCGAGTCCTCGCCTCCCGCCTCGGGCGCTGCCGTCACCCGCCCCGACGGTGGTTCCGCGGGCACCGTTGCCACACCGGCTTCCGTCCAGTCCGGCGGTTCCGTTGCCGGGCCCGTTCCGGTCGCGGGGTCTCCTCTCACCAAGGTGCGGCTGATCACGCACAAGGCGGCGGACAGCGGCGGCACCCTGGTGACCCTCTGGGGCGACGGTGTTGTCGACCTCGAGAACATCAGCGTCACCCCGCTCGACGGCCGTGTCCTGGTCAAGATCCTGGGGGTCAACTGGCCCTTCCGCGATCCCATGCTGCAGGTCGGTACCACCGAGGTTCAGCGCATTCGCACCGGACACCACAGCAAGGCCGACGGCAATGAGCTGTGGATCGTCTTCGACCTGGAAGGCAGAGGCGTCGAGGTCCAGGAGATCGGTCCCGATCCAGCCAAGCCGAACAACGTCTTGCTGCGGTTGGCGCGCTAGAAGCTCTGCATCGACCCGCTCATGTTGCCCTTTGTCTTCCTTGCCGTAGGAATCGCTCTGCTCTACTACGGTGGCGAGCTGCTGGTCGACGGTGCCACCCGTTTGGCGCAGCTCTTGGGCATGAAGCCGCTGGTGATTGGTCTCACCGTCGTGGCCTTCGGTACTTCCAGCCCCGAGATCGCCGCCACTCTGGTGGCCACCCTCGAAGGAGCGCCGCAGCTGGCACTGGGCAACGTCCTGGGGTCCAACGTCGCCAACATCGGGCTCATCCTCGGCATCTCGGCGGTACTCGCACCCCTCGTGGCTGAAAGCCGCTTCGTCAATCGCGAGATCCCTTTCCTCATCGTCATCAGCTTCCTGATCGCGCCGATGGCCTACTACGGTGGCGGCTTCTCCCTGATCGACAGCCTTCTGCTGCTCACTCTGATGACCGTCTACCTCGTCGTGCTCCTGCGCGACGGCGACTCACGGGTCGTCGAGGAGCAGTTCGAGGAACTGGTCGCAGCGGAGACCGCCGATGCCGAGGCTTTCCCGGTCACCGCGTCGGAGTCCGCCAAGCCCTCGCGCTGGCCCTCCGTTCTGCGCGTCGTCGCTGGCATCGCTTTGCTCGTGCTGGGTGCCGAAGCCCTGGTACGCGGTGCTGTCGACATCGCCCGTACCTTCGGTGTCAGTGATCGCGTGATCGGCATCAGCCTGGTGGCCCTTGGCACCAGCCTGCCCGAACTCGCGGGCTGCCTGGTCGCCACCCTGCGCCGCCAGGGCGACCTCATCCTGGGCAACGTCATCGGCTCCAACATCTTCAACATCCTGCTGATCCTCGGCCTGACGGTCCTGGTACGGCCGATCGAAGTCACCTGGATCGAGCTGGTGCCCGACCTGTCGGTGATGATCCTGTTCGCCGTTGTTCTCGTTCCCCTGCTCCTGATGGGGCGGCGTAGGGTGCTGCATCGTTGGGAAGGAGCCCTGCTGCTGCTCGGCTACGTTGGCTACATGGTGTGGTTGTTTGCCCACGGTTGAGCAGTACCACGTCCCAGATGTCGAGATCTGGTGACCGGGGAGGGGAGGGCGGGGCCGACCTGGCCTCTGTAGCAATTTGACGATATCCTCCCGAGCGAGGTATTCTTAATATGTTAAACAGATTGTTCCTTATCGGAGGATGAATTGCGACTCACATTCTGCCGTTGCTTGGTGCAGTTCCGAACACTCATGATTGCAATAGCTACCCTGGGAATCTTGTGTTCAGCGTGCACTCACCGCGCTGGTTCACGCACCTTGGGGTACTGGGACAGTATGGCGGTGTTGGCCGAAGCGTTCGAGGCCGACGCGGAGGCAAGAGTGTCAGCTGATGAGCTCGGTCTTGCAGACGAGTTGCGTGAAAGCCTCGATGCGGACCGTGACGGACTGATCGTGCGCGCCGAGTTCTGGGCGCACCAAGAACAGAGTGCGGCACGGCCCTATGGGGGCCCTCGCGACCTGTCAGAAACGAGCGGCCACCGCGAAGGTGGATTTCCGCTGAACATAGATCCCGAGATCGTTTCAGCCGACGACACGGATCTGGGCGATGAGGATCTGGTGATGGGTATCGTTCTCGGGGGCGAGGCTCGAGCGTATCCGGTGAACTACATGAACGGGCCGCTGAACGAGGTCGTCAACGACACGCTGGCAGGCGAACCGATCGCCTCCACCTGGTGACCGATCGATCATAGCGGCGTGGTCTACGCTCGCACGATTGAAGGAAACACCCTGAACTTCGGCGTCTCTGGACTCGATCATGGCACGCTCATCCTCTACGATGCTGAGAGCCAATCGCTATGGAATCAGTTGTTCGGCGAGGCGGTCTCGGGAGAGAAGAAAGGCCAGCGCCTCGAGAAGCTGCCGTCCACGATGACTACGTGGGGCTCTTGGCGTGACCTGCACCCGGACACAACGGTATACATCAAGACTTCGACCCCCTACAGCGCTCGCTTCACGGGTGATGCCCTTGCAGGTTTAGCAACTGTCGAGCCCGGGCCGGTGCAGAACACCGATCTGGTACTCGGTGTAGAGGGTCACGTTGAGGCGCGCGCCTACCTCGTACGGCGACTTGCCGGAGCAGGCCGGCTCGTGCACGACGACCTGGAGCAAGCGCCCGTTGTCGTCTTCCTGGCTGAGGACCTCGCGACGGGGCGGATCTACGATCGTCGGGTCCAGGAACGGGTGCTCTCTTTCGAAGTGTTGGACGGCGATCGACTCAAAGACACCCAAACCGGCACTACGTGGGACGCCATCAGTGGCCGGGCCTTAGCAGGTCCGCTCGAAGGCGAGCAACTGCGTGAGTTGATTTCGACCTACTCGCTATGGTTTGCCTGGCACAAATATCGACCGGACACGGTAGTCCACGGCAGGGGTGTTGCGGATTGAGCACTTCGACGACTCTCACGCCTCAACCATCTCCAGATGAGCACTTTCCTCCTTATCCCTCTTCCTCCTCGCCCAAAGCGGCGCACCGGCTCCCGAGATCACCTTGACGCCGACGGCAGTTCAGGTTTCCGGCACCAGGCTCCTGGCGCACCCTGAAGCGCCTTCGACAGAGCGGCCCGCGCGCCGAACACCGTGTCAGGTAGCGGCGGTGACTCGGGGCAGGGTGACGTGGAAGACTGAGCCCTCCCCCTCGACGGAGTCACAGCGGATCTGTCCGCCGTGGCGGCGCACGAGAGCTTGCACGAACGCCAGGCCCATGCCTTCGCCGGGGATGTCGTCGCCCTGACCGCGCAGGAAGGGCAGAAAGATCTTGGGTAGCAGCTCGGGAGGCATGCCGACGCCGTTGTCCTCCACGTGGTAGACGACGTGGTCGTCGACGCTGTCGCCGCGGATCGACAGGCGACCAGGGCGGTCCGGGTCGAGGTAGTTGACGGCGTTGGACAGCAGGTTGCCGAAGATCTGCTCGACGGCGACGCGGTCGGCGGTGACGGCGGGGAGGGGGCCGACCTCGACTTCGACGCGCTTCTGCTGCAACTGGAATTCCTGGCTGTCGAGCAGCTTGCGCACGAGCGCCTCGACATCGAGCGGTTCCGGGGTCAGCAGCCGGGCGCCGGCGCGCGACAGTTCCGAGAGTTTGCTGATCAGCCGGTCCATGCGCTCGATGGCGGAGCCGATGAAGGTGAGCGACTCGGGCATGTCGTCGAGGGCTTCGCGGAGTTGCCGAGCCTGGTCGGCGTCCAGTTGTGGCAGGACTGCGTGCAGCGTCGTCCGGATCTCGTCACTGGCGAAGCGGAGCTCCTCGGAGAAGCCGCGCAGGTTGACCAGCGGGGAACGTAGGTCGTGCGAGACGGTGTGGGTGAAGGCGCGTAGTTCTTCGTTCGCCTGGCGCACGGCAGCGGTGCGTTCTTCGACGCGGCGCGCCAACTCGCGTTCGCGCAGGCGCAGCTGGCGGACGCGGAACTGCTGTAGGCCGAAGCCGAGGGCTAGAATCGCGAGGCCACAGAGCAGGAAGAAGGCGCGCGTCTCGTAGACGTGGGGTGCGATGGTGAAGGTGAGCTTGGCCGTTACGTCGCTCCAGTTGCCGTTGCGGTCGCTGGCCATGACTTCGAAGGTGTAGCTGCCGTAGTCCAGGTTGGTGTAGCGCACTTCACGCTGGTCGCCGATGTGGTGCCACGTCTCATCCCAGTTGCGCAGGCGCAGGCGGGCTTGCACCTTTTCGGGCGTCACGAGGGTGAGCGTGGCGAAGCGCAGGGTGACCGAGCGGGTGCCAGCGGGCAGGTGCAGAGCGTCGTTCGACCCCGGACGTGGCCGCAGCCGTCGACCGTCGACTTCCAGGTGCTCGATGTGCAACGGCGGTGCTGGTGGACTTGCGATGCGTGCCGGGTCGAGGGTGGAGAGACCTTCGCGCGTGGCGAACCACAGGCGGCCATCGACGGTGCGACTGGCCGACCGCGAGCCGCCGGCGCACTCGCCGCTGCGCATGCCGTCGCGCCGGCCGAAGGAAACGCTGCGCAGGTGCGAGGCCCTGCCCTCGACCACCGCCAGCGCGTCCTCGTAGCCTAGCCGGAAGATGCCGGTGCCGCTGCCCAGCCACAGGGCGCCGGTGCTGTCGGAGAGGATCCACTCGAGGTCTGGATCGGGCAGGCCATGACGCTGATCGAGGACGGTCAACGTGCCGCGATGCAGGCGCACTAGACCCGTACCGTGGGCGGCGATCCAGAGACCGCCGTCGTCGGCTTCGTGCAGTGCCCAGATGTTGTTGCCGGCGCCGCGGAAGGCGCTGTCGTCTTGGAACTGACCGTCACGGTAGGCGCTGAGGCCGTTGAGGGTGCCGATCCACAGGGTGCCGTCTCGACTCTCGTGGAGCGCGCGAATCTGGTTGCCCGCCAGACCGTCGGCGCGGGTGAAGGTCTCGAAGCGCACGCCATCGGCGGTCTCGTGCATGTGACCGAGCCCGTCGTTGGTGCCGATCCAAAGACTGCCGTCGCGGGTACGACGCAGCAGGATGACGATGTTGCCGGGCAGGCCATCGGCGGTGGTGTAGGTGCGCCAGCGTCCGTCCGGGGTGCGTCGGCGCAAGCCCGCGTGCGTGCCCACCCACAAGCTACCGTCGCTCCCCTCTTCGAGGCTCCAGACGGCGTCGGTATTCCGGATGCCTTCGATGCGGGTGAAGCGGCGTGGTGGCTCGTGGTCCGCGAGGACGAACAGGCCACGGTCGCGACTGCCGGCGTAGAGGTGCCCATCGGCGCTGGCGAAGACGGAGATCAGCAGTTCGGACTCCAGCCCCGCCTCGCGTCCGAAGGTGGTGACGGAGCCGTCGCGCAGGTGGTAGAGGCCGCGGCCGAGTGTGCCGATCCACAGCCCGCCTTCGCGGTCTTCGAGCAGGGTCCAGATGGCGTCGCGCGCGTTGGGGTGCTCGGGGCCGAAACGTTCGATGTGACCGTCGGTGAGACGGTGCAGACCGCCGCCGTAGGTGCCGATCCACAGGTTGTCGTCGCGGTCTTCGCGCAGCGAGAGCACACGGTTGTGACCGAGTCCATCGGCGCGGGTCAGGACGCGTGTGCGCTCACCGTCGATGTGCAGCAGGCCGCTGTTGGTGCCAATCCACAGGCTACCGTCGCGCCGTCGTAGCAGGGTCCAGACGCCGGGATCGGGCAACGGGCCAGTGTAGGGCCGGAAGCGGCCATCTTCCAGGATACTGAGGCCGCCGCCATAGGTGCCCGCCCACAAGCGTCCCTGTGCGTCCAGGGCCAGACCGGTGACGACGTTGCCGCTGAGACCTTCGGCGGCACCGAAGAGATCGAGCCGGCCGTCGGCGTGCCGGTGCGCCAGTCCCCCGCCGTAGGTGCCGATCCACAGCCCGCCGGCACCATCGGTCTCGAGTGTGATGATGCGGCCGCTGGCTAGCCGGTCGTTGATCTCGGCGCGCTGCCAGCGGCCATCGGGGGCGCGGTAGACCAGTCCACCACCGTTGGTGCCGACCCACAGCCCGCCATCGCTGTTGGCCCACAACGAGTGGATGTTCTGGTTCTCCAGCTCGGGTGTGTTGCGGCTGTCGAAGACTTCCATGCGCAGGCCGTCGAAGCGCGCCAGGCCGGCGCGGGTGCCGATCCACAGATAGCCTTCCGGGGTCTGGGCGATGGCGCGTACAGTGTCCTGCGGCAGGCCGTCCTCGGTTCGCCACTGGCTGTGACTGTACTGGTACAGGGTCTTGCCAGGATCGAGCGCCGCGGCCGGGCCAGCAAGAAGCAGCACGAGTAGCGCGCAGCTCACTTGACGCACGCCGTTCAGCAGATGAAGGCCAGCCGGTATCCGAAGGGTGGTTCGTCGGCGGTCAGGGGCGGGAGCACGGGGCATGGTCTAACAACAACATACCACTCGCTGGAACTCATGATCAAGTAGCTGGTTGCCAGCTCCAAAACTGTGGTAGTCGTATCTCAACTGGTGGCCACGGCCTTGGGCAGGGTGACGTGGAAGACGGTGCCCTCACCCTCGACGGACTCGCAGCTGACCTCGCCGCCGTGACGCCGGACCAGCGCCTGCACGAAGGCCAGGCCCATGCCCTCACCGGCGATCTCCGCGCCGTGTCCGCGGCGGAAGGGCAGGAAGATGTGTGGCAGCAGGTCGCCGCGGATGCCGCGGCCGTTGTCGAGTACGTGGTAGGTGACGGTGTCGGCGTGACTGTCGGCACTGATCAGCAGGTGCCCGGGCCGCTGCGGCGACAGGTAGTTGACGGCGTTGGCCAGCAGGTTGCCGAAGATCTGTTCGAGCGCGATGCGGTCGGCGGTGATCGGCGGCAGCGACAGGACCTCGGCGCGGGCGTCCTTCTGCTGCAACTGGAAGTCCTGACTCTTCAAGATCTCACGCACCAGCGCCTCGACATCGACGTGCTCAGGTGTCAGTTCACGGGCGCCAGCGCGCGACAGTTCGAGCAGCTTCTCGATCAGCCGGTCCATGCGGTTGATCGCTGAGCTGATGAACTCGAGCGACTCTGGCATGTCGCTCTCCACGGCCTCGCGCAGTTGCAGCGCTTCCTCCTGAGGCAGCATGGGCAGTACGCGTCGCAGGGATTCGCTGACCGTGGTGCAGGCCATGCCGAGCTCTTCGGAAAAGCCACGCAGGTTGACCAGCGGTGAGCGCAGGTCGTGGGAGACGGTGTGGGTGAACGCCCGCAGTTCGCGGTTGGCCTGGTGCACGGCTTCGGTGCGCTCGTCGACGCGGCGCTCCAGCTCGCGTTCGCGCTCGCGCAGGTGCAGCACGCGGAACTGTTGCAGGCCGAAGCCGAGAGCCAGGGCGCCGAGGCCGCAGAGGAGGAAGAAGAGGTTGGTCTCGTAGAAGCGCGGCTCGATGGTGAAGCTCAGGCGCTCGGCGTCCTGTGTCCAGTTGCCGTTGCGGTCGCTGGCCATGACCTCGAAGGTGTAGGTGCCATGGTCGAGATTGGTGTAGCGCATCTCGCGTCGGTCGCCGATCAGGTGCCAGGTGTCGTCCCAATTGCGCAAGCGGATCTGGCACTGCACCTTCTCCGGCGCGTTCAGGGTGAGGGCGGCGAAGCGCACGGTGAGGCTGCGCGAGTGCGGCAGCCGGAGGCCGGGTGCGGGACGCAGCTTGCGGCCATCGACGAGCAGGTGTTCGATCTGGACCGGCGGTGCCGGCGGACTCTCGACGCGCGCAGGATCGAGCGTCGCCAGGCCCTCGCGGGTACCGAACCACAGCCGGCCGTCACGCGCCCGCATGGCGGACGGGGCGCCACCGTAGCACTCGCCGCTGCGCAGGCCGTCGCGGCGTCCGAACGCGACGTAGCGCAGGCTGGCGCTACGGCCGTCGGCGACCGCCTCGACGTTGTCGCGCGGCAGCTTGATGATGCCGATGCTGCTGCCCAGCCAGAGCGCGCCCTCGTCGTCTTCGAGCACCCATTCCAGATCATTGTCGGGCAGGCCGTGACGGTGGTCGATGACGCTGATGGCTCCCTCGCGCAGCCGCAACAGGCCGGTGCCGTGGGTGGCGATCCACAGGCTGCCGTCCGTGGCTTCGTGCAGGGCCCAGATGTTGCCGCTCGGCAATTCCCGTTCCGGGCCCGATCCCGGTGCCGGTGCCGGCGAGTCTGCCGTCCGTAAGCTGCGCGTGAATGCGCCGTTCTCGAAGCGCGCCAAGCCGCCCGTGGTGCCGACCCACAGGGTGCCGTCGCGGCCTTGGTGCAGCACTCGGATCTGGTTGCTCGGCAAACCGTCCTCGACGCTGAAGTGTTCGAATGGATCGCCGTCCGTCGGATCGCCGTCACGGTACCGGTCCAGCCCGTCGTTGGTGCCAATCCACATTGTTCCTTCGCGGTCTTCGAGCAAGGCGAAGACGATGTCGTAGGCGAGACCCTCAGCGGTGGTGAAGCTGCGCCAGCGGTCGCGGTGCGAACTGGAGGGCGGCGCGCGCCGGCGCAGGCCGCGGTGGGTGGCGGTCCACAGGCTGCCGTCGCGGCTCGACGTGATGTCCCAGACGGCGGCCTGCTCATCGATCCCCGCCACGCGCACGAAGCGCTCTCCGTCGTGGCGGAACAAGCCGCGGTCGCGCGTGCCGGCGTAGAACTCGCCGTCCGGGCCCTCGTGCACCGAGATCACCATCTCGGACTCCAGGCCGCTCTCCTGGCCGTAGGTGGTGATGGCGCCGTCGCGGTAGAGGTGCAGGCCGCGGCCCAGTGTGCCGGCCCACAGGCCACCTTCCCGGTCTTCCAGAATGTCCCAGACGGCGTCGCGGGCTTCGGCGTGCTCGGGTCGGAACGCCACGATCCGGCCACCGGCGTAGCGGTGCAGTCCGCCGCCGTACGTGCCGATCCAGATATTGCCATCGCGGTCCTCGAGCAGCGAGATGACGCGCGGGTGCGTGAGGCCATCGGCTTCGGTGAAGACACGCGTGCGGTCGTCGACGACATGCACCAGGCCGTTGTTGGTGCCAATCCACAGGCTGCCGTCGCGCGCCGCCATGACCTCCCAGACGCCGGTGGCCGGCAGGGGGCCTTGGTAGACGTGGAAGCTGCCGTCTTCCCAGATGCTGGCGCCGTCGCCGTAGGTGCCGACCCACAGCCGTCCGCGAGCGTCGGTGGCGAGGGTGAAGATGACGGTGCCGGCGATACCCTGCTCGGGATCGAAGGTCTCGATCTGTCCGTCCGCGTGCCGGCGCGCGACGCCGCCACCGTAGGTGCCGATCCACAGGCCACCTTCGCCGTCTGGCTCGAGGGCGGTGATGCGACCGCTCGGCAGGCCCTGTGCCTCGGAGATCCGCGACCAGGTGCTGCCGTCGGCCGAGCGGTGCACCAGGCCGCCACCGTTGGTGCCGATCCACAGGCTGCCATCGGGCATCACTTCGAGGGCGTAGATATTGTGGTTGGCCAGTTCGGGGGTGTTGCGACTGTCGAACACTTCCATGCGTAGGCCGTCGAAGCGCGCCAGGCCGGCGCGCGTGCCGATCCACAAGTAGCCGTCCGGCGTCTGTGCGATCGAGCGCACGGTGTCCTGGGGTAGGCCGGTACCACTACGCCACAAGGTGTGGCTGTATTGCGACAGCTCCTTGGCCGGATCGAGCGCGGCGGCTGGCGGTATCCAGCCGAGCAGGAAGACCAGGACGAAGGCCAGGCTCGATGCCCAGGCGCGACGGGCCATCACGGCTCCAGGCTCAGGTAGCGACCCGTCTGCTCGACCGGCACGCGCGTGATGCGCGCCGCGCGCTGTCCAGTCACGGTCGGCCAGGTGACTTCGATCTCGACCGGCTGCCAGCCAGCCGGCCAGCCGAAGCGGCGGCGCGTCGAGCTACAGCTCTGGTAGCTGTCACCGGCGGTGATCCAGCGGCTGCGCAGGGCGGTCTGCGTGCCCCTGCGCAGCCGTAGCACGACACGCGCGCCGATCGCGGCGGTGTTGGGGGCGGGGCCGTGCAACTCGACGCCGAGCCAGCGCTCGGCTGGTGGGTTCGCCTCGTTGCGCAGCAGGCGCAGCGGACCACCGTTGCTGCTGAGCACCAGGTCGCCGTCGCCATCGTCGTCGAAGTCGGCTATGGCCAGACCTCGACCGACCAGTGGCGCCAAGCCGGCGGTCTCGTCCGGGCTCGGACAGGCGGTGAAGGGACCGCGTTCGTCGCCGGCCAGCAGCAAGTCCGGCTGCGCATGCTCAACGCCGCCGCGTGGTGGATCCTCGAGGATGTGACCGTTGGCGACGTAGACGTCGAGGTCGCCGTCGAAGTCGAAGTCGTCGACGGCGATGCCGAAGCCGAGCTGGTTGAACGACGGCACGCCGAAGCCGCTGGTTGCCGAGGCGTCCTCGAACTGCAGCAGGCCGAGGTTGCGGTAGAGGGTGTTGGTCTCGACGTCGAAGTGCGTGACCATCAGGTCGGGGCGACCGTCCCCGTCGACGTCCCCGGTCGCGACGCCCATGCCTGCCTCGGCTTCGCCAGCGGCGTTGACGGCCGTGCCGGAGAGCAGCGAGACTTCCTCGAAACTGCCGTCGCCACGCCCTTGGTAGAGCAGGTTGAGATCCAGATCATTGGCGACGTAGAGATCGATGTGCCCGTCGCCGTCGAGGTCCTGGAAGATGGCTCCCAGGCCGCGGTAGGCGAAACTCCCGAGGCCCGCCGCCGCCGTCACTGGCTCGAAGGTGCCGTCATCGGCGCTGCGGTAGAAGAGATCCGGCGTGCCCTGGAACAGCTCTGGGTGACAGTAGTCGCGCCGGCCCCGGCGTCCCCCGGCCTCGGGCCCAACGGCGTCCGGATCGCCGCAAAAGAGGCCGTGATCGGGACGGTAGTCGACGTAGCGCACCACGTAGAGGTCCAGATCACGATCGCCATCGGCGTCGGCCAAGACGGCGGTGGAACTCCAGCCGTCCGCCGCCAGCAGGCCGGCGTCGGCGGTGGCGTCGACGAAGGTGATGCCCGCGTCACCGGTATCCCGAGCGAGCAGCAGGCGGTCGGGACCGTAGTTGCTCAGGTAGAGGTCGCTGTGGCCGTCGCCGTTGACGTCGGCGGCGGTGACGCCCATACCGTAGGCGGCCCCCTGCAAGGCGCGTGGCAGCCCGACGCGCTCGCTGACGTCCTCGAAGCGGCCCGCGCCCAGGTTGCGGTACAGCCGATCGTGACCGCCACCCACGGGAGGAGGCCGGCGGTCCGACTGCACGGCGTAGAGATCCCAGCGGCCGTCGCCGTCGAAGTCCAGCCAGGCGACGCCCGCACCCATCGTTTCGGGCAGGTGGCGCTCGGGTGTCGTGCCGGCCGCGTGCCGGAAGTCGAGGCCAGCCGCGGCGGTGACATCGACGAAACGTAGCCCACGGCAAGCACGCACCTGGTCAGCTGCGGTATCCTGCACCTGGATCGGCTCAGGCGGTGCTGGCCCAGTTGGCGCTGGCTCGGTCGGCGCCGGCAGGAACGATGCCGGTGAGACGAGTGCGAGGCTCAGGAGTGTGAAGGAGAGTAAGGACATTGTCGCCAGTCTACCCGAGATAGCCTGGCTTCCGAGTCGCCACCGACCTACCCAAAAGGCGGTTGAGTGCCTTGTCAAGGGCCGTTACAATCCTTCCCACGGAAGCTCTGCCGAGCTGCCGCACCGGTCCACGATACGGAGCTGATTCGCCCCTGGGCCGACACGACACCGGGCCAATACCACACCAGAGAGGAGCATCATGGAGACTGGACTCGGCGATACCACGTGGGTGATGGCGGTAAACCTGGTCATCTGGACCGGGCTCTTCCTCTATCTGCTGCACCTGAACAAGAAGATCCGCGAGCTGGAGAAGGGCGCGCTGGAAGGGGATTCGCAGTCATGAAGCTGAACAAGACCTACCTGCTGGGCGCCGCGATGCTGGTGCTGTTCGCCGGCTTCGCCTTCACCTCCTTCAACCAGGCGCTGACTCCCTACGTGCCTTTCGATCAAGCACGCCAGGCGTCGCGCATGGTGCAAGTGGCTGGTGGCTTGGAGGCCGGTAGCGCCAGCTACGACGAGATCGCCGAAGCGCTGTATTTCACCTTGGTCGAAGAAGAGACCGGCGAGACCCTGCGCGTGCGTTACCACGGCGTCAAGCCGGCCAACTTCGAGGAAGCGATCAGCATCGTCGCCATTGGCCGCTACGAGCCAGAGGCCACTGCGGGCGCCGGTGTCGCCGGTACCGGCGTCATGGCTGCCGACAAGCTGTTGGTCAAGTGCCCGAGCAAGTACCAGGGTGCCGAGGTCGAAGGCTACGGCGGCGAGGAAGACGGCTACCAGAGTTACGAGTCGGATAGCAGCGAAAGCAAGAGCTACGACTGATGGTCGCGTTCCTGGCTGACACCTTCTCCCAGTTCTACCTGCCCGGTGCCGTCGCGCTGTGGTGTTCTCTCGGACTGCTGCTCACCGCCCTGTGGGGCTATGCCTTGGCGCTCAACGAGACGCCGAAGGCCGGTAGCACGTCGGTACACCTGCCGTTCGCGCGCCGCGCCTACGGTTTGAGCGCCCTGGCCTTGGGGCTGACCTGCCTCGTCTTCGCCCTGTGCTTGGTGCGTCGCGATTTCCGCATCGAGTACGTCTTCCAGTACTCCGGACTCGAGCTACCGATCCACTTCCAGTTCGCCGCCTTCTGGGCCGGCCAGAAGGGTAGCTTCCTGATCTGGCTGCTCTGGTCGACGCTGCTTGGCGTGTTGGTGGCACGCACGTGTGGCAAGAAGCTGGAGGCGCCGGTGATGCTGGTCTACAGCCTCACCGTACTCGGCCTGATGCTGATCCTGGTGCGTGAGAATCCCTTCGTCATGCTCGGCGATGCGCCGGTCGACGGCAAGGGCCTCAATCCACTGCTGCAGGACGACTGGATGGTCATCCATCCGCCGATCATGTTCATCGGCTACGCCCTGAGCGCCGTTCCTTTCGCCTTCGCCATCGCGGCGCTGTGGAAACGCGACTACCGCGACTGGGCGACGCGCGCCTTCCCGTGGGCCCTGGCGGGCTTCCTGGTGCTCGGCGCCGCTATCTTGATGGGTGGCTATTGGGCCTACAAGACGCTCGGCTGGGGCGGCTACTGGGGCTGGGACCCGGTGGAGAATGCGTCGTTGATCCCATGGTTGCTGATCACCGTGCTGATCCACGGTTTGTACATGGAGCGCACGCGCAATCGGTACCGCCGTGGCAACCTGATCATCGCCTGCCTGACCTACATGTCCGTGCTCTACGGCACTTTCCTGACCCGCTCCGGCGTGCTCGCCGACTTCTCCGTCCACAGTTTCGTCGATCTCGGTATCTCCGGCTTGCTGATCCTGCAGATGGCCTTCTTCGGCGGTCTGTCGGCGGTGCTGCTGGCGCTACGCCTGCGCGGCGTGCCGACGGCACCCAACACCGATCCGGTCCTGTCGCGGGGCAGCTTCATGGTGCTCGGCACCCTGGTGGTGTTGACCTCGGCGATTGTCGTCACCGTTGGCACCTCGGCGCCGCTGATCACCAGCCTGGGCGAGTTCTCGGCGCAGGTCGGTCCCGAGTGGTACAACCGCGTCAACTTCCCGCTTGCCCTGCTGGTGGCGTCGTTGCTGATCGGCGTGCCCTTCCTCAGCTGGCGCGAGACGAGCAAAGAGGAGCTGGGCGGCAAGATCCTGATGGCCTGCGGCGTCGGCCTCGCCGGCGCGGCGCTGTCCTTCCTGCTCGGCGTGCGCGGCCTGCACCTGCTGATGGTGCTGCTGGCAGTCGCGGCCTTGACGTCGAACCTGCAGAAGGTCGTGCAGATGGCCCGCAGTGGCAGTGCGGCACGGATCGGCGGTTACCTGACGCACGTCGGCGTCGGCATCATGTTGCTCGGCTTCCTGGCCTCCTCGGCCTACGATCACAGCACCAAGGTGACCCTGCAGCAAGGCAGTGCGACCCAGGTCGGCGACCTGACCCTCACCTTCACCGGCCTCGTGCCGCGCAACGACAACCACCGCGAGCGGATGGAAGTGCGCGTCGAGAAGGCGGGCGGCGACATCTACTACAGCTATCCGCAGATGTTCACCAACGACCGTACCGGCCAGCTGATGGCACGCCCGCACATCCGCAAGATGATGACCGGTGACCTGTACATCTCGCCGCTCGAATACCGGCCGCAACGCGCTCCCAATCCATGGGTGCAGGCCGAACTACGTCCGGGCGAAGAGACCCAGGTCGGCAGCACAACGTTCCGTCTGGTCGGCTTTGACGCTCCGGACGACGCGGCTACTCAGTTGGCCGCCAACACCGGTGCCTCGATCGCCGTCCGTGCCGTACTCGAGATGCGCGATGGCAGCGGCGAGGCGCAGCGCGTGATGCCGCAGTTCCTGGTAAACCCGGTCACCCAGCAAGCGCAGACCCCGGTCTTGCCGCTGGCCAATGGTGGCCGTGTTGTTTTCGGCAACCTCAATCCCACCGAAGAGATCGCCACCCTGGCCTTCGCCGGCTTTGGCGTCCAGGACCCCGGCGCCGCCGCGCGCCTGAGTCTCGACGTCACCCGCAAGCCGCTGATCAAGCTGGTGTGGTACGGCCTCTACGTTGTCCTCGCCGGCGGTCTGCTGGCGATGGCGTACCGTCTGCGTCAGGTTCGGCGGTTGGACGAGCGGGAAGAGGCGCAAGCTACCGCCTAGGCCTCGTCGAGCTGTGCTTGGTGAAATCTACCTGGCCCGCCGTCGCCACAGCACCAGTGTGGCGACGAGCGGTGCCAGCACCAGCAGTGTCAAGATCCAGCCGAGCGTGGACGCTGCCGGCCCGGCATCCCAGCGCGGTACTTGGAACTGTGTCGGTGGGATGGCGATGCGTTCGCTACGCCTGAGCAACCAGGCGAGACCGTAGCGCACCAGCTGTGCGTTGGCACCGCGGCTGAGCAGGGCGTCGTTGACACAGCTGGCGTCGCCCCAGACCAACATCCTGCCGCCACGGAAGCGGCTGTCGACGGCCGTCTCGATCGCTACCGCCAGGGGCACCGGCCCCGCCAGGTCGGCCGCGTCCTGGAAGCTGCCCCCCGCGGCAGCCGGGGACGTCTCACCCCAGCCCAGGCGCGACGTGTGCAGTAGCTCGGTGACGCGCACGCCGGAGACGTCGATGCCGTCCGGAGCCTCTGCCCTACGTCGCACCGAGCGAGCGAGCGCGACCACCGCCGGTTGTGTCGGTGCGACGCCCGCGATGCTGCGGATCGCCGGATGCTGCGCGTAGTGGCGCACGGTGAAGGTTTCCGGTCCCACCGCGTCCAGCCGTCCCGCCGGATCGACCACCACGTTGCGCTCCACCTCGACGCCCAGCGTCGCTAGCCAGGTCTCCAGCCCCAGGTCTATAAAGTTCGGGTCGACCTGCTCGCCTTGTTCGCTCCTACCGAAACGTGGGTCGAGCAGGAGCCATAGCGCGCCGCCTTGGCGGAAGTGAGCGTCGAGTCGACGGACTTCCTCCACGGACCACGGCGTGCGTGGCCCCGCGACGAGCACCAGGTCTGGCTGCCGGGTCGCCTCTGGTGTCCAGCGCTCGACACGCACGCCCTGGGCATCGAGCAGCGGCGCCAGCAGAGCCAGGTTCTCGCGCGGTGGTGCCATCGCGCTCTCTGGCTCCTCCGCCGGATCCTCTGTCGCCAATTCCGAGCCCGGGAGCGGCAGCTCGCCGTGATCCTGGCTCACCGCCACCCGTGGTGCCCGTCCTGCCAGCTCCGCCAGCGCGCCGACCACCGCCGGTTCCAGGAAGAGCGTCACCTTGCCCTCGTCCTGCGCCACCAGCTCGTCCAAGCCCAGCGTGCGCTCACCGTACGTCGTGGTGAGCCGCAGGTAGCCGGCGGGCGGCATCGACGCGGTGCCCCAGTCTGGCCGCGAGATGCGCACGACGACGTCCGGAGCGGCCCGTGCTATGCGCGCTACCAGCTCGCGCGCGTAGGGCTCGATCGGATCGCTCGGGTCCACCACCAGGTGCAGGTCGGCGGTCAGCTCCAGCTCGTCGAGCGTCGCCCGGCTCGTCGCATCGAGACGGTACAGCTGGCTCGGCGTCCAGTCGCCACGCCAGAACCCCGGAAACGGGAAGCTCGGCACGACCCCGCGGCTGAACAGGCGCAGTTGCTGCGTCGGGTCGAAGGCTCGCGGCAGAGACGTTGCCGCCCACAGCAACAGAACCGGCAGCGCAAACGTCACCGCTACCCGCCCGAGTCGCCACCAGGTGCTCGTCCGCACCTTCTGGGCCTTCAAGCGCTTGGCCACGAACCACGTCAGCGCCAGCAGCAAGCCACTCACCAGCACCAACCCCAGCAGGCCCGACAGCACCGGCCCGACGGGCAGATCGAGCCCGAGCAGCCGCAGCACGAGCGCGAAGGCCAGCGCGGGCGTCCAGAACAGCACCCAGGTCGAAAACGAGGTCCAGAAGTGCTCCTCGCGCAGGGCCAGCAAGGGTAGTACGAGGAGCATCAGCAACCACGTCAGTGGACTGGCGAACAGCGGCGCCAGCGGTGCCTCCGGCGGCACCTCGCCGAGCAGGATCTCGGGCCGGCCCGTCGCCAGCACGTCGAGCAGCAGGTACAGCGTCGCGGCCTGGACGAGCAGGACGAGTGTCCACAGGAGGTAGGTCGAGGGGGTAGAGAAGCGGGTGCGGAGGGGAGAGGAGTGGGTGGCCATGGCGGGATTGTAGCCCTGCCGAGGGGGAGTGGGCGGCGAGGCGACCAGTCAGTGGTTGTTTTGCTGCGAGTCCAGCGCCCTACTGACTCAGACTGTTCCATCGCTCATGAGTTGAGTGTCACGAGTCGCAGCGGTGAGGAAACTAGTTGGAAGGGAGTCTGTAGGCTCCTAGCCCGAGAACTTATGGCAGATAGGGAGGAAGTCTGTGAGTGACCTAGAAGCACCGAAGAGTAGTTCACAACAGATCGAGCGATGGGCGCTCGGTTTCGTGCTTGTCTTGGCGATCGTTTGGCCTCTGTACTCACTTGTGAAACACCTGGACCCACAGCCCGTGAAACAGCCTTCAGCCGAATTTCAGTCTCCAATCTCGCTGGATCAAGCGCAGTCTTACCAACTCGTCCAGATAGAAGACACCAGTGTCCACCGGCGCCAGCGTGTCCGGGCCTTCATCTATTCAAAAGCTGTTTCTAGAGCAGCGAGAGTGCAAACCTCAATGAAGGCTGCAGTCGAAGTGCTTCAAGATACGGGAGTTCACTTTGTTCAGGTCTTTCTTCTGATCTCTCCGGATACCAGCCTCCTCGGTACTGGGAGCTACTATGCAAACCTCTCGTTTGCTCCCGATGGCGGTGGAGTAAGTGGCGAGAAACCGCTAAGAAATGGGCAGTGGGAGGCACAGGTTACCGATCAGGTTGTTGATCCCGTCGCTGTCGAGATGGAGAAGTTGTGGTGGGCCAATCGAGGGAGATTCCAGAAACCTGCTGACTACGGCGGTACCGAGACTGACGAGCCAGCACTCAGGGGATTCATTGCCGAAGAATTAGGAGTTCAGGCCAGCGAAGTCAGCCTTGTCGCTCTATGGCTTGAACCGTACCAGGACTAGGGTCGACTGTCATCTCAGGACTCGATCGACTCCAGTCGCTGGCGCATCCAGATCGCCAGCTCTTCGGCGCCCAGTTCGCCGCGCGCGGCCGCCATAGTGGCCGTTTCCAGGTCGTCATCGTCCGCCAGTAATTCCAGGCCGTTGAAGAGCAGGAACAGTTCAGCGCTCATCGCAGCGGTGCGCTTGTTGCCATCCACGAAGGGATGATTAGCGATCAGGGAGTGGAGTAGAGCGGCGGCCTTCGCGGCGATATCGGGGTAGAGGTCGTCGCCGCCGAACGTCGCCTGGGGTCGAGCGATCGCGGCTTCGAGAGCACCCTGATCTCGGACGCCCTGGGAGCCGCCGAAACGCTCGATCTGACGCTCGTGGATGCGCAGAACCTGGTCGAGCGCGAGGTAGAGGGACACCCGAGGTCCCTTACTTGGCCAGTCGGCGGTAGAGCTCGGAACGGCGGTCGAGTAGGTCGTCAATGGCACGGTCGAAGCGCTCGGTGACCTTGCCATCCTCCGCGAAGCGAACGCCGGGGCGTATGGTGACGGCTCCTGTCTTGGGGTGCACCGTCACGTCGACCGACATTCCCTTTTCGAGGCCGAACGCGTTGACGACCTCTGCGGGTAGGGTCACGGCCAGCGAGCCGCCAGCCTGAACAAGTTTCCTTTCCATGTATGTACATTATATATACGTTCTTCGGGCGTCAAGTAGAGCCCTGATGCAGAGGAGGTTGGTCTTAGGCGAGCGAGAAGTGGGTGTGGGGTCGGAAGGCAGCCGCTGGTCGATCGATCCGAAGATGGGTAGTAGTCGTACAGTACAGAGAACTCGATCTACGACCACCCGTCATGCCTGGTCGCCTTGATACCTGGTCGCCTTGATATCTGGCCGGCCCTGATATCTGGCCGCGCCAGATCGACGGACTTGGTATCTGAGGATTTCCTGCACCGCGGCACCGAAAGTGAGACTGCATGTACGACTCCGCCATTCTTGTTCTCGCCATCCTGGTATTCGGTTTCGGGCTCCTGTCGCGCCGCCTCGGCCGGGGGGTGATCACGCCGCCTTTGGCTTTCGTTGGTTTTGGCATGCTGCTGGCTGCGCCGGCCCTGGACCTCCTGGGCATCCCCTCGCCGTTCCAGGGTGCCGAGCACCTGGAATCGGTGATCCACTTGCTGGGCGAGCTCACCCTGGTGGTGGTGTTGTTCACCGACGCGGCGCAGATCAACGTCCGTTCACTCGTGCGGGGTGCCGGCCTGCCGGTGCGCTTGCTGGCGATCGGCATGCCGTTGACGGTTGCGCTCGGCGCGGCTGCAGCCGCGCCGCTGATTCCGGGTCTTGGACCTTGGGAGCTCGCCTTGATCGGTGCTGTCTTGGCTCCCACCGACGCGGCGCTCGGCCAGGCGGTGGTGACCAGTGAAGAGGTGCCGTTGCAGATTCGTCAAGGTCTGAGCGCCGAGAGCGGTCTCAACGACGGCATCGCCGTACCGATGGTCGTGATCTTCGCTTCCCTCGCTGGCGTTGGGCAGATGGTCGAAGGCGAAATGCTGACCTTGGACCACTGCGCTACCTTTGCCGCCAAGCAGGTTCTGCTGGGCCCCTTGGTCGGCCTCGTCATTGGTGCTGTGGCAGCGTGGGCGATGGGGCGGGCGATTCAGCTCCAGGCGATGAGTCATGCCTATCAGGAGATCGCCGGCTTGGCGATTGCCCTGATCGCCTACACGGCAGCCATTGCGGTCGGTGGCAACGGCTTCATCGCGACCTTCGTGGCAGGGCTCGTACTGGGCAACTCCTCGCAGCAAGTCTGCGAGTGCCTGTGGGATTTCGCCGAGGCGGAAGGGCAGCTCTTGATGCTGGTGACCTTCTTCCTCGTCGGCTTGACGATCGCTTGGCCGACGCTGGCCGATGCTCCTTTGTCCGCCTGGATCTACGCCATCGCAAGTCTGACCGTGCTGCGCATGCTGCCAGTGGCTGTTGCGCTACTGGGCTCGGGGTTCGACACCTCGACCCGCCTCTACGTCGGCTGGTTCGGACCGCGCGGCCTGGCGTCGATCCTGTTCGCCATCCTGTTGCTCGAAGAACTCTACGTGCCCCACAGCGAGCAGATCGTCCAGGTGGTCCTGCTGACCGTTCTGCTCAGCGTTCTTCTCCACGGCCTGACCGCCTCGCCCTTGACCCGCCTCTTTGCTCGTTCCCACCCCGTCATGCCCGAGTGTGATCTCGAGCACAACCCGGTGCGCAAGCGCGCGCTCCAGGAAGAGCTTGCAGCTCAGGGCTCGTCGCCAGGCGGCGTGGCCTCAGCTTGACGCGCTGCGCTACTCGCTTCCACCGGGTGCTGGTACAGGTCACCGTGCAGGTAGCGCAGGCCCGAATCGATGATCACAGTGACCACCGTCGTGCCCGGTCCGAGCTGCCGTGCCCGCTGTAGCGCCGTCCAGACATTCGCCCCCGAGGTAATGCCGCCGAGGATTCCTTCCCGGCGCGCCAGTTCATTGGCGGTGCGATAGGCGTCCGCGTCCTTCACCGGCACCACGTGATCGATCAGGTCGCGTCGCAGGATCTTTGGTACGAAGCCTAGACCGATCCCCTCGAGACGGTGCTGGCCGCTGGTATCGGCGCCGGAAATGTTGCGCACCTGATCTGGCTCCACCGCCACGACGCGGACCGCCGGCGCCTCCTGTTTGAGAATCTCCGCGTTACCGGAGATGCAGCCCCCGCCGCCGACCGCCATGACGAACTCGTCGATATTGCCACCCAGTTGGTCGAGGATCTCGCGCGCCATGCCGTGGTAGCCGAGCTTGTTGTCCGGGTTGTTGACCTGGTCCGGCCAGAAGGTACCGGGTTCGCCAATCAACTCTCGGGCCCGGGCGATCATGCGGTCGATCACGTCGGCGGTGAGGATCCCGTTCTCGGCGTGGATGATCTCGACCGTCGCTCCGAACGCCCGCATGGTCTGCAGCTTCTCCGCGGAGAAGCCATCGGAAGACACAAAATGAGCCTGGTAGCCGCGGCTGGCACAGACCATCGCCAGTGAGCTGCCGGTACTACCACCCGTATACTCGACCACCCGGCCGCCGGGCTTCAACTCGCCCCTCCGCTCTGCACCCTCGATCATCGACAGCGCCATGCGGTCCTTCATGCTGCCCGTCGGGTTGGCGCCCTCGAACTTCACGTAGACGTCCGCGCTGTCCTTGGATGGCAGATGCTGCAGCTTCACCAGAGGTGTGTTGCCGATCCGAATCATGCCGTATCTCCGTGTGTGTCTTGGCCTTGGTCGAGTTGTGCCAGCGCCCGTTCCGCGAAGTCCTTGTCTACCAGCTGGGTTTCGAGTGCAGCAAGGCCGTCGAGGAAGGCCGTGTCTGCTTCCAGAATCTCCCGGATCGCCGCCTGTCCCGCGCTCCAGAGTCGTTCGAAGGCGGGCAGCCGCTGCCGAGCCTGGTCGGACAGGCAGATGTTCTTCTTTCGACTGTCAGTGGCATCCGGCTGCACTTCGAGGTAGCCCTTGGCGGTCATCCGGCCGATCAGCTTGGTCATCGCCGGCTGCGACAGGTGAAGACTCCTGGCGATCTCGGTCAAGGTGGCGGTGCGGTCCTGGAGCAGCAGCAGAACCAGGTGCCAGCTGGGTTCGAGATCGACGTCGTTGGCCCGGTAGAAATCCCGGATGCTAGTGCCCAGCGCGTCGCTGAGGCGCTTGATGCGAGCCGTGACGCCGAGGAATTCGAGATCTTGGAGGAAGTCGTGGTTCATTCTTGGCCTATTGCCGGTTTCGGTCTTTAGCTTAACCGGTTATGTATCTTGGTTCGGCGCGGATTCGAAGTCAAGTCTGGCCGCTGGGAACTTCCCGTTTCCCCAGCGGTGATCGAGGTGGCTCTTGTGAAGCACGAGCTGTGGGCAATGTTCAAATTCCGATGTGCGAAATGTCAGGTTACAGGCGGTTCAGGAGTATACATTCCTTGTTTATTTAGAAGGTCTTGATTGGCGGTGATAAGTGGGGTGTCATGTCGAATTACCCAATGTGGGTGCGATCCTTTCATTCCTTGACTCGAGGGTGTTCTCATGCAACGTACTTTCATCCTGTTCCTGCTCTTGACAACCGTAGCTCCGCACTGTGGTCTGGCCGACACCGAAGCGCTACGCCTGATCGAAGAAGCGCGTATCGCTGCCGCTGGTGGTCGAGATGTGGTGCCAAGGCGAATTGAGATCAACGCGGTGTATCGCTACGAGGACGAGAATCAGGCGATCTCGGACCTCACCGTCATCGAACCGGGACAGAGCTTGTTCCAAGAGCGGCAGATCGAAGGTGAGCCGATCCGTCGCTCCTGGAGCGTTGATGGTGGTTACCTGGAGAGCCCGGCGGGGCGTGTCGATCTCGACCCGGACATGCGCGTTGAACCCGAGACCTATCTGTGTCGTCGCCAGCTGGAGTTCCTGATTCTGTACCCGGGTGCAGAAGCATCGGTGTTGCGGGAGAGTACGAGTTCTCGAAGGATGATCGAGGTGCGGCGCGGTGAGGTTCTGCTCGGCGTGCTCGAGATCGACCTGGAGACGCGTCGACTGGCGGCCTTGCAGCTACCTCTGGACGCTACGCTTGAGCGGCCTGCCGCGGCGGCAGCCACGGATGCCTCGCCCACGGATGCCTCGCCCACGGATACCTCGGCCACGGATACCTCGATTATGGATACCGTAGCCAAGGTCACCTTCTCGGACTTCCGAATGGTCGATGGCTGAACCCTGCCGCATCGGGCCGAGACGGTGATTGACGGAAGGGTGCTTTCGTCCTATTCGGTTGAGCGCTATCAGCTGCGAACAGAGTGAGGCAATCCCTCTCGAGGCCAGGGGTATGTGGAGGAGATAGATGCAGAGCCATATCGACTCTCCTGATATCCATTGCTGCTTGGGGGAAGACCTCTCGAACATCCGAGATTGCGGGAAATATGTTCACGCATACAGAATCTTGACAAACACTTCCTGACTGTTATGGTGTCGAGATTCCTTGTTATTGGGGTCCGATGATTCCCATCTGATTTCGGAGGTAGTGTGATGTCTTGGATTCTTGCCGTCCTGTTCCTGTTCGTACCCCTGTTCACGAATGCCGCCGTGGCGGCTTCTGATCCCGAAGCCTCGCGGCTGATCGACGAGGCCCGGATCGCTTTGGCTGGGGGGCGGGACCTGGTTCCCGCACGCATTGAGATCGAGGCTCTGTACCAATACCGAGGTGATGACCATGCCATCGCCGATCGCACGATTATCGAACCAGGCCAGAGCCTGTTCCAGGAGCGTGAGATTGATGGTCAGGTCATCCGTCGCAGCTGGCACGCCGGAACTGCTTTCCTCGAAGGCCCGAACGGCCGCGCCGAGCTCGACGAGGAGATGCGGGACTACTTAGAGCTCTACTTGTGCCGTAGGCAGCTCGAGTTCCTGATCCTGTGTCCCGGTGTCGATTTGGGCTTGCAGCCGCAAATCACTTCGCAACGGCGTGTGATCGAAGCGCGGCGGGGCGATGTGCTGCTGGGTGAGCTGGAGATCGACCTGGAGAGCTACCAGCTCGTCGCAGTGCGCTACTCCGCATCTCTGGAGCCGACGGTCGATCCGGAAGCAACGGCCGACGAAGCCGTCACTTCGGAAGTGACCTTCTCCGAGTACCGAGCGGTCGAGGGCTGGACCCTGCCGCACCGCGTCGACATGGCGGTCGACGGTCAGCCGCACATGCACTACTCGATCGAGCGCTTGCAGTTGCAAGCAGAGTAGGCAGGGCACCGTTCGGCTGAGACGAGGAGCCTTTCCGGGTTTCGTCGGAAAGGCTCCGTCGTTCGACGTCTCAGGGAGAGCTCAGCATGTCACCCCCGCCAGCGGCTCATGCCCGTGATCGCTAAGTCCAGATCCTCGACGTTGTTGTAGATGTGCGGACACAGCCGAAACGTCTCGCTGTCGCCGGAGCCTGCGATGCGGTGGTTGTCGTAGAGGTAGTTGTAGAGCGACTGCGGACGGTCGCCCTGCGGTGCTTCGAAGCGGACGATGCCGTGACTCTTCCAGTCCTCCTCCGGGGTGACCAGCTTCCAGCCGTTCTTCTGCAGCTCCCGTTTGAGGTGGGTGGCCAGGAACCGGACGCGCTCTTCGATCGCCCTGGCGCCGATGGAGGAGAGGAAGGTCTGCTCAGTGAGCAGGTGGATGATGTTGACGTCGTCGCGCTGGCCGAGCAGCTCGAAGCGACGGGCAGTGCGCGGGATCGCGTCCCACGGCGGATCCACGATCCGGTAGTCGTAGCCATAGACGTTGGGCATCAGGCGCTCGGCGGCTTCGGGTTTCATGTACAGAATGCCGGTTTCCTTCGGGCCACAGAACCACTTGTGCGCGCTGGCGGAGAAGCTGTGGCACGGCAGGTCCTGCAGCAGGTCGACGTGCTGGGAGCCCCAGGTCATGGCACCGTCGATGTGTAGGTGGCAGTTGGGGTGGCTCCTCTGTAGGTAGGTCCAGAGGTCCCGGATCGAGCTACGGGGAATGCGCATGCCGTTGCCGTTGGAGGTCTCGGTGAAGGTGACGAACCGCGTGTTGCGGTTGATCTGGCCGAGGAAGGCGTTGGTAATCTGCTGGGCGGTCGCGGTGGTCGGTAGGTGGACCTCGCGCACCTGGAAGCGGTAGCGCTGTGCGCGCAGGTACCAGGCGCCCTTGTTGGTCGGGTGGTTCTGATCCCAGATGACGACGTTGTCGTCCGGACCCCAGTCGCGCACACCGTTGTTGATCGCGTTGTTGGCCTCACTGGTGTTGCGCACAATCGCCAGATCCTGGCAGTCCGGGGGGTCGATCAGGTTGATGTGCAGGCCGAGATTCTGGGCGATCGCCAGGCGGGCTTCCTGGATGCGGGCGGCCCCGGGGCCGGTGCGCTCCTGCTGCGAGACGTTGTTGTTGTACTCGAGACGCAGGCGGTTGAGTGCCAGCGTCACCTTGGTCGGCTTCGGGCACAGGTTCGCCGCGTTGATCGGTATGACGGGTTTGGGCTGACTTGGAAAGCTCCACTCGGCACGGATCTTGTCCCAGTCGTTCGACTCGGCACTCTTGTCTATGGAGCGGGCGAGTTCGAGGAGCGGGTCGATGTGGCGGCACACCTCGGCGTAGCAGTCCGCCGAGATGACCTCGGACTCGCGCAGCTTGTCGAACAGCAGGGCGGCAGTGGGAATACGGGCGTCGTCACTCATGGGGGTATCTCCTCTGGATGAACCTTCGATCATGTTGGCTACCTGAGGACTGCCATCAACGAGCGCAATCTCTCACCTGGGTCTTGCCTGGACGGTTGCCGGGCCCTCCCGGCCGGAAGCGGTTCGCGAGCGCCTCCGTCCAGGTAGCGCCGGTGCCCGGTGCTTCCTGATATCTTTCCCCCATGAGCGGCAAAGACAAAACCACCGGCATGAAGTCCGCCTACGAACTCGCGCTCGAACGCATGGAGCAGGCGGGCATCGAGCGGCCCAACCAGGACGCGCTCTCCGACGACGCTCGCGCACAGATCGCCGAGTTGCGCTCCAAGGCCGAAGCCGAGCTGGCGAATCTGGAGATCCTGCACCAGCAGAAGCTGGCCAAGGGCCAGGACGACATTGGCTTGCTGGAAGAAGAGTACGTGCGCGAGCGCAAGCGGATCGAAGAGCGGCTGGAGTCGAAGATCTCCAAGCTGCGCGCGGGGGGCTGAGCCCGCCGGCTCAGATGAGCCAGCCCAGAACGCACGGACGAGCCCTGGGAATTTCCCGCGACTCGTCCGTCTTTCCAAAGCGAGCCTTGGCCCGCTAGGCGAAGCTCAGTAGTAGCACTGAGCGCTCAGGGTCTGACCGGTGCTCATGCACTGGAACTGGCAGGAATAGTTGGTTCCGCAGGCGGCCTTGCAGGCGCGTACCCAGTCCTGGCAACAGTCCAGGCACTCCTGAACCGTCGTGTAGTTGCACGAGAAGTCGAGTTGCAGCGCCGTGGCCGCGGTCTTGGGCTGCTGTGCCGGCGTGAACAGGGGGTCGAGGGCGAGTGTGGCACCGGTGCTTGCCGGGGAGACGGCGATCGCCGTGCCGGTGGCCGGTTCGATGGCTGCTTCTGCGGTAGCGGAGGTCAGAGGGAGAAGCAGAGCGAGGGTCAGCAAGAGAAGCGGGATTTGCTTCATGAGGGTTTCCTTTCTGTTGGTTCCAGTGCGGAACGTCAGCCGCGACGGGCGCGGCGGTTGAGCTGGACGCAGGATCATCTGGATAGGGCGCTACGGGCCTGAAGAATTGGTAAGGAGTAGCCAAGGAAAGGCCAAGGACCGAGAAAGGCCAAGGACTGAGAAAGGTTCGAGAGGAGAGGTGGACTTGTCGCACGTGGATGTAGAGAGCGGGGTCTTCCGGGCCCACGAATGGACCATCGAACCGCAGCGTCACCTGGTGTGCTCGGACGAATGCGAGACACGCCTCGAGCCGCGGGTGATGGCGGTGTTGGTGTACCTGGTGCAGCGGGTCGGTGTGGTGGTACCGCGCGAGGAGTTGCTGCGTGAGGTGTGGGATGGGCAGATGGTCGGGGAAGAGGCCTTGACCGTCGCCGTCAGTGCCCTGCGACGCGCCCTCGGTGACGACCCGCGCCAGCCGCGTTTCGTCGAAACCATTCCGCGGCGCGGCTACCGCTGGGCGGCACCGGTGGCCCCCGTTGAGCCAGGCGTCGAACAAGGCGTCGACCCAGAGGTGCCCATAGAGGTGCCAGCCGATTCTCTGACGCCGACCGCCCGCGTCGGCTGGTGGCGTGGATCGCGATGGCGGATCGCCGGCGCGCTGCTGCTGGTCGCGGTCCTCGCCGTGTGGACGCGGGATCTGCTGACCCTGCGCGCCGAGCTGAGCCGGCAGGCGGAGACCACGCGTGGGGCTCCTGCCGACCCTCGGCAACCCTCGGCTACTGATGCCTTCCTGCGTGGACGCTACCTGGTGCGCCAGCGTTCCAGGCCGGCCCTCGAGACGGCGGTCGAGAATCTGCGCCGGGCCCTGGCGCTGGAACCGGAATGGCCCGAGGCGCACGCCTGGTTGGCCGAGGCTTTGATCTTGCTCGGCGCCCAGCAGCCACAGGTCGCGCCTTGTCGCCCGCTCGATTGCACCGAGGCGCGCCAGGCGGTAGAAGAGGCGTTGCGGCTGGACC
Organism: uncultured bacterium; assembly: GCA_965368975.1. GTDB lineage: Bacteria > Acidobacteriota > Thermoanaerobaculia > Multivoradales > JAHZIX01 > CBDUPA01. The sequence continues at coordinate 35,452 of CBDUPA010000014.1, read as the reverse complement.
CGCTCCGCGCCGAGAGTCAGCTCGCCCTGGGCACGCTGCGCTTCCTCGTCGACTGGGATCTCGATGCCGCTGAACACGCCTACCGCGACGCCCTGGATCTCGACCTCGGCAACGCCGACGCGCACCAGCGCCTTGCCTGGTTGCTTTCCGCCCGCGGCCGCCTGCGTGAGGCAGACCAGGCGGCACGCGTGGCGGTTGACCTAGACCCGGTCACCAGTCAGCGCTACTGTGACCTCGCCTCGACCCTGGCGCACGCCCGCCGGCCACGCGAGGCGATCGAGGTGGCCTTGCAGGGTTGGCGCCTGACCCCGAGTCTCGACTGCGCCAACGTCCTCTTCCTGGTGCGCCTGCGCTTGGGAGAGATGGACGCCGCCTACCGCGCTCTCCGCCTGGTGGTCGACATCTCCGGTGGTGGTCCCGCGCTGCCGGCGCTCGACGGGCTGCACAACAAGGAGGGGTGGCCGGCCGTCTGGCGTTGGTTTCTCGTCCACGCACCGCCACAGCCGGTGACGCAGGCCTATGCCTACCTGCAGCTGGGCCAGCCCGACGAGGCCTTGACGCTGCTCGAACGAGCGGTCGACGCGCGCGTTCCCGAGGCGCTATGGTTGGCCGTCGATCCACGCTTCGACACCCTGCGTTCCCGGCCGCGCTTGCAGCAGCTCCTGCGCCGCCTGCCCGGCCCTCACACACCTCTCGTGCTGCCGTGAGGGAATCGATATAGACGGTCAAGTTGGCGACAAAGAGTACGAGCCCCTCATCGGCGGCCTCGGCCTCTACGGCAAGACTGCGAACCATGGCCCCTTCGTGCACGTCGATGCGCGTGGGTTCCGCGCCCGCTGGGGCCGCCAAGGCCGGCAGGCCGGCTGGGCCGGTAGCCACAGAGCAGGCTCGCCGGGACCGGTAGTAACAGAGCAAGCTAGATGGGGCCGCTCAACTCACCGGCACCAACTGCACCCGCATCCCCAACCCCGCGTCGTCCACCTCCTGCTGCAGCGCCAGCTGTACGAACTGCTCCGCGCTGTACCCCAACGTCCGCGCAAAGCGCGCCGCCCGTTGCGGGCTCACGGTCTTGCGGCCCTTCTCGATGTCGCACAGGTGCGAACGAGAGATCCCGAGCTGGCGCGCGAACGCGGCCTGGCTGAGGTCTTCACCCTGGCGGATGGCGACCAGCAGGTCGCGCAGGGTCAGCGGGCCGCCGAGGAGGTCTTCAAGGAAGACGTCGGCGGCAACGCCCGGCCGAGTGTTCTTGGTCGTCGTGTTTTCAGTAGTCATGCTTGTGTACCTCCTCGACGCTCACGAACTCGACGCCCAGGTCGTCGCCGATGATGTAGATCGCTTCTGTGTGGTTCGAGACAGCGTGACGCGTCGAATTTTAGCGTACTCCTGTTGGGTGAACATTGTGACAGAGTTCTGCCCTGCTCTTGAGCGCTGCATATATAGACGACAAATGAGCCGCTGATCTGTCGCCCGTGATCGAAGTTTCCCCGAGTGTGGTGGTGAGCCCGTGCCGCAGGCGTATGCCTTCCGTCTAGACTTGCCTCTGAGCGTTCTTCGCCGCAGAATAGCCGCACACCCAATTTCGCCGAACCCCAACTGACAAGCCCTCAGGAGGTGCGGTGCCGGAGCAGGCGACAGCCGTAGCGCGAGCAGCTCGACAGCGAGGTTTTGATCCGAAGGCGTCCGCAGGTCTTTTCGTCGGTATTTCGACCTTCGAGGACGAGCACATCCAAGACGTGCCGTACGCGGTCGACGACGCGGTCGACCTGGCGTACCTGTTCGCCGTCGAGCTGGAGCTCCTGCGTCCAGGACGCGTGACGCTGGCGTTGACCAGGGAGCCGAAGAAGGAGGCGAGCCGGGGGCGGTTGGAGCAGCTGCGCGACGCCGGAGCGGACGTGCTCCAAGCGGGCTACACCAAGGTGCTGCGCGCCGTCAGCGCCACCGCGCGCAGGTCCAAGCACGATGGTCTCTTGGTCCTGGCCGTCGCCACGCACGGTCTGTCGAACACCGTTGGTGATTTCCTGCTGAGCGAAGACTCCCTGCTCAGCGACGTGACCGAAGCGAGTCTGCGCCTGGAGTGGTTGCTCGACAAGGTCGCGAACGCCCCAGCGCATCGACGCCTGGTGCTCCTCGACGCCTGCCGCGAGCGAATGACCGCCACGCGAGGCACCGCATCGACGATGGCGCACAGTTTCGCCGAAGCGATCGGCAAGGCGTCGGGCCAGGTGGTGCTGTCTGGCGCGACGGACGGTGGCTATGCCTACGACGACCCGGAACGCGGCAACGGCGTCTTTACGGCCGCGATCCTGGATGGCTTGCGTGGGGAGGCGCCCGGCGATGCGCGGGGCTTGATTACGGTGCGTAGCCTGGCGGACTTTCTGCAGGAGCGGGTGGCGCAGTGGGTGCGGCGGCATCGGCCGGAAGATGCCGGAGTGAGTCGCGGGATTGGACGGCGCATTGAAGGCGCGGCGGAGAGTCTGCCGCTGGCGGTGAATCCGGGAGTGTCGGAGGCCTATGAGCAGTACCGGCAGCGTCGAGAGGCGGCGCGGGCGACGCTGGCGGGCAATCTCGGCACGGTGTTGACCGGGAGTCTGTTCGATCAGATTGTGGAGTTGATTCCGGAAGACCAGCCACAGCATCGGGTGGATGTCGAAGAGTTGCTGGAAGAGATCGAGGCGCTGGATGGTACGGAGCGGAGCCAGAGGAGCCTAAGGGATTATGTGGGGGACAAGTATGGGGTGCTGGCGTCGGGGGCGCAGACAGTCGTTCCTGTCGAGCCGGTGGTGTCCGAGCCGGCACGGTCCGAGGCGTCGATTCCGCCGCGATCGAGCAGGTCGAAGGAGTCGATATGGGGCAGGATCGGCAGTTGGGTCGGGATCCTGGTCGGCCTGGTCTTGATAGGGGCCTGGTTGGCGGATCGGTGGTGGCCGCAGGGAGGAGAGGAGCCAACGGCAGTGGACATGGAAGCAGATCGAGACGATTCGGGTGTCCAAGAGGAGCCGAATCAGACAGACACCACCGCCCGCCCAGGGCGCCCACATGGGGGCGCCCCTACACAGAGTGAGGAGTCAGACCCCACCCGTAGCTCGACCCTGGAAGCAGGAGCGGCGAAGGCTGGTCCGTACGGCATGCGGTTCCGCTATGTGCCAGCGGGTACGTACACCGTCGGTAGCCCGGCGGACGAGCCGGGGCGATTCGATGATCGGGAGTGGTTGCCGCACGACGTCCGGCTGACACGGGGCTTCTGGATCGCCGAGACGGAGGTGACACAGGCACAGTGGCTGAAGCTCATGCCGAGCAATCCCTCCTCCTTCCAGAACTGTGGCGCAAACTGCCCGGTGGAGAGGGTGACCTGGTTCGATGCGATCACCTATGCCAACAAGCTGTCGGCGGAGCAGGAGCTGGAGCTTTGCTACGAGGGTTGCACTGGCGCGCCGGATTTGGAGAGCTACTCCTGTGAGAACGCAGAGCGCAAGGCCGGCTCGTGCAGTGGCTACCGTTTGCCCACCGAGGCGGAGTGGGAGATCGCGGCGCGGGCAGGAACGACGAGTGCTCGATACGCACCAGAGCTTGACGAAATTGCATGGCATTCAGGCAATAGTGGCTTCAAGACGCACCCGGTCGGCGCCAAGCAGGCCAACGAATGGGGCTTGTACGACATGCTGGGCAACGTGTGGGAGTGGACTGGCGATCGGTACAGCAGCGAACAACCAGAAGACCCACGCGTCGATCCACGTGGACCCTTGGACGGCCCGATCCGCGTGTATCGCGGTGGTTCGTGGTTCGCCCATGCGCGGCTCGTCCGTGCGGCATGCCGCGACGGCTACCGGCCTGGCTTCCGCAGCGACAACCTGGGCTTCCGCCTGTCTCGAGGTCCCCAGCCAGCTGGGGCGGAGCCCCAGGAGTAGTTTCAGACGGGCCGGAGGCCCAGTAGGGGCGGAGCCCCCAAAGAGCGGAGCCCGGAGGGCGGAGCACAGGGGAGGGGGGAGGCCGCTGGCAAGGGGACCGAAACGAGCGGTAGCGAGTCGGGACCCGGCCAAGGCCGGGGGAGGGGGGAACCGCATCGTCCACCTTCTGCTGCAGCGCCTGCGAAAAGCGCGCTGCCCGTGAGGGCTCGCTGAGTGCGGGCAGCACCGCACGCCCCTGCTTGGGTCCCTCCGAACAGGTCAGCTATCATCGCTCGAGACTCCTGCGCGTGGTGCCGGAACTGGTCTACAGCCCGCACCTTTCCGCCAAAGACACCCAGGCGGCGGAGGCGGGCGAGCCCCCTTCCGGGAGCCGGACGAGCAAGCGCTGGCGCATCGACCTGGTGCTCTTCGTCAACGGCTTGCCCGTGGCCACCCTCGAACTCAAGAGCGAATTCCAGCAGAGCGTGCACAAAGCCATCCGCCAGTACAAGCAGGATCGCCGCCCCAAGGATACGCGCAGCGGCAAGCCCGAGCCGCTGCTCACCTTCAAGCGCGGGGCCCTGGTGCACTTCGCGGTCAGCCAGTTCGAGGCCCACATGACCACCCGGCTCGACGGCGACGCCACCACCTTCCTGCCCTTCAACCAGGGCACCCGCGACGGCGGCGAAGGCAACGACGTGCCGGAGGACCCGACCACCTACGCCACTAGCTATCTGTGGAAACAGGTGCTCCAGCCGGCGAATCTGCTGCGCATCCTCGGTCGCTTCGTGCACCTGGAGATCCAGGAGGACGAGGCGTGGGACGGGCGCAAGCGCAAGAAGGAGACGCTGATCTTTCCGCGCTACCACCAGTGGGACCTGGTCACGCGGCTGATCGAGGCGACGCGCCAGGAGGGCTCCGGGCACAAGTACCTGGTGCAGCACAGCGCGGGCTCGGGCAAGTCCAACTCCATCGCCTGGACCGCGCACCAGCTGGCGTCGCTGCACTTCGACGATCCCGAACGCCAGGGCGAGCGCATTTTCCACTCGGTGATCGTGGTCACCGACCGCACCGTGCTGGACGCGCAGCTGCAGGAGACGATCTACCAATTCGAGCACAAGGATGGCGTGGTGGGGCGCATCACGCGCGAGGAAGGGCAGGGCTCGAAGTCGGAGAAGCTGGCGGCGGCGCTGCAGGGCGGGCAGCGGATCATCATCGTCACGCTGCAGACGTTCCCCTGGGTGCTGCGGGCGATCGAAGACAGCATCAGCCTGAAACAGCGTCGCTTCGCGATCATCGCCGACGAAGCCCATTCCTCGCAGTCCGGCCGCACCGCGCGCGAGCTGCGGGCGGTGCTGGCGCAGGAAGGCCAGGACGCTGGCGACACGGTGAGTGCGGAAACTGTATCTGCTGAAGAGTTGCTGGTCGCCAGCGTCGAGCAGCGGCGCGCGTCGCCCAACCTGAGCTACTACGCCTTCACCGCCACCCCCAAGAGCAAGACGCTCGAACTCTTCGGCCGTCGTCCCAACCCGGCCGAGCCCCCCTCGAAGCACAACAAGCCCGAGGCATTCCACGTCTACAGCATGCGCCAGGCGATCGAGGAGGGCTACATCCTCGACGTGCTGAAGAACTACACCAGCTACGAGGTCGCCCGCCGGTTGGCGCTCGAGGCATCGAGCGACGACATCGAGGTCGACAGCAAGCGCGCGCGCATCAAGTTGGGGCAGTGGGTGGAGCTGCACGAAACCAACATCGCGCAGAAGGTCAAGGTGGTCGTCGAGAACTTCCGCGACAAGGTCCAGCCGCGCCTCGGGGGGCGGGCCAAGGCGATGATCGTCACCAGCTCGCGCAAGCAGGCCGTGCTCTTCGGCCTGGCCTTCGCCGACTACGTGCAGAAGAAAGGCTACGACCTGCAAGCCATGGTCGCCTTCTCGGGCGACATCGAGCTGAGCGGCGAGGAGACCCGCGTCGCGCCCGAGCTGGTGGGCTCCGAGCTGGGGCGGCGTGTCTACAACGAGACCACCATGAATCCCGGCCTCAAGGGCCGCGACATGCGCCAGGCCTTCGACACGCCCGAGTACCAGGTGATGATCGTCGCCGAGAAGTTCCAGACCGGCTTCGACCAGCCCAAGCTGTGCGCCATGTACGTCAACAAGAAGCTCGCCGGTCTGGACTGCGTGCAGACCCTGTCGCGCCTGAATCGCCGCTACCCGAACAAGACCACCAGCGTGCTCGACTTCGTCAACGAGCCGGACGACATCCTGGCAGCCTTCCAGGCGTACTACCAGACCGCCAGCCTGCTCGACGTCTCGGACCCGAACCTGATCTGGGACCTGTTCGAAAAGCTCAAGGCCGCCGACATCTTCCGCTGGAGCGAGGTGTGCTACTTCGTCGAGGTGTTCTTCCAGGAGGGCGCGGACACAAAGAGGTTGCGCAACGTGTGCGAGCCGACGGTGAAGCGCTGGAAGGATCGCCTGCGTCAGGCCAAGGCCGAATTCGAGAAGCGCCGGGCTCTGATGGCGCGCGCCGAGACGACGGGCGATGCCGTGCTCTTCGCCAATGCCGAGAGCGAATTCAAGGAAGCCAAGAAGGCGCTCGAAGCCGTGAACCTCTTCAAGTCCGACCTCACCAGTTTCGCCCGCACCTACGAGTTCCTGGCCCAGATCGTCGACTACGACAGCCCTGACCTGGAACAGCTCAGCCTGTTCGCCAGCGTCGTGGCACCGCTGCTGCGCGACGAAGACCCCGACGAGCCGATCGACCTCAGCTCCGTCGAACTGCGCGACTTCCGCCTGGCCAAGAAGCGCGAGCAAGACCTGAAGCTACAAGCCGATGCCGACACCGGTCTCATCCCCACCACCGCTGTCGGCACCGGCAAGGCCCGCGGCGAGGAAGAGGAGTGGTTGTCCCAGATCATCCGTCGCCTGAACGAACTCTTCGGCGGCGACCTGAGCGCGGGCGATGGCTTGAACTACCTGCGTACCGTCAGCGACAAGGTGGGCGAGAACGAGACGGTAGTGCAGCAGGTGCGCAACAACCCGCGTGACAAGGCCCTGCTCGGTGACTTCCCGGATGCCGTCACCGACGCGGTGATCGAGTGCGGCGAAGTTCACCAGCGTCAGATGCACACCTACCTCAACAGCGCCGAAGTCCAGAGAGAGTTCCGCGATCTCGCCTTCGATTTCCTGCTAGCCCAGCTCGCGGAGCGTGGCTTGGGGAATGCGCAGGCGTAGGGGGCGACCGTCAGATCGGCAGCAGATCCATGTGCCGGCGCGTGATTGTCATGCCGGTGCTGAAGCTGTCTGTCAACACATCGGAGCCCGTTCCAGCGGTAGGCAGGTTCCCTGCAACGGGTCATGCGGTCGCTTCCCCCGCTCTGTTCGCGGTCGTCGCTGGTCGGGGGGTTCGAAGTCTGGTGGTTTGCGGAGGTGGCGGGGGTGGGGCTACAATGCGAGCAATCGAAATCCCGTCAAACCACCGGCTTGTGCCGGCGGCGACTAATTCATCTATCTACAAGAGGAGAGAAGAATGAAGAACTTCCAAATTGCGCTGTGTACCTGTCTGCTCGTGGCCTGCGCCGGCTTGCTGCTCTTGCACACGGGTGTCGAGGCGGAGGAAGGCACCGTGGCGGTCGACGAGCAGGCTACCGCTGCGGTGGTGGAGATCGAGGTGGAGCCGATGGAGGTGGAGCTGATGAGTGTGGGCTCGGTGGGTTCCGGCGATTCCGACGGCTTCACGCCCCAAGTTGTGGGGACCTGCGACGACCAGAGCCACAACAGCTGCATCGGCAAGGCCTTCGGCGCCAGCTGCGTCGAGAACGGTCGTTCCGGGATCTGCTCGCCGTCCTATCCGACTGACGAGTGCCTGTGCTACTGAGCACCCACCGCCGCCTTGGCTACCGGACATACCGCGGTTCTCGATAGGCGGTCTTCGACAGGCTTAGGGAGCCTGAAGGCGGAACGGGTAGCGTGGTGGTCCGGTCTGCGCTACCCGGAGTGGGGCTCCTGCTCGTGCAAGGTCGTCGACGGAGATATACTGCACTTATGTCTGGAATGACGACTGCCCTGCGTCAGAGCATCTTGGGCCTCTCCGTCGAAGAGAAGGCGGATCTCGTCTTGGAAGTGCTCAACAGCATGGAAGGAGAGGCTGAGCCCGGCGTCGAGGCTGCCTGGGCGGTTGAGATCGAGCGCAGGGCGGAGCGAGCGAGTGCTGGCCTCTCGCAAGGTACGGAGTGGGCTACGGTCCGTGGCCGTATCGAACGCCGCGTCTTTGGCTGATGGCGGCTGAGCTACGCCTCGACGAAGAGGCTGAGGAAGAGCTACAAGCGGCTGTTGCCTGGTACGAAGAGAAGGCCGCTGGCTTGGGACGGAGATTCTTGCAGTCGGTCGAGCAGGTGTTCGACATGGTAGTCAGCCTTCCGGCCACGGGTCGCGCAGTGCCTGGGGTTCGGTCAGAACTCGGTGTCCGGCAGCGCTCTGTTTGGCGCTTTCCGTACTCGGTGGTTTACATGGAGCTGGAAGGCGAGATTCGGATTTTGGCGATAGCGCATCACCGGCGCAGACCGGGGTACTGGCGGGAGCGACTTACGGCAGACTGAGAATGTTTATGATAGTTGGCAACGCATGCAGTTATTGGAGGTAAATCGGTGTCGGAGAGAAAATTTGATGTGGCCTTATCTTTCGCTGGCGAAGACCGAGAAATTGCTCTGAGACTTAGAGCGAAGCTAGAGGAGTACGAAATTAGAGTTTTTTACGATGAGTCTGAGAAAGCTGAAATCTGGGGCAAGAATCTCTATGAGTATCTGACGGAGATCTATCAGAATCAAGCCAGCTTCTGCATCATGCTTATCTCAGACGCATATGCATCCAAGATATGGACAAATCATGAGCGGAGTGCAGCTCAGGCCCGTGCCCTGGTTGAGGCGGGGGAGTATATTCTTCCAATTCGACTTGATCAGACCGAGTTGCCGGGTCTGATGCCTACAACGGCCTATCTTTCTTACGATGACCATACAGACAGTGATATTGCAAGATTGGTGCTGCAGAAACTGGCCAAGCAAGGTGGCTCCGAGAGAGTTGTCAAAGCTCCAGATGTCGAACACTACAGAACGCTTGATGTTGTACCTCCAGAGTTCTTCGGGGTTGATCTAGGCACCAAGGCTGTTGTTTTCCAAGTGACAACTGGGAAAGTTGTAGAGTGCAAAGGAGGCGGATCTTCCCAAGAGGTCTGGATGATCAGCAACGGCCGAGAACTTGGACTCAACGTTCCAGACTCCCTGCTACGTGCTCGCAAGGGGCACGTGGTGAGTTGTGTGGCAGTCGCCCCGGAGCAGTCACTGCCGACTTGTCTTGTAGCAGCTATGAATTATTCGACGGATAATTTGGTATTAGAAGATCGAGAGTTTAGATGGCTAGCTGCTGCCGTAACCAGCGGTGCTGAGAAAGCGTCAGCTTCTTTGCAGCGTGTTGGGAAACTCGCATTGCTCAAGTCTTTCGGTATCGCGTTTGGATGCTGGCTATTGGCAGTTTTTATTTTTGATTCTCAGGTTATTATTAATTTTATTTTCTTCGGATCTCTCGGTTTTTCCCTGATTGAGCCTTTTCTTTCGGGTTCGGTGATCAAGGCGCACGCCAACAGGATGACAGAGGTTGTCTGTGGGCAGTTCGGGAAGGCTCCGCCATCGACAGACTGAGATTGGGGAACTAGAAGGGCGTAGTATGAGTATTCATGAAGATCATACGCGTGTGGGCGGACTCGACTGGGCCACCAATCCCAAGAAAAGAGCGGCCGTTGTACTTGAGAAGCGAGGGCCGGTCAGCTGGTCTGTGGCCGAGGTCATTACTCCTGTGAATGACCAGGCTGCTGCTACCTTCTGCAGGTCGACGGAATATGATCTTGTCGCTGTCGACATTCCCTTCGCTTGGCCGCAGGCCTTCGCAGAGTTCGTTTCCAAGTGGACGCCTTCGGGAGAAGCGATCGACAAGGTGTTGGGCACTGGTGCCTTCGAATTTCGAAGTACAGAGCTGTTTGTTAGAAGCAAGACAGAGAGGCGGCCGCTGTCCGTTGCGGCAGACAAGTTCGCAGCCGGGGCTTGGGCCTGGGCGGATCTTGTGCACAAACACCAACTGGGCCGCCAGATCGCTTTGCGTAGAGATGTAGCTTCGGTACCGGAGAACCTGCCGGCGATCGCCGAGGTCTATCCTGCCGCGACCCTGGTTGAACTGCAGAAGGTAGTTCCAGGCATCGTGTGGAGAAAGCGCCTGGTTGACCCGAGTACCAAGCGATCTCAGTGGAAAACATACAAGGGCGACCTGCATATTCGCAAGACTCTGGTGCTAGCTCTTCTAAAGGAGTTTGGCATCGACGCGGCTCCCGATACGATCGAGGCCATTGTCTCCACAGGCGGGAAGGATGATCCGACGGACGCCTTGCTCTGTGCTGTGACCGGAGCGATGATTCTCGGAGAGATTCCTGGTTGGACCGTACACGATCCGGACGAGGCTCAGGCTGCGAACGCCAAACGGGAAGGATGGATCTTCTTTCCCAAGAGGGTGATTGCGGGCTGAAGTTCAACCTTCCTCCGATGCGCGCGAGGACAAACGAATGTTGCTGCGCTGATCCTCTCTGAAGGCAGCCGCCGCGATCTCCCGATGTCGCTGCATCTCCTGCCGCACGGCCGGTACCGCTCGCCACTCTCCCGCTTCCACGGAGCTGAGCAGCGCGGCTTCGTCAGGATCCAACTTGCTCATGGTGGCTCTCCAAGCATGGAGCTCACGGCCAAGGATTCACAATCTCGACTCCACTCGGTTCCAGGTCGGCGACATTCCGAGTCACCACTGCACATCCAAACTGCAAGGCCGTCGCCGCGATCAGGCCGTCCAGCAAGGGCATCTTGCGGCCACGACGCTCCGCCTGGCCCTGGATCTGCCCCCAACGCAATGCAACTTCTTCCGTGATGTCAAGAATGCGTCCTTCGAAGCGGCGCAGGAGATCCTGTTCGATCCAATCGCGTAGCTTCTGGCGTCGGGGCTCGTCGCTTAGTTTGATGATGCCTTTCTCGATCTCGCCCAAGGTCACGACGCTCAGGAAGAGGCGATCCTCAGCCTGGCTTCGGATCCACTCGACGACAGCAGGTTCAGGGCGCGGCTTGATCAGCTCCGAGACGACGCACGTATCCAGTAGATAGCTCATGCGCGCGCCTTAAAGTTGCGTGCCTTCATAGCTCGAGATCGCGTCCGGTATCCGGATCGCGTTCCAAGTCCAGTTCTTCCGCTGACTCGGCCAGAGGTGAAGTCTGGAAGAACTCGACCAGATCCGACGCCGGGCGCTGCAACTTGCGGTACTCCTCGACGGACAGCACCACTGCCGTCTCGGTCCCACGGCGAGTGATCATCTGCGGTCCCTGAGCCTGGGCGCGGTCGATGACTTCACTGAATCGATTCTTGGCGTGTTGGAGTTGCCAGGTATGCATGATCGACCTCCTGTCTAGACTGTCTAGGTTAGCATGAGATGCAGCTACGCCGCAGGGCGCCCACACTGGGACGCCCCTACATCGGAGGTCGGATCAGATCGGGAAGTCTGCTGGACCTCCAGGGCCCCACAAACAAAAAGCGGGCGGCCTGACGGCCGCCCTAGTATGCGATGCGCGTATGCGCGGGATCTGATCCGAGATCTCAGCTACCTCAGAAGCGGATACCGGCCGACAGGAAGTACTCCCGCGGGTTCAGGTAGTGACCGTTGGTCGTCGCGTTGCCGTGGTTGCCGCCGAGGGTGAAGGTCGTCGGGATGCCGTCGGCGTCCACCGGACCGTTGCGGTTGGAGATGACGGTGGTGTTGCCGAAGATCTGGTCTTCGGTGTTGAACACGTTGCGGGCCTGGAATTGCACCCACGGTTCGACCGAACGCCACAGCGGCAGGCTGTAGTTGACGGACAGGTCGACACTGCTGGTGGCGTCGAACTCCTGGCTGCCGCGCTCGCCGAAGAAGACGGTCTGCAGGGGCAGGTTGGAGTAGCCGGGGTTGCGGGCCAACTGCACCGCGGACAGCGGTTCGTTGGTGTCGGACAGGCTGTAGGTCAGGCCCGAGTCGTAGTTGAAGATCAGGCCGAAGATCAGGTTTCCGGCGCGACCCAGGTCGACGTTGTAGTTGGACAGGATGCGCACGCGGTCCTGCTGGTAGTCGTTGAGACGACCGGTGGGGTAGTTGCGACCCGGTACCAGGAGTTCCGGGTAGTTGCCGAAGGTCGAGGTGACACCTGGGGTGTTGGTGCCTTCACCTTCGAAGTTGCCGTCGTTTTCCAACTGGTGGGTCCAGTGACCTTCGAGCAACCAGTTGCTGGTGACGCGGTAGCGGCCCTGCAGTTGCAGGCCCTTGTAGCTGCGCTCGGGACCGTTGGTGTTGCGGAACACGGAGCGGTCGACGGACAGCGGTCCGATGGGGCTCTGCACGATGACGGGGTTGAGCGGATCGTCGAGGAAGTCTTCGACGAAGTCGGTCATTTCGCGGTCGGTGTAGGTCAGCTTGAGGTAGCCGCCGCGACCGATTTCCGCGCCTACCGACAACGTCAGTTCTTCGGCCACCGGTGAGCTGAGGTCCTTGTCGAAGAAGACGCTCTGGGTGGGGAAGTTGGCGTTGTAGGGCAGGTAGTTGCTCGGGTCGAGGCCCGGTGCGAAGTCCAGGCCCTGGCCCGCCGGGCCGTTGTAGAACAGGTAGATGGCGTCCGGGTTGCCGACGTTGGTGGCGTTGCCGAACTGGCTCTCACTGTACTTGCCGGCGTACTCGGCGTAGGTCACGTCGACCTTGTACTTGCCGTCGCCGTAGACGTCGTAGGACGCGGCCAGGCGCGGCACGAAGGCGGTCGTGTCGACCGGCTTGAGGCCGCCGGTGGCGTCACCCTGGACATCTTCGTAGCGGAAACCGAGGTTGAAGGACCAGTGGTCGTTCAGGTTCCAGCGGTCGTTGATGTACAGGCTGGTGGTCTCGATGTCGAGCTGGGCGCCGCGCACGGCGAGCCAGTTCTGCAGCAGCGAGGCGCCGGGGATGAAGTCCGGCACGATGCGGCCCTGGCCGTCGACCACCGGGTCGCCGTTGGCGTCAGTGGCGTAGTTGCTGACGAACACGAAGTCGGTGGCGGTTTGCGAGTTACCACCGGTACGGGTGGTGGTGAACTGCTCGAGGCCGACCTTGACGTCGTGCGAGCCGAGGCTCTCGGAGGACGCGAAGTAGCTCAGGCTACCCGCGATCTGCTCGTTGTTGCGGTTCTCGACGTCGGTGGCGTCGAAGTAGGGTTGGTTGTAGTGCGCCAGGCCGTCCTGGAAGGACAGGAAGGGCGAGTCGATGATGTCGGTGGAGGTGCCACCGCTGTCGGCGAACTGGAACTTCTTCTCGGAGTACTGCAGCTCGGCGAACAGGTTGTTGCTCCAGACACCGTTGTAGCGGGCGACCGTCAGCTCGTTCGGCAGCGTTCGGGTCTTGACGGTACGCGGGTCGATCGAGAAGCCGAAGGTCGGCTGGTTCTGACTGGTCTCGTTCTCGGTGTAGGTGGCCTGCACGGTGTGCGAGGAGTTGACGTTGCCGGTCAACTTGATCTCGTAGCGCTCGTTGTCGGTGCTCCGGGTGACTGGCAGCTCGGTGATGTTGAACACGTGCTGGGTCGAGGTGGAGCTGTCGCGGCCGGCGAGGAAGAACCACAGGTGGTCCTGCAGCACGTAGCCGCCGAGGGTGGCCGAGTAGACCTCGTTCTGCAGATCCTGACGCTCGATGCCCTGCGCCTCCTCGACCGGCGTTTCGTCACGCCACTCGGGGTTGGTCAGGTCGACGCGGAAGGAACCGCTGAACTCGTTGCCACCGCTCTTGGTGATGGCGTTGATCACGCCGCCGGTGAAGCGGCCGTACTCGGCCGAGATGCCGGAGGTCAGGATCTGCGTCTCTTCGATGGCGTCTTCGATGAACAGGTTGTTGGCGGTGCCGAACAGGTTGTCGTTGACGTCGACACCGTCGACCAGAAAGACGTTGTCGTAGGCGAAGGCGCCGGAGATGGTCACCTGGCCGCCGTTGGGCGTGTTGGTGGTCAGACCCGGAGCCAGCTGCGCGATGCCGAACAGGGTGCGCGGCGTCGGCAGGGAGTCGATCAGCTCGGCGTCGTAGTTGGCGCCCACGGAAGTGGTTTCGAGGGCGGTCGGGTTCTCCCCGCGCACCACGATGGTTTCTTCGACCGCGCTGATGTCGAGCTTGGCGTCGGAGCGCGAGGTGCGTCCGATCTCGATGGTGGCGGTTCGCTCGACGGTGGTCATGCCTTCGAGCTCGAAGACGACCTTGTAGTTGCCGGGCGGTAGGCCACGCAGGACGTAGTCACCGTTGCTGCCGGTGAACGCGGTGCGCTCGCCGAGCATCGACGGCGAGGTGCCGGTGACGGTGACGCCGGGCAGGTAGTCGCCGTTGGCGTCAGTGACCGAGCCGGTCAGGGTGCCGGTCTGGGTCCCCTGGGCCGCCAACGGTTGCCCGCTGCCCATAGCCAGCAGCAGCGCTGCCAAAGCGAGTGCTGCCAAGTGGAAGATCCTTGCTCTCATGAGGATGTCTCCTAAGGAAGGGAGGTGAGTGAAGGTGCCGCGGCGGGAGGCCGCGGCAGGTGAAACGCAATTGGCCTGGTTCCAGGCCGATACAAAGTCAAGCCCGGGCGCTTGGCCCGTGGTCTTGTGGAGTGCCATCCTAGAGAGCAACGGGCGTGCCAAGTGCTTTGTCTGGAGCTGTTTACGCGATTCATGGGATTGAATGACGCATCCGGTGACTTGAACCGGCGGCGTCGAGAGGCCGTGCCATGGGAGGCCTGCGCGGGGTCGATCACTTCAACTGATTGGAAAGATTTGTTTGTGGCTCTTTGGGGAATACGCGGGGCAGGCCGGGAGGGCGGTGCAAGAAGAGGCGGGGAGACACCGACTGTCCCGATTTCTGGTCACCGGCGTCCGGAATCCTGAACGTCGCTCAGAGAGGACGGTGCGTGGGGGGACCTCGCGGCTCCTTCTCGAGGCGCAGGCCTATGGAGATCAATGCCTACAAGATAGTTTGTAACTAAGTTTGTGTGAAAGGATTATTTGACAGCGCGGTAGGCACAAACTACGATTCGAGCTTGCTTGATCCTGGGTGAACGTGGCTTCGTGGCTACGGATTGGAGAAGCCGAATAGGGGCTCCAGAGTTGCACCCGAGGTGTTGATTTCCAGGAGTTGTAGATCCTCGAGGTCCCTGCTATTGGGGGATCCTCGAAGACGAGGAGCGAGGAGATGAGAGTTGAGACGTTGGTCGTCGGGGCTGGTCCCGCGGGGTTGCAGCTTGCCTACTATTTGCAGCGCCAGGAACGTTCTTACGTGGTTCTGGAGGCGGCGAAGCCGGGAGCGTTCTTCGAACGTTTTCCTCGACACCGCAAGTTGATCTCGATCAACAAGATCCACACGGGCTCCGAGGATCCGGAAGTCAACCTGCGCTGGGACTGGAACTCGCTGCTGTGCGACGATCCCGAGTTCCGCTTTGCCAAGTACACGCAGGAGTACTTCCCGGCGGCCGGCGACCTGGTGCAGTACTTCCAGGATTTCGCCGAGCGCTACGAGCTGCAGATTCGATGTGACGCCGAGGTGGAGCGGGTGTCGCGGCAGGAGGATGGCACGTTCTTGGTGTGGGACCGGCAAGGCCGGCGCTACGAAGCGTCGCAGGTCGTGATCGCGACCGGGGTGTCGCAGCCGTACTTGCCCGACGTGCCGGGGATCGAGTTGGCCGAGCCCTACACCGAGATGTCCACGGACCTGGCGGACTTCGCGGGCCAGCGCGTGCTGATCCTGGGCAAGGGCAATTCGGCGTTCGAGACCGCGGATCACTTGATCCCAGCGGCGTCGCTGATCCACCTGCTGAGTGAGAATTCGGTGCGCTTTGCCTGGCAGACGCACTTCGTGGGGCATCTGCGCGCGGTCAACAACAACTTTCTGGACACGTATCAGCTGAAGTCGCAGAACGCGCTGCTCGATGCCAAGATTCTGAGTGTCGAGCAGGTCGATGGCCGGATTCACGTCCAGGTGGCGTATGCCCACGCCAACGGTGAGATCGAGACGCTGGTCTACGACCGCATGCTCGCGTGCACGGGCTTTCGCTTCGACGCCTCCATCTTCGACGAAGACTGCCGTCCGGAATTGACCATTGACGACCGCTTCCCGGCGCAGACGAGCAGCTGGGAGTCGGTGAACATCCCCGGACTCTTCTTCGCCGGCGTCTTGACCCAGGCGCGGGACTACAAGAAGACGACATCCGCCTTCATCCACGGCTTCCGCTACAACTCGCAGGCCTTGTTCCACATCCTGGAGCAGCGCAACCATGGCGTCCCCTGGCCCAGCCGGCAGCTGGACACGACGCCCGAGAAGCTGCGCGACGCGGTGATCGAGCGGGTCAATCGCAGCTCCGGGCTGTGGCAGCAGTTCGGCTTCCTGGGCGACGTGATCGTGGTCGACGCGGAGGGCAAGAGCGCGCACTACTACGAGGATGTGCCGCTCGACTACTTCCATGCCGGTGGCTTGGGGCAGAACGGCAACCGCTGTTATGCGGTGACGCTGGAGTACGGCTCTGACCATCTGCCGGACCCGTTCAAGGTCGAGCGCATCGCGCGTGACGAGGTGGACAAGGCCGAAGAGAGCCAGTTTCTGCATCCTATCGTGCGCTGCTTCACGGACGGGCGGCAGCTCGCCGAGCACCACGTGATCGAGGATCTGGAAAGTCACTGGGTCGAGGACGTACACCGCGAGCCTCTGCTCGAATTCTTCCATCTCCACGAAGCGCAGTCCTGAGTCCTCGGGACGTCCGGCGTCGTGAGTTGAGGGATCTCGAGGTGAGAATGGGGGTCGTTTGGTGAGCCGCAAGAGCGAAGACTTCGACAACTTGGTGCAGTTGCTGCGCGATCGTGCGCAGGCAGAGGGCGAGCGCCTGGCCTACACCTTCCTGGTGGACGGCGACGAGGCGGGGCCCAGCTACGACTACGCCGCGCTCGACGTGCGGGCGCGCGCGATCGCCGGCTGGCTGCAGCAACGGGTCGAGCCGGGGGCACGCGTGCTGCTGCTCTACCCACCGGGACTCGACGCTCTGACCGGTCTGCTCGGCTGCCTGTATGCCGGTGCCGTCGCCGTGCCGGCACCGCCGCCGGATGCGGCGCGGCTGAAGCGGTCGTTGCCGCGGCTGCAATCGATCGTCGAGGACTCGGGCGCCAGTGTCCTGTGTTGCACGGGCTACATCGGCGAGTTGGTGGAGCCGTTGCAGGAGCGCGTCGAGCAGTTCGCGCACATGCAACGGGTCGACACCGCGGCGGTGCCCGACGACCTGGCGGCGTCCTGGACCTCGCCGCGCATCGAGTCCCAAGACCTGGCGTATCTGCAGTACACCTCCGGCTCCACCTCGGCGGCCAAGGGGGTGATGATCAGCCACCGCAATGTGATGGCGAACCTGGCGTACAACCGCCGGCTGTGGTGCTACGCGGCGGACAGCGTGGCGGTTACCTGGATGCCGCATTTCCACGACTACGGCCTGGTGGAAGGCCTGTTGCAGCCGCTGTACTCCGCGATTCCCAGCTATGTGCTGTCGCCGCTGGCCTTCCTGCGCCGGCCGCTGCGCTGGCTGCAGGCCATCTCCACCTACCGCGCGACGCACAGCGCGGCGCCCAACTTCGGCTACGACCACTGCGTGCAGCAGATCCAGCCCGCGGCGGGGAGCGAGCTGGACCTGTCCAGCTGGCGCGTGGCGAGTACCGGGGCCGAGATGGTACGTCCGGCGACGCTGGAGCGCTTCGCCGAGACGTTCGGGCCGTACGGCTTCCGCCGGCAGGCGTTCTTTCCGTCCTTCGGCCTGGCCGAGGCGACGCTGATGTGCACGACCAAGGCGCCGCCGGAGCAGCCGCCGAGCCTACTACGACTGGACGGTCGGGAGCTGCGCCGCGGCAAGGTCGTGCTGGCGGAGGCCCCGCCGCCAGGCGCGCAGGGCGACCCGACCGCCGGCGTCACGCTGGTTGGCTGCGGCACGGTGGATACGGAGTTCGATACGGCCTTCGATACGGCGCTTGCTGAGCCCTCAGCCGAACGAGGCGCAGCGCCGAGCATCGCGATCGCCGATCCCGAGACCGGCCGTCGCTGCCAGCCCGACGAGGTGGGCGAGATCTGGATCGGGGGGCCCTTCATCGGGGAGGGCTACTGGCAGCGACCGGAGCTGTCGCAAGAGGTCTTCCGCGCGCGCTTGACCGGGCAGCCGGAGGCCGGCACCTTCCTGCGCACCGGCGACCTGGGCTTCGTGCACACGAGCCGTGACCTCCAGGTGCAGGATCTGTACATCGTCAGCCGGATCAAGGACATGATGATCATCCGCGGCTACAACCACTACCCGCCCGACATCGAGGCGACGGTGGAGGCCGCGCATCCGCTGCTGCGCGCCAACTGCTGCGCGGTCTTTTCGGTCGAGGTGCGGGACGAAGAGCGCGTGGTCGTGGTGGTCGAGGTCGAACGCAGCTTCCGCGACGAGCAGCTGCCCGAGGTGGCCGGTGCCATCCGCGAGGCGGTGCTCCAGGGCCACGAGTTGCAGCTCTATGCCTTGCGCTTGCTGCGCCGGGGCACGCTGCCCAAGACCTCGTCCGGCAAGGTCCAGCGGCGGGCGGCCAAGGAGGCCTTCCTGGCCGACACGCTGCAGGTCGTGGCACAGCTGACCCAGAGCGAGACGGCCGGCAGCGCGTCCCTGCTCGCCGCGCTGCTCGCTTCCGAGGCCGGCGAGGCTGCCGGCGCGCCGGTCGCCGAGCGCTTGTCGACCGAGCTGCTCGCCACTCCCGTGGGCCAGCGCCGCCAGCGGCTCGAGGGCTTCATCGCCGCCGCGATCGCGCAGGTGATGGAGCTGCCCGCCGAAGCCGTGGAGACGGCGCAGCCACTGAGCCAGTTGGGCCTGGATTCGTTGATGGCGGCGCAGCTGCGCAACCGCCTGGAGCGTGAGCTCGACACCACGGTACCGGTGCCCGAGCTGCTCAGCGGCAGCACGGCGCAGTTGACCGAGGATCTGCTCGAACGCTTGCAGGCGACCGAGCTGCTCGCCCAGCTCGACGATCTCTCCGACGACGCGGTCGGGGAGTTGCTGCACCAGATGCTGGCGACGGAGGACGCGTGAGCGACAGCGGCGAGAGGCTCGCGACCGAGACGGCGGCGCAGGCGAAGCGACGTCAGCTGGAAGCGTTGCTGCGGCGCAAGTCCGGGCGCCCGGCGTCGGTGCCTCGTGCGGCTCCGAGCCGGCGCAGCTCCGGGCCGCTGTCTTTCCAGCAGCGGCGCCTGTGGTTCCTGGCCGAGCTGTCGCCGCGCGATCCGTTCTACAACCTGGCGGTCGGTGTCCAGCTGCAGGCGGAGCCTCCCGAGCACGGTGCCGGCGGCGGTCGCGGCGGCCGGCTCGATCGTACGGCGCTCGAACGTGCTCTCGGCTACCTGATGCAGCGCCACGAGGCGCTGCGCACGGTCTTCGAGAGCCGAGCCGGCGAGCCGGTGCAGCGGGTGCGCGCCCGTCTGCCACGCCAGGTCTTCCACCTCGACGTCAGCCGGCTGCCCGCGGCGCGGCGCGAGGCGACCGCCCGGGACGCCGCGCGCGCGCTGGCGTTGACGCCGTTCGATCTCACCACCGGACCGCTGCTCCGCCTGCTCGCCATCGAGCTGTCGCCGTCCCGCACGCTGCTGATCTGCGTCGTCCACCACATCGTCTTCGATGGCTGGTCGTACGACATCTTCGAGCGTGAGCTGGTCGCCGCCTACCGCGCCTTCGCCGCCGGCCGGCCACCGGATCTCGCGCCCTTGCCGGTCCAGTTGCTCGACTTCAGCCAGTGGCAGCACCAGCAGCTGACGCCCGACGCTCTGGACGACCTGCTGCGCTACTGGAAGCCGCAGCTGCTGGGGCTCGAAGCGCTGCAACTGCCCACCGACCGGCCACGCCACGGGGCGTCGCATCGTGGCGCGAGCCACTTCATGACCGTGCCGGCCGAGCTGGTGGCTTCCGCCGAGGCCTACGGCAAGGAGCACGGAGCGACCCTCTTCATGGTGCTGCTCGGCGTCTTCCAGCTGCTGCTGGCCCGCACCACGGGGCAGCAGGACGTGGCGGTCGGCAGTCCGATCACCAATCGGGACCGCGACGACTTCGAGCAGCTGATCGGCCTGTTCGCCAACACCATCGTGCTGCGCACCGAGGTGGCGCTGGCCGCCAGCTTCGAAGACCTGCTGGTCGAGGTGCGGCAGATGGCGCTGGCCGCCTACCGGCACGCGCAGATGCCGTTCGAGTACCTGGTGCAGGAGCTGAGCCCGGCGCGCCAGGAAGGGGCCAATCCGCTGGTGCAGCTCGGGCTCGCGCTGCAGCCCAAGGTGCCGCTGTCGACGCTGTCGCTGCCGGGGCTGCGCGCGGCGCCCTGGCCCTTCGAGGCGGCGCTGGCCAAGATGGACCTCGAATTCCACCTGCTGCACTCGGCGGCCGGCCTGGAAGGCTACCTCTTCTACTTCAGCGACCTCTTCGACGCCACGACGATCGACCGTTGCAGCCGTCACTTCCGGCGCTTGCTGCGTACCGTCCTGGCGGCGCCGCGGCAGCCCGTTGGCAGCCTGCCGTGGCTGTCGGCAGCCGAGACGCAGCAGGTGGTCAGCGAGTGGAACGATACCGCCGCCGAGCTGGCGCCGGACGAGCTGGTGCACGAGCGCATCCTGGCGCAGGCGGCGCGCCGGCCGCACGCGGTGGCGATCGAAGATGGTCGACAGCGTTTGAGCTGGGGCGAGCTGGCACGTCGCGCCGAGCAGCTGGCGGCGCGGCTGCGCGACCACGGCGTTGGGCCGGAGTCGCTGGTGGCGCTGTGGATGGAGCGCTCGCTGGAGCTGATCTGGGGACAGCTCGGCGTGCTCTGCGCCGGTGGTGCCTTCCTGCCTCTCGACCCGGCGCACCCGGAAGCGCGCCTGCTCAGCTTGATCGCCGATGCCGCCCCGGCGCTGGTGCTGACCCGCCAGCCGGTGCCGGCGCTCCGCCAGGCGGCGGCCGAGGGCGACGAGGCATCGAGGCCTCTACCACCGGTCCTGCGCCTGGGACCGGCCGGCGTCGAGGGCGCTACGGCGCCCAGCGCGCGCGCCGCCGCCCCAGCACGGGCGCGGCGACCGCATGCCGACAACCTGGCGTATGTCATCTATACCTCGGGCTCCACCGGCCAGCCCAAGGGCGCCGAGCTGAGTCACCGCGGGTTGTTCAACCTGGTCGCCAGTCACCTCTTCGACTACCAGGTCGGGGAGCGGCGCACGCAGATCGCCGCCCCGGGCTTCGACGGCACCGTGTTCGAGATCTGGCCCGGCCTGGCTGCCGGCACGACCGTCTGCCTGGTGGCGCCGGCACCGCGCGCGGCGCCCGAGTTGCTGCCCGCCTGGCTGCTCGAGCAGCGCATCGACGTGTGCTCGGTGCCGACTCCGATCGCCGAGGCGGCCCTGCGCCATCCCTGGCCCGAGGGGCTGGCGCTGCGCACCTTGCACGCCGCCGGGGATCGCCTGCACCGCGCTAGCGTGCGCGACATCGGCGCCGAGCTGGTCAACGTCTACGGCCCGACCGAGACCACGACCACCGCCACCTGGTGCAAGGTGCGGCCGGGCGAGGCCGATCCGCCGATCGGCCGGCCGATGATGAATGTGCGCGCTCAGGTCGTCGATGCGCGCTTGCAGCCGGTACCGATCGGCGTCGCCGGTGAGCTGGTGCTCGGTGGCCCGGTGGCGCTGGCGCGCGGCTACCGGTGCATGCCGCAGCGCACCGCCGAGCGCTTCGTGCCCGATCCCAGCGGCACTGCGCCGGGCAGCCGGCTCTATCGCACCGGCGATCTGGTGCGCCTGCTGGCCAGTGGCGACGTCGAATTCCTGGGGCGCATCGACTACCAGGTCAAGATCCGCGGCAACCGGATCGAGATCGGCGAGGTGATGGCGGCGCTGGGCGACCTGCCGGGGTTGCAGGAATGGGCCGTGGTCGACCGCGTGCGCAGCCGCGGCGACAAGGAGCTGGTGGCCTACCTGGTGATCGAGCCGGGGCACGAGTGCAAGCCGGCCGAGCTGAGCGCCGCGCTGCACGAGCGGCTCCCGGGCTACATGGTGCCGGCTGCCTTCGTGCGTCTCGAGGTGCTGCCGCGCAATCCAAACGGCAAGCTCGACCGGCGCGCCCTGCCGGCACCCGAGCGGGCCGACCGCGCCGCCAGCCACGCGCACGTGGCACCGCGCACGCGGGCCGAGCGGCGCATGGCCGAAGTCTGGTCGTCGGTGCTGGGTCTCGACGACATCGGCGTCCTCGATACCTTCTTCGAACTGGGCGGACATTCCCTGCTCGCCTCGCGCCTGGTCGCCGAGGTCGAGCGCTGCTTCGACACCCAGCTGGCGCTGCGCGACCTGTTCCGGGCGCCCACCGTCTCGAAGCTCACGGCCCTGGTGGCGCGTCAGGACGACGCCGTCCGGCGCGAGCGCCTGCCGCCGCTGCAACCAGCACCGCACGAACGGTTCGACCGCTTCCCGCTGACCGCCGTGCAGCAGGCCTACCTGCTCGGGCGTGGCGAGAGCTTCGACTTGGGGAACGTGTCGGCGCACGGCTACCTGGAGTTCGAGGGCAAGGGATGGCAGCCGCGGCGCATCGAGCACGTGATCCGCCGCCTGGTGGCGCGTCACGACATGCTGCGCGCCATCTTCCCCGGCTCGGACCACCAGCGCGTGCTGCCCGAGGTGCCGGACTTCGAACTGCCGGTGCAGGATTTGCGCGGCTTGCCGGCGGCCGAGGTCGAGCGCGCCATCGAGCGCTGGCGCGACGCGATGTCGCACCAGGTCTTACCCGCCGACCGCTGGCCGATCTTCGACGTCCGCGTGTCGCTGCTCGACGACGACCTCGTGCGTCTCCATCTCGATGGCGACGGCCTGATCGCCGACGCCTGGAGCGTCGGGCTGCTGGCGCGCGAGGCGATCGATCTCTACGGCGATCCCGAGCTCGAGCTGCCGGGGCTGCAGATCAGCTTCCGCGACTGCCTGTTGGCGGAGCGCCAGCTCTACCGCAGCGCCGCGGCCGAGCGTGCCCGCGCCTACTGGCATCAGCGGCTACCGGACGTGCCGCCGGCGCCCGAGTTGCCGCTGGCGCGCAGTCCCGAGTCACTGCCTGGGAAGCCGCGCTTCGAGGGGCGCGCTCTGCGTCTCGACGCCGCGACCTGGAGTCGCCTGCGCCAGCATGCGGCCGAGGCCGGGCTGACGCCTTCCGGCGTGCTGCTCGCGGCCTTCGCCGAGACCCTGGGGATGTGGTCCAAGAGCCGCCGCCTGACGCTCAACCTGACCACCTTCAACCGCCGCCCGTGGCATCCGCAGGTCGGCTTGCTGGTCGGTGACTTCACCACCTTGACGCTGCTGGCGGTAGAGGGGGACGGGGCGACCTTTGCCGACCGCGCGCGCGCGCTGCAGGAACGCTTGTGGTCGGACTTGGCCCACAACCAGGTCGACGGCCTGGAGGTGATGCGCGACCTGGCCCGCCGCGGCCACGTGCCGCAGGCCGGCCTGATGCCGGTGGTGTTCAGCAGCATTCTGGGGCAGGACCCCGGGGGCACCGACACCTTCTCGTCGGGCTGGCAGGAAAAGATCGTCTACCGCATCACCCAGACACCGCAGGTCTGGCTCGACCACCAGGTGACCGAAGAAAACGGGGCCCTCAATTGCAACTGGGACGCGGTCGAAGATCTCTTCCCGCCCGGCTTGCTGGATGACGTCTTCGGCGCTTACCACCGCCTGCTGCTCGACCTGGCGGCGGGCGAAGCCTGGTCGCGGTGGCGGCCGGTCCAGGTGCCGCCGGCCCAGCTGGCCCAGCGCGCGCGCAGCAACCAGACCCGCGCCGAGATCTCCGGCGACCTGTTGCAGGACGGCTTTGACCGCCAGGTCGCCGCCCAGCCCGAGGCGCCGGCGGTCCTCACCCCGGAGCGGACGCTCAGCTACGGCGAGCTCGACCGCCTGGCCTGGAGTCTGGCCCAGCGCCTGCGCCAGCAGCGGGTCGAGGCCGAGACGCTGGTGGCGGTGGCGATGGAGAAGGGATGGCAGCAGGTGGTGGCGGTGCTCGGCATCCTGCGTGCCGGTGCCGCGTACCTGCCGATCGACCCGGCCTTGCCGGCGCAGCGGATCGAGCACTTGCTCGAACAGGGCGAGGTGCGCCTGCTGGTCACCCAGCCGTGGCTGCAGGCACAGCTCGAGGAGCTGCACACCGACGCCCAGCTCCTGGCGGTCGGCGCGGAGCCGGCGCCGGCGGACCTGGATGCGACACCGTTCGACGCCGCCGGCCGGCCCGACAGCCTGGCGTATGTCATCTTCACCTCCGGCTCCACCGGCGTGCCGAAAGGCGTGATGATCGATCATCGAGGTGCCGTCAACACGCTGCGTGACGTCAACGCCCGCTTCCAGGTTGGCCCGCGGGACCGGGTGCTCGCGCTCTCTTCGCTGTCCTTCGACCTGTCGGTCTACGACATCTTCGGGGTGCTCGACGCCGGTGGCGCGGTGGTGCTGCCGGATGCCGCCGAGAGTCGCCAGCCGGGGCACTGGCTGGACCTCGCCGAGCGCCACCGGGTGACCGTGTGGAACTCTGTGCCGGCGCTGATGGAGCTGTGCGTCGATGCCGCGGCGGATGCGGGGCGCCAGCTGCCGCCGAGCCTGCGCCTGGTGCTGATGAGCGGCGACTGGATCCCCGTGCCGCTGCCGGCCAAGATCCGGGCCCTGGCGTCGCCGGACATCGAGCTGATCAGCATGGGAGGGGCCACCGAGGCGTCGATCTGGTCGATCCTCTATCCGATCGGCGAGGTGCCGGAGACCTGGACCAGCATTCCCTACGGCCGGGCGATGGTCAACCAGACCTTCCACGTGCTCGACGGCGACCTCGAACCAAGGCCGGTGTGGGTTCCCGGTGCCCTGTACATCGGCGGCATCGGCGTGGCCTTGGGATACTGGCGCGATCCCGAGCGCACGGCCGAGCGCTTCCTGGTCCACCCGCGCACCGGCGAACGGCTCTACCGCACCGGCGACCTGGGTCGCTACCTGCCGAGCGGTGAGATCGAGTTTCTCGGCCGCGAAGACTTCCAGGTCAAGGTGCACGGCTACCGCATCGAGTTGGGAGAGATCGAAGCGGCTTTGCTGGCGCATCCGGGCGTCGACAAGGCGGTGGCGGATGCGCGCGGCGAGCGCGGAGCCCGTCGCTTGTGCGCCTGGTGGGTGCCGATCGCGGGTGTCGCGGTACCGGACGAGACGGTGCCGGACGAGGAGGCCCTGCGCGCCTTCCTGGCCGAGCGGCTGCCCGAGTACATGGTGCCGGCGGCGCTGCTGCAGCTGCCGAGCCTGCCGCTGTCGAGCAACGGCAAGGTGGATCGCCAGGCGCTGCCCGAGCCGACCCGCGGCGCCAGCGCGGCGACCGGCGAAGCCTCGGAGCTGGCGCAGCGCATCGGCGCGGTGGCCGCCAAGGTGCTGGAGGTCGAGGCGATCGATCTCGATGCCGATCTGTTCGAAGTCGGCGCCAGCTCGCTGCACATGATCCGCATCGCCAACCTGGTGGAGCACGAGCTGGGCCTGCGCCTGCGCATCGAAGACTTCTACCGAGCCCCGACGGTCGCCGGGCTGGCGGCCCTGCGCGGCGATGCCGTGGTGCCGCCGACACCGTCCGCCGCGGGCGCCGCGGATCGTCGGCAGGGGGATCGCTGGCAGCAGGGTCGCTCGCTCGAACCCTCCGAGGTGGAGCGCTTCAAGCACGACTGGCGGCAGCAGCAGGCCGCGGCGCGGGCCGAGCGCGGCGTCGCCGTCGCCCTGCCACCAGCGCCGCCGACGCGTCTCGACGCCGAACTCGCGCCCGCCCGCCGCAGCCGTCGCCACTTCGCCGCCGAGCCGCTGGCCGCCGAGACCTTGAGTCGCTGGCTGGCCTGCCTGGCCCAGCGGCAGCGGGACGGTCAGGGGACCCAGCTCTATCCCTCGGCGGGAGGCATCTATCCCATCGAGGTCTACGTCCATGTGCGTCCCGGGCGGGTCGAGGGTATCGAGGGCGGCATCTACGCCTACGACGGCGTCGAGCATGGCCTGCGGCGGCTGTCCGGCGCCGATCTCGACGCCGGCATCCACGACCCGTTCGTCAACCGGCCGATCTACGAGCAGGCCGCCTTCGGGCTGTTCCTGGTCGCCCAGGCGCGCGCCATCGTGCCGGTGTACGGTGCGTCGGCGCGCGACTTCTGCTTGCTCGAAGCGGGCTACATGGGGCAGCTGCTGATGCTGCAGGCCCCCGAGTGCGGTATCGGTGTGTGCCCGGTGGGCGGCCTCGACTTCGAGCGGGTGCGCGAGCACTTCGATCTCGACGCCGGACACGAATGCGTGCACAGCCTGCTCGGCGGCGGTCTCAGCGACCAGCCGGAGCCGGCCGCGCTGCTGCCCCAGGAGCCGGAGCCGAAGCTGGTCGCGGTACCGCGCGACGGTCTTCTGCCGCTGTCGTTCTCGCAGCAGCGCATGTGGTTGGCGCATCGGCTGGAGCCCGACAACCCGGCCTACAACACTGCCCTGGTGCTGCGCCTGCGCGGCCGCTTCGACGCGCGTGCCTTCGAGCGGGCGTTGCGCCACGTGCTGGCACGCCACGAGATCCTGCGTACCTCCTACGTGGAAGTCGAGGGCCGCCCCTGGCAGCGGATCGAGCCGCTCGGACCCTGGGTGCTGCCGCGTCTCGACCTGCGCGGCTTGCCGCCGGAACGCGGCGCGCAGCTGGTGCAGAGCCTGGCGCAAGCCGCGACGCGCCGTCCCGTCGACCTCACCACGGCGCCGCTGCTGCGCGCGCTGAGCCTGCGGCTGGCAGAGGACGATCATGCGCTGCTGCTCGCGCTGCACCACATCGTCGGGGATGCCTGGTCGACCGGCATCCTGGCGCACGAGCTCCGCCTCCTCTACGCCGCCCTCACCGCCGGCCGGCAGCTGCCCGAGCTGCCGGAGCTGGCCGTGCAGTACGCCGACTTCGCCGTTTGGCAACAGCGCTGGCTGGACAGCGCGGCGATGGCCCGCGAACTGGAGTACTGGCACCAGCGGCTGGCCGGCGTCGAGCCGCTGGCCCTGCCCACCGATCGTGCGCGCGGCCAGGTGGCGACCCACCACGGTGCGCGCCACGTCGTACGCCTGGCACCCGAGCAGAGCGCGCGCTTCGAGGCCGTGGCGCGCCGCGGCGCCGCGACCCACTTTGCTCAGTACCTGGGGGCGGTGACCGTGCTGCTGGCCTGGCTGTGCGAGCAGGACGACATCGTGGTCGGCAGTCCGGCGACGCACCGGGACAGCCTGGCGACCGAACCGCTGATCGGCTTCTTCGTCAACACCCTGGCCTTGCGCACTGACGTCTCCGGCGACCCCACATTCGAGCAGCTGCTGGGGCGCGTGCAGGAGACTGTGCGGGGGGCCTGGGAGCACCGTCGGGTGCCGTTCGAGAAGGTGCTGGAAGGTGTCGGCCGCGACGCCGAGGCCCGCGATGCACCTCTCTTCCGCGTCTGGTTCGTGCTGCACGAGGAGCCACCGCCGGGCTTCGAGTTGCCCGGCGTCGAGACCGAAGTGCAAGAAGTGGCGACGGCGGCGGCCCGCTACGACCTGAAGCTCGAGCTGTGGGGCCAGCCGCAAGGCGGCTTCCGCTGCGATATCGAGTACCGCACCGAACTGTTCGAGGCCGCGACCCTGGAGCGCCTGGAGCGGGCCTTGCTCTGGCTGCTGGCCGAGGTCGAGCCGGACGCTCCGCTGTCGACCTTGCGGGAGCGCCTCAGTGCCGCCGAGCAGTCGCGCCGGACCGAGCGCGGCGAGTCGTTCCGCGGTGCCCGCTTGCAGGGCTTGCGCCAGCTGCGCCGTCCGCGGCGCAAAGTGGACCCGGAGGCCCCGTCATGAGTTGGGTGCTGAGTCACGAGTGGGGTGCTGCGTCATGAGTCACGAAGCAGCCGTAGTCGAGGGCTTCGAGCTGTCGCCGCAGCAGCGGCGGCTGTGGCAGCTGGCGAGCGAAGGGCGGGGTGGCGGTCGCAGCGAGGTCTTGCTGCGCTTCGACGGCCCCCTGGACCTCGAGCGTTGGCGTCGAGCCCTGGCGCTGCTGGCCGAGCGCTGCGAGCTGCTGAGCGTCGCTCTGGCGTTGCCGGCCGGCGTGACGCTGCCGCTGCTCGAGCCGCGCCCACCGCTGACGATCGAGATCGAACAGGCCGATCTGCGCCAGCTGCCGGCGGTACAGCGGGCGCCGGCCCTCGAGTCGTGGTTGCAGGCGCGCCGCGCCGTGCCGTTCGCCTTGACCGGCAACGCTGCGGTGAGCTGGTTGCGCGTCGGCCTGGTGCGCCTGGACCTGATGCACCCAGAAGAAGCCGAGCAGGCGCTCTGGCTCGCCGTGCCGGCCCTGATCAGCGACGCTGCCGGCGTGCGCAATCTGGCGGTCGACCTGCTGCACGCCTACCGGTTCGCCGGTGGTGATGGTGAGGCGCCGGAGCTCGCCCTCGCCTATCTCGACCTGGCGGCCTGGCTCGAAGAGTCGTTGCACGCCGAGGGTGCCGAGGAAGGCCGCCGCTACTGGCAGGCCAAGGATCTGACGGCACCGCCACCGCGTCCCGCCGTTGGCAGGCCGCAGCAGGATGAGGCCGTGGCGCCGGCCTACCTGCCGGCACGCGTGCGGCTCGAGGAGGCGCCGCCGGTCGAGCGCGTCGAGGCCCTGGCCCGCGACCTGGAGGTGACGCCGGCCGCGGTCTACCTGGGCGCCTGGCTGGTGCTGTGGGCGCGCCTGGAGGAGGCTTCGCGCCTGCGCCTGGCGGTCGATCTCGATGGCCGCCACTACGCCGAACTGACCGACGTCATCGGACCCTGTGCGCGCACCGTGCCCTTCGTGCTGAGCCGCGAGCCAGGCCGAGCGCTGGCCGCGTGGCCGCTGGCCGAGGTCGTGCGCCGGGTGCAGGCGCAGTGGAGCGAAGACGAGCAGTGGCAGGAGTGCTTCGCCTGGGAGAACCTGGAGGCGGCGGCGACCGCCAGCGAGAGCCGCTTCGGGTTCGCCTGGGAGACGCCGTGGCCACGCCTGCCGGCGGTCGCCGAGACCTGCCGTGTCGACTTCGCCGCTTGCTGGGGCGAGCCGTTCGCGCTGCAGCTACTGGTGGCCGATGGTGGCCGTCATCTCGACCTGCTGTACGACGGCAACCAGTTCACCGCTGCCGAGGTCGAGCGGCTGGGTCGTACCTTCGGCGCTTTGCTCACCGATGCCCTGGCCCGTCCGCGGGTGGCGGCGGCGGCGCTGCAGGCGCTCGATCCGCGCGAGCCCGTGTGCCTGGTCGCGGACTCCGGGCTGGGCAGCGAGACGGCACCGCTCTCGTCGGTGGTGGCTCGGTTCGAGTGGCAGGCCGTGCGCCAGCCGCACGCGCCGGCCCTGGTCGATGGCGCAACCCGGTTCACCTACAGCGAGCTGGAGCACGCCAGCCGTCGCCTGGCCGAGCGGCTACGCGGCCTGGGCGTCGGCACCGATGCGGTGGTGGCGATCGAGGCCGAGCGTACGGCCGCCACGGTGGTGGCGCTGCTGGCCGTGCTGCGCGCCGGCGGCGCCTACCTGATGCTCGATCCGCAGGCGCCGGCGGCGCGCCGGCAGCAGCTGCGGGAGCAGAGCGGGGCGCGCGTCCTGATCCACGGGACGGGGGAGATCGAGAGCGGCGCCGCGGTACCGAACGCGAGCGGTGCGCGTGCACGTCTGCCGGAGCCGGTGCCCGAAGGCCTGGCCTATGTGCTCTTCACCTCCGGTTCGACCGGTCGACCCAAGGCGGTCGGCGTCGAGCATCGGCAGCTCGCCAACTATGTCCACAGCCTGCACGAGCGCCATCCCGAAGTGGCGGGCAACTGTGCCCTGGCGTCCACCTTCGCCGCTGACCTGGGCAATACCGTGCTCTACGCGGCGCTGACCGGTGGCGGCTGCCTGCACGTGCTGGACGACGCCACGGTGGCCGATCCCGAGATCTTCGCCAGCCGTCTCGAAGCCGCCGAGATCGACAGCCTGAAGATCGTGCCGAGCCACTACGAGGCCTTGTTGGGTGGTGCGGATCCGGCGCGGGCGGTGCCGCGGCAGGCCCTGGTCCTGGGCGGCGAGGCCCTGCCGCCACGGTTGTTGCGGCAGGTCGCCGAGCTGGCGCCGCACTGCCGCGTGATCCACCACTACGGCCCCACCGAGACGACGGTCGGGGTGCTGACGGTCCAGGTCGCCGGCCCCGGCGTCGCTGGCCTGCCCGTCGCGGACATCCCGCTCGGTGCACCGCTGGCCGGCACCTACGCCGCGGTGCTGGGGGGCGGGCTGGTTGGCGGGCTGGCACCGGTGCCGCTGTGGGCGGCCGGCGAGCTCTACCTGGGCGGCGCCCACGTGACGCGCGGCTATCTCGGTCAGCCCGCGCGCACGGCCGAGCGCTTCGTGCCCGATCCGTTTGCGGGACCGCGGGGCGGCCACGCCGGCGGCCGTCTCTACCGCAGCGGGGATCGCGTGCGCCGCTTGCTGGACGGCGAGCTGGTATTTCTCGGCCGCACGGACCAGCAGGTCAAGATCCGTGGCTTTCGCGTCGAGCCCGGGGAGGTGGAAGTGGTGCTGCGCGGGCTGCCGGAGGTGCGAGCGGCGGTGGTCGACGTGCGCCGGGACGGGAGCCGCGCCGAGGCCGGCGGACACGGCGAGGCGCGCCTGGTGGCCTACGTCGTGCCGGCGTCCACGGCGCGGAGCGGAGATCTCCCCGCGACGCTGCGGGCCGAGCTGGCGCGTCGCTTGCCGGAAGCGATGGTGCCGGCCGTCTTCGTCGAGCTGGAGCGCTTGCCGCTGACCGCCAATGGCAAGGTCGATCGGCAGGCGCTGCCGGCCCCCGAGCACCGGCGCCGGCAGGTGGCGCCGCGCACGCCGCGCGAGACGCAGATGGCCGCCATCTGGTGCCAGGTCCTGGGCCTGGAGGACATTGGCGTCGAGGATGATTTCTTCGCCCTCGGTGGCGACTCCATCCTCAGCATCCAGGTCGTGGCGAAGGCGCAGCGCGCCGGCTGGCAGCTTAGCGCGCGCGACCTGTTCCGCCACTCGACCATCGCCGCCCTGGCCGCCCTGTCGCTCGACGCGGGCGACAGCGAGACGGCCGCGGTGCCTGCAGCGCCGGAGGCGACCGGCGACGTGCCGCTGGCCCCGATCCAGCGCTGGTACTTCGAGCAGCCGGCCGAGCCGCCGCACCACTTCAACCAGACCTTGATCCTGGAACTCACCGAGGCGGTGCCGGGCGAGCGGCTGGAACGGGCCCTCGACGCCGTCGCCGCCGCGCACGGCGCCCTGCGCCTGCGTTTCCACCCGGAAGGTACGCAGCGGGACGGCGCGACCTGGCGCCAGGAGCTGGTCGACCACGCGCAGGTCGGCTTCGAGCGCCACCGCCTCGAAGTTGCGACCGCCGCCGACTGGCCGGCCGCGCTGGACGCCTTTTTGCCCGCCTTCGAGCGCAGCCTGGATCTGCAGGCCGGTCCGCTGCTGCGCGCCGCGCTGCTCGAGGCCGCGCCGCTCGACGGCGTGCTGCTCGACGGCGCTGCTGGCGCCCGCCTGGTGCTGGCGGCCCACCACTTGGTCGTCGACGGCGTGTCCTGGCGCATCCTGCTCGAAGACCTGTCCCTGGCGCTGGCCTCGCTGGCCCTCGAACAGACGCCGGAGTTGCTGCCCGAGGCGGCGACCTACGCGGCGTGGGCGCGCGCGCGGGTCGCCTGGGCCGGCAGCCACGGCGATGCGGCGGCCGAGGCCTGGCTGCAGTACTTGGGGCCGGCGCCGGGTGCGACACACCTGTCGCTTCCCTGCGACTCCAAGCCCCAGGCCACTGGCGAGACCCTCGCCCAAGCGAACACCATCGCCAGCGCCGCGCAGGTGCACTGCAGCCTGGACGCCGAGCGTACCCGGCAGCTGCTGCGCTCGGCTCCGGCCGCCTACCGCCTGCGGCCCGACGAGCTCCTGCTCGCCGCGCTCGCCGCCACGCTCGCCGAGTGGAGCGGCCAGCCGCGTATCGAGCTCGAGCTCGAGGGTCACGGCCGCGGTGAGGATGCCAGCGACGATCTCGACCTGAGCCGGACGGTCGGCTGGTTCACCAGCCGCTATCCGGTGCTGCTCGACGTGCCGGCCGCGGCCCAGGGCGTTCGTGCGCTGCTGCTGGCGGTCAAAGAGCAACTGCGGCAGCTGCCCGCGGCGGCCGAAGCCTACGGCGCGGGCCGCTACCTGGCCACCGGTGAGGCGGCCGCCGCGCTCGCCGCCCGGCCCCATCCGGCGGTCGCCTTCAACTACTTTGGCCGCTTCGACACCGCCTTGCCGGCCTCGGGACCGCTGCGCCTGGCCGGCGAGCAGTCGCAACACCAGCGGGCCCCCGACAGTCTGCGCCGCCAGCTGCTCGACATCTCGGCGGTGGTACTGGAAGACCGCCTGCAAGTGAGCTGGATCTACAGCCGAGCGGTGCACCGGACGGCCACGATAGAGGGGTTGGCCGAGCGCTTCGAGGCGTGGACGCAGGCCCTGCTCGACCACTGCCTGGCAGCCGAGGCCGGCGGGCTGAGCCCGAGCGACGTGCCGCTGGCCGGTCTCGACCAGGCGCGACTGGACGCGCTGTTTCCGGCGTCGCAGGCCGCCGAGGTCGAAGACATCTACCCGCTGTCGCCGTTGCAGGAAGGCATCCTCTTCCACAGTCTGGCGCCGGCCTCGGCGGATTCGAACGCGTATCTCTCGGCCTCTAGCTGTACCTTCCGGGGAGCCCTCGACCTCGCCTCGATGCGCCAGGTCTGGCAGCAGGCTCTGGCACGGCATCCGATCCTGCGCACCGCCTTCCGCTGGCGCGACCTGGACCGGCCGCTGCAGGTCGTCCACCGCCAGCTGCAGCTGGACTGGCAGGAGCTGGACTGGCGCGACATGTCGCCGCAGCGGCAGCAGGAGGGGCTGCGCCAGCTGGAGCAAGAGCGCTTGCGTGCCGGCTGCGAACTCGACCGTCCGCCGCTGTTCAGTCTGTGGTGGATCCGCCTGGCCGACGACGCCTGGCGCTTCTTCTGGTTGCGCCACCACCTGCTGCTCGAAGGCTGGTCGACGGCTCTCTTGCTCGACGAAGTGCTCGCGCACTACCAGGCACTCGTAGACGATCGGGAACTCGGACACGATCGGGAGCACAGCACCTTCACGCCGCCGCGCCGACCGCCGTTCCGCGACTACATCGCCTGGCTGCGTGCGCAGGATCTGCAGGCGGCCGATGGCTACTGGCGCCAGCTGCTGGCCGGCTTTGGTGAGCCCACGCCGCTGCCCGTGCCCGGCGCGGCCGAGCGCGCCAGTGCCGAGAGTGCCAGTGCCGAGAGTGCCAGTACCGAGAGTGCCAGTGCCGAGAGTAGCTACCAGCTGACGCAGCGCGCGCTGCCAGCCGCTGCCTTCGAGCGGCTGCAGCAGCTCGTGCGCCGTCATCGCCTGACGCTCAACACCCTCGGACAGGGGTTCTGGGCTCTGCTGCTGGCGCAGCACAGCGGCCGCGACGACGTCGTCTTCGGCAGCGTCGGGGCGGGGCGGCCACCGTCGCTCGACGGCTCGGGCGCGATCATCGGCATGTTGATCAACACCCTGCCGGTGCGCGTCGACCTGCCGCCGCAGCTGGCGCTCAGCGAGTGGCTGCGGCGCTTGCAACAGCAGCAGGCCGAGCAGCGCGACTTCGAGCACACGCCGCTGGTGCGCATCCAGGCGCTCAGCGAGCTACCGCGGCAGCAGCCGTTGTTCGAGAGCTTCTACGTATTCGAGAACTACCCTCCGATCGAGCGTGCCGACAGCCTGGGTGGAGTCGAGATCGTCGATGTCGACCACTACGTGCGCAACAGCTATCCGCTGACCTTGCGCCTGCTGCCCGAGTCCGGGCTGCGCCTCGACCTGTTGCACGACGTCCGGCGGGTCAGTGGCACGGCCGCCGAGCGCATCCTGGCGCGCCTGGAACTGCTGTTCGAGCAGGCGGAAACACTGCTGGACGGCGATGTCGCCGCCGCGCTGCACCTGCTCGAAACCGCCGGCCAGGCCGAACAGGAGCGGCAGAACGAAGCTTACGACGCTGCGGTGATGGGCAGGCTGCGGCGGCGTGCCCGATCCGGCAGCCAACCTGATGGATGATGGAGACACGATCATGAGTGGCAAGACTCCCGTTGGATCCGACAAACCCAGTCTCGGTGCCCTGGGGGGCATCCGGCGACGCAGCGTGCGTGTGGCGGAGAGCGAGTTGGTGACCCGGCGCGACCTGGAAGCCGGCCGCGGCTTGCCCTTGCTGATCGAGCCGGCACGCCCCGGGGTCGACCTCGGCGCCTGGCTCGATCGCCACCGTGACGAGGTCGCCGAAGCGCTGAAGGTGCGTGGCGGCGTGCTGCTGCGCGGCTTCGGCGTGCAGGCGGCCGAGCAACTCGAGGAACTGGCGCGCGGCTACTCCGGTGAGCAGTTGCTCGACTACACCTTCCGCTCGACACCGCGCTCACAGGTCAAGGGCAAGGTCTACACCTCGACCGAGTACCCGGCCGATCAGAGCATCCCGATGCACAACGAGATGTCCTACTCGCGCAGCTGGCCGCTCAAGATCTGGTTCCTCAGCCTGGTCCCGGCCGAGGAACAGGGCGAGACCCCGATTGCCGACAGCCGCCGCGTCTACGACAAGATCGATCCGGCGGTGCGCCAGAAGTTCGCCGACAAGGGCGTGATGTACGTGCGCAACTACGGCGAGGGGCTCGACCTGCCGTGGCAGGACGTGTTCCAGACCGACGACCGGGACGTGGTCGAGGCCTTCTGCCGTCAGCAGGGCATCGAGATCGAGTGGCGCGACGGCGGCCGCGCGCGCACGCGCCAGGTCTGCCAGGGCGTCGAGCGCCATCCCGAGACCGGCGAGTGGGTGTGGTTCAACCAGGCTCACCTCTTCCACATCTCGAGCCTGCCGGCGCAGATGCGCGAGTCGCTGCTCAGCATGTGTGCCGAGGACGAGGTGCCGCGCAACGCCTTCTACGGCGACGGCAGCGCCATCGAAGCCGAGGCGCTGGCCGAGATCCGCCGCGTCTATGACGAAGAATCGGTCGTCTTTCCCTGGCAGCGCGGCGATGTGCTGCTGCTCGACAACATGCTGGCGGCACACGGCCGGCGCCCCTTCAAGGGCGCGCGCAAGGTCGTCGTCGCAATGGCCGAGGCGCGCCAAGCTTCGCAGGCCGCGTGAGCCGAGGTTCGAAGATCATGGAATCGGTCGTCGAAGGTTTCCCCCTCTCGCCCCAGCAGCGCCGCGCCTGGCAGGGTGTGCAGCGGCACGGCGGCGCCGGCGTCGTGCAGGCGGGGGTACGCCTGAGCGCGGGCGACGGTGCCGGTGTGCGCGCGGCGCTCGGCCGGCTGGTCGACCGACACGAGATCTTGCGCACCGTGTTCCGCTGCCTGCCGGGGATGGACGAGCCCTTGCAGGTGGTGCTGGACCCGGCGGCGATCGAGCCTGAGCACAGGGGCGTCGAGTGGAGCGAGCACAGGGGCGTCGAGTGGAGCGAGCACA